>NZ_JACVEG010000020.1:0-2500 GCF_014596725.1 Vibrio sp. Y2-5
GACTTGTGTTTTTAGTTGCTTGGCGACGTCCTACTCTCACAGGGACAAGGTCCCAACTACCATCGGCGCTAGAGAGCTTAACTTCCGTGTTCGGTATGGGAACGGGTGTGACCTCTCTGCCATCATCACCAAACTATGAAGGCATATTCCTTCAAAACTAGATAACATTTGCTACATATTATATGGTTAAGTCCTCGATCTATTAGTATTCGTCAGCTCCACATGTCACCATGCTTCCACCTCGAACCTATCAACCTGATCATCTTTCAGGGATCTTACTAGCTTACGCTATGGGAAATCTCATCTTGAGGGGGGCTTCATGCTTAGATGCTTTCAGCACTTATCCCTTCCGCACATAGCTACCCAGCTATGCCCTTGGCAGAACAACTGGTACACCAGCGGTGCGTCCATCCCGGTCCTCTCGTACTAAGGACAGCTCCTCTCAAATTTCCTACGCCCACGACGGATAGGGACCGAACTGTCTCACGACGTTCTGAACCCAGCTCGCGTACCGCTTTAATGGGCGAACAGCCCAACCCTTGGGACCGACTACAGCCCCAGGATGCGATGAGCCGACATCGAGGTGCCAAACCTCCCCGTCGATGTGGACTCTTGGGGGAGATAAGCCTGTTATCCCCGGGGTAGCTTTTATCCGTTGAGCGATGGCCCTTCCATGCGGAACCACCGGATCACTAAGCCCGACTTTCGTCCCTGCTCGACTTGTAGGTCTCGCAGTCAAGCTCCCTTATGCCTTTGCACTCTACGAATGATTTCCAACCATTCTGAGGGAACCTTTGGGCGCCTCCGTTACACTTTAGGAGGCGACCGCCCCAGTCAAACTGCCCACCTGACACTGTCTCCCGGGTCGATAAGACCCGTAGGTTAGAATTTCAATACAGTCAGGGCGGTATCCCACCAGCGCCTCCACCGAAGCTAGCGCTCCGGTTTCAAAGGCTCCCGCCTATCCTGTACAAACTGTACCAAAATTCAATATCAGGCTACAGTAAAGCTCCACGGGGTCTTTCCGTCCTGTCGCGGGTAACCTGCATCTTCACAGGTACTATAATTTCACCGAGTCTCTGGTTGAGACAGTGCCCAAATCGTTACACCTTTCGTGCGGGTCGGAACTTACCCGACAAGGAATTTCGCTACCTTAGGACCGTTATAGTTACGGCCGCCGTTTACTGGGGCTTCAGTTCAGAGCTTCGCTTACGCTAACCCCTCTCCTTAACCTTCCAGCACCGGGCAGGTGTCACCCCCTATACTTCGCCTTACGGCTTCGCAGAGAGCTGTGTTTTTGCTAAACAGTCGCTTGGGCCTATTCACTGCGGCTTTCCGTTAAGAAAGCACCCCTTCTCCCGAAGTTACGGGGTCATTTTGCCGAGTTCCTTAACCAGAGTTCTCTCGCACACCTTAGGATTCTCTCCTCGCCTACCTGTGTCGGTTTGCGGTACAGGCACCTTTTATCTCGCTAGAAGCTTTTCTTGGCAGCGGGGAATCAAAGACTTCGCTCCATAAGGAGCTTCCCCATCACAGCTCAGCCTTCACGATAAGCGGATTTGCCTACTTATCAGCCTAACTGCTTGGACGTGCACAACCAATCGCACGCTTCTTCTATCCTTCTGCGTCCCTCCATTGCTCAAACGATAAAGAGGTGGTACAGGAATATCAACCTGTTGTCCATCGCCTACGCCTGTCGGCCTCGGCTTAGGTCCTGACTAACCCTGAGCGGACGAGCCTTCCTCAGGAAACCTTAGGCATTCGGTGGACGGGATTCTCACCCGTCTTTCGCTACTCATACCGGCATTCTCACTTCTAAGCACTCCACCAGTCCTTCCGGTCTGACTTCACTGTCCTTAGAACGCTCCCCTACCACTGATACCATTGGTATCAATCCGCAGCTTCGGTGGTGTATTTAGCCCCGGTACATTTTCGGCGCAGAGTCACTCGACTAGTGAGCTATTACGCACTCTTTAAATGGTGGCTGCTTCTAAGCCAACATCCTAGTTGTCTAAGCAACTCCACATCCTTTTCCACTTAATACACACTTTGGGACCTTAGCTGGCGGTCTGGGCTGTTTCCCTTTTGACTACGGATCTTATCACTCGCAGTCTGACTCCTAAGGATAAGTCATTGGCATTCGGAGTTTGACTGAATTCGGTAATCCGATGAGGACCCCTAGTCCAATCAGTGCTCTACCTCCAAGACTCTTACACTTAAGGCTAGCCCTAAAGCTATTTCGGGGAGAACCAGCTATCTCCAGGTTCGATTGGAATTTCTCCGCTACCCACACCTCATCCCCGCACTTTTCAACGTGCGTGGGTTCGGGCCTCCATTCAGTGTTACCTGAACTTCACCCTGGACATGGGTAGATCACCTGGTTTCGGGTCTACGACCACGTACTAAACGCCCTATTCAGACTCGCTTTCGCTGCGGCTCCGCCTCTTCAGCTTAACCTCGCACGGGATCGTAACTCGCCGGTTCATTCTACAAAAGGCAC
>NZ_JACVEG010000021.1 GCF_014596725.1 Vibrio sp. Y2-5
TCGTAAATTGTTGATGTGAATATATGGGGATATTATACAAGGGGATTGGGGATGGCTCTTGTTTTTAAAAAAAGGAAATTGAAATAAGTGTTTTTAGATGTGTATTATGTTGTTAGATATTGGTATATTTAATTTTAATGAGGATAGTAAAGTCTTGTGTGACTTTATTGTTTTTATTTTGTGTATTTTTATTGTTGGGTATATACAAGTTGGGAGGATTTTTTGTGTTAACTAATACGTTTCTAAGTAAAGTTTATTTTGCGTTGGACTATAGTGATTTCTTTGAAATTGATGATTTTTCAGTAACACTTCCAGAAGAAAAAAGTTATTCTCAAGAATTAATCATAAAGTATTTGTTTGATGAAACTTGTTATTTTCACACTTATATTAATGGATCATCGGAATTTCGTTATGAGTGCAGCCCTGGAAAGGTTATGAAGATTCAGAAGGGGAATGTTTCTGGGGTAGATATTTATACTACTGAGATTCGGGATTGGGTAAAGCGAATGGAAGATGAGTTTAAAACTACACCTTTAGCAAGGAGAGTAATGAAGAATCAATCTCAAGTAGAAGAATTGATAGATAAAGTGGATTCTTATTTTGTAGAGAATGGTTTGGATTCTAATGACAAGTTTTCTCATCCGGAAATGGAGGAAATGGAAAGCAAATTAGAAGATTTTAAAGCTTTAATTGAAGAGAGATTGGCTGAACAAATTACAGAAAAAGATTTTTTAAAACAAGAAGTTTCGAAACTTTTTAAGGAAATAGATTTCCTTAAAAAGCAAGTACAGATATTAACTAAAAAGAATTGGTTTAAAGCATTTTGTAGTAAAACTGGTAAGTTTATAAGAAATAATCCTGAGACTACAAAAGCGATTGCCCATACAGCTAAAGAATGTCTTCCGGAATCTATTAAAATGAGTATTCCAGAAGGGGCTACTGAAGTAATGAACACTTTGCTGGAAGAACAAAAGGTTGAAAATTAGAATTTGCATTAGAAATATTTAATGGTAATAGGACTCTTGTTTATATTTATTATGCAAGAGTCCTATTTTTTTATTGTTAAAGAAAAGGATTAATTATATTACTTGATATATTAGAAACATCTCGGGGCGCGAAGTGGGTGATGTTATTAGAAAATACTTTGGTATCAATGGTCTGTGATGTTTTTTTATTGATGTTTCTAATATTTATAACTAGGGAAAAGAGGGATAAGTATGTCTAGAGAACGGGTGAAAATAAAATTTAAGTCTGAAGATATAAAAGCGGAGATTGAAGGTTACTCTGATATGCCTTATTGGAATCATGATTTGAAACTGGAATTTATTTTGAGACTTTTAAATACAGTTGATGAAAAACAATTTCTTGAAAGTCAGAATCACGATCAGTTGGATTATTACACTAAAGAAATGATTAAAATGATTGAAGCTAGTTTAGGGTTTGATGGATTATATCGGTTGGTTTATGGAGATGAATTATAGGTTGGGAGAACTCTTTATGAGTTCTTTTATATTCGGATTTTATGTTATTTTAAAACAAAGTTATTTACAAAACGTCATACGAAATGATAACATGTTGTTACTGGGTTATTTGGAGGTGTTTTAATGAGTAAAGCTAATTATGTGACTGTTGGTAGGAAACCGAAAGACGGTAAGAATCCGAAAATCCCTGAGACTTTTAGATTGCCAAAAGAAACATCTGAAAGGATTAAGGGATTGGTTAGTAGTGGACGTTTTTCTACGAAAGCGGAAATTGCAGAAAAAGCATTTGAGTTTTATTTTTCTTATTTGGAAAAAGAAAATGGGAAGTAAATGTGTTTTGGAATGATTTTTTAGTTGAGGGAGATTAACTCTCGAAAAAAGTTACCTGTTATTCTAATAAGCAGGTAAAGTTCGAGAATTTCTCGATTATTATCCAACTACGCTTTGGACGGGTTCAAAAATATAACTGTTTGGGGGTTTAGGATTTTGTTATGAATGATGTACTAAAATCTAATTTGTTAGATATAACGATTGATAAATTAAGTATTGTTGCAGATTTTAAAGAAGGTATCAAAAAAGAAGAATTTATAAGAATGGTTACAAGTTCAAATATGCCATATTCATTGCAGGCAAACCGTTCGAAAAATTTCGGTTATGAGGAAGTTTTAAAGTGTGACTCTGTTGATTGTGGTTATATTGAGTTGGCGGGAGAATTAAAAAAAGCGTCAGTTGATCTTCCTAAATTAATCTCTCATAGGATTAGACTAGAAATTCAAATAGAGCAGGAGAAGAAAGCAAGAGAAGTTGGAGAATCGTTACTTTCTAATGCTGAGTATCAAGGTTTGTTTGAAAGTTTAGCTGATGTGAAAGAATTGATAGCTGAAACTGATGAAGATGGCCGTTTAACTGATGAAAGGAAATTGAAACGGCACGAGAGACAAATAGAACTGACTATTGAGAAGTTGAAAGGCGAAATAGTCGCATTGAAATCTGAAATAGATGAGCAAGAACTTGCAACTGGTTTTAAAAGTGAAGCCATGGAAAAAATTCATGAGGAACATGTTCAGATACTACTTAATACTTTGGAAAATAAAGAGAAATTGATTGAAGTTAAAAGAGATGAGTTGTTAAGAAATGCTGAAATGTTTTTACAGTTAGATGCAAATGGTTTTCTTCCGAATAACGGAAAAAAGAAAAATGATCGTTTGTTGAAAGATGTTAGATTTGAATTTAATCCTAAGCATATGGCATATAATCGTGTGGTTGATGAGGCGATACGATTAGTGTTGGGATTGTTAGAAAATATTGAAGTTACAGGTATACATATAGCTTGTGATTATCCAGTTAAAATTGCAGATTTAAAAATAAAAGATTTGTCTAGTAAATCAGAATGTATTTATTTGGATAGAGATAAAAAAATAGAAACGATGTACATTGGTAAACGAGGTTCGGATAATCATCTTTGTATCTATAATAAAAAAAGAGAGAATGAAGAAAATGAAACTTTAGATCAGTATCCTGATGTTGAACATGTAACACGTTTTGAAGCTCGTTTGCGTAAGAAGAAAGCGAAAGAATGGATAGATTCGGAATATAATCCGTTTGATTCGATAATTGTTGGAGATTTAGAAAAAGTAGATAACAGTAAAATTAAGGTGAACGATCGTATTGTTTTAGAGGCTATCATGAATGATTATCATGGTCGTTATTTTGGGATGATGGATAAGGATCAAAAGAGTAATTGGAGAAAGAAAATAAAACAACATGTTCCTAAGTTGTTTGATGTTGCTGGGGATTATGAAAAGAAAAAAGTTCTACTAACTGGAGAATTAGCAGAACTCATGAAAAATAAACCTAGTAAGCAAAAATAAAAGTTGAATTTAAAAAGATATACTTACAATCCTTTCGAGTGTTGGCGCACTTGGAAGGATTTTTTTATGGTTTAGAACTTAAATTTAGTTTTGAGAATAACTACGTCTATTATTGCATGTATACCGTATATTATTCATTTTAATGACTTTTATATTGATTGTCATCAAAGAAAAATAACCCAAAAAGGGTGCGGTTTTTTATATATATAAAACATATAACCCTACCGTTCATAAATTATATATATTTTTATGAACGTTTGCAAATGATTTTAGGGACTTTTTGAGACACTTGTTTTTGGCTTTATGATGCGTTTATCAGTTATTTGAGACTACTTTTTGATACGGTTACTTTTGGAACTGTCTCTTTTGTATTGCGTTAATTTTAGGGCTTCATTGATGCTATGATGGTGTAATGGGCTAATATTAAGGTGATTACTGGGGGCTTTTATGTTGAGTGAACAAGTCATATATTATTGGAATGATGAATTACAGTATTATTATTTAGCTGAAAAAAAGAATGGCAGCTATAAATTTGTACAACCGTTAAAAAAATTAGAATTAGATGATATTAGTGATCCGTTAGAAAGAGAACAAATGAAAAAAATGCTAGAGATAAAAAAACGGATGTCAGAAACAAAAGGTAATTGGTTTTAAAAAAAGAAAGACAAAATGTCTTTCTTTTTTTAAAACTTTAATTTCGTGAATTTGTGAATTCTTTTTTAAATTTATAAGCTATATAGTTTATATCCTAAAACTTCCCGTTACTACCGTACAGGATGGAAAACTAAAGTGTGCGCATGAATTTTTTTAGTTATATATATAACGATAAAATACCGTACGTTTTTTGAAGGTTTATTTTTTGGGGGAGATTTTGATGTGGAATTTGATTTTGAATTTTGTTGAATTTGAAATCTCGATTTTTCGATTTTCGAAATTTTTGTTTTCTGTTTTCTTTGTAATTCCGTATTCCGAAATTACGGAGTTTATATAGTATCTCTATGATGAACTGAAAACGAAAAAACTTTGCTCGCATTTTCATTTCATAGATATATATATATCATTAAAAAGTCGCACCGTTTTAATCGAGTTGTGTGATAAAAAAAGATGTTTAGATTATGTTTGAATTTGTTGTTTTGTGAATTTTTTATTTCGTGATTTCTGTATATTTTTAATCCTTTTTACCCTTAAAGTCTGTTTGTTTTTGTTCGCAAATGAAAAAAACAAACAGTCACGCATAACTTTTATTAAATATATAAATATATTATTAAAATATCTAACCCTTTTGTGGTGAAAAAATATAAATAGTTAAAGG
>NZ_JACVEG010000022.1 GCF_014596725.1 Vibrio sp. Y2-5
TTAATATAAAAGTCTATTGTTCTTTTTTATCACATCATATAATGATTAACTATATGTTAGTAATTTAGTATGTTATGTTTAAAATGTAAGGAGTTTTTGTAGCTGGAGGATATCTTCTATAAGGTAGGTGTAAAAATAATTGTTAGATTTAGCATAAAATCTAGAGGAGGAATTCTATGCGTGTACAAGAGATCTTGCTTGAGAACAGTAAAAAATACATGTTAATTGATGAAAAAGGGATTCCGATTGTTCCGGTAGTAAAATATCTCAAATATTTGGATAGTACAGGTAAAAGTAGGAATACTCAAAAGACATATTGTTATGCCCTAAAACAATATTTTTTATATTTAAGAGAAACTGAAAAAAATTACAAAGAAATAAAATTAGAAGACTTGGCAGATTTTGTTGGCTGGTTACGTCATCCGTATACTAGTTTAAATGTAGCGTCTATTACTCCTGTGAAATCCAAAAAGACTGAAAAAACAGTAAACTTAACCATTACTACAGTTACAAATTTTTATGATTATTTATACCGTAACGAAGAAATATCTAAAGACATGAATGAAAAACTAATGCGTCAGATTTATACAGGAGGAAGAACACGATATAAGAGTTTTCTACATCATATTAATAAGAATAAGCCCTCTATTCGAAATGTATTAAAAGTAAAAGAGCCTCGTAAAAGAATTCAAATACTCACAAAAGAGCAAGTGCGACAAACTTTCACAGCTACTACAAATATACGGGATGCTTTTCTTATTCAACTTCTGTTTGAAACGGGATTACGTATTGGAGAGGCTCTTTCTCTATATTTGGAGGACTTTATATTTGACCATCAAAAAGGACATCGGATTCGCTTGAGGGACCGAGGAGAATTAGAGAATGGTGCAAAGCTCAAAACAGGAGAACGGGAGATATTTGTATCACAACACCTTATGGATTTGTATGATGATTATCTATATGAAATTATTGATGGACTGAATATTGAAACAAACTTTGTCTTTATTAAGCTACGTGGAAGAAATATGGGTAGACCTATGAATTATAGCGATGTAGAATCTCTCTTTAAACGCTTGCGAAAAAAAACAAAAATTGATATTCATCCTCACCTGTTACGACATACACATGCCACCATATACTACCAAGAGACAAAGGACATCAAGCAAGTACAAGAGAGATTAGGGCATGCTCAAATTCAAACAACAATGAATTTGTACCTCCATCCTTCGGACGAAGATATCCGTAAGGATTGGGAAAAAGCACAAGATGCATTTAAAATCGATGAGAAAAGCTGAAGGTGGTAAATATGAAGCGAAAACGACAAATAAATATAGGAGAAGTAAATTTTCATGAACGATTGAAATATGAGCTTTCTAATTATATAGAAAAAACAATCCAATCTGATGGGTCTGTTACCACTAACCGTGTGGAAAACCCCTATTTTTTAATGAATAACAATTGGAATATCAAATTCTTAGAAAGTATCCCTCAATTTCGGAAAATGGCGGATAATTACAAGGGGAAACGTCGAAATGTGCATTTTCGAATAAATAGTCCAACTGTTAATCTTGAAATAAAATATGTATGGTATCAAAAATTATTCAAAGAACAGTGGGCATTAAGTAGTGGTTTTAATCAAAAAGCTGCATTATTAAACAAATTATCCATTTTTCTTAACGAAAAGTACCCCCATCTTCCCTCTTTATTTGATTTGGATATGGAGAAGGCTGAACGAGAATGGTTGTTTTGGTTAGAACAACATGGAATTCCTACAACAAAGACATCAAAGACCACAATGTTCGACGGATATACACATAAATCCCCCGCAGCAACCTATTTTCGTATCATTCATTCCAACTTCTTGGTGTTAGCAGATCCGCGTGATGAATGGGAGAAAGATCGTTGGGATGTACGGATATTACATACCAAATATGGGATATCCTACAGCAAAAGTTTAACCGCGCATTTTCTTGATTTCACTAAAATAGAACCAATAAAAATAAAAGATAGTACAAAAAAATATATCAAGCAACGTTTAATGGGACGACAGGATCTTTCGTTTGCTACAGCAAGGGGCTATTCAAGAACTTTAACTAAATTTTTTTCTTTCATATTTTCATTAGAACCAACATGGAATGATTTGAAAGGTCTCAAACGATCTCACATGGAGCTATATATTCAATGGTTGCATGAAGACACCAAAAATAAAGGAATTGAAAATCCAGAAAGATATATATCAGAAGGTGTGAAACTTATAAGTAAGTTTTTAGGAGACATTCAAAAATACGAATATGATATTGCTCCAACTACAAACGTAAAATTATTAATTTTCCCAGGAGATAAACCTAAAGTGAAAAAAAAGCCCTATGGGCAAATTGATTACATTCCTGACTTTGTACTGGAACAATTATTCGTTCATCTTAACGAACTTCATAAAGACATCATACCGGTGGTATGGGTAGCGTTTAAAACGGGGCTTCGCATTTCAGATGTATTAGAACTCACAACAGATTGCCTTGTACAATTGAATGGTAAATATTCTATTGTAACTGATATTGAAAAAACGTTTGTACAAGGTCATCGAATTCCAATTGATGAGGAGCTCGCAAAAATTCTTTCGGTTTTAATTTCAAATTCCAAAGAAAATAGCACACAAGATAATAATCCAGAAAAATATATCTTTGTACGATATCAAGGAATAAGAAAAGGTAAGCCCTATACGCAAGGTTGGATTCGAAGACATTTGAATGAACTAGCAGAAAAGAAAAACATTGTAGATGAAAATGGTGATATCTTTCGTTTTAAGACCCATCAATTTCGTCATACATATGCTGTGAAATTATTGAATGGCGGGGCAGATATTTTAACAGTACAAGAATTACTAGCTCATGCATCTCCTGAAATGACTTTACGGTATGCTAAGCTATTGGATGAAACCAAACGAAAAGCATTCGAGTCTGTTATAAATCAAGGAGTTTTCAGCTTTGATTTGAATGGTGAGGTGCAAAAGATTAATGCGGGTGAAGATATTCCTGAGGATATCTTACAAGCACTCTGGCAAGAGCATAAATTAAATGCGATGGACAACCCTTATGGAACATGCCACGCACGATTGAAAGGAGATTGTCCACATATGGAAGCACCACCTTGTTTGACATGTAATAGTGGTAGCCCTTGCAAAGACTTAGCGATTGGATTTTCAGAGCTGGATATTGAAAAATATGAGTTGCACATTAAAACAACAACGAGGGCTGTAGAAATAGCTAAACAGCATAATCGTGAGGATATGGTTGAGAAACATGAAAGGAATTTAAACAGATATCAAGGTATCTTAAATAATATTAGAGAAGGTAATATCATTTTCGGCCGACAAAATCGTATAAAGAGAAAGTATGGTGTGAAATATGAATAATTATGATCGTAGAGAACAGTTAAAAGCAATTCACGCATCCAGAAAGGCAGGTACCGCTCAAAAAATTGATGAAGCTATTCAAAGGCTCGTGCGAGCCAATCAGAACATCAATTTTAATAGCGTAGCAAATGAGGCGGGTGTTGCTAAAGCAACACTCTATAACACTACTGAAATACGCGAACGGATTGAATCTTTACGCCAGAAACAAGCTCAAGTTTCTACTCCAAAGCAAATTAAACGGGAAACGGATGAGAACAATAAGGATGCCATTATTGCTTCATTAAAACGGAAAATTAAGAAATTGGATGGAGAAAATAAAGAAATACGCGAGCAGCTAAAATTTGCTTATGCAGATGTTTATAAAAAAATCTAATGGCACTCCGTTCCCTACATATTCAATAATCGTGCCATTTTGTTAATAAATAATTATTGGATTAATATTAAGCAGGGCGAACCGTACCACCATAAATAGTGGTAAAGCAAAGTAGAAATTTATCTAGCTTGTGAGATGCTAAAAAAATGAAAGAGATCGTTGATATTAGACGGCCTCTTTCATTGCTCTCATTAAGCTTGTATTTCACTCATTAAAGCATGGGTATTACCTTCTGTATCTTTAAAGAATGTCATCCATGTTTCTGTTTGTCCCATTTTCGCTACAATATGTGGTTCATCGATAAAAACAATTTCCTTGCTTAATAAGTCTTCATAAGTCTCTTTAATTTTTTCAACTTGAAAATAAATGACTGAACTAGATTGAGCAAATTCCTCTTTTTCTGGAAGGCTTAAAAAAAGACGCAACCCGTTACATTCAAAGAATGCTATGTTGTCAGTATTAAATAGAAGCGATAATCCTAGTTTTTCTTTATAAAAAGTAATTGCCTTATCTAAATCTTTAACTGGCACCCCAATTTGACCGACTTTCTGAATCATAGTAGTTTCCAATGAGAATTTCCCCTTTCGAATATTATTTCATTCTAATAATATACGGTTTAACTTAGTATTTCTTATCCAAAATCACCTTTTTTCGAAATTCAATAGGAGAAACCCCGACATGCTGTTTAAACATTTTGCTAAAAGATACAGGATTTTGTAATCCCA
>NZ_JACVEG010000023.1 GCF_014596725.1 Vibrio sp. Y2-5
TTAATAAGCGAAATGGAATGTAGGGTTCGTGAAAAGGATAGTTTTTGCTTTGTTAACTTAACAAACAAAAGCCCCAATACTGTTAACCGTTTTTTATCTGCGATTAAATCATTCTATAAATCGCTTATTCGCTTAAAACAGTATAACTATCCCAATCCATTAATAGATTCCCAAGCGATTCTAAATGATTATCGTAGCCATCTTGAAGGTGTTAGAAAGGACAAGCCACGCATGCCTGCTGTTGGTGGAACAGAAGAGCCTTTAGAACATCGTAGATTAACAGATTCTTATTTCAAAATTCTCAATGAAGAATGGCAACCTAAGATTATTGATGATCCTCATTTACCCTTTCAAGTCTATCAAGCAGGGAAAAATATAAATTGGTCTCAAAGAGAAACTGTCATATCACGCATGCTTTTTGAAACAGGAGCTAGAGCTTCCGAAATCATTGAATTAACAATTGGAGATTATCGTTCAAGAAAAAGCCACCAAGAAGTCATTACATTCAGTAAAGGTAGCTATGGAAGGAAGATAAAATTCCTTCGATTTAGTAAAGATACTGTAAAACGCCTTTTTCAATATATTAATACCGAAAGAATGAAGTATGACCCAAACCAATTTAATTTTGAACAACTATCTGATGAAGCCCCTATATTCCTTTCAGAGTTTGGTACACCTTTGACGTACCATGCTTGGTATTATCATTGGAACACGGCAATGAAATATGCTGATATTAAGCTGAATCCACATAAAGCAAGGCATTGGTTTGTTACAACAAGACTTAGAGAGATTCATAACATTTCTAAAAATGAGTCCGAAATCCACCAACGAAAGAATGAACTTATTAAGTATATGAAATGGAAAAATCCAGATACCATTAGAGTGTATGAGCATTATTTCGATGAGGAAAAACATCGAGAATCACATGATCAAATGTTTGAAAACATGCAAAAAAATGAAATCGAATATGAGCAAAGTAAAAAGATGAAGAAAAAAATCGAAGTCCAACATACAACAATTGAAGACCAAAAAGAAATAGATCATGATTTACAAGAACTGTTGGAGGGGCTGGAGTAAGTATATGTCAACAATAATTAACGATGTACCAAATAATGAATGGTATTACAAATTAAAAGAAAAAATAGATGGGAAAATTCTTCAATTAAAAGACCCGCGAGGTATTTTTCTTTTAGATAAATTAGATGAAAGAAACCTAAAGTATTTCATGAACACTTGTGTTAATAAACCTTGGGCAAATCATCTTTTATTAGGGATACTTACTCTTGCGGATAAGAATTTAGATTCTCATACAATTAGAACTACATTGACAAGTATTAATCCAAAATTACACGATATTTTTATAGCATTTAACTTGAACGATATGTCAGAATTTAATGTTGAAGAACATATGTATAACTATTTAAACGGAACAATTCATCCAGAACATTCCAATTCTATGAGAGCAACGTTTTTTAAGAGATATAACGTAATTGCCCATCAACCCCGAAAATGGTTAACTCATAAATTTTCAATTAAACAAAAAGAATATTTTGAGCAATTCATATTTCCTATACCTTCGTTTCAATCTAGTGATTTTTCCTTTGCAAAATTAGCAAAAGAACAAGCACAGAATAATCGTAAAGATGAAACGGATGCCATTGTTCCTCTTTTGCCGAAAATCCGATCCGAAGCTCATTTCCGTTGGAACCAAATAAAACGCATATACGAAAGTTTTCAAAATGCTATAAAACGTGCAAAAGAACAAAACTTATCTCTTCCATTGGAATTTCATTACGAAGAACCGACACGAATTGGAGAACGTTTCTATTTTCGTTTATGGGACAAGCCTTCATTTATTTTACATCATCAAGACCAATTTGCAGAAACAATTGTTAAACAAGCACAAAAACGTAAATTAACCTATTCGAAAGAAAATAATCTTTACTTTTTAGAATTTGTAAAGTCTGAATCTATTCATGGCGGTGACGAAGTAGAAGGAATATGGTTTACTGATTTAGTTGAAAATGATGTGATAGGAAATTGTTTTCAAAATGCCACCGAAGAAGAAATAGAACAAAAACAAGAATTTCTAAAATTTTGGGGGTATATGGATATGAATTCTGAAAGTAAATCCCCACCATTTGCAAGTGGACATAAAGATGTATTAAGTTCTTCTATTTTTCTAGCTCGCAATAGAAAGAATGTAAAAGGTATATTTTTTGATGTAGCATCTCTATATGTTGGATGTACATTCGGTTTATTAGCGATAGATATTCTTACAACAACAGGAGCAAGAATAAACGAATTATTACAAATCAGTAATACAAAACAATGTATACAAACTAAAATGGTAAAAGAAAGACTCCATTATTCGTTTTATGCAATTCCAAAAGGAAGAGATGGAGTAGAAGAATTTTATGTAAGTAAACAAACAATGCAAATCATTCAAACTGTCTCACGAATGCTAAAAGCTCATTACAGAGGTAATATCCCCAGTGTTGAATATCGTCATGATAGAAAGCACTTATTTCCAGAACTCAAGCCTTATTATTTTCAATATAATCACAAAGCCTTTAAAGTTCATGCAGTGTATGCCTGTATTCGATTTTTACTACATGGTTTAAGATTTGAAACGCAAAGTGGTTCTCCAGTAATTATAAAAACACACTTATTACGCCATGCATTTGCAACAGAAGCTGTACAACGTCAAAAGATGCCTATTGATATTTTAGCGAAAATTCTACATCAACGAGACTTAACTGTAACTGAATACTATTCCGCTCCAACTCCAAGTCAAATTGCTGAATCGGTCGGTGAACTTCAAGATGTGATTTCAAGTTATGTTGACATAGATGATGCGTTATTACGAAGTCCAAAACAACTTCAAAAAGAACTTACAGAGTATAGTGAAAAAGTTGGAGTTTTTAATAACGTTTTAGGTGGTACTTGTGTAACAGATTATGTATGTCCCACGAAGATGGCATGTTTAGGATGCAAAGCAAAAATCCCACAACCAGAACAAGAACATGAACTATTAGAAGTTATTAAAGTTGCAGAGGACATGGAAAAACGTTTCAAGAAAATAGGACTCGAAATTGAAGTGAGAAAAGCAAAAGAAATGCGGAAACAAGCAAAGATTGAATTGAAAGAAATTGATTTAATCAAAAAATATAGAGAGGAACAGAGATATGAACCAGTTATCAAATCTAACACCTTCTGGTAATCGTTCTTGGTTGAGGTCTGTTCATGAACAAAGAAAAAATCGTTCTATTCAATTAGGCATGTTGACAATTGATACTCTCGTTTCAAATGGAATTCCTGTAACTTACAAAAACATTCATGAAAAATCAAAGGAACTTGATGTAACAGGAAAAGGTATCCATGCTAATACAATAAAAAGAAATGAGGAACTGTATGCTTATTACAAACAATATAGTAAGACTTTTAAAATAAAACAAAACAAGAAAAAGGCTGTACCACAGAGCACATTTGACGAATCGACTATCAGAAATATTTCACCTAGTCGTAATATTTTAAAAGTAAGAAGTAAATATATGAAATTATCTAAAGAAGAACTTGTAGATAAACTTATTCAGACGGAACAATACCTTGCTCGTAATCATCAAAAGTGGGTTACAGGTCATTTTGAAATGTTTAAATAATTAGTTGTTTAATGGATAATAACTTCTCGGAATCTTTTTTTATTGTATAAATGTAAAATAACAATAAAGTTATTAAATTTTAAAAGCTCAAATAAATATAACCCCGTTCTAAATTTAGGACGGGGTTATACTTAAAGTTGTTTAATTTTTGATGTAAGATATTTCACTACACTAAAAAAAATAACGATAAAGTCATTTGAAAATCTAAGTTTTATTCAACAATAGCGGCCCAGTCAAGTTCAGCTATTTCTTCTTGAACGCTTATACATATTCATAGT
>NZ_JACVEG010000024.1 GCF_014596725.1 Vibrio sp. Y2-5
AGAAAGGTTGATTCTTATTGCAGATGAATTCACAAAAAAAAATAAGAGTTATTTTTCGTTTCTTTCTTTGTGATCTAGCACTCGGAAATTTGAGCCAATACAATACTAAAGGAGGTGGGTTGAAATGGATTGTACGGAAATTTATAAGATAGAATTAATGAATTCGTCTCTTTGAAACGAACTATCTCTAAAGTAATGCGATTTTTACTCTCCGGTGGTGGTAAAGTAGCTCTAGTGCTATAATCCATTAAATACGATAAATAATATTAATATAATGAATGACTTAACTAACCTAAAACCTACAACAAAAACCTTACCCGTAACTTTAAAAGATGTAGCAAAAGCGACTGGGGTAAGTATATCTACCGTCTCTCGGATCCTTGACGAACGATTACCTAAATCCAAGAGCAAATCGGCAGAAAGAGTTAGAGCTGTCGCTAAAGAACTGGGATATACACGAGACGTAATGGCATCTAGTTTGAGGAGAGGTGGAACCGGAACTATAGGAGTTTTGGTTCCTCACCTTACAGATACAGTTATGGCTATTCTGTATGAAGAATTGGCAAAAGCTGCTCAAAACAGTGGCTATTTTACAATTGTGGCTACATGTGGTGACGAGCTAGAAGAGGAAGAAAAAGCTATTGAGTCTCTTTTAGGAAGGCGTGTTGATGGGCTTATTCTTGCCACTTCAAGATTAGATAGTCATTCCACAGAAAAGTTAAGAAAGTCCGGTGTACCTCATACATTAGTACTGAGAACTGACCACACTAGTAACTCAGTTGTGGGGAACGATGTACATGGCGGATATATTGCCACTCGTCATTTGATAGATCTCGGTCATAAAAGGATTGGTATTGTTGCGGGTCCTAATTACTCATCTAACTCATTGGGAAGAACTGAAGGATATAAAAATGCACTAACACAAGCTGGGATAGAATTTGAACAATCTTTATGCATTGAATCACGTTTTGATTTTGAATCAGGAGAGAGCGCTGGAAGAACTCTTTTAAGTCTAAAAAATAGACCTACTGCTATTTTTGCCGTTACCGACAACTTAGCCTTAGGAGTTATGTCAGCAGCGAAAGAATTCCAATTAAATCCAGGAACGGATTTTGCGCTAGTCGGTTACAATGATACTCCACTCGCAAATATGCTACCTACACCGATCTCCTCTGTCCATATTCCATTAGATTTTATCGCTTACAAAGCGATAGACCTTTTATTTGGAGATAAAACAGACGAAATTATAGAAATTATGCCGAGCTTAATTCCTAGATATTCATCAATCCATTATAAAGTGTAAATACTATCCATAGTTTAAAAGCAAAAATCCGAGTAGAATACCACTCGGATTAATAATTCTTACGCAATAAAATTTAACTACCCACACTTATAAAATAACCTTTTGACATATATTTACTATATCTACCATACCCAAACGATCATCAACAATTATTTGCTCTATCTTTTCTTTATCATATTTATCATTTTCATACAACAATATAAACACTTCATCTCCATGTTTTAAGAAATTTCCTTTCCCATAATCAGTATATCTAGTAGCCCCAATAGCGACTTGAATACTTTCTGGAAAATGACAAGTCCTCAACATATTGATTAAATTATCTTTTACTTCCGTTTCTTCTTGATTGTTTATTGTTTCTTTTATCCAGGATAACAATTTTTCATATTTAAATGTATATTCAGTTATGGCACAATCTTCAGTATATTGATGAAGGACATTATCTCTTTTTAAGAAACTAACAATTCTTAACTTTTCCAATGCTGAACCTTCAGAATATGACAATAAAGGGATCGCTTTTAAATAAGCACCTTTTGAACATTTCCCCCAATTTTTCTTTAGTGCAATTCTCTTTATGTTATCATTTCTAATTGAGCAATCATTGAATAATGTATAATGTGTAGCATTCAGGCTAAACACTTTACCATTTTCATATTTTACATCAAGAAAAAGAGATATTTCAGGCTCAATTTGATAATTATAGCTATTTGTTATTCTCAGGTATTCTTTACTAACTGGATAAACACTAAGATAACCACCTATTCCTTTAGCATATATAGGAAACATACACCTAGGGATGTCAACATCATTATCTTCTTGATTTAACGGGTCCAAATGACCTTTAAAGTTACCGGATATTCCTAATATCATATATACCTCCTTTAAATAACATCAAGGATTTATTAACAAATCCTTGATGCCACAACATTTTATAAGAAAAGCTTAATAACCAACCTAAATGACAAGGAAAATATTGCAAACAAACCTATATAACCAAAGATTTTATGTAAGCTTTTGTTAACCAACTTACCCATAATGGATTTTTTAGATGATATAACAAATAACAGGATACCTAGGAATGGAGCGACTAGAACAGTTAAAGCCTGTGCCAAGATAATTAATTTAATTGGAGAACCATTATTAAATACAGCAACTGAAGCTCCAAATACCAAAATACCATATACATACAACTTTACTCTTACGCATGATAATTTGTTACCCCAGCCCATGGCATCACACAATAATGTACCTCCAGCGGAAGCATTCGCGGCCATAGATGAAAATGCCGCAGAAAAAAAGCCAACACTAAAAATAATTGATCCCATTTTCCCTGATAAAGGTTCTAATACTTTAGCAAGTTGGGTAAAATTTTTAACCGTTTCACCGGTAACATTAAATACTGCGGCTGATACAATGATAACCAACATCGTCATGGCCGCCGTAGCTATATTTCCAGGGATCGTATCAGCAATAGTAAGATGCTTATACTGTTCTGGTTTCAGCCCTCTCTCATGGATAGAATAGCCACTATAAAAAGCCGAATTAATGGAAAAATTAGTCCCAATTAACGCTATTAGCAAGTATCCTGCATCAGAAGGTATTGTGGGGATAAAACCCATAGAAACATCAATCCACTCAGGATCACTTAAAATTGCAGATCCCAAAAAACCTAATGACATAATTGCAATTAGAACAACAAGCATCTTCTCTAATGCTCGATACGCATTTTTCATCGCAATCAAAATGCCTACTGCGACAGTTGAAGCTAATACCCAAGCTATAACTGACCCACCAAATAGTAACTGTAAAGCTATACCAGAGCCTATTGCATTCCCAACAGAAAAACATAAAGTAATGAAAAATACACCAACCCCAGCTAACACTCCAATTTTGTGGCCTAAAGTTTCCTTTATTGTGTCAACTAATGACTTCTCACCAGTTGAAAGACCTATCCTGACTGACATATCATTAAAGAAGAACATTAGAATGCCAGAAACTACTATTACCCAAAGTAGATGGTATCCATACTGACTACCTGCTTGTACAGCTGATGTCAGTGCGCCGGGACCAAATCTCCATGCGCCAGCAACAAATGCGGGGCCCATAAGAAGTAACATCTTGTACCAATTAGACGACTTTTCGCCCTGTTGATACGAGCTCCTGACAGTTTTTACTGTCTCTATCCTCGTATTAGATTTCATACAATACCTACATTTTTGTTTCACGTTTAAATTATTATTTTTATAGAAGACTGGAACCACTTGGGTTCCAGTCTAGATATTCTAAAGTTAATCAACTAGTCCAGCGGAGCGAAGGGCTGCCGCTATTTCTTCGTGAGC
>NZ_JACVEG010000025.1 GCF_014596725.1 Vibrio sp. Y2-5
TACAACGCTAAGCCTATTTTCCTGACGATTCCCCCATTTTTACAACGTTAAGAAAGTTTTAATGGTCTTAAAGAATCTAACGAGACCACTTTCTCCGAATTAAAATGATATTCTCCTAGTAGATTAATATGTTCCCAACCTAGAGGCGACATATGGTGTAATAATTCTTCATTAAAACTACCAGACTGTTTTTGATATTCAACTGCTTTAGTTAGATGTAAGGTATTCCAAATACTAATAGCATTGATNTTGATAATGATGTTTAAAGCACTGGCTCTTTGCAATTGATGTTGTATAGTCCGTTCCCTAAGCTCACCTTGTTTTCCGAAGAAAATAGCTCTTGCTAATCCGTTCATGGCTTCTCCTTTATTTAATCCCCTTTGTATTTTTCTTCTTAATGATTCATCCGATATATAATTCAAAATAAAAATTGTTTTTTCTATTCGACCCATCTCACGTAAGGCTATAGCCAAGCTGTTTTGTCTTGAATAAGATCCTAGTTTCCCCATAATAAGGGATGCTGAAACTGTTCCTTCTCTTATTGAGTGAGCTAATCGCAAAACATCCTCATAATTTTCTTTAATGACCTTTGTATTTATTTGTCCACGTAAAATGGCTTCTAATTTTGGATACTCACTTGCTTTATCTATTGTAAATAATTTTGAGTCTGCTAAATCTCTTATTCTTGGGGCAAATTTAAATCCTAATAAATGAGTCAGTCCGAATATTTGATCTGTGTAACCAGCTGTGTCTGTATAATGCTCTTCTATGTTTAAATCCGTTTCATGGTGCAACAAACCATCTAAAACATGAATCGCATCCCTTGAATTAGTATGAATAATCTTTGTGTAGTAAGAAGAGAATTGATCACTAGTAAAACGGTAGATGGTGGCTCCTTTTCCAGTTCCATAATGTGGGTTTGCATCTGCATGTAGTGATGAAACACCTAACTGCATTCTCATACCGTCTGATGAGGATGTTGTACCGTCTCCCCAATAGGAAGACAATTGTAATTTGTGATGAAAATTTACTAATACGGCTTGGGCTTTATTCATTGCATCTTCATACATGCGCCATTGAGATACATTGGCTAATTGCTTATATGTAAGTCCGGGTGTTGCTTCAGCCATCTTGCTTACACCTATATTCATTCCCATTCCTAAAAGGGCAGCCATAATAATAATCGTTTCTTCTTTATCCGGTTTTCGATTATTGGAAGCATGAGTAAATTGCTCATGAAATCCTGTTATATAAGCAATATCCATCAGTAAATCGGTTAATTTTATTCTTGGTAGCATCTGATAAAGGCTTGCACTAAACTTTTTTGCTTCTTCTGGTACATCTTTTTCTAAGCGTGCAAGTGACAGCTTTCCTTTATCAAGAGAAACTCCATCTAACTTGTTGGAATTGGCAGTTAACCACTTTAACCTTTCATTAAGGCTGCTGGTTCTCTCCGTTATATAATCTTCGAATGATAAACTAACTGATAATCTCGTATTCTCTTTCGTTTGATTCCATGTAAATTCGGAAAACAAATATTCCTCAAAATCTCTATATTGTCTGCTGCCAACAATGGAAACATCTCCTGCCCGAACATGCTCCCGAAGTTCTGTTAAAACAGCCATTTCATAGTAATGACGATTGATTGTTGTACCATCATTCTCGTATAAATGCTTTTTCCAACGTTTTGAAATAAAATCCACAGGTGAGTCATCAGGTACTTTTCGTTTTCCGGATTCGTTCATTCCTCGGATAATCTCTACAGCTTGTAAAAGTGGCTCATTTGCCTTTGTAGAATGAAATTCCAACACCCTTAATAGCGTTGGCGTATATTTTCTTAGTGAATAAAATCGTTTTTGCAGTAAGTCTAAATAATCATAGTCAGCAGGACGTGCAAGCTCCTGGGCTTCTTCGACCGAAGAGACAAAAGAATTCCATTCAATAACGGATTCTAAAACCTCAAAAACGTCTAATTTTTCCTGTTTTGCTTTGATCAAAGCTTGTCCGATGTTCGTAAAGTGTATAACTTTCTCATTCAGCTTTTTACCGTTCAGTTTCTGAATTTCCTCTTGAGCCTTACGACCTTTTGATAAGAGACTAAGTATTTGTCTGTCATGAATTTCAAAAGCTTTATCCGTCAAATCTTGATTAAGATGTAATAAATAGACGGTTAGTATTGAATATCGTTTATTTTCCTGAAAATCACGGAATGCATAAGGTTCATATCTTGAACCCAAGCGAGACAGCTGTAACAGGCGATTGCGGTGCAAATGATTAATTTGCACCGTTTCTAATTCCATTCCTCGTATGTATTCGAGTCGTTCTATTACTTTTAAAAAGGTTTCGGGTGAAGGATGTCCCGGTGGTTCTTTTAACCAACCCAATATCGTTTTATTGGATTCTGACGAATGCTGCAAGGTAATAATATCTTCAAGTTTTTCTTTTTGTTCATTTGTTAGGGATTGACTAACCGTGTTAAATAGCTTCTTTTCAGCCATTGCCCTTGCTTCCCACACTATTCTTTCAAGTGTAGTGATAGCAGGCAGTATGATTTTGTTTTTTCTTAGAAAATCTATGCATTCATGTAGTAGATGAATGGCATCACCATTTTCCAAAGCCAATTGATGTAGGTGCTTAAATGTCATTCTATATTCTTTCAGGCTTAATCACAGGGTTACTGCTCTAGTCCGTCAGATATATTACAATAAAAGGAAAATGGTTTAGCTTTGCTGCTTTTCTTAGTTATCTTGATGGTCTCTATGTTTGAAATTATACTATTAAAAAAACATGTAGATCAGAGGGAGAACCAGTGAAGAAAAATTGGAATGAAGAAGAGCTTTTAGCAAACTTTATGTTAATGCCAAATGAACTACATCTATCTATGGGGAATAAAACAGAAACGAACCGTTTGGGCTTTGCCGTGTTACTAAAGTATTTCCAACAGAAAGCTAGATTCCCTAGCCAAAAGCAAGACATCCCAAAAGTAGTGATCGAGTACATAGCGAAACAGCTTGATGTTTCGCATGATCAATTTGATGAATATAGTTGGGGTGGAAAAGAAAAGACTTATACCCGACATCGAAAAAATATAAGGGATTTTTTTGGATTTCAGGAGCTTACACGTACAGATAATGATCGTTTGGGACAATGGTTAGAAGAACAAGTTCAGTCTACACATGATACAGACTATTTAAAAAACCAAGCATACAGTCTCTTTCGTAAATGGAAAGTTGAACCTCCTTCTATTGGGAGCTTAAAGCGTATGATTGACTCTGCCATT
>NZ_JACVEG010000026.1 GCF_014596725.1 Vibrio sp. Y2-5
CTGGTGAAATATTTAAGTTAATACCACCTAATCGTTTGGTGATTTTTACGAATTATGATGATAGGTAAGGCTTTGATGTAATCTCCACCTTTTCCCCCACCTCACACCGTACGTGCTAGTTTCCTAGCATACGGCGTTCCATCGTTTCCAACTGACTTTAAAATCAAATTATGTTACTATCGGTTCATTTCCAGCTTTAGTTCTTAGCACATTCAGTTTATCCATTTGTTTCTTGTTAAGTTTAAAAGACCGAAGGTAATGTGTAATCTTATTAAGATTCGTCATGTGAATCAGTTTGTGTATAAACCAATCTACAATTACCAAGTTGTTGTACTTGTCATCCCCACCTTGTTTAATGGGAACAATGTGATGACAATGAACACGTTCAATACCAATTTCCTCACCAGTTACATAACACTTACCATATTGAGCAACGTATTTTGATATCCTATTATCGTTGTACTCAATACTTTTATTCTTCGAATAAGTCCTCATAACTTGGTTGAGAACATCCTTAGGTATTGCCTTAAGATTACTATGTACTTTATTACGCCCCGTTTCCGTATAGTTACAGATAACCTGCGAAAAATTCCACGGGTTTTTATGATGTATTCCTGTAACTGGTAAGAGTGGAGTGTTCTGTACAACGTAAATCTTAGTGTTAGGTTGTATTCCTTTGGTCTTCCTTTTAAAATTCACAGATGTTTCACAGAACTTCATGTGCTTCATATTGTTTCTAAGTCTGGTTCTTATGACTCTTCGCAGAGAGTAATTTACCTCCGTTAAATCCATGTAAATTGTAACCGCATATTTAAAGTAATTTTGTATACCAAGAAGGGTTGAATTAAATTGAGTAACTTTCTCTGAAGTGGGCTCCTTTTGAATTCCTTTGATTCGTTCTTTTAGTTGTCTTTTAGCTTTTGTAATAGCTTTGTCGGACATACTGGTTTTTGCAATATATCCAAATTTAGCTTTACCTTGTTTAACCACTTTGATTTTGAATCCAAGGAAAACTGACGAGTTTTTCTTGAGATTAACCACTTTGGACTTTTTGGGGTTAATTTCTAATCCCAAGCGGGATTTGAGAAAATCAACTGTCGCATGATAAAAGCGTTGTGCTTCATCATAAGTCCGACACATTATTTTGAAGTCATCCGCGTATCTCACTACATAACCACATTTTAGATTCGTGTACTTCCTAGCATATTGTCGAAACCCTAAATGCCGAGTAGAGATTCTGTGAGGTTTGTAGGTTTCCCATTGGCTACTTATCCACCAATCAAGTTCATTTAGAACAATGTTGGAAAGTAAAGGAGAAATAATTCCTCCTTGCGGAGTACCCTTATTGGGAATACCCTCTCCTTCTATCTCAGATTTAAGGATTTTTGAAATAACACATAGAAGTGATTTGTCTCTTATTCCCAGAGTCCACATTTGCCTTAATAGCTTTTTGTGGCATACATTATCAAAGAACCCCTTAATGTCAATATCAACACAGTAGTGTTGGTGACCTATGTTAATAAGACTTACAACTCTACTTAGTGCATGGTGTGTACTTCTGTTCGGTCTAAATCCATAACTATGGTTATGAAACTTAGCTTCACAAATAGGTTCCAATACTTGGAGGATAGATTGTTGTACTAATCTGTCCCAAATTGTTGGAATCCCCAGGGGTCGCTTCTTATCACTGCCCTCTTTTGGGATAAGGACTCTTTTAACTGCTTGTGGTTGATAGTTATTTAATCGTTTCCTAACTTCATGAATAATCTTTGTATCGTTTAGGTGCCAAATATCTTTAATGGTTAAATTGTCAACTCCAGCCGTGTTACTCCCCTTATTAGTTTTGATGTTGCGGTATGCTAATCTAATATTTTCTTCCGAACCGATAATATCAATTAATTTATAGAAATTGTTACCATTAAGGCTATTAGAATATAACTCATCATACTTTCTTTGCATGTCGTAATATTCACTGTGCCTTAGTTTAGTTTTCTTTAACATGGGCTGTAACCTCCCCTTATTTACTGGAGGTTTACATCTCTTTAGTCTTACTCGAAACCATGTCAACCATAAGTAACAGTCAGTTTTCAATCGACTAGTGGCTATCCCTCCACGTTCATTACACGTTTCATAGGTACTGTGCCACCACTTTCACTGTCATAAACCTAGGTTATACAATTTACAATTGTTTTCCCTAGAACCACTTCATCGGAAGCAAGCCCTCAGTGTTGACAGCTTACCACGTTCCGTCATTCCTATCTGTGCATATACCGTTAGGTTTCTCCTATGAGCCTGCTACCTTGATATTGCCTGTAACAATATATGGACTTTCATAAAGGCGAGTTTTACTCATCCACAGTAGCGACACTAATTGTGTCAGTAAGCCTTTCGACTTACTTCCGATATAGACCCGTACCATCAGAGATTCGTCCGCACATACCATACTCTATTGGTTCATAGTGCATACTAACCATAGGTAATTTATAGACTTCCGGTTTATAGGTTACACCACCCACCTCTGAGTGACTTTCGTATCCTATAGGATTACGGTAACTCTCAACCGACTTCACCGAGCTTCATACAGTTCAGTTCTTGCTAACTTCACTGCATGTCGGAGTATTAAAGGAAGCCCTTCAAGGCGTTACCCTATCATTTGACTTCTTGGAATGACAGTTCACTGTTGAACTGTAAGTTCGACAATGCCTAAGCTTTTCACTTAGGAACGTGTCGCACC
>NZ_JACVEG010000027.1 GCF_014596725.1 Vibrio sp. Y2-5
AATCCGTGTACATCGGTTCGATTCCGGTACGCGCCTCCATTTTCCTTCCCAGCTTATGCTGGTTTTATTCGAAATTGATAGAATGGACATCCAGTCCCTTTGATATCGATTCACTCTTCTGTTGTTCTGCGACTTTAAACTATTATTCAACTCCTCACGGCTTAATTTCCAACTACACTTACAAGTACATCCAAAGCTGGAATAAACTATGTATCATCGGGTGATAGTAGGGCTCATTTGGGGACTACTAAGCTTTTTTGCATTGGCGACGGCTGAACCGATAGATGAAAAGAAGGTGTCTTCTTCAACTGTTCCAGTCATCTCTATCAGTGGAGCAATAGGCCCTGCTGTTGGGGATTATGTGATCAAAGAAATCCAGCGAGCCAATTTCAGCAAACTCTCACCTGCAATCATTATCTCTATTGACACCCCAGGTGGACTCGTCTCAAGCCTTAGAAGCATCAATCAGCATATTTTAGCGTCAAAGATCCCGATATTATGTTTGGTTTATCCTCCTGGAGCTCGTGCTGCCAGCGCTGGTACTTACATTCTTTATGCTTGTCATATTGCGGCAATGTCTACTGCGACGACGCTAGGGGCCGCGACACCGGTACAAATTGGCGGTACCACTCCAGGAGAAGACAAGAAAGATCAACCCAATGAGCCAACGGCCATGGAAAAGAAAATTCTCAATGATTCGGTTGCTTACATTCGCTCGTTGGCTCAGTTACGTGGACGCAATGTAGAGTGGGCAGAGAAAGCGGTAATAAACGCCGAAACGCTTTCAGCCACAGAAGCGTTAGCACTCAACGTCATTAATGTGATGGCGGAGTCTCCTGAGGATTTACTGCTCAAATTGAATGGTGTTGAAGTAAAAGTTGATGATCAAAATGTGGTATTGGACCTTTCTGGAGCAGTATTGGAGCCTCGAGAGCCAGATTTACGTAATAAATTTCTAGCGACAATTACTGACCCTAACGTGGCCTATATTCTGATGATGATTGGTATATATGGTTTGATACTAGAGTTCTTTAGTCCAAGTTTTGGGGTGGCTGGCGTTACTGGTGCAATCTGTTTATTTGTTGCTTTGTATGCCTTCCAGTTGTTGCCAGTTAGCTACGCTGGTCTTGGGCTGATGCTACTTGGGATGGCGTTACTAATCGCTGAATCATTAATCCCAAGTTTTGGCATTCTTGGGGCTGGGGGAATTGCCGCGTTTGTTCTTGGCTCAGTATTCTTAATTGATAGTGATTTACCTGAGCTAAGGGTGTCGGCATCTCTGATTTATGCGATAGCTTTGTCTTCCGCGGCTTTGATTATTTTCGTGCTTAAAATGCTCATGAAACTGCGACACAAGAAGGTTGTGAGTGGTGAGGAAGCGTTAGTTGGTCATAACGCTATTGTATCGCAGGATTTTGCTCGCCACGGATACGTTAACATTGAAGGTGAGCGTTGGAAGGCTATATGTGACCATCCACTCAATAAGGGCGAAATCGTCAGTATTGAATCGGTAGATGGACTGACGTTAAAAGTGAAAAAAGTGTCAAGGAGTGAAGATAATGCCTGATATTCCAGTAAACACAGATCTACTGACTCCAGTATTACTTGCGGTGTTGGTGATAGTCATCGCAGTGCGTCTATTCCGTATTCTTCGCGAATATGAACGTGGCGTGGTTTTCTTTCTTGGTCGATTTCAAAAGGTGAAAGGTCCGGGTTTGATCATTGTTATTCCGGTGATCCAACAAATGGTACGTGTCGATTTGCGGACGGTAGTTATGGATGTACCCAGCCAAGATGTTATTAGCCGCGATAATGTGTCAGTAAAGGTCAATGCTGTT
The DNA here is from genome assembly GCF_014596725.1 of Vibrio sp. Y2-5. Taxonomy (GTDB): domain Bacteria; phylum Pseudomonadota; class Gammaproteobacteria; order Enterobacterales; family Vibrionaceae; genus Vibrio. The sequence continues at coordinate 1,839 of NZ_JACVEG010000027.1, forward strand.
ATCTATTTTCGCGTGGTCGATTCGCAAAAAGCGATCATCAATGTAGAAAATTATCTACAGGCCACATCGCAACTTGCCCAAACGACATTGCGTTCTGTGTTAGGTCAACATGAATTGGACGAGATGCTGGCGAATCGAGAAATGCTAAATGCCGATATACAAGAGATCCTTGATTCTCGAACGGATGGCTGGGGGATCAAAGTTTCCAATGTTGAAATTAAACATGTGGATCTGAATGAGTCAATGGTGAGAGCCATAGCGCGTCAAGCTGAAGCGGAAAGGACTCGTCGGGCAAAAGTTATTCATGCTTCTGGTGAGATGGAAGCATCAGAAAAGCTGGTTGAAGCCGCGAATCGTTTAGCTGAAGAGCCTAATGCGATATTATTGCGTTACTTGCAAACATTGACGGAAATCGCCGCCGAAAAAAGTTCGACCATTTTGTTTCCTATGCCCACTTCCATGATGGAAGGCCTCTTCAAGCCACCATCAAAAGGCAGTGAAGACAAAGAAAAAGAAAAGTAACTCGTTGTACATCTAAACCTAGAGGAGCGGTTTACCAATTTCATCAATCACTGTGCGGTATTTGAGTGATAACTTTTAATTTTCGGTAGTTTTATCTTGAAGATTTCGCTGGAGCGATTTGCAGGCATAATTTTTAGCAACTGAACATCAATTATACGGTGCGGTTCGCTTTCTAAGCATTCAATTCATAAAGATAAAGTTTTTTGTTGACCGGATAAAATAATCCGCTACAGTACGCCTCGTTCACACAGCAATGTGGTGAACAGATGGTGTCACCATCGCATTATGCGTTGCCCTGGTGGTGAAATTGGTAGAC
>NZ_JACVEG010000028.1 GCF_014596725.1 Vibrio sp. Y2-5
CGACGAGCCAGCACTCTAGCCAAAAAGCAAAAAGTAGACCAAAAAACAAGGACAAAATCAGGCTAAACAAAAATAAGCCGTCCATATGGACGGCTTATTTACATAATTCACGATATAGGAAGTTCTATTTTAGTAAACTCATAGCAACTACAATACATCCAACTATAAATAATTCTTTTTTAAATATGTATTTTTATCTTTACTTAGGATATGCTATAGTCTTTTCCTTAAAAATGTTTCCATAATATCTCTCTTAAATCTTTCATAATTGAACTGAAAAGCGATATTATGTGTTTTATAACCTGGATTTGTCACAAAACGAAAGTCTGCGATACTTTGACCAAATCCTTCTCCTTGATCGGGAATTACTTTGATGGGCACTTTTGACAGACGAACTGCATCTGGATTCAACAAATACCATATTGTTACAAAATCATGCATAGGGCTTCCTCCTATGCCAGGATTCGATTTAGAGTAGAAATTATAGTAGTAGTCTAACATAGGTTTGATGATGAGTCCTGCAAGGTCTTGTGTATTCCGGTGAAATGCATCAATTTGTTGAACCATTTCAGGTGTAACAATCGCGTGTTGGGTGACGTTTAATGGAATAATTGTCAAATTCTTCGCATGCTGCAGAATTAAGTTTGCTGCATAAGGGTCTGCGTAAAAGTTAGCTTCAGCCACAGCAGTCACGTTTCCGGGGTAAAAAAAGGCTCCACCCATGCAAATGTATTCTTTCACATTCCGCATTGCTTCTAAATTCAAAATAAATGACGTAGCCAATGAGGAAAGTCTTCCCAAATTGATAATTGTAAGATCGTCTAAATTTGAGTTTATAATTTTGTAAATATCATTCATGGGATAAATTGGATAAGGGATTTCAGGTGGAATGATAGGTCCTAGTCCTACTTTTCCATGTACTTCAGGAAAATATTGAACCAATATACCTGTTAAAGGTACAGAAGCACCGAGAAATACGGGTATCTCTTTTCTTCCCGAAATATACTTCAAATAGTTAATATTTTTTATAGCATTCTCTCTCGATACATTTCCATAATCAGCTACAATCCCCACAAGTTGGATATCATTACGAAAAAAGGTGTACAGAATAGCAAACGCATCATCAATTCCCAAATCTGTAAACAAGAGAACTTTTTTGGGCATATATTTTCCTCCAAAAGCCATAAAATTTTATTTTTACTAAGGATGTAATGAATAGGCTTGTACTATATTTGATATATATTTTATATATTCTTTATATATTCTTCAATAGTACATTCTGTTCATCTATAACTTTAGATATCTTATATGTGTTTGCATCTAAAATAGTATTTTTGTTTTGTATATCATATTCATGTGAAGTTGACATAACGTCTCATTATTGGTAGAGAGGAAAAAAGCGGGCCCTTACTCTCACAGGGAGTCCGCTTTTTTTTGTTCTATGGATCTATTCAATTTTTTATACATTCCTATCTTGGCGCGGTTTTAGGGTTCTCGTTTGTTACTGAATTACTCGAAAAATTGTATAAAATTATGCATANAAAAAATGTATAAAATCTTGTATAAAAAAGATTGATAATTTTAAAACAAAGTTTGATGAAAAACTTTGTTGATATAGTTTTTTTCTTTTGATTTTTAAACTTCAATTGTATTGTTAAGTTAAAGGTCCATTTAATGAAATAAGTGTTTTAGGCTAAAAATCTTTCTTTACAAAAGTCACTTTGAATTTTAAGTACATTGACTTAACCAGTGCATAGGATAATTTTATAAAATTGTGAAGGATTGAGAAAAATGCACTATATTCCTTTTATGTATCGATATCAATATCCTTATTATGTTAATGTACCAATACCAATGTATAACTATGGAAGACAGTCTGTTTATTGTACTTTTCCTAATGAGATAGAGCATGCAAACAGATTTGATTTTTTTCGTTTTTCCAATGGTGATGGAAGTATTTCGTTAAAAGATTATGGATCAGAACCATTTGTTGTTAATATCAATGAAGCAGCAAAGCAAAATAATACGTATCGTACTGCTTTATGGACAGGGAAACATTTACAAGTTACCTTAATGAGCATTAATGTTGGTGAAGATATCGGTTTGGAAATACATCCTAATGTTGATCAATTTTTACGTATTGAACAAGGTCAGGGGATTGTTCAAATGGGAAAGAGTAAAGATAATTTAAATTTCAAAAGAAATGCTTATGATGATTTTGCAATAATGATACCTGCAGGAACATGGCATAATGTAATTAACACAGGTAATATTCCGTTAAAACTTTATTCGATATATGCTCCTCCAAATCATTCATTTGGTACCGTTCATGTTACTAAAGCAGATGCATTGGCTGTGGAAGAAGATTATAG
>NZ_JACVEG010000029.1 GCF_014596725.1 Vibrio sp. Y2-5
ACCGAGGCACCAAGCCACTCGCTAAGGTTTATTGGTTCTCTGAATTACACTGGCGCGGTTTCTAACTGCCCATGTCCACTGACAAAAAATTCCCTCGTCCTGCCAAACCATCTTTTAAAACCCCCGCTTTGTACTACGGGGGTACTTTCAACGTTCACATAAGCTTTAAGTGGTCATTGGTTTTTAAATCTTAGCGAGTACAATTAGTTTCATAAATTGTGAAAGGATACTTAGGCGTTAAGTGAATGAATAAACAAATTATTGAGGCTATAGAGAGGTCTGTTGCAGAAAACAACATACAACATCTTACTCTTTGGCTTTGTGCTTCGGACGAATGGATTAAATTAGCAAATTCATTTGGAGCATCATCGTGTTCAATAGAGTTGGCACAACTCATTGAAAATGAACACCCAAAACTATCTTCTTCATTTTTCTCTGTTGGTGGTCGGGGTGAAAGAATTAATGCAATGTATCTAGCTAAATGGTTAGTACTGAGGGCTTCTTTGGTTGGTGCGGAAATAGCTTATTCATCTCTACTAGCTCTCGAGTCTTCTTCTGAATATACGGCTTATAATCTATCATTAATTAGTGGCATTGATTTTAGAGGAAAAATTGAACTTGTTGACGATATATATTTTTGTGATGGAATTAATTTACCAGAGGAAATTAAGGTAAATGTTGATTCTATATTTGAACGATTAACAAGGCGTAATTCATTTTCTTCAGAAATTCATCCACCATATACATTTTTATTTCAACCAATTAAAATCAACTTGCTTTCTAATGAATTTAAAAATGAAACTAGAGAAACAATGATTAATTACGTAAATAAAGAAATGTTAATAAGTAACTTCCTTTCTTTATTTTCTAATAATAGTGCACCATGTGTAGAGCTTCGTTGGTGTATTTTAGAAGATTCAACGCCTCTGTCTGGTATCATTGATACTGGTTTTACTAATTATTTAGATGTCATAAAACCGAAGCATTACGACGTATGGACTGACATCGATACAGCGTATGTTAGGGGGTTGTTCTTGAAGTATTTGGCTATCGAAGAAAAACGTAGATTACCTTTGGATATTTCTTTAGCTCGTCGTTGTCAAGCAATGAACACTTGGAATAATGTAAACAAAGCTATTGATTTGGGTATTGCGTTGGAATCTATTTTGACTAAGCCATCTAATAATGGTGAGTTAACCCTACAAATAAGAATTATTGGCTCTAAACTTATTTCTTCCGATATATCACGACGTAAAGAAATATCTTCTTTATTAAAGACAATCTATAACATTCGCTCCTCTGCTGTACATGAAGGTTTTCTAAAGGAAAAATATTCCGTTTGTGACCGAGGTAAATTAAATGCTGGGGTAATATTGGAAGAGGGATTTCCAGTTCTGAGAGATTGTTTGGTGAAAATAATAGAACATGGAGGGTTAACTGATGATGATTACGAAGAGTTGTTTTTCTCGTAATTTTATTCGTCATATAACTAATAACCCTTAATTGAAATAACATATGCATAGGACTATTACTAAGTAATAGTCCTAAGTTTTTAAATTAATTTTGATAACATACGAGCGTACTTGATTACCTTAGCGGTTGTTTTGATTTCTATCTCCGACTCGATTTCCAATACACTAATAGCAGTTAGAAGCCGTTGCGAAGTGATTTGTTGACCATTAGGAAGGATCAAATATTCTCCACGCATTTGAAATCCACTCCAATCGTGTTTGTGATGCAGTTCCCTGCCCTTAACTAATCGCATGAGTCTCTTGCATTCAGGCGGTATGTCAGTTTTTCCGCTATCCCAATACTTGACCTGCCTCACAGTTTTAAAACACAGTTCTGCCGTCTCTTCGACGGTTAAACCGCATAAAACTTCCCTGAAAAATAGATTTTTGTGCATCTTGTTGTACTTCATATGATTTCACCTCGTTAAAAGGTGAAATGTAAATGAATATTACACTAGAGAATTACACTTAAATGCCTGAAATCTAATTAATTTGATTTACCA
>NZ_JACVEG010000003.1:0-203780 GCF_014596725.1 Vibrio sp. Y2-5
AAATCTAATTAATTTGATTTACCATAAGGCGAAATAATGCGTACTCGTTAATCGATTGTTGAAACACACCGTATCCCATAACAATTGCTCCGTAACTCATTGAAAATCTTTGTAATCCATACTTACTGAACTTTTTTGCCATACGCTCCCAGACCTCTTTTGAGATCACACTTTTGCTGCGGTCAACGTGACAGCCAATCAGTGCCAGTTCTGGTGCTATTTTTGTTTTTTCTGCCATAAAAATTGCTTGTTCATCAGACATATAGCGCTTTCCTTTGCGAAAATCACTGATTCGTTGCTTTGGAATGTCCAAATCCGCTGCTATTTGCTGGTCTTGTTCATAGTTTTGAGCCTTTTTATAGGCTTCAATTAGTAAGTTTTGGTACATCACATATTCTCCATTTTTATCATTTCAGGCTAAAAATCAGCAAATTGAGCCTATTGCATTCACCATTTTTGGTTACTAATCTCTAGCGAAACACAGCAATTCGATTATAGGCTGGGATTCGATAAATGCTCAAGCTCACCACCAAGATTTACTATGACTTACTGCCCGATTATTCGGTTTCCGTACTTGTGTACGGCTCAACCGAATGGGACGTTTTTCGCAGTATGAATCATCTGTGTGCTTGGGCTGACGCCGAAATCCCGCATTACGAGTTGGTGGACATCACCAACACCACCGCACAACAACGCATGAACTTAGGGGTTTTCGATGGCTGTCAGTATTGATTACCTCTGTTTCACAATGAAAATAAAGGATTTGCGCCACTGTGCTCGCGCTACGTTCATGGACACACATCAGCATGACCCTGACGTGAAGAAAAAGTCACGCCGTAACACTTTGATGATAAATCCGCTTGCGCGTTTCTTTCCTCAAGAGCCGGTGTTTGATACTGACTTTAGAGCCAACAGCATTGAAGACATCGAAGCCTATCGCGAATTCTTCCGCATTCAGTTCACCGATTATTTAGATCGTTGTTTACGTATCTTCACCACGCACGTGCTCGGGTTAACCATGAACGCGCCTCGTGGATTTGGTTTTCAGTTCTACACCGAGTCGATGAAACTCACGACCGCAGACGGTGAAGATTTTTGCGGCTTCGTTGGGATTGGTGGCAACCAAGACACGGTGCACTTTCAAATTAATGGCACCGGCTGCAAACACGTGTTTTCTAAAATCTCATCTTGGGAGCTGCACGGCTGGTTATCCAATGTGTTAGGCGTTCAACAATTGGCGCGTCTGGATTTGGCTTACGACGACTATCACGGCTTGTTTGATTGTGACTATGCCTTAAAAGCCGCTTATGAGGATGCGTTTAGAACCGCTTCCCGTGGTATTTCTCCAACGGTCAACGAGAACCACAAATACCGCTTTGGTGAACATGGCGCGAAACATTACAGCCAAGAAATGGTCACGGTTGGCTCTCGAACCTCACGCATTTACTGGCGTATCTACAACAAGGCGCTTGAGCAGAATCTGGCGCAAAACGGCATGGTTTGGTATCGCACCGAGTGTGAGCTGAAAAAATGGGATGTCGATGCCCTATTAAATCCTGATGGCGCGTTTGCCGCGTTGAATGCCTTTAGTGCGTCTATAAGTAGCGCACCCGCCTTTAATACCAAGCCTCGCCCTGAAAAACGAGTGGCGTGTGATGTGTTAACGGCAGCCTATTGGATGCGCCGCCAGTACGGAAAAATCCTCAATTCGCTGATTGAAGAATTCAACGGCGATATTCCCAAGGTCATTGGATTATTGCAACGGGACGGGCGCAAGTTCAGCTTTCCCGATACCTATTCCGCATTCATCCAGTCCATTACAAACCGGTCAGTCGACCCATTGGAGTGTAAATCATGAGTAAAGGTGTATTTGTGTTAGGCGTGGACATCATTTGGAACAGTTTTCGTGGTGATGGTGCACAGCTCAATATCTCGCGTCCCCTACGTGAAATCAACGTGGAGAAGTTCAAACGCCGCACATTGGGTGAATCTGGCGATGTGAATCCGCAGTTTGACCACCCTATTCAGCTTGATTACCAGTACGCACTCAAGCTGGAGAAAACCGGCGCATTAGTGCCTCGCCGTGAGTACGAATTGAAAATGGAAATCAACCCGAACGACCCATTATCGGGCGCTATCGTGACTGAGTTGGTACCGATTGATGATGAAATCAAAGCGCATTTTAAAGCCTCGGGCATGACCAAGTAATGAGCCTTAATTCAGGCACTTATCTCATTACTTGTGACAATAAAGACTGTTCTACCGGCTACCAATTGGTGACGCTGGCTGAGGTAAAAACCGAGCTTACGCCGCCGTATATGACCCTCGACCAACTTAAACAAGTGATGCCTGAAACCGTGTTGTTTCTCGCCATTTGTTGGTGTTGGAAGAAGATTAACCACCACTAAAAAAAGGAAATAATCCTATGAAAACGATGAATGTAAAACGTGTTGTCTTGGCTTCGGCTTTTGTTATGGCTTCTGGCGCGGCATCTGCTGCGGCTCCTGACGTAACAAATGCTGTAGCCAGTATTGGCGAGTTTGGCGTGGTCATTGGCACGCTGGGCGGCGCTTATCTGTTGCTCACCATTGCGAAAAAAGCATGGGGCAAAATCGGCGGTTAAAGTTGCCTTTGCTTGCTAACTCAAGGGCTGTCTATTCAGCCCTTTTTTGATCGAACTTGAGGGTTAAAGGATGGCACGTTATGACGTTAGAAATGTATGTAATTACAGTGTTCTTATTGGGCTTATTTGTACTGCATTCCTGATGTGGACACCGTTTAGCTCAGCCCAAGACACCGCACCTCATTGGGAAAAAATACAATCAAACTCCCCTGAGAAATGTCGAATGAGAGCTTACTCTAACGACAGTATCAGTGAATTAGAAGACAGATGTATAAAAGACATTGAAAGCTTTCTACAGGCTTCTAACAGTAGCCGCCCAGCCCACTGGGTGTACCTTTCGGATTTATACGGGGGCACAAGATATGAACGTCTATATGTTGGGTATCGGAACATTGACCTCTATGTTTTGATAGATAGCTATAAGACTCAGCACTGTGAGGTTGGAGAAAAGCCCGTTTATCCAGCTATCGATTGTGAACAGAAAACCACCTGTGATTCACCCGACATTCAACAAGATTTTCAACAAGCGCAATACGCTTGTCAGATAGGCAATCCCAATACTCAGTTATGGGAAACCGATTATCGATGGTCATGCCAGGATGTGGAGGGACAAAAAACACCGAACCTCTCTTCAAGCTGTAACTATACCCCTAACGGTTGCATTGTGGGTTTAACGTGTGAGAAAGCACCCAAGGATGTCGCCTATTGTGACCCAAGCAAAGAAACCTGCGCCCTACCGCCACAAACCGAAAAGACCGATGAACCTATTCCTGAGTTACCGCCTCTTGATGGCTCCAAGAACGGTGCCGGTAGTGGCTCAACTGGCACCGGCGCACAAGTCCCCACAGAAAACCCGAACTTCTGCGATTTGAATCCGCAGCTGTGTGAAAAGCAGCAGCAGCCAGAGCCGACACCTGAGCCGAATCCTACACCGACTGAAAAGCCCGACAGCCCTGAACTCTCCGCTGGTGACAACGCGATTGTCGGGGAAGTCTCGCTCTCTAATCAGCATCTGGAGAACGTCAACAGCAACTTGAAAAGCCTCGGCGGTCAGCTGCTTGAGCAGCTCTCGCGTGGCAATGAGTTTTCCCAGCATCAACTTGGGCTAATGCGTGAAATGCTGGAGCATCTTATCCAAGGCGATAATAGTGCAGTCATACCGAACGAGACCGGCAAAGAAGAAAAGCCCAAAGAAGAACAAGAAAAAACCGACCCACCAATGGCCAACGCCGATTGTGATCAATCGATATTTGAGTGTCGTGGTGATGTCATTCAATGCGCCCTGCTCAAAGTTCAGTATGAAGACACCTGTACTGTTGCCGAATTCGCCCAGTTAGAAGAAGCATTTAAAGGTATCAAGTTACTCAACAACGAAGCGTTAATAGTGCAAAACGAAACCGTTGATTACTCACGCATGAATAAAAAGTACTTAAGCAACGGTGTGTCGTTTGGTAGCGGTGCCTGTCCTGCCCCTGAGCGTATTTCGTTTCGTGCCTTTGGTGACAGTAAAACCATTGAGTTTAAGTTTGATCCCGCTTGTCGCTATGCGGAGCTATTACGCCCCCTATTGATCGCCTTTGCGTGGTTAACGGGTCTGTTCATCATCGGTCGCACACAAGGAGCCGTTTAATATGCAGTATTTCATTGGATTTCTAGCCACGGTGCTGGTTCCGCTCATTCCCAGCATTGCAAAAGGTCTAGCAACGTATGTCGCGCTCTCGGTCGGGTTCTCTTTGGTCGCTTACACCGGCGTATCGGTGGCGATGGATTCGATTGCCGATTACATACAGTCGAACATGAACGGCGTCACTCCGAAACTTGCCGCGCTCATGGCAATGGCTGGCGTGGATACCTATATCAACGTGGTGCTCACTTGTGTGGTGTTCTCGTTCACGTTAAACGGGTTAATGTCTGCTACCGGCTATCGTCCTTCATGGCGTAAACCGGTCGACCCAGCATAAGGAGCCTGACCAATGTTGCACGGTTTCAGTGGTGGCATGGGGACAGGAAAAAGTCTTAACGCCATCAAGTTTATCATCGAGAACGACAACTTCGCCGACCGCCCTGTGTTCTATCACGGCATTCGGGTGATGCTGCTCGACTACAACGTGTGTAACAGCTTTCAGGGCTGGCTCTATGGCGTGTATTTTCCAGCAAACAGTCACAACAAAGAGTTAGAAGCGAAACTGTTACGCATCGAGACTGAGCAACGTCTGGCAACCCTAGAAGATTTGCCCTATCTGGGTTTTCACTACAAGAAGCACGAACCGTTTAAGCAGTGGCTTTACTGGTTCAAGAAACTGGCATCCCCTAAGCGCCTCGCCTCGTTTAAAGAAGCCTTAGCCGTGCTTGAACTCGATGAAGAGTCGATAACTTATCAAGACATTGAACACCTGAACCTATCTTGGACATCGTTTGATGATCCAACGGAAATCCACACGCTTCCTGCCGGTTCGGTGATTCTGGTCGATGAAGTTCAGAACATTTGGGGCAATCGCACTGCCGGTAAAACCGTATCGCCGGACGTGAAGTTCGTGACCACGCACCGGCACAAAGGCATTGATTTGGTCTACATCTCTCAAGACTTCAAAGACGTTGACCAAATCATCCGCAGACGTATGCAGTATTACGTCCATTACGAGTTCATCGGCGGTGACTGGCTGCATCGATACTTTCACATTGAAGGCTTTGACCCAGCCAATAAAACCGAGCTTGCCAAAGCCGAGAAAGAGAAAGTCAAACGCGATAACAAATACTATGGCGTGTATCTCAGCTCGATTAAGCACACACAAAAGGTCAGGCTCGACCCGCAGTTAAAGAAAGGCATCATCGGCTTAACCGTTGGCGTGTTGGGTATCAGTGCAGCGGCGTTCTACCTCTATTCGTGGTTTCAAAAACAGGTCACACCGCCCACGGTCGAGACTGTTCACAGTGAAGCCCCAGCCCCCGAAAGTGCCGAAAATACGGAAGACTTAAAAATACTGGATATAAACACAGTATATATAGAAAAGTTCCTTCCGCGCTTAGATTCTTTGCCGTTCTCCGCGCCGGTGTATGACGGGCTCACGCTCGATGCGAATCACTATCCTGAACTCACTTGTGTGATTGTTAGAAAGCAATGCAGCTGTTTCACCCAACAAGGCAGCGCTTATGCCATGCAAGATAGCGCCTGTTTTAACATTGCTCGCTATGGCTACTTTGACCCATTTGAGGCTTCAACCGAGAACAATCAACGCCGTAAAACAGCCCGAAATCGCACAAATAGTGACAATGTCACGCTTAATAAAGGTGGACTCTATTAATGAAACGTATTCTTGCCCTCGCCTTACTGTGCCTCGCTTCCCGAGCCTTTGCCTTTGAAGCAAACCTAGCCGGTAAGACGCTCAATGAGTTCTTTATTATTTCAAGCAAAGTGTTTGATAAGACCATCATCGTTGACCCGTCTGTAAACGGTGACTTGAAGCTCTATCAAGCCTCGGGTGCGGCGAACTTTCGTGATGTGTGGTTCAGCGTCATGCGCGCTCATAACCTTACTTACATTGAATCAGGTTCCATCATTCGCGTAGACAAACGCAACAAACTCACCGGCGGCAATGAAATCGTCACGCGCACGTATAAGCTGCTCTATCTCACCGCCGATGATTTACTGGAGCCGCTGAGAAAGTCTCTGGTTGTTCAATCGTCCGTGCTCGATGTACCTGATGTGACCAACGTTGACAGTATCATTGCTGGCTCTGCGTTGATGATTACCGCGCCCAAATCGATGCACAGTGACATTGCCGAGTTTATCGATACAGTCGACAAGCCACTTAAACAAGTGAAGATACGCGCTGTGATTGTGGAAACCGTTGACGGTGACTTACGAGACTTAACGGTGAATCTCGCCGCTGGTGCCGGTGCGATTAAGACGGCGTTTGATGGCTCGGCAATTGCGTTCTTGACCGGCTCTCCCAACTTCACCGCGACCAGTGATGATTTTAATGCGTTTGTGCGTTGGATTGAGTCCAACGATAAGACCGAGATATTGAGCCGCCCTGAAATCAGTATCCTGCACGGTCACAGTGGATTGATTAGTGTTGGTCAGGAGCTGCCTATCATCACCGGTTCGTACACCACTGAGACAGACGGAAGCAGCAAACCGTTTCAGACTATCGAGCGTAAAGACGTAGGCTTATCGCTTTGGGTGCAACCTATGATTGGTTTGAATGGCGATATTAAACTCAGGATAAAACAAGAACTTAGTCGTGTTGATAAATCCGTGGAAGCCAGTGACATTGTCACGAGTAAGCGACAAATCGATACCGTTCTCACGGTCAAATCCGGTCAAACTATTGCGCTTGGCGGCATGATGGCGAAAGATTCACAAACCGTCACCATGAAAGTGCCGGTGCTTGGTGATATTCCCTATCTAGGCGTTTTGTTCCGTTCTGAGTCGGAGAAAACCAGCAATAGGACACTTGATGTAGTGTTGTATGTGGAAGAAACATAGATATGCGTACTTTTTTAAGCTGTTATTAACTTATACAAGTACATATCGTCTTGAGGTGATATCTAAACAAATAAAACAATACGTTATACCAACTATTCAATATTAAATGAGTAATTATACTGAAGCACTCTTTTAGAATAATGTCGTATAACAGTAGTCATACGACATAACCCTCAAGCTCGACATGATTTATGATCATACTTTCAAAATGATTAATTAGACCATTAATTCGGTCAAATAAATCATTAAACTGAGTAGAGTCGATGTAAAGATCTGGGTTGTATTCGGTTCTTTCTCCGTGTGCAATAGCATTTCTATATTTTACAAGTTTATGGTCAATATCACCTTGATGGTTTTCAAAGTGTGTTGGGTCTAGTCCAACCATGCTTAGCAAATCAATTAATACATCTTTAGTTAGGTTACTTTTTGTATCGACTCTAATTTGAACATCAATTTTAAACTTTTCACCATGGAATGAATTTAAAATTGAGTCGACAGCCGAAAAATAAGCACTCACTTTTTTGGGTGGAAAATGCCCATTGTATTGCTCAATTAGACCTACAGCCAAAAAATTTGGCTTTAGGTCACTATACTTGTGCGCCTTAAAGTTAAGGTATGTAAAGAACGCCTCACAACCTTTTTTTACAAAACCTTCCCAATGTGAATAGAGCAGCAAAATGCCAGCTCTAACAAGCATATCCTGATGGGCGTCGCGAGATTGATGAATCAGTGACTTCATGTTGGAAAGTTCCTTTCTCCTCCATGCTCGCTCAGCTTGAATTACATCAAGAAATTGTTCTTTGCTTTTAATTTTCATTCATGAATAAGCTTTTGGCTAGGGGAACTATTTTAGGCCAGCGATAATTTGCTTTTGAGCCAGAACCGCTGTATTTCGTAAATACATAATTTGTCCCTAATTCATTACTAATTTTTCTAAGTAGATCTGGTAGTAATGCTTCATCATGACCAGTTTTTAAATAAAGGTATGTTCCAACGGCAATAACTTCAAAAATTGAAAGTTGAAACCCTCCTTTGAAATCTACGCCCACTTTTCGTTTAAAAGCATTGTCAGACAGAGTTGCATTAATAATACGAAAAGTTTTCGCTAAATGTTGTTTTTCATTATTCCAGTTCATCTCACCATCAGAAAAGAATTTTAGCTTATCTGTTAGAAAGTCTGAAACGTCAGGTATATTTTTTAATTCATCATCAGGAGTGTTTGCTAAAGCTAAAAGCCTCAGAATTAGCTCCATTTCATAGCGTTCTTCATAAAGTCGCTCTGTAATACTAATGGTTTCATTGAAGTTCTGATCCTTAGAAAGATCGACGAGGATTTTATAAAAGTCCTCGTTTAACATAATTAGTAAACAATTGCGGACTTCTTGGTCAGAGAGTTGAGATCCTCCAGTATTCAGTCTTTGAAATAACTCAAACTTCGTACTGGTGTCGCTTTCTTTTTTAATTATTTTTATCTCGATTTTTTCTCTTTTAAACAAACGCTTAAGAGAGGAATCAAAACGATTATCCTCATTGTGCCATGTAACTCCTTCAAGAAGCGGAAGGTATTCTGTAGCAGAAAGTTTTAAAGCTTCTTCTATTTGACCTTGTTCATTTTTAAGCTCATTCATGAAACTTAAGATAGTAGCAATTCTTTGGAGACCATCGACTAAGTCCCAAACTCCATCATCGCGCTGAGCAACAAAGATCGACGGCAATGGAATGCCTAGTAAAATTGATTCTATCAGCCTTACCTTTTGACTTTGAGACCACCGGAAAAAGCGCTGAAAGGCTGGATTTATCTCCAAGTCACCATCTTTATATAGATTGACTAGTTCACCAATTGACATCGGATAGGAGTCGGTAAAGATTTCTTTGCGTTTATCTTCTATCTGGGAAAGTAGAGTCATTGTGAGTTCCATAAATTTGTTTGATAACAGTTTAAATCTCACAGGTAATGAAAACAACCAATTACTTGCAGACCTAATTGGCCTTGGTAGTCTTGTTTTCAAGTTGTATGACCAAACCGTTTACGCTCGTCCCGCAGGGATAAGGGAGCGTCTCACGCGACCGATGCACCAAGCCCACGCAAATGCTGAGTGTCTCGTGTCGTCAAATGGCGCGGAGCTTCCCTAGTCTTCTGATGGCAACAAATTCCCCCTTACTGCCAAGCCAAACGACCTAATAACCTAAAACGCCAAAAGTTGCTCATAGCTTTGCAGCATACGAATAGCGGCTTTCCGTCTTACAGTTAAAGCGCAATTACGATTGAGTGTGTGCTCGGAACGAGCGCACGCACAAGCGTGATGCGCTTGAAGGAAAGGCAAAACCCCCGAATCTGTATTACGGGGGTAAATTCCACCGAACTATCGGCGTTCTCTGTTTTGGGGACGTTTAGCGTCTCTCTAAAACTAATATCTTCGCTACAGCTCTAGCGAGTCTTAATAGCTTTGAGCTAGTTTGAAAAGTTTCTTGGCTTTGCCCATACATGAGCGCTTGAGCTAAAAGAATTTGTTGAGGTGCAATGGTTTCACCGGTGGGTGTAACGATATGATCATGGGATATTTTGAAATCTTCCCAATTCTTTTTATGGCTAATAATCCTTCCTGCACTAAGCCTCATCAGACGGCGACAGCAATCAGGAATCGGGCGACCGTTATCCCATGCTTGTACCGTTTTTATGTTCTTACAACATAGTTGAGCTGTTTCTTCAATAGTCAGACCACATTCGAATTGGCGGAAACGTTGGTTTTGATTGGCTATTAACCTTTTCATTTATAACATACTTCATAAAAAAGGCTGCCTTATACCTGAGTTGTCTTTTAACCGCCTAATCAACTAGGCTCTTGTTCGAGCTACATCAAAAAAATAATACATCGCCTTACGTAATGGTACATCGTGCTCTTAATCACAGATTTAGATGTAAGCATAGAAATCATATTAAAAACAGTTACTAAAAGAGGATGAAACATATTGAAACTACTACTTTGTTACTAGGATTGATATATGGAGTAGCGCGATGCCAACATTAAGCATGTCTGACTTTTCACTGGTAGTAGTTAAATCTGGATCTCCCAAAAAAACTAAGATCAAGCGACTATCCCATCGCGAAGATTATGCCCACTACCGTGATTACTATGGTCCACTTAGAAATGCTATTAAACACCTTTTTACTGGCAAACGTCACATATCCCATCTCTATGCCATTTGTAATAAACAAAGCGGCTCAAAAAAATTAAAGTATGAGCTAATTGCCAATACGTTCAGAGATTGGCAATCGGGTAAGAATATACAGGCCTTCACCTCAGAAAGAGACTATTACCATTACTCCCAGACGGATATAACTTGTAACCCAGAACTGCATTTAGTCATTGCTGGGGTTCACCGGCTCGTTAAGCTACATTTCAGTAGCAGCGATAAGATGACGCAAGAGAGAGCAAACATTATGTGTGCATTAATGGAAGATACTGTGGGGCAAGATGGGTTTGAATACGTTGTTTTAGACCTCACGAACGGAAAAGAATACTCGTTCAACGGGAATTACGACAAAGTATTTGAAAGGATCAACAATGAAATAAAAAATATTGAAAACCTATGGGAAGATGAAGATTAGTTAGTTTGCACTTAAGTAGGTAAAGCGATTTAGCAAAGAAACACATTATTGATAAATCGCCTTCGTCTATTTATCGGGCTACTTTAGAATTGTTCAACATTTGGGCTAATGCTCGAGCGTAACGCAGAACTTTTGATGTGGTTTTCAACTCCAGTTCAGACTGAATAGCTAGCAGTCCGATACCAATAACGATTTGTTGAGGAGAGACTAACTGACCGGTAGGAATTTCGAGTCTATCGTGGATCACTTTGAACTGCTGCCAGCACTCAAGATGGCTCAATTGACGACATTTCGCTAAACGCATAAGCCTTTTGCATTCTGGAGGGATCATATGCCCTCTATCCCAATCCGTGACAGTCCTCGCACTTTTGAAACACAATTCAGCCGTTTCTTCGACGCTTAACCCACATTCGAATTCTCGAAAAAGTCGATTTTTATGCATGTCTAGACACTCCCATTGAGAAAGTGTATAAAAACATCGTTCTATAAGATTTTGTTAAATAAGGGAAATTTACCGTAACGGGACATAATGCGCACTTAGATATGGTAAAGATAAAGCGCCTAATTAGCACCTTATCTCTATGATTTATCGTTATTTATTCAACGGCTCTTCTTAGTTTTATCACCAGAACTCTTAAATCCTTGATGCGGAAATACGTTGCGAATTCGTTGTTGAACTTTTTTAGGAACTTGCTCTGTAAATACTAATTTCATGCCTGTACGTTGCTGATATACCTTCATTTCACCGCTAAACGGCGTTACTTCTGCAATCTCAGCGACGTTATGTTTAAAAGTTGGAGGAAAATGACCTTTTACTTTACTTAAAGTACCATCTTTAAAAGTAACTTTAAGTACAGGCCTATCAACAGCTACAAGCCAGAAAATGATTAAAGCAGCGATTAAAATTACGTACAGCATGAGTTAACTCCTAATTAGATAGCAACTTACTCAAATCTTCTTTTAAGTTTGACACAGCTTTGCTGGCTTTCTCACTTCTAGATGCTTCGCTGAGAAGATATTCAATTGCGTCTGACAACGTACATCCCAACTCATTAGCTCTAGTCGAAAGCTTTTCCCAAACTTGATAATCAAGATCAATCGACTTCTTACGTGTATGGATTTGCTCTGCATTAAAGTGACGTTTACGTTTTGCTCGAATGGCTTGCTTCAGCTTATTATCAAGCTCAGGAGCCATATTCTTTTCAATCCATTCCAGAACCAATGTAGGTTCATGTTCAATCGATTTCAATTTCTGTATGGCAGCATCCGCTTCACTACGATCAAGATGGCAAGTAATTGATTCACCATCTTTCCACTTCTTAATCAAATACTGCCATTTCCAACCACATTCTAGGTTTTCAAGCTGTTGATATTTCATATGAGGCAATCCATTAAAAATCAGGGTGACAGCGTAACCCAACCCGATTTTATGTTCAAATTAATCCTAACAAAAACTAGAGGAAGATCATTCATCATGTGTGCTATTCGAACTAGTGGTTTTTCTATATAATTCTTTGTCTCTTAACAATCAATTCAGTAATTCAATGACTCAAGATATTTGGCGCCTTGCAACTCCCCAGTACGATGAATTTCACGTTCAACTCGAACAGTACCCTAACCTACAGCCGATCTCGCTAATCGATACTCAATCTAGGTTAACAAAAGCAATCGACAGATTTCTAAACATTAGAGGATTTAGCCGTGTCTTGATTGTTAATGCCCCTGACAATTCAATATACCGCTCTTTGCTAAAAGAAAAATTGGAAAGCATGGTTGAAGACAAACCTGTTGTTTCAACCGAATCTCTTGATATGGAGGCAATTTTAGGACAAGTAAAATCCGAAAATGGTCATGTTGTCTCTAAATCTAAAAGCCTGATATCACAAGCTGATGGCGGTTATCTTATCGTTTCCGCTAATTTGCTTTTAGCCAATCCACGCCAGTGGCCTATTTTGAAATCAGCCATTCTTGGTACGCCCGTTGCTCCATTTAACTGTGATCCTAAATCAATTATCGAAGATGTAATCTACAGTCAATATGATGTGAAATTAATTGTTGTTGGCGATAGAAGCCAACTCGGTGATGTTGATTTTCTTGACGCGGATATTCACTCCGGGCTTTGCATTTACAGTGAGTTAGAGCTGGATGTAAAGATTGATTCTGATTCGATAACCCAATATTTATCATTTGTTAAATGGCTATGTGATTACTACGCACTTCCTCAGCTAAGTATTAAAGCACTTGTAAGCTTAATGACTGCAGGAGCCCGATATACGGAAGATCAACACTATGCACCACTGTGTGTTATGTGGCACAGAGCTTTATTAGAAGAAGCAGCTATAGAAGCAAAAGGTGATGTAATTGAAGCTATTCACCTAGATACGGCAATAGATGCACGTCATTACAGAGAATCCTACTTACCTGAACGGGCTTTAGACGATATCCTCGACGGACAAGTGTTTATTGAGACTCAAGGTGAACAGGTTGGTCAAGTTAACGGCTTAACGGTTGTCGATATTGCTGGACACCCTGTTTCTTATGGCGAGCCTGCGCGAATTTCCTGTGTTATTCACTTTGGTGATGGTGATATCGCTGACGTAGAGCGCAAGGTTGAATTAGGTGGAAACTTGCACGCTAAAGGCATGATGATTATGCAAGCCTTTGTGAGTAGTGAACTTGATTTAGACGTCCCTCTTCCTTATTCAGCATCTGTTGTTTTTGAGCAGTCATATTGTGAAGTTGATGGTGACAGTGCATCTTTAGCTGAACTATGCTCATTAGTCAGTGCACTTTCTGAATACCCTATTAATCAGCAAATTGCCGTTACGGGAGCCGTAGACCAATTCGGCCGAGTACAAGCAGTTGGTGGTTTAAATGAAAAAATTGAAGGCTTCTATCATGTTTGTCAACATCAAGGATTTACTGGTGAACAAGGTGTGATCCTTCCTCAAAGTAATTTGAAACATTTGGCTCTTCATAAATCTGTAGTAGAAAGCATTAAGAATGGAGAGTTTCATATTTGGCCAGTGTCACATGTCGACGAAGTTGTTCCTCTTGTGATGGGTAAACCATTCAGAGGCGAAGATGAAGACAGCGTAATTAGCAAAATTGCAGAACGTATTGAAAATTTTGAAAAACATGTTCAGCCAGTTGGGTTTGTGGAACGTATCAAAAACTGGTTTGTTTAGTACTGATCGGAGTTGTCTGGCGTACACGTGTTCACTAACATGCACCCTATCAGAAATTGGAGTAATTGATAATGCAAAACAAACGTGACTCATATAATCGTGAAGACCTACTAGCCTCTAGCCGTGGTGAGCTATTTGGCCCAGGTTACCCTCAGTTACCAGCACCAAACATGCTGATGATGGATCGTATAAGCAAAATGTCTGAAACTGAAGGCGAATTTGGTAAAGGTCTAATTATTGCTGAGTTAGATATCACTCCAGATTTATGGTTCTTCGATTGCCACTTCCCTGGTGACCCAGTAATGCCTGGTTGTTTAGGTCTAGATGCAATGTGGCAACTTGTTGGATTTTTCTTAGGCTGGGTTGGCGGCAAAGGTAAAGGCCGTGCACTTGGTGTTGGTGAAGTTAAATTTACTGGACAGATTCTACCAACGGCTAAAAAAGTGACTTATGAAATCAACATGAAGCGTGTAGTAAATCGCAAGCTTGTAATGGGTCTAGCTGATGGTCGCGTATTAGTCGACGGTAAAGAAATCTATGTAGCTAAAGATCTGAAAGTTGGTCTCTTCCAAGACACTTCTGCATTTTAGTTCCTGTTTATTAATTAAAGCAGCTATCTGGCTGTTTTAATTTTACACTAAATATTTAGTTATAGTGCGTCATAACTATTAGATACTAAAAAGCCCCTTTCGGGGCTTAAGATCCTTTAGTATGTGGGGGTTATTTATAGAGACCAGAGTTTTTGTCATCTCTTGCGTCACGCCAACCGCCTAGCCAATATGAACGAGCATCACTTTGTTGGTATGGACACTCCTCGGGAGATCGTCCATTTAAACCAGCTTTATAACCTTGAGATTGTGCTCTTTCAAGGCGATCACGCTTTTGTCTCTTCATAGTGCAGTCCTCATACAGTAACTCGTGTCTTACTTACAACTATTACATTCGTGTGGATCTTTTATGACCACACCATAAAGAATCGCGCAAAACCTCATCTTTCTCAAGTCAAAAAAAAGCACAAGCCTATTTTTGTGAGCTTGTGCTTTTCTTGACAAAAAATGACTATTTTCTACGGAACCAACCTAAAGTCAGAAGTATTAAACTCCATACCCCTAAACTACCACCAGAGCGCTCTGAGGTTGTTGTATCGATAGAACGTTGGCTAATATCGCTCGCCGTAGCACCTGCAATCGGTACTAGTTTCACAGCAACAACCGTTTCAGTTCCATTACATGTAGCATTGTGAGCAGTAGTACTGTATCCACCACTACACTTCAGTGCAGCACCAGAAATAACACCAGCATCATTAATATCCGTAGCATCCACAACGCGATATTGGTTATTACCTGACAATGAGCCGTCATTCGTTAAATCATCTAAGTACCAAGCTTTGTTTGCAAAGCGACTCATGCGCGTTGCGTCACTACCAGTCGCATTATATGGATATATAAATCCGCGTTTCACTCTTGGTTTTCCGTCTATTTCACGGGTATCGGCAAAATCAAGTTGGCCTACAATCTCATTATAATTATTAATGGCTCCCGCTTGACCGCCAGCACCAGCAAACAGGATGCCACCAGTTGGATAAACGGCGTTCAATGTTGACGCAGAAACATCATTAACAATGAATAGTCGGTTTGAGGCTGAACCGTTGTAAGGTGTATTACCCGTTCTCTTTGCGCTACCAATAGCAACTTTATTCTTGTTTACTGATGTAATAACTGAGTTTGTATGAACGGTGTCAGAGCCGATAACAACAGTTGCATCATTCACAACCGTTGATGTCCATGCGGATTGGGTATCAAATGTATGAGTGTTGAGATCGAGCTTAAATACCGTTGCATTCATATAATTGAATGACGAGTCATAAGCATTGAAACCTACTCCGTAAATAACGTTATCGACAACAACAAAATCACGCATACTTCCTTCTGCGATATTGTTAGATGAAGCTAATGCAGTACCACTTACCCACGGAATCTCTACCGCTGTACCACTACTGTTTTCCCAAAGAGCTGGATGAGAAGAGTAGAATGTACCATTATCGGCCGTAGCTTGTTCTTTTGATAGGCTGCCCGCAGTGTATGTACCGTTAGATTTCCAAGCTCTGGTTTGTAAATAACCTGAAGGTACCTTGTCTTCTGTGCGAGCTGTTACCGAATTTCTTCTAAAGTTTGTAACGTTAGCAAAACCAGAATCAATACCAATCGCTTTTCCGGAATCTGAAATACTATTTATGACGACGTTAGCAGAATCATAAACTTCATCACTAGTCGTTGAGGCACCTATAAAACCAATCGAGTTTGGTGTTGCATTACCGTTGATTTCAGCAGACCAGATATTCCAGCGCGTACTCGCCCACTGGTTACAAGTAGAATAACCTAGTTGAGCTTTACAATAGTTTTCGAAATCATCGTACGATTGGATTAAATTAAACTGGCGGTTCATCGCAAATGGCGCTTCTTCTCGGAAGCTTAAGCCATCAACTTCCGAACCTGAGTTCATTTCTACTAAACGAGTTTCCCCCCCCAGAATATAACTGTCACATGCCTTGGAACCTGCAACACTACTTACAAAACAGTTGTCACTCGCTCCAGTTGTTGTAGCGGGTTCAATAGCCACACCATAAGAACTCTTATAGCTATATGTAGTACTTGGCGTAACTTCCATTACGTTATAAAGCGCAGCAGAAACCTGTGTGGTGGCAAGAATCGCTGAGCTCACTACGCTCAGCTTAAACAATTTTCTATTCATAAAATCCATTAACTATCCTGTTGCATTGCTTCGAGCTCTTCCCAGCGCTCAAATGCAATTTCAAGCTCCTGCTCTTTCGCAGTTAACTTGTCTAAAATTGGTTGTGTCACATCTACAGACTGACTAAAGAAATCTGCATCGTTAACCTGCTCTTGCATTGCTTCGATTTCAGATTCTAATTCTTCGAGCTTTTGCGGCAGAGTTTCTAATTCACGCTGCAGTTTATAAGATAACTTCTTAGACTTAGGCTTCACAGGCTCCGATTTGGGAGCTGGCTCAACCGATTTTTCTTGTTTGACGACGTTTTCGACATTACGTGATTGCAGCACTTGAGAACGCTGCTGCTGAGCATCGTGATAGCCACCGACAAACTCTTCTATTTTCCCGTTACCTTCAAAAATCCAACTCGTGGCCACTGTATTATCGACGAACTCACGGTCGTGACTGACTAACAATAAAGTGCCTTGATAATTGGCAAGCAAATCTTCCAAAAGTTCCAAAGTTTCGATATCTAAATCGTTGGTTGGTTCATCTAGAACCAATAAATTGTTGGATCTTAGGAACAGACGAGCGAGTAGAAGTCTGTTTTTCTCACCGCCTGACAGCGCTTTTACTGGTGTTCTTGCGCGTTTAGGAGCGAACAAGAAATCTTGAAGATAGCTCAACGCGTGCCGTTGACGCCCCCCTACAGTCACTTCTTGTTTACCATCAGCAAGGTTGTCTATAACCGTTTTTTCAGGATCTAAAACTTCACGATACTGATCGAAATAGGCCACTTCCAGCTTCGTACCACAATGCAAACGACCACTGTCCGCCTCCAACTGCCCCAAAAGAAGCTTCAGCAGTGTACTCTTACCACAACCATTCGAGCCAATTAGAGCAATGCGATCGCCGCGCATAATATTGAAGCTAAAGTTATCAACGAGGCATTTACCATCAATCGAGTAACTTAAGTTCTCTGCTTCAAATACAATCTTTCCTGAACGGGCTGCATCATCAATTTGCAGGTTAACTTTCCCCTGCACTTCACGTCTTTCACTACGTTCTTGACGAAGCTGTTTCAGTGCTCTTACTCGACCTTCATTTCGAGTACGACGAGCTTTAATACCCTGACGAATCCAAACTTCTTCTTGAGCCAATTTCTTGTCAAATTCAGCGTTTTGTAGCTCTTCTACTCGCAGTAACTCTTCTTTCTCATTGAGATAATTTTCATAGTTGCCTGGGAAAGAATTCAATTGACCACGATCTAAATCTACAATTCGAGTTGCCATAGATTTAATGAACGAGCGGTCGTGAGAAATAAAGATAATTGAGCCTCGGAAGTCCTTTAAAAACCCTTCCAGCCATTCAATGGTCGTAACGTCTAGGTGGTTGGTAGGCTCATCAAGAAGCAATACATCAGGGTCACACACCAACGCTCGAGCCAATGCAGCTTTACGCTGCCAGCCACCCGAAAGATCGGTAAGTTTTGTATGACCATCAAGTTTTAACGAGGCTAACACATTCTGAATTCTGTCTTCAAAACGCCATGCGCCAGAATGTTCTAGTTGTTCTTGAACGTTGGAAAGCTTCTTAATATTGGACTCAGATGGGTCAACCGCAACCAGATCGAGCAGATCGTTATAGATCCTCAGGTGTTCACCTACCTCTTGCAAGCCACCAGCGACATAGTCGAAAACTGTGCCTTCCTCATTACGCGGTGGGTCTTGTTCTAAGCGAGAGACAACGACATCTTGCATTACTTGCATTTTGCCATCATCCAGCAGAATTTCTCCTGCGATGATTTTCATTAGCGTCGATTTACCAGCGCCGTTTCGGCCAACTAAACACACGCGCTCATTTTCTTGCAGTGCAAAATCAGCGTGATCGAGTAAAGGGTGATCACCAAAAGCCAGTAAACCGTTATGAATGGTAATTAATGCCATTATTTTCTAACCAGTGAGTTAATTCTGAAAAATCAAAAGGCCAGTTAAGCTCTGAGCCTTGATATGAGACTACGGGTATCGTTACCCCGTAACGAGAAAACAGTTCATCGTCGAATGCAATGTCAACCACCTCAACTTGAGAAGCGACATTTGCTTGATTAAGTAATGCGAAGGCCATCTCGCATAGATGACAGCCTTCAGTACTGTATAAAGTAATCACTCAACCTTCCCTATTATTTAATTACTAGAGTTGCTTATGAGTAACGATCCAACAGTTATGGATGTGCTTATTACGTTCAAAATCGAGTGGCAGCGTTTGTGCTGAAATGTTTTTCGCTTCCAAGCCCAAGTTGTCTAGCTCTTCCATATCCATTTTAAAGTGACGTTTATTGTTAGAGAACACGATGGTGCCACCTTCACGTAGGATGCGCTTCAGGTTCTTCATCAATTGAATGTGATCTCTTTGAACATCAAAAGACTGCTCCATGCGCTTTGAGTTGGAGAACGTTGGTGGATCGATAAAAATTAAATCGTATTGACCCGATGCCTGCTCCAGCCACTGAAGGCAATCCGCTTGGATAAACTGATGTTGACGCCCTACTTGACCATTTAGCTTCATGTTGTCTTTCGCCCACTCAAGGTAGGTGTTTGACATATCAACCGTAGTGGTTGATTTTGCCCCACCACAAGCCGCATGTACGGTACCTGAGCCGGTATAAGCAAATAAGTTCAAGAAGTCTTTGCCTTGAGCCATCTCACCTAACTTACGACGAGTGATTTTATGATCTAAGAAAAGACCTGTATCCAAGTAGTCATGTAAGTTAACGATCAGCTTTACACCATACTCGCTGACTTCCATTGTTTGGGACTGCTGTGCAAACTTTTGATATTGAGACGTACCTTTTTGCTTCTGACGAACTTTTAGAACCACATTGTTTGCGTTTGTTCCCGTCACCTGAATCGCAGCTCGAATGATGTCAGTAAGACGACGTTTCGCCTTCTCTTCTGGAATATTCTTAGGCGCTGCGTACTCTTGGATAACTAGCTGGTCCTGATAAACATCAATCGCCACGTTGTATTCAGGAAGATCGGCATCATAGATACGATAACAGTCTAAACCTTCTCGTTTCGCCCATTTACCAATCTTGCCAATGTTCTTCTTCAATCGATTTGAGAAATCTGGAGCAATTTGTGTTGACTGTGACTGCTGCTCATCTTCAGAACGTTCACGAGCAGAAATTGAATAGTTCTTTTGGTGACAAGGTAACGCACCGTTATTCAGCTTGTACTGTTTCTCCGCGCGCATACGCAAACAGCTTAGCAGTTCGTCTGAGCTAGAGAAGATAGATGCCTGGCAACCACCAAACTCTGATTTCAGTTGAGCACCAAATGCAGTGTAGAGCGCAATCAGGCCAGGATGAGTACCCAAACGCTCACCGTATGGTGGGTTACACACAATAACGCCATTCTCAAAACCTTGTGGCTTCTTAAGCAGAGAAGCATCACCAAGTTCAAATTGAATCAAGTTTTCTACACCAGCGCGTCGAGCATTATCTTTAGCTGTTTTAAGAACGCGACTATCGTTATCTAAGCCAAAAAACTTAGCGTCAGCTTTATTGACACCCCTTCTTGCTTGAACACTCGCTTCAGATTTCACCTCTGCCCAAAGCTCTGGCTCAAAATCTTGAAGCGATTCAAAACCCCATTTCTCGCGCTTAAGTCCAGGAGCGATATTTGCTGCCATCATTGCAGCTTCAATCAATAAGGTTCCTGAACCACACATAGGGTCTAGCAGTTGCTTAGAAACATCCCAACCACTACGTAAAATGATTGCCGCAGCCAGAGTTTCTCTGAGTGGCGCACGTCCAGATTCCGGTCTGTAACCTCGGACATGTAAGCCACCACCAACCATATCGATCCCAAGTAGCGCTTTATCGTTATGCAAACGAACATGAATGCGAAGATCTGCATGATCTTTACTGATCGAAGGTCGTGGAAGATTTTTCTTTTCAAAACAATCAACTACAGCATCTTTTACTTTCATCGCGCCATATTGACTGTTACGGATCTCTCGGTTTGTACCATTGAAGTCAACAACAAACTTTTTAGAGCTGTGAAAATGATTGACCCAGTTCACTGACGTCACCGAAAGGTACAAGTCCATATCATTTTGACAATTGAATTCTGTAATAACACGTACAAATCGTGAAGCAAGTCGGCTCCATAAACAACAACGGTATATTTGCTCGTTTGACGCCTTGAATTTCACCCCTGCTTGCACAGGTTTGGCGTCAGAAATCCCTAATTTTGTTAATTCTTCTACTAATAGGTTCTCAAGACCGTTTGAGGTTACCGCTAGATACTGATTCATACTGTTCTTTAGCTAATAAAAATGGTGTCAGATTATAACTGACAATGGACAACTTGCCCAAATCTAAACACCCCAAATCCATAAAAACACAAAACATCCTTTCTGCTACCCAAAAAACGCCAGATAAATCATCGCTCAGGCTAAAGCTAATAATTTAAGGCCTCATAGCGATAGTGAGTATTTATTCACTATAAAATTGGACTATACCAGATGCATTTTTACACTGTAAATTAGTTACAAAATCAGCTAAAACGGGAATTTTTTGATGCTTGGGGTGTGAGATTTGAGCGATTTGGATGTCACATTTGAGGGAAAATAAATGTAATTAATTTGTCAGAATCAAAAATGAGATAGCAGGAACGGATGTTACCCTAACTGTCGACGACAAATTTTAGGCAAAAAAAATCGGCTTTACGCCGATGGGAAATGAAACAAAGGAACGAAAATACTAGGGAAACTAGCCTACCATCGCCATAGGCTGAGGTAGAAAAATTTGATTTGCTGAAGCCATTCGATCATGCATGACTTTAATGACCTGTCCAAAGCGCAATTGCTTCGAACCGTTTAGAGCAAAATCTTCTAGGTCAACGAGAGCACAAAGACTTGCGCTGTCACCTACTTCTAAGACGATAAAGTATCCTTGGCCATTACTATTAACCAAGCTGACAATTTCACCCTCTTCTGGAGAAAAACCACTGCTTTGATAGTCAAAGAACCAGCTCTTTGGTTGAACTGGCTTATGGAAGCGCTTTGCAGCTACACAGTAAAGAACTAATTCTACTTTGCGCGGCTCACTGAGATTCAAACAATCAATGCGCTCTTTATAAGTTTGATAGTCGGAAGCGTCATCAACGGTAAATTGATTGGATGCAAAAGCGCAATCTACTAATAGATTGCTGCTAAGGTTAGTGCGAAACACCATATCCTCACCCAGTTCTAACATCAGATAGCCTTCACTATCTGAGTAGTACCAATTCCATTTGTCACTCGGTTTAAGCATTGTCCTGACTCTCTATATATTTATTATCAGACTATTTAGGTAAAACGCTTAATTACCCTTGCCAACTAACTGAAGTTCATTCTAAGAGAGGAAAAACAAAAAAAAAGAGGAAATGATTTACTCATTCCCTCTCTACATTACCTTGTCACTTTTGCGTAAATCTATACGCTGCAAGACAAATTAGATGTTTTTTACGATGTCCGCGACCAAACGTGGTCCTTGGTAAATAAAGCCACTGTAAACTTGAACAAGTTTTGCACCAGCCAACAATTTCTCTTTAGCGGCAACATACGAATCAATACCACCAACACCAATAATTGGAATTTGATCGCTTAGCTCACGGTATAAACATTTGATCACTTCAGTGCTGCGAGATTGGAGTGGCTTACCACTTAACCCACCCGCTTCATTGCCGTATTTCATACCTTCAACCAAAGAACGATCCAAAGTAGTGTTGGTTGCAATTACGCCATCGATTTGGTTCTTAAGTAACGATGCACAAATCTGTTTAATTTCATCATCACTCAGATCGGGTGCAATTTTCAGAGCTAAAGGAACATATTTATCATGCTTGCTAGCAAGTTCAGCTTGTTTTTCCTTCAGCGCTGCTAAGAGTTCATCGAGTGCTTCGCCGTATTGTAAAGTGCGTAGTCCCGGTGTATTTGGCGATGAGATGTTTACAGCAATATAACCAGCATACTGATAAACCTTCTCCATACAGATCAGATAATCATCCGCACCCTTTTCGATTGGTGTGTCTTTATTTTTACCGATATTGATACCGATAATCCCGTCGTAATTGGCTTTCTTTACATTCTCAACCAGGTTATCAACGCCTAGGTTGTTAAAACCCATGCGGTTAATGATCCCTTCTGCTGGAATGATACGAAAAAGACGTGGTTTGTCGTTTCCTGATTGAGGACGAGGAGTTACTGTCCCTACTTCTACGAATCCGAAACCCATAGCACCAAATGCATCAATACATTCGCCATTTTTATCAAGACCAGCCGCAAGACCAACAGGGTTTTTGAATGTTAATCCCATACATTCTACTGGTCGATTAGGGAGATGTTGACGATAGAAGAGATCAAGAGGAGTGCCGGTAAAACGTTTGAAGTTTTGGATGGCAAGATCATGCGCCTTTTCAGCATCCAATTTGAAAAAGCCAGTTCTGGCTAAGCGGTAGAGCATTGTGCCTCCGATAGAAAAAAGCCCCGATTAAACGGGGCGTAATTATTGTCTTATTCGGCTAACAATTCAAACTTTATTCAACCGCTTGGCAGTTTAAGTTGAGCAGCATCAATTCTCTTAATGCAACAGAGAATTTCGCAAACTCATGGACTGTACCGACTTTGAACTCATTAAGGATGTTTTCCCAACGATGTAAAGAGACTGAATTAACTTCCATCCATTCTTCCAGCGCTTTGATAACATCAATTTCACCACTTGCACATTCACAGTTAAGCACTTGTGCAGTTAATTGGCGTTGCTGCCAATCCAGATCTTCTCTGAAAGCTGCACGAGCTAATACCTGCCAGTTATTGTCTGTTGCTTGGATATTAATCTGTTTCAAGAACCAATGCAGAGACAAACGGTCGCCAAGGTTGAAGTACAGTTTGGCTGTTTGCTCAACTGATTTCTGTTTTTCCTTAGCTACTGTAGATATATCCAGTACTGAATGTAAGCTAGACAAACGAGAAACATAGTTAGCCAGTTTCGGTTCGATACCTTTCTCGATCCAAACTTTAGCCATAATGTTGTGTTCTTCTACTTCTTCAGCCACAAGCACTTCATCAAGTTTGGTGGCAATAGCTTCTACATCCGCTTGGTACAACTCAATCAAATCACGAACTGATTGTTTACCCGGACGATTACGTAGCAACCAACGAGATAGACGGCGTAGAGTACGACGAACATGGAACATCACTTCGTACTGCGTCAATGCATCGGCTTTGTTGTCCAGCTTACGCAATTCTTCCAACACAGAACCTAGTTTGTAAATTTCACGAGCAGCAGCATATGCATTGGTAATATCTACAGCATTAGAACCAGTTTCTTCCTGCAAACGAGTAACGAAGTTACAACCCATTTCGTTAACCATCTGATTCGCAAGCGCCGTTGCAATAATTTCAGCACGTAGCGGATGGTTCTGCATGTGTTGTGAATAGTTACGACGTAACTCAGTTGGGAAGTATTGCATTAATTGCTGAGCATGGAACTCATCATTCGCAATCTCTTCACAAGCCAGCTCGTCTTTCAACACCATCTTGCCGTAGGCAACGAGTACAGAAAGCTCTGGACGCGTTAAACCTTGACCCAGTTTTTCACGTTCAAGCAGTGTTTCATCATCAGGAATATATTCCAGAGCACGATCCAAATGCCCTGCTTTCTCCAATTGGTGAATAAAGCGGACTTGTTCTTTGACGACAGCGACACCTTGTTGTTCGGTCACAGAAATCGATTCTGACTGAACATAGGCATCTTCAAGAACGATCATACCAACTTCGTCTTCCATTGATTCGAGCACTTGGTTACGTTGCTTGATCGTCATGTCACCATTTGCAACCAGACCATTCAAGAAGATCTTAATGTTAACTTCGTTATCTGAACAGTCCACACCACCAACGTTATCAACGAAATCGGTGTTCACTCGTCCGCCTTTCAATGCGTATTCCACACGTCCAAGCTGCGTCATACCTAAGTTACCGCCTTCACCAACAATCTTAGCGTTGAGGTCACGACCATCAATACGCAGTGCATCGTTCGCACGATCACCCACATCTGTGTGCGTTTCACGCGAAGACTTAACGTAAGTACCGATACCACCGTTCCATAACAGATCAACTTCCATACAAAGGATCATCTTAATCAGCTCATTTGGAGCAACAGATCCTTTTTTAGTCCCTAACATCTTCTGAATTTCAGGCGTTAAGGTAATGGATTTTGCCTTACGTGAGAAAATACCACCGCCCTTAGAAATCAATTTAGGGTTGTAGTCTTCCCAGCTAGAACGTGGAAGATTGAACAAGCGATTACGCTCTTCCCAACTGCTTGCAGCATCTGGTGTTGGATCAATGAAGATATGTAAGTGATTAAATGCGCACTGTAGACGAATGTGTTTCGACAGCAACATGCCGTTACCAAATACGTCACCAGCCATATCGCCGATACCAACTGCAGTGAAGTCTGTGGTTTGGCAATCAATACCAATTTCGCGGAAATGACGTTTAACTGATTCCCAGCCGCCTTTTGCGGTAATACCCATAGCTTTGTGATCGTAACCATTCGAACCACCAGAGGCGAAAGCATCACCTAACCAGAAGTGGTATTCTTCAGAAACCGAGTTAGCAAGGTCAGAGAATGTAGCAGTACCTTTGTCTGCCGCAACAACCAAATACGGATCGTCTTCATCGTGGCGAACGACATTCACAGGAGCAACAAGATCGCCTTCGACAATATTGTCTGTAACGTCTAATAGCGCACGAATAAAACGTTTATAACATCGCTGACCTTCAGCGAAAATTTCATCACGAGTGTTGTACAGGTACTGTTTCTTACAGACGAAGCCACCTTTTGCACCTACAGGAACAATTACGGTGTTCTTAACTTGCTGTGCTTTTACCAGACCAAGAATTTCAGTA
Source organism: Vibrio sp. Y2-5 (assembly GCF_014596725.1). Taxonomy (GTDB): domain Bacteria; phylum Pseudomonadota; class Gammaproteobacteria; order Enterobacterales; family Vibrionaceae; genus Vibrio. The sequence continues at coordinate 25,599 of NZ_JACVEG010000003.1, forward strand.
CGGAAATCTTCTTGGCGGTCAGACCAACGCAAGCCACCACGTGCAACCTTACCACCACGTAGATGCACACCCTCAATATCTGGTGCGTAGACGAAGATTTCAAAAGCAGGCACAGGTGCCGGAATCTCTGGGATCTCTTTTGGCTTCATCTTTAATGCCAACCAAGGTTTTGGTTGCTTATCTTCATCCAATTGGTAGTAGTTGGTGCGGTAAGTCGCGAGGATCATTTCCATGTAGCGACGAATGATACGGTCATCATCAAGACTTTCGACATGATCTAACTGTTCTGTGATCTTGTTAATCAGTTCAGTTTGACCTTTTTGAGCGCCTTTATGTTTCGGATCAAAACGACGTACAAACAGATCCACCAAGCCTTTCGCTACGTCAGGATAATGGCTTAATGTATCTTCGATGTATTGTTGGCTGAATGGGAAACCCACTTGGCGCATATAACGAGCGTAGGCACGAAGAATCGATACTTCTCTACCAGTTAATGAAGCGCCTAGAACTAAACGGTTGAAACCGTCACTTTCCAGATCACCATACCAAATAGCGGCAAATGCTTGTTGGAAACGATCACGAGCTTCACGAAGATCAACTTGGTTTTCACTTTTGTGAAGCATTGAGAAATCAAGGATCCAATAAACCTGACCGTTTGATTTGATCACTTCGTATGGCGATTCGCCAATCACGCGTAAGCCCAAGTTTTCAAGCATTGGCATCACATCAGAAAGATGGATAGGCTCATCACGGTGGTACAGTTTCAAGCGTACCGCTTTAGAATCTTTAGTCTCTTCTTGCGGACGATAGAACAGCATGCCCAGCTTGTTTTCTTCGTTGAGAGCTTCAAGACGTTCAATGTCTGCAACCGCAGACGCTGGCATTACATCTTCTTTATAGGAACGAGGGAACGCATGAAGGTATTGTTTTGAAAGTGGTAAACCTTTGCTTTCGCCACAGTTTGCCACGATCGCTTCAGACAAACGATCATCCCAAGTTGTTGATGCTTCCATTAAGTTTTGCTCTATTTTCTTCACATTCACGTCCATATTGTTGTTATCAACACGAACGATGTAATGGGTTCTTGCAAGTGGGCTTTCAGAGAAATACGTTGTGAACTCGACTTCTTGCTCACAACCAAAATACTGTTTAAAGATGCGTTGAGTCTGGCGACGCAACTCAGTGTTGTAACGCTCTTTTGTTACATACACCATGCAGCTAAAGAAACGGCCAAACGGGTCTTTGCGTACAAATAGACGGAGAAGATCTCGATCCTGCATTTGTACTACACCCATACCGACTTCTAATAATTCTTCTTCAGTCGCTTGAAGAAGTTCATCACGTGGGTAGTTTTCTAGAATATTGTGCAGCGCTTTATAAGCGTATGAACCCACACGGTAACGACTAGCACTGAGTATACGTTCCACTTTTTCACGAATAAGAGGAATAGTTTGTACTGCTTGGTTATATACCGCTGATGTATATAGACCAGTAAAGCGGTGCTCGCCTATCACTTTTCCATTTTCATCAAACTTTTTAATACCAATGTAATCGGTATACGCTGGACGATGGATGCGTGATTGCTTATTGCCTTTAGTTAGAATTAATAAGTAGGCTTTTTTTGCTTCTAGACGAGCTGAATCTGAAAAATCAGAAAGTTTTACTGAACGAACACGATCACTTTTTGAGAATAGGCCAAGACCAACTTCCTCAGTAGGTTTCAGTGTAGTATCCCCTTCAACCTCAACAAGATCGTATTCTTTGTAACCCATAAAGGTGAAGTTGTGATCACCCAACCAACGCAAGAACGCCATCGTTTCTTGGAAACGATCAGATTCTGGGAGACGATCTACATTTGCTTCAAGCTGGCTGATAACTTGATCCAGTTTGTTTACCATTGGTTTCCAGTCGTTAACGACCAAATCAGTATCAAGCAGAATCTCTAACAGTTCATCCTGAAGAGTTTTCATCTCTGCTTTATTACTTAAACGATCGACTTCAATATGAAATAAAGACTGAAGAGTCCCTTCTCCATTATTGATACTCTTGATTGCGCCTTTATCATCGCGCTCAATTTGAGTCGGACCATTTAGCATCAGGTGGGAGGTTAAATCTAGTCGGCTTAATGCCATCTTAATAGAGTCAACATGGAAAGGACCATCAGGAACAACAATCTCAACAATAGTATGGGTAGACTCCCAACCATGTCGACTTACCGTTGGGTTGAAAACTCGAACAGAGTAATCATCGCTCTTCTTTTCACAGATATGATGCCAAAGACTGACAACGGCACCATATAAATCCGATTCATTTCGTTCAGCTAAATCATCTTGCGATACATTGCTAAATAAATGTTGAGCGAGCTGAGTAACCAAAGGTTGTTGTTTTTGCTCAAGTTTGTCTTGAATCAGTTGGTAAACTTTTTCAAGTAGAACCGGCATCAAAGTCTCACGCGCGGTCATAGGCGACTCCAGATTAGAATTATGTTTTGTAGGGGATGCAGTAAGGATATAACTTACCGCTGGTAATGCATGGTTTATTGTAAAAGTTTTAGGAACTAAACGTTAATATTTTTAACATTCACACACAGCAAAATGTTTGAGAATGTGACTAAGATTCCTAATTAAACATCTGGCAATAACTTTTCTCACAGCATTTCTAACTTAATAAACTTATTATTTTGGTCAGTTATCAATCTAAATCGACCTTTTACTCCAATTTGGCTAAGAAATGGTCGAAATCTTGATGCTGGCAGCTGCAAACGCAAACCTTGCTCTGTTACAACTAAAATGGAACTTGCTGCTCCTGAGTAATGTGCCAAATAGGCTTGATATGAAATATTGAGCGAAAAATAGTAATGATTCATAGACCAATCACCGCAGCGATGAATTGTGGTTTAGAAATAAAAAAGGTGGCATCGAAATGCCACCACTACTTGTCATTAATCTTCTAGTGCTTTAGAGACTTTTTCAAAAAGATCTCGCGCTAAATCATCCATCGCTTTTAACGCTTCAAGTTCTTTTCTAATTAACCCTTGTCTCTCCTCATCGTATTTACGGAATTTAAGTAGAGGGTCAATTAAGCGAGAAGCGACTTGAGGGTTGCTGCTGTTCAGTTCGCGAAGTATTTCGCCCGCAAAACGATAACCTTCACCACTCTTCGCATGGAAGTTCACTGGGTTGTTATTTAAGAAAGCGCCAATCAGGTTACGTGTACGGTTTGGGTTCTTCAAACTGAACGCTTCATGATTCATCGTTTTCTTGATCACGTCTAGTGCATCACTCGCCGGGTTGCAGCCCTGTAGAGTAAACCACTTATCCATCACCAAACCGTCATGTTTCCACTTATTGCTGTAATCCGCCATTTGGGCTTCACGACATGCAAGCCCTGCACTGTTCGCCGCACTCATGGCTGCGATAGTGTCAGTCATATTGTTCGCTTCGTTGTATTGTTTCTCCGCTAAAGCATTACCTTGTTCAGTGTACGCTAAGTAGGACAAACAGGTATTACGTAACGCGCGCTTGCCAATGGCTTCATGGCTAATGGTAAATTCATTTTGTTTTAGCGTTTGATAAGTCGCACTTAATTCGTCTTCAAGTTCAGTTGCAAGAATAACTTTGAACGCTTTAAGCACATTGGCAATCGCATCAACATCCACACACTTGTACCAACCAGACACTTCGTTGTGGCTCGGTAGTGAAAGCATCTCTGCGACAAATGCAGGTTCTAAAGAATCACTCAGTAAAACGCCACGGAATGCATCGACAACAACAGTAGGTAATTCAACCTTTTGTCCTTGTTGCTCACGAGTTACATTGTCACGAATATACTTGGCCATTAAAATCTGACCCGCATCCCAACGAGCAAACTCGTTAGTCGCATTGGACATTAAGAATACTAATTCTTCATCTGAGTAGTCATATTCCAATTTTACCGGTGCAGAAAACTCTCTTAGTAACGATGGGATTGGTTGCTCTGCGACGTTCTCAAATACAAATGTCTGCTCTGCTTGAGTAACATTGAGCACGTTCGCAACAGGCTGACCTTTGCTTTGCAAAGGAATCACACTTCCGTCTTTTGCATAGAGCTCAACGTCAAAAGGAATATGCAGAGGCTGCTTCTCTTTTTGGTCGTGCGTTGGTTCTGTCGACTGACATACCGTTAGCGCGTACGTTTTTGCTTCAGCATTATATTCGCTGCTGACGGATACCGTTGGTGTGCCTGATTGGCTGTACCATAAACGGAACTGCTTGAGATCAACACCCGATGCGTCTTCCATCGCGGCGACAAAATCTTCACATGTTGCCGCTGTACCGTCATGGCGCTCAAAGTATAACTTCATGCCTTTTTGGAAACCGTCTTCACCAAGCAAAGTATGCATCATTCGAATCACTTCGCTTCCCTTTTCATACACAGTCAAAGTGTAGAAGTTATTCATTTCTATCACTTTATCTGGGCGAATTGGGTGCGACATTGGGCTTGCATCTTCTGCAAACTGCGGACCACGAATAATGCGAACATTGTTGATACGGTTTACAGCACGAGAACCTAAATCTGAAGAGAACTCTTGATCGCGGAATACCGTTAAGCCTTCTTTCAAGCTTAACTGGAACCAGTCGCGACAAGTCACACGGTTACCTGTCCAGTTATGGAAGTATTCGTGACCAATCACTGCTTCAATACCAAGATAATCCGTGTCTGTTGCAGTTTGATCATTGGCCAATACAAACTTCGAGTTGAAAATGTTCAATCCTTTGTTTTCCATTGCACCCATATTGAAGAAGTCAACTGCGACAATCATGTAGATATCTAAATCGTACTCAAGACCAAAACGCTCTTCGTCCCACTTCATTGAGTTAATCAAAGAAACCATCGCGTGGTGCGCTCTGTCTAAGTTGCCTTTATCAACGAAGATTTCTAAATCTACTTTGCGACCAGACTGAGTAATAAATTTATCTTGCAGAACATCAAAATCACCAGCAACCAAAGCAAATAAATAAGCTGGTTTTGGATGTGGATCCTGCCATTTCACCCAATGGCGCCCGTTTTCTGCTTCGCCTTGTTCAACTTTGTTACCGTTGCTTAGAAGGAATGGGTATTGCGCTTTATCTGCAATGACCGTTGTAGTGTATTTCGCTAGAACATCCGGACGGTCTAAGTAGTATGTAATTCTGCGGAAACCTTCAGCTTCACATTGCGTGCAGAATGCACCACCGGATTTATACAAACCTTCTAACGCAGTATTTGCTTCAGGGTTGATCAGAGTAACAACCGTTAACTCAAACTCCGCCGGTAGCTGACGAATTTCTAAACCGGCTTCCAGTTGAGTGTATTCGTTCCAATCAACGCCATTGACTTTCAGCGATTGTAACTTCAGGTCTTCACCATCCAAAACTAAGGTAGTGCTGTCCTTCATTTGTTTAACTAGTGAAACAGCAGTCACCGTCGTCTCTGTGTCATAGAGATCGAAAGTCAGTTCGATTTGAGAAATGGTATGGGATGGTTGAGTATAATCTTTACGATATTTGGCTTGAGGAGTGTGAGCCATTGCCGGAATCCTTTTGACATATTGATATGTGACAGTTACAGATCTTAGGCTTGTTATTGCCAATAACAACCCCTAAAAGAAAAAAAGAGATAGCCATCACTGGCTATCTCTTATAAATAGAATTCAATTGGTTAATAAATATTCAAATGTCGCACTAACGAATGCGATTTAAAACCGCATACATAGAACCGCCTTCCATATCCAGAGTTAACTGGTCTTGCTGTAGCGTATAGCGAGTGTCTTGTTCCCCGTCTTCATACAGTAAAACGAGGTGATCCCCTTCCATGTAATACACCCCTTGATGGGTGGTTTCATTTCCGTCACTGCCGCTGGCTTTAAACAGGAAAACAAAGTCAGGCTGAAGGATGAGTAGCACTTCGGTAAGTTTGTCGGCATACAAATCTTGCCCGGAAAGTGAAGTACTCGACCACATTCCCGCAAGAGCATTGGGTAACGCTTTAGTAAACGTCACACCATTTAAAAACAGCAAGTTGTGATTACTTTGGTATTCATAGACCTGAGGATCATCACTATTTAACCCGAGAATGAGCGTATCACTGTTTGCTGTATACATTCCTTCCCAATGATCGACACTGTAATCCTTCTTTTGAATATCAATGCTAAAGGTATAGTCAGACTCAAAGTTCAGCTTAATAGCGAGGAAGTTTTCCTCTGATTCTTCAGGGGCTGGATTTAACAAATACCAATCGCCAAGAAGAAACGGTTGGTCAAACTGTGTTAAATCTTTGATCGGCCCATTCATCGAACCAAAGGACTGGCCTGCTATTGTCAAAGCAATGCAGGCAAAAATAACGGTTATCCATTTCATAGCGATCTCCCTCACTTTTTTTAAGCTTAGGATCGCATGTTAGATTTCGCTAAATTATTTGATTTATGTCACATTAAGTTGCATATCAACTTTAGGTGTATAAAAAAAGCGAGCTTACAAGCTCGCTTTTTTATTACATTGAATTTTCTACTTTTTTTCCGATTTAAGCATATCAACCATGATAGAAACCGATTCGTTAAGATACGCATCCGGCACTTCATAATCTTTCGGAACATCGTCTAACGTTTTGTATTCTGCTTTTCCAGCATCAACTTGACGTTTGTTAATTCGAGCTAAACGTTCGGCATCCGCTTCATCACTTTTCTTCTTACGAGCGGTTTCGTTTAAAGATAAAGCGTTGTCATCTTTCTCCGCTTTATATTTGGCAATATCCTGCTGAATAAAACCAAATTCGAGATCGGAGGCGATTCGCTGCTGATGCTTTTGAGTTAGCGAAGCAATTAACGTAGAGAAGTCATGAAGTTTAGAATACTTAGCTTGATCAATGCTGTCCCAAGGAAGTGCATTTGGCTCAACACTTTCACCCGTTTCAGCTGCATCGATTGCAGCAGGGAACGCAATATCCGGAATGACACCTTTGTTCTGCGTACTTCCGCCGTCAATTCGATAAAACTTCTGAATCGTGTATTGCACATAGCCCAGTTCTTTATCGAACATATCGTAAATATGATTCAAAGAACGATGTTGCTGTACCGTACCTTTACCAAATGAATTCTCGCCCAAAATAATTGCACGACCATAATCTTGCATTGCCGCAGCAAAAATCTCAGAGGCAGAAGCACTGTAGCTGTTGATCAATACCGTCATTGGGCCCGAATAACTGATCTTTCCGTCGGTATCGCTGTTCACATTCACTCGACCATAGCTGTCACGAACTTGAACAACAGGACCACTGGTAATAAACAGACCTGATAATGCCGTCGCTTCCGTTAAAGCACCACCACCATTATTTCGTAAATCAACAATGATGCCATCCACTTTATCAGCTTTTAACTGAGTAATAAGCTTATCGGTATCTTCAGAAAGACCAACGTAAAAACTTGGTACTTCAAGAACACCAATCTTTTTACCACCCTTTTCAATCACTTCTGACTTAACGGCTCTGTCTTCTAGACGAATCTTATCTCGAACAATTGTTACAACGTGACGTTTTACATCCTTGCCATCAGGCAGGATTTCAAGATTAACCTTGGTGCCCTTCGGACCTTTGATAAGTTGAACAACGTCGTCCAATCGCCAGCCGATAACATCGACGATATCTTCACCATCCTGACCAACACCAACAATACGATCACCTTCCGACAATTGCTTACTGCTTGCAGCAGGACCACCAGTAACCAACGAAGAAATAACCGTGTAGTCATCCGTCATTTGTAAAACAGCACCGATCCCTTCCAGAGATAAACTCATCTCTGACTGGAATTGTTCTGCGTTACGTGGAGAAAGATAGCTGGTATGCGGATCAATTTGGCGAGCAAACGCATTCATGTAAAGTTGAAAAACATCTTCACTATGAGTTTGAGTTAAGCGTTTAATAGCATTGTTGTAGCGTTTTGACAGCGTTTCTTTGATTTCAGGCCACTCTTTGCCTGTCAGTTTTAGGCTCAAAGCGTCGTATTTCACGCGCTTGCGCCATAACTCATCAATTTCTGCTTTGTCTTTCGGCCAAGCAGCTTTAGAACGGTCAATCTCTATCGTTTCATCAGTGTTAAATTTGATTTCTTTATCAAGTAATGACAAAGCATATTTAAAACGATCGAAACGCTTATTCATCGACAAGTTATAGATTTCAAATGCAATAGCGTTGCTACCTGCCTTGAGTTCATCATCTAACTGAACAGCTTTAGACTGGAAAGAATCGATGTCTGCTTGTGTGAAAAGACTGCGGTTGTAGTCAAGAAGCTCAACATAACGTTCAAATATCTCTTGAGAAAATTGATCGTCGAGATTGAAATGCTTGTAGTGAGAACGAGTAAAACGAGAAGTTACCCTTTTACTTGCTGTTTCGTGTTGAGCTTCAGGAGCAAGAACTGGTAAATCTTTCTTTTGAATTTGGGCTTCAACAGCCTGAGCTGAAGATGCTGCTAGCCAAACGCTAGCAGCAATCAGAGTCCATTTTGAACGGCATTTCATGCGTAGGAGTTTCTCCTTTAGGCGCGCAAGTGCTCCGCTTTTACAACCATTTGTAGGCCGTTACCAAGTTGAACACGCACGTCTTCCTTATTGATTTCAACAATGGTCGCAGCCATGTTGCCTTTACCCATGTTGATGTTCACTTCTTTACCAACAATGATTTCGTCAGTGTTCAAAGCTCTTGTTTCAACGGGTTTACTTTCTTGTTTTGGCCCTTTGTTTTGAGGACGGCGAGGCTGAGCTGCTTTTTTAGCTTTTGGCTTAGCTTTCGCTTCTTCACGAGCTTTTTTACCTTGTTCTTTACGGCGAGCATCAACACGAGCTTTGCTTTCTGCCAATGCTGCTTGAGCGTGTTCTACATGTTGCTCTTCAAGCTCTCCACATGCGTTTCCGTCTAGGTCTACACGAACAGCACCAGGTTTTACGCCGTGTAGGTAACGCCATGAAGAAGTGTACTGTCTTAAAGCTGCACGAAGCTGAGTTTTACTAACTTTTGGATCTTCGCCAAGGCGCTCAGCAAGATCTTGAAAAATACCAATTTTAAGAGGCTTCGCTTCACCCTCTAAAGTAAAGCATTTAGGGAAACATTCAGCAATGTACGCAATAACTTCTTTGCTGTTTTTTAACTTTTCAGTGTTTTCCATGAGGATTCCTGGTTTATGCGGCATGTCCGCTAGCATTAAGAGTAAATATGTTCGGTATTATAGTGACCTGAATACGAAAAACCACAGGCAAAAGACAATTTATGCCTTGTTAGCCTGTGAATTGAGCAGCTTTTCAACTTCTGTCATCAAAAATGTCAGTCCTTCCTCATCAATTTCAGAGAAACGGCCCACACTTGGACTATCAATATCAAGAACACCGACTACTTCGCCATTGATTGAAAATGGGATAACAATCTCTGAATTGCTGGCAGCGTCACACGCAATGTGACCTTCAAACTCATGAACATCATAAACACGTTGTACACTATTAGTAGCAACTGCAGTACCGCATACGCCACGTCCGACAGGAATACGCACACAAGCAGGTTTGCCTTGGAATGGACCTAATACCAACTCACCTTCTCGCATCATATAGAAACCAACCCAGTTAAGGTCTTCTAATTCCATGTTGAGCAGTGCGCTTAAGTTAGACAAGTTCGCAATCAAGTCCTTTTCTGATTCTAGTAGTGCGACAGCTTGTTTTGTTAAGCGGTGGTAATGTTCTAATTTCATATAAACTAAACTTCCAATTGAAAAATAAAGACTTCACTTTAGGTTTTTAATGCCTTTAAGTTTTGATTGCCTAAAGGTTTTACATATAATGCGCCAAACTAAATAGGATTCATTCTCATAAAGATGGCAAATACCACAAACACTATTAGCCGTTCTTGGCTGATAACACAAGCGAAAAAGCATCAATCCAAGCTATTGTTTGCCAATATAATTGCGATTATCGCAACGCTCATCAGTGTGCCTATCCCACTGCTTATGCCTCTCATGGTGGATGAAGTGCTGTTAAACAAGCCTTCAACCGGTATCGAGATGATGAACCATATTTTGCCATCATCATGGCAGACGGCAACGGGTTACATCGCCCTCACTCTAGTGCTTGTCGTACTTATGCGTGCAACAAGCCAGATGCTCAACATTCTACAAAGCAGACAATTCACCCTCGTCTCTAAAACCATCACTTACCAGATGCGTAGCAAGATGATAGATAAGTTGGGGCGAATTAGCATAAAACAATATGAGACCCGGGGCAGCGGTGGCATCAATGCCCACTTGGTTACGGATATCGAAACAATAGATCAATTTATCGGCTCTACGTTAAGTAAATTTATTATTGGATTGTTAACCGTCAGCGGAACCGCGATTGTTTTATTATGGATTGAATGGCGTTTAGGTCTATTCATCCTTTTGGTAAATCCTGTTGTGGTTTACTTTTCGCGCTTGCTGGGCAGCAAAGTTAAGCATCTTAAGAAACGAGAAAACCAAGCCTTTGAACGTTTTCAAAACAGACTGGTGGAAACGCTCGATGGCATCTATCAACTTCGAGCTGCCAACAAAGAACGTGAATTTCTTACTGAGCTAAAAGAACAGGCCAATGAAGTACGCTTAAGTGCGGACAAATATGCGTGGCAATCCGAAGCAGCAGGCCGACTGTCATTTCTGTTGTTCTTGTTAGGTTTCGAGTTGTTTAGAGCTGCGGCCATGCTTATGGTGGTTTTTAGTGATTTGTCTATCGGACAGATGTTTGCCGTGTTTGGCTATTTGTGGTTCATGCTTTCACCTGTTCAAGAATTGTTGAGCATTCAATTTTCTTGGTATAGCGCTAAAGCTGCACTTGGTCGAATTAACACCCTGCTCGATTTGGAAGAAGAACATCGCCCAGCCAGTAAAGTAAATCCTTTCACAGAAGACCGAGAAGTTGAAGTAACGGTTTCAAACGTGAATTTTTCCTATGACGGTGAAAATAATGTCCTCAATAATTTGTCGCTTGATATCCCATCCGGTAAAAAAATTGCACTGGTCGGAGCAAGTGGCGGAGGAAAATCGACTCTAATACAGCTGTTGATAGGTGTTTATCGAGCAAACTCAGGGCGAATTCGTTTCAATGGCGAGACATGCGACGACATTAGTTTTGATGTTATCCGCGGGGAAATTGCCGTTGTACTACAACAACCTATACTCTTTAATGACACTTTAAGGCACAATTTGACCCTTGGCGGTGAGCACAACGAAGCCCAACTGTGGCGTGCTCTTGAAGTAGCGCAAATGCAGGATGTGATTAGTAAGCTGGATCATGGGTTAGATTCTCAAATTGGGCGCAATGGCATTCGTCTGTCTGGTGGCCAGCGTCAACGCTTAGCCATTGCTCGCATGGTTTTAAGTAATCCAAAATTCGTTATTTTAGATGAAGCGACATCAGCACTCGATACCGCTACAGAAAGTGCTTTGCACAGAGCATTGAATGAGTTTTTAAAAGGACGAACCACGTTGATAGTGGCACACAGACTTTCAGCAGTGAAACAAGCAGATTTGATTTATGTATTGGAAGATGGACGCGTTAGCCAAGCTGGCACACATAGAGAACTGGTTGAGCAAGAAGGGCTGTATCAAACTCTCTATGGTTCAGTTCAGTCTCACGCAGTTTAGTTACATTGTCACATTAGGTTCGAGGAGTATTTGATGAAAGTGAGAGCGATAGAAAGACATCTATCCACTCCTTCGGGAATACGCCTTTGCCAAGGGTGTGAGCTGCCCGTTGACGTCATTAGCGTAGAGAAAGGGAAAAGTGCGTATTGCCCTCGATGTGGTACGCAACTTTACCGTGGTGGGCAACCTTCCCTTTCCGGTAACCTGGCTCTGGCTATCACCTGCCTTTTGCTATTCATACCCTCTCATTTTTTCGATTTCATTCGTATTCGTTTGATAGGCGTTATGATTCCCGCAACGCTTCCGTCAGGCGTAGAAGCACTTTATAACGAAGGATATGTTGGCTTAGCGATACTCGTGTTTTTCTGTGCTTCGCTAGCGCCATTTATACTCTGCTGTTGCGTTTTGAGCGCACACGTTGCGTTGAGATACAATAATTTTCCGCTGATGCGCTATTCGCTACTACTGATCTCTAAACTCAAACCTTGGGTGATGATCGATGTCTTTCTGGTGAGCATTGCCGTTTCATGTTTCAAACTGATTGATATTTCAGATGTTTTCGTTGGCCCTGGGCTATATGGGTTAATACTGCTGCAAATATCTACGGTGCTGCTGATCAGTCGTATCAGTGTGAGACGTTATTGGGAAGCATGGCGACCAGAAACTGAATACCCACTGGAAGTGAAACATGTGCACTGCCACAACTGCCATCTTTCACAGCCGGAGAGTTCAAACTGCATACGCTGCCATCAGAAGCTCTACCACAGAAAACCCAATTCTATTGAAAGAACCTGGGCTTACTTATTAGCTGCAACGGTTTCAATTTTTCCGGCGAATTTTCTACCGATTTCAATCTTGCTTACCAACGGACAAAGACTTGAAGACACCATATTTTCCGGTGTTGCTTCACTGATTAACAGCGGCATGGTTGGAATAGCAGTCATCATCTTTGTGGCAAGTATTGTGGTCCCTGTCGCCAAAATACTTGGCTTAACTTATCTATTACTTGCAATAAAATTTAAGCGAAGCGTCTTTTTCCGCCAAAGAATGGTCATATACTTTGTAATCAAATGGATAGGAAAATGGTCTGTCATGGATCTGTTCGTTATTTCCATAATGTTAGCGGTAGTTGACCGTGGGCAGTTGCTCGACTTTACTCCCGGATACGGAGCCATTGCTTTTGGAATGGTTGTAGTACTGACGCTGTTAGCAGCAGAGAGCCTAGACCCAAGACTCATTTGGGATAATTACCGCGACGATAACAATAAACAAGAGTCAGTTGATGAATAAAAATATTGCTCAGCAAACGTCCTACAAGCCAGATGTCAAAAAGAACAGAGGGATATCCCCTTTGTGGATTTTGCCTATCCTCACAGTTGTATTGGCTGGTTGGTTAATAATGAAATCTATCCATGATGCCGGTGAACGCATTCAAATATACTTCTCCAATGCTCAAGGTCTGGTCGCTGGGAGAACGCCTGTTCGTTATCAAGGTTTAGAAGTCGGTATGGTTAGAGACATCAAGTTGTCGCCTAACTTAGACAGTATTTACGTCGACACCGACATTTATCCAGATGCGAAAAGACTGCTTTCTGAGAAGACCCGTTTTTGGTTAGTCAAGCCCACCGCCAGTTTGTCTGGTATTTCCGGCTTAGATGCTTTGGTCTCGGGGAACTACATAGCCATTGATCCGGGTGATGAGATTGTTGAAGACAATGATTACGATGCAGACGACCACCCTCAAAGCTATCGAGCACTTGATTCAGCGCCTTCAGACTTGCTCGCCAATCAAGGGTTAACCATCACTCTAAAAGCACGTGATTTGGGTGGAATTTCTGTCGGTTCGCAAATCGTCTACAAGAAAATTCCTATCGGTGAGGTATACAACTATCAATTGGCCGACGATAACCAATCCGTGATTATCGACGCATCGATTCAAGAGCAATATCGCAATGTCATAACGACAGAAAGCCGCTTTTGGAACGTAAGTGGTATTGGCGCAAACCTAGGTCTAGGTGGCGTTGATATTCGTATGGAAAGCGTCTCCGCTTTACTGGGTGGAGCCATTGCTGTTGACTCTCCTGACGAGGGAGAACCCGCGGCGCAAAATGCTCAATTTAAACTCTATCCAGATCTCAGAACGGCCGGACGTGGTGTCGCAATTAAGATTGTTCTACCTGACGATAACAATATCAGCCTCTCTGGTGCGCCAATCATGTACCGAGGGTTGGAAATCGGTCAAATCACCAACTTACAATTGGACGAAGAACGTAAAGAGATCATTGCATCCGCTGCTATTCAACCCGCCTTTAGCGATATGCTGAACAGTGGCAGTAACTTCATTCTTGAAGAAGCAAAAATAGCGCTGACAGGCGTTGAAAACCTAGGCAATCTAATTAAGGGCAATTACCTAACACTGATTCCCGGCGAAGGTGATCGCTCTCGTCATTTCGTGGCAGTTCGTAAACAAGAGTTTAACCGTACTCAAACGAAATCCGTCGCATTAAAACTTATCGCCGACAGCTCATTTGGCCTTAGTGCGGGTACCGATATTTTGTACCGCGGTGTTGCCGTCGGTAGCGTTACAAAAGTCGCCCTTAAACCTGACAATGTAGAGTTTGATGCGCTGATTGATGAAGAATATGTGCCATTTATTGGCTCTAACAGCCGCTTCTATGTCACCGGTACTGCAACTGCAGAGCTGACAGAGTCAGGATTAAACGTTTCTATTCCTCCTGCGAAACAGCTACTGACCGGTTCAATTAGCTTTGTCAGTGAAGGCCGAAAGCAAATTCAGTCACAATACCGTCTCTACCAGAGCCAATCGTTGGCTGAATTGGCGAAATACAATCAATCTGGTACACAAACATTAACCTTAATGGCGGATGAGCTTCCGCCAGTCAGTGCGGGAAGCCCACTTCTCTATCGTAACCTGCGTGTAGGCAATGTCGCAGGCTACACCCTGACGCCTAAAGGGGTTGAAATCAAAATAAAAATTGAAAATCAATACAAGCACCTTATTACGAGTCAAACCGTATTTTGGAATCGTTCAGGCGTAGAAATTGATGCTTCACTGGCCGGTATCAGCGTCAAAGCCGCACCTCTGCAAACATTAATTCAAGGGGGAATCGCGTTTGACAATATTAGTGGCGTCGAGAACAAAGTCGATAGTAAATGGGTACTGTATCCAAGCTATCAACAAGCACAAAAATACGGAAAAACCATCACTCTGACCGCATCTGGAGATGTTGCTATTCCTGTTGGCACAAACATCAAATACCAAGGTGTGTCTGTAGGTGAAGTGGTCAGCGTTACGCCAAGTTTCACTGCAAATAAAATTTCCATTGCCGCACGCATTAAACCTGAATTCAGTAAAAATATCGCAACAAAAGGATCGGTATTTTGGATTGCTGAAGCCAAAGTCAGCTTGACTCGCGGCATTGAAAACATAGAAAACTTGCTCAGTAAGTCTATTGAAGTTAAACCGGGAAATGGCGAGCCCACTTATTCATTCCCATTGTCAGAACTACCATATAAGAAAACCAGCATTTCGTTCACTTTGCAAAGTGAAAGCAAAGGCTCAGTATCCGTTGGCACTCCTGTGTTGTTCAGAGGAATGGACGTAGGTCGCGTTACACGAGTTCAATTAGGAAATCTCGCTGACCGCGTGATTTCAACCATTGAAATTGAACCGGAATACAGTTATCTGATCCGTCAAAACAGTGTGTTCTGGAATGTTTCTGGTGTTGATGTTTCGATTGGCTTATCTGGTGCAGACATCAAAGCAGGCACGTTCGACAGTATTGTTCGCGGCGGGATTACTTTCTCAACACCAGAACAAAAGCAACTCATGCCTGCGGCTAAAGCCGGACAATCTTTCTATTTGTACCCGCGAGCTGAAGAAGGTTGGAAACAATGGCGCACGCCGATCCCTCAACCAAACTAGTTCGCAACCGAACCTACACCTCAAAGTAGAAAGAAATAAGCGTGGAAACACGCTTATTTCTTTTCTCTGCCTAACAACGCTTAACCCAGCAACAAAACCGCGACTTCAAATAAAACTGTGATGCCGCTATAATCTGCCGCCTACAACCTACTCTATCCCCTAGCTAGCCGAGATTACGTTTTGCATCCTAATATTTCCTTCCCTGAGCTGTTCCTATCTTCAATGGCCGAGATTCTTCCACCTGAGTTAAACATGGAAGATTTCATTGCAGCATGCCAAAGACCGTTGCGCAAAAGTGTTCGCGTAAACACGTTGAAAGTCTCAGTAGAGGAATTCAAAAAACGCGCCGAAGATAAAGGCTGGGCTTTAGAACCAGTCCCTTGGTGCGAGACTGGTTTCTGGATTGATGCCGACGAAAGTGAAGTACCTTTGGGGAATACTGCTGAACATATGGCAGGCTTGTTCTATATCCAAGAAGCCAGCTCTATGATGCCAGTATCCGCACTGTTTACAGGTGCAGACAGCCATTATCTGTCAGTGCTAGACACTGCGGCAGCACCGGGCTCGAAAACAACGCAGATTGCAGCCTTAATGCAAAACAATGGTATTTTGGTGGCCAATGAATTCTCCGCCAGCCGTGTGAAAGTACTGCATGCCAACATAGAGCGCTGTGGCATTCGTAACACTGCACTGACCAACTTTGATGGAAGAGTGTTTGGTGGTTGGTTACCTGAGCAATTTGACGCCGTACTGTTAGACGCGCCATGTTCAGGCGAGGGAACCATTCGTAAAGACCCTGATTCGTTGAAGAACTGGAGCAAAGAATCCATTCATAGTATTGCGGATACACAAAAAGAGTTGATCGAAAGTGCCTTTCAGGCCCTTAAAGTCGGTGGTGTGCTTGTTTATTCAACCTGTACATTAAGCCGCGAAGAAAACCAAGACGTGTGCCAGCATCTTAAACAGACATTCGACGATGCCGTCAGTTTCGAGTCTTTGGCTTCCCTATTCCCTGAAGCCAATAAAGCATTGACGGAAGAAGGTTTTCTGCACATATTCCCGCAAGTTTATGACTGCGAAGGCTTCTTCGTAGCCAGAATCCGCAAGCATGCCAGTGTCGAAACGCCAGCAGTAAAAAAACGTTTAGGCAAATTTCCGTTTGAGAAAGCCAATTCAAAAGTTTCCAATGATGTGAATCAAGAGCTGCAAAAGAGCTTAGGTATTTCGCTACCAGAAAACAGTTCCGTTTGGCTTCGTGACAACGATGTGTGGCTATTCCCTAATGCATTAGAACCTATGCTGGGTGAGCTACGTTTCTCACGTATGGGAATTAAGATCGCCGAAACACACAAGAAAGGCTATCGCTGGCAACACCAAGTCGCAACCACTCTTGCAACTGGCGATGAAGCTTGTTGTGTTGAACTCTCGATTGAAGATGCCAGAGAATGGTATATGGGACGTGATGTACGACCTCAAGGACTAAGTGGCCAAGGTGAAGTCATCGTCCGTTTCGGTAACGATGTGATTGGATTAGGAAAATGGGTTGGAAACAGAGTGAAAAATGGTTTACCAAGAGAGCTAGTTAGAGACAAAAACCTATTCTAAAAAGCAAACTATAGTATGAAATTCTAGCGTACCCTCGCTAAACGAGGAGCCTGTACTACACTTATCTGTAAGTAGGAATTAGCGCAGGCTCTTCGGAGCCATTCCCCTAGGCCCAAAAATGCAGAGCATTTCGGGCCTTTTTTTATTCTTGGGGAAAAACGCTATTTGATAAGAACAAACAAAAGCTTTGAGCCTTGGTAATTAAGCCAAGCGAATGCCATCTTTCTCGATAACAATTTTGCCTTGTTTGTACAAAGTACCGATAGACTTCTTAAACGTCCCTTTACTGGTACGGAACTCAGCAAAGATAGCTTCAGGCGTTGATTTATCACTTAATGGCAGAGAGCCACCTTTCTTCGCCAATGTCTCTAAAATTTTTTCACTCAAGTCATCCATCTTCTCAACACCAATCTTCTGTAGAGAAAGATCAATTTTGCCATCAGGGCGAATGTTCTTGATGAAGCCTTTTAGTTTTTTACCGATGAATAACTTGCCGAAAACGTCTGAAGGGAAAATCATTCCCCAATGCTCACCATTCACTATCGCTTTGAAGCCCAAGTCTGAACGTTCAGCGATAATCAAATCAACCTGCTGATTCTTGGTGTAATTGGCAGGGGTTTTATCCAACCATTTATTGAACTTAGTGGTGCCAACGATACGACCAGACGCTTTATCTGTGTAAACATAAACCAGCACGCTTTGACCCGGTTTAAAGCGTGTACGTTGCTCGCTAAATGGAAGCAATAAATCTTTATTTTTGATACCCCAGCTTGCAAACGCACCAGTGCTGTTAACACTTTCAATCGTCATTACGCCCCATTCCCCCACTTGCGCTACTGGTTTTTCAGTTGTAGCGGCCAATTGGTTGTCTGAATCGAAATACAAAAATACGTCAACATAGTGTCCGAGTTCTACACCCTCAGGAGCCATGCGTTTTGGCAACATAGTTGTGCCATATTCGCCCGCATCTAAAAACACGCCAAACTCAGCGATTTTTACCACTTCTAGACTGTTAATTTTGCCAACGTTAATCATTAATTACTGTCTCACCTCAAATTTGCAGAGATTATACGTTATCTCTGTTATGCTTTCGCCTGTTCATCAGAGAAAATTTCGTTATTTTTTTCGAAGATAGTTAGGAGTTATTGTTGATCACGGTAGATAAACAAGATGCGGTTACGTTAAAAATCACCACTGAGATGTCAGAGAGCAAAAAACTGGACTTAGACATGTATATCTTTGTCCCGGGCGAGCTAGGACTCTCCTCTGACGTGATGACTGAGTCTGAATTTTTTTATAGCTCCATCCATCAAAAGCGCGCCTACTACAGTGACAAAATCCTTCTTCCACTGGTACACAGCCGACTTGCTCAACGTGGCAGACTCTCAGCGACACAATATCGTGTAAGTTTAAGTTTGTTTGCTTATCAATATGTTATCGCTTTAGACAAAGCCGTGAACCAACTCAACCTTTCAAGTGACAGCGTCACTGAGGATGAAGTTGATACCGTGATTGAACTCTCTTTGGACATACTCAAACGACTACGTCGAAGCATTCCCTACGAAGAAAGTTTGAAGCGTTACTACGCGAATATCGATAACTACCTTTCTTGGTATACCGAGCAGAAATTCTTATCCATGGTGTCTCAACTGACTCGTGATAAGGAATACAAAACTATTAAAGAACGCCTGATTACTCTGGTTGAAAAAGAGCAAGCGCACCGTACTTTGAACAACTACAACTCAGTAAAAGCGGATCAAGACATTACTCGCTTGAGTAACAAAATGCGTTTACTACGTCGCCTGATTGAACATCCCATCATTCTTACTGAGAAAGTGACCTCTTTAGGGAAAAACATGCGACGCGCGGTCAAAGGTTTAGCCACAGGCTTAGTGATGGTGTTTGTCACCATCACTGCGATTCTGGCAAGAGATTATTGGGGAGAAATCACCGCATCGTTCATTATTGCTATGTCTTTCATCTACGCACTGCGCGAAATATTCAAAGACGATTTGAAAGACATGATGTGGCGTTGGATTCGTAAGGGAAAACCTAAATGGCGTCGACGCTATTTCGACCCAACAACAGGCAAACAAGTTGGTCAAAAAGTCGAATGGCTCGACTATAAGCCCCTATCGGCTTTGGCCGATCGCATCAAAATCATACGTAAAAAACGAGTGGTTCAACGGGAAGAACAAATCCTTCACTACCGCTCAGAAACAGAAATGACAACGTCACGTTTTATGAGTGGCTATGAAGAAACTCGAGATGTCATGCTAATCGATCTCCGAGCCCTAACCCGCTTGATGGATAAAGGTTCCAACCGAATTTATCGGCTTAACAATGGTCAGGTAAGCCGAGAATCGGTTGAAAAACGTCACTTAATCAACTTAATCGTTAAAGAAGACGGACATCAACAATCCCCTCGTTACTATCGTTGGAAAGTGGTACTCAATCGAAGCAAAATTGTCGATATAGAGAAAACCGAAGTTCAACAGTAATTCGGGAGTTGCTCGTTGAATCAGGCTATCCGCGTTTATTAATGCGCTTGAGCGACAAGGTTAACAAAAACTCCGCCATTGGCTCATCGCCATGCAACGATGGGCAAGTGGCGACAATTTTTACGTCTTTATTAATTCGCTCACCGGTTGCTATGGTTTCGTCTAACATTGCATCTATTAACTCACCATCATTACAACGAAAGTGCACATCCGCTTCTGGGCGCTTAAAAAACTCCCCTTTGACAGCTTTAAAAGCCAGTGACACCTTTTCGCCGCGTTGCCCTGCTTTATCCATTGCCATAAAACCACCAGCCACATCAGCGCCTACAGCAAGAACACCAAAGTACATACTGTTTAGGTGGTTTTTGTTGCGTCGTTTTAAAGGAATTCGGATTTCTATCGATTTATCATTGAGAGATAAAATTTGAGGACGGCATGCCCAAATCAAAGGAACTTTAAAAAATCCAAACGACTTGAGATACCAATTAGCTTTAGTAAGTGTAGAGAGCATGATACTGACCTTTTAAGGTATGTTGTTTTATATTTATGCGGTCAGTTAAAGGGATGCTAAGAGAAGTGTCAACATTTCGATAACAAAATTAAGAGATCAGTGATGCTCTCACCAATCTCTTAATTCTTAATCAAGAACAGCGAGTTAAAAGTTAAAAATAGACTCTGGCTGAATATTTTCTAACAAATGTTCCTGCAGCTTCGGATAGTTTTCTAAACCACGAGTAACAACCACTACTGGCTTTTTAGCCAAGTTTGCAGCAGTTACCGCAAGGTTTGCTAATTGACTTACCGCTTCGCTTTCTGGGTTATATAAATAGCTAATCGCGTCATTATATTTGTCCACTGCTAAGGTCATCTGCGTCAAGTCGTCCCAATCGATGACAACGCCATCGAAGTATTGCAGTAGCTTTTCTGCAACCAATGCCGCCGAAGGTACACTACAAACGTACAGCACTTTCAGACCATTCAAACCGCGTGGTAACCCTTGCTCAGCCAAACGATCAATAATGGTTGCCGCATCGCTCAATGCTCTGACAAACGGTACAACGATCTCTACATTATGCCCTTTTTCTTTCAGTGCTTTGATCACCTTGCACTCTAGAGCAAACGCCGGTGAGTAATTGCTAGAAGCAAATCGAGATACACCACGTACACCCATTACTGGGTTAACTTCATCTTCTTCTATACTTCCACCAATCAGTGCTTTAAACGCATAGCTGTCTGATGAACTTAAACAAATTCGAATCGAGGTATGCTCAGCACTGATAGACTGCGTAATACGCTCCATAAGGACAGAAACAAAATGTTCTTCAATAGATTGCCCGTTTAGTAGAGATTTCAATGAGTTTTGCTCTAACTCAGGAAGCAACTCTACTCCACCCGCAGCCAATGCAGGATGGTAGAACACACTCTCTGCAATCAATTCAGACAGCGATATAAATAAGGCATGGCTACTTTGCTGTGGCTCCGCACTTGGCAGGGTGTTTCCCAAGACCAATTCTTGATGGATGATTCCTTGTTGTTCAAAACTCATTACTGCTCCAATTACCGTTTTGTTGTTAGCTCGAAAATACCGAGTCAAAGAGAGAAAAACAAGTACATATTCAATAGTTATGGCGAAAAACTGAATATATTTTCACTTTGCATTTTTTATGAGCGTCAAATGCTCGCAACTGTTTATTCTGACAGCCAAATTCGCTATCTTTAGCGCTTCGCAATAAAAGGACAGGCTATTCTCCTATGCCAACCAAAACAGATGAACTAAGAACCCAAGCGTTGGGACCAATGCCAACTCCGGCAGAACTTAGCCAAGCACATCCAATTACGGAAGACGTTGCACAACGAATTGCTCATTCTCGCAGACAAATCGAAAAGATTATTACTGGCGAAGACGACCGCCTTTTGGTCATCGTAGGCCCTTGCTCTGTACATGATACAGAAGCAGCTTTGGATTACGGTCAGCGTTTAAGTGCAATTCAAGAACAATATAGCAATGAATTGTTCATTGTTATGAGAACTTACTTTGAAAAACCACGTACCGTTGTGGGTTGGAAAGGTTTAATTACCGATCCTAATTTAGATGGCTCTTACGCATTAGAAACTGGTCTAAACAAAGCGCGTAAACTTCTGCTAGATGTTAATAAGCTCGGTCTTGCAACGGCTACTGAGTTTCTAGATATGATCACGGGTCAATACATCTCTGATTTGATTACTTGGGGAGCAATTGGTGCACGTACGACAGAATCTCAAATTCACCGAGAAATGGCCTCAGCCCTGTCATGTCCTGTTGGTTTCAAAAACGGTACAAATGGCAACATAAAAATCGCCATTGATGCGATTCGAGCCTCTCATGCGCAACACTACTTTTATTCGCCTGATAAAAATGGTCGTATGACGGTTTATCGCACTTCGGGTAACCCATTTGGTCACGTTATCCTACGTGGTGGCGAATCTGGACCAAACTTTGACGCTGCATCCATTGATGATGCGTGTAAACAACTAGCCCAATTTAATTTACCGGAACGTCTTGTGGTTGATTTCAGCCATGCGAACTGTGAAAAGCAACATCGTAAGCAGCTAGACGTTGCTCAAAACATTTGTGAGCAAATCGAGTCCGGTAGTCATAAAATAGCGGGTATCATGGCAGAAAGTTTTATTGAAGAAGGAAACCAGTCTATGGTTGACCTTGACAATCTAACCTACGGCCAATCTATCACTGACCCTTGTTTAGGTTGGGAAGATACCAAGACCATGCTGGCAATGCTGGCTGAGTCAATCAAAGTACGCCGCTCTAAACAACAATAAGGAAACTTAACATGCCTTCTTTTGATATTGTTTCTGAAGTCGATACTGTAGAACTACGCAACTCTGTAGATAATGCCGTTCGTGATCTTGCGACTCGCTTTGACTTTCGTAACGTTGAAGCCAGTTTTGAACTGAAAAATGAAACAGTGAAACTGACTGCTCCTGACGATTTCCAAATCACTCAGATGATGGACATTCTGCGTAACAATCTCGCGAAGCGTGGTGTTGATCCGCGTTCTATGGAATCGAAAAAATCAGTACCGTCAGGTAAAACTTGGTCTAAAGAAGTGGTTTTCAAACAAGGTATTGAGACCGATTTAGCGAAGAAAGTCGTTAAGATTATTAAAGATGAGAAGTTAAAAGTTCAAGCTTCCATCCAAGGCGACAAAGTACGCGTTACTGGTAAAAAACGTGATGATTTACAAGCGGTGATCGCTTTCCTACGTGGTTCTGAATTGGAACAACCATTCCAATACAACAACTTCCGCGACTAATCATTCGTTGTCCACAATAAGTTGATGAAAAAACCAGCCACTTGGCTGGTTTTTTATTTGCCCATTTTTCTATTCGAATTTAAAGCCCGATCTCTTCTGAAAGAGCTTTGATTTGCTCTAAGTCCATCTGATGTATTCTTAGCATTTGATCGATTTGGCTAATTCTCGAACTCGCAGCATCCTGTTTATCACATGAATCTGAGGTCGCATCCCACGACTTTCCTTCTAGATAAACATCACACTCTTTTTTCAATGTTTTTAGCTTTGGAACCAATTCGTCACGCTCTTTCTGTAACGCTTCAACTTCTTGCTTAATTTTCAGTTCTTGCTGGAATAACTCGCGAGAGCGCTCTAGCATAGTTGTTTGCATGTCTGACTGGCGATTTAATCTGGCATTTTGTTGTTCGGTTTTATCCAACTGCGCTTTTTGTTCTGCAATTTGTGCTTCCAGAGACATATTCACTTTTTCCAGCTCAGTCAGCTGAGATTCAATGCTGGCAATTTTTTGTTGATGTTTCTGTTCTTGCTCTTCCATCGCCGCTGCTAGCTGCTTATCAAATTCTTCTTTAGCATTGACCTTATTCTTCTCTTCTGTCTCTGCTTGTTCTGTTTTGGTTTCTTGGTTCTTCTTATATTGAGTTTCAAGAACTTGGTATGTCTTTTCCCACTTAGACGCCGTTACTGAAGAGCCAATCAGCCCTCCGAGTGCCAAGCCCAATACGGCGGCTACAGCTATGTAAACAACACCCTTTTTATCACGCTGCTCGATGACGACAACATCATCATGATCATCATCTAAATCTGTTTGATTCATTTTTTACTCCCAATATACCTAAGTAACCTCAAAATGCTGGTTCAGCGAGAATTTATTCGCTCTTAAGCAAAGCACTGATTTGAATCCATAGTTATTAATCAGTAACGCAGTATAAGAGCGAATAAAACTCGCCCTTAGGGAGCTCATCAACGAGTCCATTCCTGCGCTAAATAACGTTGAAAGGAAATGCCATTCCTACCGTTATTTAGCTTGACCTGAACGCTTTGACGAAGATCTGAATTCTGCATCTTGAAGTCACTTAGGTATACAAACATCAGCGGATCAATTCAGCAATAACAACTGTCACAACGTAGATGACAAACACAGAAACTAAGGTTGTGACAATCCACTTCTGAAATTTTGCGTTTGTACCGTAACGGATTAACAGAAAAGCCAGCACCACCAGTACAGCGATAGCAATTAATCTGTTCATGGATTCCTCCAATTTGTTGACTAGCTTATATCACGTATTATTGCCCATAAAGTCATGGGAAAGTATATAAATCCGTAACTTGAACCACAATGTTACATTAAATTGATCTAGTGCGTGACATCACATTTTGATTTCGCTAATATCGCCAACGCAAATTATCCATTCACATGGATAATTGTTCCAATGAAGACTGCAGGAGAGAGGTTATTAATCTAATAATAAATTGTTAGATTAGTGTTACCCGCCGAAGAAGTGAATCTTTCAGGTGCTTTATTCCGTATTTGGAATAAGCGAGGACTGTAGTTGGAGGAACCTCTGGAGAGAACCGTTAAATCGGTCGCCGAAGGAGCAAGTTCTGCGTTTAGCAGGGTGAAACTCTCAGGCAAAAGGACAGAGGAGTGAAAGGCACTATTGTATTCGTTGCTTCTTACGTGGCGGATCTATTTATATTTTTATACCCTTTCTCTCTTCTCCTTATGTGTTATTTTTTTAAGGGGAATTCATGACAAACCTTCAATCACTACTACAATCAATCGACAATTTTATTTGGGGTCCACCACTTCTGATATTACTTGTTGGTACAGGTATCTATTTCACATTTCGTTTAGGCTTACTTCAGTTTCGCCATCTACCAACTGCGTTAAAAATGGTCTTTTCCAAAGACAAAAACTCAAACAAAGAAGGTGATGTATCCAGCTTTGCTGCATTGTGTACTGCCCTTTCGGCAACAATAGGCACGGGTAATATCGTTGGCGTAGCAACCGCTATCAAAGTTGGTGGCCCTGGTGCACTGTTTTGGATGTGGCTGGCTGCGGTATTTGGTATGGCGACTAAATACGCCGAATGTCTACTTGCTGTGAAATATCGTAAAACCGATGCAAATGGTCAAATGGTCGGTGGACCAATGTATTACTTGCAATACGGTGTTGGCTCTAAAGCTCTAGCCATTTTGTTTGCAGTGTTTGCTCTGGGCGTCGCCTGCTTTGGTATCGGGACTTTTCCTCAAGTAAACGCGATTTTAGATGCAACACAGATTTCATTTGGCGTATCACGAGAAGTTACTGCCGTTGTACTGACACTGCTTGTGGCGTTCGTCACTATTGGTGGTATCCAGTCCATTGCAAAAGTGGCGGGTAAAGTGGTACCGACAATGGCGGTATTCTACGTTGTTGCTTGCCTGAGCGTGATTATCACCAATTCCGATCAACTGCTGAACGCGATTGAACTGGTTCTGGTCTCTGCTTTCACGTCAACAGCAGCAACAGGTGGTTTCCTTGGTGCAAGCATTATGCTGGCTATCCAGTCAGGTATCGCTCGTGGTGTATTCTCAAATGAATCTGGTCTTGGTAGTGCTCCAATGGCCGCCGCCGCAGCAAAGACAGACTCTTGTGTACGCCAAGGTTTGATCTCCATGACTGGTACGTTCTTCGACACCATTATCATCTGTACAATGACGGGCTTAGCGTTGATTCTTACTGGCGCATGGCAAACAGAATTGGCTGGTGCAGCGATGACCACTCATGCATTTGCAGTTGGTTTAAATGCGAACACCCTAGGTCCAATGCTTGTGTCTATCGGCTTAATGTTCTTCGCGTTTACCACCATCTTAGGCTGGAACTATTATGGTGAGCGTTGTGTTGTGTACCTATTAGGAACCAAAGCCGTTCTGCCATATAAGCTAATCTTCATTGCTCTAGTAGCATCAGGCGCTTTCTTACATTTGGATATGATCTGGATTTTGGCGGATATCGTGAATGGTCTGATGGCAATTCCAAACCTTATCGGCCTGATAGCCCTTCGTCACGTTGTGATTGAAGAGACGAAACGTTACTTCGCAGCACAAGTTGACTACTCAAAAGCCGTCGCTTAATCAATCGCTTCTTACCGGTAAAAAAAATAGCGCCTTCTTGGCGCTATTTTTTTACCAATCAACTTGAGCTAAACCGTTTCTTTTTCAAATAACAATTTAATCCCTAAAGTCACCAACACTACACCTGTCGTACCTTCCATCCAGCGCATAAAAGACGCATTTTTAAGTAAGTTCTTCGCTGAGCTTAACGCTGCCGCCAAACCGCATTGCCAAATCATCGCAATCACAAAATGAATCGCCGCCATCAATAAAGATTGAAGCAAAGGAGAATGCTCAGGATTAATAAACTGTGGCAAAAATGCCAAGTAAAATACCGCCGTTTTCGGATTGAGTACGTTAGATAAAAACCCTTCGCGCAGTGAACGTTTCAAGTTCAATTCTGAATGAGTTGCGACTGCAACATTAAGCCCTTGTCCAGAAGCCATTAGCGCTCTCAAACTAGATAACCCCAGCCAAATCAAATAAGCCGCACCAATCATTTTCACAAAATGAAACAGCTCCGCAGACTGAGCCAAAATCGCCGAAATACCGATTGCCGAAAAGGTAGCGTGAACAAACAGTCCCGTACAAATCCCTAAGCTAGTAGTACAACCATCCACGAAACCCGCACGAGAAGTGTTACGGATAACCAGCGCGGTATCCAATCCAGGAGTAAGAGTCAGAATGGTAATGGCAATAAGAAAAGCTTCGAAATTTTGGATGTACATTATCAATCCCTGATGAATTATGAGATCTTCGTTATACAACAAAGACCTCATACTGTCTCTATGACTTTACATAAAAGAATAATTATTTAGCGAGCTGTGCTAAGCGTTTAGCGGCGGCTGCATGTCGCTCAAGAAGACGAGGCATATCAACCCCTACAACTTCACCATCCAACACTCGCCATTGTCCTGCGACCATCACTTTATCCGCTTGCTGAGCGCCACATAGTAAAAGTGCTGCTAACGGATCATG
The DNA here is from genome assembly GCF_014596725.1 of Vibrio sp. Y2-5. Classification (GTDB taxonomy): domain Bacteria; phylum Pseudomonadota; class Gammaproteobacteria; order Enterobacterales; family Vibrionaceae; genus Vibrio. The sequence continues at coordinate 52,707 of NZ_JACVEG010000003.1, forward strand.
ACTACCTGAGAAACGAATATCGTCGAGTTTGAACATGGCAATGTCGGCCTCTAAACCAATCTCCAACTCTCCAATATCATTACGCCCCATAGCCGCTGCTGAACCCTTCGTCGCCCAACGCAATGCATCAAAATGTGTCACTTTAGCTGAACCGTACTGAAGACGTTGTAAATACATCGCCATACGAACTTCAGCAATCATATTTGAGCCATCGTTAGAAGCAGACCCATCAACACCCAGCCCGACTTTCACTCCAGCAGCTTCCAGTTCTAAGTTCTTACACATTCCTGAAGCGAGCATCATGTTGGAAGTTGGACAGTGTGAAATCCCTATCCCAGCTTTACCAAGTCTGAGGATTTCTTCTGAGTTGAAATGGATCCCGTGCGCAAGCCAAGTTCTGTCATTGAGCCAACCCACATCTTCTAAGTAATCCACTGGCCTTAATCCGAAACTTTGAATGCAAAAGTTTTCTTCATCTATGGTTTCACACAAGTGAGTATGCGTCATCACACCGTCGCGTTTTGCGATACGAGCGGTTTCCTTCATTAGGTCGGTCGTTACAGAAAAAGGAGAACACGGCGCTAACGCAATTTGCGTCATCGCACCATCTTCAGTTTGGTGATATTTGCGAATTAATCGTTCGCTATCATCAATGATGGCCTGCTCTTTTTGTATTGTCTGCCTTGGTGGCAGGCCGCCTTCGTCTTCACCTAAACTCATTGAACCGCGAGTGAAGATTGTCCGAACTCCCAATTGTTGAGCAGTCTGAACCTGTATATCAATAGCATGTTCAAGTCCTGCAGGAAGCAAATAATGGTGGTCTGATGCTGTTGTGCATCCTGAACGCATCAATTCCACCAGCGCTAATTCTGTTGAGACACTGTGCATTTCATCGTCTAAATTTGCCCATACGGGATAAAGGCTTTTCAGCCAATGAAACAACTCTTTATTCAGAGCGGTTGGATAAGCGCGAGTTAATGTTTGATAGAAATGATGATGAGCATTAATGAGCCCAGGGGTGACAACATGACGCGAAGCATCAACGGTATGATCATAAGAAATTGAAGGTGAATCGTTTAAAGCAACCAGTTCAACAATTTTGTTTCCGCGAATTACTACTCCACCACGAGCATCGTTGGTATTCCCTGTATAAATCGCGAGAGGATTCTTAATCCAGATAGTTTGCATTCATAAATATCCTTAGCCGTTTCAACCATTTCAGGGGAATCGGACTTCAATTTGTTGCCATAAGACATTACTACGACAACGGTTTATATAGTTAGTGAATTGCCAGTTAATGTCACAGGCTCTGTTTGGTTACCCCTTAAAGGAAAAAGGCTTCTTTTCGTCAGAAGTCGTCCTTAAAGGTTTAAATACAATAACCAATAAACCCGTTTTGAGAAACATTTTTACCGTTTAGTGTTCCACCGTGCTAATGAGAATGAATAACACTACAGAAAATACGCGACAACGCTTACGTGTAACGATAAAGTATCGTCCTAATTCTGCTTTTAACTAAGTCTCCTTTTATTATGCAAACCAACCCGTTACTGACGATCCCCGTTGGCGTCCGTTTTATGTTTCTTTCTGCTCTAGGCTTTTCCTTGATGACGGCCAGCGTAAAAGCTGTGCACAAATATGGCATTCCTGTATTTGAAATCGTTGCGGCAAGGGCATTGGTCTCTTTTGTCATTAGTTACGCTGATGTAAAGCGTAAACGCATTTCAGTTTGGGGCAATAATCGTCCTTTATTGTTTCTTAGAGGTGCTGTAGGTACTTTTTCACTGATCTGTGTCTACTACTCAGTGACCTCACTACCCTTAGCGGAAGCAACCATTCTTCAATACACCCACCCTATTTTCACCGCATTATTAGCCGTGTTCTTTCTGAAAGAACGCATTCAACCGGCAACCTTGATATGTATAGTGCTGTGTATATTGGGTTTATATTGCATTCTTCTACCAGAGCTAAACGGTTCAACTGAAGTCAACCTTCCTGCATTCAGCGTGATCGTTGCCCTCATTGGCGCTTTTGGTAGTTCTATCGCTTATGTCATTGTACGTAAGCTGAGCCAAACGGAAGACAGTTCGGTCATCATCCTATACTTCCCAATGATCGCTACTCCCATTTCATTTCTGTTGGTATGGAATGATTTCGTATGGCCTGATCTTCATTTAACCTTTATGTTGATTATGATCGGCGTATTTACTCAGATTGGTCAATATGGCTTGACCAAAGCAATGAAAACACAAGAAGCGGGTAAAGCTTCTGCGTTCTCTTACGTTCAGATCGTCATTTCAATCATTATCGGGCTAGTGTATTTCGACGAAATTCCGGCTATGTGGACTTATGTAGGAGGCGCACTCATCGTAACTGGCGCACTGATCAACGTGTTTGGTCAACGTATTGGCCTGCGTAAAGCCTAGGCATTGATTGAATCTATACGGATAAAAAAGTCGCCCAGTAAGGCGACTTTTTTGTTTCAACTTTGAGCTTACGCTTCAACAGGTTTACGCCAGTCATCAAATCACAAATGGAATCTGAAGTGCATGCGCCAGACGTAATCAAGTCCTGTGCTTGCCCTTCTCTTGAGATATAAAGCGATATCCTGCCTAAAAATAAGTAACTTTCTGCTTAGGAAGCAATAAGCATACAACAACTTAATTTGGTGATTAGATTTTCCCTTGGTACACTTTCTTAAAATTTCTTTAAGGATAAAGGTACACTTTCTATGAGTGCATTCAACACCTTAGTACAACATTTTAAAACCATTTCTCACTTCAGCCACCTATCAGCTATTTGTGGTTGGGATCAGGCTTCAATGATGCCAAACGGTGGAGCTCAGGCTCGATCTGAAGCAATGGCTGAACTCTCAGTTCATATTCATAGCCTGATGACTAAACCACAACTTGAAGAGTGGTTTGCGTCTGCCGCTTCTGAATCTCTTAATCATCAACAGCTATCTACATTAAGAGAAATGAAACGCCAATGGCAGCAAGCGAATGTACTTCCAGAAAGCTTAGTTCAGGCTAAATCTCTTGCTGGATCTAAATGTGAACACGCGTGGCGTACTCAACGTAAAGAAAACGACTGGGTAGGCTTTGAAAAGAACTGGGCAGAAGTTGTTAAGTTGTCTCAAGAAGAAGCCGCAATCAGAGCTGCTGCAACGGGCCTGACACCCTACGATGCGATGCTGGATATTTATGAACCAGGCACAACGACACAATCACTCGACGTGGTATTTGATGATGTCAAAAGCTGGCTGCCAGCCTTAATTGATGCGGCAATAGAAAAGCAGAAATCTGAACAGATCATTATGCCTAATGGTCACTATGCAACAGAGAAACAGAAGGCGCTCGGTTTAGATGTTATGAAGTTACTTCAGTTTGACTTCAACCACGGCAGACTCGATGAAAGTGTACACCCATTCTGTGGTGGTGTACCAAGTGACGTACGTATTACAACCCGCTACAGCGAAGAAGAATTTGTTCAGTCGCTTATGGGGATAGTGCACGAAACCGGTCACGCTCGATATGAGCAAGGACTACCGAAATCACTAGCAGGAAATCCTGTTGGCGAAGCCCGTTCTATGGGCATCCACGAATCTCAGTCGCTGTTTTTTGAAATGCAGATTGGTCGAAATGAAAACTTTATTCACCACCTCGCTGGCTTAGCAGCTACCCATTTTAAAGACAGTGATAAAAAGGTTCTTGAAGTAGAGAACATGAAAAAACTCTACACCCGAGTGAAAAGAGATTTTATTCGCGTCGATGCTGATGAACTCACCTATCCTAGCCATGTCATTTTACGCTACGAGATTGAGCGCGACTTAATGAATGGCAAGATAAAACACACCGATGTGCCAGAACTTTGGGATGCAAAAATGCAGTCCTACATAGGTCTAAGCACAAAAGACAATTACAAAAATGGCTGCATGCAAGATATCCATTGGACAGATGGAAGCTTTGGGTACTTTCCTAGCTACACATTAGGCGCAATGTATGCCGCACAATTTATGGCTGCAATGAAGAAAACTGTGGATGTAGGTAGCGTGATTAAATCAGGTGATTTAACCCCTATTTTCACTTGGCTATCAGATAACATCTGGAGCAAAGGCAGCTTATTTACGACTGACGAATTAGTAAGACAGGCCACTGGTGAAACATTGAATGCCACGTATTTTAGAAAACACCTAGAAGGGAGGTATCTGTAGTTTCATCGGGATTTAGGGAGGGAATTTGTTCCCTCCCTTTTGTTTAAAAGGAGTTATTATTTTTAACTTTCCCCGTGGGTGAATGGCCAAAGACTTTTTTAAAGGCATACCCGAAAGCACTTTCTGATGCGTACCCTACTGCTTCGGCAACGGTTGCTACTCTTTCACCTTTGATAAGTTTTTTACGAGCAACTTGCATACGCCACCTAATTAAATATTGAAGTGGTGGAATACCAACACAGGTTTTAAAGTGTTCTGAAAATGCTGATCGCGACATCCCTACTTCTTGAGCAAGACTTTCGACCGTCCATTTACGATCTATTTGGTTATGCATTAAGTGTAATGTAGCGGCTATTTTAGAATCTCCCAACGCGCCAAGCCAGCCAACTTGATTGTCTTTACTCGAATGATGTGATGAATAAGCCCTCAGAAATTGTATAAGCAATATTTCGGCTAAATATTGACGCATTAAATCGAAACCAAACTCCGACGTTTGTAGTTCTTGGTCAAGAATTTCGATTGTTCTTTTCAAGGTCCGAGCCGTTGTCTGGCTTGTAGGGATTAAGAAAAAATGAGGTAAAGCGTCAATCAAGAGATCTGCATTCGCTTTATCTAATTCGAAACTAGCTGCAAGCAATACAGTATCAGAACCGTTGTAATGTCCAACATTGGTATGTTGCCAATCAAATACACTGGCCGACTCCAACGGAGGAAGTATAGGGTCGCTTGCAAGTGTGTAGGATGGAGAATGGCACAGCAAAAAGGTATCACCCACCGACATCCAAACAGGCGCTTTATCGGCCTGAATCATCCAGCAGCCTCCAGATAAAACCGTGACCAATTTTATAATATCTCTTTGAGGTAGCCGAAAAGACCAATCCCCACCGGCTTCAAGTCGAGTGCAGCGAGCGGATTTCAAATCTACGACCGCAAAAATGTCTGTCAGTATATCGAGCATAATTTGGATGATTTAGATGAATAAATGGATATATACGCTATATGGTATTTATTGCTCGTCTATATAGTCAATCACTTCCGTAAAATATGTTGAGAGGCTATCTGATGAGCATTGAAAATAAAGTTGTAGTTATCACTGGGGCAAGCAGTGGTATCGGTAGAGCAACCGCCATTATGCTGGCGAAACAAGGTGCTAAGTTGGTATTAGGAGCAAGAAGAGAAGCGCCTCTTAAAAAACTGGTTAATGAAATTTTCGCTTACTCTTCAGATGTGATTTATGCGTCAACCGATGTGAGCAATAGAGAGGATATGCAGTGCTTGGTTAATTTGGCCTGTTCGAGGTTTGGTCGGCTTGATGTGTTAATTGCTAACGCAGGGGTTGGGCCAATCTCATCGATAGATGAATTGCGAGTTGAGGATTGGGAGACGATGATAGATATCAATCTTAAAGGCTATCTTTATGGTATAGCGGCCGCCTTACCTATTTTTAGAAAACAAGAAACAGGTCATTTTGTCAGTGTTATTTCTACATCAGGACTTAGGGTTGTGGCTGGCCAAGCAGTGTATGCTGGGACAAAAAATGCCGTTCGAACGATTAATGAAGCGTTGCGCATAGAGGCAGGAGAAAACTTGAGAGTGACTGGAGTTTCGCCTGGCTTTGTGAAAACACAGTTTACGGATTCAATGACAGATCCTGTCATGAAAGAGAAAGTCAAAGCCGCTATGGATATGATGGGTATGTCGCCTGATGCTATTGCAAGAGCAATTATCTTTGCTATTGATCAACCAGATGATGTTGATGTGGGTGATATTGTTGTTCGTCCAACAGCGCAAGCATAGAAGTTTATAAGCATTTGACCTAGATTCTCTGGGGTTTGCTAATTATTAGTTGGTTAAATATGGGTTACAAATACTGAGTGCTATTGCGTTAATCCTGTAAGTTACTTTTAGCACGAGACAGTAGACGTAAAAAAGCCAGCCTCAAAGGCTGGCTTTTTTATATGTGCACTATCAGACTTTTAGAAACTATCAGACTTATAGGAAGTGGAAAGTCGCATTTAGTGAGAATGAGTTAATGTCTTCTTTGTCTAGTGTGTAGCTGTTGTAGCTAGCACCAACAGAGAATGGACCCATGATAAAGTATTCAGCGCCTACTCCGTACATGATATCAACACCATCATCGATCTTAGTACCGTTTTGATCTAAGTCCCAAGAATGTAGGCCACCTTTCGCGTAAACGTGTAGTGGACCAAAATCAATGCTTGGTTTTAATGCGAAGTAAACTGAGCTAGCAGTTTGGTCATTGCCAGCGCCGAAATCGAAATCACCGTGCTTTGTATAACCCGCTTCTACACCGATAAATGGCAGAATACCTGTACCAGCGTGTACGTTGTAAGAAGTACCAGTTTTGCCTTTAAAGTCAGACTGACCAACAGTTGCACCACCGTAAATCCATGAATCAGCGAACGCTGTTGTTGAAGCTCCGATAAGAGCAATTGCTAATAGAGTCTTTTTCATAATAAACCTTCTTTAATAACGTGAGGCAACAGTCCCAAATTTGGCGTTCCGTTGCCACGTGGCGCCAAATTATAGTGATTTCATTCAGCTATGCAAATCTTATACCGAACAAGCATCTATAGCGTTCTTAACCCGCTTATCCGAGACAGGATAAGGCGTCCCGAGTTGTTGCGCGAAGAAACTTACACGAAGTTCCTCAATCATCCAGCGAACTTCTTTGATATTCTCCGGCAATGCCATTCCCTTCGGTACTTTGTTTAGTAGCTCTTTGTAATCATTACGAATCGATTCCACTTTAAGCATATGCAGACGATCTTTATTCGGATCGATCGGCAATTTCTCTAAGCGGCGTTCGATTGCCTTCATATATCTCAAGATATCCGGTAGTCGCTTCCAGCCACACTCTGTTGCAAAGCCCCTAAATATCAAGCCTTCGATTTGCGCTTTTACATCGGATAATGCAAATGCCATCGTGAAGTCAACTTTACCTTTCAATCGTTTATTGATATTGAATGCCATTGTCAGAATCGCTTCAACTTGCTTCGCAATATCAACCACTGTGTCACCCAATTCGGCTCTAACAAACTCCTTCTGAGACTCGAACTCTTCTGGTGTCCACGCTAATCCACCACGTTCTTCAAGTAACTTATCAATACCGCATGCAATGCAGTCATCAATTAAGTCCATCACTTTACCAAACGGGTTGAAATACAATCCAAGTTTAGACTTATTCGGCAAGTTGGAGTGGAGATATTTAATCGGTGAAGGTACGTTCAGCAAAATCAAACGGCGTTGACCTTCGCGCATCGCACTGATTTGTTCTTGCTCAGTTTCAAACAGCTTAATTTCGACACTGTCCTTCTTGTCGACCAACGCAGGATAAGCCTTAACGTCAAAACCACCACGCTTCTGTTGATACACTTTGGGTAATTCACCAAAAGACCAAGTATGCAAACCCGATTGTTCGATATCATCATCAGCAACCTGAGAAAGGGTTTCTTGTACTTTCTCTTTTAGACTCTCTTTCAGCTCGTAGAGATCTTTGTTCTCTTTAAGTTTGCGATTCCGGTGGTCTACCGCTCTAAAGGTGACTTTCAAGTGATCAGCAACTTGCGATAAGTTCCAATCATCTCTCAACACCTCTACACCTGTCATACGGCGTAGCTCTTTTTCCAATGCGTCAAGCAGAGGCAGTTCCATCGCATTTACCCGTGCCAAGAATGCGTCTGCATAGTTAGGTGCTGGTACGAAATTCTTACGCAAGGTTTTCGGTAATGACTTAATCAAACTCACGATCAGTTCATGACGCAAACCCGGTATCTGCCATTCAAAACCTTGTGGTTCAACTTGGTTTAAGATCGGCAGAGGAATATGAACTGTGACACCGTCACTATCTACTCCCGGTTCAAACTGATAGCTCAGCTTGAGTTTCAGTCCATTCTGATACCAGAAGTTCGGATAATCTAAATCTGTAATATGACTAGCATCGCCTTTGAAAAGCATCTCTTTTTCAAAGTTCATCAGCTCTGGCGATGTCTTGCTGGTCGCTTTCCACCAAGTGTCAAAATGACGACCAGAAACCACTTCTGTACCAACACGCTGGTCATAGAATTGGAACAAGTCTTCATCATCGACCAAGATGTCACGACGACGTGACTTATGCTCCAGCTCTTCCACTTCTTGCAGTAACGAGCGATTGAGTTTGAAGAAGCTGTGTTTGGTCTCCCATTCACCTTCAACAAGCGCACTGCGAATAAAGATTTCACGGCTCAATACCGGATCAATAGTACCGTAGTTCACTAGGCGCTTAGGTACGATTGCAATGCCGTAGATCATCACCTTCTCGTACGCCATTACCGCAGCACGTTTCTTTGACCAATGCGGTTCACTGTAGCTGCGTTTGATTAAGTGTTTCGCCAGCGGTTCAATCCATTCAGGCTGGATCTTCGCCACGATACGCGCCCAGAGCTTGGACGTTTCAACTAACTCCGCTGACATCACCCATTTAGGTTGCTTCTTAAACAATCCAGAGGCAGGGAAAATATTGAAGCGAGCATTTCGCGCACCCTGATACTCATTTTTCTCAGGATCTTTGATACCGATGTGCGATAACAACCCCACCAAAATAGCGGTATGAACGCCTTCATAACTGCCAGGTTCGTCATTGAGCTTATAATCCATTTCGCGCATTGACTGATGCAATTGGAAATAGACATCCTGCCATTCACGAATACGCAAATAGTTCAGATAGTCTTGCTTACACTGACGACGGAACTGGTTACCTGTTAACGCTTTCTGCTGCTGCTTGATGTAGTCCCACAAGTTGACGAAAGTAAGAAAATCCGACTCTTCATGATGGAAACGGCGATGTTTATCATCAGAGGACTGCTGCTTATCACTTGGCCTTTCACGAGGATCTTGTATAGAAAGCGCAGAAGCAATAATCATCACTTCTTTTAAACAACCCATACGTGGTGCTTCTATAACCATACGAGCCAAACGAGGGTCAATCGGCAAACGAGCCAGTTTTCGACCCACTTCTGTAAGCTGCTTACTGCTGTTTTTCGACTCTTCTTTAATCGCACCAAGCTCTTCAAGCAAACGTACACCGTCTAGAATGTTGCGTTTATCTGGCGCTTCCACAAATGGGAAGGCTTCGATATCACCCAGACCAAGAGCGGTCATTTGCAGAATAACGGACGCTAAGTTGGTACGAAGAATTTCAGGATCGGTGAACTCCGGACGCGAGTTAAAATCTTCCTCGGAGTACAGACGGATACAGATCCCCTCTTCCACACGACCACAACGACCTTTACGCTGGTTGGCGCTCGCTTGAGAAATAGGTTCAATAGGAAGACGCTGAACTTTAGTTCGGTAACTGTAACGACTGATACGCGCCGTACCCGGATCAATCACATACTTAATACCCGGTACGGTAAGCGATGTTTCCGCCACGTTGGTCGCCAATACAATTCGACGGCCAGCATGAGGTTGAAAAATCTTATTTTGTTCACCTGCTGAAAGGCGAGCATACAAAGGAACGATTTCAGTATCACGAAGGTTACGTTTCGACAGCGCATCCGCCGTATCGCGAATTTCGCGCTCACCGTTCATAAAGATAAGAATATCGCCTAAGCCTTCATCGCAAAGCTCTTCTACTGCTTCAAAAATGCCTTCAAGCTGGTCACGTTCGCTATCTTCGTCGCTCGACAATGGACGGTAACGAGTATCCACCGGATAGGTACGTCCAGAGACTTCAATGATAGGTGCATTGTTAAAGTGATTTGAGAAACGCTCAGGGTCGATCGTTGCCGAAGTAATGATGACTTTCAAATCAGGGCGACGCGGCAACAATTGTTTCAAATAACCGAGGATGAAGTCGATATTTAAGCTGCGCTCGTGCGCTTCATCGATAATGATGGTGTCATATTGGTTGAGAAAACGGTCGTGCTGAATTTCAGCCAGCAAAATACCGTCTGTCATCAATTTAATTTGAGTTTGATCGGAGATTTGGTCGTTGAATCGGACTTTGTAACCGACAAAGTTACCCAATTCGGTTTCCATCTCTTCAGCAATACGGGTTGCGACCGAACGAGCAGCAAGACGACGCGGCTGAGTATGGCCAATTAGACCATATTTGCCTCTGCCAAGCTCGGCACAGATTTTAGGTAGCTGAGTGGTTTTACCTGAACCTGTTTCACCAGCAACGATAACCACTTGGTTCTCTTGAATCGCTTTTGCAATGTCGTCGCGCTTTTGGCTGACGGGCAGAAGCTCTGGATATTCAATAGTGACTTTCTGGTTGATTCGCTGCTGCACAACCATCATGGATTGCGCGATATCTAAAGCGATTTCATCAAACACGGCATGACGAGCGGCATCTTTTTTGATTTTACTTGCGCCCGAAATACGCTTGCTTAATCGAAAGCGATCTTTCAGCAAACATTGCTTCAGTGCCTTCTTAAGAGATTCGGCACTGTTCGCTTTTGCTGAGTTATTCGTTTCTGTATTTGGCTGTGACTGAGTCAAAGCGTTTACCTATTCTTTTAATTAACAAAACTGCGCGGATTGTACCACAGAGTGCAGTCAGGATTGGCAATTCCTCTTATTCAATTTTTTTGAATGAGTCATGCAAATATTCCTGCTTTTTATGTGTCCTACCTCTCACTATGATGTAACCATCAATGTGATACCTCCAGTAAAGGAAAAATTATGTCTCAAGTACTTGCACTTAAATCCAGCATCCTTGGTGATTACTCTCAATCAAGTAAACTGATTGATGCTTACCTAACCAAATTCGATCAAGACAAACTTGTTGTTCGTGATCTGGCTGCTTCTCCTCTTCCAGTACTTGATTTATCAGTAGCGACAGCTCTTCGCGCTACTGATGATCTGACTGCAGAACAAAAAGAAGTTGTAGAACTTTCAGATGCGCTTATCGCTGAAGTCAACGCAGCAGATACACTTGTTATCGCAGCACCTATGTACAACTTCACTATCCCTACTCAGCTTAAAAACTGGTTTGATTTGATTGCTCGCGCTGGCGTGACATTCAAATACACTGAAACAGGTGTACAAGGTCTAATTGAAGGCAAGAAAGCAGTTGTTATCACCACTCGTGGTGGTATCCACAAAGATTCTGCAACTGACAACGTGACGCCTTACCTAAAAACAATTCTAGGTTTTGTTGGTATTACAAACGTTGAGTTTGTATACGCAGAAGCCCTAAACATGGGCGATGAACCAGCGGCTAAAGGGATTGAATCAGCACAATCTCAATTAGAAGCTATCGCACTGTAATACCGAATACTACGACATAGCCAGTAGTCCATAACTCAGTGCATTCAAAGCAGTCCATCAAGGGCTGCTTTTTTATTGGCACAACTTAATTTGGACAAAATTAGTGGCACGCCCCACATTTATTAAGAGAATGAAGTTAAGAATACTTAGTTTTCATGACGTTTGGCCGTTAATATACGCAGACAGGAATACCAATAAGACCACATTTTGAAAGCATCAGAACTTAAAGCGTTACTAGACTCACTTCCACAAGACTTCGACCCAGATATCGTAATGGGTGAAGATTGGCTGCCAGAACGCCTGATTAATACCCGTATTAATGACGATTTCTTGTTTCTGGAGTTCGACAATGCTCCTGAAGAAGATCAAGGTGATGAAGAAGGTCGCGGATTTGTCGAACATGAAATTGAGATGATCCGTAGCCAAATTGAAGCTCTCCTTCGAGAAGAAGACAAAGGCATTAAAACCAAAGCAGAAATGTTGCTGACTTTACTGGTGATGGCACATGAGCGTACCAGTTCAGAATTTATTGAATTGATTGAACCTTTTGTCTCCGATGACGATTACTGATCTTCCCTTTCTTGCTGATTTAGCGAAACCTGATTGAACTGTTTGGCTTAAAATCGGTCTTTAAAATAATAGATGTAATATATAAATGAGTGAGATTTCATTATGTTCAACGCTATTACCTCGTTGTTTAAACAGTTACTTGATGGACAAGATCTTAGTCAACAAAAGCACAGTCCAAATCTTGCGATAGCCTGTTTATTAAGTGAAGTCGCAGGCGCTGACTACCAAACTGATAGCAAAGAGCAGGACGCAAAACTGCATCTGGTCCAACGTTTATTGGGACTGGATGAAGCCGAAGCTGAATCTTTAGTCAACAAAGCAGATGAACAGATTAAACAATCAGCTTCACTGTACGATTTTACTTCGCAATTACGCGATCTTTCACAAGAAACACGCTTTGAACTGATTAAAGCCATGTGGGAAGTTGCCCATGCTGATGGCGAAATTGACCCGTTAGAAGATGCTGTCATTCGCAAAGCCTCAGAACTGCTCTACGTGGATCATAACCAGTTTATTCGCGCAAAACTGATGACGGCAAATAAACAGTAAACCTCAACAGATACAACTAAGGGCACCTTAGTGCCCTTAGTCTTTAAATGTTTACCGATTTACAGCATGGTTAATGCGAGCTTCGCTAAGTTGTAGGCATCCACGTAACCAGAGTGCTGGCGACCTTCCCACTCAATACCTTTTCCTTCTTGAGCAGCACGGTGACCAATACGTTTATCCTTCATTCGATTTTGAATGCGAAAGATAGTAGCGAGATTAAGAAACTCTTTAAACGGAACCTCAATCCCCTTTTGTTGGCACTCTTTGATTAAGATTTGATCATCTCGTCCCCAAGACGCGTAAATCTTATGTGGGCCACCAAAATTCTTCACCATCGACTTTAAAACCTCAGCCAATGGACGACCTTGCTTCTCTATTTTTCTCGGCGTAATACCCGTTAGCTCGGTGCAAAACAATGAAATTTCGTCATGTTCAGGTTTCACGTAATACTGAGCGCGTTTTACGATTTCGCCTGCTGATAAATCAATTTCGGCCAGTCCTATTTCAATGATCTCGCCAGTCGTGCCCACTCCGTTTTCATTCCAGCAGCACATTTCCAAATCGAAGCAAACAACACGGTTATAGTTCATTGGTAAATCTGGTCCTATGTTCTAAAAATGAAAAGCCGCTATGTTACCTTAACAAATACGAAAACTCGACGCTCAAACGTAATTTAGCCTTTCTAAGCCGTCCCCAACGGGCTTATTTGCTTACTTATCCTGCAAAGGTGTTTAAAAGATGGTCTATTGAACGAGATTAATAGTGAGAAAACCGCATTTCTGTAAGCCTTAATCCTTGAATATGGTAAGATTCGCCCCTATTTTTTTGCTAACTTTTATGTATTCGTGCAGTAATTTTGCTCAACATTGTCTGCATTCATCCATCTATAGAGAATTCATCATGAACTTCGATTTAAACGCCATTCCAACCACTTTCGATATCCTTCATGCTGGTTTAGCCGCGTCTAGCGTTCTGCTTCTACTTATTGCCGTATCTCGTAAATCCAAAGTGGTCGAGAAAGTGGTTGAGAAACCAGTAGAAAAAATTGTGGAAGTGGAAAAGCCGGTTGAAAAGATCGTTGAAGTGGAAAAAGTTGTCGAAGTGGAAAAAATCGTCGAGAAAGTGGTCGAAGTAGAATCAAAACTGGCAACAGCCAATACAGACTCTGCAATGCAATTACTGTCTCTGTTGCAACAGGAAGCGCGTCTTATTGATTTCCTGAAAGAAGATGTGACAAGTTTCTCAGACGAAGAAGTCGGTGCCGCCGCTCGTGTAATCCACGCTGGTGGTCAAAAAGTGTTAAAAGAGTATGTTTCTTTGTCTCCTGTACGCACTGAAGACGAAGAGACTCGTATTACACTGGAAGAAGGCTTTAATGCTCAGCAAGTTAGATTGGTAGGTAATGTTTCTGGCTCTGCGCCGTTCACTGGCACTCTAATTCATAAAGGTTGGAAAGCGGACTCTATGACGCTGCCAAAACTGGCTGAAAACTACGATGCTTCAATTATCGCTCCAGCAGAGGTTGAGCTGTAATGGAACAAAACGCAAAATTCAGTATTGGTATCGACCTAGGTACTACGCACAGTGTGCTCGCTTACGTTGATACGCAAACAGAGAGCCCCGCGGTTAAAGTCATGGGCATCGCTCAAATGACAGCACCGGGTACCGTTGAAACTCGAGAACAATTAGGTTCATTTTTATACCAGCCGCATGAACATGAAATGTCCGATGCTTCCAAAAAGCTGCCGTGGACAGATACACCACCAGCTCTGGTTGGCGCAATTGCGCGTAATCTTGGTGTGAAAACGCCGATTCGCCTGATTGCTAGTGCGAAATCTTGGCTGTGTCATGGTGGCGTGAACCGTCGCGATGCGTTTCTGCCTCAAGGTAGCCCTGAAGATGTGGCAAAAGTTTCGCCACTACGTGCGACGGAGCTTTACTTAGAGCACATCAAGCAAGCTTGGGATCATGAGCACCCTGCTCACCCAATTTCAGAGCAAGATGTCACCATTACTGTTCCTGCATCGTTTGACCCTGCAGCACGAGACCTTACCGCAGAAGCGGCACGTAATGTGGAATTTACCCATTTAACTCTATTGGAAGAACCACAGGCGGCACTTTACAGCTGGATTAATAACAGCAGTGATGCTTGGCGCAATGAAGTGTCAGTCGGTGAAGTGATTCTGGTGGTTGATATCGGCGGCGGTACAACTGACTTATCTTTGGTGGAAGTAACCGAAGATCAGGGCAACCTTTCACTGAACCGTATCGCGGTTGGTGAACATATTTTGCTGGGTGGCGACAACATGGATCTTGCGCTTGCTTACCGTCTGAAGATGAAGCTTGCTCAAGAAGGCAAAGAGCTCCAACCGTGGCAAGTACAGACGATGACGCACGCTTGTCGCGATGCTAAAGAAGCGCTTCTGAAAGATTCTGAACTGCAATCTGTGCCGATTGTAGTGCCAAGCCGCGGTTCTAAATTGTTGGGCGCGACGCTAAAAACGGAATTAACCAAAGAAGAAGTACAGCAAACATTGGTTGATGGTTTCTTCCCGCAAGTCGCTATCACCGATCACCCTGTTCAAAAAACTCGTGGCGCTCTGACTCATATGGGTCTGCCGTATGCACAAGATGCCGGTATTACTCGTCACATCGCCGCTTTCTTGTCAAAGCAGGCTGATGCTCAAGGACACGATAACAGCGCTCAGGGCTATGGTGAGCCTGCGCCATTCAATATGGCGGGGATTCCGGGCATGTCTGCGCCGGTGGCAAATTTCATCAAGCCAAACGCAATTTTGTTTAACGGTGGTGTACTTAAGTCTGATCTGTTAGCTAACAGACTGTTTAATACCATTAACCAATGGCTAAGCGGCTCGCAAGCTCCTGAGGCAAAGCGTCTTTCTGGCCTTGACCTAGATCTCGCTGTTGCAAGCGGCGCAGCATACTACGGTAACGTGCGTCGTGGACAAGGTGTTCGAATTCGTGGTGGTATTGCTTCAGCTTATTATGTCGGTATTGAAAGTGCTATGCCTGCTATTCCGGGCATGGCTCCACCAATGGAAGCTCTTTGTGTCGCACCATTTGGCATGGAAGAAGGTTCACATGTTGAAGTCCCAAGCCAACAATTTGGTCTTGTGATTGGTCAACCGGTTCACTTCCAATTCTTTGGTTCAACCACTCGCCGTGATGACATTGCAGGTACCCACCTTGATTATTGGGCACCAGAGGAACTGGAAGAATTGCCTGAAATTCAACTCACACTGCCTGTTTCAGAAGGTCGTCGCGAAGGTGAAGTAGTTCCAGTGACTCTTGCTTCACGCGTTACAGAGTTGGGTACTCTTTACCTCGAAGCCATTGCAGCGGATAACGGCCAAAAATGGCATGTTGAATTCGATGTAAGGGAATCAGGCGAAGATTCTCAACAGTCACAACACTAACGTTTAAACGGCATCCCTAGCGATGCCGTTTATCTATACCCAAACTGCCTGAAGTTGCAGGTAGGCGGCAAGTGAGCGAATCCCCATGACCACAAATTACCATGCGTGATTGGGGTGAACAAGCGTATCCCCTATACCAAAACATAAAGCGCTGCAACTTCAAGTAGGAAGGGTATATCTGAATATATAACGAGGTTTCTATTATTATGGCAACACCGCGTTTTCTTGTCGGGATCGATTTAGGTACCACTAATACAGTGGTCGCATTCTGTGAACTGATGGATGATCTCGAACATGCCGCTGTAGAACTCTTTCCTATTGATCAGTTAATAGGTCCCGGTGAAGTGGTTCGTAAACCACTGTTACCTTCATTTAGATACCACCCTGCACCGGGTCAAATTGCAGCAAGCGATTTAACTCTTCCTTGGGATAATCAACCCGTCGAAGGCGACAGCAAACTCGCTATTATTGGCCAATGGGCAAGAGATTTAGGCGCAAAAGTCGAAGGTCGACAAGTCTCCAGTGCCAAAAGCTGGTTGTCTCATCCAAGCGTGGACCGCTCTGAAGCCATTCTTCCTTGGGCTGGTGCAGCCGATGTCGAAAAAGTCTCCCCTGTTGTAGCAAGCGCCAGTTATCTCAACCACATCCGCCAAGCGTGGAACTACCGACATCCGAGTCATCCTCTGGAAGCTCAGGAAGTGGTAGTCACAGTTCCAGCCTCATTTGATGAAACCGCACGAAACCTGACCTTAGAAGCGGCGAAGCTGGCGGGTTTAAACAACATCATTCTGTTAGAGGAACCACAAGCGGTTTGCTATGACTGGTATTCGCGTCATAAAGATTCCGCCAATCAACAACTATCTGAAGTTCCATTGATTTTGGTCTGCGATGTGGGTGGTGGTACTACCGACCTGAGTTTGATTGAAGCGAAGTTTGAAAGCGGAGAGCTGACTTTAAATCGTATTGGCGTTGGTGAGCACCTAATGCTTGGTGGTGACAACCTCGACCTAGCGCTCGCTCATTTAGCAGAAAGCCGATTTAATCAAAGTAAGAAGCTCACTGCGGCGGGATTAACAAAGCTTATTCAGCAAACCCGACAAGCGAAAGAAAACCTGCTCTCCAGCAACGCTCCAGAGACGGTGAAAATCACCATGTTGGGCAGCGGTTCAAAACTGCTTGGCGGTACAAAGAGTGTCAGCTTAACCAAACAAGAAGTCCACCAGATTGCTTTAGATGGTTTCTTCCCTGTGTCTGACTTCTCCGAACTGCCAAACAAACGTCGTAGCGCGATGATGGAGTTTGGTCTGCCTTATGTCGCCGACCCTGCTGTCAGTAAACACGTAGCAGAGTTTCTTACTCAGCATCAGCAAGTGTCCAAAGCGGCACTAAACGAAACTGAGCTTAGCTCCCCTTCAATCCCTGTTGGTCTATTGCTAAACGGTGGTGTTTTTAATAGTGATTTGATTACAAACCGCATGATGAACCTTCTTGGTCATTGGCGTGGCAAAGCGATTACCCAGCTGGACAACCCTCATCCAGACTGGTCGGTTGCTTTGGGCGCGGTGGCTTTTGCCAAAGCACGCCGTGGCGCACAACTGAAAATCGGTGGTGGCTCAGCTCGCTCTTACTTCCTTCACTTGCAAGAAAAAAACAGCATGGGCAAAGCGCTATGCTTGTTGGCGAAAGGAACGGAAGAAGGCCACGAAATTCGTCTAAGCAGTCGACGTTTCTCGCTAACGCTAGGTATGCCTGTTCGTTTTAACCTGCTTACCTCAACGCACGATCAAATAGCTGACAACACCAAAATACAAAATGGTGTGCTCGTTGAGATTGATGCAGATAAGTTCCAACCTTTGCCACCTTACATCACTACGTTACAGGGTGACGATGATGTTCAATTACAGGCAAACCAAAAGCAACGCGAAGAGGTGTTTATTGCTTGCCAGTTGACCGAAGTCGGCACATTGAAAATGGAGTGTGTATCCACCAGCGATGAGAACAAACGCTGGCTGATGGAGTTTGAAGTGCGTAACAACAGTCAAACTCAGAACAATGAAGAATCAGAAAAGCCGAATCCAAAACTTGAACAGGCGAAAACACTGGTGACGCAGATATACAGCGGCAATAAAAACAGCGCTGATAGCAAAGCCGTGAAAACCTTGAACAAAGATCTGGAGAAACTGCTGGGTAAGCGTGACGAGTGGGATTTTTCCGTTTTGCGTTCCCTATTTGATACTTTGGCACAAGGAAGAAAACGTCGTCGTCGCTCTGAACAGCATGAAAAGAACTGGTTACGATTAGCGGGTTTTGCATTGCGCCCAGGTTTTGGTGATGCCACAGACAGTTGGAGAATCGAACAGATTTGGGGTTTATACCAACAAGGTATTCAGTTCCAAAACCACCAAAGCTGGAGCGACTGGTGGGTATTCTGGCGTCGCATCGCTGGGGGATTAAACCAAGATCAACAAGAGACACTACTGGCAGATATCGCTAAGTATCTGCATCCGGGAGCTTCGCGTAATCCAAAATCTCAGCAAGAAGCGCAGGATAAAGGTTACGAAGCCATGGTTCGTTTAGCCGCCTCTTTAGAACATCTGGATGTGGAAGATAAGGTGCTGTTGGCGACTTGGTTTATTAATAAAGCTTTGAACCAAACTCAGTTTGAGCAAGCTCATTGGTGGGCTGTCGGCCGTCTGTTGTCTCGTACGCCTCTGTATGGCAGTGCGCACAATGTCGTTGCTCGTGAGCAAGTTCAGCAATGGTTACCAAAACTGCTAGAAAAAGACTGGCTGAAAGAACCAATGATCGCGTTTGCAGCAGTAATGATTTGCCGTAAAACGGGTGATAGAACACTGGATATCTCAGACGACTTTAGAACTTTGGTTCTTGAGAAACTCAAGCAAAGCCGAGCGCCTGAAGCTTGGGTACAGTTGGTAGAGAATGTCTGTGATCTCAGTGAAACGGAGTCTAAACGTATTTTTGGTGATGCGCTACCCCATGGTTTAACGCTCATTTCTCACTAAGAAAATCTAAACTGAAGCCGTCTTAAACGTCTCGTTAAGCGGCTTCAGTTTTTTGAAAATCCCGCCTTTGTTAAAACAAACCATGCTTAAACTCTCTTTGTTCGTTCATTTATAACTATATTTTCTTTCAATTAGGCCAAAAAATGCGCATTTTTAGACTCGCATTTGAGCTATAAACCGTTGTAGAATGTGCGCCCTCGCCGCCTAAGTGTCTAAATCACCACAAGCGGCGAGAAATTCTCTTGCTTGATTTGAATTTGCAAACCATCGAGACGTTGCTGAACGAAATCACTTGGCGAATGTGATTTGCCTATGTGAATACCATCAACCTTATTGCAGATTCAGTTGAGAAGAGTATAAGTTGATTTACACTCAAACGAGTTCAACCCAAGGTGTAGATCGTTTTCGATACCTTATATTCGAAATGGCAATAACTTTCGTATTAACTTCTTACAGCATTACTTAAAGATCGTGAAAGCCAATGAATCAAGATAAGTTTACTAACGTTTATCGTCTGCCGGGTTCTATTCAGGTTCGTATTGCCAAATGGCAAGCGACGTTTCGTGGCACCTCGGATATTGTGTTGCACAAAGCACTCATCGTTCGAAACAAGCAATTCCAAAAACCAGATTTTCTACCCAGAGGCTGGTGCCTGACACCTTTCTCTGAAGACGATATTTCTATCACTCATCATGGCAAATACATTCAAACAACTATGCTCACCATGATTGATAAGAAAGTGTCGTACAAACGCGTTTATTTGTCTCGCGTACCTCTTGAACAAGCAGAGCCAGCTTTACGCCAGTACAAAATAGAGTGGATGCGTAAGTACAACGATATCGTCAACAAATATAATAAGATTAAGAAAAAAGAGTTAATGGTTCACGCATGGGAGGAAGTAGAAACGCTTTATCCTTCTATCCCTAAAGCGCAATTTGATAAGAATTTATGGAATAAACTGGTGATCTCTCAGTTTGGTCCAGAGCGCAAATATTCTAATCCGTACTATGTAAAGAAAGCTGATTTTTAGCTTTTACTGTCTGCATACAAACTAAGCATAGTTCCCAAATACTTAAGGCTCATGTGAATTCACATGAGCCTTTTTGTTTTTAACATATTAAGCGTTCAAGCTTTGATTGATCAGTGTTGAACACCTGATGGATTAGAACCGAAATCAGATTGTTGATAGATATCGGCAAGGGATTTGTTTTTGTGCTTTGTGGTATGACGTCGAGTACGTTTAGGTTCAAACTCTTGCTCGACATGTTTGAGTGTGGCTTCGTGTTCCTTAGCCATTTCTATGAATTCAGGGTTAGACATCGCCTCTTGGCGTAGGCGGTTAATGCGTTCCAATGTTTCTAACAACATAAGTTACCTCCTCTAGCACTGTTTATGTATACAGTATAGATAAGGTTACACAATTGTCAATAAAACACTGGTTATTAACACAGTAATTGTGCTTTGCCTCTTACTTTATGATCTTTAAGGATCCTTAACTATTCATGCAGTAAATATTTGTTTTAAATACATTAGTTAATGTCAGGGTGTCGATAAAAATACGGTGTTGTTTTGGCGATTACTTTAAAACCATATCGCTCCACAATAGGTCGACTCATTTCAGAGGCATCAATATACAAATAGTGTTTCCCCGCAAGGATTGAGTCTCTGATGCGCTGCTTGAGTAATGCTTGATAATGCCCTCGTCCGCGATGAGTTTGAACCGTACTTCCGCCCCAAATCCCAGCGAATGGCGACGTATCACTGTTGAAGATCACCCATGCAGAAGCGACGGGCTGCTCACCATCATAGATAACATAGATGCGGATGTTTTCAGGGCGTGTTTGTTTAAGGTTTAACAGATGCCAAAAGTAGCCACTGCAATCTTCACCAGTTTGGGATTGCTTCACTGCAATTGCATCACGAATGCCAAATTCATCATTCGCTTCTACACACCGGGTCTGAAGCTCTGGGACTGAATCATAGACACGAAGATCCAAAACCATGAAAGACTCTGGTTCTTGTTCGTAAAAGCCTTTGTTGAGAAGCGTGCTGTCTATATCGCTTGGTTTATCGAGGTCATAGACTTTCCACTCAAAGTTTTTACCTAAACGGTAGAAGTATTCCATTTGTTGATCGATAACTTCAGACGCTTTTGAGCTATCTAATTTAAAATAAGCAATAAAGCTCCCATCCTCATCAGGAGAGACCACTCTCACAAGCGTATTATCCGAATAAATTTCCCAACCCGGTACGTCAATATTCATACGTTCATAGCAGTTAAATTGAGTCATGATGTCAGTCGCGTTCAAGGCATTTCCTCTCAAAAACAAAATTTAAGGCGTCTAAGTTCAATTGACCTAAGTTAGTGCGCGGCATTATCTACTTAGTTTTCAATAAGTGTTAGTAATTTCGAACCTACACGTATTTTCTTATTTTAATTTAGTGGGTTAAGTCCAATTTTGTTCTAAAAATGCAACTTATTTGAATCTTACTTCGGCGCATTTCACAGATTATTATCTGGAAAAAATTACAAATTGAGAGCCTCTTTCCAGAAGCATATAGTTGTCAGGTTTCCAGCAACTCAGCTTACAGTGCTTGCAATGCTCAATATTTACACGGCGATTCTTTTAATCTCATTCTTCATTTTTAACCCTATCAGCCAAGCAAGTGAAAGAGCTGAATGGGAAGCGGTGGTTAACAAAACCCAAAGTCGCAATCCCAACTCAGTGCTGCAACTTCTTAAGGATCGGTATATCTCACTCCCACCGAGTTCAGAAAAGCTCTATATTGCCAGTCGTATTCATGAAT
Organism: Vibrio sp. Y2-5; assembly: GCF_014596725.1. GTDB lineage: Bacteria > Pseudomonadota > Gammaproteobacteria > Enterobacterales > Vibrionaceae > Vibrio. The sequence continues at coordinate 74,582 of NZ_JACVEG010000003.1, forward strand.
ATATGACAAAGCTTGGTCAGCAGTATTTCGCTAGTGACAACTCTACTCTGCTTTCTTATAGCAAAGAAGAAAAGCAATTTATAGAAGCGCTCAATGCGGAAAAAAACAAGCAATTCATCAAAGCCAGCGACCTTTACCAAGACCTGTATTCACAAGTGAAGCAACGACAAGACAGTGATGGCATTATCTTGTTTGAATATCATCTTTGTCGCTTGTTTAACCTGAGCAAGGACAGTCTGCAAAGCCATAACTATTGCGACCAACTCAATAACTCACTCAAAGAGAGCCTTGACCCTGTTGTCCCTCGCTATCGTGCTTTAACGGTAATTGCAAAACATCATGAACAAACGGGAGATTACAAAGGAGCTCTAGACAGTTATAAACGCCTGTTAGACGAGCTTCCTGAGGGAACAAACACGACTGCAATATTCGGTGACATTGGGCTTTTACTGTGTCACTTGGGGCAATATCAACAAGCCCTAGAATATCTATATCGTGCTCTCACTCTTCACATAGAAAACGGTAATAACGAAGGTATTGCACAAATTGAGCACAGCTTGGGTGAGGTATATCATCACAAAGGCGATTTGCATCAGAGTATTAACCATTTCAATAAAGCACGTCTGATCCATATTAAGCAAAACGATATCAGAGGCTTGGCTTACGTCCATCTTGGTTTAGGTAAATCACATACTGAATTAGGTGCGTTTCATGAAGGTATTAACCATCTACTTAAAGGGCTGGATTATGCTATTCAACATAAGGATATCAGTCTAAAAAGTGAGCTCGTGCTTGCCCTATCTAACTCCTATGTTCAAAAAAAGTATTACAGACAGGCCGAGTATTACGGATTAAAAGCAAAAGTCCTTGCTGAAGAATCACAAAATATCCGAACACTAACACAAGCCTTGCGGCAGTTAGCGAAGATTGCCGACAAGAGTGGCAAGTATGAATTGGCGTTATCGTATTATCGTGAATATGTTGAACATGAAATGACTATTCGCAACCATGAACACTTCAAAGCCTTAGAGGCTTTGGATCAATCGACATCTTCGTTTGAACAAAAAAAAATAATGTCAGAACTTTTAGCTCAGACTGAGCAGTTAAACAACCACGTCGAGTCAATGAAACAAGAGCGGCGTTACTTACTACTGCTTATTGTATTGTTGTTACTAGCGATGGCTTATCTTGTTCACAAATCAGGGCGTTCTACACATGAAAAGAGCATGGATTGCCTTACCGATGCCCTTCATCGAACGGTCTTCATCAATCAATTGAAAACGGTCACCGCCCCCTCAACGATAGAAACAAGAAATGTGGTGATCCTTTTTGATATCGACAATCTTAAGTTGATTAATGACAACTACGGTTATGAAGTGGGTAACAGAGCACTGAGAACAATTTCAAACATGGTTAAACAGTGTTTGAAAACGGACGATTTCTGGGGGCGCTTAGGAGGCGATGAATTTATCACCGTATTAAACAATGTAGATCAGTACGAAGTGCAACAGCGGGTTGAATCGTTACACAAGGCACTCACCTCTAGACCTTATTGGTATCACACTAACGAAATAGGTAAAAGAAAGCCGCTGTACCTGTCCACCAGTTTTGCATTTATAGCAACGACTGGACAAATCAGCGACTTCAATCAGCTTTATTCTGTTTTGGATCAGGCGTTATACAAAACCAAACAAAAAGGACAAAACTGTATTTTCGATGCTTGCAGCGACTCTATTGATTGTTCTTTTGCTGTAAAGACGCAATAACAGCAGCTCGATTATCTAAGTAATCGTTCAGCCCTGCCTTACGTAAATGACAGGCTGGACAATCACCACATCCGTCACCGATGATACCGTTATAACAGGTCAGTGTTTCATTACGCACAAGATCAAGCGATTGGTATTGGTCAGCCAATGCCCAAGTTTCTGCTTTGTTTAACCACATGAGCGGAGTACGGATTTCTAACTCACGATCCATCCCTTTTACGAGCGCGCTATTCATCGCTTTGATGAAATCATTTCTGCAATCTGGATAACCTGAAAAATCGGTTTCACAAACACCCGTAATGACCGTTTGCGCGCCAATCTGGTACGCGTAAATACCCGCTAGCGTTAAAAACAGGATGTTTCGACCCGGTACAAACGAGTTCGGAAGACCGTTTTCCTGAAGTTCATGAGAAACCGGGATATCGTCGCGCGTCAGTGAACTGATGGCGAGTTCATTAAGCAAGCCAACATCCAACACTTTATGTGCAGTTACGCCTAACTTCTTGGTTAACTCTTGAGCCACTTCTATTTCAAGTTTGTGTCTCTGCCCATAATCAAATGTAATGGCATGGACTTCATCAAATTCTTGTAGCGCTTGGACCAAACATGTCGTTGAATCCTGACCACCACTAAATACAACAACCGCTTTTTTCATGGGTAAATCCTTTAGGCAATACTGAGATACTTATGAGTTTGAATAGACAGACGCCAATTACGCGCCACACAAGTATCGATACACAATTGTGTTGCTCTCGGCTTCTGACTAATGGGCTGCAGAGCAATCACGGTTGAATCGGGAACATTGGCAGATTGGAGCAACTGATCCAAATTCTCAATATCTTTGTCTGTCGCAACGGGATGTTTAATCTCATTCGCCCGTAACAATGCCGACTCAATAACCGGTAGCTTACCTTTCATTGCCACCTTTGGTGACACTGTCACCCATGTATCTTGAGTCGCTTTTACTTCAAACGTTCCGCTTGTCTCAATCTGACACTGGCAGCCAAACGCTTCAAACGCCTGAGTTAGCGGAACTAAATCATAGATACAAGGCTCACCGCCAGTAATAACAATGTGTTTCGCTGTATAACCTTGCGACTGATACATCGCAATAATTTGTTCTGCTGAAGCGGAGCACCAGTTTGGAGAATCGCCAGCTTTTACAATAATCTGGGCGAAATTCTGTTGGTCTTGTTCACTGGCTTCCCACGTCTGCTTGGTATCACACCAAGCACAACCTACTGGGCATTCTTGTAAACGAACGAAAACGGCAGGAACGCCTGTAAATACGCCCTCGCCCTGTATCGTTTCAAACATTTCGTTAACTTTGTACAAAGTATTTTGCCTAATTCAAATTTCCGAAAAATCGCAGCCGCAGACCTTAATAGAAGGTCTGCTTCAGGTCAATTTAAAACCTCGCCAGAATCACAAATATCATCACTGAGCTAAATAAATAGTCGGTATTCCAGCTCAAACTAATCATGCAATTTGTTTTGCTCTTTGCATCACAAACGAGCAAACTGTCATAAATAATAGATATTCTTTTCCGAATTAATTTAAGCATTCTAGGTATCACATGTACAAAATCATCGCCCTTGATATGGATGGCACTCTTCTTAATAGCCAAAAACAAATTACGCCACGTACAAAACAAGCTATCGCTCTAGCAAAAGAGCAAGGTGTACGAGTGGTTCTTGCTTCAGGTCGCCCAATTGATGGTATGCGTAGTAAACTTGAAGAGCTGGAATTAACCTCAGATGAAGATTATGTCCTTCACTACAACGGTTCTATGGTTCAAAACGTAGCGACTGGTGAAGTTATCTATAAACAAATTATTGATGGAAAAGCCGCGAAAGCGATTGCCGAACTAGCAATAGAGTTAGGTGTAAACACGCATGCATTCAGTCAAGTTCACGGACTTATCACACCACGCATCAGTGAGTTCACAGAACTTGAATCAAAAATCAACGACGGCTTAAAGATCACTGAGATGGATTTTTCAGAACTCGAAGACGACCATCCTATTATCAAAACCATGATCGTGGCGGAGCCAAGCTTGCTTTCAGAGGCGATCAAAAAAATTCCAGCGCATTTGCATCAACAATTTACTGTGGTGCAAAGTGCCCCACACTTTCTTGAATTTTTGAACACACAAAGTAATAAAGGTGTCGGCGTTAAAGCTATTGCAGATCATCTTGGTGTACCAGCGAGTCAAGTGATGTGTATGGGCGATGCTGAGAATGATCACCATATGATAGAGTACGCAGGAATGGGTATAGCGATGGCGAATGCGATGGAAGAAACCAAACGCATTGCAGATTACATTACACTCAGCAACGATGAAGATGGCGTAGCTTTGGCTATCGAGAAGTTTGTTCTGTTGTAACAATCAGGCACAAGATCAAAAAGGGCTGAATTCAATCGTATAGATTCAGCCCTCTTCTATTAATAACGCATTGAATTAAAAACTTTCATGCCTAAGCCCTATTATTTCTTTTCGCTACCGGGCTTAATCACTCTTTGTTGGCTGTGTAACAAAGAAAACTCTTGGGTTAGCTGAGAGACTAAGATACAAATCCGTTGTTTCTCCTTTTTTGCCTGTTTTAAACGCTCTCCCAATTGTGCAGGGCTTGTAAATTCTTCCCTTTCTGCATCTCTGCGACAAAGATCAATGACGTCATAAGAACAGTCTTTTTCAAACAGAATCAGCTCAGCTTGTTGCATATATCGCATGGCTTTCATTGGCAGAAGTTCAACGTCGGAACCATATTCGATCCATGTGACGTCACCAATGTTTTCGATATTTTTTTCTAGAGCTGTGAGATAAAGCTTCTCCAACTGTTCACGCGAAACGGCTTCTTTAACTTCTCTGATAGCAAAAAACATTTCCCAAAACTTGCGACGTAGATCAACTGTTGGCAGACGTTCTTTAATGGAAGTTCGTTTAGATGCACCAAACTCTGCAAGTAGACCTAAATTTTGTGGCAATACCGACTCCAAAGTTTCACGAATATTGCGCACAAGCACAGGTGACGCGCCTCCGCTGGAAATAGCTATCTGAATTCGGCCTCTATCAATCATCGAAGGGGTGATGAAATCACAGTAAGGTAAATCATCCACCACATTGACTAAAACACCAATGTTCTTTGCATCTTTATGCACTTGATGGTTCAAATCTGGGTTATCGGTTGTAGCCCATACTTGTACAAAGCGATTACTTAAAACACTCGGCGAGTAGAAGTTCTGTATCCACTCGCATTTCCCCTGTTCTACAAGCGAATACAGGTACTGAGCGATCTGAGGAGAAACAATAGTCACTCGGGCACCAGCACGTAATAGCGCGTCAATTTTACGACATGCAACCTCGCCTCCACCAACGACTAAAACGGCTTTATTTGAGAGATCTAGGAACAGAGGAAAATATTGCATTTAAATTTCATCACAATGTAAATAACTATTCGGCAATGCTAACAAAAAAGGTGCAATAAAATCACTAGCTAATACTCATCAAATAATTAATGACTAAATTTTCAACCAAAGTCAGATGATTATATAAGTTTCGTTCGTTAACAGCATGTTAATGTGTTAAACATTTAGTCAATTATCCCGAAGACATCCTGTTGCACCAATGGTGAGCCTAGTTGCACTATTTACATTGCCACAACATTTCGCCATTCTAAACCAAGCTTAGGTATGTGATTTCCCTCGAAAGTCTATTTAAATTATGTATTTGAGAAATCCAGAATTTATATCTACGCTTTTAAATGACTGATGGGTAAGCACCTTAAAAGTGCAGACTAATCAGGAAACTAACAATAAAACACAACATATATAAAGCTTGTATCAGGTGTCACCTGGTCAAACATGGATCATACAGGAAGGATACAAATGGCGAATAAACTCACACTTTTAGCCACAGTTGTAGCGGCATCTTCTGCCTTTGCAGCCACTTCGGCTTCAGCAGCAGAAAGCACTTTAGACAAAGTTATGGCTGCTGGCGTTTTATCTTGTGGTGTAAGTACAGGTCTACCTGGCTTTTCTAACCCTAACTCAAAGGGCGAATGGGAAGGCATTGACGTAGAATACTGTCAAGCAGTTGCTGCTGCAGTTCTTGGCGACAAAACAAAAGTAAAATACGTACCATTAACTGCTAAAGAGCGTTTTACTGCACTACAATCTGGTGAAATTGACGTTCTTTCTCGTAACACAACATGGACTCTACAACGTGATACAGCGCTAGGCTTAAACTTTGCCGGTGTGAACTATTATGATGGTCAAGGCTTCATGGTTAAGAAAGAACTTGGTCTTACTAGCGCTAAAGAGCTAGACGGCGCGTCAATTTGTGTTCAATCAGGTACCACTACAGAGCTAAACCTAGCGGACTACTTCCGTGCAAATGGTATGAGCTACAAGCCAGTCGTATTTGATACAGCAGCTCAAACATCTAAAGGTTTCGACTCAGGCCGTTGTGATGCGTTAACTACTGACCAATCTGGTCTGTATGCGCTTCGTTTGAACTTAGCTGAACCATCAGCAGCACAAGTTCTTCCTGAAATCATTTCTAAAGAGCCATTAGGACCAGTGGTACGTCAAGATGACGACCAGTGGTTCAACATTGCGAAGTGGACTCTAAATGCAATGATTAACGCTGAGGAGTACGGCATTACTTCGAAAAACGCGGATGAAATGCTTAAATCAGATAATCCAAACGTTAAGCGTATCCTAGGTGTTGATGGTCCTAAAGGTTCTGGTCTAGGTATTCGTGACGACTGGGGCTACCAAATCGTCAAACAAGTTGGTAACTACGGTGAAAGCTTCGAACGTACAGTAGGTAAAGGCTCTCCATTGCAAATTTCTCGTGGTGTTAACGCACTATGGAATGCGGGTGGCTTTATGTACGCTCCACCTATCCGTTAATAGATACTGGTATATATAGGGCGGTTTAAGCCGCCCTTTGTCTAAATGGATAATGAGGTTATCGCTGTATGAAACCTACGACAAATTCAGCGCAAAAGTCAGAGTCAGCTCCGGCTAAGAGCGCAAATCTTCTCTACAATCCAACTTTCCGCTCTATCGTTTTTCAGTTCGTTGCTCTCGCAGCGCTCGCTTTCTTCTTTTATACGATAATAAACAACGCATTAACTAACCTTGAGGCGCGCGGAATTGCAACTGGTTTTGATTTTTTGAATCAACCAGCTGGCTTTGGGATTGGGTTGAGCCTAATTGAGTACAACGAAACATTTTCGTACGGACGTACGTTTATTGTGGGTTTACTTAACACAGCTCTTGTTTCTTTTCTGGGTATTATTTTCGCTACTGTTATTGGTTTTGCATTAGGTATTGCCCGTCTGTCGTCAAACTGGCTAGTTAGCCGTTTAGCAGCAGTTTATATAGAAACCTTCCGTAACGTTCCTCTACTACTGCAAATTCTGTTTTGGTATGTTGCTGTCCTACAGGCGTTGCCATCAGCTCGCCAAAGCCTCAGTTTAGGTGAAGCTATTTTCCTAAACGTACGTGGTCTTTATATGCCTGCTCCTATTTTTGAAGCAGGAAGTGGCGTTGTGATTGGTTCATTCATTGTTGGCGTAATAGCAACGATTGCTATCGGCATTTGGGCTAGAAACAAGCAACATTTAACAGGCCAACAAACACCTATGGGTCGCATTACGCTCGGTTTGTGTATTGGTCTTCCTGTTGTTGTGTTCTTTATTATGGGCTCCCCTATTTCAGCGGAATATCCAGTACTAAAAGGCTTCAACTTCAGAGGTGGTGTAAGCATAATTCCAGAACTCGCGGCATTGCTTTTGGCGCTGAGTATTTACACAGCTTCGTTCATTGCTGAAATTGTACGTTCGGGTATCAATGCTGTGAGTCACGGTCAAACCGAGGCAGCAATGTCCCTAGGCTTACCGCGATCTAAGACCTTGAAACTCGTGGTAATTCCGCAAGCATTACGCATCATCATTCCACCGCTAACAAGCCAATACCTAAATTTGACCAAAAACTCATCTCTTGCGATGGCTATTGGTTATCCAGATTTGGTTTCAGTGTTCGCAGGTACAACATTGAACCAAACCGGTCAGGCGATTGAAATCATTGCAATGACAATGGGTGTTTACCTAACTCTAAGTCTGCTTACGTCTGCATTGATGAACTTGTATAACCGTAAAGTCGCTTTGGTGGAGAGATAATATGACTAAACATGAATTTCAACCAAGTCTTCCGCCACCAGAAAATACAACAGGTATTGTTGGGTGGTTTAAAAAGAACTTATTTAGTAGTCCATTAAATAGCATCGTCACAATTATTCTCGCGTACTTTGCGTTTATGGGCCTATGGAATATTGTCAATTGGGCAATTATTAATGCAGATTGGGTTGGTACAACTCGTGACGCATGTACCAGTGACGGTGCGTGTTGGGTATTTATCAGTGTTCGCTGGCAACAATATATGTTCGGTTTCTACCCGGAAGCTGAGCTATGGCGCCCTCGCCTGTTCTTTGCAACGTTAGCGATCTTAGTAGCCTTAGTGGCTTACGATAAAACACCAAAGCGCACTTGGATTTGGTTGTTTATGGTCAATATCTACCCATTCTTGATGGCAGCACTGCTGTACGGTGGAGTGTTCGGTCTAGAAGTGGTTGAGACGCACAAATGGGGTGGCTTGTTAGTAACACTTATCATTGCACTAGTCGGTATCGTTGTATCTCTGCCAATCGGTGTGGTTCTGGCTTTGGGGCGTCGTTCCAATATGCCAATCATCCGTAGCCTATGTACTGTCTACATTGAAGTATGGCGTGGTGTTCCACTGATTACCGTACTATTCATGGCATCAGTAATGCTTCCTCTATTTCTCTCAGAGGGATCAGAGACTGATAAGCTGATTCGTGCCCTAATAGGTGTGGTTATGTTCGCTTCTGCTTATATGGCTGAGGTTATTCGTGGTGGTCTGCAAGCTATCCCTAAAGGCCAGTATGAAGCAGCTGATGCATTAGGTCTTTCTTATTGGAAAAAAGTAGGCTTAATCATTCTGCCTCAAGCACTAAAAATCACCATTCCTTCAATCGTAAACACCTTTATTGGTCTGTTTAAAGATACCAGTCTAGTACTCATCATCGGTATGTTTGACGTACTGGGTATCGGTCAATCAGCAAATACCGACCCTGAGTGGTTAGGTTTTGCTACAGAAAGTTATGTCTTTGTCGCGTTAGTGTTCTGGGTGTTCTGCTTTAGCATGTCGAGATACTCGATTTGGCTAGAAGGCAAACTCCATACCGGTCACAAACGATAAACAATAATTCAGGGAACGTATTATGACGCAACAAACTGCAGAAGATTTCATGATTCAAATTAAGGACATGAACAAATGGTACGGTGAGTTTCACGTACTAAAAAACATCAACCTGGATGTTAAAAAAGGCGAAAAAATCGTTATTTGTGGTCCTTCAGGCTCTGGCAAATCAACCATGATTCGTTGTATCAACCACTTAGAAGAACACCAAAAAGGTCAAATTCTAGTTGCAGGTACAGAGCTGACTGAAGACTTAAAAAACATCGAAGCGGTACGCCGTGAAGTCGGCATGTGTTTCCAACACTTTAACCTCTTCCCACACTTAACGGTTTTAGAGAACTGTACGCTTGCTCCAATTTGGGTAAAGAAAATGCCTAAAGACGAAGCTGAAGCAATTGCAATGAAGTATTTGAAGCGCGTTAAGATTCCAGACCAAGCAGACAAATACCCAGGTCAGCTTTCTGGTGGTCAACAACAACGTGTAGCTATTGCTCGTTCTCTATGTATGAACCCACAAGTTATGTTGTTCGATGAACCGACATCAGCACTTGACCCAGAAATGGTTCGTGAAGTACTAGACGTTATGGTTGAACTTGCTGGTGAAGGTATGACTATGCTTTGTGTTACCCACGAAATGGGCTTCGCAAAAGAAGTCGCCGACCGAGTGATATTTATGGACGCTGGTGAAATCATTGAAGAAAACAATCCGAAAGATTTCTTCGAAAATCCACAGTCTGACCGCACTCAAAACTTCTTGTCGCAAATTCTTCACCACTAATGCCTCACAGGCAAACCGTGTGAATCATACATATTTTAAAGAGGCGATATCATCGCCTCTTTTTCTTTTGTAACTAATGGTTTATTTCCACAATAACTTACAAAAATGTGTATGGTTTAGTGTTAGTATTAGGCCAGATATAAACTTAGATGAACGGAAATATTGTGTTACAACTTGTCACGCTTATTTAAACCGTTTTTGTTTATTATTTTTAATGTCAGTACAAGGCAGAGGCTTGAAAAATGGAACTATTAGCCTCATTAATGTCTATATAAACAAGAAACACCTTTCAATGAGGAAGAGTAAAAGTATGAACACTCCAATGTATTCACGCACGTCGTCTTATGATAGTGCTCTACAAACTAACAAAGTGCTAAGAAACACTTACGCGCTGCTTTCTATGACGCTTCTATGGTCTGCTGTAGTTGCTGGTGTTTCTATGGCAATGAACCTACCTCGCCCAGGTATCATTATCATGCTGGTTGGCTTCTACGGCCTGCTTTTCTTAACCGAAAAGAACCGTAACAACAGCATGGGCCTTGTATTTACATTCCTATTTACAGGTTTCCTTGGTTACACTATCGGCCCAATTCTTAATATGTATATTGGCGCTGGTATGGGCGATGTTGTTCTAACTGCATTAGGCGGTACAGCTTTAGCATTCATGGGTGCATCAGCATATGCACTAACCACTAAACGTGACCTATCATTCCTAAATGGTATGTTGCTGGCTGGTTTTGTTGTGCTACTGATAGGTATGGTTGCAAACATCTTCCTACAAATGCCAATGCTACACATGGCGATGAGCGGTCTGTTTGTTCTGTTCTCAACTGGCGCTATCTTGCTGACTACTCAGCAAATTGTTCGCGGTGGTGAAACAAATTACATTTCAGCGACTATCACGCTGTATGTGTCAATCTACAACTTGTTCATCAGCTTGCTTAGCATCCTAGGCGTCATGAACGACGACTAATATGTCTTCAAACTGATTGAATATAAAAGCCCGAGATTTCTCGGGCTTTTTTCTACTTGAGCAAAATCACTCCCTTCGCTACCCTATGCGCAATTGGTTAAACAACTCACTGTTAGACACTATGTTTGAATACAACGGAAACACCATCGAAACTGACGCTCAAGGCTATCTGCTCAATTCAACGGAATGGGTTGAAGGCATGATGGACATTTTGGCTGAGCAAGAAGGTATCAAGCTCACTGAAGCCCACATTGAAGTGGTACTTTTTGTTCGCAAATTCTACGAGGAGTTCAATACTTCTCCAGCGATACGAATGCTGGTAAAAGCGATGGAAAAAGAACACGGCCCGGAGAAAGGCAACAGTAAATATCTATTTAAACTGTTCCCTAAAGGTCCCGCAAAACAAGCTACCAAAATAGCAGGTTTGCCAAAACCAGCTAAGTGTCTTTAGTCTTTCATTAAGTCACTCTTTCTGTAGGTGTTGCTGAATATAATAGTTAGGCTGAGCCTACAGAATTTCAAATCCTCGGTAACTCTTCTCAATAGTGCAGGTCGTACGCACTATTTTGTCTACTGAAGCCGTTCTAGGCCCTTCTTTTAACCATTCGTAGAACTCATCAACGTGTTCGACGGGACCACAAGCTATGACTTCAACATCGCCATTGTTCAAATTTTTAGCATAACCCGTTAACCCAAGTTTTAATCCCTGATGAGAAGTGTGATAACGAAACCCAACCCCCTGAACCACACCGGAAACAATAAATTTGTCGCACTTTGTCGCCATTCGAAATCTTCCCTATTTATCGACTTCCTTTAAGAATAGTCAATAGTTAGCTCATTGTTTTAACTAGCACTCACTATTGGATATTGATCTTATTTTCGAAACCAAGTTCATTTGGAATTAGGCTTAGCTTTCTCGATAACGAACATCATCAAGTCGAGTTGCTTTTCAAGCTCAGTTCCACGACAATACTCGACCTTTTCTATCATTCTTCAGAGTAGAGCAATGACTTCTGCAATCTATTTGGTCAAAGGCCGCGATAAATCATTACGTCGTAAACACCCATGGGTTTTCTCTCGTGGTATTCAACGCATCGAAGGTGAGCCAAGTTTAGGTGAAACTGTTGATGTTTACTCAAACGACGGTCAGTGGTTAGCAAAAGCCGCCTACTCTCCGCATTCGCAAATTCGTGCTCGTGTTTGGAGCTTCGAGAAACAAGACATTGATAGCGCATTTTTTGTAAAACGAATTCAACAAGCGCAAATATTGCGTGACGATTTCATCGAGCGTGACGGCTTAACGGGCTATCGTTTGATTGCCGCAGAGTCTGATGGTCTGCCGGGTATTACTATCGACAAATACGATAACTACCTCGTGTGTCAGCTTTTGAGTGCAGGTGCCGAATACCAGAAAGAGACGTTAGTGAAAGCCCTGAACACCTGTTTCCCTGATTGCCATATATACGAGCGTTCTGACGTAGCTGTACGTAAGAAAGAAGGGTTAGAAGAACGTGTTGGTGTTCTTCATGGTGAATTACCACCTAAGTCTGTAGTGATCGAAGAAAATGGTATCAAAATTAATGTTGATATCGTTAACGGTCATAAGACAGGTTTCTATCTTGACCAACGTGACAGCCGTTTGCAGTCAATGAAATATGTGAAAGATAAAGAAGTTCTTAACTGCTTCTCTTACACCGGTGGATTTGGCTTATACGCACTAAAAGGTGGAGCGAAACGCGTCATCAATGCCGATGTGTCTCAACCAGCACTTGATACGGCTAAATTCAACGCAGAACTGAATGAGTTTGATATTTCGAAAAAGCGTGCTGTATTCCTCAACGCCGATGTATTCAAATTGCTTCGTGAATATCGCGACCAAGGTACTTTGTTTGATGTGGTTATCATGGACCCACCAAAGTTTGCGGAGTCAAAAGCTCAACTGAACGGTGCATGTCGCGGCTACAAAGACATCAACATGCTAGCGATGCAAATTTTAAAACCGGGCGGTACGCTGTTAACTTATTCATGCTCAGGTTTAATGGATCAAGCTCTGTTCCAAAAAATCATCGCTGATGCGGCACTCGATGCAGGAAGAGATGTAAAGTTCGTAGAACGTTTCGAACAAGCTGCAGATCACCCTACAGACACGGCATACCCAGAAGGTTTTTATCTTAAAGGATTTGCATGTAAGGTTTTCTGATAACGGAAACAAATAAGACAGCATATAAAACGGTCGCTAATTGCGACCGTTTTTTATTTCTTTAAACACTTATTCTCTCAACTCTATTTCGGCCATTGCGTTTCGCTTTAAGCAAAGCATGATCCGCAAGTTTCAAAAGGTCTTCATAACCTGAAAGATATTCGCTGCTTGAAACGCCAATACTGACTGTAATTCTCAACTGAGATGCCACATTGTCAAAACTGTGCGCTTCTATTTCTGACCGTAGACACTCTAGATAGTCGTCTGATTGACGAGTATCACTGACAAATAAAAGGGTAAACTCTTCTCCACCCCATCTGGCCAACAGTGTATTTGAGTCTATATGACGTTTTAGAACACTGACCACTTCTACAATGGCGTGGTCACCAACTAAATGTGAGTACTTGTCATTAATACGTTTAAAGTGGTCGATATCAAGCACTGCAAGTTGCAATACTTCGCCACTATCTCTCGCAGCATCAAACAATTCTTTAAGTTTTGAGTCAAATGCTCTTCGGTTAGCTAAGCCCGTTAACTCATCTTCATGAGAGAGCTTTTCAAACATGGTTGCCTGAGAGCGAAGTTCATACGTTTGCAAGGCGACCTGCTGCTTCAGGCGCTTCTCACTACTCTTCAAACTCTGAATGCGCCATAAAACACCGGAACCGATCAAGACAAACATTGAAAGAATGAAAAATGCGATGACTTCTTTTCTCTGCCAGAACAAAGGTTCTACATCAAATTCATAAAGCACTTTAGCTTGCGTCCAATTGCCATAAGGATAACGAGCACTGACAAGAAACTTATAGTGACCTGGATGCAAATTCGTAAACTCGGCGGTACGGGAATTTCTGCGTTCTGACCACTCATTATCAAAACCATCCAACTTAGTTCGATACTGTATTCGCTCAGACATCACATACCCCAATCCAACATAGTTAATTGACACTCTGCTCGTTCCGGCTGGAACGACAGGCGTCGATTCTGGATTAATATAATCCGAATCAAAACGAACCGACTGCAACACCAGAGGTAATGGGTTACTACTCAACGTATGTAATTTATTCGGATGGATTGAAGCGACACCCTTCGCAGTTGCAAAATATATCGCGCCACTGCTGAGTTTTGCTGAAGCAGGATTCGACCCGCCATTTGCTTGGCTACTCGCCATGCCGTCGGTTTCATCAAAGTGCTCAAACACAATGCTTGATTCATTACCGTCGGCGACTTCATGAGCTTTGGCAACATTGATCTTCCAGATCCCCCGATTACTCGAAAGCCAGAAGTAGCCATCGTTATCTTTTTGAATCTGGAAAAACTTATCGATTGCCAAACCTTGGGGACGTCCGACAAGCGCACTAGATTGGTCAGACAATCGATAGCGGATTATCCCCCTATCTGTGGCAATCCACACGTAATCAGGTTCGATGTAGAAGCCGAACGCATATTGAGCCTGTTCAAGCTGCTCTAGTTCTAAGTTAACAAATTTACCTTTGTCCCAATACCCAACACCAACACCTGTTCCAACCCAAATATGACCTAACTCATCTTCTGCTAAAGCCATGACATAATCGTCACTTAGGCCATTCTGCTGAGTAAAATGTTGCATCGTTCCATCTGGCTGTCTCTTAACTAAACCAAATGGGGTTCCTATCCATAAATTGTGTTGAGTATCTTCTAAAATCGCACGAACTTCGTTGGTTGGCAGCCCCTCTTTCTCACTTAAAACGGGCTCAATGGCTCCATTACTCCATTTCATCAAACCTTGTTGATAAGTACCAACCCAAGTTTTACCGTCTGAAGCGTGTGCCATACTCAACACCGACAAAGAAACATCGTCTTTTACGGCTGGCTCTGCACTATTTTGTTTGAGGATACTAAGACCAGTGCTTGAACCCACTAACAGCGTTTCTTCCGAGATAGGTAACAAAGCACGAACATAATTACCCACCAGGCCTCTATCTTGACTAATGGTCATAAAAGGTGCGTTACGAAGTCGAATCAATCCACCATTTGTACCGACCCAAATACTTCCTTCAATGTCTTGGTACCAAGAAAGCACGCGATTATTTGGTAAGCCTTTGCTGGTATCCAAAAACTCAAGAGTATTATCCGATAAACGAGCTAAGCCTTTATTGATGGTACCCAACCAGATGTTTCCAGCAGAATCCTGCTCGACAACCGTGACAACCGTCTTATCAATTCTCGGATCAATCAGAGACAATTCTTTTCCCTCATAGCGCCAAGCACCACGGTTTGTTCCTAGAAGAAGATCCCCGTTATGAGCCAACGAAAGGTAATAAACTTTATCAAACTGGGTAGTTTCAATTCTCGTAGAGGAATGCTCAGAAAGCAGGTACAAGCCTTTCTTAGTAGCAGCAAATATCTCATTCGCACTGTTTTTGATCAGTCTGTAAGCACTGATATTTTCTAAAACCCAGACACTCTCTCCATAGGAATGGTCTGCCTTTTTTTGTCTGCGAACGACACCCTGACCTTCTATCGCTAACCATTGATTGCCTGCATCATCGAGCAATACATGATTAACCATACTCGGAGCTGCGTTTTGTGCTAGCCAATTAAACCCAACTCTTAAACTCAAGCTCCCTCGTGCACCACCAACCCACAGCGCATTGTTATTATCGGAAACCAAAGCACGAGTGCCCGAGTCCAACATATGTGTAATAGGGCTACGGTCAAAAAGCTTGAACTCCAAACCGTTATATCTCGCAACCCCCTCCCATGTGGCAAACCAAAGATAGCCATCCTGAGTTTGAGCAATCGCATTAATACTGTTATGAGGTAGTCCCTCTGTCGAAGTCCATGTATCTACATAGTAGTCAGACAATGAATTAGATGTTGTAGGTTGAGCTTTCGCCCAAACCAAAACAGAAGACAGAGTCCACAAAAGAGTGACAATGATAAAACGACTGAACGATGAATATTGGCAAGAGATCATTTAACGTTTGATTTCCTTATCTAGTAACGTTAACCACATCGAAATTTCTTATGATTCTACCAATAGATATCACCACGCTTAATAAAAAAAGTCTACGAGAAGATACAAAGACAGTTGGAAAGCTCACTAATGTATTGAACTATTACTGAACAAAGTGATGGAAACACAGATTTTCAGTGAACACCTCTTCCTCCTCCAATCCTTAGAAACTCATATAAAGAGCCCGAACCGGTAACATCACCTACTCAATATGCAATCCAGCTGTTTGCGGTAGGAATGATTAAGGCTACAAAGTGTTTACGAGTTACTTCACAAATATTAACTCAAACTGTATATTTCAATCACAGCAAAATATTTTTGGTCAGTAATTGATACATTTATATAAATAGAACTATAAATATATACGTGGCAGTAAAGATACTTTTGTTATTTGGTAGTTCTCGTTTCGATAGCTAATGCCTAAAAGATAAGTTAAACAACTGCTCAATAATCTGGATGCTTAATTACGTGTCATATAACAAGAAAACAGATTTAATTTTTGCTCTAATTTCCGTTGCTTTTTTTGCAATTGCTACGCCAATTTCAATAGCAATAAAAAATCATTACGTCGGTCAAGAATCGAGAAAAGTGGAAACGGTTGTTGCGAACAATATCTCTCTTGTTCGCTCCAACTTTGAAGCTGCCATTTTTATGGATACTTTTCTTGCCGATAGCTTGGCAACCTTAATCACCATTGATCCGAGCGCCTCGTTTAAAAAATGGAATTTGATCGCAAGCCAGCTTTTGAGTAAATCCCAACATGTACGGAATGTGACGGCTTCACCGAACAATGTGATTACCTACATTTATCCCCTTAAGGGGAACGAATCAGCCTTAGGGGTTGATCTGTCACGTATTCCAGAGCAATACAAAGCCATTCAATTGGCTAAGCAAAATCAACACCTATATATCGATGGTCCGGTCAATCTGGTACAAGGCGGAAAAGGCCTGATCGCTCGCTATCCAATATTTTCAGATTTCCCATACAACAAAGCCTACTGGGGCACAGTCAGTGTCGTTATCGATTACGAAAAATTAATGGAAAATAGTGGCATTTACGACGTTATCGACGCGGACATTGCAATTAGAAACGTAACTGGTGTACCGAAGTTGCTCTATGGTGAGATGGAAACCTTTGATAAACCAGATATTCAGCACTTCATCAACTTGCCTTATGGGCGCTGGCAATTAGTGGCCAAATATAATCTTAGTGATAGTCCACATCTAACATTCATCGAACAAGCTATCATCTCGATCGAGATATTTACAATATTGCTGATTTATGCGCTGTTTTTCTTAGTGTATCGAAACTACAAAACCATTCATAAAGCCGCAATGCAGGACGAATTAACTCATCTTCCAAACCGGCGTTATATCAATAAGTTGCTGAAGAAAATGTCTAATCGAGGTGACAACGGACAATTTTTCACCCTCCTAAGCATCGACGTAAACGACTTCAAGTTAGTGAATGATAATTTTGGACATGATGTCGGAGATAGATTTTTGCAATTCGTCGGTATGAAGTTGAAAGAACATGTTCGCAATACAGACACAGTTGCAAGAATTGGTGGAGATGAATTTCTCGTTATTTTGAATAACATGTACCTCCCAGAGAAGGTAAACAAGGTGTCACAATCGATTAAAGACAAAATAGAAAGTGAATCGTTTTACCATAACAACATAGAAATCAAACCTAGCTTGAGTATTGGTTACGCGATTTATAACGATAAAAACATCGATATTGATACTTTGATTACCAAGGCTGACCACGCTATGTATCTCAACAAAAACGCCAACGCGTTTTCTAAAAATAGTTTCAGCGATACCATTTAAATAAACTCGCAGTAAAGATGTTCAACATAGATAGTCGCCTGAAGACAATGTTGTTGATTCATGTGACTTCAACGGATTTCATCAAGTTGTTTTGGTTTAAATCAGCTAATAAATACGCACCAAAGCGACACTAGCTTTGTCACGTTGGTGCGTATTGTTGTTTAATCTTACGATTTGGAGTTAGCTAAGACTTGGAACTTGCTGCGTAATACAGTGAATATTTCCGCCACCTAGAAGTATTTCTCTGGCGTTCACACCAATCACTTCATATCCGGGAAATGCTTCCTCCAACACACCTTTGGCAAGTGCATCATTATTGGCATCCAGCAAAGGAAAAACGATTCGACCATTTGTGATGAGGAAGTTTGCATAAGATGCGGCAAGGCGTTCTCCAGTTTCTCGCACCATACCTTCACTTTGATCGATGCCAAAGGCTTCATGCTCTTCAATATAAAGAGGACCTGGCATTGGCAATTTGTGAACCTTGATTGACCGCCCTTTTGCATCAAGTTGAGTGCTCAACACATCATAAGCATTCCGGCTAATCACATATTGAGGATCACTTACATCCTCACACCAAGTTAGGGCAACTTCTCCAGGGTTCACCACGTGCAATATATTATCGATATGGCCGTTGGTTTCATCGTTGTATAGTCCGTTAGGCAACCAAATCACTTTCTCTGCACCAAGATATGCTAGCAATAATTCTTCAATCTCAAGCTTCGATAGATGTGGATTTCGACTTGGGTGAAGCAAGCACTCTTCTGTGGTGTAGATAGTACCGTCACCGTCACTATGGATTGAGCCACCTTCCAATACAAGTGGCGCTTTAAATAGGTTATCGCCAGTGATGTTTGCCATTTTGTCCGCAACAACGTCATCCAAATCCCACGGGAAATACAAACCATCGTTCAATCCCCCCCAGGCATTAAAATGCCAATCTACACACATACGCTGCCCATTGTCATTCACTAAGTACGTTGCCCCAATGTCTCGCATCCAGCAATCGTTGTAGGACATCTCCACAACTTTTATGTGATCCGATAACTGAGAACGGGCGTTTGCATATTGCTCACGTGCAACCAGCATCACCACCTGAGTCGTTTGAGAGATCGCGTGAGCAACTTCTACAAATGCTTGCTGCGCCAGTTTTCCACTAAACCGCCAGTTGTCACCGCGAATTGGCCAAGCCATCCAGACTTCACTTTGTGGTTCATGTTCACCGGGCATACGAAAACCAAAATCTTTAGGAAAGCCCTCAATAATTTTGCTCATGCTATACCTCTCACACTTGAGGATTTAGTTTGAGAATAAGCACGCTTTAGAAGCAACTCACCAATCATAATTGTTGCAATAACACCCACCAATACTGGCCCTGTGTACTGCCAATCTATCGTACCAGCTATCACATCAGGAAAGATGAAAAGAACCACTGCCTGAAGAATAATGAGCAAGCAAATCAAAGTCATAACTGCCTGTACCATTATGCCACCTGGAGCTTTAAAGGGACGTGGACAAGCAGAATCTGATAGTCGAAGTTTTAGGTAAGCTGGGAACATGAATAGGTACGGCATTAAGAACACACAGCTAGAGAAAGCGAAGATAGACCAGAACAGTTCATCGTTACTATTAGCAAAGAACGCATAAATTACAATGACAGCGCTGGAAACCATACCCGTACACACATTAGCCCCTACAGGTGTTTTATAACGGCTAGAAGTTTTACCTAGAACTTCTGGAAGCTCTCCCTCTCTTGCGGATTCGGCAGCAGCACGACTTGATCCCATCGTCCAACTCACCATATTACCGATGAAAGTAATCAAAGTGACGACGCCTAATGCCATAGTCATAAAATGACCGAATGCACCGTCACCGAACAAGACTCTTAACGTATCGATAATTCCAGTTACCAATCCGACTTCTTCGACTGGTAGTGCCATTAGAATGCCCAAAGTACCAATCACATAAAGTAAAGCAGTTACCGTTATTGCTAGGAAGACCACTTTCGGCATCTGTTTAACATCTTTCATCTCTTTGGTCATTGTGGCAACCAATTCAAAGCCCATAAGGTTGAAAACCAAAGCAGGAAGAAAGGCGACTCCTGAGTCAAAAGAAGGCAAAACTGCTTCAAAACTGAATTCATTCGCCAAACCATGATTTGCGGCATAGATGAAACCACCGATACCTAACACTGAAATGATGATCACTTTCAATACAGCACAGAAGTTTGTTACCCAAACACCAATATCTACAGAGATATTGCACACCCATACCGTTAACCAAGTTAGAGCAATACACATTGCGACTTGAGCAAACAATGAAAGTTCTGGAACAAACAGTTCGGCAAACGTACCAGCGAACAAGATATATACTGCGGGCATCCACAATCCAACGTTAATCCAATAGAACCAAGTGGTACGAATCGCCCAACTGGAGCCGAATGCTCGTTTAACCCAATCGTATATCCCACCTTCACCCGGATAGGCAGAGCTGAGTTCAGAAGTAATTAAACCGTATGGCAGTACAAATACCACCAAAATTAACGCCCACCATCCTAGCGAGCTAACCCCAATAGATGCAGATGCTGTTAGAGTATCCACTACTAACACTGCACATAGGCTAAATAGTGCTAAAGGCGTTACGCCCATTTTTTTGTCTTCCATGACACCAGTCCTATAGTTGTCCATCAAGTGTTAGAAGGTGCTTGTATTGCTCTGGGCGTCTGTCTCTGAACAGCCCCCATGCACTTCGTTGGAATGCAATTTCGTCTAGGTCGAACTCGTGAACGAGAATACCTTGAGTTTCGCGGTCGGCTTTTGCCAAAATTTCACCGTTGTAATCAGCAATGAATGATGAGCCAAAGAAGTTGATTTCTAAATCACGAGTTTGTGCCTGTTCACGACCAATGCGGTTGGAAGCAATGACTGGCATAACATTAGAAGCAGCATGACCTTGCATTGCATTTTGCCATGCTGGTTGAGAATCGAGTTGCGGCTGACTTGGTTCGCTACCAATAGCCGTTGGAAAAAACAGAAGTTCCGCGCCTTGAAGAGCCATACTTCTTGCTGTTTCTGGGAACCATTGATCCCAACAGATACCCACACCAATACGACCATAACGTGTATTCCAAACTTTGAAGCCAGTATCACCAGGGCTGAAATAATATTTTTCTAGGTAACCGTCACTATCTGGAATATGTGTTTTGCGGTAAACCCCCAATAAAGAACCGTCTGCATCAATCACTGCAACAGAATTGAACTTGACGTTCCCTGCTCTCTCAAACCAGCTGAAAGGCAGAACAACTTGCAGTTCTTTAGCGAGGGCAGTAAGTCTTTTAAAAGTGTCATTTTCTTCCAGAGTTGAAGCCAACTTGTGGTAACCCTCGCTAATTTCAATACAAAAATACGGCGTTTCGAATAGCTCCTGTAAAAGAATGATTTGTGCACCTTGTGCAGCAGCTTCACGTACAAGCTGTTCAGCTCTTGCGACATTATCATCAATATTCCACGAACATGGCATCTGAGTCGCGGCAACAGTGACTTTTCTCATTTTATTCCCTTAATTGATAGTCAAAACTTGTAGATATTTTTAACCCTTGTTAGGTTATTATTGAAATGCAAAATTTTTATTTTTATATGAGAGATTTCGATAACTTATGGATATGGATATCAACCAGTTGCGATTGCTCGTCGTACTGGAAAAAGAAAGAAACTTATCAAAAGCTGCCCAGAAAATGTTTATGAGTCAATCTGCTGCAAGCCATGTGCTTTCAAAGCTGAGAGACCGTTTTGATAACCCGCTTTTTATTAAAACTCGCAAAGGGATGGAGCCCACACCTTTGGTTCAAATGCTGTTGCCAGACATTCAAAAAGGGCTATCTTCCATCGATATGGCATTTGCTAAAACCAAACCTTTTAACCCGAGCGTGGATGCAAAAACGTTTTACATTGGCGCAATTGATTACTTTGAGTTTTATGCTTTACCGCGTCTAGGAAAGGCACTGGAAAAGAACGCACCAAACGTCAGAATCGCAATTGAAATCCTTTCTGAAAACATGCAGATGGAACGTGTTGAACAAGGGCATATAGACTTAACCTTGGGTGTTGATCATTTGCAATCTATGCCTCGATATTACCATCGGTATCACTGGCTCACTGACCCGTACGTTGGGATTGTTGCAAATAACAACCCACTACCCAACAAGCTGAATTTTAAAACTTTTCTTCAGACTCCACAGATACACTTACCTTTGATCAACTCCGGAGCCGATCCCATTGAACGATGGTTGCTGGAGCAACATCAGGCACGTCAAATTTCGATGATTGTGCAAAGTTATGCTGTAGGTGGGTTGGTTACATCAAATACCAGTAATTTAATGTGCGTTCCCCTTAGAATAGCGACTGAACTATGCAAAATGCTACCAGTTAGAATTGTGGAGTTACCCCCAAACATACCCGAATTATCGCTGAGTATTTTTACCCATCAGCTTTACGATAGCCAAGACAGCGTTCAATGGCTTATTAGAGAGGTTCAGAAATGCATTCTATAGGTGAGTAATAAAGTCGTTGGGTATAATCAATGCGCCGAACCGAAAAACGGCTTACCTGCATCCGATAAGCCGTTCTACATATTCATATGTAACAAGTGCCTGTTTCATTGACACTCTTGCAATAAAACAACGTGATTGCGTTTCAACTGTTGCGCTTCCCCACGCTCAACAAACGACTGAATCTCATCAAGATCAATACGTGTAGAGTCATACAGTACAGCGCACACTTTGTCTTTAGAACTCAGTTGATGACTTTCACCGAATAGTGTGTAGCGAGAAGAGCCAAGTGAGATCAAAATACGTTCGGGATAACCCGCCTGACCTAATAATTCCTGAATAGAATGCAAAGCACCTTCGTGTTTCTGTGCATTGCTCTGGCTGACTAGCCACGCTATTAACTGTTCATAACTGTAGCTGTAATCGCCCAATGAAACGTCATTGCAACAGAGATTCCATTGGTTGTCTCTGCCAAGAAAACTGCAAAAACGGTACTTATCTAAGTCGGCATTTTTGCTGAAGTCTGAAAGAGGAATAACTTTACTTGCTATCCCTTTAGACGCAGCCCCCCAGTTCTTCTTCTGAGCCAGCTTATCAGCGACAGCGTTACGGTAAGTTGCATCATTAAACAAGGTCATCCCTTCTGGTTCAAAACCAAGCACAGAGGTTCCTAAATATTTGACCTTGGTAATTAGCGCAATTTCGGGCTCCATTTGCACTTTTGCGGTAGGATCGCTAGGTAGCATAAGAACATCGAATGAGTATGGATTGAGGTTCAGATAGGATTCATTGGCACCCGGAACATAAAAAGGGAACAACGCCTGTGGACTCTGCGTATCAACGCTTCCCTGTAAACCCTTTTCTTCACCTGTTTGTTGCAGATGCCCTGCAAAATTTCCTGCGATTCCAATACCAAAAATAGGTATTTCAAACATTGGCTGACTCAAGTTTCCCTCACTTTTACCTATGACGTTTCTACCGCTAAACCGCGGATTATTATGTTAACCAAAAAATTCTGTGCGTCTTCAAATTCACTTTCTGACATGGGTGCCCCTTTGATCAACTCAATCTCAGTGTCAAAATCTGCATAGAACTGAGTTGAGCTCCAAATCAAAAACAGCAGATACAAAGGCTCAACTGGAAGAATTAAACCTTTATCCACCCATGTCTGAATCACTGATGATTTACCGGTAGCCCACTCCACCACCGGAAACTGGATTTCATCCCGAATATTAGGTGCACCTTGAATAATCTCCTGTGCAAAGATCTTCGACTCCTGCGGATGTGTGCGGCTATAGCGCATCTTGCCAACAATATAATTGCGTAACACTGTCTCGGGCGGCATATTGGCTGCGTCTTCCGAAAACCCCTCATTCCATAAGTCTAAAATGTCTTTGAGTAGCGCCTTATACAGCCCTGTTTTCGACTTGAAGTAATACAGAATATTGGCTTTTGGCAAATTAACTCTGTCCGCTATCGCCTGAACCGATGTTCCTTTATATCCGTGTTTTACAAATTCATCGGCCGCGGCTTGCAAAATTAACGTTTCGTTACGCCTGCGTATTTCTCCAGAAATCGTCCGCTTGTGCTGCGCAAGTTCAGTATCCAAAAGAACTCCTTTCAATTTAGGCTTATATTTAAAGTAATCAATGGATAGCACACAGTTGTCAAGTGTCTATTTTTTGCACCATTTTCAACACTATGCACCAATATAAAGCAAAGCAAATGAAAGTTCTCAAGGCTAAGCCTTACGCCTGTTGATGTTGAACACTTGGTCAGGTTTTTGCATTTGGCTCTTATAAATAAAATAGAAGAACAAATAATCCAACAAAAATAGCCGTAAAATTAATTAGAAAGGAATCTGCTCAACATGGACACACCACTACTCGAGCTGTGGAACATCAGTAAGTTCTTCCCCGGCGTCGTGGCGAATGACAAAGTGAATCTTAAACTTCATCAAGGAGAGATCCTTGCTCTATTAGGAGAAAATGGCGCAGGAAAATCAACGCTGGTAAAAATGATCTATGGCGTAAACAGCCCAAGTGAAGGGGCTATTCTGTGGAACAACCACGAAGTCACAATCAGCTCGCCAAACCAAGCAAGAGCCATGGGTATCGGCATGGTATTTCAGCACTTTTCCGTTTTTGAGACACTCACCGTACTGGAAAACATTCAACTGGGTCTAGATAAGGAATTTCTCGACTCAGTTTCCGATTTACGCAAACTCATCATCGATAAGAGTGAACAATACCAACTGCATGTAGACCCAGACAGATATGTACACAGTCTCAGTATCGGAGAAAGGCAGCGTGTTGAAATACTCCGCTGCTTGATTCAGGACGTTAAGCTCTTAATCCTAGATGAACCAACGTCCGTGCTTGCACCACAAGAAATCGAAGGTTTGTTTGAAGTGTTAAACCAGCTTTCAAGCGAAGGTTGCGCCATTTTGTTCATCAGCCACAAGCTTAAGGAAGTAACATCTTTATGCCATCGCGCTGTGATTTTGCGTGGCGGTAAAGTCACGGGTGAGTGTGACCCAAGCCAAGAGACACCAAACTCGATTGCGCGCATGATGGTCGGCGATGAAACACAGCTATCAGAAAGCTACCCAAAAACCGAAACCACAGAAGTCGTTCTGCAAACAAGTAACCTGACACTTTCTCCGTCCCACCCCTTTGGATGTGGGCTTGAGAATGTAAATCTGCAATTACGCGCTGGCGAAATCTTTGGCCTTGCCGGTGTTGCTGGCAATGGTCAGGAAGATTTGCTTGCGGTACTCAGTGGTGAAGACACACGTAGCAAAGCCCAAAGCATTCAATGGCAAGAGATCAATATTGGCGATTGGGACGCAGGTAAACGACGCGAACTTGGCCTCGCCTACGTGCCCGCCAACCGCCTTGGTCAGGGAGCCGTGCCCGAAATGAGTTTGGAAGAAAATACCCTGCTCACTCACTCTCGTGCATTAAGTTCACGCGGGGTGATTAACTTCCCTAAGCTCAAGCAACTTGCCAAACAGCTTATCAGCAGTAACCAAGTGAAATGTCGCAACGAAAATTCTCAGGCGAAGAGTCTTTCCGGCGGTAATTTACAGAAGTTCATTATGGGACGTGAAGTTGCTCAGCAACCGAAAGTCCTTAT
Source organism: Vibrio sp. Y2-5 (assembly GCF_014596725.1). GTDB lineage: Bacteria > Pseudomonadota > Gammaproteobacteria > Enterobacterales > Vibrionaceae > Vibrio. The sequence goes on from NZ_JACVEG010000003.1 coordinate 100,104, forward strand.
TTGTGCACATCCGACTTGGGGTGTAGATATCGGTGCTGCCAGTGCCATCCATCGTCAACTCATCGCATTGCGCGATGCAGGTACTGCGGTTCTGGTTGTCTCTGAAGACATCGACGAACTGTTTATTTTGTGTGACCGATTAGCCGCGATTTATGAAGGCCAAGTGTCGGACGCCGTCAAAACCAGCAATACCTCTATCGATCAAATTGGGGAATGGATAGCCGGTGGTTTCGTTTCTCATGTGGAGGTCGCAAATGCTTAAGGTTCAACCCCGTTTAGAAAGTTCTAAGATGATGTCTTGGCTTTCACCATTCATTGCCGTGGTGCTGACTATGGCTGTTTCCAGCTTAATGTTCATTTGGTTAGATGTTGATCCACTCAAAGCCTTCCAAGTGTTTGTCATCATGCCTTTTTCTGACAGCTACAACTTAGGCGAGCTGCTAGTAAAATCGGCACCGTTGATGCTGTGTGCGATTGGCTTGGCATTGTGTTATCGCGCCAATATGTGGAATATCGGCGCTGAAGGTCAACTATTGATTGGAGCTGTCGCCAGTAGTGCCGTAGCGGTAACCGCAACCGACGATTCCGGTTTTGGTACCTTCCTGCTGACTGTTGGTGCGGGTGTTATTGCAGGTGCGTTATGGGCAGGTATTCCTACTTGGCTAAACCGTCGCTTTCACACCAATATCATTCTCACCACCATCATGCTTAATTACATTGGTTTGTACATTCTGCTGTGGGCGGTGCATGGACCACTACGCGATCCCTCAGGCTTTGGTTTTCCTGAATCTGCCATGTTTGTTGATGCAGTAATGATGTCACCGCTTACCGAAGCAGGGCGAGCAACCATGTCGATTGTGATTGCAGTGATTGTTGCGATAGCAGCAGGATTAGTGCTGTTCAAAACATTACCCGGCTTTAAATTACGAGTGATGGGATCTGAGCGCGCAGCCGCTAAATACGCAGGTTTCTCCGAGAACAAATTGGTCTGGGGCGTGATGTTATTCGCGGGTGCTATGGCTGGGTTTGCCGGAGCTGCTGAAGTGATGGGACCGATTGGTCAGTTGGTTCCATCCGTTTCTCCCGGTTACGGCTATGCTGCGATTATCGTGGCTTATCTTGGTCGCTTAAACCCGATAGGTGTGATTATCGCAGCCCTGTTTATGGGGGCTCTTTATATGGGAAGTGACCTTGCTCAGATTGAACTCAACCTGCCAACTGCCGTTACTGGTTTGTTCCAAGGTACCCTGCTCTTCTTCTTATTAGCGTGTGATTTTTTAATCTACTACCGATTCGTTCCGAATCGTTCTTTAAGCAAGAAAACCGCTAGTTCACTGGTTAATGAGAAAGGAGCCGCATAATGGATGCAATGCTAATTCAGTCGCTGTTTATCGCGGCACTAAAAACAGGTACCCCCCTGCTAATCATCGCTTTGGGCGAGTTGATATGTGAAAAAACTGGGGTACTTAACCTTGGTCAGGAAGGCATGATGCTGATGGGCGCAATGGCTGGCTTTGCTGGTGCTATGGTTTCTGGCAGTCTGCTTGTCGGCGTCTTAGTAGCCATGTTGGCTGGTATGATGATGGCTTGGTTATTCGGCATACTGACGTTAACACTTAGCTCAAATCAAGTTGCTACAGGTTTAGCACTGACGATATTTGGCACTGGCCTGAGCGCGTTCTTAGGCGGTAGTTTAGTCGGTAATACTATCCAAGGGTTCAAGCCAATCGCGATTCCCCTGCTCAGTGACATCCCATTTTTGGGCCCGCTGTTGTTCAATCACGACATTTTGGTCTACACAAGTTTTATCCTTGTTGGTACCGCTTGGTGGGTGATGCATAAAACGCGTATTGGTTTGGTAATTCGCGCTGTTGGAGAAAACCCGCACTCTGCAAACGCATTAGGTATCAAGGTGATTAAAGTTCGTTACATGGTCACATTACTTGGTGGTGCATTGGCAGGTCTTGCAGGTGCTTACATGTCGTTATCGTATACACCGATGTGGATGGAAAACATGACTGCTGGCCGCGGATGGATCGCGTTAGCTCTGGTTGTATTCGCTTCATGGCGCATTGGCTATCTGGTGTTGGGGGCATACTTATTCGGTTTCACTTCCATCATGCATTTGATGATGCAGGGTGCTGGAATCGACATCTCTCCTAACCTACTCGCGATGACCCCTTATGTTGCTACTGTCGTTGTCATGGTATTACTGAGCTCGAATGAGCTGCGTCAGAAACTGGCAACGCCAATGAGTTTAGGCAAACCGTTCGACCCTAAACGTCAATAACAACAGATAGAAATCAGCCCGCGTTTGCGGGCTTTTTTGTATATCGCTGCATTTGTTCGAAATGGTCTTTTTAAACAAACGGTAATTTCCCAAGCTCTTCAGCCCACACTTGCGCATCAAATTGGTGCATTTTGTATACATGTAAGCACCATTGTAAAACATTCACTTAAAGTCAATTCCGCCTCAGTGTCTATACTGACTGTATACAATCTATCTAACCCCTTTGTGCACAATGCTTACAAGCCCATTCGAAAATAATTATTTAAAACACGACCAGTTGGTCAACTTTTTGCTAACAATCTCGTATCACGAATTTTTTGCAAGCAACTCCTTATCAATACTCTTTTGCAAGCAAAAATGGACAACCAAATAGCTATCTTAAAATAGCGATATCTTTGAAATGGAGAATTTCATGAAAATAAATCAGTGGATGACGGTTGCAGCACTTTCAGTGTCTGCAGTGTTTTCAACTTCTACCCTTGCGGAAGATCCGATGAAAGTCGGTTTTGTATACGTGGGTCCTGTTGGCGACCACGGTTGGAGCTATGAGCACGACCAAGGCCGTCTGGAAATGGAAAAACACTTCAACGGCAAAGTGCAAACAACATTCGTGGAAAACGTACCGGAAGGTGCGGATGCTGAACGTGTCATTACTCAGCTAGCCAAGTCAGGCAACGAAGTAATCTTCACGACTTCATTCGGCTTTATGAACCCAACAGCGAAAGTAGCCAAACGCTTCCCTAAAGTGACGTTTGAACACGCTACGGGTTACAAAATGGATAAAAACCTAGGTACTTACGTACTTCGTACCTACGAAGGTCGTTACGTATCTGGCGTTGCGGCGGGTATGGCAACAAAATCAAACACGCTTGGCTACATTGCAACTTTCCCAATCCCTGAAGTTATTCGTGATATCAACGCGGTTTATCTTGGTGCGAAAAGCGTAAACCCAGATATCAAACTAAAAATCGTTTGGGTGAACACTTGGTACGATCCGGGTAAAGAATCGGATGCTGCGAACGCTCTTATGGATCAAGGCGCTGACATTATCCTTCAACACACTGACAGCCCAGCACCACTCATCGCAGCAGAAAAACGCGGCATGATGGGTATCGGTCAAGCTTCTGACATGAGCCACTTTGCGCCAAAAGCACACATGTTCTCTGTACGTGACCACTGGGCACCACACTACATCAAAACTGTGCAAGCGGTTATGGACGGTACTTGGAAACCGGAAGACTACTGGGGCGGTCTAAAAGATGAGTTGCTGCAAATTGTTGCTATCAACCCTAGCCTTCCTGAAGAGATCAAGACTGCAATTTCTGACACAGAAGCGAAGATCATTTCAGGCGAAATCGTTCCATTTACTGGCCCGATGAAAGACAACCAAGGCAAGGAAGTTATCCCGGCAGGTCACTCTTTAACAGATAAAGAGCTGGCAACTGTGAACTGGTACGTTGAAGGTATCGACGCAAAAATTCCTAATTAATCACGTCGGGACTCGTCTGCTAGCTCACAGCAGACGAGTCTTTTTTTAACCAAATAGTTGACCAGTTGGACAAGTTTAATAATAAAAACCCGTACTCATTGAAGCAAGGAAGCGCAGAAAGTAAGGCTAAAGCTACAATTAGAAAGGGAGAGAGGAAGTTATGTTAGAGCTAATGATTAATAGTGAGGTCGTCAAAGTGGCGTCTGCCAAAGCAGATACCATGCTATTGAACTACCTACGCGAACAAAAGCAAATGACAGGCTCTAAAGAAGGATGCGCAAGCGGAGACTGCGGAGCTTGTACTGTCGTTTTAGTCAGCTTAAATGGTGATACGCTCAACTATCGCCAAATCAACGCCTGTATTACGCCAATTCATTCACTGCACGGTAAACAGGTGATCACAGTAGAACACCTAAAACAGGGCGATCAACTTCACCCTGTACAACAAGTAGTGGTGGACAAACACGGTACCCAATGTGGCTTTTGCACACCGGGTTTTGTGATGTCGCTATACGCCCTATCGAAACAAAACGAGAAGCCACAACACCCTGCTGATTTCTTAGCGGGAAACTTATGTCGTTGTACCGGTTATGGGCCGCTGATAGAAGCCGCCAACACTATTGCTACCACAGAAATTGAAGATCCACTTAACGCAGAAGTCGAAAGTGTTAAAGCATGGATGAAATCTGTTCAGCCATTGGAAAGTGCTCAGTATATTAAGCCAACCACTCGTCAAGCTCTGGCAAAAGCACGCGCTGAACATCCGAACGCGAAACTGATTGCTGGCGGTACTGATTTGTCGCTGGAAGTCACACAACAACTTAAATCAATTCCGGAATTGATTGATATCTCAAACGTTGATGATCTGCTTGGTATCACCGAAACCACATCAGGCTGGCGTATTGGTGCAGCCGAGCCAATGAACATTGTTCATGAATTTATGAAGAAACACTTCCCAACCACGGATGAAGTGATTGAACGTTTGGGCAGTTTGACCATTCGTCATCGAGCAACATTGGGTGGCAGCCTTGGTCACGCATCTCCTATTGGTGATATTGCACCATTGCTGATGAGCCTTCAGGGTAAAATTGAACTGGATGATGGCGTAAACAAGACTCTTTATGCACCAGAGGATTACATAACGGGTTATCGCGAAACTCTGATCAAACCAAACCAGTGGATCAGTGCGATTCATCTACCTCGTTTAGCTCCAAACCAACTCCATGCTATCTACAAGGTCAGCAAGCGTTACGAGGACGACATTGCAACCGTCACTTTTGCTATCAACATGACCATAGGTTCAGACAAACGCGTCAAGAGCTGCATTATTTCAGCTGGCGGTGTGGCCGCTAAATCTGTACGTCTATTTGAGTTAGAAGAAGTCTTTGTCGGTCACTCTCTCACACAGCCTATCGTGAATAAAGCACGCCAAAAGGTTACTCAGGTGATTCATCCGTTAAGTGACGTTCGTGGCTCTGCGGAGTATCGGGTAAAACTGGTACAAAACCTGCTGCAACGCTTTTACTTAGAATCACAGCAAGTTGAAACAAGGTTGGTGCAACATGCGTAAATTAACTTCTGTTGATACACAAACACCTGCTCAACAACCTGTCACTGAGGTTGTTGGCAAACCGCACAAACATGAAAGTGCGGATAAGCAAGTGAGTGGCGAAGCGTTGTTTGTTGATGATTATGTGACGCCAAGAAATTGCCTTCACGCTGCTGTGGTTATTTCATCTATCGCCAAAGGTAAAATCACCAATCTGGACCTTTCCTCTGTCGAGAACGCAGACGGTGTGGTTAAAGTCTTCACTGCGGATGCGATTCCCGGCGAAAAAGACATTGGCACCATTTTTAAAGGCGACCCACTTCTGGCTTTGGATAATGAAATCCGCTATTTCGGTCAGCCTATCGCTTTGGTATTGGCAACCACTCATGATCAAGCGTGGAAAGCCGCGCGTTTAGCTTCTGTTGAATACCAACAAGAAGCTGTGGCGCTAAACCACGAAAACGCAAGCGAATTACTCCCTTCGCACCAAATGGGCAAACACATTGAACAGAGCGTGTTTGATGATGCGGATATTGCTATCGATAGCGATATGCACGTCGGCGGTCAGGAGCATTTCTATCTGGAAGGACAAGTCAGCCTTGCCGAAGTCACCGAAGATGGCGGTATTTTTGTACGTTCATCGACACAGAACCCGTCTGAAATTCAAAAGCTCATTGCGGAAGTCCTACACATTGATTTTAACCATGTAACGGTTGATATGCGCCGTATGGGCGGTGGTTTTGGTGGTAAAGAAAGCCAGGCCGCACAATGGGCATGTTTGGCATCGCTTGGCGCTTATCACACAAAACGTGCCGTTAAAATTCGACTGCCTCGCGGTATTGATATGACGGCGACAGGTAAACGGCATCCGTTTTACAACCGCTACCAAATCGCAGCCAATCAACAAGGTGAAATCATTGCAGCAGATATTCAGGTGAACGGTATTTGCGGTCACTCCCCTGACCTGTCTGATGCGATTGTAGACCGCGCAATGTTCCATGCAGACAACGCTTATTTCCTTGGTAAAGCATGCATTGAAGGTAATCGCCTGAAAACAGATATGGTTTCTCATACTGCTTATCGTGGATTCGGTGGCCCGCAAGGGATGATAGTGATCGAAAAAGCGATGGAAGAGTTGGCGCTAACCGTCAAACAAGACCCACTCGATATTCGTCTTAAAAACCTCTATCGAGCAGGTAAAAACATCACGCCTTATGGCATGCAAGTTGACCAACACGACGCCATGCTAGAAATCATGAAACAGCTTGAACAAAGTAGTGATTATCGTGCTCGCCGTGAACAAGTTAATCAATGGAACAAAACTCACGCGGTATTGAAGAAAGGCTTATCGTTAACACCGATTAAATTCGGCATTTCGTTTACTGCCACACACCTTAACCAAGCAGGTGCGCTTATCCACGTGTACACAGACGGCACTATGCAGGTTTCTCATGGTGGTACCGAAATGGGCCAGGGTCTGCACACTAAAATCCAACAAATCGTCGCACAAACTTTTGGCGTGAGCTTAGAGAAAGTACTGGTTACTTCTACTCGTACTGACAAGGTGCCAAACACCTCGCCAACCGCAGCATCTTCGGGTGCTGATTTGAACGGTATGGCAGCGCACATAGCCGCATTACAAATTAAACAGCGTCTACTGGAGTTTGCACGTTGCCACTACAAGGTAGAAGAAGTGGATATCGTCAACGGCCAACTAGTGGGTGTAAATGAAACGGTCACTTGGGCTCAACTGGTGCAAAAAGCGTATATGGCGCGCGTTTCTCTTTCTGCAACTGGTTTTTACCAAACACCGAAGATTGGTTACGACAGAAAAACCGCGACGGGTCACCCCTTCTTCTATTTCTCACTAGGTGCATCTTGTTCCGAAGTCACGATTGATACTCTCACAGGTGAGATGCGTGTTGATCGCGTGGATATCCTGCACGATGTGGGTAACAGCTTAAACCCAGCCATCGACCGAGGTCAGATTGAAGGTGCCTTCGTGCAAGGTTTGGGATGGCTGACCACCGAAGAACTTGTATGGCATGAAGACGGTCGCCTACTGAGCAGCAGCCCAATGAACTACAAGATCCCAACCATTGGTGACTATCCAAAACAGATGCACATTGACCTGTATGAGAAAGCGAATCCAGAGCACAGCATCTATCGCTCGAAAGCGGTGGGCGAACCGCCTTTCATGCACGCCATCAGTGTTTGGTGTGCAACGTATGATGCGGTGGCTTCGATTAGCGGCCACAAGCATGCGCCACAGTTACACGCCCCAGCAACTGGCGAAACCATTTTGAGTGCCTGTGAAGAGCAACTTCAATGGATAGAGCGCAGCGTGGTGAAGGAGACTGAAGATGCCGTCACACCATAACCCACAAGGCTTTGAGCAGTTCAATGTTAATCAGTTCAACAAGAATGAGCTGCTCAACAACCCAAGTATGCACTGGCTTAAAGCATGCCAAATGCTTGAACAGCAAGGTGAAGCTTATTGCATCGCAACTGTGGTTGCCTACGTTGGCTCGGTTCCGAGGTCAAGCGGCTCTAAAATGGTGATAACACAAGCGTGCCAGTTCGACACGCTAGGCGGTGGTAACCTTGAGTATAAAGTTATCGCACAGGCTCGCGAAGGATTAGCTTCTCATCAAAGCCAAGTGGTCATTGAACGTTTCTCGCTATCCGCCGATCTGGCGCAATGTTGCGGCGGTGCGGTTCAGGTGATGTTTGAGTATTTTCATACCCAAACACCTCAGGTGGTTATCTTTGGTGCTGGTCATGTGTGCCAGGCGTTAACCACAGTGTTAAATGAGTTGCCTTGTCAGTTGACTGTGGTCGATAGCCGCCAAGAGTGGCTAAACCCCTTGCAGGACAAAGGCATCAAGGTTGAACTGCTAGAAAACCCTATTGAAGCTATTAGTCAACTACCTAACAACGCCTATGTGATTGTGATGACTCAAGATCATGGGCTCGACTTTGAGATTACCCGTCTGGCATTGGAAGAAAACCGCTTTGCGTTTGTTGGGCTGATTGGTTCACAAGGTAAAAAACAACGCTTTGAATTCCGTTTGAAAGAGCAGCTAACAGACACCCAACTCATTGATAACCTCACCTGCCCGATTGGTCATCCGGATGTAAAAGGCAAACTACCGATGCAGGTTGCAGTTTCGGTAACGGCTCAACTGATCGGCTTATTCAGTGAACATGAGGCTAGCACAGTTCATCGTGATACCAACATCGAAGAAGTGCAATGGAAGCAGGCAAATGAAGCTCGGAAGGTTTTAAAGGAAGAAAAGCAATGACAGCAGTACCAACGAGCTTGGAACTCGACGATCAAGCATTGAATAAAATCTGTACCAGTCAGAAGTGGGTATCGTTAGTGAAAGCAAAAATGCCTTTCAATGGTTCTTCAGAGTTCAAAAACGCAGCAGAAGAAGCGTTTGCAGAACTTGAAGAACAAGATTGGCTGGAAGCTTTCTCAGGTCACCCAATGATTGGTGATATATCCACACTGCAAAAGAAATACGCGCAGGGAAAATCATTAAGTGAAAAAGAACAAGGCGGCGTGAAAAATGCCTCAGATGAAACCTTGCAGCAGTTGCTGTTACTTAACCAAGAATACGTTGAGAAATTTGGTTTTATCTTCATTGTTTGCGCCACCAATAAGAGTGCTGATGAGATGCTGAGTTTGCTGCAAGAGCGCATTAACCGCACGCGTGCTCAAGAGCTGCATCAGGCCTCAATAGAACAACAAAAAATTAGTCAGATAAGAATGGAAGCTTATTTATGAACAAACTCAGTTGCCATGTATTGGACACAGCGAACGGTCACCCCGCCGCAAATATCGTTGTAAAACTTTATCGATTGGGCAGTTTTGATTGCCTTGCAGAGCAAACCACAAACGAAGATGGTCGCGCCGTTTTTGAAGGCATCACGCTTGATAAACATAACTTTACCTTGCGCTTTCTGGTACAGCCCTACTGTGAAGAACAATTCGGGGCATCTTTCTTTCCAATGATCGACGTGCATTTCACGGTTAGCGACGACAGAAACTACCACATACCGCTACTTCTTTCGCCTTACTCATATTCTAGCTATCGAGGTAGTTAATATGACGTTAAAGGTACATAGAGGAAGCTTACTTCACTTTGCAAAAGTGACATCGTCACCATCTGAGAACTATCAATATTGGAATGACGGCGTGCTCGTAGTGGAAAATGGGCGTATTACCCATGTGGGAGATGCCAAAGAGTTCTTTTCAATCTCTGCCAACAAAGCGCTGTTGATTCAAGGGCATGTGACTCAACACCACGGATTGCTCATTCCGGGTATGATTGATGCCCATGTGCATTTCCCTCAAATAGAGATGATTGCCAGCTATGGTAAGCAACTGTTGGATTGGTTAAACACATATACTTTTCCAACAGAGCTAATGTTCGCTAATCAAGATTACTGCAATGCTCAAGCAGAGTTCTTCATTAACCAACTTTTTGCTCATGGAACAACCACAGCCAGCGTGTTTGCCACGGTTCATCCACAGTCGGTTAACGCATTTTTTACCGCAGCAGAGCGACATAATGCGCGAATGATTTGCGGCAAAATTATGATGGATCGCTTCTGTCCTGACGAACTGCAAGACACGCCGGAATCAGGCTATCGTGACAGTAAAGAGTTGATAGAACGTTGGCATAAAAATGGACGTGCACTCTATGCGATTACGCCTCGCTTTGCGCCGACAAGTACACCGGATCAGCTAGCCAAAACCGGACAACTTGCCAACGAGCATCCGGATACGTTCATTCAAACTCACTTAAGCGAAAACCACGGTGAAATGGCGTGGGTGAAAGATCTTTTCCCTGAAGACAACGATTACCTAGCCGTGTATGAGCGCTACAACCTTGTGCGTGACCGCGCCCTGTTTGGACATGCTCTGCATCTTAATGATCGGGAATTCAAATCTCTGGCTGCAAACGGTGCGGCGATCGCGTTCTGTCCTTCATCGAATCTATTTTTAGGGAGTGGTTTGTTTAACTATCAAAAAGCAAAAGAGTCTGGAATTCCAGTCGGCATCGCCAGTGATGTCGGTGCAGGAACCAGTCTGAGTCTGCTGCGTAACCAAAGTGACGCCTACAAAGTATGTCAGTTACAAGGCATGAGTTTAGATGCGTTTGAATCTCTCTATCTCTGCACTCAGGGAGCTGCGGCTGCAATGGGGCTCGATCACCTCATTGGCAATTTTAATATCGGCACTGAAGCCGATTTTGTAGAACTCGATCTCACAGCATTTCCGATGCTCAAACAGCGCATTTTGCGTTGTCAGGAATTGTCTGAACAACTTTTCGCTTTGGTCACACTGGGTGACGAGCGAGTGATCGAGAAAACCTATGTTCATGGAAAATTAGTTTATCAAAAGGATGTAATGTTATGTGGCCACAACTCTACGAATGGATTGCGTTATTTATCAAGTGGTTCCATGTAATCTGCGGTATTGCATGGATTGGCGCGAGTTTCTATTTCACTTGGTTAGATAACTCCCTTGAAACTCCACCAAAATGGAAACAGGACAAAGGAATCAAAGGCGATCTTTGGGCAATACACGGTGGTGGTTTCTATGAAGTCGCCAAATACCAAGTCGGCCCAGAAAAAATGCCTGAAAAACTGCACTGGTTTAAATGGGAAGCCTACTCCACTTGGCTAACAGGTACTGCGTTACTGATTTGGATGTACTACTTCAACGCGCAAGCTTACCTAATTGATCCTCGCGTAATGGAACTGACGACTCTTCAAGCCATTGGTTTAGGTGTTGGAGCTATCTTCCTTGGCGTAGTCGTGTATGAGGGATTAATGCGTTCTCCACTGAACCGTTCAACACCTCTGTTTATTGTCGTGTTAGTGCTATTCGGTGCCCTATTCTTCTACGCTTTTGCGCATATGTTCAGCGGTCGCGGCGCGTTTATTCACATGGGGGCGTTGATCGGTTCAATTATGGTGAACAACGTTTTCCATAAGATCATCCCAGGTCAACGGAAGATGGTAAAACAAGTAGCCGCAGGCGAACCTGTGGACCCAGCTCCGGGCTTAGAAGGAAAACGCCGTTCAATTCACAATAACTACTTCACGTTACCAATCATCTTTTTGATGATCAGTAACCACTATCCGATGATTTACCAGCATGCGCAAAGCTGGCTAATTGGGCTGTTAATCATGTTAATCAGCGCTTATATTCGCCATTACTTCAACCTTAAGCATTCCGGTCAGTCAAAACCGAGTGTTATTTACACTGGTGCAGCAGCGATGTTTGCACTGGCGGTTGCTATCAGTTGGCAAGCAACATCACAGCTACACGCGCAAAAAGTGGTGGCTGCTCAAGGCTCTGAATCAATCGTGACGGCAACGGTGGCTAGTACTGCAGTAGAATCAGTACCTCAACTGACAGAGCAACAACACTCTGCACTAGGAATTATTGAAGCTCGCTGTAGCCAGTGCCACAGTTCAACCCCCACAGATGATGTGTTTAAAGTAGCGCCAAGCGGCGCGGTGTTCGACACATGGCAGGACGTTGAACGTTGGAAATCACGCATTCTTGCCCGAGCAGTGGTGAGTGGTGATATGCCGTTCCTCAATAAAACCAAAATGACAGACGCAGAAAGAGATGAGCTGAATAAAATACTCAACACTGTCGAATAATCGAAAAACCACCAGCGCAATGCTGGTGGTTTTTTATCATTAAGGTAAACCTTGATATCGTCGGGAACTTTTCTTCTAAAGTGCTTCCGAAGAATTGATAAGTGGGATTCGAACAGATACCGCATTTAAAGCAAGATTATGAATCATCTCATCCGTAGTCGTACAACAGTCTTCAACGATCGACACTTTGTAATTTTCCGCTTGTTTCGACATCGCCGTATGCGTAACGCAGTTTTGCGTCATCATTCCACATATCAGCAATTCATCAATGTCGAACTTACTGAGCAGGTTCTCTAAGTTAGTTTGATAAAAACTATCAGCATGATGTTTTTCAACCACTTGTGCAGAAGAACAGATTTGCTTTATTTCAGGGTGTATATCTACGCCATGGCTGCCTCTTTCGAAGAAAGGAGCCATTCCTTTCGGCGCTGAAGATACATGCTGAACAAGGAACACCGGAACATTCAATGCATTTGCTTTAGTTGTTAAGTTCTTAATATTGCTCAGCGTCCTATCGGTATTCCACAAAGGGAAATTACCCTTCTCAAAGTAATCATTCTGGATATCAATCACGAGTAGCGCTTTATTGCTCATTTTTATCTCCTATTGCATAAGTCTTGGTACAGGAAAATTATGAGCGACTTGCTGCATTGATTTTAGAGGCTAAAATGACACAAAAGATGCCATAAACGACAAATCAGAGAGAAGCATGCAGAAAATATCCATTGGAATTTGTGAGTACCCTTCAGTATTGAAGTCTGCGGTTTATGGCCTTGAAGAGATGTTTTTACTCGCTAATAGAGTTTGTCAGGAGCACAACATTGACGTTCAATTTGAACCCATTGTTATTCCCCATACCGCGCTGGCTGCGAACAGTTTAACCGTTGTTGTATTGCCACCAGCGTCAGGTGGTGATTACTACTTAAATCCTCAACCCGAGTACATTAAATGGCTACAAGAGCAGTATTCACAAGGTGCTGTCCTTGCCTCTGCGTGTGCAGGCGTCTTCATTCTTGCTCAAACGGAGTTAATTTCGACTAGAGAAGTGACTACCCATTGGGCGCTAGCGGAGACTTTCTCCGCAGCGTTTCCTAGTATTGCTCTTAACAGCAATAAAATATTGGTTGATCATGGCGATATAGTCACTGCAGGCGGGATGATGTCATGGTTAGACTTAGGGTTTGAGCTCATTGCAAAACATGCTTCGCCTAGGGTTGTACGTCAACTGGGTAAAACCTTGGTTATCGACACTGCGCATCGAGAACAACGTTATTATCAGCAATTCAATCCATCGTTCGCCCACGGCGATATAGCCATTGTTGCCGTTCAACAAATCATGCATCAAAATTATGCCAAATCGCTATCGGTACAACAGTTATCAAAGCAAGCGAACCTGACTGAACGTACCCTGCAGAGACGATTCTTAAAAGCGACTGGCTATAACCCAAATCATTACTTGCAACGCCTTCGAGTACAAAATGCGTGTGACTATCTGGAAAGTACATCGCATTCATTTGAATGGATTGCCAATCAGGTTGGTTATGAAGATATAAGCGCCTGCCGAAAAGTGTTCATCAATATTGTAGGTTTAACCCCGCGAGAGTTTCGAAAACGCTTTTGCTGATTCTGGGTAGCTAAAGCATTATTGATGAATAAAAAGGACAAGTATCAGAATATGAGTGAGCCAGAAATGCATGAATGGAATCAAAAACGTTATCTTGTGAGTACTGATAATGAGAAATTCGATATTCAGGAAATACATCAAGATCTGACTCGATCGCCCTGGGCGAAAGGAATCTAGCTTGGGACTGTAGCTTAACCTTGGTCAATTTATACAATTTATGCTTATGCTAGTGTCAGAGCTTAATTAATACATGGGGATACCACATGTCATCAGACTATTATGGAACCAGTGCCAGCTATGCACGAAAGGAAGCCGACTATCGGGAGAAAGCACTTAAATTATATCCTTGGGTATGCGGTAGGTGTGCTAGAGAGTTTGTGTATTCAAACCTGCGTGAGTTAACCGTTCACCACAAAGATCATGATCATACGAATAATCCAGAAGATGGCAGTAACTGGGAATTATTGTGTCTTTATTGCCACGATCATGAGCACAGTAAATACCTTGACCATGATCGTTATGGAAGTGAAATAAAACCCGGTGAAGATGAACACCAAGGGGCGACATACAATCCCTTCGCGGATTTAGCGAAGATGATGAAGAAGTAATTCTAGGGTATCAAAGCGCTTACGGTCGCAAAGTAAAGATTTACAGGGTGATAACCAAGACTAAACCACACCTGATTTAAGCGGACAGGCATCAGCCTAAAAACGCTCACCTGTCCCTTCGCTGTGCCTGCCTTGTTAAGTTAGCTGTAGCTTTTGCTAACATCACTATTATGTGTTTCCTTCCGCAATCCAACATTCGAAAGTTTCATAGGAACAAAGCTTGGTAACGCCTCTACTCTTTTAAGCCACGCTTCCACGTCTGGGTAGTCAGCCAAGCTTATACCGCCCTCTGGCGCTAGCTTGATATAACTGTAGAGTGCTAAGTCAGCAATGGTCGGCGTTGTTCCTACCAGCCACTGGCGGCCATTTTGGTAGTTCTCAAGTTGTTTGAGTAATTTATAAGCTTCTTGAGTAAGTGGTTCACTGTCGATGCTTCGATTGAATATGTTCGCTGCGCGCAGTTTGGCTATTGATCCTGCGAGTCGATTCGCCGCTAGAGAGAGAAACTGCTCAATATGAGCACGCAGTTGGGGTGATTCTGGAAGCCATTGCTGCTGTTTATCATAAACGGTGGCGAGATAAACCAAGATCGCGTTTGAATCAGCAATAACCGTGTCACCATCGACCAAAACAGGTATCTGCCCAAAGGGATTAAGTGCCAAAAATTCTGGTTGTTGATGTTCTCCAGCAGGCAAATCGACAGTAATAAGCTCAAAATTCAATTCAAGCATACTTAATAGCATGTGTGCGCGGTGAGCATGTCCCGAGAGCGGGTACCAGTATAGTTTGAGCATGGTTTTCTCCTTATCGTTTTTTACATTTAAGAACAACTTGCTAAGAAGAAAAACCCCGCTAACATGGAATGATAATTTCCAATATGTTGACAATTTATGGATACTATCGATGGAATGAGAACAGTTGTGGCAGTGATAGAGACTGGCTCTTTTACTGCTGCTTCAGAACGTTTAGGGATATCTAAATCTCTTACTTCCAAATACGTTAATCAGGTTGAAGAGCGGCTCGGAGTTAAACTGTTTCATCGCACTACCCGAAAGCTTTCAGTCAATCAGTCTGGTCAAGAGTACTACCTTCAAGCGCAACAGGTTTTGGCCAACCTTGATAAGCTATATCAACAACTGCACTCAAACAATAAAGATGTCGCTGGACCTTTACGTGTAACCGCTTCTCAGGGATTTGCAGAGGAATTATTGAGCCCTCTTATTCCTGAATTTTATGCGCGCTATCCAGATATCCAGATTGATATGATTGTTACCAATCAAAAACTTAATTTGGTGGAACAAGCCATAGACATCGCTTTTCGTGCCAGTGAACTTGAGGACTCCAACTTAAAATATCGTAAGATAATGTCACTTCAAAGTTCGGTGTATGCGACTCCAGACTTAGCAAAGCAATATGAGCGTGATATTGATTTGTCACAATTGCCATGCCTTATAGATACTAACCTTCATCCCACCGCTCGTTGGCCTGTGAGCAGTTCTTCGAACCAGAGCAATAGCGGTAATAGTCTTGCCGTTCACGCCATTTTCAAAAGCAACAGTCCAAGGATGATCCGTCAATTGACACTATCTGCCGTCGGAGCTAGCTATCAACCCGATATTATCGCCGCACCTTATGTGAAAAAGGGACTACTGAAAAAGCTTGATGTCGGTTTCAAGCCTCTTGAGTATCCGTTGAACGCTCTCTACCGTGGAGGTGACTACCAGCCTGAACGAGTGAAAGTCTTTTTAGACTTTGTTACTGAAAAATTTGGCAAGTTCAAGTAACAATATTTAAATACAAGTGTTTATCTTGGTCTCTAGAATCTTATCAATTACGTTCTCAAAAGCTCGAACTAGTCTTGGTTCAAAATGGCTACCAGCGTCGTCTCATATTTTTTGAATGGCTTTTTCTGTTGTTCAAAGGCATTTTTACTGTACATACATACACTAGTGGCGCACAATTATTGAAAATAATTGAGTGTCCATAGGTGGTATCAGTGCTTAACCAATTAGAACCGGGAATCAGAGAGTTGGTCGAGGGTTTCATTGCTGAAGGAAAGCAATGTCCTTCGACTTTTGATATCGATAGTAGAAGGGCTGGTTACTTATCTAGCACCGCTTTATCTGGCAGTAGTCCTGAGATGTTTGAAGAGTTCATTGATGAGCTTAACGGAACTACAGTCAAAATATACAAGCCAAATAACACAATGGGTTTACCCATTACTATCTATTTCCATGGTGGCTGTTTTATCAGTGGAGGATTTAAAACTCACGAACAGCAATTGAGACAGATAGCAAGTTTATCTAACAGCATAGTTATCTGTATTCAATATCGTTTAGCGCCCGAACATTGTTATCCAGCAGCGCATGACGACGTATACCATGCAGTGCTTGCAATAAAAAAGTTCGCAAGCAAATGCGGTGGTGATACAAACAGGATTATTTTCGTTGGAGATAGCGCTGGAGGACAATTAGCCTTAACTACATCTATACGTTTAAAACAACACCAAAACTGGCTTCCTAAAAAGCAAATATTGATTTATCCAATGCTGGATCCCTTCGGAAAATCGGTTAGTTACATCGAAAACGGTACAGACTACGTTATAACAGCGGATATGCTGCTTTCGGGGTTTGCAATGTACACCGCTAACATGGAAAAAGACTCGATTAATCAAAATCCAGAGCTTAACCCACTTGCATTTGCAGATTTTAACGGACTACCACCAACCTACATTATTACGGCAGAGTTTGATCCTTTAAGAGATGAAGGCGAGCAATGTTATAAACAATTACTCAATGCTGGGGTAGAAGCATATTGTGAACGGTACTTAGGTGTTATCCACGGATTCCATCAATTATCGGGAGTAAGTGAAAGTGCTAGGCGCTGTCTTCGAAATATTTCCGATGAGATTAAGCAAACAACAAAATCGTTTAGTAGTTAATTATTGACCATAGTTTCAAGCAGTGATGACAGGAACACTTATGCCCTTTCATTACTAACTCGAAATTTGAGGCAGCCTTCTTTGGGTATGAATTGACCTACTTTTTCTAATAACGGAATATAGCTGTATTAAATTAGGGGGCTTAAAAGGATGTACTTAAGAAAAGCCAAGGTATCTGAGTTAGACATCGTCTATTCAATGGGGTTTGATGTTTGGAATGATGGTCAACCTTTTGAGGAATACTTAACTGATTGCCGGAACAGCAAAAAATATCAATCTGGCAATTGGTATGTGCTAGTCGCAGGTGAGCAGCTTGTCTCTTCCCTCATCGTCTATAGTGGTCTCTTTGGTCTCAAAGAAGGGAGCTTTGGCATTGGTTCGTTTGCAACGATTTTTGAGCAACGAAACAAGGGCTATGGCTCGACGTTGATAAACTTGGTTAAAAGAGAGCTGTTCAAGAATCCAAGTTGTAAATCAATTTACTTGCACAGTGATATTGAGCGTCAGTATTACGAGAATCTTGGTTTTGTCAGTGTTAATGGCTCAGACTGCATGTGTGCAGTAAAAGAAGGTTCGATGATTGAAAGTTCAATACCAGATTACTTTTAATCCTTAGTTTATAGATATAGTTTCAAATTAATCAGAGCGTCCTGATGAACATGAAAATCAACTTAGTACCAGTAAAAAACCAAGAGTTCGATACTTTGTTTTCTGTTGTGAAACAAGGACTTTACTCGCACGTTGATACCGTCTTTGGTTGGTGTGATGACTTTCAGCGTGAACGTTTGATAAATGAATATGATCCTCATTGGTTTAATTGGATTTATGTTGAAGAAATGTGCGTTGGCATGCTTTGTTTTAAGCCTTATGAAGATGCAATCCATGTACATATGCTCGTTATTTTTCCAGAGTTTCAAAAGAGGAAATTCGGTGAAAAGGTTATGAAGCATGTGCATGAAATAGCTAGGAAGCAAAATCGAAATCAGGTGACGCTATCAAGCTTTGTGTGTAATGAATCCGCGACAAAGTTCTATAAATCACTTGGCTATCAGGTGATGCCAGATAGTGACGAAAACTTCCTTTCTTTGGCATTTAAGGTTGATTTCCACAAGCCATCACACAAAAGTTAGTTGAATCCAGTGATTCTATCATGAGTGCTGCCAGCGAAATATCGCTGGCGGATGCTCAGATGGCGGATGTTATGGTAATTACTTCCGATGAATCAACATCAGCAGCCGTTCATATTGAGCGCGGTCGTGGTGTGGTGACCTCCTCCCACGCCAGTATTGATTCATTAGTCGACAATATTGAAATGGCAATGACCAAAGCAGAAGAGTTGGAGAAAAACTCAGAAGCCATATCATCGGTTCTGGAAATCATTCGTGGTATTGCAGAACAAACCGACTGCGTTGATAGAGCGTCTAAAGAGATTCACCAACAGTTTAACGATCTCAATAGTGTTTATCTTGAACTGAACAACTAGGTTTTTAAGTTTCGAGTCTGAGTAAATTCTATAGAAATAAACAATCGAAATTTGGAAGATTTACTACTCTGCACATATACACGTCGTTTAATGTCTCATTACTGATCGTTGTCGCTCCTTAGCAAAAGTGACAGCAAAGGAACGTATAGATGGAAAAATAAACCAGCGAACCAATTCTGCGAACGCCAATGAATCTCCCCCTACACTTTTAGCAATCCGAACAATATCAAAAAATATCAAACACTTAAAAACATTTTCTTTGATTTCATACTGTTAGGTGTCCCTTTAAGTTCAGAAACCCAGGAACTGTGATTGCACTAATGATTAAACACTCAACAGTTGACTAATTGGTCACTTTTTGTGCTATAAAGGTGCCGACGTTACTTCCATCGGGTATGCGGAAGTAAGAAGGAGTAGATTTATGTTTAAACAGTTCGGCTTTCTGTGTGTAAGTATTGTTGCTATTACTGGGTGTAATCCGGTCGGTTCAGTCGATACACTTGTTAATACAACAGTCGCTGCCCAGCAAGAGAGCTATCCTGCCATGGCAGTCCCTTTACAGCCGAATGCATTGGCAGAAAACAATATCGCAGAGCTGACCCAACTCCTGTCTGGAGACAAAGTTAAAACTGACGATAAAGCCCAGATATACCTAGATCGTGGTCGTTATTACGACAGTATGGGCTTAAGAGACCTTGCCAGAATGGATTATTTTAAATCATTAGAAATTAATCCAAGACAAGCCGATGTTTATAACTTACTCGGTATGTACTATACGCAAATCGGTAAATTTGATACGGCATATCAAGCTTTCGATTCAACCATCGAACTTGACCCTTCAAATTTAAGCGCCGTATTTAATCGAGCTGTTGCTCAGTACTATGGTAAAAGACCTGATCTCGCATTAGAAGACATGAGAACTTACTACGAAAGTAATCCTAGTGACCCTTTCAGCGCATTATGGCTCTATATCATTGAATCTGAGTCAGATAAAAATGCTGCTCTTACCCGACTAAAATCAACTTATGAAAACAAAACAGACCAATGGGAATGGATGCTAGTAGGCATTATATTAAATGAGGTAAGTGAAGAAGATATCTCAAATTATATTGTCAACAGCACAGTAAACAATACCGTGATGGCACAAAAGTTCACCGAAGCATACTTTTATTTAGGTAAGAACTATATGGCCAATGGCGATATTAAAAGAGCGCTATGTGTTTATAAGCTTGCTTTATCATTAAACGTATTCAACTTTAGTGAACACAGCTATTCTTTATTAGAATTGGACAGGATTTCTGATAAGTTTAAATCTGAAAGTAAAAATGGCAAGCAAGACAAATTTGTTTATCGTTAATAGATTACCGTTAATATTAATCGATATAAATTCTCGAAAAGAAATACTGAAAAGGTGATTAACAATAATCACCTTTATTTCAGCATAGTAATCAACTAAGTATGTATTCACTATAATGTACTTCTCGATATAGATAATAACTATATATTCACTGTATCAAACAGATCTGAGATTTAAGTTAAATTAATTATCTGAAATTGCTTTGTAGTTGTAATCGACTTCTACAATCGCACGATACTGCATAGCGTCTCTGCTTGCTGGAAACTCCTCTATTTTTACTTGTGCACTTTCAACAACCATAGTGCCGCCAATTACTGTATCTCCGGTTGTGTTTAGTTTCCATCGTAAATCGCTGTCGCTGGCTGTTTCTAGAGCTTCATACATGTTGAAGCCAGCATCGATTGCTTCTTGTTTGGAAGCAAACGCGTCGGAATACAAAGTTGCATCTCTATGAATAGTTTCACGGGGTCCTGCTGTAGCGGTAAACGCAACTAGCATAGAGCATGCTAAGGTGATTAACGCTTTCATAATATTTCCTTACAATGAACTAACCAATGAAAGTATCGTAAGTAGTATTGGTACTTGCTTTACCTTCCCATTACCAAGAAATTTAGCAACTTACAGATCATATAAATAAATTCCTATGGTAAATGTAAGCCAAGGTATTGTTGGTCATACACCTATACTTTAGTAGTAAAATGATTTAGATCAAGTTTAATAAATATAATTATTGGTAAAAGAAAGTAAATTTTAAATCAAAAAACCACCTGTTATATGAAAATAAAAACCAACAAAATAAAAACAACCTAATAAACATATTGTTATATATAAAAACATATGAATATGAAGTATAAGAACTAATATAGACATATTTAACAATAACATACTAAAATATCTTTAAATTTTCTATCATAATTAAGTAGTTATATTGATATTATTCGGTTATATATAAAACTCACTCTGATAACAATTAATTTATATTATTAATCAATGGCTAATACGTATCCTAAAATTTATACTAACGACTTATGGTTATTTATGAAGGTAAATATTGGTCTTCTAATAACTTATTTTCATATAAGATCCTCAAACCTAAACCGTTTCCTCCATACATCATCCACTACGTGCCTATGTTAGAAGCTAATGATGTACTCAATTTTATAGACGACCTCGAGATCGAATGTCGTTTCAGCTATTGAGCAAACTTCATCGCCATCCTGTTTAAGTTCATAACCATCTGAATTTTATAAACTAAATAGAAATCAAAACAGCTCCTTTTCGGAGCTGATCAGTCACTCATTGATCTGATTAGTTAGGATTTTCTAGAACCAGCGCGGTTCCCATTCCACCACCAATACATAGAGAAGCGAGTCCAAACTTAGATTGAGAACGCAGCATTTCATAGATTAAGGTTGTGACTATTCTCCCACCTGAAGCGCCAATTGGATGCCCCAAAGCAATAGCCCCACCATTCACATTGACGCGTTCTTCAAACCAATTTGATTCAAGATTGTATTGTTGAGCAAGGCTTTTCATAACACCGATAGCTTGCGCCGCGAAGGCTTCGTTAAGCTCCACTTTATCAATATCCGAAAGATTGAGCTTCGCTCGGTTTAACGCCTGTTTAATCGCAGGTACAGGCCCTAAGCCCATGACTTCTGGATCTACGCCGCCCTGACCTGTGGATACCACTTCCACTAACGGGTTCAATCCGTATTGTTTCACTGCACTCTCACTTGCCACGACAAGAGCAAATGCTCCATCGTTAATACCGGAAGCGTTGCCTGCAGTTACAGAGCCTTCTTTTTCAAATGCGGGACGAAGATGAGAAAGCGATTCTAACGTCGTATTAAAACGAGGATGTTCATCCACTTCTACCGTAATGCTTCCTTTGCGCGTTTTGATTTCAAGCGGGATGATCTCTTGACTAAAGCGCCCTGTTTTTATTGCGGCTTCCGCTTTATGTTGGCTGGCTAAAGCAAACTTATCCTGTTCTTCACGGCTAATTGAATACTGCTTAGCAATGTTTTCAGCTGTTATGCCCATATGAATGCCGCTGAAAGCATCCGTTAATCCATCTTTTAATATGGTGTCGATGGCAGAGAAGTCGCCCATTTTGTTACCTGAACGCAGGTTGCCATTCATGACAAAGGGCGCATTACTCATACTCTCCATTCCCGTGGCAACAACTATTTCTGCATCACCAGATCGAATGGCATTCACTGCATTCAATATGGATTTCATGCCACTACCACAGATCATATTTAACGTATAAGCGGGCTTTTCTGCGGGAATACCAGCCTGAATAGCAGCCTGACGCCCGACACCTTGTCCTTGTCCTGCACTGAGCACATTTGCAGCGATCACCTCGTCCACCCTTTCAGGTGCTACTCCTGCCTGTTGCAATGCGGCTTTAATGGTCGCAGAACCTAGCTCCACTGCTGACAATGGCGCTAAGCTTCCCAAAAATGAGCCTATCGCCGTACGTTTAGCTGCAACAATATAAACTTTGTTTTCCATAACTTCGTTTCCCAATTAGAGCACCAGTCCACCGTCGATTTTTAGCACTTGTCCAGTAATGAAACTCGACTTATCACTGGCTAAAAACTCTACGCCGTTAGCGATGTCCTCAGTGGTTCCCATACGCCCTAGCGGTGTTTTCTGTTTCATCATATTGAGAACTTTTTCAGGAAGATCCGCCGTCATCGGCGTTTCAATAAAGCCCGGTGCTACACAGTTTGATCTGACCTGTGCGCCTTTACGTGCAAACTCTTTCGCCCAACTCTTACTCATAGCAATAACGCCACCTTTGGTCGCTGCGTAGTTGCTTTGGCCTATGTTTCCGTCTGTACCCACGACAGAAGACATGGTCACAATTGAGCCATAGTTGTTTTCCATCATTAAAGGAGCAACCGCTTGAGTAACGTTGAATACCCCTTTTAAGTTGACATCAATAACTAAATCCCAATCCGCTTCTGTCATTTTGTCGATAAGCGCGTCTCGCGTAACGCCGGCATTATTGACGAGTACGTCTACTCGCCCGAACTGGGCTTGAATGCTGGTAACGAGCTCGGCTATTGCGGCTCTGTCACAGATATTAATGGTGACAGGAACCACGCGCTCCATGTGACAATACGCTTCCATCAAAGCCTTATCATTCATATCTAATGCGTAGACCATTTCAGCACCCTGAGTATAAAAGCGCTCAACAACCGCTTTACCGATTCCTTGAGCTGCACCGGTGACAATACATACCTTGTTTTGAAACATAGTTACTGACCTTTCTTTTATCTTTTTTATTGAAATATAGGGATTTAATCTGCACCTGATATCAAATCAGAGTGCAGGTTTAATGAAAATTTGGTTTGGAAAATCGCGCTGTTCATAGTTATTAACTCAGGACTAATGAAAGGCTTAAAAGCCATGTGACGAAGAATGTCGCGCTCAATATCGATACCTGGGGCTATTTCAATCAGTTCAATACCTTGTTCTACCATCCGAAACACAGCTCTTTCAGTGATGTATAGCACCGGCTTATTGGCTTTTAATGCCTGATTAGCACTGAAAGTAATTTGTTCAACTTGGGAGATAAATTTGCTCTGATTACCTTCATTGATGATTTGCAGTTGCCCACCTTCAACTTGAACATCTAAACCTTTAGCCGTGAAAGTGCCGCAGAAATACACTTCTTTGGCGTTTTGAGTTATGTTGATAAACCCACCACAACCAGCGATTTTGGTACCGAATCGGGAAACGTTGATGTCGCCTTTTGCATCACATTGGGCAAGCCCGAGAAAGGCTTGATCAACGCCGCCACCATCATAGAAATCAAACATTTGGTCTTGCCCGATAATAGCTTCGGGAAAAGCTGAAGCTCCGAAGTCAAGTCCACTGGCTGGAGAACCACCCACAGCACCCGGTTCCACCGTTAAGGTGAATTTGTCTAGAATGCCAGCTTGTTGTGCCACTTTGGCTATGTATTCAGGCGCGCCTATACCAAGGTTGAGCACCGAATTCTCTCTCAATTCCATCGCAGCTCGGCGAGCGATAATGGTTTTCGCATTTATCGGTTGTTCACTAGTGGAAAGCGCATCGGAGTTTTGGGGTAATTTAAGACCACGCCCGACAAACTCAGGGTTCATTTGGGTAGCAAATGTCTGCATGTGCTCGTTAAGATCGTCACACACCACCACAGCATCGACAAAAATGCCCGGAATTTTGACTTGATGAGGATCTAACGTTCCGGCGGGTACAACTTGTTTAACCTGAACGATCACCTTCCCGTTGTTATTAGTCGCAGCTTGCGCAGCAGCAAGGCTTTCAACAATCAAACACTCATCCTCCATCGTAATATTGCCGTTTTCATCGGCAGTAGTACCGCGCAAAATCGCAATATCAATGGGGATTTTGTTGTAAAACAGATACTCTTCATCATCAATTTCGACAACGCGAACCCAGTCTTGAGAGGTAATAGCGTTCAGCTTACCGCCCTCAATGCGAGGATCGACAAAAGTGCCCAATCCCACCTTAGTCATCAAGCCCGGCTTACCTGCAGCGCCATCTCGTAACAAATGAGAGATCACGCCTTGCGGTAAGTTGTAACCTTCAATTAGGTTGTCCACCACCAGCTGTTGCAGTTTGGGAACCAGCCCCCAATGTCCACCAATCGCTCGTTTCACTAGCCCATGCTGTGCTAGGTGGTTGATGGCTTTGGTTTTACCATCCCCCTGACCCGCAGCAAAAACCAGTGTGAGATCCTTAGGAAAACCCGATTGCTGATAACGTTCACCAATTGCTCGCTCGATAGCTTCAGGCACAACACTGCCAATAAACCCACCAAGCATGAGCGTTTGCCCGTCTTCAATCCAATGTGCAGCTTGCTCTGCCGTTAGTTTCGTAACCACAATTCACCTTCCTTGATTCGATGAATTTCAGGTTAGACATAAAGATGGAATTTGATAATTGCACATATAGAGATTGTGAATTTCGAATCTGAAACAATCATTGGCATTGACGACTATTTTCGTTTCGCATTGAGGCGACGCGTTCCAGTAGATACTGTTTGAAGCGAACGCAACGTTCCGGCATCGGCGCTCGGGGACGATACAAAAGGTCGATATCAAAACTGGCACATCGGTAGTCAGGCAAAATCTGAATCAGGTCACCACTTTCAATACATTTATGCACCAGTGAATGAGGTAAATACGCGATCCCTGCATGCGCCATTGCAAAATCAAGCAACATTTCACTGTTGTCACACTCTAAAGTGTCCTGAATGGTGACAAACTCTTGCTTGCCATTCAGTTCGAAACTCCAGCGGTTTCCACCCAACAACGTCCTTGCATACAGGCAGCGATGCTGTGATAGAAACTCCGGCGTTTCAGGCATGCCGTGTTGTTGCAAATAGTTTTTAGACGCACAAAGATAAAGTGGCTCGGTGAGCACTCTCTTGCGTACAAGCAGAGAATCAGGAGAAATATCGCCGTCGTAATTCGCTGTCGCTCTAAATGCGAAATCGATAGTGAGCGGATCAAAATCCCCCGCTTCGATGAAGATTCGAAAGTGCACCTGTGGATGCTTTTCCATATATTCCGCAACAATTTTCGTCAAATACTGGCGAGCAAACAGTGGCGTTGAAGATATCTTAATTTCTCCTAGCTGCTGAGCAGCTAGATTCTGTACTTCTTCACACAGATTATTGATGTCTGGCAATAGAGGAGACATTCGCTCATAAAGCAGTTGTCCAGCTTGAGTAGCCACCAATTGACGAGTACTTCGCTTGACTAACTCGACAGACATCGCCTCTTCTAGCTCTTTCACCCAACGACTTCCGGCTGCAGGAGAAATCCCTTGCTGTATCGCAGCTTCTCGAAATGAACCGGTTCTCAGTACCGCACAGAAAAAGACAATTTTGTCTAAGATAGGCTGGCGGCTGGACAGCAATTTACCCGTCATTAGCTTACCAACCCTTTATCTAATGCGAGCTTAACCAGCGCTGCTGTGGATGTGGCACCGAGCTTTTTCTTAATTCTCAACCTATGTGTTTCAACGGTTCTGACACTGATGTGCAAGGTGTCTGCAATATTTTTATTGCAAGCCCCATTGACTATGAGCTTGAGAACATCAAACTCACGTTTGGACAGTTCATCGTCTTTTGGCTCTGGCTTGTCGTTGATTTGTTCAAGTAGACGGTCGGATGCTTGAGGGCAAAGATAAGAACGCCCCTGAGCAACCTGATTGATTGCCATCACCAGCTCTTCAGAACCGACATCTTTTAGCACATACCCTTTCGCTCCAGCTTTCACCGATCGAACCACATAGTCTTTGCTGTCGTGCATCGACAACATGATGACCGCCGTTTGCGACTTAGACTGGGACAACTTCTCTAACATCTCAATACCATTCATATTGGGCATATTAATGTCCAACAAAAGCACGTCTGGTTTGAGTGTTAATGTTGCTTTTAGCGCATCCGCACCGGTCCCGACGCACGACAATATTTCAAGGTTCTCTTCTCGTTCCAAACGTGATTTCAAACCGTCCTGCATCAAGCGATGATCATCGGCAAGTACCAATTTAATCATACAAACTCCATATTTAAGCTGACGCGAATTTCTGTACCTTCGCCCGGAATGCTCGATACAGCAAACGTTCCGCCAATGGCATGAATACGATCCTTCATATTCTGTAACCCCATGTGTTCCAAATTTGGTTTATTGCGTTTACCCGGTTTTACTATAGTGGGTGCGATACCGATTCCGTCATCACTCACGGTTAAAATCAGCAGTTGCCCTTCACGCTGCATAATGATGTCGACACCTTGTGCCTGAGCGTGTTTTTCTACGTTATGCACCGCTTCCTGAATGACGCGATACAAAGTAGTTTCAACCTCTTGCAGCATCTCCACACCATCAATGTCGTGCTCAAATACCAATTCAAGGTCTGTTCGTTGACGCATGTCGTTGATGTAAGCTTCAATCCCCGCAACCAAACCTAAGTCATCCAGTTGCGGAGGTCGCAAGTCGCGGGAGATCCTTCGCAGTTCAACTATCGCCTGCTCCATCACTTTCTTGCTTGCATTCAACTCGTTCACCTGCTTTTCCTGATGGAGCTCTTTGCCCACATTGTCCAGACGATACTTAGCGGCGACTAAAAGTTGGTTCACACCATCGTGCAGTTCTCGAGATACTCGCTGACGTTCGTTTTCTTGAGAGTCAACGATCTGCTGATTCAACACGCTCAACTGTTCATTGGCTAAACGTCGTATATTTAGATTTAAAGAAGCACCTAGAGCAGCAATGACAGAAATGGAAATAAGCATAACAAAGAACAAGGCACTGCTAGTTCTGCCTACGTTTTGATCGTAGCCGTTTTGCATGTGGGCGACTTGATGTTCGATGTCGTCGAGATACACGCCGGTCCCAACCATCCATTGCCATTTATCTAATGAAATGGCGTAACTGAGCTTGGGCAATGGTTCTTTGGTTGACGGTTTGTGCCATAAATAATCAACAAAACCGCCACCGGCTCTACCCACTCGAATCAGTTCTTGTAACAGTTTCTTGCCTTTAACATCTTCGACTTCCCACCAGTTAAGACCGATCCGTTCGGGTTGATAAGGCAACACAATCGCGTCACCTTTCCAGTTATAAGCAAAAAAATAACCATCCACGCCATATGTTAACTGGCTCAACTTTTCAGCAACTATCTGCTTCGCATCTTCATCGCTTAACGACTCATCTTGGTAGTAAGGCATGATACTTTTCACTGCCATTTCTACGTACTGTTTCAGTTCTTGTTTTTTCGCGGCCAGTATATTGTTTCGTGTTAGTTGAACTTGGTCTTCAACTAATTGTTTTGCTTGGCTAAAAAGAATAGCAGCGACAATCGCCACCACAATAATCAAGGGAACAATCGACAATAAAATGATGTTAACGGTTAGCTTTCTGTTCCGAACAAAGCCCATATTTGCTTCCAATTCTTATACGTAGTTTTACGGATTCTCTTCGCTGATAACTGCACAAACTACCGACACAATTTGCGCAATTTCACCAATAGAGCATCCGTTTACCCCTGCTTATACTCAGCTCAAATGTAACATCCATTTAACATCATTAAATACGAAACGTTCACATTTATTCGCACATAAAAAACCAAACAAGGATTACGTTATGAACTTGAAAAAAGCTGCCATTGCAACTGCCATTGCTTTAACGTCAGTTGGACTCTCGCTAAGTGCACACGCTGAGGACAAGAAGATCCTGCTCAAAACCCCTATTGCGTTTGGCAGCCACTTGCCTGCATTGGGCACACCGATTCAATGGTACGCAGACCACATCAGCCAAACGTCTGGTGGCACGATAAAAATGAAGATTTATGAACCGGGGAAGTTGGTGAATCCCGCTGAAATTTTAGATGCAGTATCAACGGGTAAAGTGAACTCTGGTTATTCAACAGCAGGTTACTGGCAAGGTAAACTGCCTGCTTCAGCGCTATTTTCTGCCGTTCCTTTTGGCCCTGAGGCGGGTGAATACATGGCTTGGATGTATTTCGGAAACGGCTTAAAACTTTACCAAGAAATGTATGACCAAGGTGGTTACAACGTAAAGGTTCTGCCTTGCGCCATTATTTCACCTGAATCTTCAGGCTGGTTTAGAAAACCGATTGAAAAGCCTGAAGATTTGAAAGGCTTAAACATGCGTTTCTTTGGCTTAGGTGCTTCCGTGATGGAGAAACTTGGAGCCGGTACAGTGCAGCTTCCGGGAGGCGAAATCTTCGGTGCACTTGAGAAAGGCGCTATCGATGCGTCTGAGTTCTCTCAACCAGCCATTGATGAGCGCTTAGGCTTCTACAAAGTCGCTAAATACAACTATTTCCCAGGCTGGCACCAACAATCCACCATCTTTGAACTGCTGATTAACAAAGATACGTGGAACGAAATGAGCCAAACCCAGCATGACGCTATTGAAACAACCTGTATGGCATCCATGACCTACTCCATTGCTGAAGGTGAAGCGATGCAGTTCTCCGCGATGGAAAAAGCCAAACAGAATGGCGTAGAAATCCGTTACTGGAACAAGGAGATGTTGGATCTGTTTAAGAAAACATGGTTAGAAGTGGTTGAAGAGAAAAAATCTGCGGATCCTTTCTTCGATAAAGTTTGGGCAGACCTAAGCACATTCCGTCAAGGATATGCTTTGTGGCAAGCGAATGGTTTCCTACCACGCGCAACTCTAGAGTAATCCTTATATAAATCGGAAATACGGGCTGGATTCGAAATCCAGCCCTAATCAGGCAAGGAGAAAGCAATGAGTAAGGTGTTATGCTCAACCCCACCTATCCCTGTTTACTACCACATCGAAAGAATCGTTCAGTCTGCGAGTAAATTTATTGCTTGGACCAACGTCATTCTTATTGGTGTAATTGTTCTTCAAGTCATTCTGCGCAAAGTGTTTTCTAACGGTCAGATTACCTTAGAAGAACTGCAATGGCATCTGTACGCCACCGCCGTTATGTTCGGTACGGCTTACGCACAAGTCCGTGATATGCACGTGCGGGTCGACCTTTTCTACCACAAATTTAGCGAGCGCAAGAAAGCGCTGATTGATTTGTTAGGCCTGCTACTTTTGGCTGCGCCCTTTGTGATTGTGGTGATTATCCATTCTTACGAATTCACCTATGAGTCTTGGCGTGTCAATGAAAGCTCCGCTTCTCCGTCTGGCTTACCTTTTCGCTGGCTGATCAAAAGCGTTATTCCAATCAGTTTCTCACTGCTATTGCTTTCAATGCTGGCGAAAGTGCTACGCAATTTAGAAATCATTTATAAAGGAAATAACCATGGAACCAAATGAGTGGATTGTCATCGCGATGTTTGGCTCGTTTATCTTGCTTTTGTTTACCGGAATTCCCGTAGCCTATGTCTTGGGTGGTATTGGCGTCTTTTTCGCGGGCGTAGGATACCTCGCTGATATTTATCTCGATACGTTTACTGGATTAAATTTCACTAGCCTAGGTTTAGTGGTGAATCGTATCTACAAAATCATGGATAACTGGATTTTGGTTGCGCTTCCTATGTTTATCTTCATGGGTAACATGCTTGATAAATCAGGGATCGCCGAAAAATTGATGGCTTCCATGCAGGCTCTGTTTGGGAAAGTTCATGGCGGACTTGCGGTGACTGTAATGGCAATAGGCATTATTCTCGCCGCTTCCACTGGTATTATTGGTGCTTCAGTTGTTTTGTTAGCGGTGATGTCATTACCAACCATGATGCGTCAAGGGTATCACCTACCTCTTGCTCTCGGCACAGTCGCGTCTGCAGGTACATTAGGGATACTCCTTCCACCATCAATCATGTTGGTGATTATGGCTGACCAGCTTGGCTTGTCTGTTGGCGACCTGTTTATGGGTGCCATAATTCCGGGTCTGCTTTTGGGGCTGTTTTATATCATTTACATCTTGATTGTCGGCAAGATGAACCCTATTAAAGCTCCGGTTCCGGAAAACATTCAGCCTGTTGAGTGGAACTTGATTCTGCGCGTATTTAAGGACATCACACCCACTGTACTGCTCATTTTTGTTGTACTAGGTTCTATTTTTGCCGGTATTGCGACACCAACTGAAGCCTCGGGCATTGGTGCACTGGGGGCAACATTACTTGCGGCCTACAACAAGAAGCTCAATTTGAAAGTGGCGAAAGAAGTAGTGCTGGCATCTTATGGCACGACAGCCTACATCTTTATGATCTTTTTAGGCGCATCGTGTTTCGCACTGGTATTGCGCGAACTGGGTGGTGACGAGCTGATCGAAAGTTTCCTAAGTGGATTACCATTTGGTCCGTACGGCATTATTGCGTTTATTTTGATGATCGTTTTCTTCCTAGGGTTCTTCTTAGATTGGATAGAGATAACCTTAATCGCGCTACCATTACTTGCACCTGTGGTGAAAAGTTTAGGTATCGAGCTTGACGGCCACGGCGTGGTTGATGATCCGTCACTGGTTTGGTTTGTAATGCTGGTCGCCATGGCGCTTCAAACCAGCTTCCTAACACCGCCAGTGGGATTTGCTCTTTTCTATCTTAAAGGGGTTTGCCCAGAAGGCGTAACCTTGAAAGATATCTACCGTGGCGTAGTACCCTTCATCATTATCCAGTTGGTGGCTTTGGTTTGCTTGGTTGCTTGGCCGCAATTGGTGCTGTGGTTCCCTAGCGTAGCGTACGGATAATCTAAGGCGTCAATGACAGCAAAAGTAAAAGCCAGCGAAATAATCGCTGGCTTTTTATCTCAATGAGAGAACTGCACGAAACTAGTTCTCAGATAAACGCATAACGGTTTTTGATACATTTTCCGCACCACGATAGATTTCATCCATGACTGCCGACACCTCTGTTATTTTATCCTTACCCATACCAGAAATACTTGCCACGTTTTCCATTGAAACTGATAGATCTTCAGTCAACTTTTGGTTGGCACTGACCACACTCGCGATATCTGCAGTCGACTGACTGGTTCTCGATGCCAACGTTCTAACCTCATCAGCTACCACAGCAAATCCTCGTCCCTGTTCTCCGGCACGTGCGGCTTCTATCGCTGCATTAAGAGCCAACAAGTTGGTTTGCTCTGCAATGCCTCTAATAATCGAAACGATATTAAAAATGTTCTGAGACTGAACATTCAACATTTGTACTTTTTCTGAAGTAACACGTACATCGTCAGCGATTTGTGTTGAGATCTCGACAGAGTCATTCAAAAGAGCGGCTCCTTGCTTTGCAATTTGTGAGGTTTCAACAGACGTTGACAATGCGATTTCTGATGCCTCTTTAACAGCGAGGTTCTTATTCACTTCATGTGTTATGTTTGACGCAAATTTAATGATTTTTGTCACTTTACCGAAGCGGTCTATCACTGGGTTATAAGTAGCTTCAAGCCAAACATCTTGACCATAGCTGTCCTTCCGTAAGAATTGACCGGATTTAAAGATACCTTTGGCTAACTCTTCCCAAAAGCGTGGGTTCTCTTGATAGAACTCGCTATGACATAACGTTCTGTGGTGCTGTCCCTTTATTTGCGACAACTTGTAACCAAACAGACTTAGGAAGTTTTCGTTTGCATCAACAATGTTTCCTGATGGATCAAATTCGATCACTGCTTGTGAACGGTTTAGTGCGTCGATAAGGTTCGTTTGTGCTTCATCCTTTAAACGCCGCTCAGTAATATCAGAGGCTATCTTCATAATTTTAACAACTTTACCAGAGTGCTTAACTGGAAAATACGTTGCCTCTAACCATACAGTTTGACCACTTTTCCCTACTCGCTCAACAGCTCCAGACTGAGGGATACCATTGGCGAGATCTTGCCAAAATTGGGCGTATTCTTTCGATTGACTAATGTTTTTGCTACAGAAAATGGAATGATGTTTGCCTGTGATTTCAGCGAGTTGATAACCAACAACGCCAAGAAACAGTGAATTAGCGGTTAAAATATCTCCGCTAGGAGTAAACTCTATCACAGCAACGCTGTCACTAATTGAAGCGAATAATGAATCGCGTTTTGCGATTTCTTCATTTGCATTTTGCAATGCCATTTTTGATTTTTTGCCAAACATACATATCCCGTCAATGTGAATAGTAGTAAAAGCCCTTTCACAAATCATTTCTGGAGCAAAGCTCAGAAATATAGAGAAAGGAATGAGTTAGTCATCCATATAAGTAACTTATTGTTTAGTCAGTTAAAAAGTGACCAAGCCAATAACAGGAAACCTCAAAGCCATTCTTTCCCAGTTTGGCTTAACCTGTAACGTTGACGAGAACTAACAGCAATTGATATACCAATTATTAACATTCACTTTTAATAAACTGGTGTGATGATTATGATTAAACAAAGGTAAGTGACAGAATTTTATAGACAAATAACTATAAGCAGCCGCACATGATGGGGATAATGTTGTTTGTAACTAAATATTAACAACCAAATAAAGCATCATAAGCCGGGTTTTAGGGATGAAAAACAAAAAAGCCAGCGGAATAATCGCTGGCTTTCTAATGGTTTAGTTTCTAACTATTGGCTAGATTGAACTAAGCAATCTTAGTTAGCCAGTTATGCGTATCTGGCGCTTTGCCCCACTGAATGTCGTTCAGTGCTTGGCGAAGTTTCTGTGCAATTGGACCCACTTCACCATTGCCTACTTTCACATCTTCACCGTTGTGAATCAGAGTACCTACAGAGGTCAGAACCGCTGCAGTACCAGAAAGCATTGCTTCTACGCCCGGTTTCGCTGCGCGCTCTAGAAGTTCTTCTACAGATACTTCACGTTCACTTACTGTCATACCCAGATCTTTAGCGATAGTCAGGATACTTGAACGAGTGACACCGTGTAGGAAGCTAGAATCCAAAGCTTTAGTGATAATTTCGTTGCCATCAACCAACAGGAAGTTCGCTGCGCCTGTTTCTGTAATGTAGCCGTTTGGACAGAACAGAACTTGATCCGCTTTGTATTTTGTTTTCGCTTCTAATGTTGGAGAAAGCGCGCTTGCATAGTTACCGCCACTCTTAATCATACCCATGTGAGGAGCGCAACGTTGACCCGTTTCGTCTAGGAGTAAGCGCAAAGCTGTAGCGCCACCAGCAAAGTAGTCACCCACTGGAGAAAGCAGCACATACATCATCGAAGATAGTGATGGAGCTGCCGCCTTACCAACCGCTGCTTCTGTACCAATATGAGTTGGACGAATGTACATAGAACCCGGAGGCGCTGGTACTTCTGATGCAAACTCAGCAACAACATCAACGATCATCTTTGAAAGCTGTTCTTTGTTTACTTCTGGTAGAGAAAGCAGTCGGCTGCTTTGCGCAAAACGCTCGACGTTCTGGTCCATTCGAAAGACGTGCACGCTACCGTCTTCATGACGGAATGCTTTTAAACCTTCAAAACACGTACTTGAGTAATGTAAGACGTGCGCACCTGGGTGTAGAGAGATGCTGTCAGATGCTACGATCTCTGCGTCTGACCATTGATTATTTTCGAATGTTGCTAATGCCATCTTAGGCATGAATACAGTACCAAAAGCCGCCATATGTTTTCCTACAAATAAATTACTACTAAAGATAAGTCCGTTAAGTCTGGGCTGGCGATGTGAGATGCATGTCCAATACTTAGTGTTCTGATACTAAAACAGATTGAACCTGTAAGAAAAGAGGTTTGTTGGATTAAATACTCATTAACACCAATTAATAGTTTTTTTACAAATCAAGCCATGTCTAAAATGGTTTAAATTACGATGTGTATAAAACTAATCGTATTTTATGCGGTCAGTAATATACTGAAATCAAAGATACCCTGACTCAAATTCTTAAAGGCTGGGTATTGCGTGTTCTCATCAAAAGGAAGTTGCCGTGTTTAGTTCTTTTTTTCCAAAACCCAAATTGTTTTTTCTGAGCTTTGTTCTTTGGGCTCTCGTTTGTGTTATTGGCTGGTATACCGTTATTGAGGATCTTGGCCCTCACCTTAGTCTGGCTCATATTTTCGGTATCGATTACCCACCAGCATTAGCTGAAGGCGCAAGTGAGGCGGCCACGGCAGAATTTCAAGCCGCGACACAGTCCGCGATTAATGCTTGGCTCTATCAGTTTATGACGCTGTGCTATGCATTGTTTATTGGTGGCTGGATGATGCTCGGCGGACAAAAGTGGGCAAAATGGTCAGTACTTGGTTCAGGCTTGATTGTGTTTATCACTTGGTTCCAAGTGGAAGTCAGCGTCATGCTAAACGAATGGTACGGTGACTTTTACAACCTGATTCAAAAAGCATTAACAGCGCCTAACAGTATTACCCTCGCTGAGTTCTATTCTGAGCTTTCCACGGTAATGGTACTGTTGATGATCGCGATTATGGTGGCAGTAGGCAACGCCTTCTTTGTCAGCCATTTTGTGTTCCGTTGGCGCACGGCTATGACCGAGCATTACACCTCAAGGTGGGAACATGTGCGCCATATTGAAGGTGCTGCGCAGCGTATTCAGGAAGACACTATGCGCTTTGCCAGCATTATGGAAAGCTTAGGCGTTCGCTTGCTCAACTCTATTATGACGCTGATCGCCTTCCTGCCCATTCTTTGGGGCTTGTCTGGTTACGTTACGACCCTTCCGTTTGTTGGTGAAGTCCCTCAAGCGTTGGTTTTCGTCGCTATTATTTGGTCAATTTTTGGTACTGTACTGCTTGCTTTTGCCGGTATCAAACTACCGGGCCTGGAATTTAACAACCAGAGAGTTGAAGCGGCGTATCGTAAAGAGCTGGTTTACGGTGAAGACTATGAAGACCGCGCGCACCCACTGACGTTGGAAGAGCTGTTCGGTAATGTTCGCCAAAACTATTTCAAGCTTTACATGCACTATGTGTACTTCAACGTAGTTCGCTACGGTTACTTACAGTTCGGTGCATTTATTCCGTTTATCGCACTTGCTCCGTCGATCGTTGCTGGCGCATTTACTCTGGGTGTAATGCAGCGAATCATGAATGCGTTCAACCAAGTAGAAAACTCTTTCCAATACTTGGTGAACTCATGGACCACGAATTGTAGAGCTGCTTTCTATCTACAAACGTCTTAAAGCGTTTGAGCACGCTTATGAAGCGAAAACCGCGAGTTTAATTGAAGCAAAAGAAATCGGTTAAGCCAAAAAAGAACCCCACTCATGTGGGGTTCTTTTTATATCTTGTTGAGGGTGAATAACCCGTTTTAATCAAACGTTAAAGCTTTTAATCATCTCAATAAAACAAGTCAAGCCAATCTCTACATCTGACGTTAACACCTGTTCTCTAGGGTTGTGACTGATGCCTTTTTCACAGCGAATAAACAACATTGCCGTGTCGGTCAAGTCAGCCATTACCATAGCGTCATGTCCTGCTCCACTCGGCAGAAAACGGGCAGACGACTTAGTGACTTTTTCAATCGCAGAAGCCCACTTCTGCTGGAGCTTGTTGTTACATTGAACCGCTTTTGCTTTGTAGATGTTTTCCCCAACAAAAGTGAGTTTTCGTTTCTTAGCAATCTGTTTGAGCAGTACCAGCATTTCATAGGTTGCGTTTTCTAACGCTGACTGAGATGCACTACGGATATCAATTGTAAATTTCACTTTGGCAGCAATCACATTAACTGCTCCTGATACGATTTCACATTTGCCCACCGTTGCTACAACGCCTTGGTCTTTGGCTAGTTGCTCAATCGCTAAAATCATTTCAGCAGCGCCAGTCATCGCATCTTGACGTAAATGCACAGGAACAGTTCCAGCATGCCCAGCCATACCAGTCACTTCACATTGAAAACGCTTCGCTCCGGCAATACCCGTCACCACTCCAACAGCTAAATTCTCAGCTTCAAGTACCGGACCTTGTTCAATATGCGCTTCCAGATAAGCTTGTACCTCTTGCGCCTTACGTGCATCACTGCCCGCTTTTGCTGGGTCAAGACCAAACTCTCGCATCGCCTGTGCCATGGTGACACCGTTCGCATCAGCCACCTCTAGCCAGCTCGGGTCGAAACAACCCGCGGCTGCACTCGAACCAATTAACGTGGTGTTAAACCGTGTGCCCTCTTCATCAGCAAAGGCCACAACATCGATGTGAAACGGAAAGCTCTCCTCACGAAGCGCCGCCAGTGTTTCAATCGCTAACAGAACTCCTAAATTACCGTCGTATTTACCAGCGTTAACGACGGTGTCACTGTGAGAACCTAAGATCAACGTTGGCTTAGTTGGGTTCGCTGAAACTTTTCTGCCCCACTGGTTACCAACGCTGTCTTGCCAAGTTTGTAAACCTGCTTGTTGCATCCACTGTGCGAGTTGGTCATGTGCCGCGCGATGTTGAGGCGTTAAATACGCACGCGTTAAGCCCGTGTCACTCTCGCTGAGTGAAGCTAGCACATCTGCTTGCTCCATAAGTCGTGCAGCGCGACTTTGTCCTTCCATCTGATTAAGAACCGTCATACCACTCCTACTACTGATAAAATGCCATTGCCGCAGCAACAGCTTGGCCCGGATCGATTTTCGCTTTGTGCTTAATCAGCAGCGCTTCTAACGCTGCCAAAGTTGACAATACACACTCTTGGCGAGCGTTATAG
The DNA here is from genome assembly GCF_014596725.1 of Vibrio sp. Y2-5. GTDB lineage: Bacteria > Pseudomonadota > Gammaproteobacteria > Enterobacterales > Vibrionaceae > Vibrio. The sequence continues at coordinate 137,242 of NZ_JACVEG010000003.1, forward strand.
CCCATAGTGCCAATTCGCCAAATCTTTCCATGCAGTGGGCCAAATGAAGTACCTATTTCGATACCAAATCGGTTTAACAATTCGAGTCGAACCTCATCACCATTCACGTTTACCGGAATATACACACCGACGACGTTATTCATCTTATAGGTTTGATTACCGAACAGCTCAAGCCCCATCGCACGTAAACCTGCAGCCATAGCATCACCCGCTTGTTTGTGGCGCGCAATAACCTTTTCAGGACCTTCTTCAAGGAAGAGTCGCGCACATTCACGAGCCGCGTATAGCATACTGGTCGCTTCTGTATGGTGGTTAAGACGTTCTGGCCCCCAGTAATCCATGATCATTGCTAAGTCGAAATAGTTCGACTGGATCATCGCATCTTCACCTTGGGTATGGTGTTCGGCACGAATACCCGCTTCAACGTGTTTGCGTCGATTGATCAACTCCGCACATCGGTCACTTAAAGTGATAGGTGCCGAACCAGAGGGACCACCGAGACATTTTTGCAAACCCGCCGATACTGCATCCAAATGCCATTCATCGACTTTAAGATCGTTACCCGCAATGGATGCTGTAGCATCACAGTAGAACAGAACACCGTGACGTTGACAAATCTCACCCATCTCTTGCAACGGCTGATTCATGGTTGTGGATGTATCACCCTGAACGGTGGCAAGTAACTTCGGTTTAAACGCTTTGATTGCTTGCTCGACTTTTTCTGCTGGACACACTTCTCCCCACTCAATATCAATGGTTTGAACCACGGCACCCACACGTTGTGCTATTTCACACAACAGATGACCAAATCGTCCAATGACTGGTACTAAGACTTTATCGCCCGGTTGAAGAACTGAAACGAGAACCGCTTCAATCCCAGAGCGCGCGGTACCATCCACCAACATAGTTTGTTGGTTTTGGGTGAAAAACACACCACGATACAGCGACTGAACTTGGTTCATGTAACCTGTCATGACAGGATCATACTGTCCAATCAGTGATTGAGAGATAGCTTGATGTACGCGCGGATACGCGTTGATTGGACCCGGTCCCATAAGCAGACGTTGTGGCGGGTTGAGCGTTTCAAAAAGATTGCCAGTTGAATGCAATTCATTATGGGCTGTCATTTTATTCTCCAAGTAAATAAGTTCCATCGCTACGAGGATCACTGGTCGCCGAGGCTTTTCCATGCGTATCAATAATGATTGCGCCAGCGTGTCCCATTAATTCGTTGTTATCAGCCACGTAAGTAACATCGTGACCTCTTTGTTTAAATTGTTCTCCGTACTGGTGATACAAAGATTCTTCTAGCCGTAAGTTATTGGTTGAGTCACCCCATGTTCGACCTAACAACCATCTTGGCAGCGCTACCGCTTCATCCAGTTCATAGCCCTGATAGTGATAACGGCTAAACAAACATGCCTGAGTTTGTGGTTGGCCTTCGCCTCCCATGGTTCCGTAAACCATTCGTCGGTCATCGGCTAACTCTGCGTAAGCTGGGTTTAATGTATGGAATGGTTTCTTACCACCCGCCAGTACATTGTGATGTTTGGCATCTAAAGAGAAGCTTTTCGAACGGATGTTCCACAATATGCCAGTACTTGGCAGCACAACTCCTGAGCCGAACTCCCAGTAAATACTTTGAATAAAGCTCACCATGGTGCCGTACTGATCGGTCGCCCCCATCCAGATGGTGTCCCCCGGCTGCGCTTGGTGTGGCCAAGGTAACGCATGTTCCATCGACACTTGCTCAGCACAACGATCAATCACCGATTCATTCAGCCACTCTTGCAAAGGTTGAGTCAGATACTCTTCATCACACACTTCTTTATCACGAATGATGAAGGCTTGCTTGGTCGCTTCTACTAATAGATGAATATGGTCAATTTCGCTTTTCGCTTGTGAAGCGAGACGATCATAAATCGCCAGAATCAACAACGAAGCCACTCCTTGAGTCGGAGCACCGAAGTTGTACAGTTTACCTTTCGAGGTATTGACACTCAGTGGTGCCATTACCTTGGCTTGATGGTGATGAAAATCCTTTAGAGTAATTGGGCTACCGGCTTGTTGAAGCTCCTCAGCGGCGCTTTGGGCTATCTCGCCACGATAAAAATCATCCAGTCCATTTTCCGCTAAGGTTTTTAGTGTATTGGCTAACGCAGAATTAGTGACAATGTCACCTACTGCCAGTGTTTTTCCTTCTTTAAGAAAGTGTTCAGCAAACGTTTTGAGCTGAGCTAATCTGCCGAAGGTTTTTTCACTGGCGTTGACTAGGCTCTGAGTCACCTCTATACCCTGCTGCGCGGCTTCAATGGCTGGGTTTAATAGTGTGTGTAAGCTGATATTGGATGAATCCAGCTCCAACGCCTTTTGCCACGCAGCAACAGTGCCTGCCATTGTAATCGCCGCGTCCCCCCCAAACTCAGGGAGTTCATCACCTCGGCTTCGATAGTGTTCAACATCAACCTCTAACGCAGCGGCGCCACAACCATCGATGGCGACAGGTGTTTGACCTTTTTTGGCAATCAACCAAAAGCTGTCACCACCGATACTGTTCATATGCGGATACTGAACAGCAATCATCGCCGCTGCAGCGACCATCGCTTCGCTTGCTGTGCCACCTTGGTCGAGAATCTTCTGCCCTACTTGTGCGGCCTTGTAATGAGGAGCTGTAAAAGCGGTTTGATATTTCATTTACTTTCTCCTTGAGCAAGCTTTTCTCCTTGGATAAGCGTTTCGCCCGTTGTAATGAGGTCTTCTTCACGGTTGGATAAGCCCATAACGGAAATACCGCATGGCCCTTCTTGCAATCCTTGCATAGGTAAATGCAATTGCGGTAAACCACTTAAGCCCGCAATACTGGTTAGACCCATAAGCTGAGTTCGGTATGTCGCAAGTGCTTCGCCATTCATCGTCAACGCTGGCGGACCTGATGGTGTGGTTGGAATTGCCCAAGCCAGTGCATATTCGGTTAGGTGATGAGTTATCAGCTCTCTGAACTCTGCTTGCTTATCCAAGGCTTGCGTATAATCTTGCTCGGAAATGGTACGTGACCATTTCACTCTCTCGAATATGGTGGGGTCTAAGCTCTCGCCATGCTGCTCAAGCCATAAACCGTGCTTCTGAATAATCTCAAAACCTTGAATGGTTCTGAACAATAAGCTGAGGTCATTCAATAGCCAGCCGTTTTCTTGCAACAGTTCACCGCATATCAACTCAATTTCAGCTTGTTCACACCAGTGTTTAAGGCGAGCTAATCGCTCTTTACTGAGAACTTGAGCACACTGATTGTCTAGATACAAATGCGTGGCGCTGCGACTTTCTGATTTTGACCCAGACAGCACACGCCAAACTTTACGTAACAAAGGCAAATCACGACTAAACACGCCAGCGGTATCGAAGCTTTTTGATAATTCAAAACAAGCGTGAAGATCAAGTGAACCGAGTGTAGGTCGAAGCCCAAACAAGCTACAATAACTGGCGGGAACACGAACCGATCCTCCGGTATCCGTCCCGATTGAAAAGTCACACTCGCTGCGCGCAACCGCGACTGCGCTGCCACTCGATGAGCCACCGGGAATGCAATCGGGAGCCACAGGGTTAACTGGCGTGCCGTAATGGATGTTCTGTCCGTTTAAGCTATACGCCAGTTCATCTGTTTGTACACGGCCAACGCATTCAGCACCATTGTTGAGCAGCTTAGATATCAGTGAAGATGTGGCTGGCGCACAGGGATGCGTCGCCAACCATTGTGGATTCCCTGCGCCTGTTTTAAAGCCTTTAACATCAAACAAGTCTTTAAACACAAACTGTGTGCCGCTTAAACTTCCTCGTTCTTTGGCAGGTAAATGTTCGGGCCCTTGAGAGCAATAGACTCGACTATCCTTAGTCATTTCGCTTCCTTACTTTTTAATTGTTTTAGTTTGTTACTGCTGCGCCTTCTGTTTGGCGAGCATAGCGATTCGCTAATATTGCACAGTAGAAAATCTGGATTGGGTGGTAAAGCATGATAGGTAATAAGATCATACCGAGTGTTGGATCCGTTCCAAAAATCACTTTTGCCATCGGAATACCCGCAGCCAGTGTTTTCTTGGTGCCACAGAATACCGCCGCCACTTCATCTGGAAGTTCAAAGTTAACACGACGTGCACCCCATTGAATGAAATGCACCATAAACAAAAGAACCACTAAACAAATAGCAACAGAACTCGCTAGAAGACCAATAGAGAATTCATGCCAAATGCCGTTCTCCACTGAATCACAGAATGCGTTATAGACGATCGCTAAAATGACGTATTTATCAACCTTACCTACAGCACTTTTGTGTTTACTAATCCAGCTAACAAGGTATGGACGAAGAATTTGACCAACAATCATTGGTAACAACAGCAGTTTGGCGATGGAAAGAACGGAAGCCATCAGATCGAGCTCAACCCCTTCTACGCCCATAAACAGCTGAATAAGAAACGGCGTGATGAAAACACCAATAATGCTTGATAGTGACGCGTTGAAAATGGCGCCCGGAACGTTACCTTTACCGACACTGGTCATCGCAACAGAAGATGAAATTGTGCTTGGCAGTACGAGCAGATAGCAAAAACCAAACGCCAAAGCTGCAGGCATATAAGCCATAAATGCTTCACCGAAGATGACCCACAAAAGTGGATAAACCACAAACGTTGCGGCTTGAATGTACAAGTGCAGACGCCAGTTTGTCATACCCGCTTTGATTGCCTGAGGAGAAAGTCCCAAACCGTGTAAAAAGAAGACAATTGCGACACCAATACCTGTAAGTTTATCAAGGTGGATCCATCCCCCTGATTTACCCACATCTGAGCTCACCGTTGCTAATGCAATTGCCACAACCATGCCAACGAGAAACCATTCCTTTTTCAACTTTTCTAATACGTTCATATATCGTGTCTGCTCTTTAATTATTCCCTACACTTCCATGTAAGCTTTTATTCGCGTCAATTGTATACAATTATAAATACAAGTAGTGTGCCAAACTCACAAGCTACCATATCACTAGCTTACCGAATATTGTACACACAGTTTTGTGCACCAGAGTCGAACAAATGCTGCATCTTAGTGCAAGATATTGGTGACATGACCGCCAGAGATTGGCTGGTTCTTACGGAAAACAATAAAAGCCTGTTTGGTATACATATTGCACTATCGCTTTGTATACAACCGTAATTAGAGAGTTCTACATGTCTAACGACGATATCATTTATCAAAAAATGCTTAAGGCCATTGTTGAACACCAAATACCACCGGGTGAACGGCTGCCAGAGGACAAACTGTCTGAAGCTTTTGGTGTCAGCCGCACGGGTATTCGCAAAGTTTTGCAAAGATTAGCGTTGGAACGATTTGTCGTTATTCAGCCAAACAAAGGTGCGCAAGTAAACCGCCCGAGCCGCAGAGAAGCTTCTGAAGTGTGGGATAGCCGAATTCTGCTAGAACCTTTGCTTATCCCTTCAATTAGCGACAACTGGAATGAAAAGCTGTCACATCAGTTTAGAACAATGGTTGAGATGGAAAAACGAGCCAATAACAATGGTGATATGGCTCAAGCTATTCAGCTAACTGCTAAGTTCCATTACGAGCTTGCGCGAGTCGGTCACAACTTAGTATTGGCAGAGTTTGTCGAGCAGTTGTGTTATCGCTCCTCACTGGTTATCGCAGCTTATGGCACGCGTGAAAGTGTCAATTGTGACTGTGGTGACCACTCCAATTTAATTGTTCTGCTGGATAAAAACTTAATCAGTGAAGCTCAACATTGGATGCGCCATCACTTGGAACAATTAAAAGCTTCAATATCACTAACCAGTAAACAAGATACACATGTTGATTTCAGCAAACTCTTCACCTAACGCATAACATAAAAATGTGGACGATTAGATAAGGAATTCGAATGAAAGATTGTAATCCTCGCGATTATATCGGTTACGGACGCGATAATGTCCCAAACGCCAACTGGCCAAACAAAGCGAAAATTGCCATTCAGTTTGTTCTTAACTATGAAGAAGGCGGTGAAAACTGCGTGTTGCACGGCGATTCACACTCAGAAATATTCTTGTCTGAAATAGCCGGCGCAGAAGCTTACCCTAACCGCCACATGAGCATGGAATCACTGTATGAATATGGTTCTCGCGCAGGGGTTTGGCGCATTCTAAACGAGTTTAAAAAACGCGAACTGCCGTTAACCATTTTTGGCATTGCCACCGCGTTGGAGCGCAACCCAGAAGTGACCAAAGCGATTGTGGAAGACGGGCACGAAATAGCTTGCCACGGATTAAAGTGGATCCATTACCAGAACATGCCCGTTAAAAAAGAACGCAAACACATGAAACAGGCACTCGACATCATTGAACGTTTGACAGGTAAACGCCCTATTGGTTGGTATACAGGAAGAGATTCACCCAACACCCGAGAATTAGTCGCAGAACAAGAAGGCCTTTTGTATGACTCAGACTATTACGGCGATGACCTGCCTTTCTGGACTCAAGTGCCCAATAGCCAGAAACCCGGAGAAACACGCCCTCACTTAGTGATCCCGTACACATTGGACACCAACGATATGCGTTTTTCCTCGCCCTACGGATTTAGCCACGGCGAAGAGTTCTTCCAGTACCTTAAAGAGAACTTTGATTGCTTGTATGAAGAAGGCAAAGATAAGCCGAAAATGATGTCGATTGGTCTTCACTGTAGAATCATAGGTAAACCAAGCCGCTTTATGGCACTGAAGAAGTTCCTTGATTACGTGCAATCTCACGAAGGCGTTTGGATCGCGACTCGCGAGCAAATTGCCCGCCACTGGATTGAACACCACCCGCCTAGGTAGCGCTTAAACACAGATGTACAGCCGCTGAGTATTACCTTGATTCAGCGGCTTTCCTGTTTTTATTCTTCCTGTTTTTATTCCAATGCTACGAACTGGAGTCGTCATAAGTTTCGACGCTCACACCATTAATCAGATAACCGGCTTGCCCCAAATCAGATTCAACCATTTCTACATTCAATGTACCCACAATGTAAACCACATCCCACAGCCCTTGAATAGGGACACCTTTATCGAACTTTACATAAAGGATCTGATTCGGTGGCGGCGGCGGAACATGAATACAAGCACCAAAATAAGGCACTAGGAGGAGTTCTGTTACCACTTTATCGTCCCCTTCCAAAGGGATAACAAAGCCCGGAATACGAACTTGTTTTCCATCTAGATCATCACGAAATCCACCAGCCATATTCTGCGGTGGAGTATCACTATCGTGATTTAGCGGCGCCTTATTTGGTAACAGCGCCGCATTGCGTTCGCTTTCTGGAATTAAATCGATCCAGTCCAGAGTGACTACCTCAGTAGTCGCTGATGTGGTGTCTTCTTGAGCGTAAGAACCAGAAATACTGCCTATCGCCACTACTAACCCAATAGCGCTCACGCGCAAAAATTGTTTAATCAGAGCTAAATTCATAAGTTGTAATGTCTATTGATATCAAAAAGATACGTTGTTTACTGTTGTGAACAAAATTACTCGCTGCATAAGACAGTAATATGACAATAATAAAAACTTCATAGATCAGTAACGCGTTATTCATAAATTTATTGGGTAATTGGACTCCGTTAAGCCTTTGAGCAACATGGAAATTCGAATAAACAATTGGAGCCTATGCCCGTGAAAAGTAAAAAACTTCTATTAGTCAGTGGTATTTTGACAGCCCTAGCTGGCTGTTCTACTCAGAGCCAAACCGCTGGTGTTGACGCACCACAGAAAGATGACGTGTGGTTTAAACAAGCTCAGGAAACTATCGCAAAAGCAAAAGCGAATATGCCTATCGACAAACCAGCTAAGAATGTGATCTTATTTGTTGGTGACGGCATGAGCGTGGGTACTATCACCGCTGCGCGTATTTTTGAAGGTCAGCGACGTGGTTTAATGGGCGAAGAATACCGCCTAAACATGGAATCCATGCCTAACATGGCTTTGTCAAAAACTTACAATACCAATGCACAGACACCCGATTCAGCGGGTACTGCCTCTGCGATGGTAACAGGTGTTAAAACTAAGCAAGGCGTGATCAGTGTTGATGACAACGTTAAGCGCGGTTTCTGTAATACAGTGAAGGGCAATGAAGCAAAAACGGCTTGGGAAATGGCCGCTGAGAAAGGATTGTCTGTTGGTGTTGTGTCCTCTGCACGTATCACTCATGCGACGCCAGCAACCACTTATGCACACTCTGCTGACCGCAACTGGGAAAATGACGCAACCCTTCCAAACATTGCAAAAAATCAAGGCTGTGTGGATATCGCTCAACAGTTGCTTAGCTTCAATGAAGGTAAAGGCATGGACGTCGTATTTGGTGGTGGACGCCGCGAATTCCTGCCAGTTGATGTGGTTGACCCTGAAGGTAAAAAAGGCAAACGTAAAGACGGTCAGAACCTAGTTGAAAAATGGCAAGCTCAACACCCTGATGGTCAATATGTTTATGATCAAAAAGGATTCGAAAGCATCCCAGCAGACACGAAAAAAGTGTTTGGTCTGTTTGAAAGTAGCCACATGAAGTACGAAGCGGATCGACGTGGTGATGAACCATCATTGGCTGAAATGACCTCTAAAGCGATCGACCTTCTATCTAATAACAAAGATGGTTACTTGCTAATGGTTGAAGCTGGACGTATTGACCACGCTCATCATGATGGTAACGCAGCACGTGCACTTTGGGATACGGTTGCTTATGACGACGCAATCAAAGCAGCGCTTGATAAAACAAATCCAGAAGACACTCTGATCATTGTAACTGCTGACCATGCGCACACTCTAATTTCCAACGGTTATGCAGAGCGCGGTAATCCAATTCTTGGTCTTTCTAAGTCAAACGGTAAATTAAACGTGGATGCTTACGGTAAGCACTACACCACATTGAGCTACGGTAACGGTCCTGGCGCGGTTGAAAAAGGCGGTGCAGATCGCCCTAATCCAACTGAAGATGAAGTCATGGACATCAACTACCGACAACAGTCTCTAATCAAACTTGGTTCAGAAACTCACTCAGGTGAAGACGTTGCTATCTTCGCACGTGGTCCTCAGGCTTACCTATTCCAAGGTGCGGTTGAGCAAAACTACATCTTCCACGTTATGAATGAAGCATTGGGTTTAACTAAGTAATTCCTGAATCTTCATCTCACAAGACATATACAGCCACCTTCTAAACGATTAGAAGGTGGCTTTTTTCGTTTAAAAGACAGAACGGCATGAGGCTAACCCTCAAATGAACCTTGATATCAGTCCACAAAAGGCTAACGAAATGTTCAAAACAGCGCTCATTAATTTCGAATGTAAAATGTTATTTTGATTTTTTACGAAAGCTCAATTCACTTCAAAAATTAGATATCAATTATATTTTTTGAAACGCTCTTTCATTTTTATTTGTTGAAGCGTTTTTTTCTTGTTATATTCCTCACTATGATGTTCAGGACGTTCCTGTTCATATTTAATTAGGTACGTTGAGGAAAAAGTAATGATTCTTGATTCATTTGATGTGAAAGGTAAAGTTGCAATCGTCACTGGTTGTGATACTGGTCTAGGTCAAGGTATGGCACTAGGTCTTGCACAAGCGGGCTGCGACATCGTTGGTGTAAACATTGTTGAGCCAACTGAAACCATCGAACTTATCAAAGCAACTGGCCAAAAGTTCATCGACATTCGCGCAAACCTAATGAAACTGGACGACATCCCTTCAATCATTAGCCGTGCTGTAGAAGAGTGTGGTCGCATCGATATCCTAGTCAACAACGCTGGTATCATTCGTCGTAACGACGCTATCGACTTCTCAGAGCAGGACTGGGACGACGTTATGAACATCAACATCAAGTCTGTATTTTTCATGTCGCAAGCCGTTGCTAAGCAATTCATGGCTCAAGGCGACGGCGGTAAGATCATCAACATCGCTTCTATGCTTTCTTATCAAGGCGGTATCCGTGTCCCTTCATACACGGCTTCTAAGAGTGGTGTAATGGGAATTACACGTTTGATGGCGAACGAATGGGCTAAGCACAACATCAACGTGAACGCGATTGCACCGGGCTACATGGCGACGAACAACACAGCAGCTCTACGTGCAGACGCAGACCGTAACCAAGCTATCCTAGAGCGTATCCCTGCTGACCGCTGGGGTACACCAGAAGACTTAGCTGGTCCATGTGTGTTCCTAGCTTCTAAAGCTTCAGACTACATCAATGGCTACACTATCGCTGTTGACGGTGGTTGGTTAGCACGTTAATTCGGACTCGCGAGTAGATGATGGGAAAGTGATCAACTCACGATCACTTTCTCTGCTCAGCGACTCAGATTTCTTAGATTCCAACTCTATTTTTATTAAATTACATAGAGTTAGAAATTAAGAATGTTAGTTGTGAACATTGAACTTCGGTGTTTAGAACTAACAGTATTGATTACGTCAACGTTAGTGAGCTTCATTGAAGAGTGCTAAAAGTTTAAATATTTTAAGCAACTACGGTTGCAGGAGATTCTGATGAAAATTGCATTGATGATGGAAAACAGCCAAGCAGGAAAAAACGCAATGGTTCTTAATGAACTAAATACAGTTGCCGCTCCTCTTGGTCATGATGTTTTCAACGTGGGTATGAGCGATGAGGCTGACCATCACCTCACTTACATCCACCTAGGCATCATGGCTAGTATCCTTCTTAACTCAAAAGCCGTTGACTTCGTAGTTGCAGGTTGTGGTACTGGCCAAGGCGCAATGATGTCGCTAAACCTACACCCAGGTGTGGTTTGTGGTTACTGCCTAGAGCCGTCTGACGCATTCCTGTTCAACCAAATCAACAACGGTAACGCTATCGCATTGGCATTCGCGAAAGGCTTTGGTTGGGCTGGCGAACTGAATGTTCGTTACATGTTCGAAAAAGCATTCACAGGTCCACGTGGCGAAGGTTACCCGAAAGAGCGTGCTGAACCACAACAACGTAACGCAGGTATCCTGACTCAAGTTAAAGCTGCGGTTGCGAAGGACAGCATTGTTGATACTTTAAAATCAATCGACCAAGAGCTAGTAAAAACTGCGGTCGGCGGCGCTCGCTTCCAAGAGTGCTTCTTCAATAACTGCCAAGACGCAGAGATTGAAGCTTATGTTAAGTCTCTTATTGCTTAGTAGGATGCAAATCGTTTATCGGGAATAAATGATTTGAAGCCAACCAGCTCTGGTTGGCTTTTTTCAGTTAAATATGGTCGAAATATTATAATTTTTTATAAAACGACTGTTTTATATAACCATAAAAATGGTTGTTAATTTTTGCTTGTTACGCCTTGTTTCATTACGTGCATAAATTCACGTAATACATACGGAGTTATCCTATGAACCAAATCAAAAAAGTCGCGATCATTGGCGAATGTATGGTCGAGCTTAGAAAAAACGAAGGTGCAGTCGAACAAGGATTTGGTGGCGACACGTTAAATACTGCTGTTTACCTTTCTCGACTGACTCAGTCTGCTGGCGTTACCACTTCCTACGTCACAGGACTTGGTAAAGACCCTTTCAGTGCCGAAATGCTATCCGCTTGGAAACATGAAGGACTGAATACCGATTTGGTCTTCCTGTCTGAGAAAAAATTGCCGGGTATTTATACCATCCAGACTCGTGAAGATGGTGAAAGAAGCTTCTTTTACTGGCGTAATGATGCTGCAGCAAAATACTGGCTGCGTGATGTGCAACTTCAAGCTCTTGAGACACAGCTGTGCGAACACCAAATGATTTACCTAAGCGGTATCAGTGTTGCCATTCTTCCTGAGGATTGCCTGAAGTCTCTTATCGACGTTTTGACTAAATGCCGAGCAAAAGGCGTAAAGATTGCCTTTGATAACAACTTCCGCCCTGCTCTGTGGTCTTCTATTGAAGAAGCTAAAAAAGTGTACACTGAGATTCTGAAAATCACGGACATTGCTTTCCTCACCTTCGACGATGAAGTTCTTCTTTGGGGTGACAGTGAAGAGACACAAGCCATAGAACGTACTCAAGGTTTAGGCGTTAAAGAAATCGTTGTTAAACGCGGTGCCGATGCCTGTTTCGTTATTTCAAATGGCGAACAATATACGGTTGCAGCAAATACGATCTCAAACGTCGTTGATACAACCGCCGCGGGTGACTCATTTAGTGCAGGTTACCTAGCCAAACGAATTCTAGGAGGCGGCGAACAACAGTCTGCCTCTGCTGGTCACTTAGTGGCTGGCACCGTTATTCAGTACCGTGGTGCTATCATTCCAACTAGCGCTATGCCAACACTTTAAGGAAAAAAGATGAAAGATTTAAACCAACAACTTGCTGAAATCAAAGTCGTTCCTGTAATTGCAATCAAAGATGCAAACAAAGCCGTTAAGCTTGCTGAAGTTCTGATTGAAAATGGCTTACCATGTGCAGAAGTAACTTTCCGTACTGAAGCAGCGGCACAAGCAATCAAAAACATGCGTGAAGCTTTCCCTGAAATGCTGATTGGTGCTGGTACCGTTCTGACCACAGCACAAGTAGACGAAGCAATCGACGCAGGTGTGGATTTCATTGTAAGCCCAGGCTTCAACCCAACTACCGTGAAATACTGCCAACAACGTGGTGCGACAATCGTCCCAGGGGTGAACAGCCCTAGCCTTGTTGAACAAGCAATGGAAATGGGTCTACGTACTCTGAAGTTCTTCCCGGCAGAACCATCAGGCGGCACAGCAATGCTTAAAGCATTAACAGCCGTTTACCCAATTAAGTTCATGCCTACTGGTGGCGTTAGCCCTAAAAATGTTAACGACTACCTAGCTATCCCAAGCGTTTTAGCTTGTGGTGGTACATGGATGGTGCCAAACGATCTTATCGATGGCGAAAAATGGGATGAACTCGCGGCACTGGTCAAAGACGTAGCAAACGTTATTGCAAAGTAATCTGCAACTATCCCTAGAAACCTGTAACTATCCCTAGAAACAATGCAGAAAACTTAGTTGTTTGAAGTTAATGCCGTTCAGGTAAAAGTAACTACTTATCTGAACGACATTAAACATTCATGAATGGATAGCGTACCTTTGCTCTATAAAATAAAGACTGCACGCTCATCTATCCCAGTAACAAAACTCATATAAGTTAGTTCCGATTATCCAACCGATAACCTATTGAAACTCGTCACCGTAATTCTCCAGAGTTTGTTTGCCACACTTAGTACAAACAATGTACCTGTCTGTTAACTCTAAAGAAGCTCCCGCAGGTAAAGATGTTGCTGCCCCGCTAAAAAAGCCGTCCAGAAAAGCTTTGAACTGCTCTTTTTTTGACTTCCCGTACTTCGACGGTTTTTGCTTCATGACTTCTTTATGCGCTGTTTCCTCACCGCATTGTTCACAAAATCTAGTATTCATACACTCTCCCCAAATTAAGGCACATATATAAAATGACTCATACGCTTGTATAACGAGTAACAAACTGGGTTGCATCTGAGCCGAATATCTTGACCTTGTATTCCATACGATGAGAAAAGCGAAAAGAGCCCTAAAGTTTCCGCAGAACTTACTTCAACTTCACCACTTTACCCGTTAAAGCAACGCCCGCAATCATAGTGCCAGCGCCACATTGGAACGTGCTCTCACTTGATGTTAGGTTGCTCTTATAGTTTGATTTAATATTGACGACAGCATTACCGCCTTCTTTAACTGCTCTTTCTTTTAACGCGATCATGGCTGACAAAAAGACCCAATCACACGCTTCTTCATCGGTTTTATTGAAGGCGTTGGTTTTTTTGTTGGTTTTGAATTCACCGAATTCTTTAATGATTTTCGGGTGCTTTTGTTCACCAAAATAGAACTTAATATCTGTACCCAATTTTGCTTTTGCAGCTTCTAAATTCAATGCATTTTCGATTGAATAAGCGCCGATATCATCTCTTGCAAAAGAACTCGCAGAAAAGAAAGCTAAAGAAAACATCGTCAATATTGCTAGTTTTTTCATATTGTTAAATCTCCTTGATTAAAAATTCCTGATTTTAAGCCAAACGTTGTACTAAGGAATGGGTAATGGATCACGACCAGAACATCCACCATAAATTAAAACGTTGCTTTATCACCTTCTCAGACGCCCAATTAATCCCCTGAACCGCTTCGCTTGAACCTGAATTACTTAAAATAACATAGCCAAAGTCAGAATCAGGAAATAGCATTGTCACAGCGTAGAAGGTACCTGCACTGCCACTGTAAGTGAAAATCTTTTCACCCAGTGAATCTATATTCACGACACCATAAGAGAAACCTTGGTAACGATTATGAATGATATCGTAAGTCTCTGAACTAACATAATTATCTTCCCCTATTAGCCCCTGTAAATGGATATGCCCATATTTGGCATAATCCAAGGGACTCATACTCAAATCTCCGGCAGGAGCTATGACGCTAGGAAGTCTAAATTTGTTATCAGGAGAAAATGCATATAACTCATTGGGGTCAAAATCGATGTCATTGATTTGTTGCCACTCCAACCAATCAGCGTATGGCGCATCGCCAATTTTAGTGTGCCCCCACGGTTGTTCCGATTCATTGCTATTCGGCCAATCAAATATTACCGATAACCCAATTTCTTTGGCTAAACCATTTGCAATGATTTCTTCCCATGAAGAACCCGTTATGCGCTCCAGCATCATCGCAGCCATTGTATAGCTTGAATTTGAATAGACAAATTCGAATTCACCGTTGATTTCCTTTGAAACAGGAGTCTGTTTGACAAGGTATTTAACAAACTCCAGTTGCTTACTCTTTTGTTTTTCGTTCAAGCCTTTCATCTCCAGATAGGATGTAAAAGGCTGCATTCCAGAACGGCATGACAATAATGTATTCAATGTTATATCGAAATACTCTGGTCGTGACTCAGACTTCAGCTCAGGGAAAACATCAAAAAATTTTGTTTCCCACGTCATTTTTCCTTGTTCAACAAGTTTTCCTGCTGATATCGCCAAGAGTGACTTTGCACTTGAACCAATATGATAGTAATCATTCAATTGAGCCAATTCTTCTGCTTCAGCTCGACGCCTGCCTCTGATTTCCTTCTGCAGGATACCTTGGGAATTAAAAGTCACTATAGCCATAGACGGTATATGATACTTCGCCATGGCTTGATCTATTATATTGACAATATTCATATTATCGTTCGATTTTGCAGAACCACTATTGACCGTAAACATCCCGACAAGAATAACTGCAATTTTGGGAAACAAGTTTATTTTCAATCTCAACCTCACCCATAAGAAGAATACCTTCCAACCAGACTCACTAATGAAACCTAAACGAGCATTATTCACAGCCCTTCTTGAGTAATTTGTATATAACTGAAACCAAAACTTTACTAATCATTACTTTTAAAAGTGATATCCATGGAAAATAACGAGGGTAACAATAGTCAAGAGAAAATACACTTGATATGGATACTGAATCAACAATTAAACCCACGTTCAATCAATATATGACAAATCTTAACTTCAGGAATAACACTTTTAAATCTAATGTGAAAAATAGGACCTTAAACATCAGAGATATACGAATTAACCGAAGCCTACTAAGCTATACTATTTTTCTCTTTTTCACTTGGACTGTTATGGAGCTATATATATTTCCATACTCAGATTACTTGCGCCCGCTTTGCAAAATAGCAGTTTGGATACTACCCGTCTATATCTACATAAAAGTGATAGAAAAATGTTCCCCAAGCTCATATTTAAAGTTAACAAAATCGATAGACAGAGATGGTCTGGTATTGATTTTATTATCAACTTCAATGTTGACCATAAATAAACTGTTTCATTTTTTATTTGATTCCCCAAGCACCTTTGATATTGATGTTCTCAAGTTCGTTAATTCCGTATTGTTAGCAGGATTAACTGAAGAAATTGTCTTTCGAGGCTTTTTGCTAAGAAAATTATTAGAAGATAACCATTTTTTAACGTCCAATATTTTTCAGTCCTTTCTATTCTCCCTTATTCACATTCCAATTTGGTTTCACCATAATCAGAACATTTTAGTATTGATTATTTACATATTTATTTTTGGTTTAATCATGGGTTGTATCACAAAGAGATCTAAGTCGCTTTGGACCGTCATTATTATCCATTCGCTACACAACCTTCTGGTATAAAAATCGATGTAACTCTCGCACCTTGGCTAATATTTTAGTAGTTCAAATGGAATGGAAGTTAATATTGAGGAAAGTCGCAGTAGCAAAGACAGTGTGAGAGTTATTTCGATACAGCGAAGATCAAATCTTTCCCCTTTTCCTTTGTTGAAAAGGGGAAAGATTTGAAATAAATATGAACGTTGAATTTACGACAAGTTTTGATTCAACTTGCTCGCTAGCTCAATGAGTTCGTGTTTGGTATTTTCTAAATCTTCAATATGGTGGTGAACGGTGTTTGAGTTCAGTGTCATATACGGAATTGTGATGGTCGCTAACACATCACCCAGCACACCAAAAATCGGTACACTGATATTGGTTACGCCCAAGATCTGCGGACTTTCGCCTACATAGTAGCCACAC
This sequence comes from Vibrio sp. Y2-5, assembly GCF_014596725.1. Classification (GTDB taxonomy): domain Bacteria; phylum Pseudomonadota; class Gammaproteobacteria; order Enterobacterales; family Vibrionaceae; genus Vibrio. The sequence goes on from NZ_JACVEG010000003.1 coordinate 153,805, forward strand.
TCTCTTGTGGCTTCAACATGGCTTAGCGCATGCGCTTTTTCTTCTGGCGTTGCATCGAGTTTGTCCAAAACCGACTGGCGTTTCTCTTCATTTAGGAAACTCAAGAACACAATTCCCGACCCCGATGAACAGATATCAATGATAGAACCTAGTCTTAAGCTGAAACCCATTTTATAAGGGCTCTCTTGGCGAGCGATAACGGTCATTTCTCCGTTGCTGTATGCCGACATATGACAAGATTGGTTCACCTTATTACAGATCTCTTCCATCAAAGGCGTAGCACGCTTCAAAAGTTGAGCTATGGGTGGGTGCTGGTTCGATAACGCAAACATTTTTAGCGTTAACGCATAAGTTGACGTAAAGCTGTCATATTCAATGAACTGCTTTTCCACCAGCACAGACAACATGCGAAAAATTTCGTTGATACTTCTATCTAAGCTTTCTGCTATCTGTTTTTTTGTGAGCGGTTCATCTTGCTGTGCAAGCAGTTCAAGAATATCTAAGCCTTTCTCTAGTGCAGGCGCTCTATATTCAGTTTTCTTAACTGATTCCATTGCTATGTACTCAATACATGTTCATCAAAACGAGCCGATAATACTCGAAATGAACTTTGTTTGTCTCATACCAGTGCCCGCTATTTTGAAACTGGCATTGGTATAACCTCATTTTGTTGATAAACGCACGTTGCTTACCCCCAAACGAAAACAACCTCAGACTTGGCTGAGGTTGTTTTTGATAAATCATCGAACTTACTTAATCAAGCCCATCGCTTCAGGAAGCGTCATAGAGATGGCTGGAATGTAAGTCACTAACATCAATACTGCGAAAATCACAAAGAAGAACGGCAGTAATGTTTTGATCACTGAGTCGATACTGATACCACTCACCTTACAACCCGTAAACAGAATCGGTCCTACTGGAGGGGTAATCGTACCTAGTGAAAGGTTGAATACTAATAGGATACCGAACTGCACTGGATCCATGCCTAAGCCCATACAAATTGGTAGGAAGATTGGTGTAAAGATCAGTACTGCTGGTGTTGGGTCCATAAATGTACCCACAAACAACAAAATAACGTTAATGATCAGTAGGATGATGATTGGGTTATCCGTCAAACCTAATAGCATGTCTGCAATCATTCCGGGGATCTGTGTAAATGCCATCACCCAAGACATAATCGACGACGTTGCCAGCATAAAGATAACAATTGCCGTCATTTTTGCTGATTGTAGGAAAATCTCAGGTAATCGAGTGAAATCCAGAGAACGGTACATTGCACTCAATAGTAGCGAGTATACAACCGCGATGGCTGACGCTTCTGTTGCTGTAAACACACCACCTAAAATACCGCCGATCACCACGATGATTAAAGACAAACTTGGGATAGCATCCACTGTAACTTGACCGCACTCTTTCAAAGTCATGCGATGTTTTGCAATGTAACCACGGCGTTTCGCCATAACACCAGCAACAAGCATCACACCTAAACCCCAGAGAATACCTGGGATGTAACCACCCATGAACAGTGCCGAGATAGAGACACTCCCCGCCACTGTCGCGTATACGATCAATGTGTTACTTGGCGGAATCAACATACCTGTTGGCGCTGATGCAATGTTAACCGCAGTACTAAAGCGTTTGTCGTAACCTTCTTTGTCTTGGATGGGTGACATGATGCCACCGATAGCCGCTGCAGAGGCTACGCCAGACCCACTGATTGAGCCGAACAACATGTTCGATACAACGTTGGTTTGAGCAAGAGAGCCCGGGAAGAAACCACTGACAATCTTAGAGAAGTTAATTAACCGTATCGCTATACCGCCGTTATTCATTATGTTACCGGCAAGAATAAAGAACGGAATCGCGAGCAGCGCAAAGGAATCTAAGCCCACAAACATACGTTGTGCTGACGTTACCATTGCACCCTGCGTTGGCAGAATAACCATCATTGCGCCGAAAGAGGAAATACCTACAGCGATGGCGATCGGTGCGCCAATCACAAGGAAGAAGACGACACCGGCTAACATAATTAAGGCAGCTGTTAATGCTAAGTCCATGACTCACTCCTACTCTGCCGAAGAATGTAATTGCTTCCAGCGCTCGACTAGCTGCAATTCATTGTAAATAAAATAGAAAACCATTAACGCACCGCTGATTGGAATCGCTGCGTAAATCGTTCCCATTGGAGTTTGTAGTGCAGAATCTAGCTGCCACATTTGGCGGGTTGCACTGCTGTAACCGCCGAAAATCATGATGGATAGAGCGAAAGTTACGATGGCTAGCTCGATAAACGCTTCAACAATGATTTGTGTTTTGTGGGAGAACTTCTCTTTGATAAAAGAGATAGCCATATGTTCTTTCAAGCCAAATACCAGCGCACTACCAAACAACACTAACCAGATAAACAGGTAGCGAGAAAGTACTTCACTCACCGCACTTGGGTCATTAAATACATAGCGAACAATAACTTGATAAGTCACAAGAATGGTCATTAGAGCGATTAGGGAAATACAAAACCAAGAAACAATCTTGTCTAACCAATGCTTAACAACAGAGAAAACTTTAAATAAGCCACTTGGCGTATGGTCTAACATAACATCTTACCTTTTTATGGCTAAAGCCGAAGGCTAATGAGGCCGAGCAAATGCCCGGCCATATTGCAGGTGAAAATTATTGCAGTGCTGCAACTTTTTCGAATAGATCTTTTTGTTCTGGAGTCTTAATTAGGTCTTTTTGTAGAGCGCTACAAGACTCTTGGAAAGGCTTGATATCAACCTCTACGAAAGTTGCCCCTTTATCCATCGCTGTTTTCTTAGCGGTTTCGATTTGCGCATTCCATAGAGCGAATTCGCTTATCGTGCTCTCTTTCGCTAGCTTTTTGAATGTCGCTTGATCTTCTTGAGACATCGTTGACATGAAGTAGCTGCTTGCTACTACTAAGTCTGGAACCATTAGGTGACGAGTCGTCGAGAAGTATGGCGCAACTTCGTATTGCTTAAGGTCCGCGTAAGTGATTTCGTTATTTTCTGCGCCATCGAGAACGCCTTGTTGTACTGCAGTGTAAACTTCACCCTGACTCATTGGTACACCAGTACCGCCCATGCAAGAAAGCATCTTGATCATAGTGTCAGACTGCATAACTCGGATTTTCTTACCTTTCATGTCGGCAACGTTTGCTACTGAGTTACCCTTGGTGTACATGCTACGAGCACCAGCTGTGTAAGCAGTTAGCACTTCGAAACCAAATTTTTGAGTCGATGCAAATAAGTTGTCTAGCACGCCAGAAGTAAATACTTTCTCTTGGTGCTTAGAGCCTGTGTATACATAAGGCATACCGATTACCGCAAAAGTTTTGTCGTAGTTTTCAACCAATGGGTTAGCAACAACCGCCATTTGAATCGCACCGTTTTGTACTAGCTCAAGTGCTGCACGCTGGTCGCCCAATAGTTCGTTAGGGAAAATGTTTAGCTTGTAACGACCGTCGGTTTCTTTGTTTAACTTCTCGCCGAACTCTTTAAGAGCTAGGTATTGTGGGTGCTTGTCAGATTGGTTGAAAGCAGCTTTGATTTCAGTTGCAGCAGATGCAATTGAAGAGTAGCTCAGTGCGCTACCCACTACAGTGGCAATAGCGGCGAGTTTTAGGGCAGAATTCTTAAACATCATGTTTCTCCGTAAAATACAAATAAGTTTTTCGTTATCGAATTTCGTTCATATCAACGAAATCCATATCGTCGAATGTTTGGTTCTCACCCAACATTCCCCACACAAAACTGTAATTTTTCGTGCCACAACCAGAGTGAATTGACCAGCTTGGCGATAGCACAAGTTGGTGATTTCTCACTACGATGTGACGAGTTTCTGTAGGTTCACCCATGAAGTGGAAAACCACTTGAGATGGCTGAACGTTGAAATAGAGGTAAGCTTCCATGCGACGCTCATGGGTGTGTGCCGGCATAGTGTTCCAAACGCTACCCGGTTTTAGATGAGTTACGCCCATGCAAAGTTGGCAAGTTGGCAAAACATCTGGATGCAGGTATTGGTTAATCACGCGGTCGTTAGCCGTTTCTAGTGAACCCAACTCAACTATGCGGGCTTCGTTACGCAAAATAGTGCGTGATGGGTATGTATGATGAGCAGGCGCGCTTAAGCAGTAGAGTTTTGCAAATTCGTCTTCCAATGCGCGGAACTCAATATCTTGTTCGCCTTTGCCTAGGTAAACCGCATCCAAGTGCTCTAACACGTAAACACCATTTTGAGTACGAACTTCCGCTTTCTCACCTAAGTTGACAATGCCCAACTCACGACGTTGCAGGAAAAAATCCGTACCAAAAGCTTTGTTATCAACAAAATCTTCCAGTTTCAGTGCTGTATCCGCAGGGCTGATACCCATAGCCACGACACGGTCGATGTGACTGTATACAAGAGTGATTTCACCTTGTTTGAAAAGCTCTTCTGTTAGGAATTCTTCTCTTAAACGATCCGTATCATACGACTTAGCGTCTTTGGGATTGTTGTTGTAATTAATGTGCATAGCACCCTCCTTTAAGATGTGGCAAATCTAACACTTGTTCATATTTGAATAAATTCATTCATATTTGATTTGTGATCTTTTAGGTACTTTTGAAACACCGTTCCTATTATTTCTTGAGCTAACTCAAACAAAATTCAGATTAATGAACGCGATTGTGGGGAAAAACAGATTGAATATGCTTGTAAGTAAAGACACTTAGATTTGAAACAAGCATTTGATATGAAAACAAGGGCAAGATTTACCGTAATCAATTACCAACGAAAAGCTCAGTATCGAAACGGAGCGTCTAATTAATCTCAGCCCAAATCTTTTATGCAACAGAGATTAAAAAAGTACACAATATGGTATAGAATCAACCACTCAAAAAATACGAACTACCGTTTCAAAAATAAACCTCTATTAATTCACCCTTTAGGTAATCTGCCATATGCCATCGCAATCAGCTCATTTCTTCTCTCGACCTATGGTCGTATATGCATTAGCTATACTCTGCACTTTGTTGTGGGGAAGTGCTTATCCGGCTATCAAAACCGGTTATGCTTTGCTCAACATCGAAGCAAGCGATGTCGCTTCACAAATGGTGTTTGCGGGGCAACGATTTTTATTGGCGGGTATTTTTCTGATCATTCTATCCGTACTGTTTCGACGTCATACCGGAACCATAACTAAAACAAAAGTACGCCAAATTATTGTGCTGGGTTTAACGCAAACCAGCCTACAGTACATCTTCTTCTATTTGGGTGTAGCCTTTGCAACAGGTGTGAAAGCATCCATCTTGAATGCAACTGGTACTTTCTTCAGTGTATTGCTCGCGCATTTCATCTATCACAATGACCGCTTAACACAGAGAAAAGCGATTGGCTGTACGGTTGGTTTTCTCGGTGTGTTTATCGTGAATTTCAACCAGTCATTGCTTGATTTCCAATTCAGCCTGCTGGGTGAAGGTTCGGTGATTTTTGCCGCTTTCATTCTTGCAGCCGCTTCTATTTATGGTAAGAAAATCTCGCAAGGTATTGATGCCATGGTCATGACGGCATGGCAATTATCCATCGGTGGTTTAGCGCTACTGTGTGTGGGTTATGTATTCGGGGGGCAATCAGGTGACTTTGACTTTGCCAGCCTATCATTACTCATCTATCTCGCTTGTCTATCGTCTGCGGCGTTTGCTCTGTGGAGTGTGTTGCTAAAGCATAATCCCGTTAGCATGGTGACTATCTTCAACTTCTTGATACCGGTATTTGGTAGCAGTCTATCTTCCATATTCCTTGGCGAAACAATATTGGAATGGAAATACATGATTGCACTGATACTGGTTTGTAGCGGTATCTACATGGTGACGATGAGCAAGAAGCAGAAACCGCAATAAAGGTTTCAAGCTCTCTGAATACTCAAAGAGCAGCACTGACGAACACAAATGAGTTCTGCTCTTTCTAATGACTAACCGAACCTGCCTCTTGTTTCTCTATGAAATGCTTCGGCAATTTAATGATGAAAGTTGTACCTTTTAATAATTCAGATTCCACGACTATTGAGCCATTTAGGGAACTGGTGACCCATTGATGAACGAAGTGCAAACCCAAACCTGTATTGCCTTCCGCCCGATTAGTCGTTACAAATGGGTCAAAAAGATTCGGCAGAACATCAGGATCAATACCTTTACCGTTGTCTATTACCCTTATTTCGACGTCCCTCCCATTGTTGCATAGCTGAGCGCAGACCTTAAGTTTGCCACCCGTTTCCTTCTTGAAAGCATGCTGCATTGCATTTATCAGCAAGTTTTGAAGAACATGAGACACACTGCCCGGTCTTCCTACCATCTCGATAGGTTCTACCTCATATTCAAACTCTACCTGACCAGCTCTAAAACGTGGTTTTAAAGTGGCCACTAGATCTTCAACTACCAGATCTAATCGGTATGAAACCACATCCTCCCGCGTTCTATCTATCGCTAAACGTTTAAAACTACGGATTAACTCTGCCGCTTTTTTTTGGCTTTTATCAACAAGATCAAGCCCTGTTTGAGTTGAAACCAGATATTGTTCCAAATCGCTCTTGCTTAAGCCCTGTAACACAGCCGTAGACAGACGATTATGGTCAGATTTTAGACGTGATGCCGCTAATATGGCCGTACCAATTGGTGTATTGAGTTCATGTGCAACCCCCGCAACCATCATACCTAATGCTGATAGCTTACGTGACTCCACAAGGTCGTTTTGCAACAATTGCTGTTGGTTAAGCAAATTCCGCGTGTACTCTGAGGATTCTTCAATTTTCTTCTTATCTCGTTCTTGTTCACGATATAGCGCTATTAGCTTTAGCCGAAAATCCCATTCACGCCTAAGAATAAAAATGCCAAATATAGCGATTGCTGTACAAAGTAAAAGCGAGGGAATAAGCGCCTCTCTCTTAAGTTGATTCAACACAGATACAGACGTGGTTGCGATAAAACATAACGACGGACTGCGAACAATATCTTCGGATAAAAGGGGGCCAGTTACGTTGTTACACTCGTAACTCGCAAAACCCAAAGAGTGATTGAAACGGCTGAAGGACTGATGTTTGTTCATCTGAGCCCAGACTTCTGGATTCTTCACTGCAATGTTGTGGCTTTCTCTTTTTAAATCTCTCCCCCATTCGAGCTCAGTATCAACGTTCTTCAACCAATATCCGTCAGTATCCACAAGCTGCAGATTCACTCTGTCTGAATCAAATGAACTAATGACTTTCAGTAACCCTCCAACATCATAATTCAGTACCAGTAAACCCGTATGCAAACCGTGGGTAGTTCCTGTTTTTATCGATGCTCTTATCGTAGGTCGAAACGGTACTTCAATTACTCCGTTTTCCACATTGAGGTCGACATTTGAGAGATATATTTTTCCGTCGTCGGTCTTCATTCCTTGCTTAACGTAATAACGACTGCTTTTGTCCTGCAAAGCGCTTTCACCAGCAACAACAGCCATACCATCTTTTACATCCACCCTGACTCTCTCAACGCCATTTTCATCGAGCCAACGAACCTGCATAAGTGGATCGACACTTTCAGCAAAGGAGATAAAGATTCGCTGTATCAGCTCGGTATTTACTTTCGAGTCTGAAGCAAGGGCATAAATAAACGCTGGAGATCTAAAGAGAATTTGTAACGTGTGTCTTATATCTCCAATATTTTGCCCCCATAGCACTTCTGCCTGAGCAATTTTCCGTTGTTGTTCGAACGCCACTGCATCTAAGCGTTGATTGATATTGTTTCGATACACCAGCCCGCCGATCAGGCTAGTGATAACCAAACCAAACAACAACAACGCAAATATATTTCGTCGTGACGACTTCTCTAATTTCCTTACTTTCATTCGCTCAATTCAGATTCATTATTTTTGAGCCAAACTAACAGCTCATCAACCATCATAGGTTTTGCATACAGATAGCCTTGCCCAAGAGTGCACCCTCTTTCTAACAACGCATTGCGCTGCTCATCCGTCTCAACACCTTCAGCGACAACAGAGAAATCAAACAAACCGGCCAGACTCACTACCAAATCAACCACCTGTTGGCTCGCCATATCTTCGTGTAGATGTCGAACAAAAGAAATATCTATTTTGATGGTATCTACACCAAGCTGAGAAATATGAGAAAGCGAAGAATAGCCAGTACCGAAGTCGTCAATGCTAATTTTTATGCCCGCATTATGTAAGTGATCAAGTATCGGTTTAATTTCTAAATAGGATTCCATCGTTTGGCTTTCGGTAATTTCCACCTCAATTAAGTCTGGGTTGAGATTTTCACCACGTACTAGATCCAGTAGCAAAGCGATATATTCCGGGTCGGTGAGATCTTGCACTGTTGCGTTAATTGAGGTGGGAAGGCTGTAACCCGCATCTTCTAATCGATGTAACGCTTCGAAAGTTAGTTTTGCTGCAATCGTATCCAACTTGTTAATTAAACCGCTGCGCTCTGCTATGGGGATAAAAATATTCGGCGGAATCGTGGTTTCTTGCTTTTTCCAACGTAGCAACGCCTCTAAACCCACAGCTCTTCCAGTCTTGAGGTCACATTTCGGCTGCAAGACAATATAGAATTCTTTGCTTTCTATTGCGGACTTTAAGTCCCCAAGTATTTGATAGTCACGAATAAGACTTTCACGGTAGGACGGTTCATAAGTCACAACCTGCATTTTTTTGTCTCTGGCAGAACAGAGCAAACTTCTCGCCATGTGTAAAATTTGCTGCGCGGGATAATTTGCCAGCTGTTTAAGTTCAACTCTTGCAAATGTTAACGTGCAGCGCACTTGGAATTCACCAACAGAGTGCGGCAAGCTAGACAAACTTATCAGTTCGTCATCGGTCAACGCAAAACCACGACTATGTAAAATGGCAAACCTATCGGATCCTACTCGACTTACAACCGATGAAGTATGAAAAGCGTCAACAAGACGCTGACATACCGAACCTATAAGTGCCATCAAAGACTGGCGGTCGAAAGAAATAGCATGAGTATCGTAATCATCAAGTTCAACTACCAGCATCTCAAGCTCACTGAGTTCATCTTGATTCATGACGTCTAACTCACGTAGCAGCCAGTTTTTATTTTTTACATTCAAATCACTATCTTGATAAGCCAATTTTGAAAGTTGGTTAACCAAAGCGATTTGCATAAAACCAGAGCTGATATTTTCACTGAATACTTGCAACAAACGAATATGGTAGTCACTTAAACATTGTTTAGTTTCCGCTAACACCAAATAGTAATAACTTCCGTCACTGTCTCCGGAGAAATACAAAACAGACAAATTATTTTGGAATTTATGATTTTTCTCCGCGATGGATTCACGGCACAGTTTAACGAATTTTAATTTTATCTCGTCGGGTAATGGTTCGCCCTGTTCAACTCCTGTTACTCCAGAAGAAGCCACAACCAGAGCTTGTTCGCAATTCATAGCTTTATCGACGCGTAAAACACACAGGCTTGGCTCACCGAAACCACCAAATAGCCCTACAATTTCTTTAATTACAACTTGAATGAAAGTATTGGCGTCATACTTACTCGCAATCTTTCGCGAAGCATCAACCAACAACTGCAAGCCCATTCTGGCTTTGTCCAACTCGATCATCGACTGCCAAGAACGGAAATTTGCAGCGGTTATCGACTTCAACGTTTCATGGTCTACTTCAGATTTGTTCCAGTACTCGTTGATATCATATTGCAACATGACATCTTTTCTCGGTGCAAACCCAGGTTGCCCAGTGAGTAAAATAATACGAACCAGAGAGTTACCTTGTACATTACGCACGGTTTCAACAAGACGTAACCCTGCATCATCTTGTTCCATCACAACATCTAACAAGATAAGCGCTATATCATTGTGCTGCGACAGTATATAAGCCGCTTCTGTTGCAGAATTAGCGGAAAGCACTTCGACGGAACGTCCATTGACTTCCAAATCATTCAAACTGTAGATAAGCGATTGTTGGTATCCTTTGTCATCATCAACCGTAAGCACTTTCCAACTGGGTTGGACTTGGTACTCAATCGAATTGAGTGACATTGAACGACTCGAATCGTCTGCGTAAACGAAGCGACCATCTGACATGATTTAAAGCCTTTAGTTTATGAACCGGTGTGCGGTTTCTTAATTCTTTACCTTTAAACGTCTAGTTCTAAATAATTAAGGCTGCAAGTAATTACGACTAAATATGTATCAATAATCATATGTCACATGTAACAGTATTTTAACGCCACACACATTTAGGCGGCCTTATCCAAACAGCGATGTCACTGAAACAGGGAGAAAAATTGAGGGTTTAGAATGAACTTTTAAACAAAAGAATCGTTGTAAAGGAGGGGGAAGTTCTACCCCCTATTAAATTAAAGAGAAAAGAAGTTCATAAACTGACAGTACGCTTCTGTCTCGCGATCTATGTCGCCTCTATAGAAATGGATGACACTACCCGGCTTTGCCTGAGCTAGCTTCATTAAACTCATTTTCGACACGCAACCGATCTTTGGATAACCTCCAAGAGTTTGACGGTCATTTAACAGAATGATTGGTTGTCCATTAGAAGGAAACTGGATGGAACCGTAAGCAATACCTTCAGAGATCACGCCTTCCACATCCATTTGAACGGGGTTTCCCTGTAATCGAATGCCCATACGGTCCGACTTATCGCTAATCCGATAAGCATTAGCATAAAACTCGTGCTTTGCCTGACGACTAAAAAGGTGAGACTGATAAGATTCAATCACAGACAAGCTCACTTCATCGGGGTATTTCGGAATGAAAAGCCGTGGTACCCAATTAAATGGCTTACCGTCACTTGTGTACGATTTAGAAACGGGCAAAACATCGCCTTTCTGTATTGCTCGACCTGATCCTTCACCTAGTCCCCCCATATGATTACGTACGACCGTCGCACTACTACCAAATACCTTTGGCACATCGAAGCCACCAGCGACACTTAAATAACTACGAAACCCCGTTTTTGCATAACCGAGTTTGAGTGTTTGCCCTTTTCTCAACAAAAAGCTACGCCATGTAGCAATAGGCTCTCCATCAATTTGTGGATTGGTCTCAGCACCCGTGAGTGACATAAGAGTATCGTCGAGCGCTAAGAATGAAGCATTGCCCATGGTGATTTCTAATACAGAAGCATTACTTGGATTATCCAGCAATTGATTCGCCCAACAGTGAGCATGAAGATCCGCTGGCCCACCTACGCTTAATCCATGATGAGCCACACCGTATCGGCCTAAGTCCTGAATAAGGCTTAACATGCCCGACGATATAACTTGTAAGCCGCTCATACAACACCTCCCAGATCCAGAAACTGCTCCTTGGAAATAGGTTCAAAGCGCACTTTATCGCCCACATCGAATGGCATTATTGGGTCGCTTTCAATGTCGAACAACGCTAATGGGCAATTTCCAATAATCTTCCACCCTCCCGGTGTTTCCTGAGGGTAAATCGCCGTTTGTTGGTCAGCAATACCTACACTGCCTTTCGCTACTTTCAAACGGGGTTCTGCATGACGTGGCGTTGCAATCTGGGCGTCAACAGTCCCCAGAAAAGCAAAGCCCGGAGCAAAGCCTATTGCACAGACGGTATATTCTCTCTGACAGTGGATCTCGATGAGTCTTTCGACACTCATTTGTTTTTCTGAGGCTAAACTTTGTAAATCTGGCGCGACTTCTGGGTGATAATAAACGGGAAAAGTCACTGTTTTGGATTTCGAAGGTAATACGTTGCTGTTGGCTATTTTGTCAGCTTGCAAATGGCACCATTGTGTCAACTCTCGGATATCGATTTTAAGTGGATTGTATTCAATCAAAAGCGTAGTGTAAGAAGGAATCACTTCATAGATTTTTCCATGATACTGATCCTTTACCGCATGACTAAACGCGGCTATTCGCTCTATCAATTTCAGATCGATAGAATGCCCAAAGTAAACCATCAAACTCGCTTCAGAAACCCGACAAACTTCTACCTTCATCGAACAATCACTTTAGCCTGTTGCAACTTCATTGCAGAATATCCCTATTTCACGAACCCGTCAGATTCATTCCTGAACATGTTATATATCACCAAAATCGTAAAGACTTTTAACATGTTGTCAATTTGTTTAGATATCGTTATTGTGGACACGAAGACCCACAGTCTTTGGCGTGACAAGCCTCACGAGCAGTACGCTCTTTATCAGTGAATTAACGGATTAATAAGATGCAGGTTCATGCAAAGCACTATCTGATGCTTCTATTGCTAGCGGCAATATGGGGAAGTTCGTTCCCTTTTCTTAAAATAGCTCTGGAAAGCTATTCACCCATATTAACTGTTGCTATGCGTTTAACTCTGTCTGCCATCGCTATGTCCGTATTTATCTGGACCTTTAAATTGCGTATTCCGGCTGAATTGAAAGTTTGGAAGCACTATGCCGTCGTCGCCATTATCGGCAATATTGTTCCATTCTTTTTGATTACATGGGGTGAACAGTACATAGATGCTGCTTTGGCTTCGGTGTTGATGGGCTTAATTCCTCTCGCAACCTTGATCTTCGCTCATTACTTAACGGATGATGAGAAGATGTCTTTGAACAAATTATTCGGCGTTGTTCTTGGCGGAGGTGGTGTAGTGGTGCTTATCGGGGTTGATGCACTGCATGGTTTTGGCGCGCATATTCTAGCGCAATTGGCGGTTATCTTTGCCGCTTGCTGCTACGGTTTATCTGCTGTCTATGCTCGCAGGAGCAAAATCACCCAGTATCACCCTCTCGCAAACGCTGCAGGTGTTTTAATTTGCTCTGCGGTAATATCTTTGCCAATTGCGCTGTTGGTTGATGACGTCAGTTCCTTTACTTTTGACGTTCGTTCTCTTTCAGCACTGCTGATACTGGCGCTTGCTTGTACCTGTTTTGCGTATTTCCTGCTTTATAATTTGTTAGCGCAAGTAGGGGCAACCTTTACCTCATTCAACAACTATCTGGTTCCGGTATTTGGTATGGTCATAAGCGTTATTTTGCTTGGAGAACCAATAAACTCGTCAACGTATACCGCGCTAACACTAATATTTATCGGACTAGTACTATCCCAGAAGAAATCCAAACGGCTCAGTTTTATGTCCAGATAAGATGTATTAAAAAGCCAAATCGAATCTAACTTCACTACTAGATGCGATTTGGCTTTGAATTGCCGAGTCAAGCGGCAACGGTCGTTTGATTTCGTCCTTGCCCTTTCGACTCGTACAAGGCTTTATCCGCATGTTCTAACCATTCCGAATGCGTGCGGAACTTCTTATCAAACGCGCACACGCCTAGGCTAATGGTATATCTGATTTCACCATGCTCAGTGCTGACAACCTCAGCCTCAATTCGCTTACGCAACCTTTCAGCGAAATATCTTGCTTGGTCAACCGTCGTGTTTGGCAATAGTACGGTAAACTCCTCACCACCGTAGCGACCACAATGATCAGAGGCTCTGGCTGTCTTACGTAACACCTCCGCTGTTTTGCGGATAACCACATCACCAGCAGAATGACCAAAGGTATCGTTAACTTTCTTAAAATGGTCGATATCAAAAATAACCAATGACGCAGGCGCTTCCGTTGCGCTAATTTTCTCGTACTTTTTCATCAGTAGAGATTCCCAATAGGATCGGTTCAGTAATTGCGTCAGGCCATCAGTGCGACTCATGGTCGATAAATGCTGATTTGATTGTTCTAAATGCAGCTTGTTTTTTGCAATATCAGAGACGTCTTGAATCATTATGCACACGTGAGACACGTCGCCGTTAAGAGATTTCAACGGTGTCACCACCATGTTTTGATACATGATTGTGCTTTTATTGGTATACGGTGAGTAGTTTTTAAAATGAAAGACATAAGGTCTGTCTTCCCAACGTGAAAAGGTTCTTGTATCTAACTTAACTGCGGCATCTATTTTTGCTTTGAGCCACGCTTCAGGAAGATCCGGCACGACATCAAACAACACCTTTTCCATGATTTTCGTAGAAACAATGCCTGAATAATTTTGCATAAAACTATTCCAAAGGCACACTTCATAATTGATATCAATTACCACTAATCCAACATCTATAGTATCTAACGCTTGGATTCCCCAATGAAAATCCCGAACGTTTACAGTCAAGTTCGTCATTAGAAAGGTTCCATCAATTTATCAATCACTTTTACGGATTCCATATCGATCAACAACAGAATGTCACATTGAAAATCAAGGTTTTCAGCTGTATATGAAAACTCGACCGTAAAAGCAGACTTAGTTATCTCTTGCTGTGCTAGCAGCTCTTTTTCATAGCCATTAATTAAAACTGGCTGACGCAGAGTAAAGCTGACCATGATCAGTTCAGCCAGTACACTCAGGAAGGTCGAAACCGCTAAATTTGAGATGTTAAGTAGTGATTCACTGCTGTTTGCATCTTGTAGCGGGTAACCGAGACGCTCCCCGACTTTGGCGACTTCTCTGCCTCTGATGGTGACCAAAGACTCTCCATGAATCCCAGCGCCCGTAAACCGCTGTGATACAGCATTAACATTGTCTCGGTATAAGACATCGTGAACAGCCATTTCCAGCTCAGACGGCTCCAATATACCAACCGCAGGTAAAGGCATGTTGATGAAGTCTCCTACGCTGTCTGAAATAAGCGCAACGCACCGACCTAAGGCGATATTGGTCAGTTCCCTAAATTTCGAATCTGAATCAATATAGGGCTCTGAAGTTATACTTTTATGAATGGAGTTTTCAACATGATACCCTTTGAAAACAGTTTCCAGCTGCTCTATCTTGAAAGGCTTTTCAATAAAGTCAGACGCACCTAATGCAAAACAGCGTTCTTTCGCCGCTTTCTGCACATCGCCCGAGATAATAACCATTTTGGTTGGATATGAGTTAACGGGAAGCGAACTCAATACGTCATACCCATCCATAACTGGCATAGTCAGATCTAGGAAACAGATATCAATTCTATTATGAGCAAGTAGGTTGAGTGCTTCTCTACCGTCTTCCGCAAAATAAATCTCAATATCGTAATAATGGACAAGAGTACGGCTTAAGGATTTTCGCGCTAATGCAGAATCATCACAGATCAGAACGTTCATAGTTTAATGTTGCACACTGGGCCATTCGTTAAAACTGATAAATAATACTCATATTAGAAAGGCATCTTCAATGACGAAACACTGTCGCCCTTATTCAAAAACAACTGATTTTAAACTATGGGATTAGATAAAAAATGAACTAAAGTCTTTGTATTAAAGGCTTCAAGCGAACGGATTTTGTTCAATATATTTATTTAGCTATCGAAATTAATTAGCTAACGTCTCAGGATTGAGACAAATTCGGTTTAATATCTACGACTTACAAGACTAAATATCGCCTAAAATCTGAGTGTTTTATAAGTTAGCTAAATACGCTATCTCTTCATCCGATATTTCATTGCCTTCCTGCACCATAAATCCGCACATATATCCGCCATCTCGTTTATGACGCCATACCACCTTGCCTTTCACATCTGCTTTTAATGCGCTGATGCGGATAGTCGTACTAGATAAGTCTAAAAATACGTTAGTGAAGAGCTTCATGCCGTGATTGGAAACATCCACAATTTGAACTTGAATGACAGGTCTAAGCCAGCGATTAAAGAGACAAGATGCAGGAATCAATGTATCGAGTTCTACACGGGAAGATTTACGACGATTGGTAAAA
The DNA here is from genome assembly GCF_014596725.1 of Vibrio sp. Y2-5. Classification (GTDB taxonomy): domain Bacteria; phylum Pseudomonadota; class Gammaproteobacteria; order Enterobacterales; family Vibrionaceae; genus Vibrio. The sequence goes on from NZ_JACVEG010000003.1 coordinate 169,540, forward strand.
GATGGGGCTGACACGGCTTTACTCTATAAGTGAAAATTACAAATTAACAACAAGTTTTTTCTCTACGCATAATAAACTTTAGTTGCGGGTTGATATCGGCGCCACACCATATAGATAAAATCGCTGCGTGTAGAGTAAAAAGTCTACTACTGTTGTGAGAAGTATAGGAAAGCGCCAAGAGCGGCGTTCATACCCAACATAGTAATAGGTTAATTAATGAGGGTAAACGCCGAACAACTTTCGCTTTGAGGCTCAACACGATTTCGTCCTCGATTTTTCGCTATATAAAGTTGCTTGTCTGCGAGTCTAAACAATTGATCCAAATTCTCATTTTTCATTCGACTAGAAACCCCAAAACTGGCGGTTAAAGAAATGATTTGACCGTCGATTGTCAGTGGCGTGGTTTCTATTACTAAACGTAAATTTTCAGCACACCTTTGCGCTTCTGACATTACAGTATTTGGCATCAAAATAACCATTTCTTCCCCGCCCCAACGGGCAACGACATCACTATTCCTACAGTGTTTTTGTAATAAGTTAGAAATATGGCAAAGTGCCCTGTCTCCGATATGGTGGCCATAATTATCATTGACAGATTTGAACAAATCCACGTCCAAGATAATGAAACTTAGTGGGGCGTTAAGCCTTGTTCCATCTTGTAAAATCTTACTACCGGCCTGAACAAATGAGTGCCGATTAAACAGTTGGGTTAGAGGATCAAACGAAGAAAGAAATTTGGCGGTGATACGTTCATTTTCGATAACCTTTAGTCGATTAGCTAAAACAAACGCCAATATTAACGCTTCCAACAGCACACCATAAACGGCACCGTTATAGCCGTGATAAGTATAGGGAATCAAACCCCAAACGGATAATGTGGTAAATAAAAGCCCCGTCATGCTGCAACACACTGCCAATAGAAAAAAGTGAGCATCGCGGATCTTGCCCAAATTAGCAAAGCCAATCACGATCATAACTAAGGTTGTTAACGAAAGATAAGCAAATGCGAACACCGCACTAAGTAAGTGTTGCTGAAGCAAAACAAACAGCGAAATTGCCAGAATGCCAAACGCAATGTAGACACGTAATGCTCGCTGTAACTTAGGCATACGAGTAGATAGGTGCAGAAAGTGAGAGGCAAAAACAATACCGCACACCCCATGCAGTACCATGAAGAAAAGCGTACTGTAGTTTTGTATTACGGGGAAGTTGGGATACAACCATAAAAACGCGTAACCGCTATACCCCAAATTCATGACCACAAAGCAGGTAATATAAAGACAATAGTAGAGGCTATCAGCCTGCTTCAAGGTGAAATAGAGAATAACGTTATAACCAACTAAGGCTAACAAAATACCGTACAGAATGCCTGACATCACATGGTTAACCGTGTCTTTTTGCCTTGCTTCTTCATTGGTAATTAATTCTATCGGCAACGCCATTGGGTCAAATGACTGAGTTCGTATTAAAACCGTGCTTTCACCCGGTGGCAATTCAAGGTCAAAAACAACGCCGACATCCGGAACTAGATGATGGTTTGCTTTTTCACCATCTCCAGAATGCCAATGCTGCTTGAGCGTCTCACTCACTAGATAGACATCAATGTTTTCTATCCAGGTTTGCCCAGCTGTTAATCTTCTATGAACAAAATTCTCATTCGGATTGTTCAGTGACAGACGAATCCAACTGGGTCTGTCGCTGATCCCAAAATTAAGAAAACCATTTCCTACTGAAGTTACAGCGTTACTTTGAAAATACTGCTGAACCTGTTGTAAATTCAAAGGCTCATCTGAAGATTCTTGAAAATACTCAATACGAGTAACCATCTGGTTCGCTTCATCATCCGAGGCAAAAGCAAGATACGGATATAAAATGACGGCAAGTAAGATAGGAAAACAAAATCTCAGCATTCTGGAGTCCCTACAATGAGGGTTTGTAAAATACGTTGTTTCATTGACCCTCCCTGTTCAGACAATTATTGATCGTGTTCCACCGCTTGATCAGCTCCACGAAACAACTAAACGCCATTTATGATTAAAACCACATTTATTAATAAAACTAATAGTATGACGTGAGTTTATTACCTTGCAATTAAAACCATCAATCATTCGTTAATTTTTGATGTTCGCAGGAGTATGAGTTCAAGAGAAGGAAGTAACTTTTGTATTAGTCGGGGCAAACTTGGTAAAGGTTTCGATTCGAAACAAAGAAGTGACGTGTAAACAAGTTCTCTCTGCAATTGGGAATACTGCTGTTCCGCATAGTGAGGTCTTCTCACTGTCCTTACTATGACCACGACGCTCAACCAGTAGGGAGTTGAACAAAATGAACAACTCCCTGTAGATTAACAATCCAGTTCGCAGAGTAGCTGCTGTCCTACTGGGCGTCATGTTCTATCAAAAGTTATACGAACCACCAATAAAGAACATACTGCCTACATGAAAAATATCGTAGACCGATGAGTCCTTATACTCCGCGGCCGAAACTGCGTACGCGGCGCGCAATGTCAATTGGTCCATAGCTGCTGGTGTGTAATCTAGCCCCGTCGTTAACTGGAACACGAAAGAGGTATCATCTGAATTAAGAGTATAAGTCGTTGAATCAATAGTGACATCAGCATTGAGCTCTAACCAACTAACCCCAATTGAAGGCGTTGCAAATGGGCGTAATCCGTTATCAAAGGTGTAACCCAAATTTGCTCCCAGAGTTAACGTAGACTTACTAGCGTATGCATTACGTCCCCCAGTGTAAGTCTTTGATGATTCTCCATAGTCCGTGTATTGCATTTCCACGCCAACAATACGGTTGAACATCCACCCACCGTAGGTGACATAACCAAATTGGGAGTCATCTTCAACGATGTAATCATCATTGTCATTTTCATAGGCTGTTACCGCAGCGATACCTACCCCAACACCCACATATGATTTTTCTGCTGCATAGCTAGCAGCAGATAAGAACGATGCTGCAAACAGCGTCGAGACACCATAAACCCATGTTGTTCTCTTCATTCTTCTTCCTCACAAAATACAAGATAATTTCCATTTAGACACATATAGAATCCATCCAAGCGATCCTGTACTAAAGCACTTTGCAGAAAGCTTCAGCGGCTCGGTCTAAACAGTGACAAAAGTTTCATATTAAATGTATGCATGAAATGTATAGAACTCCAATGAGGTTCACTCAGCTTGAGTTTTATTGGCTGCTTGTCTTATTTTTAAGCATTCATGACAACTGGCGCTTAAGGCGTAAGGCATTTCGCGTAGATATTACGTTTACTAAGGTAAGCCTCGGCAAAGCAGAATAATTTAGGTGTGAGTATGCTTTGTAGTACAGATTCCACAAGTAAAAATGTGAAACTCAGGAAGGGAAACTTGGATTAAACTAGGTAACGTCCAGAAACAACAAAGCCCGCTAGAAGCGGGCTTTGTTGTTTGTTCACGAAGAACGAATTTGGTGGGTCTAGGCAGACTCGAACTGCCGACCCCTACCATGTCAAGCCTGACAGCGAAGTTGTGTAACTCACTGATTATACAAGTTAAACAGGTACTATACAGCTTAGTCCCTGCTCAACATTCCACTTTTTGAGTCCTTTTAAATCAATAAGTTACAATCTAGTTTTGGAACCACGTTTAGCATAAATTGAGCTCTGCGGCGGGTACGGTTACCCACTGAACATGACCTTCTTTGTAAACCTGAGTACTGCGAGAATCAGAGTGTGCAGCCCTGGCTTGAGGGTCACATCCAGCTTTGTCGTAAAGGTGAATACTTAACGCCCTGATCTCGTGAAAAGTTGGGCGCTGGTTAGACGCTAATTCCCTTCTCACTCCAACCTTATCTCTATACTCAGAAAACTTACCGCTTAAGTACTTCTTGTTTACCTGAGTAATATGAGAGCAGTGCCGGCTTAAACCATTACTGCGATTCTTCGAACGACGGTGCACAATGTACGGAGAATCAACATTGTCCTTGCTGTTCTCTATAACTTTTAAAAGTGACATCGTCACAGGAATTCTTACTCTACTGGCTTCCTTCTTCTTCACCTTCTGGCGGTGAATTTTCAAATAGCCAAAGATTTCCAAACCATTCTCAACAACCGGCTTATCCAGCTTTTCAAAATCCGAGTACTTCACGCTACACACTTCATGAACAGAATGAGTTGTCTCGAGAGACAAAGACATTGCCGTTCTCAGCCACAACGGTGCCACTTGCCAAATTTGCTTAAACTCTTCAACCTTCAATCGCTCTCGAGTTTTATCACCAAGCGGCTTACGTTTCTTCCTTCTTGCTGGGTTATCAATCATAACGCTTTCATCAAGCGCATAATCGAACACCTTGGCCATGAAAGAGATCCAACGGTTATAAACTTCGTTTGATTTTCCAAACGCTCGGTCTTCAAGTACATGGTTCACATCTTCCAGAGTTAACAGCTTGCCATACTTATGTCCGATTAAACGGTCTAGATGACCAAGGCGAGTAACAAACAGGTTGTATGTTTCTGTCGATGGGCGCTCATCTTCTTTGTACCGTTCCGGTAACCGGCTAAAGAATTTAGAAAGACGAGTATCGTTTTTGGAAGCCTTACGAGAAGAGTGTTCTAGCAACTCATGGCGTAGAATCACATCAACTCGATAAGTCGCGTTGTACCGACGAGCGAGTGAAATTGCTCTGGCTCGGTCTTTACCTAATGACTTCCAGGTATCGTCAACACGACGAAAAACATACCCTTTGTCACCTTTAAAATAGAGGCCCTCGGGCAGGCCTCTGTTTTCCTTATTACGTGGTCTTGGCACGATCACCTCTACACTTAAAATTAGTGAGACATCAAATCATCCAGTGTTGAATCACCAGAAGAATCCAATTCTCTGTCTGCATCTACATAATAAGTGCGCCCGATTCGTTTCCCGGGCAACGTGCCCAAATCAATTTCCCTACGAATCGTTCTTAAATCTGGAGCCTGTCCTTCTGGGAATCGGGTTTTACACCACTCTTTCAGTTTCATTAACATAATTGCCTACCCACAGAGAGTTAAAATAACCTGTGAACCTATGGGCTGAAAATTCAACCTTCATAAAATTCAGTTGGTTACGGATAAATTGTTCAGTTTGTGTTCCACAAGTTGCCGCAAGGGGAACATAAAAACCTATGGGAATCCCATGTGCTCCCATAGGTTATTGGAGCCGTAAGCATAGTTTTGCCGTCTCTATGCTCGGTTAATCACCTCCTCTGCGGTTTTGGTATTCACCACTGTTTGGCATTCAGGGCAACGGTATCGCTTCGATGGTTGAGGGTTTAACTCATATTTAAGCTGCAAAATTTCAGCGGCGTAACGGTTGCCACGCCCTGCTTCAACCACCATCTTTTCAAGAAATTTGTCATGTGGAGGAATCGATGCCGAATTCCAGAACGGAAGCCCTTGGTTGGCCAACTGCTCCTGCATACGGTTAAATTCATTGATATAGGCTTCTTTAAATTCCGCAGCCAGCTTTCCGGTAAAACCCATAACAAGGAAAGTGAAACCATCTTTGGTCATGCGGAACATGTCTCGTGCTTCTCCTTTTTTAATTTCGTACTTTGTGCCCTCAAAATTGAGGGCACAAAACTCTTTGGAACAATCTAGAGTTCTTATTGCTCTTAAAATGTTGTCATGACGTTTGCCAAAATACTCAGCGACTACAAGTGATGTCGTCATCACCTTGCCATCAATAACTTCAAGCTCTGGTGCTTTTACTGCCACTTCGTTTTCCATATTTAGTACCTTCTTCGGTTTGTTGATTAACAATGGTGATTCAATACGCTCACAGTCACATCCAAGTGCAGTGACGTAATACCTAACTTGGCAGCCAAGCGTTTTCGATTAGAAGTATCGAGATTGATTGCGCTGGCCAACGTCTCATACTTGTTTTCATGGCTGCTCATATCGTGTTTTTTGTCTTCGATATATGATGTCTCCATGCCTGCTTCTTCGAACACTTCCGCAATCAGCTTTGCTATGTGGTTAAGTGGTTTACTCTTTGCCATTGAAGGCCTCCTATTGGTTATTGTCTTTTTCACGAACATCGTCAGGAATGGTTGGGAACAGTCCGAATTCACGTAGGTTCTCAACCCCCAGAGCTACAAAGTTAGCAACTCGCTTCCCGTTAATTGATTTCTCATAGCCGTCTTTAATTACTACCTTTGCTTCCTTAAGTTGCTTTTTCAGAATGCGGTCGCTTTTAACAGGCAAACTATCGAACTTGTTTTTTAACGCAGGGCTTTGGCTGATGTGCTGCATAATGTGGCTGGTTCGAACAAGCAAACACAACTCTCCCTCTACCCAGTCAAACGCGTAAGGATGGCGGAAGTGCCCAGCATCCATCTCGCCCAAAATAAGTTCCATAATCCAAACCCAAGGTTCACGTTCAGCTTCGGTTTCACGAATGTGGAAGTTCATTTCTTTTGCCAGGTCGCGCACAAAATGTCCGTAGTTCCCTGCCACTCCGCAGAACTCACAAAGCAAGCGCCAAGCAAGCATTAAACAGGCGTAGTTATCTCGCATACGCTGTGCGCCGTTATCATCAGGCTTAGCCATACAATGTTTGGATAGATACTCAACACACTCCCGATAGATTTGCTTCATCTGAGGACGAGAATAAGTAGTGAGATACAGAATCCAGTTCTTAATTGGAAAACGAGGCATATCATCAGGAATCATCTCGCCTTTTCTTCCGGTCAAGTCTGAACGAACCAACTTACCAATCAGCGATTGCACGGGAACGTCTTCACCAGCTAATAGCACTGGAGCAATACAAAGGAATTCGGTTAAATCTGTACCACGCTTACTAATGGTGTATTGATAGCTTTCCTGAAGAAGCACCACCGCTGCATCGATGACTTGCTGTTTCTGAGCACTAATTTCTTCCCAACCGACAGGGTGAGAAGTGTGAGAAATTGACGTTACCAGACGCCAGTCAGATTTCATGTTCTGACCAGAAAACATAGTGAAGCCAATGGTACGTTCGAGCGATTTAATCAACGTAGATTTGCCCGAACCCTTGCCTGATTGCAGCATGTAGTGTGGCCAGAAACCTAAGAACGTTTTAATGTGTGCGCCTAAACTCCACACCAAAAGCATCAGTGCAGCATTGTCTGAAAAAGTTGCATGGTATGCCTCAATCACTCGTCTTCCGTGGTCTGGTGTGCCAGCTGGAAACTGAAGATTATGGTACGGGCACATCTGCTGAGGCTCAGGAAAATAACAATCAGGCCCTTCGTTTAAAATGGCTTTACCATCCTGCCAAGCCAACCCGACAAAGTTCACGGCATTACGCGCACCAATATGCGTGCTGCGCTCGAGTATCGAGATCATGCGGCTGAACTTACCAGGGTTAAAAATGCCACCGCCAACTCTGCGCCAAACATCGATGTTATAAAGCTGCTCGCGCTTCATTACAAAGCGAGTCAATTCTCTTGGTGAATCTGGTGTTTGAATACTGGCGGAATAAATCGTTTTAGGTTGTAAATCAGGCTCTCCCGTCATCGCCGAGTTCACGGAAGAAATGGTTACCTTAGATAAACCAGCGATACGGAAGCTGCACACATCCTGAGGTATTTTCTGTTCACCTTCCTCGTTAGTCACAATTTTCAAAACACTGGTAAAATCAGGCTTAACGCGATACATCCAATAAAGCGTTTGGTCATGATGAGGTAGCGGTAAACGTTTGAACTTGGTGTTCTCAAATTCCCCTTCCTGCCCCGTAACCAGCCAAGGTTCAAAGTATTCCAAAGCATATTTAGTAAATAGCGTATCGTGCTTACGCAAATAATCGTTCAGGTCGTTAATGCCTTCCCACTTCGCACCAGCCTGATCAACTAAAAAACAGGGAATATTTAACGCAGTACATTTCTCATGAACAATCCACGCAGCTTCCGGCCCTGGTCTGTGGCCTTTACGTGGGCCATCTTCTATCGGCATATCATTGTCAAAGCAGCACACAACACGCTTACCAGTTAGAAAGCGCCAGTCAATTTCATTTACCGCTAAACCGCGAGTAGCAATAGCCGTAACCATTGCTTTACCTTTCCCTTTTGGGTCATAAGCGGCAATGGCAGAAATAGCATTAATAGCCGATTCCACAACCACAACCGTATGAGCGCGTTTCAGAGCCATTTTGTCGGGGATGTAAGGGAAGCCACGTTTCTCGCCCATTGCTTTGGTTTTGTTGTCACCATTCATTGATGGATCGAAGAAGCGAAAATCAATACCCATCACTTCGTTAGTGAACATACAACGGCTAGGAAACGTAATAGCTGGGCCACCGTAACCCAAATCCCCTGGGCTTTTACTTGGGCTTGTCCAATCGCTGTAACCAAAAGCACCACGCTTTTGCAGCATATCGACCACTTCTGCAGGAATGCCTCGTTGATCGATTAAATACCCACGGGCATCACCTGCCACTGCCAACTGTTTATCAGCAACCCATGCCAACTGGCTTTGTGGTTTATTCGGTTGAGCAACGTCATCAGTAGGAATACCGTACTCTTCATGCAACCACTTCATCGCCTCACTGGCGTCATCGGCTTGACCACAATAAATAACCAAATCAATGCACGAACCTTTTTCACCCGATGCATGGTCTTTCCACATCATGTAGCCCGCTTCGGCTGCATTAAAAATACTCACGCTCGGGTGCTTATCATCACGATTAGGCGCGCGGTAATTTCCATTCGAGTCAGGCCTTTCCATATGAAGGCGATGCGCTAAATCGTGCAAATCAATCTGTTGTTTAAGCCGTTCTGCAGACGCCATGAAGCGTGCCTCCAATGTCTTTTAAATCTACCCCTATTGCTACGGGGCCAAAATGGGTTTCTAAATCTCGTTTAAACTGCTGAAACTCATCACTCTTCAACAGTTCAGCAATGGGCGTATAGTTGCTTTGAATATGTGCCCACACCTGCTGTTTCTTGCCCGCTTCTAACTCGCTGAGTAATACCGATGGAAAATGTAAGTGAGAACGAGTAAGTACGGGCGGGCAATGCCATAGAGGGCAAACCCACCCTTTATAGGGCTTACAAATCACACGCATAAATCCGACGCAAACAGGCACAAGCAATCCACATATCGCCATTTAAATGGCAACTGTGCGTAAGTTGCCATTGTTCTACCTGCTCCTTTGGTAAATGCTTAATTTCATGGGCATCTAAAACGATAAGACCTTGCGTTTCCCACTGTTTGAAAACCGAATCTTGCTCGCCTGTAAACGCTTCGCGGTTGATAAAGCCTTGCTGACGAACCATTTGTTGTTCCAGCTTGAACAAACATGCTCGTTCAGGCTCACTCAACTTAGTGACTTGGATTGCGTTAGGCATATGGAGTCTCCATATAGGCTTTGGCTAAACGCTCAGACGGAAAGATCTGATGTTTACCCCAAACAGAATGCTCATTAAGAATGACCAGCATCTCTTTTACGTAATGCGCTGGAACACCCTCACCAGAAAGCCATAAGCGAATAATGTAAGGTTCAACATTGAGCCTTCCTGCCACATATTCAGCCAACTGCTTGCTGGAGCCTTTGCCGCTAAACACATGCACATTGATATTTCGGATTGCTGCCGCAAGCGCATTACGTCTCATGCTTACCAGCACTTCTCGCAGTGTTGAATTCACTTCCATCGAACCGTCTCCTAATTAAAAGTGAGTGGGAAAAACCGACACTCTTCGGTCTTTACTTACCAACAGCGGGGTTTCCCCGATTAACTTCACAACCACGTTTGCCCCTTTGTCTTCGCACCACTCCACAATGGACGAGTTCACACGGTCACCCTCAAAACTGATCACGTCCCCGCGCTTAACATCTTCAACAACCTTGTGCTGTAGGCTTGGGCATGGATGAATGTTTAACGAAAGCATGTGCTTGCCTCCTTCATTGCAGAGGTAAGTGAATCTCGGTCTGGTGTTGTGTAGATGGCAGTAGTCGATAAATTGGAATGCCCAAGCACCGCTTGCACACGGCGCAAAGCATCGGGTGACGTTGTGCGTTCAAGGAAACGTTTTGCCCAGCTATGTCTTAGCCAGTGAGGCGTTCCGGCTGGAACATCCGCAAGGCGACACCATTGAGAAAAACGGGATTGAAAAGAACGACGGCTCATCGCTTGATTATTACGGCTAAGGAAAAGAGGACGATCTAATCTAGGCGTTTCCCACTCTATGCCCTCACTCATTTCTTTGTGTATCTTCAGCAAATGCTTGAGAGCAGAAATAGCAGACTTGTTTAACGCAATAGGATGCTTCTTACGGTTTTTCGCATTCAGGTTGTCGTAAACCAAGTAACCTTCCTCAAGGCTAAGTTCTGCATCACCAACCGTTAAACCAATCATTGGCAAATTATGTTCTTTGGCTTTGCTAACATCTGGGCCAGCTAACACACCTAACCGAACTGCGGTTTCACGCATAAGTAACATCCAGTAGTAATCGCGTTTTGCATAAATGCCGTAAGTTTCCTTTACGGTTTTGAATAGCCTTTTTTCTTCCTGTTCAGTGAAGTAGTGAAGAAAAACTTCTGACTCTGAAATCGCTGACTTGCCCTTAAAATAAGACATGGCATACCTCCTTTGGCTTCGCCTCTGAATTACGTTCTAACCAATGCGCGTAGGCGTTCTAGCAACTCAAGCGCTGCTGCAAACACTTGCTGCAATTCGTTTTCAATACGTTCGAATTCATGCTGTTCGATATCACCGTCAGCCAGTGATTCAGCAATGGCGCGATTCATATCGCCCACTTCTGCATGAAACTGGCTGTAGCAATTGAGGAGTTCCACATCAGAGATGCCGGAATAGTCACCAAGGAAATAGATGGAGTAACCAAGCGTAGCGGCTATGGCTCTTAGAATTTGTGTGTCGCCAGTAATCTGCATAATGCGGATAGCATCAAACAGACCAAACTTGTGGCTACGTTGATTGGGGTTAATTTCATTCGGTAGAACACCTGGGCGTTTACCCAACTGGCGTTCTAGTTCTGCAGTGTTATTGAAATGCTTTAGCGTGTCATAGCACGCTCTAACCACTTGTGAAGGTTCACAAGCAGGTGCAGCGTCGATGGCTGTTGTCATCGTAATCTCCTGATAAACAAATACGTTTGGTTTTTCAGAAGGCTGCGCTACAATCTACAACAAGGATGAATGGTGTTGGAGCCGTGAGCATAGAGGTTGTCGCCTCGCTCTTAATCCTACAGTAGATTGCTTTACGTAACCTCCTGGCCGCTTACTGGATTGCCGTCTAGTAAGCGGATTCCCTAAAAACTTCTCTTTATTTCAATCATTTTCTCTCTCCTAAAATGTTTAAGCAGCTTGCTCATCAATAGGTTCTAGCCCTAATTCCGCTTCTTTCTCTGCTACCGCTTTACGCAAAAGAATTCGCGCCATTTGTGCCAACTTACGCTCCTCTAGCGTTGCTAAGCGTTCTACACGCATTCTTAATGTCAAATCTCGAACTGTAATTTGTTCAGTATTCGGACTTCTTAACATACTCGTCTCCTTAAAACGGATTGTGCTATATTTACTTCTTTTACATCATTGCTGTAACTTGCATTAAAAATCCCGAAAACAGGATTAAATATCATTTAAGTAAAGATTAATTCCGTTTACAGGATTAATCAAGATAATTTAGAAGGAATTCGGAAATGAATTTTGAGGAACGTCTCAATTATGTCCTCCAAGACCGCAAGCAAACACCTTGGGGACAAAGCTTAGGCTTCACATCTACGAGCATTTCTTCAATGTTTAAAGGACACACTCCTGGTCCTGAATTTCTTCAAGGCATCCGTAGAGCTGAGAACGTAAACCTGAACTGGCTGCTTACAGGTGAAGGAGCCCCATATATAGTGGAGCACTTCCATAGTGCCGATGCCCTTTCTGACTATGTATGTGCGATGCTTCATGACGAAGAATGGGGCATACATATCGTTTCACATATAGACAAAGCTTGTATTGTACTTAGCCAACCCGGTGCTTATGAATTTAAAGGTAAGCTTGTGAATTACCGTATAGTTCATGTGCTTGTTGGACCTGGTGACGAAGTTCTGAAAAACGTACTAGAAGATTGCCATACAGGAGGTAATCCTATTCTCGTGCCAGAGCTTAGTGAGGAACAAATACAAAATATTATTAGTGGGCAAATAGGGACTTATCATCTATTTCAGGCAGAAAACCCTGTGCTACCCTCTCAAACAGAGCTCAAACTAGATAATATTCAGTTCACTGAAGCGACTCAAAAAGAACATAGCGTAAACATAGCTACAATGCGCACAGTATTACGAATAACCACAGAGCTAGAAATAAAGCATGAAGTTGAGCTGTCTATTGAGCAGAAAGCGAGAGTGATTGCTGTGGTATACAAGCAAGTGAGTAGTTTAGATTTGAAATTGAGTATATTGCCAGATCAGGCAGTTATCGCAGCCGTAGAAGCCGCATTTGATATGTTGGTTGATTAATTTGGTGAATCGCCAGAGTTAAGCTCTGGCGATTTGTGTTCCTACTCTAAGTATCCAGCTAGTTCTATAACTTTTCTATATTCACTCCATCGCCAGAAGTCTATCGAACGCTGTACAGTAGCCGAATTAATATTTTTGATGCGATTACACAGGTTTCTTATCTCAGCACTTGGATTATGACCATCCCAATTTTCATAATTCCAATTACTACCAACGGGTAAAGAGTAATACTCTCCACCATAATCATTACCTACCAACAATTCTGTTGTTCCAAAAAGAGACATATCAATCAATGTTGACAATGTCACTTCTTGAGTAATATTGACATTGTTATTTATTAGAGTTGGCATTGATTTTTTTCTATTTGTTCGTTCATAAAAACTTTGCGCGCCGATCTCATATTCAATTAAGCCACATACTAGGATAGGAAAATTAATGGCTAGTTTAATGCTTTTATTTTTCTGATATGCACTTGCAGTTCTAAGACATGAATAGACTTTATTCAATAACTGATCAACATCTCTGACCTTGAAATTAAAACCTTCTGAAAAAGCACTTAATATATTTATAATGGATTTCTTGCTATAATTATCCTCACCAATTGCAGGATATAACATAAGCCCATAAATATCATCATCATTTAATTCAAAATTTAGAGAATCTATATATTCCTTAATATTTGGGAGAGGTAGTGTAGCCGTCCTATCAAAGAATCTTTTCAAATACTGATTTGAATTAAATTTATTTCCATATATATTTTTTATACTTTGACAAAGTTGTTCTGTATCTGTTGCAACAACAAAAACAAAATTTTTAGTGCTAAAGAAATGTTTAATGACCTCTAGCATTTCAATCGCATAATTAGGTCTACAGCGATCTAACTCATCAATAATGACTACAACTGGTAACTTTGCATTAATCTCTATCTCTAATGCTAAAGCGAGTTCGGTTAAAGTCTCTCGAATAAATTGTATTGAATCCACTTGTTCAGAATAATTTGTAGCCAATTTATCAATGAAGTCTTGCGGAGGAATATCTTGTTGCACAATCTGCTGCATAACAGCGGTGCCTGCGCTTGATTCCCCTATCAACTTATAACTAACAGCTCCAGCGACACCAACAGCTAAGCTTTTTAATGTCTTACCTAGAATTTTCTTAATTTCTTCAGTTTTCTTTAATCCTACAACATCAGAATGAAGAGCTTCCATTTGACGAAGTAGTTCAGAAGACACAACCGTTAGTGGTTCCTTGGAAAAATCTGATTCCCAAGAATTAATGTATATTGTTGGATGATCATTAGTGATTAAATGTGAATATAACCTCTTGCAGAACTCTGTTTTACCTGTTCCCCAAGCACCATTCAAATTTAATACAAACCCATCTTTTTCACCTACTAAATAATTTGCTAGAAACTCTCCAAACTCTTTCCGGTTTAACTTACAGTTATCAAAATTGGCATTCTCAAGCCATTCTTTATATCTTGGTTCTTTAAATAGCAACTTTCACCTCATTTAGAAATAGTCAAAAAACTCAAAATTAAATTATTGTATATCTATGTTTTTAATTTCCCTTTCCACATCCAAAAAATTAGAGTTACTATTTTTAGAATCCAATTGAACACTCATAACAGCCAGCGTATCTTCAGTTAATCTAGATACTGTAAATAAGACATCATTAATTTTATTCTTATCATTAAGCCTTTGTTCATCTAATGAATGAATGTCGTTATATGCATCATCTAAGTGCCTACGAAGTGCACTGACAGGTATATTCCCATTTTTTAATGAATTCTTGGCTAGTTCGATTGATTTCACAATGGATGACTTACTATTAGAATAAAAATCATTATTTATAACCAAATTAGAAGTTAGCTTAGACACCTGAGTTAACTTGTCGCGCATACTGTATAGGTGTTGACGTAATTTTTTATGTTCTATTTGTAGATCATTAAAGTTACTTCTTTCAATTCTTAATTCTTCACCTATTTGATGGTGAGTATTTTCTAGTAAACTATAATTTTCAGTTAAGTTCTTAATCGTATTCTCTCTTTCTTTTATCGTAGCTGCCAAAGATGAGTTGATCTCTTTCATTCTTAGTATTTGTTGTCCTGCATTAACAGCATGATTCTTGTGAAACTCTTGCCAGTACTCCAAAGTGGTTTTACTTCTCAGTTCACTGACTCTTGCTTGACTGGTGTATCGTTCTGATAACTGAGAATGATGAGTTGAAAGTCTGCGTTTCTCTATCAATCTATATTTTGCCTTATCGACTCCCCATTGAATGAAAGGCACACCAAATATATAAGCGCTCGCCATTAGTAACGGGAAAAATGCATCACTCCAGAACGACACGGACGAAGCCTTTATATGGCTTAGCCGTTCAGCGTTATTTGCAGCCAGTACAAATTCAGCAACCCAAATGTGGTTGTATGCCAACCAACACAGAACAAATGTGCCGAGTATCGGCGACTTCATTCGATTTGAAGCTTCAAGATAAATGGAAGAAAAAAGCTCTTTCATTGGTAAAAATCATCTCAATTGGTTTCTATGCATTAGGTATCACTAACATAAATGACTTTAAATACATTTGTTAACTTAAATTACAGCAATTACTCAATTGCTTGCACTAGCACACACTATTGACAGAACACACAAGACAATTGTTTTCAACGTATTGAACAGGCTGGTTAAAAACGCCATGCTCAACCCATAAATCTAATGAGGTTGGCTATGACACAGACAATAGAGATGCAGTGGGATAACGATGTCACCGTTCTTGGCGAACACTGCCCTGCAGATAAACTCGACCGCGCTAAATACGCCCAGTTTTTAACAGGCTTTCTTGCAGGCCAGGGCTTCGATGAAACTAAACCAGATGGCGAGCAAAAGAAGAACTATGTACTGAACCTCAATTCTGAATGGGGTTCTGGCAAAACCTACTTCCTCAAGCGTTGGTACCACGATTTAAAACAACATTACCCAGTCGTTTACGTTGATGCATGGAAACAGGATTACTCAGATGATCCTCTACTAGCTGTTATTTCATCAATGACCACGCAGCTAAGGAAACAAGCAGGGAAAGATGTTGATAAGGCAGTATTTAAAGTGTCCAGAAAGGCAATTGGCTTACTTAAAACTGCGCTACCTAGCATCGCAGGAGCCTTAACAAAGCGGTATTTAGGGGTAGATCCTGTTGCAATAATGGAAGCTTCCGAAGACGGTTTTATTGGAGTGGACATTGAAGACGAATCAGGTAATAAAATCGATATGGGTATCGCCGCATCTAAAGCAGTGCAATACCTGTTAGATGAACATGATGCAAAAAGTGATGCTATTGCCAGCCTTAAAAAATCCGTAGAGCAATGGATTCAAGCCGTAGTTGGTCTAGAGCAGAGACAATATCCTGCATTCATCTTCATCGACGAACTCGACCGCTGTCGCCCAAGTTATGCAGTTGAAATGCTTGAAACCATTAAGCACATTTTTGATATACCTGGAGTGGTGTTTGTCGTTGGAACAGATACAGATCAATTACAACACGCGGTTAAAGCTATTTATGGTGAAGGGTTTGATGCTAGGACTTATTTAGGTAGGTTTTTTAATAGTCGCTGTACGTTGAAAAAACCGTCTTTTAGTAGTTTCCTTACATATCATTGCGACACTCACAAATTAAGACCAGAATTTCTAACAACTATTAAAGTTTGGCCCCAAATCCTCGACTCACCCAGATCGATTGAAGAACTTGACCAATTCATCATTATTGAATTTCAAACATTATTTTCAATATACGAGTGTTTTGAATTAACGCCAAGGCAATCTATTCAGATTACAAACCGTCTAATTAGCTCCGTAAGTTCACTACAGAAGTATACATTAAACTTACCACTACTAGTTATATTGCTTTGTTTGAACGAAAAATTTCCCGTTTTCTATAACGAAATAATGAGGAATCAACACATTTATAATAACACCTTAGAAAACACCAAAGATCCAAACATACTTAACATCAATATCAGACATAAAATGATGTCAATCTACTTAGACCCAAAACAATTCAGTGAAAACCAATCATTTTATTCAGTGGCAGTTGAGTATCCATCTGATTTCTATCACTGTTCAATTTTTGACATTTTGGAAGTCTCTCTGGATATATTTAGAACTCCACAGAAAGATTCAAACCAAGCACTTCAACCTTATGTAGAGCAGCTTTCTAAGATCCCTCTTACCGAAGCAGATAAGAAAAAGCGGGGAAAATATTGGGTAGCAATCAATTTGAAATTGTTACTGGACAAGGATTTTTTCTCCAGTAAGTTATCTCTATACAAAAAACTAGTTGAATTATCATCAGCTCTCGATTGATTTAACCTCGGCATATCCCCAACATCCTGTTTGGGGATAACACACTAATCTAACCAAAAAGCTAATTTACCTTAATTTTTTCAAAACGAACTGTATCTTGGGCACTTGAAGGAACTTGCCTGAAACCTATTTTCTTCATCATTTCTGCCATTATCTTCGACACACGATATAGACGACCGTATATGGTACAGCCAATAGGGATAACTTTAATCGACTCTAGTAATAGCTCAGTACCAATGCCTTGTTTCCTAAAAGAGTGTTCAACCGCTAGTAGATACAGTTCATACTCTCTTTTTCCGCTAGTTATCCAAGAAAAACCGACCGCTTGGCCATCTACACGCTTAATTAATATTTGCGAACCACGAGCTTCGTGCGGATTCACGTAACACCAGCCATCTTTGATACTGGTTGCTATTTGATATAGTAAACCTTGTTGTGCGGGAGGAAAGGTCAAAATTGGATTGAAATGGCCATCTTCAGCGCTAGACACTACAAGATTGAAAATAAAACTGACATCTTCTAGCTTAGCTGGCACAAGTGAACTACCTTTCAATTGTTTGTTCCGTCTTGAAAGCGCAAGCTTTTTTAGCAAAGTGGATATAATTTTCATTATGTGATACTCATTTAATGGGTAACTGTTCTATATACATAAACTACATTAATTAATATCCAATGTAATACTTTGTTTCTTATCCAAAATGTGACTATAAGCTCAAGATTTCATTTAAGAATAGGTATATCCCCAACATCCTGTTTGGGGATAACAAACTCTCCGCTTAGTACATGCCCGTTTTCATCCAATACTTCTCTTACGCTTTGGCACATCCAGTAGGTGTTGAACTCTTTTCTGGTGTGTCCGGAAAGCAGGATGTTGCGCTCGGCCTGTATGCCAGGGACAAACGGCATTTCATCTAAGGTGAGCTTGTAATCACCGCACTGCTCTCGATACAAAGCAGACTGCGCCGCTGCTTTTGCTGCCGCTTGTGTTGGGTACACCTTGCTAAGTTTTTTCACTTTTCCAGTACTTTCCCCCACCCGCACAACTTGTTTTTGCCCTTCGGTTACAGCTTGCCAGTACGCTTCTACCGCCTGAAACTTTCCGGTTCCTTCCAGAGTGATTTCTGCTTCGGTTTCATCGGTTAAATGCACTGCTACCGCTGGTAAGGTTTTACCGCTTACGCTTTGGTTATCTCCACGAGGAAAAAAGACGAGTTTTTTATTTGCTACTTTCATAGTGGCGCCATGCTCGGTTGCCAGTTCTGTCACTAAATCGGCATCGCTTTGGCCTGCCTGAATGTAGTGTTCAATTGTGGTATTGGCATATTCGGCAGACACCGAAGGCGTTAAGCCGTTACGTTGTGCCACGGTTTCAACCAGAGTTTTCAGTGTGGTGGTTTGCCAGGTGTAATCACGCTGAGTTTTAAAACTGCCACCTAGGTTCGCAGCATCGCCAGAGAGCACAATTTGTTTTTCAGGGCTACGCAGTTTTACTGAGTTAACGGTGTAACTACCCCTGTACACCAAGTGTTTATCATCTTTCCCTGTGTAGATTTGCATGGTGGCTTCATTGCGTGGGAACGCTATTTTGCCATCGTCGGCCAGTACCAGTTCAAAGCTATCGCTATCGATACCCGCGGCGTCATTGATAACCAAGCGAACAAAGAAATCGCGAATGGTTGGGGTGATGTCTTTACCGTTTGCGAGGATTTTGTAGTTGTTTAATCCCATAAGCTGATCTCTTCTTCTTGTGCCGGTTGCTCGAGAACAGGCAGTTCTATTTCCACGCCAGCCGCTAAAGGATGAGGCAATGCCGAAAGCCCTCGATTGGCTTTTAATACGGCTTCAAATGCTCCTGGCATACCGTCGTAATAGCGGTATGCGATGTCATCGATTTGGTCACCTTCTTTTGTGATGTACTTGGTCATGGCTATTCCTTATCTGGATACTCTTTGATCTCGATGGTGAATTCGATTTTACGCGCCACGCCCTTGGTGAAGAGTTTGGTTTTGTTGACTTCCAGCGTTCGCATTGTCCATAAGCCCCAGTCTCTACCTAAACCATCAATCATGCGCAGCGGCTTGCCTTTATCCCCTTCCGCTTTCATCTTATCGGTTTGCCCTAAGCCACCGCGAAAATGCGGATAAATGGTTCCTTCAAAACGCAGTGTGGCCAAGTCTCCACCTATGAATTGAGAACGGGGCTTTCGACCTGCCAAATTCTTATCAGCCCAGCGCCAAGCGTAGGTTTCACTAATGCTTTGCAGAGCGGCGGTATCGATACTGAAGCGATATTCACCCAGTGCCATCATTACATCTGCCATGGGTTCTCCTTATGAATCTGCAAAGCGTACATTGCGACCGCCCACATTCAGTTTTTCCATCTGCTTGGCCACGCGCATTACCATCTTCTCTAGCTTATCGATTTGCTCATCGCTGGCGTTGCCTTGAACATGGAAAACAGGGTTGAAGTTTATCTGTGCCGGTGCATTGCTATTGGACGAACTGTTGAGCGTTCTTGCCGTGCTGTTGACGGATTGATTAAGCTGCGGTGCATTCTGAGCATTAGCTCTTTTAACTGCGTCACCGGGTTTGGATCTATCTGAACCGAACAGACCACCAATCCACTCCCCGATTTTCTCACCGCCTAATCCACCAATAAGGGCACCTGCAACAGTCCCTACGACAGGAATAAATGACAAAGCAGCTGCTCCAGCTAACGCTCCTCCCATGCCGCCAACAGTTCCACCGACACCTTTGGACTTTTCTTTGCTTGAGAGTGAATCATCCATCAGTGTTGAACCAATATCGAGAGCACCAAGAGCCGCGCCAATATAAGGCAGCTTACGAGTTAAACCGCCCAACTTACTGAGTGTTCTTCCTGGCATAGAACGAGTACGTGGTTTTCCACGACGACGCCGTTGTTTTCCTCCGCTTTCCATTCCTCCACCAAAGCCGCCTGATGGCATGTTGGTAACATAAACATTAGACACTTCACCGCTTGGTAAACCTGGTACACCTGCACCGCCACCTTTGGGACCACGAACAAAATCAACCACGCTTTTACCCATTTTGTACGCTTTGCGTCCTGCCCATACAGCACCCAATGTTCCCGCTAATGCTGTTGCACCGGTTAATGCCTTATTGAGGTTTTCAGGTTCGATGCTGTTGATTGCATCGGCAAGGTCTGCGATCGGCTCTGCCAGTTTTTCATCGGCGAAACTCATCCATGCGGTTTTCAATGTCATCATGGCTGCGTTCGCGGTTTGAGCTGCTCGAGCAGAATCCTGCAGAACGGCGGTACCATCACCACTGATAGACAAGAAAGAATCGAACGAGGCTTTTCCATCATCACTGGAGAGCACTTTCATAAAGCGCATGGCTTCATCACCAAACAGTTGGCTGTATTCGGTAATGTCGGAATTGGTGGCTTCCATGATCTCTTTGACGATTGAAGGCAAGTCGCGGAATTTCTTTTCTCCTCGCGCTAGAGCTTCTTCATCAAACACTTCGATGCCAAGCTTTTCGATGTCTTCATAGTTGGAAGTGATGTCTGCCAGAACAGATTCCATCGCACTGGCCGCTTCTGCGGCAGAGCCTGAACCCATACGGGAGATCTGCAGCATGGCACCCATTTCTTGAACGGCCTTTGGCCCTGTTCTTCCCATGGCCGCATAAGCTGCAGATACAGACGCACCTTCAGCTGCCAAGTTCTGCAATGTGAATGCACCGGCTTTACCTTGGACGACTAAAGTATCGATAGCGGAAAGCACATCTTCGCTATTCTTCAGCCCGAACTTCTGCGACATGTCTGCGAACATTTCACCGACATCAACACCAGTAGCACCAGTGGCTTGCATAACCCGACCGATGTTGGCCATGTTGTCCTGGGCGAATTTTAGATCACCAGTTTTCTCAACAATTTTCTCAACGGCAGTGAGCATTTCGCTTTGATCTACTCGAACATCCGCTTGCTGAGAAGTGGCAAACATCTCGGCTCGCAGCGTCGCCATTTCGTCTTTGGTTTTGCCCGCCTGAATACCTAAGCGTTCATAGCGTTCTTCTAAACCCATAACCGCAACGGCTGAACCTGTTCCAGCGGCTCCCGTTGCTAATGCTGTCCACTTATTGCCTATGCTATCGAGACCGTCATCCATCTTTTCGACACTGCGCCGCATAAGGTCGCTCTTCTTAATTGCGGCACCAATGTCTTGGGTGTATTTGCGAACCTTCTTACCCGCATTGATGAAGCCATTACCCGTACGGGTAACGGTTCTGCCAGTGCGTTGGTTTTCTCTACCGAGCTTAGTAGTTTCGTTTTTTAGTCGTTGATTGCTTTTACCCAGGCGCTGATTCTGACGCTCTAGATCGTCAAAAGCTCGGGAGACAGACCTGTCAACCCGAGCTTCTACACCAATCCCGACAGATGCTTTGTTGTCTGCCATTGTTAGTCCTCTTTTTCGTCTTTCAACTCACTGAGTTTTTTACACTCAGTGAGCCAGTCGAACAGTTCCGCTATGGTTAATCGTCGGAGCTCTTCGAGGGAGATTCCGCCGCAGAACTTGGAAATAGCAATGCAGACTGAGCGGCATGTCTCGGGAGTGGTAACAAAAAACAGTCATATGCCTTTTGCAGTTGCAGGTAGTCATATTGCGCTAAGCTACCAATGAATTCGCGGGTCGTGTTCGTCAAGTTGGCAAACAAGTGCGCTTCATGCTCTGCATTGTCATCATAAAATTCACCGTTATGAGCCAAGCGGCTGTTCTTCTGCGCCAGAATGACATCGTTAGCTGTTGGCGGTCGCATAGTGACAGATGTTTTTACCTGATCATCCAGTTTTTGTGGCACTTGCAGTGTAATCTCAATTGGTTGATACATGGTTACTCCTAAATACCCAATGCTTTGTTAATGCCTGCTCGAAGGTCAACACCACCCACACGCTCGATACCACCAAGAATATCAATGTGCAGCAGTTCCACACCGCCTTGCAAAATGGTGTAAGTTGTCCATGTAATTTTGCAGTTCATCTCTGTGAGTTTTTTACGTTCGAACTCGCCCATATCGAGCCCATAAACTCGACCAGTAGCCTTTACCGTAAAAGATTCAACACCATTCTGACCTTGCAGCGCGGAACGGAAAACAAACGGCTTTTCCAAGCCATTGGTTAAACCAAACATAGCGATGGTAGATGCATTAATTTCTGCGATCGTGATTTCGATATCTTCTAGCGCCAGAGCTGCCATATCGATTTTGATTGAGCCAGCCATACCGCCAGCAATGTATTCTTCCACCTCTCTGTTCAGCGGTGGTAATTTCACTTTTGGCACTAAGCCTATTAAGCCAACGCCATCCTGAAACCAGGCATAATCGGCGAGCACTTTTGGTGGTCTGCGTTCCATGGGAATTCCTTACTCGAAGATTACGTCGGCGTAATCGTTAATAAAGTGGCTGGTGACCGTAATGTTTTGAGCGATACCAGGAGGAGTGAAGTCGTAATCCAGATAGAAGTTACCCGCAATGATGGATTCCGGCGGGTTTAAATCTGGGTCAGCCCATGCGGTTGCGCCGTATAAATGCCCTGCTCGGGTTTCACCATCAAGACCTTGCTGAACGGAATCCGTCACATCTTCCACGAACGTACGCAGGATTTTACGGTCGCGCGCCCATTTCAAGCTGGTTGTGATCATGTCCAGAATCATGTCGTTAACACGGACGTGAGAATTGAACCGCCATTTAGGATCATCACTACAGCTCAAGTTGCCCCAAGAACGGTAGCCGTCATCGAGAATCACGGTGGTGATTTGGTTTTCGTTCAGTAAGTGCGCCATGCAGTTGGTATCACCGTCTGCATAATCAATTGGAATTTCAGTGCCCAAGGTACCGTTGATTTTTAAGTTGGAGATTGAGGCGCTGTAGCCGTAGTTCGGGTCCTGGTCTTTTTGGATTTCCAACCCGAGCATGTATGAGCTCATTGGAACCAAACGACCTTCGGCATTTTTCATGCGTGGCCAGAATAGCTCTAAGCGTTTGTCACCCCACAACTGACGATAAGCCACCGCTTCTTCGTAAGTGGTTCCCGGGCATTCACCAAACACTTTGCAGCGCAATCGAGTGGCGATAGGTAGCAACTTGGTAAGCACTGCTTGTTCTTTTAAGAAATCAGGTACATGCAATAAACGAGGACGTTTCCCCGTAATGGATTGCACATCAAGAATGGCTTCAAGACCTGACTTCGCACCTGTTACTGGGTCAACGCCACCAATAATATTGAGGATGGTAGCCGCTGCATCCACGCCTTCTTCTACGCGAATAATCGCAATAGCACAGCGCTTTTGGTCATAGATTGCTTCGAGTGCATCCGGCAGCGTGCCAGCGTTGTTACCCACCATATCGAGCTTAGCGATTTTGTGAATGTTACCTGCCACAAGAACGGGTTTATTTAGAGGATAAGTTTCTGCATCTGCGTCTGGAGCGGTACCCACAACAACAGCAAAAGACGTGTCGGCCATTTGCATTGGTCGCACACCACTGTTGTCGGTTACTCCAAAGATGCCATGTTTAAAGGTCATGGTGTAGTTCCTTTGTTGTTAGAAACTCACCTTCAGCGGCACTGTTTTCTTAAGTTTATGGGTTAAAGACGTGAAAAGGAGGGGTTATTCAAACTGGCAGTTCAGGCCAAGGGTTGTCAGCTCTAATCTTCTTGTAAGCTGCATCGGCCTGCGCTTCATATTCAGCTGCTTTAGCCTCGTTCCCTTCAACACGACGAATCATTTTGGCTTCGTTGTTCAGGCGATCAACTATCTGCACATAAAGGCTTTCGCGAGTGTTGGCGACTTGCTGAAGTTCAGCTTCATATTTAGCTTGGGTATCAACTTGCCAATCGGCTAGTTCATCGCTCCAAGTAACGTATTGGTTAGGTGGTTGGGTTAGCGTCCAACCCTCTTCAATATCACCCAAGTCTTTCACTTGTTTTGATTCAAGTGGTTTGGCTTTGTTGTAGATGGTTTTGCCACGATGGTCGGCGACATATTCTGAGCCTTTCAAATCAGCTGTAGCAACGACGGCAAAACCCTCTTTTGAAGGTAAAGGTTCAACCAGCAGGACGTTACGAGGCATATTCCATTTGCCGGTATCACCTGAGGCAATGACTTCTCTTGTTTCTTTGTTAATAGTCCAATATTTCACGGGTTATACCTCTACAAGAATCGGGAAGGCTAAGTTTCGAGGTCGGGTTTCTGCTCCACCAGAACTCATTGAACCACCAAACGCATCAAGATTACCGTAACCTTCAGCTACTCCTCCTCCCCCTTGAGATGGTATATCTTGAAGTCCAATCAAGTGGTTATGTGATTTAAATTCATCCAGCTCTAAAGTGTTGAATCCTCGGCCAATATTAATACCTCTCCCTTGGTCAAGCACACGGAAGAACTCACCGCCAGTTTCAGGGAAATCAATCATTCCTGTTCCAGCATTTACGAACTCTGGTAATGCTTCGGCTAATCGCCAAAAAACAGCGGTTGGTACTGAGTTACCAAGAACGTTCAGAGTTCCTTCTGGAAACGTCATGCTCATCCATGGCCATTGGGTTGAACCTGAGCGAGATTTCTTAAACGGTGTCCAGTAGAACGGTTTGGTTTCATCAACCCAGCCAGTTTGACGGTTAAGTATGTCTAATGGGTCTTTACCCGCTAACGACTCAACATTTGAGTACCATTCCCAATAGCTGACTTTTCCGTTCGCATCTTTGGTGTAGCAAACCTCACCTACCGAGTAGATGCGCGTTGCATCGTAAGGCAGGAACTGGGAATTAGCTGACATGGCGTACTGCGAGTGTGGATCTGGAGCATCAACATGTGCTTTGTCTTTATCGTCCACATATTTACGTGTTGCCGTCACGATTGTTGGGTCAATCATGATAATAGGATCGAGTGATGTCACAGCGAATGTCATCTCAATGTAGATATCATTCACTTCTCCGCCATTGTTAACACCGGAGAGAATTGGAATACGAACCGAGTTCCCAACAGCGTGGAGATAGGAATTGCCATCATAAACCGCAATCGCTGCAAACTCCCGCACAGCGACATCAACAATATTATCTGGGATTTTTGCCCAAACTTTTAGTAGAGGGATTCCGCCCTCTTCTGATGGTTCAATTTTCTCCATCCCAGTTATTGGGATGCGAGTAATTTCATTGACCAATGTCGTTTGAGTTCGAGAAGGCTGAACATACTGGTCGTTACCATCACCAATCGCAATATGAGTAAAGTTGATCGGCTTGTTGTTCAGTTTCCCGTTTATTTCTGCATTTTCACCTAGCAAGGTGAGAATTGAACCATAGTTCAGCGCAGATTCTGGAATACTCATTCTAACTCCAAGGGTAATGCGCCAGATCGAATGATCATACCAAGGCGAACAAAACTGACATGCTCAACATTAACTGAGCTAACAATGTTTTCGGTTCGCCATGGGCCAGAGCGAATCGCTAAGCCCATTCGGCTCAATACACCAATATTGATAGGATTCTGGATTTGACTGGTAATAGAAATACTCTCTAAGTGAGAGCGTGTATTTTTGGCGTTATTCACTGCCGTATAGATTTGCGGTACCGTATTTTCATCGATATCGGAATTTCGAGCCTCCAAGTTAACTCGGAAAAAACCGGGGGCTAAATTCGCTTCGTCATCAAACCATTCTGTAACGCTCAAACCATCATCTCGAATAGATTCGATGCTTTTATCCAGAGCGTAACGAGTCCCTTTGGTGGTGTGAATCGGGTTAGAAGCCGCAATAACATCGCGCTTGGTTTGCTCGCTCCAATTCTCATCCCAATAGTCAACGCTCATTTCCCAGGCTAAATACGGGAGTAAATCTACTCGGCACTGATATGGGTCGTAAAAGTTGCGAATGTCGCGCTCAATAAGAGCCAGTTCTTCCCAGAACACTTGCTCCATCACTCGTTCCATCTTTGAAGCAGATGGAGGCAACTTACTAACGAATACCGATGTCATTACACAGCACCTGCCTGAGTAACTATGATGTCTGTACAGTAAGGTGCTTCTGTCATAGCACACAGCACTGAAGCTGCAGGTTGAAGAATGTTGACATCGATGACGGGCTGAAAACTCACATTAGAATCTGAGCCTTCACTTTGAACATGAGCTGCAGCGTTAATCAAAGACAGAGAAACTTGCCCACCAAGAACGTGTGTTTCAGTGACTAAACTCTGTAGTCGTTTAGTTGCTTGGGTGATAGTTTCACTTTCCCCTGGTCCATTTGGCAACGTCAGCTCTACTTCAATCACATAAGGTTTAATGACTGCGGATTTAACAGTCAGCTTATCGTTCAACGGTCTTAGGTTGTCCTTGCTAACATAGCTGTTTACCTTATCAAGCAAAGCTTGTGGTGCTGTGCCATCACCCGTTCTGCTAAGTATGTATAAATCGACGATGAAACCGTCTGGGCTATCAGGGTATGCATCCTGAACATCTGCATCTGCAGCTAAAGCATGGAAAATATAAGCGCCATCGGGCCCTGCTGTTGAGAAGCTTTCTGGAGCCATTTGAACTCGACGGCGAAACTCATCATCCGTTTCAGTATCGAATTTTTCTACTGGACGCCAGTCGGCTAAGCGTTGCAAGTTGTTGCCTGTTGCGTACGCCACCATGTTTTCCAATGAAATATCCTGGAACTCTTGGCGAGCTCGGGTGACCTCTTCTCCCATTGCCGAAAAAGCAAAATAAAGCGGGTCACCCGCTTTAGGTACATTGGTATCCATAAGCTCAGCAAAACGAGCCAACATACGGTCACGAGGAATAGACGCATCCAACTGCTGGACAATTTCAGGTGGCGGTAGTTGTGATATTTCAATTTGGTTCACAAGCTTAGCCCCGAAATCTCTTCGATGGAGCCGTCAAAAAGTAGCTCTACTTCCACAGATAACGTCACTTCATTTTCTCCATACTCTAGCCATGTTTTCACTAGTTTTAGCTCGTCAGTGAATCCGTTTGGAGGGTGAGCGATAGCGTCAGCCACGTCGGCATAAATATCGATAGCTAAATCGGGCGTGATATTTCTATCCACTCTGTCCGGCAAATTTGAACCATAAGCACGGTTAAGCGGCAAAGAGCCTCTGCGAGTTTTAAAACAACGATTCAGACGTTGCTTACGTTCTGCCGCATCGGTTATCAGTAAGCCGGTATTTTCATTAATTCCTGTGGCCATAACTTACCTACTGTTTCTGAATTGGAGCTTGAGTATTTGGTGTGTCATTCGGATGTTTGTGACCGTTATAAATCTCTCGATCCTGAGCCATAGTGCGAACGCTGTCAGAAATATTTTGTCCCGCAGAAACGTTGGCTACTGCTGAAATACTGGCTTGCGATGCAATATTACCCGTAGAGGTTTGCTTGCCGTCATGCTCGATGTCGCCATCAAAGATAAGCTTGGGAGCGGCTAAGCGAATTTCTGTTGCTGCATCGAGATTAACTTTGCCAACTACCGAACCAGATAGCACTTTGTTGGCCATGTCGTACTGCAACCAAGTACCATCGGGAAACTCCCGATAGAACAGATTGAGATCATCTTTCGGTTGGTCTTTTGAGTTCTGGTTCAAGCTGGCAACGATAACTCCGCCCTGAGTATTGAATTCCTTCACAACCAGAACGAGCTCCCCCGCTTGATGAGGCGCAAAATCTTTCACCGCACCGGCATGACCAACATCTGATGGAATCCAACTAGTGGTTAAATTAGAGGTGAACTGAACTTTATAGCGGAGCGGTTTAGCCTTAACTTCGACGATGGTACCGATTTGGATCATCTGGGAAATTAAGCGCACTAGTTGAGACTGAGTAAACTCATGCATTCTCTTCGGGCTCCAAATCGGACAATGTAAAATAGTTCTCTTCATTGCCAATATCTGGCGAAAGTCCAACATGAATTTCAGCCGGTACTTCTTCTGGCCCTTCTGGCAACCAATCTATTTCACCGCCAAAGTCATACGGGCCAGCCACACATTCACAAATAAACCAACCATCCGGTTTTTCTTGTTGCTGCGATGTCATCACTTTCTGGATAGAAATATTGCCTGCGGCCGACGAGGAACAAAACAATCGCCACTCTTTTAAGAAATTGAGCTCTGCATCTTCAACATCGATACCGTCAGCATCTTTTCCACAGTAAATACGTCCAATCACCATGAAGTTCATTCTGGTGTTGTACACATCCCCAAGTGGGCTTTCACCGGAATAAACCAGCGTTAATATGCCAGGCTTTAACTCTTCGTTTTTATATGCGGCTCTATCCTGCCAGTTGCGAGTTACAGTGCGAGTTGGATAACGAGTTTCGAAAGCACTTTTAATGCCTTCCAATATTTCATTGGGCATAGGTTGTGGCATGTTGCTCTCCTAGAGTTGAAAACCTGCAGCTCGCAAACCGTCATTCACAGAGCGCTTGAGAATGTCGGCAACTTGGTCTTGAGTTTGTTCTGCAGCACGGTCGTAGAAGTCATTGCCTTGGGTGCCGTTCTTGGCAATAGAGCGAGCAATCATAAAAGCTAAATCTCGTTGATCGGCTTTTGGGTACTTGGGCTGAATGCGTTTAACTCGAACCCAATCAAGCACTGACTGAACCGGTGGTATTCCTTGAGACTCAGTTCCCTGTGTAACAAAAGCGTTGTACCGCAGTGAACTGGTGACCATGCGTTGCAGTTCGCCTACGACGTTGGAACGAATTGAATGAGTTAACGTGCTTTCAGCTTTCGGAGCTTCTTCTTTGGCTGCTCGAGAAACAATTGAGCCAGCATGGCTAATGCCGGCTTTCAAATGTCTATTTAGAATATCTGGAGCAGATCTGAACGCCTCATCCAGAACCGATGTATGTAGCTCAACACTTAACTCACGCATCTTTTACCTGCCGTTCAAACTGTGTCATCAGCTGCTCATGAATAGCTGCTGGCGTTCCGTTCTTAGCTTCACCACCCACGCTATTACGCACCGATACAGTTTTATTCAATTGATGAACCGCAATGTATTTCACCGCTTCAGCAATGCAGCGAAGAAGCAGCAGAGACTCATCTTGAACATCGACAGAAATGGCATCGTTAACAATTTTACGGCTACCGTAGTAGGTGTATGAGAAATCACGACCACAGCTCATCACTACCGATTCAGACGGATAATGAGAAAGTTGCACCCACTTCTGGTTTTCATCACTTTCAATCACAGACAAGCGCGGTAAGTTACGAGGGTATCCTTGTTCCCAAGGTTGCTTCGCTCTTTGGCTTTGGCCGTACAACACAGTTCGAACTCGAATCATGTCACTCGGTGCCAAATAGAGCATTTGGTTTGTCATGAGAGAAAAGGTTGCAACCTTAATATGCGGTCGATAACGGCTGAAATCAGACAAGGCAGTTTCAACTATTTGTTGTTCAGTGCCTTCAATAAGTTCAGCGCTATCCATCATGGCTTTCTTTAGACGGTCTATTAACGTAGCTAATTGCATGGTTAACCCACCTGATTTTTAAACATAAAAGTACAGACGCTGGCGAGAATGCCTAGCAGTATCCAGATAAGATCACGGTTGTACTTGGTCTTTTCATTGGTGCCACTCTGCCCTTGCTCTAAAGGTCTTACTCGTTCTTCCAATTTATCGAAATCGCGATCTAAGCGCCCAAACTGGTTTTCCAAATTTGAGTGCTTGGTTTGTAGTTCAACCATCTGGCTCATTAGGTTGGTTTGCTGCTTCATGTAATCACGCATTTCAACACGGAAAGAGTGGAACTCGCCTTGTGACACAGGGCTATTTGACATTACTACCTCCGCGAATGGTCGAGGCGATACTCCCTAACACGCCTGCTGGCACCACACCTGCGGAGACTTGTTTATCTTGCGAACGTTTGTGAATGTTCAGCCCGAGAACGGTTAACGCCACACTGAATAATCCAGTGAGTTTTGCAGCTCCAGCAAAGGCTTGCTCTGTGTATTCAGGGTGAATGATCATGAGCAGACAAATACCAAAGAATAATGATGACCAGGCTAAGCAAACGGCATAGCCAAATGTTGGGCGCCAACGACGAACATAAGCGTCGTCGCTCGCCAATTCGGCTTGCATGGTTTTATGCTGCTCGGTTAGCGCAAGTTTGCGCTCTGTACTTTCGAGTTCAGCTTGCTGGTAAGTTAATTCACGTAACCGAATACGCTCTTCACTTTCCATTTCCGTGATCTTGAGTAACGCGTCAGGATTGCGGCGGATTTCAGCTTCAATCGCTTCCGGTGTATGTTCCACCCCTAGAGCATTCGCCACCAAGGCACCAACACCGCCACCCACTGGACCACCAATCAAGCTACCAACCAAAGGCGCTGCGTCTGCAATTAGCGATTTGACTGTATCCCACATATTGAGACTCCTTAAGAAAAAAGCCCGAAGCTAGTCCGGGCTAAGATTGGCGGGTTTACTGTTGCTCTTTAAGTTTGGACAAAGCTTCCTGGATAACCGTGAGTTTCATTTCATTGTCACCCGCTGCGAGCAGTTCAACTTGCAGCTCGCTTTCGTCTTTACCTTCTAGCGTTTTGGCGAAAGCTGCAGGCGTTAAGTCTCGCTCAGCTTTTCGTGTGGCCAACTCTTCATCAATACCGCTGAGTAGCCCCTTACGTTTCTGGTCAGCCGCTTCAAGCTCTGATAAACGCGCCAGTTCTTCATCCGTCAACTCGGAAAAGAAAGGCTTAATTTCATCAATCTTCTTCGTTAGGAGTTCTTCGAAAATCTTATCCTGGAATGCACCGGCATCCGCTTTGTTTGGATTTTCAAAATGGATAATTGGTAAGCGTGCTGCAGTGTTTGGCTGCACGACTGTTTGCCCAAAGTACTTAGGCGTAATGCTGAAGTTGATATAGAGAATAACGATCGCACGATTAACCTGAGCCGCGGCAGGAACAAAGCGCGCATCTACTTCACGAGTTTCCCCAGGATGAACAGTGCGGCCACCGATATTAACGGCTTGCTTAGTATTGTTTGTGTATGCAGTCATGATTGGCATGATTTATTACCTTAAATTGGTTAGCAAAAAGGCCCCGAGACTGTATTTACAGTAACGGGGCAATGGCTCGCTCTATCGACCTGTCGCTGAATAGAACAGTACACTGGTAAAGCGGTTACGAATTGGTTTAGGACAGTGAATTGCGTTGTACTCTTCACCGTAAGCTTCCTTACCACCTTTCAACTGACCATTAGCATCACGCGCTTCTTGCATGTCGCTCAGAGTGAAAGGTTTCACCACTGAGTAAGCCATCGCACCTTTTTGGCCCATGATGATACGTTCATCACCCAGATGCGTTGCTGGAGCGTTAGTTGAATACGCAGGTAGCGCTTTCACCATTTCCAGATCACCTTGTGAATTGGTGTCTGTTCCATTGCGCTTCATCGATGCGACGAACTGCTCAGCGTTGGTACAGGTATCGTTCAGGGTGTGTGACATCAATAGGAAGTCAGGAGTGATAAAGCGATCATCTTTCATGATGGCTTTGCGACGGCCAATCGCCTGCAACAGTTTGTTGTAGTGCTTATCTGGCGTTGCGCCATCTGGAATATCACTGTCCACTTTGACGATGTTGGTTGCGTAGCTATAGCTGATAGACGCAGCGCCAGCGGTTACAGACTTCAATGCACCAGATTCATCAACCAACACGAACTTGCCTAGGTTGTATGAGGTGACAATGTAGTAAGTACCTGCGGCCTGAGAGCCTGTTCCGTCAAATGGCTTAATTTGTGTTGCATCAATGGTGAGAACCATTGGGTTTTCAGTGTTACCAACAGTGTTGCCTTGCAAATCGTATTGTTGATGCGGCGCGACCACTGGGAACTGTGCTGTTTTGAATTCATACGAATCTTGCAGCTGAGCAGTGATTGCTTCACCGTTCACATCTGCAGCTAAGTATGAGTCAGCGACACGTTGCATTGCATTGACGATGCGACGTGCAACCATCTCTTTGATGATGCGGCTAGCTGTTGCTACGTTACGGCCCCAAGCATCCCAGTTAATGGCTGAAGACTTGGAAAAATGCATGAGCTCGTTCGAGACTTCAAACGCGACTTTCATTGGCAATACGTAAGCCAAATCCATGCGTTGTGAGTTTTTCACTTTTGGAATGGTACCGTGCTCAAACACAATGCCATCGCCCATAATGGCGGAAACATCACGGCTTTCGTAT
Source organism: Vibrio sp. Y2-5 (assembly GCF_014596725.1). GTDB lineage: Bacteria > Pseudomonadota > Gammaproteobacteria > Enterobacterales > Vibrionaceae > Vibrio. Next base: position 201,566 of record NZ_JACVEG010000003.1, read on the forward strand.
GGAATTTGTGTGGTTGCTGACGCGCTGAAATCTGTCAGTGTTTGCACCAGCTGCAGAACGTTAAGATCTGAGAGAGCTTCACGAATGACTTCACGCTGAACGGATACTGGCAATTCAGAATCAGACATAACGTTAGCGCCACCTTGCCCCGCCAGTACTAGGCGCTCAGCATGAATGCGGCGGTGGTTTTTGCGGTCAAACTCTGCAAGTACCTGACGACAGAACGCAGGCAGGTTTTTCTCTTCAGTTAGGTGTAACTGACCTAACGCATAAGTATTGGTGTTGCGTAGGTTAGCGTGAATTTGTTCTTGTAGCTGTAAGCTTTCGCGTTGTTGGTCTGGTGTTGGCATCACTGAACCAGATGGTGCCCCCATAAAGCCCATTTCGCTTAGCTGAATAGAAACCATTTTTTGGTTGCCATGAGCAATTTGGTTTTCAGCCAGTTTGGTGACTTGCTCATCAGACATTTCAACCGTGATCAGGTCTTGAGTTTCTTTTAGCTCTTTCTTCACTTCGTCGCTAAGGCCTTCGGCTTTATCGATCGCTTCCGTAAAGATTTTGACTTTTGCATCAAGCTTTTGTTTTGCGTCTGCTTGAGCTTGCAGCGACTTAGCTGCTTGTTCACTAAGAATACGCACGACATCAGCTTCGCTTAGTGAACCACCATTTAGGTTAATCACCGGTACAGATGAGTTGCCCGATTCAGACAACTGCTTGGCAATGCCTTCAATTTGTTCGCTTAGCACCTTTGCTTGTGCTTCATCACTGATACCTGTCAGTGAATCAGTGAGTAATTTCACCATCGCTGTGTGTTGCTCAGCCGACAGCTTGAAACCTTTCAGCTGCTTTTCAAACAGCGCAATCAGTTGTGTCCACATGGTTTGACGTTCCTCAGAAAATTTATTAGCTAGAGACTCGGAAAGATAGGTTGGGCATTCGTGAAGGCTGGCTTCACTAAGTTCGATTTTGTCCAGGTTCTTAATGCATGGTCTGGTGACCAAACCTGCCCCTAAGAGCGTTGGACCAAATTCTGGATACTGGCCGTTCTCTCCGGCTTCGTTGCTGACATAATTAGGATGTATTTCGGCAGACAAGTATTTGAAACCGTCTTTGGTGACTTTATTGATGCCGAGTTCGTACCACTCCACCTCTGCTCGTAAACGTCCACGGTCGGTAAATAAACGTCTTACCACCGCCCCAGCACCATCTTCTGGCTTGTGTGCAATATCGATATTAATTTCTTGGCCATAAACTCCAGCGTTGAAGTTTTTGATCATGGAATCGAACATCTGCTGGGTCAGTTCAAACTCACCGTATCGTGGGTCACAAAATTTTCCGGTTCGGGTAATGGTGACGACACTGCGTTTATTTGAGGTATCCACCTTTACAGCGTCAGAAAGTAGATGAATCACACCTTGGGGTGCTGATGATGAAAGCGCCAGTACAACACTAGCCGCGAGGTGAGACTTAATCATGAGATTTCCTTTGCCTATAAACGAAAAAAGCCCCTGAATATTCAGGGGCTCGGTCGCCATTTATGGACAGTTTGGAATAGTGGGTTAACCGTTTGGAGGGGTTAACCAATAAGTTTCAAATCGGCTTTGCGGCTCTTCTTCATTGAGTCATAGTAGTTTTCATGAGGTCCGATATTTAAGAGGTACAACTCCAACTTATCTTCTACCCAAGAATACCCTAGTAAGACTTCTTGCTTATCCAGCTTAAACTTATGCACCCACAAGTGGGATAAATCCCCCTTTTTTTGTGCGCCTATCTCTGGATCTTCAATAATCTTTTCAATTTCATCTTCCACCACTTCACATTGGGCTTCAGATAATTTACTTAACTGCTTTTCGAAACGTCTTGTTTCGTATACCTCAATCGATTTTTCTTCTTGTGCGTCGCTCATAGCGTTTTACGCTCCCTAATTTGACTTCTTCAGAAGCCAATAGTGCGTCGCGAACAAAATCATAAGATAAATCGGGGTTATCGATCATTATCTGACCAATTTTCGCCCAATACTCGATTTGTTTCGGCACTGATCGGCTTTCTGCTTCAGCGTGGACTTTGACATGAGTGACGAACGCATCATCCAGCCTTACGCTTGTTGCCATACGAATACCCTTTTTGTTTGTTTGTCTGTTTGTCTGTTTGTCTGTTTGTCTGTTTGTCTGTTTGTCTGTTTGTCTGTTTGTCTGTTTGTCTGTTTGTCTGTTTG
>NZ_JACVEG010000003.1:203883-652447 GCF_014596725.1 Vibrio sp. Y2-5
GTTTAGTGTTTAGTGTTTAGTGTTTAGTGTTTTTTTGGCTTGTGCATTCGTCGAGATAATAATGCGACAATTTGTTGCATTGCGCAACCATTAATCACACATGTTTTAAAAAAAGTCTGTGCCGAACACGGACCTTTTAATCGCCATACAGTAGGGAAATTTATGGAAGAACAACCCAAATATTTTTACAAATATTGTCCTACATACGATGTAAATAAAATAATAGAAACAACAAATAATGAAGAACTTAAAGCTATTGGTGAATATTCGCTAGCTAATCTATTCAATCACACATCCAAATTTACAAGCAGGACAGCTTTCAACGATCCTTTTGATACAAAAATAAAGATTCATACTCCTAATAAGCATCAAATAAGAGAGTTATTAAGAGCAATGCCCTATTTACAAAGGGAAAAAAACAGGCCATGGATGAAAGGTGAGCAAGGGAAGAGAAAGTTTGATGAATACCTTAAGCACATAAACCAAACTTTAGATAGCTATGTATTTTACTGCGTTACACCTGACGCACTTAATAACCTCATGTGGTCCCACTATGCAAATGAACATCATGGGTTTTGTATAGAGTGGGAAAGTGATTTTATGCAAGCCAGCAAAGTGACTTATTTGGATAGTATTGGCGAGTTTGAAATGATCCGTTTTATTAGAAGCGTTTTCTTTGAAGAGGAATCTAAAGCTGTAGGTGACGAATTCTGGAGGATTATGAGAATAAAACTCAAAGAGTGGGCTTATGAAAACGAGTATCGGCTTCAGTTAAGTAACAAAAACATAGATGAATTAACTGTAACCCACGCCCCGAATTTCAAAATAGTTAGGCATGAGCCCAAGGCGATTAAATCCATCATATTTGGGGGGCGAATGGATGTCCGTCTAAAACGCTTTATAAGAGACAGGTACAACAATGATGTAACTTATAAAGAAGCGTTCTTTAAACAAAGTTCAATCGGAATCCGCCCAGCAAAATTCTAATAGAAAGCCTGAATCTCAGGCTTTTTTTACAACTGGCACTTTTACCCAACGCTTACAACGGCACAATGCTGTACCTTCATGAAGCTTCACGCATCGAGAACGGATGATACCTTCGCTATCACAAATGCAGTGGCCACAAATACAAGTGACCTTACTGATTAGCTGAGTGGTTTGGTTTGGCTGATGATTTTGATTTGGTGCAACACTCATTGTAATCCCCTAGCAACTGACTGATTGTCTCTAACTTTTTGACTGACGTAAGCATTATAAGGAAATCTACGTGGAAAACAGGGGGCAAGTTATTCACAGGCTGTCAGTATCAATACCCTTACGTTTCAAGGCTGGTTCTACGTGCTTCCAAGGCGTAGCTATCATGTTTTGAGACAGGATATCCCGATGTAATGCTGACACCTTTTTATCATGGCCAAGCACCGCTTTTTGTGTGTCTCTGCTTTGCCCTTTTAACCAATCAATGCGATTTGATGTATTAGTTCTATCGTCTTCTGTGATTTCATCGATGAACACCACTTGTTCATAACTCAATGTATTTGGATGCGCTGGCCATGGGCTCTTTCCTTTCGGATAAACACCTTTTCCCAAGCCATACAGATTAACCCTTGCGTGCATATCGCAAATATCCCGCCTTGGGTGATTAGGGCTAAGTTTAAATTTGGTACCAACAACAAACTCATTCTCAAAGGCTGAATTCTGAAAAGCCATGCCATGAGCTCGGTTGATTTCAGTACGCATCACTCGCTTAATTTGGTGATACGGTGTGCCTTGATCGTCTATCAGGGCATCTTTCATTTTTTTACTGAGTGCCGAGCTACTTGCCATGTTTGCCTGTTGAGTAATTTCTGTCGGTACTGCTCCAGCCCTTCGCTGATATTCCTGAGCAGCATCAGCTGCAGAGTTACCCAAAATAACCGCACGTTCTACAGCCTGAATTAACTGTTCTTTTGCATTGCGATGAACACGCCAGAGACGATCGCTAAGCTGTAAACCATCTTTTTGCTTCATAGTTCGCACAGCTAAAGCCGCTGAATCAATAGACTGCGAAACTCTCTCAACAGGAATGCTGGTAGAAAACGTATTGCCACCGTTCTTAGCCGCTTCAACGATATAACCATCAACCATATTCGACTGAGTGAGGTTTATCTGATTAAGGATACCTTCAATCTGAGTGGTAAGAGCTTGTAACTGGGAAAGTCGAACCATGCCTAGTTCATCTGCAGCATTGGTAATGAGATATTGAATTTCGACTAGTGCAGACTGATACAGAGTTGCCAGTTCCCTCATAGCTTGAGCATCAAGTTCATTGGTTGCCCGTTCTGCTGCCTGCATCGCTCTGCGAATGGTGGCTTTTACCTGAGTACGTTGATTATCAGTCATTCCATTTACCCATTACTGATTGAGGTTGCGCTTTCGCCTTTCGGCTGATTGTTTGGTGTGATGCTAACTTTCGGTTTTCCATCTTCCTCTTCTTCCAGTTCGTTATGCTCTGGATAAGGATCATTGCTGTTGGCCTCTTCTTCTCGCATTGCCTCCGCTCGTTGAATATCAACACCAGCTGCTTCCCAGGCAAGTTTACGCGGCATACCCAAAGCCTGATATTTAAGAGCCAAATCTGCACATTGGTTTTTGCTGTCAGTCATACGTTCAGCGAATTGAACCTGGAACTGATAAGAGTCCGGATTAATACCAGCTAACAATAACTGCAGCTTAAAACCATCTTCATAGGCATAAGCCAATGCGTCCTGCAATGAATCGATTTCTTCGTAATAGTCACGTTTCAAGTCTTCCAGAACATCACGAGCTAAGTCATCCACATAACCAAACAAACCTTTTGGAGCTGGAGCGCCAGAGAAGAACGCATCAATCAGCAAAGTGATATCTGCGATTTGTTCCAGGTTAGCATCACCACCAACCGCAGTAACGCTGAGTTTGTTACCGTAAAAGTCGGTAGCAATTTCACCTGACTCCCCTTCTACACGCGCTCGATATTCATCCAGAGCCTCTTGGTTAGCGCCATCTAGTGAGTGAGCTAGCTTCTGCGGTGCTCGAGTACGACGACGAATAACGAGGTCCTCTTCCGTCATATTCAATTTCTGCCAAATACCACGGGAAGCATCCATATATGGGCGCCCCATACACCCCATATCATCGAAGTTATCAGGGTCCAAACGGCTAACCGTCAACTGCCACAATGGAAAGGTACACAGCTCTTGCATAGTCACTGGGTGAACCTGACGAAACGCTTTCTTGGTATCTTTAAAACGCCCTGTTTGGTCAACGATAGGAATAATGGTCTCTGTAGGCATACGCAGCGAGCCTGTTACCTGACGTAACTCATTGACGATCCATTGCAGAGGAAGGTTACCCTCTTTAGCCAAGCCTGCTGCATCACTCATCAGCTTCATACGGTTGTTTATCTGCAGACGCAAAACAAACTGCTGCCATAGTTTGTTGATGCGAGGGCTTTCTTTACCAATCCAATGCAATTTCAAACCGCCTTTGGTGGCATCACGAGCTATACGGCGGTGAATTTTCTTAACCCTTGGATCGACCTTATCCATATATCGAATAGTTACGATGGCAGCTCTTAATTGAGGGTCGATTTGCATTTGGTCATAGAGGTACTGCACCGAACGCTCTGGATCAGCAATATGACCTTTCTCTGTTGTCGCCTCTCCATGATGGTTACCTGATGTATTAGGCGCGGAAGGAAGAGGTCTATTTCTCAAGATGGCCCAAATTTGGGAGAACTTGCTCATCGTAAATTCCTTAGCTGATCGAATGCGCTTGGGGCGCCTAGAAGTTGTTCGCGTGTTTTATGGTGAATAGTGATGATGCTTGGTACTGGCGCAGCACCTTGAGTAACGAGTGCCCAATGTGAAGCCATATGTGCGTCAAATAAGTCATCACCTAGAGCTTTCTTCACCATCTGATAACTGCTGTAACTACCCGCTTTCACAGGTGATGGTTTGATGTTTTTAAGCTGCCTTGGCAGGCTGACGTAATCTTCTAATGCGGGGTCAGTATCTCGGTCGTCAACGTAAGGAAGCACCATTTGACGGTTGTGGTATGCGCTACGTAATGACTGAGCCATTTGGTGTTTAGCCATACCTTCAAAACGTAGAGGGGAAAACGCCCATTCTGGCCATGTTGTTGCCGTGCTCTCACCGCCACCAATACTTTTGCGGTCGATTTGCGTTAAGCCTTCAGCAAATAGATCATCGTTAACCTGTGTGATAAGCCCGATACCAAAGGCATCACCGATAGCGTAATCAGGGCGAAAGTAACGCCAAAATCCGACTAAATCTTTACGAATAACGCTTTCATCCGTTCCCGGGTGCCAAGTTCTAGCGAATATAACGACCGAGAAGTTACCGATTTGTTCTTCGACAATCAGCGAGGAGCGAGAGGAAGCTAGGTTCTCACCGTGACCTGTATGGTCATAGCCAAAAGAGAGTACGCCACGTTTTTTGTAAACAGTGTAAGGTTCCGGCTCTACTGGTTCCAAACCAATGCGAACGCCAACCTGAATGGCATAGCGAATGTACTTTTCCCAAATCAAGTTTTTAGCGGCAACGTTAATGCACAGCAACTGACGAATGTATTCATCTTCAGGCAACTGCTTACGCATCGACATGATGAATTCTTCATTCAAAATCCCGAGCTCAATGCCGAGGTAACAATCAACCGTTGGCAGGCAGCTATATTCGCCAGAATCTATCAAACCACTGAGAGTATCAGCACCTTTGAAAACACCAGTGATGCGGATTTGTGGTTTATTGATGGCTGTTTTACTTGCACCTAAACGGCGGTTTGAGCCCATCATCAATAGGAATCGACCGTAAAGACGATCAGAATCCATATCATCAACTTCTTCTAATGATGCCCAGGTTAAGTCACCACCATCGACGTTCGCCATGATGCCGTAAGCTCGCGCTTTTGAACGGTTAGCGAATTCGTAATAGGTGTCTGCCAGCTGCTTACGCCCCGATTTATAAGCGATGTATCCGTTCAAAATGTCGGAGCGACGAATCGCATCCAAATGATAACTAAGATTCACCAATGACTGAGCTTCACGAGGAGCGACAATACCGCCTTCCTGATCGCCATTGATAGCGTTGTACTCCAAAAAGTACATTTCTTTGACGGCAGTTTTACCAGTACGACGACAACTGTAATCAACCGTGTTTTGGTGCGTATCCATTTCTTCCATTTTGAGCAACTGGACTGGGTCAAGCTCTACGTTGTGAACATGTTTGTGCCACATGCCGTGGTTTCCGGCATATCGCATAATCTCAGTTTCAGCTCTGCTCTGGATTTCAACCCGCTCTTTCGCTGTGACGCGTTCAGCCATTATTTACCTCGCCATCAATGACATCAGCGTCTTCTGCAGAATATTCCTGATTGTGTTCCAGCAAAATGTCGTCACTTCTCACACGTTGCTTAGAACGGGAGATCATGTCGCGTAATCCGTCCATTTGTTCTGACATCTTACGTTGATACTCAAGTGCAGATTCACGTTCATCTTCATGTTCCAGCGTTTTGCCCATCTCGATGCCGTGGTCAACTTGGACTTTAGGAGTCATGTTGAGATCAGCCATCGACATGTTGTTTTTGCTCAGCATCTCAAGCATTGGCTTGAGCAGTGGGTGCGCTTTCACTTCCTCAATGGTTTCCATCACGCCATGAGCATTTTTGTACTGGCCAATATGGAAACCACCTTCTTTATCGAAGTCATAAACGGGATTACGCAAAGCTACACCATCAGACACGATGGTTTGCATCATGTCCTGAAATATCGCGGCCAAGTTCGCCTGGTTGATAGCATGCAGTTCGGTGAGTTTTGTTGGGTCATTGGACTGAAAGGCGATGAGGTGCTGCATCATTAGTTCAGTTCGTTTGATACAAGCAGGCTGAGTCGCGCAATAGGCATGGTCAACATCGCAGGTTTTACACTGCGGGTATTTGCCAGGGCGAGCTGGGAAAAACAAGGCAGTTTTTGCGTTGGCGCCGTGCTTAAGCGCGTTGAATCGGCTGACTCCCCTGTTGCTTACTTCCTGCAAATTTGCTGATGATTTGGCTTTGCCTTCCGTTGTTCTTGGTCCTGTCGCTGCCAGTACTGCACAGAACTGACCGACCTCCCAAGGAACTTGCTGCACTTCGCGCTGACAGCTGTCGCAAGTAGCGAAGTATCTATACGGGTGCGCTCGGTTTGGTTCTTCTTCAATGCGTGATGCTTCGCTCTTGAATGTGTAATCACAAGAGGCGCACTTGAATGTAATCATGGACTTTGGCTGTTTATGCTCGTTCATCACACCATTTCGCCTGATTTTTGATTGTGATTGGAGGGATTCAAATCAGTAATCATCTTTGAAGCTAAGTTGATGCGTGATTGCGACGCGGTTTGGCCTGTCCAAAATAAAAGGTGTTGTGAAACTTTGTGCTTGGGGACGCCTGCATTAAGAAGACTAAACATTAGGATGTGTTTTAAATGCGTATTCCAGGTATTAAAAAGAGGGACGTAAACTCGCAGCGTTCTTCTCCCCGGATAGAAAGCAACGTCGTAAAGAGTTTTCCATATAAAGCGATATTGTTCCGGAGATGTCGAATAGTAGACTTCAAACCATGGCTTAGATAAACGCTGAGCATCAAGCCAAAGCTCAAACTCTTCAGTGGTCATCTGCAGGTGTTTGTCCTTCAACTTACCAATTTGAATGCGTAACCGATGACCAGTCCGAAGTTCTTCTAAACCTCGCCACAACTCTAAAAACTTTAATGCACCGATATGCTTCTGGATTTCGGCCCAATGGCTTGGAAGAGGTAAACAGCTAAATGCCTTTTCTAACTCAAGATCACTTAATGAAAGTTCTAATTTGGTGTAGTTATCTAGGTACCTACCCCCCTCTATCGGCAGGGGTAAATCTTTATGCCGAGCCCCCACCCCATGAGCAGTGACCTGATGATCCTTAAGTACATCTAGATATTTTTGAATTGAACTGCACATTACCTAGTCCTTTATGAAAACTGTATCCAGTAAACACAAAGGCTCGGTCACCACAGTAAGCTGATGAACTGCGCATTCTGTTAGTATGTGCAGCTAGTGATAGATATCACGTTTCAGAGTTTGGTCGTTTCGAAGGTGAGTTCTCAGAGGTCCCGCAATCGTCCGACAACATCCAGTATACCTGAGTTTAGAAAATAAGTTAAAGACGGGTTATATAAGTTCTAAGACGTTAAAGTGCAGTAAGGAAGTCTGGGTAGAGCACTCAAAAGTTAGAAAATGGAAATGGTGTAGAATAGGTTTAATCTACGTGATAATTAAATTTCAGTTTACACCTTGGGGTTTAACCGAATAGCCCTAATATTAACTAGTTCATTATACTCAAATAACAGAGGTTATTTATGGCATGGGAAATTACGTGGAATGGTTCTTCTGTAAACTATACATTCGGGGAAGAGGATTTTAGTATTGACGAAATTACTCGAATCAATCGAAAATCGTTTGACGAACCCAGTGGTGGATATAAAGAACCAAATGACAGTGTTATGGTCGATGTTTATGAAGCAATAACTGAACACGGTACTTTTGAATGGACGGTTACTGCTAAATGCGAAGGTTTCAATGGTTATGCTGATATAGACGACGTACAGCAAACTAAAGAACCTAAAGGTTGTACTACAGAAATACCTGTGTTTGAAATAGAAAATGAATCTAGTGAAAATCTATAAAACACCACGCATAAAATAACTCTATTTATTTGATCATAATAGATATTTCATCTTCATTAACGAATAGCCAAGTCTGGCCATGAGCCGAAACCTCAAGGCCAGCATAAGGATTAAATTGAACCTTATTGCCAACACTTACTTCTTTAACCTTTGGTCCTATAGCTGTAACGGTACCTCGATTCACAGGTTTATCCGGAACCCAAAGTAAACCGCCAACCGGCTTATCACGTTCAATGACTACCCAATCGTGCAACGGTCTTAGCTTCATACCAACTTACCCTTTTTGAACTCGTTCAGTAATGCAGAAACTGGCGTGTCCATCTTACTTAAAGGGTTTCCTTTATCGAGCACATTCGTCATCTTACGCATCGAGATATGAGTGTAAATTTCTGAGGTCTTCGGGTCAGCATGTCCCATTAGCGCTTGAATTTGCAGTGTAGAGGAATCGGACTCGGCCAGTTCGGTACCAAACAAGTGACGAATAGCATGAGCATGTGCCTGGTCTTCAGGAACTCCGGCATCGATAGCATATCGTTTTATCATTCTATCGACTGCTCGAGTAGATAAACGACGCAACTCACCTCGATGTTCCCATTCAGGAACGTGGCGATTACGCAAATTAACAAACAATACTTGGTCACCGTTCTCGAGTAAGCGGTCAACATTTCTTAAGTCTTGGTGGCCAAGATACGCTTGAACTAAAAGCATGGCTTCAAGTGGTACCGGCACTAAACGCTCTCGTTCACCTTTCTCTAATGTTCTTATGGCCAAACGCTCAACTTCACCATACTGATACCAAATTAACTGTGATTCATTCAACCCACACAAACCCGCGACTCGAAAGCCACAACCAATGAGTAATGCCAACATAGCACTATCTCGAACGCCAGATAATGACGATAAGTCAGGCTGAAACAATAATGCCTCGGCGCTTTTAAGACCCATGAACCTTGGAAGCCTGCGTCCCATTCGGGGGTAAACCAAATCTTGAGCCGGGTTTTTAGAAACCATACGGCGCTTAGCAAGAAAAGAATAGAACCCTCGAATAGCAGCAACAGCAACTTTTCGCGATGCTGCTGAATAACCAGCTCGATGCAACCAGCCGCCAGAGAACTGCTCCAAAATTTTAAGCTCAGCGTTAGCAAAGTTTCCGTTCAGAAACTTCCCCAACTGGTTAAGCAACCCTCGATATTTCCTCACAGTTCTAGCACTGCAGTTCTCATTCTCCTGCTTCCATGTAAGAAATTGATCAACGAGATCATCGCACTTAGTTTCATTTTTTATTTGGGTGGCAGGGGCAGAAAAATACATGGAACCATGGACTCACAAGTTAAAAACTCTCTAACGCCAGTATCCACAAGGCTTCACGCTATTAGGAGGGGCTAAAATAATCCATGGAAAAACCCATGGGAGACTAAAAAACCCATGGAACAAAAAATGAGCAGTAAAAATAATCCATGGGAATGCCTGTACTCGTATTTCTTCCTTTCCTGTTCTCTATCTCTCTCTTTTTATTAAAAAAGAAAGAAAAGAAAGAAAAGAAAGAAGGAACACCGGAAAAACGGCAAAAATATAACCCATGGGAAATAGAGCACAATCCATGGGAATTTACTGCTAATCCATGGGAGTAATTTTGTTACAAACCTAGTAATAGCAATGGATTAGAAAAACTAACCCATAAGTCCATAGGTTTTTGCCAGTATGCGTGCTATCCAAATTGACGAAAGCCCCTGGAGCCGCCATCTTATTTTCAAGCCCAGAGCTCTATCTAAGCGCCCATATTCTATTAGGGGGTGCGGGGGAAGACATAACAACGAAAGAAACGCCCTTTATGTTGGGCGTTCTGAATAGTTAAGAGGTAAACATCAATATCATCGCAAGAACGCCCTCTTAAGGAGTTTCCAGCAAGATAAGAATGCGCATAGCAACCAAAGGAGAACGCTATGTGTATACCTAAACCAAGAACTATTAATGAAATCATCCTTGAAGCTATGAAAAAGGAAGGATTCAGATCTAACCACACTGATGACCTGGGCGGTGATACGACCTACGGCATAACAGAAGCCACAGCACGTCGCTTAGGCTTTACTGGCAAAATGGAAGACTTAACGCCTCAACAAGCAGAGTCTTTGTACCTGAACGAATACGTTCAACGAGTACGTTTCGACGAAGTGCATGCTATAAGCGCTATCGTTGGTGAAGAACTTATCGATACCGGAATCAATATAGGCCAGAACACCGCAGCTGTATTCCTGCAGCGTTGGTTAAATGTATTCAACAACAAGCAATCTTATTACAACGACTTGGTCATCGATGGCCAAGTTGGCCCTGCAACAATCACTGCTCTGAAAACGTTCTTAAGTAAACGTGGCCAAGAGGGTGAAATTGTATTGTGGAAATCACTCAACTGCAGCCAAGGTGGTCGTTATTTGGATATAACTCTATCCAGGGAAAACAATGAAAGCTTCATCTACGGATGGATGAAAAATCGGGTTGGTATTCAGGGAAATTAAAGGGGAGTTTTGGAACCATATTGGAACCGTTTTGGAACCACCTAGTTAAACAGGCTTATTTTCACCTTAAATTCAACTATGGGAAAATCGCCTGAGCCCAGATACAACAAAGCCCGCAGAGATGCGGGCTTCATCGAAAATTTGGTGGGTCTAGGCAGACTCGAACTGCCGACCCCTACCATGTCAAGGTAGTACTCTAACCAACTGAGCTATAGACCCAAATTCTGTGTTCTAGTGTTCTTAATCAATTAAGAATGGTGCGTCCGAGTGGACTCGAACCACCGACCCCCGCCATGTCAAGGCGATACTCTAACCAACTGAGCTACGGACGCACTGCTTTAGAACGAGAGGGATATTAGCGACTGTGTCTGAGGCATGCAAGTGCAATTTATAGGTTTTTGAACTAATTGGCTTTTCTATAGACAGTTTGGTGTTTTTTTATCCGAGCTTCGAAAACCTTTGTTTACTGCAACTAATTAGCATCTTATTAATAAGACACCAGTAAACCACTTCTCTTTAATTTTGTGACATTGAGCCAAAATACTGATTGATTGATTAATCTAAAAACGTAATATTGAATTTACCTAAAAATAACCTACAACCGATATCAAAGTAGTGAATGGACATTCATATTTTCGATAACTCACACACACTAAGAGCTTCCGTCTTAACGGGAGTGAGCCTTTTCATGTCAGTTATTGCACTTTGTTTCGCGGTCTTTCACTTTCATGTAACGGGTAAATATTATCTATCCGGAGTCGATCTCATTCTGGGAGCCTACTCTTTTTATGCTTATCAATTAGCTAAGAAAAACAAACACAAAAAGTACCATATTCAGAGTTTTGTCTACCTATTTACTCTCGTCGCTTCTGTTAATATCTATGTCCAGCCGATTGAGCATGGTACTTACGTATGGACGATGCTCTTTCCTATCTTTTTTTATTCTTTGTTGGGTATAAAACAAGGCCGAGCTTTTTGTTTTGGCGTACTGCTCGTTCACCTTGCGAGCATCTACCATAAGGTAGATTCAAACCATGTTTTTGATGTCATCCCAGCGTTCATCAACCTTGTCTCTTGCTATGTGTGCATATGGATCATTGCTCATATCTATGAGTTCAACCGCAGAAACATTGAAAATTCGCTTACTTATTTAGCTTCTAGAGACTCGTTAACAGGCGCACATAACCGTCTATCATTAACTTCAACGTTTAAGCATTTTGAAAACCACAAAGATGACGAGACAACACTTTGTCTGCTTTTTATTGATTTAGACTATTTCAAGAAAGTGAATGACAAATATGGACATGACGCTGGTGATAAAGTTCTGATGGAAACGACTCGCCTACTTTGCCAAGTCGTCGGCGACGATAACCTTTATCGGATTGGTGGTGAAGAATTCTGCGTTACCCTGTTTGATCATCCTATTGAACAAGCGGAACAAGTCGGGGAACGAGTTCGCTCTATGATGAGCCAGCACTTGTTCGCTTTTGGTGATAAAAGAATCCAAATAACACTGAGTGTTGGCATCTGTGAATACAGTGATGGAGACAAGCTCAGTGATCTTCTGAAGCTGGCCGATCTCCAGCTTTATAAAGCAAAAGAAAATGGCCGTAACCAAGTCCGTTTAAGTCGCACTTCAAAAGATCTCACGCAAGATACCAGTTCCTGTTGATAGTTAGATTCAGTCAAAACGCTCAATATTTGGTTCTTCTTCAGTGTTATCCAGCTCAAACACCACATTATAGTTTTCGGTGTAAGTACAGTGCGGTTGACGGCTACAGGTAAAAAATCGGCGGCCTTTGAAATCACCTTGGCTAGCTGTTTTTATAACCATAGGGCTGCCACAACGCTTACAGAAACGAACTTCTTTATCAGATTCAATAAGGTCGATATGCGCTGCCAGCAAGCGTCTCAGTTTGCTAACCTGATAACTCAGCTTTACATTGGTTCCAATGAGTGGAATGTTTGCGGATTTACATACGTGAATAAGTAATTTTTCACGCTCAACTTTGCCTTTTTTTAGTTCTTTGCCGTTATCAAGCTCAATGATCACTCTTGGCTCTAATGTACGAGCATCGCAAACAACAAAGTCAAAATAGCTTTTTGCAATGCGGTTGTAAGCAATAAACCACTGTTTCTTATTGTTTGTTTTTGTCGGGGTGATGATATTCGCCATATTCACTTTCGCTAACACGACTCCATGCTCACCAACAGCGGTCTTTAGAGCGTTATAGAAAGCACTTTCGGTCATATTCAGGACTGCCCCTTTAGACTTGTATGCAAAGTCTTTAGTTTCGTCACGACGAGTAACGGTTTTCTGAATGACATAAAAAAACAAAACCAAGATGGCAACAACAATAAAAATGTTGGTCATGATAAAAAGCAGACTCCTAAACTAAACGACGCTAACACGTTAATTCATAACCGAAGTTATGTTGAAAAACCAGTACCTATGGTGACTTTTGAGAGATGTTAACACCGCCATTCCATTCCAGCCGCTCATCGCTTAGCATTTAACGAAACGATATTGGCTACTGATATTTTTCGACAATTGCCTGATATCGAGTTACGCCATTAGCATCCGTTGTATTCTTAACTTTGTCGAGATTCTTTTGCATCTCCTTAATCAGCGCCGTATCGACGTTTTTGTTGAAGGCATAGTAAATTTCACTTTGATCAAGTGTGTATACGCTTTCGAAACTGTCAGAGCCATAACCCGCTTTGTCAATTAACCAGCCTGCCGAGCGTTCATCATATACCAACAAATCGATTCGATTTTTATATAGCAGTTCAATCAAACGGCTGATATGCGTTGTCTCTTGCATAGATTCTCTTGGAACCCCTAAAGAAAACAGCATTTGTTCGCCCACATCGTCCCTCATAACGCCAATGCGATATTTCGCCATATCTATTGGTGAGTTAATGACAACGTTGCTTCCTTTACGTGCCATTACTGCCACTTTGGCGATATCAATTGGACCAACCCATTGAAATAGGTCTTCTCTGTGGGATGTTTTGGTCGTGGAAAATAACCCGCTATTTTTCTGAATCAGCGCGGAGCGATATGAACGAGACCAAGGTAACAATATGATGTTGCTCTCAGGGACTTCTGCTCCCGAGAGTGAGGTGATTTCATGAAGTAAGTCGACAGAAATGCCTTTAACAACTCCATTTTCTCGAAAATTAAAAGGCGGATAGTCTTCGGTGTAATAAACAATAGATTCAAGTGGATGTGCATGTCCTGCCCCTGCGTTCAACGACAGTAGTACACACAAATACATCAAAAAGCGTCGATACATATAACTCTCCACTTAAGTAATATTTTTTTGATTGGCTTTTAATACTGTAGATGGTTATCGCAACAATGGAGAGTGTTTGTACATTAACGTACCAGCTTTTTATAGCTGCGCTCAGGTCTTCCTACGGTTCCATACTTCAGATCTGCCAGCAATTCACCTGTACTAATTAAATACTCAAGATATCTTCGGGCAGTCGTGCGACTTGCACCAATCTTTTCTCCGGCTTCATCAGCCGTTAAGCTAACTGGCGTTTGAAATAGAAAACGAATTTTGTCTAAAGTTACAGAATCAATCCCTTTAGGAAGCCTATAGAGTTTTGGTTCATCAGCAAGATTAGCCGTCATCATTTTATCGACTAAGGTCTGATCTAAATCGGCCATTCGTCCTAATTCTGCTAGCCTTAAACGGTATTTATTAAGAGCAGCTTCCAAACGTGGGAATATTACTGGCTTCAACAGATAATCAACCACCCCTCCTCGCATTGCCTGTTGCAAGGTTTCCACTTCTCGTGCTGCTGTAATTAAAATAACGTCACAACTGTCGTTCTGGCCGCGCATACGCTGAATCAGATCTAACCCAGTCCCATCTGGTAAATACACATCTAAGAGAACCAAATTGGGTTTTAAAACATCAAGTTGCATCTCCGCCTCTGCTTGAGTCGTAGCTATGCCTACCACTTCGAAGCCTTCAATTTTATCCAAATATTTGTTGTGAAGCTGAGCAATGGCTACATCGTCTTCTACGATCAAAACCCGAGTATTCATTGTTGTTCCTTTGGTAAATAAACCGTTATACGTGTACCGAATGGGGTATTCGCTACCATTTCCAAATGCCCTAGATAACGATCGGTAAGCTGCTTAACTAAATACAATCCAACGCCCCTGTTATGCTTAGCTTTACTTGAAACACCTTTCTGTAGAAGTTGATCTTGGCTCAGCCCTTTTGGTAAACCACAGCCTTGGTCTTCCACTTCCAAAATGACTTCATGTCCATAGTCACTAATGGACACTTGAATGATACGGCGCTCTGGCGAAATGTATGTACCCGTTCGCAGCGATGACAGACAGGCATCAAATGCGTTATCAATCAAATTACCCAGTATGGTAACAATATCTTCTGCATTGATTTGCTCGGGCAGATTCTCCAGTTTCGAACCTTGTTCAACAACAAGTTCAAGCCCAAGCTCGCGAGCTCTTTCGGTTTTGCCTAAAAGCAAACCGGCGATCAACGGGTCTTTCACCGTCTCTCGGAGAAATTCAATTAGATTCTGATACAACGCGGTTTCTTGGCCTATCAGTTGTTGTACCGCTTCCAGTTCTCCCATCTGAACCAAGCCACTAATGGTGTTGAGCTTATTACGGTGTTCATGTGTTTGAGATCTCAGCATTTCTGCATAAGCTTTGGTTTGTGATAACTGCTCGGTAAGATCGTTGATCTCGTCTCTTAAACGGAAACTCGACACCGCGCCCACCACTTCACCATCAACAATAATCGCACTGCGGTTTGCAATCAGCCTTTGGTTATTCAAAAACAGTTCAATGTCTTTATCTGTTTCCCCTGTCTCCAACACTGTATACAGGTCGCTATCCGGCAGAGAATCGGTTAACAGGCGATTAAGAGCATGCTCTTTATCTAACCCTAGAATTTCGCAGGCGCTTTTATTGATCGACCTTAGATACCCCTTTGAGTCGATACTTAAAATACCTTCCTTTATAGTACTCATGGTCACATCAAGTTCAACGTACAGACGACCAATCTCTTCTGGCTCGAAACCCAAAATGGCTCTTTGAAATCGACGAGATGCATAACTGGATACCACAACGTTTGCGGCCACTACAAGCAACGCCATGCCTGTTAGGTAGATAAGAAATGGTTCAATGCGGTTTTGCAAACGCGCAATCAGATAGCCAACAGAAACCACGCCAATGATTTGATCATTTTCATCGCGTATTGCTGATTTGCCACGAACCGACTTACCTAGAGATCCTTTAGCGTAAGAGACGTAGGACTCACCAGAAACCAGCGCCCGATAGTTATCACCACCGACCATAGGTTTTCCAATACGCTGATCTAGCGGGTGAACAAGTCGTATTCCCTGCTTATCACCAATTGAGATAAAGGCGGCCCCAATCAATTGGGTCAGATCTCGAAATTGTTCTTGTTGTTCTGCGGTCGCTTGCCCTGATTTCAACATATTAACGACGCTTGGTGATTGGGCTAAAAATGAAGCGACACCAAGTGCTTTCAACCCCACTTCTTCCTCTTGGCTATGTTTCACATAAGCAAAACCCGCTGCCACCAAAAGTAACAGTTCAATCAAGCCTGATAAGGTCATAATAATTAACAGGCGTTTACGAAAACTGATGCTGTTCCAAGTCATGCGTTACCTCCGGGCAGAAAGTAACACTTAATTAACATAAGCGCTAAAGCGGTATCGAATAGTGTGAACAACGTATCGCAATAAAGTGACTGCGAAAAAGACTGCGATTTCGCACCTGAAAATTCGAATGATAACTACTGCTAAAGCGCTAGTAACAAAGTTCTATTACATCCTTTAAATTAGGCAGGAATCACACTGTGCAGGGGTGCTTTTCTTCGACAGAGTCAAAAATTGACCAGTATAATTAATAAGCCAATAGGAACATTCAAGCTAGCGAATTTTTATGTGAATTATTTATCGATTAATGAGTTTTTGTTTAGGAAGTAGAACTCAACAGAAAGTTTACGGGGTAAGTTTATGAAACGGGACGACTTAGGGATTTGTCTTTCCAAAGACATGTTATCAAGACAATTGTGTTCTACGTTCACCCACGTAAGAGCGTATGATCCAAAAGATACCTGCTCAAATGGCATGTTAGTACTCCTCTCTTTTCCGCAGATGTCAGGTAAAGAATTGCTGAGTACCATGCAAAGTAGCAAGAAATTGGTTTGGCGAGCCGATTACTGTTGCCCTGCGGAGTATCATTTCTAATAAATACATTTTGTTTTGTCTCAGACAGTGATTTACTGATAAGCGACTATGCTTTCTAAAACCCGTTGACTTAACACGCAAATAATTAGAGCATAAGCTCTAATTATTTTTTATTGCTGAGCTGAACATGAAGACAAAAACTATTACTCTTTTTGTATGCTCTCTGCTTGGTATTCAAACTGCCTATTCTGCGCCAATTTCATTTCAACAAGCATGGGAGTTGCTGAAACAGAACAATAATTCCCTCGCCGCAGAACGTGCCAATGTAGAGCGTTACGAACATCTTAAAAATTCAAAAGGTAACCTAAACTTACCTTCCATAAGCGTGGGAGCGAACTTCACTCGATTAGATAACGACGTGACTCTCTCCGGTCAGCAAATTATGGAGAGTACAGGTCAAACTGTCCCTCTCCCTGCCGCTCTACTCAGTTCCATTGGTTCAATAACTTCAACAGTCACTGAACGAGATATATTCAGCTCTTCCATTCGAGCCGTGTGGCCTATTTTCACTGGCGGCCGAATTTCAGCAGCCCAAGATGCCGCAATAGGAAAGAAAGAAGAAGCCCAAAGCCAGCTTGCTATGGAAACTCAAGCTCGTTATGAAGATTTGGCAAAATACTATTACAGTGTGGTTTTAGCCCAGCAAGTTCTAGAAACACGCTCTTCTGTTGAAGCAGGACTCACAAAACACAGAGATAACGCTTTAAAACTGGAGCAGCAAGGGCAAATCGC
This sequence comes from Vibrio sp. Y2-5, assembly GCF_014596725.1. Lineage (GTDB taxonomy): Bacteria > Pseudomonadota > Gammaproteobacteria > Enterobacterales > Vibrionaceae > Vibrio. The sequence goes on from NZ_JACVEG010000003.1 coordinate 221,130, forward strand.
TCATGTAGAGAGACTTCAAGCGGAAGCTTCATTAGATAAAGCGACTGTTGAGCGTAAAAAGGCACAAAAAGATCTCGATATTGCTCAGAATGCGTTAACCGAAATTCTTGGACAAACCACTCTCGTTGAACCCGATGGTGAATTGTTTGTAAACCAGAGTCTGCCTTCAATAAACGCCTTTGTTGAACAGACACTCAATACCTATCCGGGTCTCGATCTGCTCGACGCCAAAGAAAAGCAAGCCAGCAGCTTAATCAACGCAGAAAAAGGCAAATACTATCCAGAAGTTTACCTTTACGGTGACTACAGCCTCTATGAAGATGACTCATTGGCGAGTCAGATGAAGCCAGACTGGCTGGTTGGTATCGGCGTCAGTGTCCCTTTGCTTGAAAATACCGGTCGTAGTGATCAGATCAAGGCAGCCCATAGCGCGGTCTCGCAAGTCAAATACTTAAAGGCACAAGCGAGACAAGATCTACAAGTATTGGTGAAAAAAACGTATCTCGAAGCAGAACAGGCACTAGAAGAAGTGACAGGGTTAAACTCCAGTCTCAATCTAGCTCAGGAAAACCTCAAGCTGCGTCAGAAAGCATTCACTCAAGGCTTATCAACATCTCTTGATGTGGTAGATGCCGAACTTTATTTGGCGAGCGTTAAAACTCAGCAATACGTTGCCAGCTTTAATTACCTTATTTCACTTAATAAATTGCTCGCACTGACCAGTGAAATGGACACATTTGATAACTACAAAAAGTCAGCAATTCCTCTGACAAGCGCTGAAACTCAAACACTTGTGAATGAAAAGGATCCATCATGAAGGCTGTAAAAACGACACTAGCTGCTGTATCCACCCTAGCTTTGGTTTCATGGATCGGTTATGGCTTTTATAAAGCTTATCAGCCAAAGCCTATTCACCTGCAAGGACAGATCGAATCGCAACAATATAGCATTTCCTCAAAAGTCCCGGGGCGCATAGACCAAGTGTATGTTCGCAAAGGTGATATGGTAGAAAAAGGCGAGCTGATATTCACGATTCACAGCCCAGAGATTGAAGCCAAGCTTGATCAAGCTATTGCAGGAAAAAAAGCAGCGGGTGCGTTAGCTCAGGAAGCTGAAAACGGAGCGCGTGAACAACAAATTCAAGCGGCTAAAGACCAATGGTTAAAAGCACGCGCCGCTTCTCAGTTAGCAGAGAAGACTTATTTACGAGTCAATAATCTGTATAAAGATGGCGTGGTTGCTGAGCAGAAAAAAGATGAAGCGTTGACTCAATGGCAAGCAGCGAAGTACACCGAAAGCTCAGCGCTACAGATGTACAACATGGCTCAAGAAGGCGCTCGTAAAGAAACCAAACAAGCTGCGGCAGAAAAAGTTCGCATGGCTGAAGGTGCAGTAGCCGAAGTGGAAGCGTATGCCGCAGATACTCAAATCTCGAGTTGGTTTGACGGAGAAGTCGCACAAGTACTAATGCAAAGTGGCGAACTGGCTCCACAAGGTTTCCCTGTTGTGACTGTTGTGGATACACAGGATTCTTGGGCCGTTCTGAATGTTCGAGAAGACCTGCTCAGCCATTTTGCTAAAGATTCGCAGTTTGATGCTTTTGTTCCAGCATTGAATAAAACGTTAGCGTTTAAAGTCACTCACATCGCAGTAATGGGCGACTTCGCCACATGGCGTTCTACCGATGCTACGCAAGGTTTTGACTTACGCACTTTTGAAGTTGAGGCTCGTCCCGTTGAACCCGTTGACGGTTTGCGCATGGGCATGAGCGTGGTGGTTGAACTATAAAATGAAACGCGCTGTGGCTTCACCTTCTTTAGGGTCTCAATGGCAGATATTAAGGAGAGATCGTTGGTTACTCTCCTGTCTGACTTGGATACCAATTGCACTGGTTGTCATCATCTGGTGGATATTCTCTCAAGCGATTGTCCGCGATTTACCCATTGGCGTCGTGGATCTATCCCATAGTCGCCTTTCACGTCAGCTAAGCCGTGAACTGGATGCAACATCTACCCTTTCGGTAATTCGTAGTTACGCCAATGTGGCAGAAGCGACAGATGATCTAAAGAGCACTGACATTTATGCGTATGTAGTCATTCCGAACCAGTTCGATAAAGCCATTTATCGTGGAGAGCAACCACAGGTGACCACCTTCTATAACAGCCAAATGATTCTGGTTGGAAGGCTAATCAACTCTGCCGTTGTGCAAGCACAATCCACATTTAATGCGCAGATTGAAGTGGTAAAAACACTCGCCAAAGGACAGCAAACCACTTTGGGTGCCATGAGTCACGTGTTACCGATACGCACGCAAATCACACCGTTATTTAATAAAAATACAAACTACGCTCAGTTTTTGGTTTCTGCTGTTGTTCCCGCTATTTGGCAAATAGCCATAGTGGTGACCACCATTATGATATTGGCCGCCAATCACCGAACTCACGGTTTAAGTGTCTGGGCTCAATCCAATACGCTCTCTCGTTTGATAGCAACACTCACGCCCTATTCACTTGTCTTCGCTTTGCAAGGTGCCGGTTTTCTTAGCTGGTTTTATCATGGGTTGAACTGGCCTATGCACGGTTCTATGTCGACTGTGATCATAGCTCAGTGGTTTACAATTGTTGCCTGTATGATTATGGGTTCGTTCTTTTTCTTTATGACTTTGGACCCAGCGCGAGCGATGAGCTTCGCCGCTGCTTATACAGCACCTAGCTTTGCTTTTATGGGAATCACATTCCCGACAACAGATATGGGCACTTTGGCTCAAATTTGGCGCAGCTTGCTGCCTGTCAGTCATTATATTGATGTGCAGGTAAGCCAGGTCAGCTATGGACTCGACGCTTACTCTGCTCTTGCTTCTTTATGGCCTATGCTTGGCTATCTTCTACCACTTGGCTTAACGCTCCTATTGATTAAAAAGCATCAACGATCTGAAGAAGAAGTGAGGACTACCGATGAATTGGTTTAGCTTGCTAAAAGCAGAAATAAAAGCCTTGTTTACCAATCCTGTAGTGGTATTAACCGTCTTTGGAGGCGTATTCTTCTATTCTTTTCTATACCCGCTCCCATACAGCCATCAAACGCCACGGGAACAAACGCTTACCGTTGTAAATTTGGATAAGAGCCAAGCCAGTTATCAGCTTGAACGAATGGTCGATGCAACGCCACAGGTCAAAGTCGTACAGCGAAATGCAACTATTGAAGAAGCAAAGCAGGCATTTTTAGATAAGCAAGTCAGCGGAATTCTGGTTATTCCTGAGCATTTCTACAAAGATTTAATGCTAGGCAAAAGCACCACGCTCGCTTATGCGGGTGATGCTTCTTACTTTTTGGTTTACGGCACATTGGTTGAAGGTCTCGCTCAAGCAGGCGGAACGTTAGCGGCGAAAACCAAAGTCGCTCGTCTTGTCGTAGACGGAGAGCCGCTTTCACTTGCCGCTAAACACTACTCACCGACCGGACAGAACTTGAAACCCACGTTTAATGCACGGATGGGATATGTAGACTACGTGGTACCAGCGGTATTTGTCCTTATTCTGCAGCAAACGATGCTGATTGCTTCAGGCATGATGGTTGGCACACAGAAACATGGCCTTGGTTATTGGAGCCACATATCCAGTATCAAACTCATCATATTAAGGAGTGTTGTACTCATCCCGATTTACTACCTGCTGAGTATGTATTATTTCGGCGCAAGTTTTAGCTTGCATGGTGTCAATACACTCGCACACGCATCCGAGCTGCTGACGCTATTACTGCCATTTTTACTTTCTTCGTGTTTTATCGGCATCTGGCTTGGTTCGATTACTCCGAGACGCGAGCTCGTTACATTAGTGGTGTTGCTAAGCTCGATGCCTTTGATTTTTTCAGCAGGTTTTATATGGCCTGTTGAGGCGATTCCACAACCAATTGTATGGGCATCAAAACTGTTTCCAAGCACTCCGGCGATACAAGGCTTCTTAGCTCTCAATCAAATGAGTGCTGAATGGCGTCAGATAGCGTCTCAATGGACGTTGATGTGGGGACAAGTGATTGTTTGGTTCATGCTGGCTTGGTGGCAACTTAGCAAAGCACAACGTCACGCTTCGGAAGCAAAATAGAAGGTAGCACAGATAGCTGGCAGATTACTCTTGCCAGTCTTTTCGCATCCGCTCTATGACTTCATCATCGACGCCGTGGATATTTCCGTAGAGCTCTCGGCACACCATTATTTTTAGCTTAGCTTTATGTTTTCTGGCTAACTTCTTGTAAGCGGTCATTTCCCACTGCTTAACAAAGGTGTTGGAAACCACCACATTCTTACCCTGTTGAAGCCAATAATCCGTTTGTTGCTGACACCATTGGTGTGCATCCCCAATTTCCTCGGCACGGTATTGATACTCTCCCCGCTCGTTCACAAAGTACATATCCGCTTCTAAATGAACGGCTGGTAGTGTTTTTGCCAACGTTGATTTACCTGAACCCGGTAAACCTCGGATAAGAGTGAGAGTCAGCATGATGAACCCGTCAATAAGATATAAAATTATGAAATAACCGCGTAGGGCGTGAATATTAACTTAATTTGCTGTTGTCTGCATTTTGCTATCGACATCTGCAAATAGTTAGGCTATAAGTCTAGATGTTTAGACGTCCAAAATGTTAGCTAAGGGAGAAAGCTGTGCCAATTAGGATCCCCGATCAACTACCTGCAAGTGATGTATTACGTAAAGAGAACATCTTCGTGATGCCAGAATCTCGTGCGTCAACGCAGGAAATCCGCCCACTTAAAATTTTGATCTTGAATCTGATGCCGAAAAAGATTGAGACCGAGACTCAATTTTTACGTCTACTCTCCAATTCCCCTCTCCAATTGGATATCGAGCTGTTACGCATTGATGATCGCCCAAGTAAAAATACACCGGAAGAACACCTTAATGCTTTCTATCGTCAGTTTGACAAAATTAAGGATCGCAACTTCGATGGTCTGATCATCACTGGAGCCCCTCTGGGCTTAGTTCAGTTTGAAGATGTGGCGTACTGGGATCACTTACAAACCATCATGAATTGGGCAAAAAGCCACGTTACTTCAACACTTTATGTGTGCTGGGCAGCTCAAGCTGGTTTGAAATTGCTGTATAACTTGCCAAAAAGAACACGTAAGGAAAAACTCTCTGGAGTTTATCGCCACGATATTCATCAGCCGTACCACCCTGTTTTGCGTGGTTTTGATGATACCTTTTTGGCCCCTCATTCACGTTATGCCGATTTTGAAGCCGACTTTTTAGGTGAGCATACTGACTTAGACATACTCGCGACTTCAGATGTCGCGGGCGTGTACTTAGCATCAACGAAAGATAAGCGTAACGTGTTCGTTACGGGTCATCCTGAATACGATGCCAACACACTGCACAATGAATATATTCGTGATTTAGGTGAAGGTATGGAGCCGATGATCCCTGTGAACTATTACCCGAATGACAATCCGGATAATCAGCCTAGAGCAAGTTGGCGAAGTCATGGTCATCTGCTGTTTGCTAACTGGTTAAACTACTGTGTTTACCAACAAACACCGTTTGATTTGGAACACTTTAGCGAAGACAAGTTCACGAAAGACGACTAGTCGAAGAGCAAAGCATTATTTCTGCGCATACTCTAAGCCCGCTAACATAAGCGGGCTTTTTTATTCACTCCATTGAATATGCAGAACCTGTCGCATAAATTTTCACCACAACTTCGATAATCAATTGATTTCATTATCATACTTGAAAAATTCAAGGAGTTAGTCAATGAAATCAATACTCAGCTTTTTGCTATCATTTGCCCTTTTGGGATGCATGATGGTTGAACAACAAGACACTCTCCAGCAAGCCAGCAACTCGATAGAAAAAGCGGAATCGAGAATAACATTAGGCCTAGGTTATTTAGAAAATGGCAACATGCCTAAAGCACGAGAGAACCTTGAAAAGGCGCTAGAACATGCTCCGGAATACTATCGAGCTATGCTTGCCATTGCTCATTACTACGATGTCGTTGGCGAAAAAGATAAAGCGCTTGAAGCTTACGAAGATGCGCTGAGCGAACATGACAACAATGGTCAAGTGCTTAACAACTATGGTGCATTCCTGTGCAAAATAGGCGATTACCAACAAGCAGATAAATATTTTAATCAAGCCGTAGAACAAACCAACTACTACTTGGTAGCAGAAAGCTATGAAAATGCGGGGTTGTGTGCAACGAAATATGGCAATTTGAGTAAAGCGAAAACATACTTTAGTCGTGCCATAGACCACGACCCACAACGTTTTCGTTCAATCTTACAATTGTCAAAGCTAGAAATAGATTCAGGAGAGTTTTCCAAGGCACGGGTAAGACTTATGCAGTTTCATCAAAACCATGGCTATCAAAAGGCATCACTGCACTTGTTGGCAAATTTAGAACGGCGAGCAGGAAACATAAGATTGGAACAAAAATATTTATCGTTACTTAACCAACGGTAAGCTAAACGTCATTTAGAGTTGTTCGGGCGGCCATTATTGCCGCCTTTTCTATCGCGATAATGCACTCTACGCAAGCGTCGTACTTTTGTCGCCCTCTGTATCTTCTGGTATTCGCGATAAACGATACGGATAAACAGAACCAGTCCAACAAGCAACAATAGTGAAAACACACTCAAGAATGGTTTACATAACCAATCGGGTTGGCAAGGTTGAAAGAACACAAAGTCCATACTTACCTCCTTCGCTTCTATAGAGTTGTTCCACTACCGTTATATTAGCAACTAGCTTTAAACCACAGCTTGCGCTGCTCAACATTTTGAAAAGTCCATGCAATAAAACGACTTATCTTTTGTCCTTGCTGCATCTCTACTACTTTTATCGACTCGACGCCAACTTTCTGAAGCTGTTTTTTCATCCAACGAACATTATCACTTTTTGAAATCAAGGTTGTGAACCACAAAACCTGCTGACCAAACTGCTGGCTTTCAAACGCCATGTTCTTAATAAATGCCGCTTCACCGCCGGGACACCAAAGCTCAGCTTTCTGTCCACCAAAGTTGAGAGTCGTTTTTTCATCTTGCTTAGAAAGCGGTGGCTGACTTATTAAACCTTTTTTCTTTTTGTTCGCTTGAAGGTTTTTTAGCTTTCGCTGCGTCCCTTGTTCTGCTTCGGCTAGAGAAGCATGAAACGGTGGATTACAAGTCGTCACATCGTATTTTTCATTTGGCTGAATAATGCCTGAAAAGATCGATTTGCTATCACTCTGTAAACGGCACTCTATTCGGCCTTTCAGATTGTGGTTGTGCAGAGCAATGTTATTAGCTTGCTTTACCGACGCAGGGTCAACATCACTACCTACATAGCTCCAACCGTATTCCGTGACACCAATGATCGGATAAATACAATTCGCACCTACTCCTATATCAAGTGCACGAACGCCATTTTGTTTTAGCGACGAATTCTCTGATTGCAGCAAATCAGCAACGCGGTGGATGTAGTCTGCACGTCCAGGAATCGGCGGGCACAAGTAGCCCTGTGGAATATCCCAGAACGTCACACCATAGTGCAATGCAAGTAACGCTTTGTTCAGTAGCTTAACGGCTATCGGGTCAGAGAAGGAAATACTCCAATCACCTTTTGGATTTTTAATCAGGTGAGGCTTTAACTCCGGTAACACTTTGCACAACGCCATAAAGTCATAATTACCTTTGTGGCGATTTCTGTTGTGTAACCCCTCTTTGCCCTTCGTCACTGAGTTTTGTTTAACCGTTGGTTTTGCGTTTCCGCTTGATTTCGGTTGTGCTAGTGGTTTGGACTTTGAAGCCTTAGATGCAGAATACGGTTTCTTACTGCTCACCTTTTTTTCGTTAGCAGCTTTCTCTTTCACTGTATTTTTACTGCGTGTTTTTCCGTGAGTTTTCCCAGCATGAGCTCGATTGTTCATCCGTTACCTCGGCTTAATTCTAAGACCATCATGTAAATGCGCGCGTCCAGTTCATACTGGTGATAATTCGGTTCCATATGGCAGCAAAGTTGATAGAAGGATTTGTTGTGATCTTTTTCTCGCAGATGCGCAAGCTCGTGAACAACCAACATTCTTAATAAAGGCTCAGGGGCGTTTTTAAACATACTGGCAATACGTATTTCATTTTTAGATTTGATCTTATTGCCATGGACTTTTGATACGTAAGTATGAAGCCCCAAAGCATTGTTGATTAGGTGTATTTTACTGTCGTAAACCACCTTGCTCAGCGGCGCAGTTTTCTTCATATACTGATTCTTAATCGCCATCGTATATTCAAACAGTGCCTTCTCACTTTGAATAGAATGACGTTCAGGGTAACGCTGCTCGAACCAAGGAATAAGCTTATCGTTATCAACCAACTTTTGGACTGACTCGACAATGTGGGCAGGATAACCTTGAATGTATCTAAGTACTGAATTCATACGTATTTTTGAAAGCCTTAAAATGAAGCCGCACAGTGTAGCGGAAAGTCGATAATGATTCACGTATTAGGCTTTGGCAAATGCAGAGATAGGTTTGTATCAAGTCTGAATGAACGAAACTGGAACATGGAAAATCTAGGCACCAGGCGATTTTCCATTGCTTTTAATAAGGTATGAGCTAGGTCTAACTGAGCAACGCAACCACAGTATGACGACGCACATTCGCTTGTGCATTTAATGCTTCAAACGCTGAAGCAAAATCTTCAGAAGCTCTATTAAAATGTGTGAGCTTTTGTGAAATTTGCTGACTGGTAGGCACATTCAGTTGACTCTTCATTGTCTGCATTTGTGTATCGATATCGACTTGATATTGATTAGCTTGTTCTAAGCTAGCGTGTGTTTGCTGAAGATGTTTATTAACTTTAATGATGCTCTGCTTAATACCGTCACGCGAGCTTAAGTCGAAACGCAGTTCAGCAACGCCATCGGGTTCTGATTTTAAATTGAGCATGTTAGCCTGACCAGCCGGAAAACGATGGCCTTGGCCTGTCACTGCGACTTTATGGTCCATTTGTTTGTAAGCTCGCTCACTCGCTTCAAATAGTACAGTACCGTCTTCACTAATGCTGGCTCTCATCCCGAAAGGTATAAGACTTCTATCCAACATTTTAACGGTTCTAACTCCATCTTTCGCTGAATCAAACTGGATCATTACCGAGCTACCATGAGGGAAATCCAAACGTATTTGTTCAGCTTTACCTTGTAAGCGATTCACATTGAGGCCTGGAATAGAAAATCGGCGGACATCTGTTCCATTGAGTTTTAAGTTCAACTCATTATCAATAACACGATGACCATCGAACCGAGACTCTTGTAAAACGGTATCAATATTTAATTTTGAACGCGTTAAGCTCTCTTTAATATTTGGAACGCTATCTGCGCCCTGATTCATTGCCTGAGTTAATTGGCGCTTAATGCTACCTAACTCTTTGCCGACTAACTGCAAAGACTTAGCCGCTATTTGTACAGCAGTCGCTTGTTGTTGTCCTTGAGTAAGCAATATTCCCGACACAGAATAAGTCGACGCATTGCCTCTGTGCTGATAAGTAGCAGCGTTCGACTCAATAAGTTTTACATCGCCAGCGTTTAGTGACGGGGTAACTGTCGTTCTTTCCTGCCCTGTTAGTCGAATACCATGCGCACGAACTTCACTTGTGCTTAAAGCCATTTAAATACTACCTAAATACGGTCAAACAATGATAAGCCGTCTATTTTGACATAGCTGGCTTGCGTAGCCTGTAAAGCAGCCATAAAACTGTTTAAACGCACAGAAGCTTCACTGTAATCTAAAGCAGACAACTCATCGTTCACTTTTTCGACAAAGAGTTTATTGTCGGTATGCGAACTGTTCATTAAATCCAAGTTGTTGTGACGTCCGCCCATTTCCGTGATTGCTGACAGAACGTTATTTGCGGTTATATCAAGATCATTAATGGTATTGCTGACTTCAGTTTGGAAATTCGCAGTAGGAGCCTGAAACTCGGCGATTAATCCGTCTATGGATTTTAAAATATTATTGCCACCGCCCAGATCCAAAACATCTAGCGCTGTAATGTTTGTTTCCATCGTAACGCCTTTTGCAACAGTCACGACTCGTTTATCACTGTTACCCAAAATATTGTAGTTCGCATCTAAAGACGGGGTATCTGTTGCCGTTCCTGAGAATAAATGAACCCCTTCTTCATCCTGAGCATTAAATGACGAAGTAATCGAATCTCGGAGATTGTTTAACTCGGTAATAATGCCGGCACGGTCTTCTGTTGTCATCGTGCCATTCGCTCCCCATAGAATTCGGTCACGCATGTTCTGCAAACTATCTGTCACGGAATCTAAATACACTTCCTGGCTGGAAAGTATCGTTTTTACATTGGCAATATTGTTTTGGTATTGGGTAATAGCGCTGTCTTCACGTTCGAGGTTCAATAACTTGATTGATGCCATAGGATCGTCGGACAGCTTAGTCATCCTTTCCCCTGTCGACATTTGCTGCATGACCTTTCCTAACCCTGCATTGTTTGTCTGCAAACTTTGCAGCATCATCTGGCTAAACTGTGTGTCACTGATTCTCATGATGTCCCTCTAAAATAACTGCAGCACTGAATCAAACAGCTGGTTGGCGGTACTGATAACTTTCATATTGGCATTGTGCGCATTAGCAAAATTCATTAGGTTTGCTGCTTCTTCGTCACTGTTGACTGCACTAATATTATCTCTGGCGGTAATTGCTTGACTGTTCATGCTGCTTTTAGCCTGGTAGTCCGATTCGGCCTGTCGTGCTTTTATTGCGACATTACCCACCATTCCTGTAAATGCATCATTCAGTGAAACACTCCCAAAGCCATTTATCGAAAATGTCTGGTTACTTATCCCTATGATGGAAATCAAGTTGTCGCTGTTCCCTGGGTTTCCATCGCCAGATAAACCCAGTTCATTCGGCGTAATGTCTGTAATGGTTAGACTTGCAGCAGCGTTCGCTGCGTCATAACTAAATAACGCTTTTCCCGCTATTCCGTTCAGATCTAACCCCATTGCCAGTTCTGTGTTGAACGCATCAGCCATGGAAACAGCCATCTCATCAACCGCCAACATATACGGTTTGAGAATGTTAGTTTGGTAGTTTGATATTGCGCCAAGGTTACTGCCGACATCACCGGGTATTGAAAAACTTTGTTTATCAAAATCGACTTGTAACGTTGCTAGATAAGCATCATTGACATCAGGTATGGCTTTAAGGACACCTGCCTCACTGCCCATGATCAGAGGTTGACCAGACGTCAGTGTGACTTGAATGCTCCCGTTAGCCTGATCAGTGGTTTTTACTTCCACCAATTTTGCTAGCTCTCCAACCAACGTATCGCGAGTATCTAGTAGTTGTGCTGCATTTGCGCCAACGCCTTTACTCTCAACTATCTGCTTATTTATATGAGCTATATTGCTCATAAGGCTATTTGCTTCTGCAACTGCAGCAGTGCGCTGATCGCTTAAGTTTTTATGTTGGGTATAAAGGGACTCATTCAGAGTATTAAAACGGCGGGATAGCGCTTCAGCTTCATTAATAATTTGCTGACGTAATGGCATAGATTCCGGTTTCGAAGTCGCATCATGAAGTGCAGCAAATAAGTTATCCAAACCAGCTGATAAACTAAACCCATCAGAATCTAAGGTGTTTTCTAGGTAACTTAAACTCTCCGTATACCGTGATGCATAAGATTCTGCACTGCTGGTCGTCCACGTTTGCTTAACAATAAACTGATCTGTTACTCGGCGAATACTCGTCACCTCTACTCCCGTCCCTGCACTAAGTCTGTCATACTGAGAACCGCCAACGGTTGCCATTAGGGCCTGTTGACGACTATAACCAGGAGTATTTACGTTCGCGACGTTTTGAGCTGTAACATCTAGTGCTACGCGGTTTGCGTTGAGTCCGCTTAATGCGATATTAACCAGGTTCATATACGTTAACGCTCCAATTTACGAATCAAAGGCTGACTAAATGCATTAGTCGCTGTTAATTCATTTCTATCCTGGAAGTTAGATGCGACCGTTTGTGAAGAATGATTAACTGGTGTGGCGACATTTTTTGCCAATTTTGACTCATCGTGTCCTACACGTTGAGAAGCTAAAGAAAAGTCCACAATGTTTGAAGCCGGGGTATTCTCATTCGAACCCAATTGCTCAACTAACATATCTGCAATACCTGAGCTCTGTTTTTTCGCCATTTCAATAGCCATCTGGCCATCATACATATCGCGAAACACACCTTGTTGCTTGCTAGAAAACGGACTGTCTTCATCAGCCATAACATCACTACTGCTACGCATTTGGCGTAATACTAATTGCAGGAACATGGCCTCAAATTGTTTAGCGACAGTTTCTAATGCACCTTTTTCGTCGGAAGCATGTTTAATGTTCGTCAGTGTTGTGTTGTCATGGTAAAGAACTGAACCCACTTGTGTTCTATCGTTAGAAAGATCTATTTTCATTGTGCTTTCCCTAAATAACGACTAACTCTGCGTTTAATGCCCCTGCCTCTTGTAAGGCTTGCAATATTGACATCAGGTCAGTGGGTGTTGCCCCGAGGCTGTTCACCGCGTTAACGATGGTGTTTAGTTCGGTGCCTACAGGCCAGATCATCATATTCGCTCTCATTTCATCAATATTAACATCAGACTGCTGAACAACTTCCGTTTGCCCTGAGTCTGCAAATGCATTTGGCTGACTCACCAGTTGAGATTCGTTAATACTGACCGTTAAGTTACCGTGACTGACAGCAGCCTCTCCCACTTTCACATTCTTACCTATTACGACAGTTCCAGTGCGAGAGTTAAAGACGATTCGTGCAGGTTTACGACCTTCGGTAACACTGAGTTCTTCCAACATAGACATCATAGTCACTCGTTGTTGGGTATCCTTAGGGGCACGCATTTCTACCTTGCCCTTATTGATTGCCATCGCAACCTTCGGTCCAAACGTGTTATTAATTTCACGAACAATATTTTTTGCCGTGGTAAAGCTAGGTTCACGTAGATTTAATGTAATTTTGTCTTGTTCATTAAAGTCTGTGGGTATTTCTCGTTCGAGTGTTGCACCATTAGGCACTCTGCCAGTGGTTGCTGTATTGATGGTAATTTTTGAACCACTTCGACCTTCGGCAGACACACCACCAACCACAACATTACCTTGCGCTACGGCGTACACTTCGCCGTCAACACCACGCAATGGTGTCATTAATAATGTTCCGCCTCTGAGGCTTTTGGCGTCACCGATAGATGCAACAACAATATCAAGTTTCTGACCCGGCCCAGCCATTGGGTTCACTGTCGCCGTGACGCTCACTGAGGCAACATTACGCAATTTGGGGTTTGTAGACTCATCGAGTTGCACACCAAACTGACGCAACATGTTCGTAATAGATTGAGCGGTGAACTTCACTTGGTTACGGTCACCATTGCCATCTAAGCCAACAACCATTCCGTAACCAACTAATTGGTTTTCACGTATGCCCTGAACATCAACCAAATCCATTAATGCAATTTGAGTTTCAGCTCGTGCGGTAGGTAACGAACCCCAAAATAGTACTAATAATACTGTCGTGAGAAATATATTGTGTTGTTTCATTAAAACGGCATCCATGGACTATTAAAGAACTGCGTCAACCAACCGGACGCGTTACTGTCAGCCAGTGCGCCACGACCTGAATAGGTGATTCTTGCATCACCAATGCGTTGAGAAGAAACTTGATTACTACGTGTAATATCTTCGACACGGACGATTCCGGTCAGACGAATAAACTCATCCCCCTGATTCAATCGAAGCCATTTTTCTCCGCGGATTCTTAGTACACCATTAGGAAGAACCTCACCGACGGTGACCGTTATTGCTCCTTCAAGTTTGTTGCCTTGAGAACTAGAAGCTGTGCCATCAAAATTTCGTTCACCATCTACAGACGCACTAAATTGATCATATGTACTGTTCCCGATGGTGGGGACACCGAGTCCAACACTCGACGTTTTTCCATATTTGGTATCTGCACTTTTGCTGGATTCTGTTTCTTCCGACAAAAGTACGGTCAAAACATCGCCGACACGATACGCACGGCGGTCTTGAAATAGTGTCATTGAGTAGTTGTGGCGATAAAGACTGCCTGATTGAGGTGCAGGTAAAGAGTAATCCAAAGCCGGTGGCCCATATTTTTCATCATCGGGTGACGGCGGAATAAACTCATCTCGCCCCGCACAACCTGATAATATTAAAACGCTCAATAACCCGACCGTGTTTAGCTTTGTCATTACTCTCTGTTTCATTAACTATGCTTCCTTACACCGACTGTGACACATACTTCAGCATGTCATCTGCCGCAGATACGACTTTGGCATTCATCTCGTACGCTCGTTGTGTGGTGATCATGTCTACCATTTCTTCCACAACCTGAACGTTAGAGCCTTCGAGCACTCCTTGTTTAATGCTGCCTACACCATCTTCACCAGCAACAAGTTCCTCAGCCTGACCACTAGCATCGGTTTCACGGAAGAGGTTTCCGCCTAAAGCTTCTAAGCCTGCCGGGTTAATAAATCTTGCCAGCGTAATTTGTCCTAACGTCTGTGGTGTAGAATCCGTTGCACTTGTTGTAGTGACTGTGCCGTCAACACCAATCGACAAAGATGTTGCATCTTCTGGAATCTGTATTTGTGGCTGCAAAGGCAACCCCTGACTATTCACCATCAAACCTTCAGAATTCACATGAAACTGACCATTTCTGCTGTACATGATCTGACCGTCAGAATTTTCGATCTGGAAAAACCCCTGTCCCATGACAGCGAGATCCATTTCCTGACCTGTGTTCTGAGTATTACCCTGAGTAAAGACTTTTTGTGTACCAACTACGCGAACGCCGCTACCTAACTGAACTCCCGTTGGAAGCTGATTTACTTGGTCAACCTGAGCGCCGGGCTGACGTTGAATGCTGTAAAACAGGTCTTCAAAAACAACACGATCACGTTTGAAACCAACCGTGTTCACGTTCGCGAGATTGTTTGAAATAGCGGTCATCTTAGTATCTTGAGCCGCCATGCCAGTTTTACTGACCCATAGAGCTGAGTGCATTAAAGATTCTCCTTACAACGCCGACATTTATCGCGCGCTTACTAATTTATTTCCGGCTTGAGCCAATGTTTCTGCGGTTTTCATCATGCGCACTTGCATTTCAAAATTACGCGTTAAAGACATAACACTCAGTAACTCATCAATTGCCGAAACATTACTTCCTTCAATATGTTCAGGATTAAGTTGTATCGTCGCATCTGCCGCTAACACTGTGCCATCAGTGGTATGCAATAAACTGTCACTTTCCTTTTGCAGTTGCCCATCCGCTGGGTTCACCAGTTTGAGTGTTCCAACGTTGATTTCAGCTCCGCCTCCAGGTGGTGTGACAGAAATAATGCCACGTTCACTTACTTCAACTTTTTCATATTCAGGCAGGACAATTGGCGCGCCACCATCATCTAATACGGCAAACCCGTTAATACTTAAGGCACCATTCGTATCGACAGCAATATTGCCCGCGCGTGTATAAGCTTCACCGCCATCTGGAGATTCAACGGTTAGATAACCATCCCCCATGATGGCAACATCAAGTGAACGTCCAGTTCTAACGATGTCGCCACTATCAAAACGCGTATAAGCAGAGTTGGTTACGACCATGGTTCGTCCGTCATACCCTGAACCTTTTAGCGGCACACTACTGACGCGTTCCATATCCGCACGAAAACCCGAAGTATCTGCATTTGATAAGTTATTTGAACGTACGTGCTGAGCTTTAAGTACCCGGCTGGCTCCAGAAGTCGCGGTGTATAGCAAACTATCCATTGTTGATCCTGTTGAACTTCATTAACTAGATTGCGCTGAATAACGCCTGAGTAAGCTTATCTTCTGTTGAGATGGTCTTTGCGTTTGCCTGATAGTTACGCTGAGCCGTCATCAGACTGACTAATTCTCCAGTCAAGTCGACATTTGAGCCTTCCAGAGCACCTGCAGATAAGTCACCTAAAGTACCCGTGCCCGGCACACCAATAGTCGGAGCACCTGAGCTGAAACTTTGCGTCCAAGCGGTACCACTGACTTTTGCTAAGCCTTGAGGGTTAGCAAAGTTGGCTAACACAACTTGTCCCTGTAATTGAGATTCGCCATTTGTGTATGTGGCATACACCATACCGTTGTCTTCAATTCGTACACCACTGAGTTCACCTGAGGTATAGCCGTTAGGGTTGTTGGTACTGACACTGAACTCCGCACCAAACTGCGTACTACCCGTCATACTGATGTCAATGCTCATTGCGTTCGCACCTGCGGCAGGGAAAGCAACGTTATAAGTACCAGTAGGTGATAACAATGTTCCGTCAGTATTAAAAGTCACTGCTTGCGTTGTTACTGGTGTAGCGCTGCCATCCACTTGGACGTTCACTTCCCAAGTATTATCTGCAGTTTTAGTGAAATACTGTGTAACCGTATGGCTATTGCCGAGGGAGTCATAAACTTTAGAAGTGTATGAAGAGTTAAATGAGTTAGGATCGGCAACATCAAATGGATATACCGCTTGATCAATTACTCCTGCACTAGCGTTGAAATTGGAAACAAATTCAAGTGAATCCGTCGCCTTCGCCGCCAATGAAGATGTACCAATTTTTATATCACCAACAGACCCACTCATAAGCGTGTTGTTGGCATCGACGCTGTAACCCTGTAGCGCAGCACCAGTATTACTGACAACATTGTTGTTCTTATCGGTACTGAAGACACCAGAACGCGTGTATTGAATCTGGCCCGCTGAATCTTGTGTAACAAAGAAACCACCGCCGTTAATCGCCAAATCCATCGCTCGGCCAGTGTTTGTCACTGACCCATTTGTATCAAAATCCTGTGATGTGGCAGCGACTTCTACACCACCAGGCTGTAAACCATTATAAACGGCTGCAAATTCAGTCCTTGCACCCTTAAATCCATACGTTGACGCATTGGCAATGTTATGGCTGATTGTGTTTAGTTCAGTATTGGTTGCATCCAAGCCACTAAGAGCAATATTAAAACTCATAAATAACCTCAGTTTCCTTATAAGGCGTTAAGCGCCAAATTGAGTAATTTGATAAAAAGGTACGCTACCTACACCGGCGACATTGACCATTGCAGAGCCGCCCGAAGCGGGGATACGAACTTGTTCCACTTCACCAGCCAGCAATACATTCGGTGTTGGCTGCCCATCTTGTACTTGTACAGTAACGTTATATTTACCGGCAGTTAGTCCTAACGCTTCAGGGTCTATTGAAAACTCAACTTCACCAGCAGGGTGAGCACCCAATGGCACTTTCACTGTTTCGCCATACTGGTTGGAAACGATTAAGTTAACTTGGCTAGAAGAATGATTAAGCTCGACTTTTCCTCTCTGTGGATTTTCATCAAGCTCAAACTCATTACCTGAAATATATACAGTCTGTCCTACTAGCCCTGCAGTCGATAGCACCTGCATGTTGTCCAGCAAGACTGTATTGTTCTGCAGTACGCTGGACATGTTTTCCATACTTTGTACCTGAGAGAACTGGGCTAACTGACCAACATATTCAGTCCCATCCATTGGGTTTAGCGGGTCCTGATTTTGAATCTGAGCAACCATCAAACTGATAAACTCATTTTCAAGTGATGTAGCACTGTTCGCGTCCAGAGAATTGCTGCTTACGCTTGTATTTGTCATTGTTGCACTACCCGTTGTGTCACCAGAAAGTGCTGTATAGCTTGCAATTGTCATTAGCTACCCTGCCCTAGTTTTAACAGGCCTTGCTGCATACTTTTTACATTGGTGAGTACTTCAACATTGGTTTCAAAACTGCGTGTTGCTGACATCATGTCAGCCATTTCTGCCACAACATCAATGTCTGGGTAGTAAACATAACCATCTACATCAGCCAATGGACTATTAGGCTCAAAGCGTTTTTCTGCTTGCCCCTGCGCTTGAACAACATCAACAATTCGAACTTCTGCACTCGGGTAGTCATTATGGCTGGCGGTTAGTTGACTCTTGTTATAGACGGTCGCAAAGACTGGCTTTAAAGCTTTATAGGCATCATTCGGGTTTGCAGATACTGCGTCCGCATTCGCCAAGTTACTGGCAACTGTATTCAAGCGAACAGTCTGTGCATTCATTGCCGAACCCGCTATCGAATAAATATCAGTAAATGACATGATTAACGTCCTTCAATTGCTTTAGCTAAGCCCTGAAATTTCATATTGAGAAACGTCAGGCTTGTTTGAAAATCCATGTTGTTCTGAGCAAATTTGCCTTGTTCCACACCCAATTCGACGGTGTTACCATTTTTACTATTCTGATAAGGAATCGAATATTGACTCTCAACACGAAGAGAGGGAACCGAAGGGTCTACGCCTAACTTACTGACGGAATCCATGACGGCGGTAAAACTCAAGTCCTTTGCCAAATATCCCGGAGTGTCAACATTCGCTAGGTTACCCGCGAGAACTTTGGTACGCTGAACGCGAAAGTTAAGCGCATCGGGATGTACGCCTAACGCGGTTTCAAATGAAATAGCCATGCTATTGTCCTTGCTGATTGCCTTACACTTCAAATACATATAACAAGATGCATGCCACATAAATAATCAATATAATTCAATGACTTACACAAAAGCAAGGAAGAACAACTTCCGCCCATCGGAAGCAAATCACAGAAAGGAGGAAGTGTATATTTCCTCTATCTTCAATAAGTTTCTGATGTTAATAAGCTTGCTCATCGTGAGTGGAGCCACCCAAGCAAATAACATGACTGAACAAGCGTTACAGCAGGTCATAGAAAACCATCTTGATAAAGAAGTGGCGCTATTAGCGAAACAAAGAGAGTGGAAGAATTTTCAACCTCAATGGCAGATTTGGATTCCTGGCTCAGTTAAACATCTCAAAGTTTGCGAAAGCCCTCTGATTATTTCTGGTCAAGACAACCAATTGCTTCCAGTTGGCAATTTAAAACGGTCTGTTGATTGTTATGATGAGAACTCACGTTGGAGCATAAACGTCACCATAAAAGCTTCGTTGTCACTACCCGTTGTTGTGGTAAACACGCCTTTGTCCCGAGATCAAAAAATTGATGCTTCAATGCTTAAAATGGAAATGCGAACCCTGACACATCAAGATGATTTTTTTACCAAACTATCTGATGCGATTGGCAAGCAAGCGACACGTCGAATGCGTGTAGGACAAATTTTAGAGCCAACTCTTGTTACTGTTCCTTCAATTGTTACCAAGGGTAATGAAGTGATCATCATCGCTTCTAAAAACGGTGTTAATGCATCGACACAAGGTGTCGCATTAGAAGATGGTGGATTAGGAGAACAAATTGAAGTGCGAAATAGTTCATCTCATACCGTAATTCACGCAGTGGTCACTGGATTAAACCAAGTTCAGACACAATTCTAAATTTAAAAAAATATTCGTTTTTTATTTAATGAATCAAAAACCGTTGTCGCCTACTAATAGTAACAACGAAATTTAAGCCAAGAGTCAAAGCATGAAAATCGATAAAGTTTCGGGCGCGCATGTCCAGCAGCCAACCCTGCAACAAGCCAAAAAGCCAACTGAATCAAATCTACAGTGCAAAACAAGTGAACCTGAAATGAATTCCAATACCGTTGCCTTGGAAAAAGCACAAATGGCAATGGCTGCACTTTCGGATGTGGATATCGAGAAAGTAGCACAAGTCCGTGAAGCATTAGCAAATGGCAAACTTGAACTGGATAGCAAAGCTTTGTCTCAGGCTATGATGCAGTTTCACACAGGACACGAGTAAGAAGGAGTCCTCATGGCAAGTAACCGTGGGCAACACATTCAGGCTTTTATGGCTACGATTAGTGAAGATCTAAAACTTTATGATTTGCTCCATACGCTCATCGTAGAACAAAGATTACTGTATCTTGAGTTTAAAGGAGATGAACTGGCGAAAAACATTAAACAGCAAGTTCCTCTACTCAATCGATTAAATAAAAACTCATCACAACGTTCTCAGTGTCTAAGAAGTTTAGGATTACCCAATAACTCTCAATCCGTGATTCGTATTTTAAATGCATTACCAGAAAGCGTAAGAGGTCGATTCGCCAGTCAGTGGCAATCACTTAACTCTGTGATAGAACAATGTCGTAAGCTCAATCAAGAAAACGGTCAAAGTTCTGCAGCTTTCCATGAGCTTTTAACCGAACTTACTCAAACGTCTATTACATACGAAGAGCGACTAACCGAAGCCTTATGATAAACAAGCGTAGGTTAGCGTTAAATAAAAGGTGTCTGGTAGCAACAGGATTAGCCCTGTTATTCAGTAGTAGCGTGTGTGTGGCACAAACCTTTACTAAAGAAGTTGAGAATCAACAGCTTCTACTGCTGCCATATAAAAATCAGATACGTTCACGCATTCAGGCTCATCAACCTATTACCGAACTTATTCTCGGCCAATTGGAGCATTATTCGTTACCTAAACAATTGGTCTTATTACCCATGCTTGAATCTTCATACAATGCACAAGCTATATCACATGCAGGTGCGCGTGGATTATGGCAATTAATGCCCGCAACTGCGCAACGCTTCGGTCTCACCACTACCCCGAATGATCAAAGGCTAAATATTTCTGCCAGTACTGGCGCAGCGCTACGTTATCTGAAGTTTCTTTATAAAAAGTTTGACGGGAACTTAACGCTGACACTAGCAGCATATAATGCCGGAGAAGGACGTGTAGAGAGAGCGATAAAGCAAGCTGGCAGTAACGAGTTCCAAGAATTACGTTTACCACAAGAAACCATCCAGTATGTTCACCGTTTTTATGCGCTCGCAAATGTGGTTACTGTTTCTTCGATAAACCAAAGCTCATTTCAACCACTTATGCTGTTTAGCTCTAATAATCAGCTAAATGCTCAGCCTATTATTAACCTGCAGCCTCTGCCACCTCTCATTCAGTTGTAACGAAGCGCTCTGTTTAAAAATGGTTTGCACACATTCTCTCTGAACATTGAGCAATCAGAAATTGGCAATCAAAGTGAAGTTAACATTACAGAGTTTTGTAGCGAAGGCGTGAGTTTATAATATCTTCTATGTGTTTTTGCTCTTTGCGTGCTTTTTCATAACTTTGCTTTTTCTTCCAACGCTCTAACACTTGTTCTAATCCTTTCACACGCGCATGTTTATGCTCTAAAGCTTCTTGTACAGAATTGCATTCCGCTTCCATCACCGCTTGCTCTTGTTCATGGTGGCGTAGCATTTTGTGCAGCATTATATCTACACGATTTAAATTCATTAATATTGCGCTGTTAAGTGTCAATGCACTGAAGGTTGACTGACCCGTGGCCGATTTTAAATGGCTTAAAAGTTCCAGCTGATGCGTTAAGTGTTGATGCTGTTCACGCATTGAATCGAGTTGTTGGCCAATGCGGTCACGCTTTTGTTCTTCTACTTGCTGCAATTTGCCAACTGCCCTGATTTTATTTTTCATAGCCACCTACCTAAACAACCTTAATATTTATAGAATCAACTCCCCTGAAACAGAGTCGCTAATTGTGTCAAACTTTCCTCATAACTCACCGACTCGTGTGCTGACTGTTGTAGATAAGCACTTAAACTTGGGTACATAGCAACAGCACGATCTAAATCGGGATCTTGCCCGGGTTGATACCCACCTAGAGGTAACAGTTCTTTAACTTGCAGATAATTCGAATATAGCTGACGGAATTGATTTGCTACGGTTTGGTGCGCCTCTTGGGTGCAGGCTGACATACACCGACTAATTGACGCATTGACATCAATTGCTGGGTAATGGCCTTGTTCCGCCAATTGGCGAGAAAGCACCACATGCCCATCGAGAATAGCTCTAGCAGAATCGACCACAGGGTCTTGCTGGTCATCTCCTTCTGCCAATACGGTATAAATAGCCGTTAAGCTACCTTCCTGATTTTCACTGTTACCAGCGCGTTCTAGCAATTGTGGAAGTACGCTAAAAACAGAAGGTGGATATCCTCGAGACGCCGGCGGTTCACCTAAAGAGAGTGATATTTCCCTTTGCGCCATAGCGTATCGCGTTAACGAATCCATCATCAGTAGTACATCTTTGCCCTTATCCCTGAAATATTCAGCGGCGCGGTGACAAAGTAATGTTGCACGTAATCTCATGAGTGGCGATTCATCAGCAGGGGCCGCGATAATAATCGCTTTTTGACGGGCTTCTTCGGTAAGATTTCGTTCAATAAACTCGCGAACCTCCCTTCCCCTCTCACCAATAAGGCCAACGACAATAACATCAGCCTGAGTGTTTTGAGAGATCATGCCTAATAAAACACTTTTACCCACACCACTACCAGCCATCAAACCAATACGTTGTCCCTTACCGACGGTTAGAAGTCCGTTAATTGTTTTCACGCCAACATCTAATGGGGTATCTACGGGTCTACGTTTTAATGGGTTAATCGGATTTGCCTCTAAAGAGATTCGTTCACCACCACGTAACTCAGGTCCCGCATCAAGCGCTTCACCCAAGCCATTTACAACACGACCAAGCCATTGGTTGCTCATTTGAACAGTGCTGTCACCTTCCAAAGGGACAACTTTCGCTCCCGCGAATAATCCACCTAGGCGCCTTATGGGCATTAAATAAGCCACGTTATGGTCAAAACCCACAACCTGAGCCTCAATCATGCTTCCTTCAGCGGTCTCAACCATACAACGTTGCTCCAATTTAAAACGGCAACCGACCGCTTGGAGCATCAATCCATTAACTTTGACCAATCTACCTGTCACTCGTGCCACAGGTATAGCATCTAGAGAAGCTATTGCTTCATTGAGACGTTCTGATAAAAAACTATGAGTTCGAACATTATTGCTCATATTGGTTCTCAGACTCAGACGGTTCTTCAAGCAAGTGTTGTTTCACGTTGTCCATGCATGACTCTAACCTCGAGTCGCAGCTAACGTCTGCTTCGGCGTCATCAGTCACCAAATGACACCCTCCAACGGGTAAGTCTTTATTGGCAATGAGTTTCCAATCATCAGGTAGTTCAGAGCTTACCTGTTTGATTCGCTCCAAATCTTGAGGATTTAAATGTATATCGACACTTTGAGGTTTACCCGGCATTGCTTGTAACGTTTCATCAACCAATGAAAGAATTTGTTGCGGCATTAACGTTAGTTCCGCACGAATAACTTGCTGGGCTACTTTTTGTACCAGTTCGCAAATAATGTGGCGCTGTTGCTGCTCTTGCTCAACCTGCCACTGCGATAATGATTTAAATATCTCATTAACTGGCTTTGCCGCTTCAGCAAACAGTTTTTTCCCTGACTGCTCACCGTCTAGAAAGCCTTTCTGAAACCCCTCTTTCTGGCCTTCTACTGCACCTTGCTGTTTTCCCTGTTCGATTCCCTGACGTAAGCCTTCATCAAAGCCTTTCTGCAGCCCCTGCTGAAAACCCATTTCTAACTGCTGTTGTACATCTGCTTTCAAACCCTGAGTTTCTTTCTCCGAAACGAATTCATCACTACCCTGTATTGGCTGTGCCAACGGTGGAAAACGATGAACCCGATAGCTATCGGCAGAAAGACGCATGACCTTTTGTTTATTCATGAACTACTCCACCGTCGGTTCCTGATAGAGCTGCAGATCAATCTCATTCATTTCATTGAGTTCACGAACAGTCTGCATAATTTCCTGACGAGCACTTTCTACACGACTACGAGGAATGGCTCCACGCACTTGCATTTCATCTTCGAGAGTTTTAATCATACGTTGAGGCATGGAACGCTTAATCGCTTGCTGCAACGTGATTTCAGCGCCTTTAAGTGCGGAAGCCCAAAGTTCCATCGGTATTTGTTGAACCAGACGATCCATTGTGTCTTCGCTTTGACGCCCCAACACCATGAAATCAAACATATTTTGTTCAATTTCATTAACGACCTCTTCGTCGTGTAAACGAAGCATCTCCATTAGTGACGCTCTATCACCATCAAAACGGTTAATGATGTCAGCGACTTGCTTAACGCCTGACAAAGGTGCGCTTTGCGTCACTGAGATTTGTTCAATACAGCGCTCAATCAGTTCGTTCAAATCACCCGCCACCTGATGGTCAATATCTTGTATTCGTGCAATTCGGTACAATAATTCATCGTGGTAGTCCTGAGGTAAATTTTTTAAAACCGCAGAAGAACTCTCTGGTGGCAAATAGGCAAGGAATATGGCTTGCATTTGTGGGTGTTCATTTGCAATAAAACGGGCAAGTATCTCTGAATCTACCCATTGCAGACGCTGCATATTGTTTCGAATCTCATCACCATAAAGATCATTTAATAATCCCTTGGCTAAGTCGTTACCCAACGCTTTACGAAGAGTGTTGGACAGGTAATCTTTCGATGCGCCACGTATACCACTGTGCTGGCGAAAGTCATCGAAAAAATTCTGTATAACATTTTTCGCTTTTTCGCTTTTAATACCACTCAATTTGGCCATAGCGCGAGTGACACGTTGTGTTTCGTCTCGAGAGAAATGACGTAGCACTTTAGCGGCGGCATCTTCACCCATCCCCAACAGCACTAACGCTGTTTGCTCTACGTATTCAAGCTCTTGGTTCTGCATTGACTGTGCTGTGCTCATTCACATTTACCCACTGTTTCAATATCTCTGCGACACGCTGCGGCTCTTCATTTGCGATTAGCTGCAGATGCTTCAATTGGATTTCTAATGGTGATCCTGGAGGTGGTAATAGTTCACTACTCACATCTAATCCATTGGATGTACTAATTCCTTTTTCTGCTAATCGTTGATTGAGATTTTCCTCATATTCCCGATCGGACTTAGTTTGTACATCTTCGTAAGAAGGTTCATCTAGCAATGAAGGTACTTCAAGTTCCAGATTACGTCGGTCAGCTCCTGTTAGGTGCATAACCAATGGTCGTAGAACAAACATAATCATGGCCAAACCTAACGTTCCACCTATGACGTAACGTAGCGGTTGTTGAACGGTTGGGTCCTGCCACCAAGGTATTTCTGGCGGAGCTTCGATCTCTATTGGTGTAAAGTTAAAGCTATTTAAACTAAAACTATCGCCGCGCTCAGCATTGATACCAACCGCTTCCATAATCATTTCAGAAAGCTCTGATTTTTCTTGATTAGTCCAAGCACTCCCATCTGGGGCTACTACAGAATTCAACAATACAGATACATTGAGTTTCTTAATCTGTCCCTGTTGAAACTGTGTTCTTCGTACACTCGATCCAACAGCATACTGGCGTTTGATTTCAGAACGTGCATTTGTATTTTGACTGTCCTGAGTGGGTTGTTCACCCGTAACCGGAGGTTGATTACTTAATGAGCCAGGAACGCCAAGAGCAATCTGATCAATTGAATTATCCTGCACCGTATGTTCGTTACTGACGACTGGATTGTTATCTAAAATTTCTTGGGTTTCCTCTACCCGACTAAAATCCATATCCGCAGCAACCTGAACACGAAAGTTGCTTGAACCCAGTATAGGCGTCAACATGTCTGCTGCGCGTTTGATAATTTGCTGTTCGACGTTTCTCTGGTATTCAAGATATTTAGCATTTACTTTGCCAGATTCAGTTGAACCCACGTCAGCACTCAGTAAGCGCCCATATTGATCAATAACGGATACCGATTCCGGTTTCATGCCAATGACGCTACCAACGACCAAATTCACAATGGCTTCAACCTGCTCTGGTTTTAAATCTGATCCCGGCTTTAACTCAACCATAACAGAGGCAGATGGAGCTTCTCCTTGTTGACGTACAAACAACGTTTGACGAGGAATCGCTAAATGCACACGAGCATTAGAAACCGCATTTAATGCAATAATTGTCCTAACCAATTCACCTTCTAATCCGTGACGATATCGAGCCGTTTCCATAAATTGGCTCGTTCCTAATGAACTGTCCTCTTTAAGTGAATCAAGTCCAGTAGGAAGTTTAGCTTTAATACCTTTAGCAGCTAATAGCATACGCGCTCGTGCTACTTCATCTTCAGATACCAAAACTTGTCCGTTTTGGTCCTGCAAACGGTAATCAATACCTTCAGCTTCCAGTACCGATACAACTTCACCTACATCGAATTGCTCGTTGTGCCCATATAAAGGGCGAAAGCCTTGTGATGAACTCCACAACGCAACAACAATTAACGCCGCAACAATGGCCGCCAGTACCGCAGACAATACTAAATTTCGCTGACTACTTGACCACACCTGCTTTAGCTTATTGCCAAAATCGTCTATTCCTTTCTCTGATGAGGCTCTTGACTGGTTAGAACTGAGACTAAGTGCACCAGCCGTTTGAGTTTGAAGTTCAGACATGTTTTACACCGGCATTTTCATAATATCTTCAAATGAACCAACCACTTTATTGCGTACCTGCAATAATGCATTGAATGACAGACTCGCTTTCTGGCTCGCAATCATTGCTCCAACCAGATCATCACTTTCCCCGGTTTCTACCGCCGTCATTTTGCTACTTGCAATCGACTGATGCTCATTAACTTTGTTAAGTACATCCGTCATTGCAGTTGAAAACGACATAGGTTCATTTACGGTATGGATATCCACAGGGTTAGCGCTCACGACAAACTCTGGAGTGGCTTGTATTCGCATTGAATCCATTTTCGTGAGCATCAATTGCTCGGCTGACATTACATTCCCAAAAGGTAAATCTGCCATTTCTATTCTCCTTTTTATGCTGCTGAGCCAAGTATTGACTGAAGATCAATACCTTGATCTCTCATTGCCGCCAACTTGTATCGTAATGCTCGAGTTGAAACACCTAACGCGCTCGCAGTCTTAGTTCGGTTACCACCGAACTGACGTAACTTTTCTAAAATGTATTGGTACTCAGCCTGCTTTTTTGCTTCAACGTGGCCAAACGTTTGATCTGATGTAGAACTATGGCTTATTGAGCTTACTTCCACGGGAAGCATGAGATCCTGCGCAGTAATATAATCTCCGTGACGCATGACTAACGCACGTTGAATTACGTTTTCAAGTTCACGTATGTTGCCTGGCCAGTCGTATTGACTGAGCGCTACTTTTGCGTCTTGAGAAAGAAAGCAAGAACTTGCTTCCTGATATTTTTTGATAAAGAACTGACTGATTGGAAGTATGTCTTCTTTACGTTCACGTAGCGGAGGCCAATGTAAAGGTAATACGTCTAAGCGGTAGTATAAGTCCTCGCGAAATTGCCCCTTTTGTACGGCTTCTCGAAGATCTTTATTGGTTGCAGCTATCACACGGATATCAAGTTTGATAGCCTTGTGACTGCCCACTCTTTCTACTTCTCGCTCCTGAAGTACACGTAGGAGTTTAGCCTGAACCGCTGGTGACATTTCTCCAATTTCGTCCAGCAGTATGGTGCCTCCGTTAGCCTCTTCGAATTTTCCACTCTGAGACGCTAACGCACCTGTGAATGCGCCTTTTACGTGACCAAATAGAACCGCTTCTAACATTGATTCGGGTATTGCAGCACAGTTAACACCAACAAACGCCCCGTTTGATCTCGATGACTGTTCGTGAACATAGCGAGCGAGAACTTCTTTACCTGTACCAGATTCACCAGTAATTAATACACTAGCGTTTGTACAAGCCGCTCGGTGAGCTAGTTGAAGAACCTGTTTACTACGCCAAGATTCTGCAACAATGTTTGCCATTGGCTTTTTGAGTGCTTCAACCCTGTGAATAAGGTTAAGAAGCTGGTTGGATTCAAACGGGCGTAACAAATAGTCTGTCGCGCCAGCCTTCATGGTTTCGGCAGCCAAAATGCCTTGATCCTGTTCTACAATCGCGATAGCAACCCCAGAGCGACTTTGCTTCTGATGACAGGAAACCCAGTCATGTACTGATATATCACATAAATTGGAGCTAACAATTGTAATTGAAGCAGGGCTCTGTAGCAGAGCGTTTCGGCCTGTACGTTCATGGCGTACGTGATAACCTGCGTCAGTCAAAACTTCTATAACAGATTGAGCCAAAAGCTCATTCGGCTCGACTAATAAAATATCTAACGTAGACATTACTGACCTTCACTGGTTACTTGGTGTTGGGTGAGTGTTTTAACAACAGTCTCGTTATTTCTAACGATGCGAATCATTACGCGGCGGTTTTTTGAACGCCCCTTCTCTGTGTCGTTAGTCATCATCGGATACCGGGAACCATGTGCTCGAATCTGCATGTTTTCTTTACCTATACCTAATTTATCCAAATACTGTGCCACTTCTTCTGCACGTTCTTTTGAAATTTGAATGTTACCCAACCTTGATCCGACACTGTCTGTGTAGCCGTCGATCAATACCTTGGTAACCAAAGCGTCCCAGTGGATGTATTCTGCCAACGCACTTAGCTGCGCACGCTGATCTTTACTCAATGTTTTTTGGCCACTTCGATAATAAATGTATGTATCTTTCGCATCCGAATACGTCATTGATGGCAGACGATTTTTACATTCGATAAACTCAGCAATAGAAGATTGAACCCTAATGGTTGGAACAATGATATCGAGTCGCTTTGAACGAGTACTGTCATGAAGTGAAAGCTGCAACCACTTTCCTTGTACAACCGACTTTAGTATTTCACTAATATGATCTCGAAATAAAAATTGAGATGTTGCCCGCTTATATCCCTGGCTCATTTCAGTGACTTTATGCAGTTCTGACCAAGGAGGCTCCAACAAAGAAAGTTCCGCTGTTTTCCAAACATTCAATGTGCTCGATAATTCATACTCAAATGTTACCTTATTATTTGTCTCGGAGCGGAAATAAAACTTCCCCTGTGGAACTTCCGCATGAATTAAATTGCAAGCCGTTAATTCCTCTTTATAGAACCAAGAAGACACATCCATTGAAACTTCAATTTTTTCACTCGAATAAGATTCGAACGATGAAACTAAAATCAAAAACAATACAACTGAGCGAAACATTTCAAAAACACCCAAAAATAGCCACCCATAACTTTAATTGACACTACTCTGACACACATTCCATTAGAAAAAAACAATTTACATAAAGATTTATATATTTCAAAACCTTTATATACCCAACTCAAATTTAAATTAAAAACTGGAACAGATGCACATTTTATCTCACTTAAAATACTCGAAATTTTATTTTATTCGATATAAAAACCTAGATGTGATAACGAACCACGCATAAAATCGAGGAATTTTAACAACCGTAACATAAGCCACCGCTATGTATGACCTTTCACTAATGATTATCTAAAACCCGACATCAATCTGTTTATTTACAACAACTTAAAGTAAAAAGCATTAAAGTTTCATACTGAAATGTTATTAATCGACCATAATTTGAACAATCAAATCAATAATTAACCACCGTAAAAAGGTGAAAAACATCACAAGATTCATTTTGGAATAAATATCACAAATATGATTTTTATAAGTAAAAAAACATTAGTTTTAATGATTAGAATGCTGCCCAATACGACTAACAATGAATTGTCATGAAACGGTAAAATATAAATGCCAGAACTAATTGAAAATTTAAATACTGATGTAAAGCCCTTAAATGTACAATTACTAGGCAAACCAATTCATATCGTTCGAGAAAAGTTAGGCAAAATCATAAACATTTCAACCAATAGTCTAATTACAGAACTTCAATCTTGGTTGAGTGGTCTATATATAGATATTAATATCAAATCCGTTGGAATATTCGAACTAAGCAATTTATCCTTTAATATGAAAACGGTTTCTCAATACAACCATGAAAGCGGCGGCTCTTTATTTGTCAATCTAGACGACAAATCACTAATTAAATTTTCTGACCGCTTTTATGGTACAGATATTGAGCGAAAACAAACCGTAATTACTAGTAGTGACAAACGTCTTCAAGACCGTATAGGCAAGTTAATCAGTCAATGGATAGCACCAAAAGAAATGTGGCGAACCAGCGGAGAAGAGGTGACTTTCGGTACAGGTATTAAGGCCGATTTGAATGTAACTAGCGATGAACATAACGGTGAACTGACTGTATTCTTTGATAATCGTCTCGTTCAAACGCTGATCAATCAACTTGACTTGCAGTCAAACGAAAACTTAAAACCTCAGTTTTATGAATCGCTAAAAACGACACCAGTGAGACTCAATGTTCTTCTGAGTAAAAAAACCATGACTCTAAGCGAAGTGTTAAGCCTTTCGCCGCAAGACATACTTCCTATCGACTTGTTGTCATCCCCTCCTGTCAGTATCGGCAATGCCAATCTTTTTACAGGTCGAGTTGCAGAACAAGACGGGCAATTAGTTTTAATTTTGAACCAAGATAAGGATTCTTAACAAATGAGTGACTCTTTGGACGCTTTGAACTTCGATGATGATGACCTGAATTTTGGTCAATTTCACCTTGATGAATCTGAAGAAAGTGCTGCAAATGAAGAAGCACCCAAAAGCGAAAGGGATTTAAGTTTTTTCAAAAATATTCCCGTAACCGTAACGTTAGAGGTTGCCAGTAAAGAACTTTCTTTAGGTGATTTAATGAAAGCAGGTGAAGGTTCTGTCATTGAATTGGATAAGCTAAATGGCGAGCCTTTAGACGTAAAAGTGAACGGTTCATTACTGGGCCATGCGGAAGTCGTTATCGTAAATGAGAAGTATGGTCTGCGTCTAATTGACGTGATTGATTCAGCTTTAACATCCGTTGGTTAATCTCAGGTTATAAAAATGAATAAGCCGCTTTCTTTATACCGCTTAAGCATAATGGTGTTGTTGCTGTCATTGTTATCGATGCCAACGCTTGCAGCAGAAAACGGTCTTACTATGTTCAGTGTCACTGACGGTAATACTCAACAAGAATACAGTGTAAAACTGCAGATTCTGTTGTTGATGACAGCGTTAAGTTTTATACCGGCCTTTATTATGATGGCCACCAGCTTTACGCGTATTATTGTTGTACTTGCTATTTTGCGTCAGGCTCTTGGTCTGCAACAAAGTCCTCCCAATCGTGTTTTAGTTGGTATAGCACTCGCGCTTACCATCCTCATAATGCGCCCCGTCTGGACTGACGTATATGAACACGCATTTAAGCCTTACGACCAAGGTGAGATAACCTTGATGCAAGCATTCTCTGTTGCCGAAAAACCTGTACGACATTTTATGCTTGCTCAAACACATCAAAGCTCTCTCGAGCAAATGCTTCGTATCGCTAATGAACCGTTAGATCAGAACGTAGAAGACATTTCTTTTGCTGTTGTACTGCCCGCTTTTGTTATCAGTGAGTTGAAAACTGCTTTTCAGATAGGATTTATGCTGTTTATTCCTTTCCTGGTCATTGATCTGGTGATTGCCAGTGTATTGATGGCAATGGGTATGATGATGCTATCCCCGCTTATTGTTTCATTACCATTTAAGCTAATTATTTTCGTTCTCGTGGATGGATGGGCAATGACCGTCGGTACTCTTTCCGCCAGTTTCGCTCCATAAATTGAGGATTAATAAATGACTCCTGAATATGTCGTAACCCTCATTTCTCAAGCCGTTTGGTTGATCATCCTAATTGTCGCTGTACTGGTTGTTCCTGGCTTAATTGTGGGACTAGGCGTTGCCGTTTTTCAGGCTGCGACTCAGATTAACGAGCAGACACTCAGCTTTCTTCCTCGACTCATCGTGACTATGTTAATGGTCATATTTGCTGGCCATTGGATGATACGCCAAATTATGGAGTTGTTTGACTACCTGTTCCTCAATATACCCGGAATGCTTGGCTAATGGAGTTGAGTTTCAGCGAAATATCCAGTTGGTTAGGTCAACTTTGGTGGCCGTTTTTCCGGATTGGCGCCGCGTTTATTTCAATGCCTATTTTTGGTGATTTGCTTATTCCTGTGTGGATAAGAACACTACTTGCACTTTCCATTACAGTGATAACAGCTCCGCTTATGCCAGCAATGCCAGAAGTAGAACTTTTTTCGATGACGTCCCTTTTTCTTGCATTTGAGCAAGCCGTTTGGGGCTTATTGTTTGGATTAATCATTCATATGTTGTTCACGGTTTTTACCATGCTTGGTCAAATTGTCTCTCTACAAATGGGACTTGGTATGGCTGTTATGAATGACCCTGTGAATGGAATGTCGGTACCTATTCTTAGCCGAATTTTTCTCATTTTTGCCACTTTATTATTCCTCGCTCTCGAAGGGCACCTTTTGGTTATCGATATCTTAATTCAAAGTTTTGAGGTTTGGCCCGTTGGTTCCGGCATTACAATCTTATCGGTAAAAACACTTATTTCTGTATTTGGCTGGATGTTTTCCGCAGCTCTCGCTCTCGCTCTACCCGCAATCGTCGCTATGCTTCTGGCGAATATTAGCTTTGGTGTAATGAACCGAGCTGCGCCAAGCCTCAATGTTTATGCTCTCGGTTTTCCAATGACAATGCTATTGGGGTTATTCACAGTATTGCTATCCGTTAGCGGTATACCCGGCAGCTACACAGGATTAGTTCATGACACTTTACGTTTTCTAAATCAATTTATGGTGGGAAGAGCATGAGCGAATCGTCTTCTCAGGATAAAACCGAAAAAGCGTCACCCCAAAAGGTCAAAAAAGCCAGAGAACAAGGCCAAATACCTCGAGCCAAAGAATTTACCACAGCGCTTATTTTTCTCGCAGTGGCTTTCTATTTCTCTGCACAACTCCCTACAATTTGGCACACCATCACGGGTGTGTTTCGCTACAACATGTCTCTCACTCATCAAGATCTTGAAAACCCAATCACAATGATTGAAAAGTTGATGCACAGCTTAGGTATATTAGTCGAACTATTAATCCCTATGTTTGTAGTCATTGTTGTTACAGCCGCAGGATCTAACATGGTTCTCGGAGGATGGTTGTTTCGTCCTGCGAACATGCTACCCAAACTGAGTAAGCTTAATCCTTTAACTGGAATTAAGCGGATGTTCTCTACCCGCTCATTGGTCGAGCTTCTCAAATCCACGCTGAAAGTCGTGGTTATCTCGTTCGCGTTGTATTGGTATATGGACTCAAATCTTCAGTCTCTATTGGGAATGCAGCAACTCCCTCTCAATCAGGGTGTGAAATTAATAATGAGTATCCTGTTTGACGGTCTTCTTTTAATGGGGGGCGTGTTACTGCTTTTTGGACTGGTCGATATTCCCTACCAAAGGTGGGAGCATGGGAAAGAGCTCAAGATGACCAAGCAGGAATTGAAGGAAGAATACAAAAGCAATGAAGGTCGTCCAGAAGTTAAACAACGTATTCGCCAAATCCAACAACAATTTGCCCGACGCCGCGCCGATAAAATGGTACCAAAGGCTGATGTAGTAATTGTAAACCCGACACACTATGCCGTTGCACTAAAATACGATCTCTCTTTATCCGATGCCCCTTTCGTGGTCGCTAAAGGTATTGATGAGACCGCAATGCATATTCAGCGTATTGCTAGAGAAAATAACGTAGAAATCATTAACTCTCCTCCGTTAACTCGTTCAATTTACTATACAACCGCCATTGAACAGGCTGTTCCAAGCCAGCTTTATATCGCGGTAGCACACATTTTAACGTACGTGTTGCAGTTGAAATCTTTTCGCAATGGTAAAGGGGAAGAACCGATGCCACTCCCTCATTTTTCCATTCCCAAGAACTTGCAGCATTAATCAGTAATAAGGACTGTACCGATGTTAAACCGGTTAAAACAACTACAAAGTACAAGTAAATCTTATATTGGTATTCCAATCGTTTTACTGATGATATTGGCAATGGTTATCCTGCCCTTACCGCCTTTGCTGTTGGACTCTTTGTTCACTTTCAATATCGTGCTCGCAATTCTGGTTTTATTAGTGAGTACAACGGCAAAACGTCCGTTGGACTTTTCCATATTTCCAACCATATTGCTTGTCGCAACCCTATTACGTTTGACTCTAAACGTAGCATCTACGCGGATTGTACTGCTTGAAGGACATAATGGTGGCGAGTCTGCAGGTAAAGTCATTCAAGCATTTGGTGAAGTGGTAATCGGCGGAAACTATGTCGTTGGTATGGTGGTCTTTATCATCCTAATGATCATCAACTTTGTCGTCATTACCAAAGGTGGAGAACGAATTTCTGAAGTTTCTGCTCGATTCACACTAGATGCTTTACCTGGCAAACAGATGGCAATAGATGCTGATATGAATGCCGGGTTGATCGATCAAGAGTCCGCTCGTCAACGCCGCCGAGAAGTAGCGAATGAAGCAGATTTCCACGGCTCAATGGACGGTGCATCTAAGTTTGTTCGTGGTGATGCTATAGCAGGATTGATGATCTTGTTCATCAACATTATTGGCGGTGTCGCTATCGGTGTATTTGAACACGGTATGGCTGCAGCCGAAGCCTTTAAAACTTATGCTCTACTTACCATCGGTGACGGTTTAGTTGCTCAGATCCCTTCTCTCCTGTTAGCAACGTCAGCAGCCATTATTGTTACGCGCATTAACGACAGCGATAACGATATGTCGCAAACAATGCACAAGCAGTTGCTCGCGACACCTTCGACGCTTTATACCGTAGCGTGCATTATGTTTGTTATCGGTATTGTTCCGGGTATGCCACACTTAGCATTCTTCACTTTTGCTGTTGTTGTCGCTTTTGCCGGATGGCGTCAGAGCAAACTGCCGGTTGAAGACTCGCAGCTTGAAGAAGTAACTGCCCTTACAAAAGCGATGCGACAGGAAGAAGACGCACCGCTAAGCTGGGAAGACATACCTCACGTTCAGACTTTAGGCCTTTCCCTCGGTTATCGACTCGTTCATCTGATCAATAAAGAACAAGGCGCCCCCCTAACACAACGAATCAGAGGCGTACGCCGCAATTTATCAGAGCAAGTTGGGTTCCTGCTTCCAGAAGTGGGCATTAGAGATAACCTCAATCTTAAACCGAATCAGTACACTATTTCCCTAAACGGGGAAACGATAGAAGAAGGTTTTATAGAACCAGAACGTTTGATGGCAATTGCAGTAGGTGAAACCTACGGTGAGATCGACGGTATCCTCGGTAGTGACCCTGCATATCAGTTACCAGCCGTATGGATAGAACATAAGCAAAAAGCTCGGGCACTTAATATGGGGTATCAGGTTGTCGATGACGCGACAGTCGTTGCTACGCATATTAGTAAAGTTATGAAAACCAACCTTGCTGAGCTGTTTAATCATGATGATGTAGACGCTATGAATCAGCGCTTAACAGTCCAAGCACCTAAACTCGCTGAAGCACTCGCTGCGGCCTTGCGCCCGGCGCAACAACTCAAAGTTTATCGTCAACTTTTGTTGGATCAGGTTCCTCTAAAAGATATTCGTACCATTGCGAACACCATGCTTGAGTCCTGTGAAAATACAAAAGACCCTATCTTATTAGCCGCCGACATTCGCTGCGCATTACGCCGGACTTTGATTAACCTTTTAGCGGGTCAAAAGCAGGAAATTAAAGTCTATGCATTATCTGATGAACTTGAGCAAATGCTCATAACTTCTTTGCAACAGGCTCAAGCTCGTGGCACCGTTATGCTAGATAGTTTTCCGGTTGAGCCTAACATTCTGGGACAATTCCAACAAAATTTACCTCTCATTAAGCAACAAATGAAACAGCAAGGTATTCCGTCAATTCTGCTGGTTATGCCGCAATTAAGACCGTTAGTTGCAAGATACGCAAGAACGTTCGCACATGGGCTAGCAGTGCTGTCATATAATGAGATTCCAGAAAACAAACAGATAAGTGTGGTAGGTAACCTTGGCTAAGCTATTTTCTTTTCAGACGCTGTTCCATTATCTGCGTGATCTCATCGAAAACAACGTCACCACCAATGACGACGCTTTAGTATTTGAAGCATTCAAACACAACGATATTCGTCACGCCTGTCAGGCGATCCGTGAAGCGAATACTGGTGAAGTTGAGTTTCAACACCTTACCTTGCGATTTGGTAGCCATGGCGAACAGAGTGTTTATCAGTTTCAATTATCAGAGAAAATGGCGTACTGCCTAGACTTATACAGCCTTTACCTAGCGCTTCGTCAAACCAAATTCCAATTAGAAACTTTTCACCCGGATCTCATCAGCAATGTCGTCGTCCCTATTAAAGGTGAAACAATATTGTGGCCCGAAGGTAAACTATTTATCGAACAAGCTCTTGAGCATCATCAGCAGACGTTTTCGCACATAGTGCCATCAATACAGGTAGACTTCCCATTAACCTCTCCTGATGAACTTAAGGAATTTGTAAAACAAATTCAAAAGACTGCATACGCTGTTTGGTTTGAGCTCTATGCTCCATGTGACCAATTCGAACAAGTCGCGCTGTTCAAACCAGACATGATCAAACTTGCCGTGTCATTGGAAAACAAAGAAGACAGGCAAGCTTTTTTACCAATCGCACGTTTCCTTCGACAATCACGCTACAAATGGGTTGCAGGTAGAGTTTCCAGCAAAATAGAACTAAACCAATATAAGTTGCTTGGCGCCAGTTACTATTTTGGTTACTTCAGCGATATCCCAATGTCTATGTCATTTAGAAACTTTAGCGATGCGGATAATGATACCTATTAATTAACGACGTTATATTTAATTAACGACGTTACAGTCTGACTCTATTCCCCCTTCTCTTTCCGCATCACTGACACATCAGTTGTTAGAAAAGGGGGAATCAAAATAACCAGAATAATAAGCCTCACCAAGAATCAATTTAAGTCATTGAATTTTAATTAATTTTAAAATACTTCTTAATTTTTCTTAATTTTTAATTAATTTTCTCACTCGATCATCCGCCTCTAATTAGTGAACAGGGAAGTATCCCGAACCCAATAACATATTGAAACCACTTGAGGAATCGAACATGGCTTTATCAATGCAAACTAACTATGCTTCACTCGTTGCGCAAAACACGATCAGCGGTACGAACAACATGCTTAATACTGCGCTAGAACGTTTAAGCACAGGTTACCGCATCAACTCTGCATCTGATGACGCAGCAGGCTTGGCTATTGCCACTAAACTAGAAGCTCAAACTCGTGGTATGTCGGTTGCAATGCGTAACTCTCAAGACGCAATCTCCATGCTCGAAACTGCTGATGGTGCTTTAGATGAGCTATCTAACATCGCTTACCGTATGAAAGATCTAGCAACTCAAGCATCTAACGGTACTTATGCTGATGGTGGTACAGAACAAACTGCACTGGATGCAGAATACCAACAACTTGCTACCGAAATGACACGTATCATCGATCAAACAACTTACGGTTCAGGTACACACCTGCTTAACACCACTGACGGTATTATGGGTAGCAATACAACACTTCAATTCCAAATCGGTGCTTCTGCAGCAGAAACACTACAAGTTGATGCATCTACTGGTATTACAGCAATTGAAACTGCAATCACTGGTTTAGGTGCTTTAACTACTCAAGCGGATGCGAACGGCGAAATTACAGTTATGGAAGGCATGTTCGACACAATCAGTAGCCTGCGCGGTACATTGGGTGCAAACATCAACCGTCTAGAACATACAGTCAACAACTTAGCGAACGTTTCTGAAAATACAACAGCAGCAAAAGGTCGTATCATGGATGCAGACTTCGCAGCTGAATCTTCAAACATGACTAAGAATCAGATGTTGATGCAAGCTGGTACAACGGTACTGTCTCAAACTAACCAAATTCCTGGCATGGCAGTTTCTCTACTACGCTAATTGCTCAACCATATACCTTAATAGAACCTCCCTTTATGGGAGGTTTTTTTATTTGTTACTCGCCGACTTAAGTTTCACCACGTTGCATTTAATTTTATTCAAGACTATGTCGCCTAACGTTATTGAATAGTATGTGATTTTAAGTGGAAAAGCGGAACTCACCTTATGGAAACAGAACTTCCGCCCTTACCAATCATTACATCTATGTACTTGTTTTATATAAATAATTTAACTGGCACGCATCTTGAAATATACGTTCATTCAAGTCAGATATGTATAGCCAGATATAAGTAGCACTCAGGCTGATATCAGGGAGAAAACAAATGAGTTCGATCGATCCAATAACTATGGCAACACAGCTTGCAACCTATGACGTGCAGGCATTTCAAACTCGTTATGATACACAGAACACTCAGTATCAATCTCAACTGACAGCACTGGGCAAGATAGAAACGGCACTCAGAGATTTTCGCACCGCTATTAATGAAATAAACAGTTCTACTAGCAGCATCGTAAAAAATAGTGCGACCACCTCTTCTGATGGTTATCTTTCTGCAACTGCCGATGCGACGGCACTTTCAGGTAGTTACCAGTTTTTTGTTGAACAAATTGCAACGGCTCACCAAGTTTCCACCGATATGCCAGCTAACTTAGATGCTAGCACTGTGGTGCCTTCAACAGGAACGCTCGACTTTAGCATCAATGGCGAAACTATGTCTTTAGACCTATCCACTATTGATAGTAATGGTGACGGTGTATCAACCATGGCAGAACTCGTCACTGCGATTAACGGTGATAGTAGCAACCCCGGCGTTAACGCCACATTGGTACGCTCGAACGGCCAAACTTACTTTATGCTTTCCAGTGAAGAAACCGGCGTTAACAACGCGATTAATGTTAGTGCTTCAGGTACAGGCCAAGCATGGTTTGAAAATGCTTTCGCTAATCTGACCGAAATTACCGCACCACAAGATGCGATCATTTGGGCTGGTGCCCAAGGAACCGGTCTCCAGT
Organism: Vibrio sp. Y2-5; assembly: GCF_014596725.1. Taxonomy (GTDB): domain Bacteria; phylum Pseudomonadota; class Gammaproteobacteria; order Enterobacterales; family Vibrionaceae; genus Vibrio. The sequence continues at coordinate 259,874 of NZ_JACVEG010000003.1, forward strand.
TAACCAGTAGTAGTAATACTTTCGAAAACGTTGTTGATGGTGTTGATATCACTGTATCTAAAGCACAAGCATCGGGCGAGGCGCCAATATCGATGACAGTTGCGCCCGATCAGGAAGGCACAACAGAACAGATGGATTCGATTATCAAAGCGTATAACAGCTTAATGTCGACTATAGACAGATACACCACAATCGGTGACGAAGATACTGCCCGCGGTGTACTCGCGGGAGATTCAACCGTTCGTTCCATAGAAGCTCAGCTCAAAACGACTATACGTGAGCAATTTTCTGGAATACGCCTCGCTGATCTTGGCATTGAAATCAGTCGCGATGGAAGTATGAGTATTGATAGCGACAAGTTCGAAGAAGCTCAGACGACCAATAGTCAGGCTTTGAACACCTTCTTCAATGGTGACGGTAATCTTTTAGATTCTATCGATGAAATGATGGAGCCCTATCTCCAGTTTTCAACCGGTATGTTTTCATCACGTAAAGATGCGTTACGTCAAACTCTCGATCGTATCAGCGATAGACAAGAAGCCTTAGAACGAAAATATGAGATGTCTTATAACCGCTACCTAAAGCAATTTACCCAAATGAACCAAATTATTACCCAAATGAATCAGACAATGTCGATGTTCGGCTAAGTCTGATCAAGGAGAGACTTTATGTTAATGGATTCTGGTTATGACTCATACCAACAAGTGGACTTAAACGCTCAAGCCGCAGCAGCAACTCCACACCAATTGGTCGTTATGCTTATAGACGGTCTACTCGATGAAGTAGAACGTATCCGCGGCCACCTTGCTGAGGGGCGTCTAGCGGCTAAAGGCGCAGCCATAAGTAAATGTATGAATATTTTAATTGGTTTAGACAGTGCTCTCGACATAGAGAACGGTGGCGAGCTAGCAGAAAACCTACATCAGTTATACGACTTCTGCCAAATCGAGCTTTATCAAGCAAGCGTACAGAAAGACGTGCAACGCTTAACCAATGTTGAAACTGTGATGGGCAACATTAGAGAAGGATGGGTCAATTTTGGGCAACATGCGTAAGGTTTCAGCGGAGCGTTTCCGCTTTCTGACTCAACGGATAACGATAGCGACAAAGATGCAGGATTGGCGTGCTATTGCCCGTTACGACTCTGAGCTTAGTGAGCTTTTAAGTGCGGGTAGAGACTCTCTAACAGACCCACGTATTGTCCCGCATGTTGCTGAGGTAAAGGCTGCACATAAAGCAGCTTATGACGCTCTAAAAGAAGCGAGTTCAAAATTGGAAGCTCAAATGTCCAAGGCTAACGAGCAACAGGAAGGCACATTGGCCTATCAGTTAGCGATGTCAATGGAGGACTAGTTTTTGCAAGGACTGACCACAACTCAACAAACAACATCACCTGTAAAAGAGAATGCCTCTTTTACTAAATCAGTGCACCAGGCGCGTAGTTTTAATAGCGATGGGCAAGCGAACTCTGAAGTCTTTACTCTTGTTCAAATTCCATTTAATTCCGCATTGTCTTTAACGGAACATAAGCCTGTAGTCGATGACAATCCACACGCCACAAAGTCAAACGAACAACAAGTCAGTGATGATACTCAACAAGAGTTAACTATGTTGGTTCCGCCTACAGTTAGTATTGTGCAAGAAACAACCAACCCTGAATCCAGAAGCAACGCACAAGCACAAGGTGTAATTGTAGCTGGGTTTAATTTTGCCAATGGACAATCTACTCAAGGCAGAAATATAACAGGGTCTGAAGCTGGCGCATTGAACAACCAGATATCAGTTCCCCAAGCTACAAACGCAAATTTATTGCAAACTCCGTTAACAAACCCAGAAGTTAACAGTAGGACATCAAATACGCCTGTTGCAGACATCAAACTTGTCAGTGCAATCAACAGTGAGCTCAGTAACATAGGAGCCTCACAGCTAGATCCAACAGCACAATCAGCCCCCCTACACTCTTCATCTACTACAAATGTAACAACAGTTGAAAACCGACCAGAATGGGCAACCGTACGCATTGATACTCAGGCCGGGAAATGGGGCGAGCAGATGCTTCAGGTATTGCATGATCGTGTAACACTGCAAGCTCAACAAAACCTTCAGGAAGCAAAGATTCGTCTCGACCCACCGGATCTTGGAAAACTGGATTTGGTCGTTCGCATAGAAGGAGACCGCCTAAGTGTACAAATCAATGCGAATAGCGCAGCGACACGAGAAGCGCTAGTGCAGGTTTCGGATCGTCTACGTACTGAGCTTCAGGAACAAAATTTCGTCAATGTTGATGTCAACGTCGGCTCAGATCAACGCAATCAACAGCAAAGTCAAACCTTTGAAGAGCAAAACGGCAGAATTTATGACGCGAGAGAAACCTCTTCAGACCAAGAGTATACGCCAACGTCTGAACATTGGCTCAGTGCACAAGCCTAAAGCGAATATCCTAGGAAATAGTTATGTCCAAAAAACAAATTATCACAATGTTTATCATGGTACTCGTCACTAACATGCTCGTTACAGGTGGTATCGTATTTGGCGGTATTATGTATCTAAAGTCCCCGAACAATAGCGAATCAAATAGTTGGTTTGCGCAATCCCCATTGTCTTTTCTAACCTACAACTCGCCAGAAGACGCTCAAGCTCCAAGCTTTCGTTCACTAGAGAAAGTAGTACTCAGTATTAAAGGGGAAAAACAAAATCATTTCCTTATGCTTGAAATTGCCGTGGAAACCAGATATCCGGAAGCCATTGAAAATATAAACGATTATATGCCTGTTGTTCATAACTCAATGATCAAACTGTTTAGCGATAAAACCTATGAGGATATTCAGCAAGACGGCATCATCGACAAATTGCAAAACGAAGTGAAACAGTCCGTTCTTTCAGCGTTTGATAAAACAGATATTCTTCACAACATCGACGATGTGCTTCTTACTAAATTTGTTGTGCAGTAAGGTCAAGACATATGTTGGACATGCAGTATCAAGACGCTTACAGTCACTCAGAAGACATAAACTCCCCTGCTGTTGCCATTGATGAAAATTACCTACTCAGTCATTTTCAACATCTAGTGAAAAGGGTTTCTAACCAATTGCGTGTTCATGCCAATACCCATTGCAGTATCGAAGACATGCAACAAGTCGGGTTAATTGGCTTACTCGAAGCAGGACGCCGCTATGGTGACATTGATGACCCAAACTTTCCGGCATTCGCCGTATGCCGTATCCGGGGAGCGATTCTAGATGAACTGCGCCGGCTCGACTGGCGCTCAAGAAAAACACGACAAGACGCACACCAACTGAATGATGTTACTCGTGACTTAACGAGAAAACTCGGAAGACAACCGTCTGAAAGTGAGATTATTCAGGCCTTGGGAACCAATGGGGAAGACTATCATTCTCGTCTAAATGCGTTAGTTGCTGGTGAAATGCAAAGCCTCGATCAACTGATTGAAAACGGCGTTGAGCATTTTTCCGAAGATGGCTACGACAGCATTTCACATGAACATACTCGTCGAAGCTTGGAACGATCAGTAGAGCAGCTCAATAAACGTGAACAACTACTGCTAACGCTGTTTTATCAACATGAACTTAACCTAAACGAAATTGCGCTCGTACTCGATTTAACACCAGCCCGTGTTTGTCAGTTACACAAACAGGCGCTCAACCAACTCAATCATCATTTGTCTTCTTAGGAGTCACTTATGCAAAAGTTTCTTGGCGCCGTCATTATTTTATTATGTGTATTTGGCGGCTATATGTGGGCTGGCGGCAGCCTAATTGCCATTTGGCAACCGGCCGAATTTCTTATCATTATTGGTGCAGCTTTAGGTTCAATTATCATTGGTAATCCACCACATGTGATTAAGGAAATACGTCTTCAATTACGCATGATTTTGCGTCAACCCAAAGATGAGCAGAAATACTACATGGAGCTGATGGCTTTACTTCAGATTCTTCTGGAGACGGTTCGTACCAGTGGATTTAAATCTTTGGACCAACATATTGAAGCCCCACAAAGCAGCACCATATTCTCTCGCTACCCTCGTATCGCTAAAGACTATAGAGTCGTCGCCTTCATTGCGGATAACCTTCGTCTCATGGCAATGGGACAGATGTCACCTCATGAACTTGAAGGACTGCTCGAACAGGAAATAGATGCTGTTCAGGCGGATTTAATGGTGCCATCAAGATCGATTCAACGTACAGCCGAAGCTTTACCAGGATTTGGTATTTTGGCGGCGGTAGGCGGCATTATTATTACAATGCAATCAATTGACGGTTCTATCGCCCTTATCGGCCATCATGTTGCTGCTGCTCTCGTTGGCACCTTTATCGGTATTTTTGGTTGTTACTGCTGCTTAGACCCACTAAGTAATGCCATGGCTCAAAGAGTTAAACGCAATATGTCTGCTTTCGAATGTATTCGGGCAAGCCTTGTGGCATACGTAGCAAAAAAACCTACGTTACTTTCGATTGACGCTGGCCGTAAACACATTCAGTTAGACATCAAGCCAACTTTTAACGAAATGGAAAAATGGCTAACTGAGCAGGAGGTATAATGCAAAAGGAGCATATAGTGTTCAAACGCGCTAAGGCGCATGAACACGATGAACACCATGGAGGAGCCTGGAAAGTTGCGTTCGCAGATTTCATGATCGCCTTAATGGCGCTATTCCTCGTACTGTGGATCATGCAGGTTTCCAACGAGAAGGAAAGGCAAGCTATCGTTGCTCAAATCGCGAAAGCCAGCATTTTTGAAAGCGCAGGAAACCCTTTTGACACGTCACAAAGTTTGTCTCCTATTGATTTGGAAACCAATTCATCGACAGTACCAAGTAAAGCTGATTCCAATCATACTGTTACATCGTTTTATAGTGGCGACGGTGAAGGACCTGAATCTGATTCACTGATTGATGGAACCTTTGATACTCAAGAAGAGTTAGCATTACTCGCTAAAGTGATCGAAAACATGATCAAACAGATAAATGCCGAAGGTAATGTGTTCGTTTCCGTCACACCACAAGGTTTACGCATCGTTCTACAAGATGACTTCCGACAACATATGTTTGATCGTGGGGGTACAGAGTTAACACCGTACTTTGAAGATTTGCTGTTGGCTCTGGCTCCGATATTTCAACGCGTGAAAAACTCTTTGATTATCAGTGGGCACACAGACTCCGTCGCTTTTAAGCGCGCATTTAGTCATAACACCAACTGGGAATTATCAGCGAATCGAGCCAATATCGCTCGTCAAACTTTAGTTGCAGGAGGCATGCCGGAAGAACGCGTGTTACAAGTTACCGGGATGTCAAATCGAGCTCTACTCAACCCTGAAAATCCTAATGGCAGTGAAAACCGCCGAATTGAACTGTTCGTTCTCACTACGACTGCTTCACTGGTATTGGAAACACTGTTTAAAAGCGAAGACAATGAGCTTGAAAAGGCGAAAGATAAAGCTGATTTCAATCAACCTGTCTTACGTCAGGAAGCAATTAACTACCCCGTAGAAGTCGATAACACAAACAGCAAACGCCAAAAATCTTAAACATATCTTCACCCTCTGGCCCTAATTACAAACCAGAGGGTGATCTCTTTAAGCGTCTTATAACTTTACTGAGTACACCATGGATCGACATAACAACGAGAGCTGCGAAAAAGCCAATCTTAAAAAAGCGCTTTTATGGCTCATTGTTGTTGACTATTTTTTACTGACTACCTTTCTTTTCCAGTTAACCCATTTAACTATTAATAGTGGCACTTCGATAAGTCTTCTACTTGTTATATACAACGTCATATTGACAGGTCTTTGCTTCCTGCAAACAACCAAATACGAAACTTATATCATTTATCCGACTATTACAGCTACACTGCTGTCGTTTATCTGTTTTCTTTACTTCTTCTTTCTAATTTAAATTAGTTGAAAACCTTAAAATAAAGCCCCACAACATAATGGGTACTTGGTGAAGATTCATGTACCAAGCTATCGTCAAAGCAGAGATAGGTTTGCATCATTATCTGTGTATCGGTAAACTTTGCCGCTTTTCTACGCCACCTTAACTAAGCCACCTTACAAGCAGAGCGAATACCATGAAACGAGTTGTTTTATACGTCAAAGACAAATGCCCACATTGCAAAGACGCACAACGATACCTTGATTCTAAAGGGATAAAATACCGCTTATGTAACGCGAAGATGGAACGTGGGCGTAAAGAACTCGATGCTATGGGTGCTCGCAGCGTTCCTGTGCTTAAAATTGGCGACCGTGTAATGATTGGTTGGAACCCGAACAACTTCGACCGCATGTACGGCAAAGGCTAAGGCTTACGGCGCCTTAATGCCCTAAACGTATTTTTTGACGAACTCAATAAAGGTTCTGTCTGCATTCGACAAATAACCTTCTTTTCTCCAAGCCAGTGCCAAATCTAAATAGACGGGCGGATTAAACGGTATCGCTCGAACTTCTGATTCATGGTCAGTCACTAGCTCAAGTAACGCGGTAATCGCGTACTCGTGTTTCACAATGCTAAGAATCATTGGCAGTAAGTTGGTTTCAAACGAGATATTGGCTGATAATTTGTGTTCTTTACAGGTGTTGTCGATGAAGTCGCGGTGGAAATAGCCTGGTTTAAACATCACCAATTCATGGTCAAAAAATTCTTTGAATTCAATTTCTTTCTTCTCGGCAAGCTCGTGTTCTTTACCCACCACAGCAACCATTTGCGAAGACAAAAGAGGGTCAACTTCAAGATCTGGCGGAAGATCGTGATTGAGGATAACGCCAATGTCGAGTTCACCATTAAGTAGCATTTTGCGAATCGACTGCGTACCCGCTTCTACCATGGTCATCTTTAAATTGGGAAAATAGCTTTTAAACGCCATGATGATTTCTGGAAAGAAATACGACCCCATCATACTGGGGGTGCCAAGCCGCACTTCTCCCTTCACTAACCCTTTTAGCTCATCTACCGCCAGTTGTGCGTCTTCCAGTTGTCGCAATATCCGTAACGCATGTTCAAGCAGTACTTCACCTTCATGAGTGAGGCTGACCTTTCTTTCATCACGCCTAAATAAAGTGACGCCCAGTTGTTGTTCAAACTTCTTAATCGCAATGCTTAAAGCGGGTTGAGCTATATGCAAAGCATTCGCTGCATGAGTAAAGCTCTGATGCTGTGCGACTTCGACAAAATATTTAAGGTGACGAGTTTCCATAATTGGGCAATCAGCTATCTATAAATTATTTATATCGTGATTATAGTTTTAATATATTTTATTAATTTCTTTCACGCTGATAATTTGTGATCGTCTTCCAGTTTTACTCACCTGATGGTTTATTGAGAGCGTTATGATCGAATTACAAAGCCCGCAATACAAGAAAGTTACTTTTGCTCTCGCATTTGGTTCATTCCTCGTATTCTGCAATCTCTATCTATTTCAACCCATGCTGCCCTATATGGCTAAGCACTTTGCGGTATCTGAAACGCAGATCAACTGGTTGTTTGCCGCTTCCACATTCGCACTTTCAGTCTGTTTAGTGCCTTGGGCGATTACCTCAGAAGCGATAGGACGTCGAAGAGTCATGTTACTCGGTTTATTCGCCATGCCTTTTATCAGCCTAGTGATGTTAATCAGCGGCGAATTTTGGGTGATGGTTGCTGCAAGAGCGTTGCTTGGCGTTGCATTAGCGGCCTTCGCTTCTGTCGCCGTTGCCTATATGGTGGAAGAACTTTCACCTCAAGCTTTTAGCAAAGCTATTGGCGGGTATATTGCGGCGAATTCATTAGGTGGGATCAGCGGACGTATATTCGGTGGTTTGCTGACCGACGCTTTGGGTTGGCAACAAGCACTTATTATTGCGGCTATCTTCACTTTGCTGGGTGCGGTTTTAGTTTTAATTCTGTTACCTGTTCAAAAGAATTTCAAACCACAGCGTGGCCTTTTCTTCCACCACAATCGCGCGTTGGTAAAACACCTATCAAACAAAACACTTTGGTTTGCAATGTTGATTGGTGGCGCTAACTTCGCTTTATTCGTCAACCTTTATTCGGTTATGGGTTTCAGACTGGTGAGTGAACCTTATAACCTACCTATTGGTTTGGCGTCACTGATATTCGTTTGTTACTTGGCTGGTACCTTGAGCTCAAAGTTAACATCCAACTGGAGCAAACGCTTCTCTCCTATTTCAGGTATGGTTGCTGGCGGTTTTATTAGTCTTAGCGGCATGCTCGTGGCAATTATCGATTCCATTCCTATGATGCTTATTGGCTTGATGTTGATTAGCTTTGGGGCGTTCTTTACTCACACTTTGGCCTATGCTTGGGTAAGTCAAAAAGCAACTGAAGCAAAAGCGACCGCAACCGCTTTGTATCTGTCCCATTATTATATCGGTGGTAGTTTAGGTGGATTCTACTTGCTCTATTTTTGGCAACACGGTGGATGGACTATGGTTGCCGCTGCAGGTTTGGTTATCTATGCCTCGATGTTTGCCTTATGTTGGAAACTAAGCCAGACAGCACGTAACCCAATAACGGGGCAATCAGTGGTACTCAATTCAACCCACTAAACTGTGTTATGCTTGCGGCAAATAATAGCACCGACACAGAAATATGAGCTCAACAACTGATAATCAGACTATCACTCAACAAGTTAATCAATGGTTGAATGACGTAGTAATAGGGCTAAACCTCTGCCCTTTTGCCGCCAAGCCACAACGTAACAAGCAAATTAAAATCTTCGTTAGTGAAGCGGCTAGCGAAGAGAGCTTGCTGCAAGATATCCTAGACCAGTTACTAGAATTAGATAACAAAGAGCCCAGCGAGCTTGAAACCACTCTCGTTGTGGTTCCGAATATGCTGAATGACTTTGTTGATTACAACTTTTTTATTGATTGGGTTGAAGCACTGATCAAACAGCAAGATTGGGAAGGTATTTTCCAGGTTGCAACTTTCCATCCTGATTACTATTTCGCAGGAACCGATCCTGAAGATGCCGAGAACTTAACCAACCGTTCTCCTTATCCAATCTTTCATCTGATTCGCGAAGAAAGTATGGAAAAGGTGCTTAAGCACTACCCAAATCCAGAAGATATTCCGGATATCAATATTGAGCGAGTAAGTAACCTCAGCCCTGAAGACCGGAAGAAGCTATTTCCTTATTTGTTTTGATTTTTAATTGATAGATGTGAAAAGACCGGAGATAACTCCGGCCTTTTTGTTTAGCTAAAGGGCTAGTCCACTTTGAGAGTGTACTCTTGATTGTTAAACAGAACAGATACGATATCACCCGACACAATGTGTGAGTCCGCGCCGAAACTGCCTGCTGAGTGCAAAGCACTGTTCTGGTCAGCAACACTGATGGTCGCGGAACCATCTCCATTAGCGGTAATGAATAATGAAGAGCTATCTGAGTTCAAATAAGCTTGGATAGCATCATGTTCGTTAGAACTATCAATGTTAAGAAGTTCTGAAATATCAACAATATCTTCTTGGACGTTAAAATCCATAATCGTATCTGAGCTATTTGAACCTTCTATAACAAATACATCGCTACCGGATCCGCCAGTTAGCTGGTCATGTCCGTTGCCACCAATGAGAACGTCATCCCCAGCCTCACCAAAAAGCTTATCATCGCCATCACCACCAACAAGAATATCATTGCCCAAACCACCATAGAGGTAATCTTGGCCTTGCCCACCATCTAGATAATCATTACCTGATTCTCCCGACAATAAATCATCACCTTGCTGACCATAAAGCTTGTCATCACCAGATCCGCCTGACAGGGAATCTTGACCGGAGCCGCCATCTAAGATGTCATTGCCACTGCCGCTGATCAAGTGATCATCACCCTCTCCACCTTCCAGCCAATCATCACCAGCACCACCAAACAAATGGTCTTGAGCACCTAAGCCTTGAATATGGTCATTGACTGCGGTACCCACTAGATGATCGTTGTTGCTTGTACCCACTGAGTTTACGTAGTCGGTAACTTCTACGTTGTAGTCTGAATAAGTTGGATACGCCTCACTACCAAGTAGTTCATAACCAGAACCATCATTTAGGGAAACCTCAAGGACATACGCGCCACCTTGGTCCCAATAGATAACTTCAATTTGGTGAATACCATTTTCATCGACACTAAAAATAAATTCTTCCGACCTCACCGACGTGTTCGAATCAAATGAGGCAACAGTATGCCCATCAATGATAATTCTATAACCGTCATCTGCATTTACTTTTATTGAATATGTTCCCGCATCTAGCGCTACACCACCAGTGAGACGAACCACAGCATCATTTGAGTCTGTCTTATTCTTAAACTCCACTGATTGAGCATCATCACCCAACCATGATTCTAGATTGGTAGACTCGTTCCACCAATCGTAATCACCAAGATCATCCCAGTCCTGCCCAATGTAACTGATTTCATAAGAAGTAAACGTAGCATTAGCGTTCTGATGTTCAGTTACGTAGACAGCTTGAGCAATAGTGCCAAGTTGATAACCTACGTTATAGAACTCACCTTTTAATCCAGATGTGAAATCGTTGTCTGTTCCGGTATTTGGTGAAGTAGACGATACGATATCTCCATCTGCATCAACGATATCATAGGTTATCTCAACGGAATCACCCTTTGCCAGTTCAGCAAACTGTCTATAAGACCACTCACCTGTGCTCGAATTAAGTTCTATTTCAAAAACCTTATCGCCATGGCTATCTACCCAGACTTGAGTTTTTACCCCATCCACAACATCAGTAGACCCCAGGGTTACAGGTAAACCATCCGCCGTTTTAATATTTGTATCGGCTACACCTGTTAACGTAATTACACCAGCGCCATCGGCACCAAAATCAGCGGTAATAGTTCCTTCATCGGTCGCAATTACAGGATCGACAATTAAACTTTCAAACGACACAGATTTAATTGAGTAATCACTGTTGTCTGAACACCAACCATTACCGTTTGTTACCGCTTCAAATCGTACTTCATCGAAACCAGATGCAACATTAAAGCTAGCCGAATAATTGCCATTACTATGAGTAGCAATCAGGTCTTCTTCCTGTACAACTTTACCACCTAATAAGAAGATGATCTTACCTTTCTCACCCTCATTGGAGTAGAACTCAGCCAAACTCACCTGCATTCCATAGGCGACTTTGTTACCCAACTCCATGACTATTTTTTCTGAATTACCATACTGATAATCGATTTCACCATCAGTTCTGTCGTTAATCACTCCAAAGACTGATGACGATTTGACTCCCATACCACTGTCATTGGAGAAGGTTAACTCTTCATGATGAGTTCCAAGCAAGCCGACTGCATATACAAAGACTGAGTTCCCTGAATTTGTATCAATAAATGTATACGCATTATTATTGTGACAACCTGAATCATTTGGTCGTTGAGTAAAGTTGAAGTCTCCCAACGAAACCGTTGTTGTTTCATTATGTTCAACTGCATCGACAACGATATTTACTGGAACGTCTGGAGAATCGTCTTCTACTGTCACTGTAATGGAATCTTTGACAGTATTTGTGCCATCAGAAACTTCTACACCAACATCAAAAGACAACGTATCTTCTGCTGTTTTATCTGAGTGATCTAATGAACCCAACAAAGTGACAGTGTAGCTGTATGAACTAGGATTCGAAGAATCCTGAGATAGGCTGATTACCAGTATGGTTTCATTACCAGCTTTACCGACTAGATTTCCATTTTCAGTTGACCATTCAATGGCGACATTGTTGGAGTACAAAGCCACATCTGGAGCTATCAGAGAGACCGACAGATCGCTACTATCTGTGTCAACATCACTTACAGCAAATGTACCTTGAGCAATAGAATCGTTAGTTGTGTCAGATGTGCCTTCAGAATCTGGGTTAGCACTCAGAGCAGACAAGCCTTCTTCAGAGACGACTACACTATCTTGACCACTTTCGAATGTAATAACAGGCGCATCATCAACTGGATATTCACCGTTAATGGTTAGAGTTGCTGTGTCACTGCCACCATCACCATCTTCAACCGTGTAAGTAAATTGTTCTTCAAAATCATTCCTAGATTCAGAATCCGTACCACTATCGATGAACGTTGCAGAAGTCACACCAACTACTCGATAAAAGTCTATATTGTTGCCTTTTCCATCATGATGAACACCTAAAACAACATACCCAATCTCAGAGTAGTTAGATGTTGTTATTGTTGCTGTAACCCCAGAATCATCACTATCAGGAACATAGGTATAATCTATGTCATTTTTCAGCAGATTACCGTCAGAATCATAGACAGAAATGACGATTTCAGATGATGTAGCTTGATTTAGCGATATAGTAGCAGCACTCACTGAACCACCAAAATCAACAATTAGAGACTCACCTTCACTAAGTTTGCTTCCATTACCGCTACCGACTCCAGTACCAGCCCCATTTGAATTGGTGTTTCCTGCGTTATCTTCCAAATTGGCAATGTAGTCTTCAACTACTGACAAATCACCCGAGTTAACGCCGTACATAGCGATGCCATTGAGCAATTTTCCATTTGACTCCTCATTACCTGCATCACTATTTGCATCAGCACTCACTTCAAAAGTATAACTACCATCACTATTAATAGTTAAAGTGCCAGAAGGCGTTGTGATTACGGCTCCTGTATTTTCATCAATCGGATAATCAACCCCACCATAATTTACCGATGTCACTTTCAGTTCTTCATGAGGGGTGTCAACGTCAGTATCATTATCTAATACGTTACCGGTAACCGAAGTTTGCTCTTCCGTTACTGTGCCTTTGTCATCATCGGCTACTGGTGGATCGTTTTCAGGAATAACATTTACTGTAACAGTAGCTGTATCAACACCACCCTTACCGTCACTTATGGAGTAGGTAAAGCTATCTACGCCACTAAAGTTACTATTTGGCTGATAAACAATAGTACCGTTAACTAAAGTGACTGTACCGTTATGTTCAGAAGTTGTTGAAACTAATGTAATCGAGATCGTATCACCATCTGGGTCACTGTCATTTGCTAACAAATCAGAGACATTAATCGTTAAAGCTGTATCCTCAGTAGTCACTAAATCGGCATCTACAACACCCGTGACAACAATGTTGTCAACTAAAGCACCATAGCTATCACTGTTACCTGAACCGGATAGAATCAAATCTGTACTACCATCTTCTGATGAAGGAAAATTCCCGCTAATATGGTACCAACCATCGCTATCTGGTCCTTGGATTGAAACAGAAACACCTTCATCAGATGTACTAACGGTACCGTCAGCAGAAACAAATACTAAAACTGTTCCAACAGCAAATGTCATATTTGAAGACGAATTACCATCATGACGAGGGTTATAGTCAAACTCTATTCGTACACTGTCTTGTCCAGTGGTATCAATTGTTGTCTTAATTGAAGTATTAATATTAGCATCCAGCTCAGCATAATATTTGCCATCACTAGCATTGGTCACAACACCATTTGCTTGGATTTCTAAACCATGGTTTGACTGCCATGCGCTTGTAGCCTCTAACTCGGAGTTAGACAAAATCATCCAGTGACCCGAAGATAGCGATGCCATATTCTCAAAGGACTCAGTAAACAATATTGTTTCTTGTGAAGATGAGTAGGTATCGTCTACGGCTATAGGCGCGTCGTTCACCGGGTTGACCGTCACCGTCACCTTAGCGGTATCTGTTCCACCCTGGCCGTCTGACACGGTATACGTAATGGTGTCGCTGCCGTTGTAGTCGCCGTTTGGCGTGTAGTTCAACGTGCCATCCGCATTGATGGTCACGCTGCCGTGCTCGGCGTTCGCCGCCGTCACCGACAGGGGATCGCCGTCCACGTCGCGGTCGTTTGCCAACACGTTAATGTTGCTCACCGGCGTGTCTTCGTCGGTACTGATTGCATCGTTGTTCGCCACTGGATCGTCGTTCACCGGGTTGACCGTCACCGTCACCTTAGCAGTATCAATTCCACCCTGGCCGTCACTAATGGTGTATTCGATGTTTGCTTTGCCGTTGTAGTTTTCTGCTGGGGTGAATACGAGTTTCCCGTCAACAATTACCACTGTTCCCTGTTCTTGAGGAACTGTCGCCGATTCGATTGTCAGCAGATCGCCATCTTTGTCGGTATCGTTACTTAATACATCGATAGTAACTGTAGTATCTTCATCTACTGAGATAGTGTCATTTTGGGCTTTTGGAGCTGAGTTTTTGTCTTCAGCTTCTGTAGTAGCATTGGAGTTTGAACGATTCAGATTGATTAAGGCGAGGCTTTGCGTTTGAGAAAATCCTATTGATTCAAATCCAGATGTACTGAAGTCAGTTCTAGCGATAATTTCTGGTCCAGCACGTTCAATGCTTGCTGAGTCTGTAGGTGAAGAACCCAGACTACTACCAGCTGCAGGTGCCAGTTCTTCGTCGATTTGCGTTGGGTCTTGGCCTTCTTCTAAGGCTGCAATTAACTGTGCAACATCATCGGTTACATCTTGAAGCTCATTATTTTGGCCAACGAGTTGAGTTGTAGGTTCATTATTGAAACCCGCTTCATCTCCTCTTTGGATGACAACCGATCCTTCAGGCAATTTCTCGCCAATCGTCGCTATTTTTAGATCGCCATTTTTGTCAATCACTATCATTTGATTTACAGCTAGACTTGCGATTGAAAATAAAGAATCTTTTGCCATATAAGCCTCAAAAATACACGTTACAAACAGTTATGTATTTAACCGTTTAATATTCGATATAACCTCGAATATTTTGTGGGAAAAATCTGACCTACGATATCATCGTTCCTTCTTCCAACAAAGGCGAAAATTGCATCAAAATAACATTTTATTGACACTTCTTATTTTTACGACAAACAATTCCATGAATTAATGTCACATTCTATGCTAGCATTCGTGTAAGATTTTTCTTATCGAACTGCATGCATAAAATACTTATTCATTAGTTAGTTACATACAACATTGAATATGCAACAACTCAAAATCATGCAAAAAATCTATGTTCGTCACATTTTTAGTCACATTTTTGACACATCTAAGTGTTCGTCTTATCAATGAGACTTCTTTTGTCTTAGACTCGGTGTCCGTTGTACATGTCATTTTTGATGGAGTTCATCTTGAAAGGGTTCCCAACTAAAACACTTTTCTGCTCTTTAGTGCTCGCAGGATCCGTTTCTGCACAGACACTTGAACAAGCAGTATCGCTCACTCTTGCTTCAAACCCTGAATTGAAAAGTGCGTTTAACCAATATAAAAGTCGCTTATCTGACTCCAATGCCTCTTCTGGTGCATATTTACCTAAAATCGATCTCGATGCAGGTATTGGATACGAAGGTATCAATCCCGCATCATCTACAGGTAATCCTGATACAGATATGACCCGTAAAGATGCAGCCCTCACTCTCAATCAACTTATTTGGGATGGTTCATCTACTTTAAATGATATGGATCGTACAGCTGCTGAGGCTGAATCAGACCGCTATCAACTTCTTGCGGATGCTTCAAATAAAGCTCTGGAAGTCACTGATGTTTATCTCGAAGCGACCAAAGCCTACGAAATTCTTGTCCTTTCAGAAAAAAACTTGGCAACGCATAAAGAAATCTATCGAGACATCAAAAAGCGGGCTGACTCTGGTGTTGGCTCTATCGCTGATGTGACCCAAGTTGAAGCTCGTATCGCTAAAGCTATGGGTAACTTACTTGCGGCACAAAACAATTTGTTCGACACGCATACTCAATTTCGCCGTTTAGTCGGCCAAGAACCATTGGGTTTAACTTTTCCACGTGCGGACAGTACCGCTATTCCATACACTATTGATGATGCTCTAAAAAAAGCGTTCAACGAACATCCTGTCATTAAGGTGGCACAAACAGATGTGGATGCAGCACGTTTTCAATATAAACAGTCAAAAGCGCCCTATTACCCAACCATTTCATTGGAAGCTTCTCAACGCTGGTATGACGATGCCGGTGGTAATGAGGGTAACAGTGATGAGCTTAGTGCTATGGTGAGATTACGTTACAACATCTATAACGGTGGTAGTGATAGTGACCAATCTAAAAGTGCTGCTTATCAACTCAACAAAGCCAAGGATTTGCGTGAAAACACATTCCGAGCTGTGGAAGAAGGCCTGCGTTTATCATGGAGTGCTCTGGATCTGACACTGCAACAGAAAGAGTTTTTAGCTGACCATGTTGATTCAACTTCTCAAACCGTTGCTTCCTATCGTAAACAATACCTAATAGGCCAACGCACGCTGCTTGACCTACTCAACACGGAAAATGAACTGTTTGAAGCTCGCAAAGACTATCTGGATGCTAAGTACGCTGAGCAATACGCGAAATATCGCGTTATGAATGCTACTGGTAATTTGTTAGATGCGTTGCGGGTTGACGTAGCTCCGGAATGGACAGAGAAGGTGAAATACTAACATGAAAGGCGCATTAATTATTCTTACAGCGACGTTAAGTGCTGCGATGTTCGCTTATGCTGAAGAAAATGTAGCGAGCGATGAATATGATTACATTGCTTTACCGCCAATCAACCAAATCGCAGACTTGGAAGATGATGATAACGATGGCGTTATCAACGCTAGAGATCTTTGTCCAGACACTCCTGCTCTATCGGAAATCGATAATGATGGTTGTGGTACCTTTGTCAAAACATCGAAACTACAAAGCTTACACATTCTTTTTGCTAATGATTCTAGTAATATACCGCCCGTGTTTATCAGCCAGATCCGCCAAATGGCTGAGTTTCTACACACTTACCCTTCGGCGTCTATTGAAATAAAAGGCTTTGCAAGTAAAGTTGGGAACAAGGATTACAATCTCAACCTATCTAAGCGACGCTCAGAGGCGGTAGAAGCTCAATTACTTCGCTATGGTGTTGAAAGAAATAGGGTCAGAATTGTAGGTTTCGGGGATACTGAACTCGCTTCTAAAGATGAGACTCAGGTCGGCCATGCCCTAAATCGTCGAGTGACTGCAACGGTCGTTGGTTATAAAGGCGCGATTGTCAAAGAGTGGAGCATATTTACGGCATTACCCAAGTAAACCGAAATCTCAAGAAAGGCGGCGCATTAGCCGCCTTTTTATTGCGAGTAATCCAAATCTTAATGGGAAAAAATGCCTCAAAGTGCTACCCTTCGTGCATCATTCTTAATGAGAAAACAAAATGAGCAAATTAACAGCAGATGTTCAAGCTAACCTAGAACTTTTCATCAAAGAAACCCAAGAAAACCAACTGGTTTGGGGCTTACGTAATGAAGAAGGTTGGTTATCTTGTGAATCAACAGAATTTGAAGAAAGCGAAGTAATGCCTTTCTGGTCTTCAAAAGAAGACGCTGAGCTGCACAATGTTGAAGAATGGGCAGACTTCGAAGTTCTAGAGATCCCACTGGATATTTTCGTTGAAGATTGGCTGATCACTCTTGATGAAGATGGTGTTCTTGTTGGTACTAACTGGAACCAAACTTTAGACGGCAAAGAACTTGAGCCTTCAGAATTGGCAAAAATGTATCTTTAAGTGAATGGGTATCCCCCTTTCATGACCATTTAAAACAAGACGCGATTAGCGTCTTGTTTTGTATTTGTGGTTCGAGCTTTGGTACTATGGCGACCTGTTAATTTTCAACTGGATTGAACCCATGCATTTATCTAAGCTGACACAAGAAATTTACGACCACCTATACCGCGACATCAACGAATTCCGTAGCACGTTTGACTTACCAGTAGCGGATCCTGAGAGCTTAGATGCAAAAGCAGATACCCTTCATACCTCATTAGCAATCGAAGAACTGACCGAACTAGCTGAAGCAGACTGCAAAACAGAACAAGCTGATGCGATTGTCGATAGCGTGTATGTACTTATGGGTCGCCTAGTGCACCTTGGTCATAGCAATATCAATGACAATATCGCCATTAGCTACTTGATCGACCTTTTACTGAATGTTGCTGTCAATCGTGGTATTGATTTTCTTCCTTGTTGGGATGAGGTTCATAGCTCGAACATGAGCAAAGTATGCCGTAACGAAAAAGAATATGGCGATACAGAAGCGTTCTACGCTGAGCAGGGTATCAAACTAATGGCGGTGCAAAAAGGCGACTACCTCATCGCAAAATGTGCAGAAGACTTCGTTTCTGATAGCAAAACCATTCGTCAAGGTAAAGTTCTGAAGTCCGTTTATTACCGTCCTGCAAACCTAGAAGCTCTAACTCAATAGTTTCTTAACTGCTTATTTTGAACGTCGGATAATTTTAAGCTACTGGTATAGCAGACAAAAAAAGGCCACCTTGGGAGCAAGGTGGCTAATGAGACTATAAAAGCCTAACAAGAACGAGAATGTATCACTCTTATTGATGCTAATTGCGTGCCAACTTTTACATTAATACTAACTTGTTGATATTAAACAAAATTACCCTAATCCTTCTAAAACAATCAATAAGTTCGTACACCAGCCCTCTGAAACCTGAACCAGATTTGTGCTCCATGCACCAAAATTAATCGAAAATTAAATACGGTTTACCATCCAGTGAGACACATTTCACAGAAGTGTTAAACACATTATGTAGATTCTCTTCACTTAAGACTTCCGTTGGCTCACCGATACTCTGTACAACACCTTGCTTGAGCAGCAGTACTTTATCTGCGTTGCGTAAACTTCGGTTCAAATCATGATTCGCCATAACAATAGCCAATCCTTCTTGCGCCATTTTTTCAATCAATTGATAAAGCATACCTTCTTGAGCGATATCGAGTGGAGCGCCAGGCTCATCAAGTATGAGTAACTGAGAATATGGATTGATAGCAGGCCAAACTTGCAAGCAACTACCCGCTAGTCGTACCCGTTGCCATTCTCCACCAGATAATTGATGAATGGATCGGTGGAGTTTATCGTCAATCTTCAAAACATGAGTAAAGAACTTCACAGCTTCTTTGACTTTAGAGTCATGAAGTGAGCTGGTGACAGGGAGAGATAAAGCGAGATATTGGAAAACATCGAGATTAAAAGTAGGTTTCTCACTTTGAGAGAGGTAAGCTCTGCGCAGAGCCAACTCACTGAGAGAGTTCTTCTTGATATCAAAATCACCAAGCAGAATCTCACCAGCGCTATCAATTACACCCGCTAATGCTGACAGCAGAGTGCTTTTACCACTTCCATTCGGGCCAACTACATGAAGAATTTCCCCAGCTTGGCATTGAAATGATAAAGGCAGCAAACGTTGTTTAACGTGCAGGCTATTAACGCGAATCATGACTTCTTACCAGCATCCAAATGAAAATAGGTGCACCAATGGTGGTGGTGACGACGCCTAATGGCAGCTCAGCCGAATCCAGAGCTAAACGCGCAACAATATCGGCCAATACCATCAGGAGAGCACCACTGACAGCACTCAGAGGCAATAGCATGCGGTTTTCAGAGCCTAGTGCTAGACGCAATAAATGGGGCACAACCAAGCCAACAAAGCCTATCACACCGCCTAGAGCAACCGCAGCACCCACCAAAATGGAGACCGCGACAATGAGTTTCCAACGAATACTGGCAACGTCTACACCCAATTGTTTTGCATGAGTTTCTCCAAGCATCAGTTTATCCAGTACTGAACCTTGATATAACAACCAAATCATAACAGGCAAAGCGATAAGGGTAAGTGTGTGTTGATACCAACTCGCACCACCAATACTTCCCATAAGCCAATACATAAGTTGGCGTAAGCTCAGTTCATCACTGAAATAAAAAGCCCATGTCACAACGGAACCAGACAAGATACCCAGTGCAACTCCCACCAAAAGCAGTCGAGTTGTTGTAAGTCTCATAGCGTTGGCGATAAATACCAGCAGTAAGGTAAAGATCAGAGCGCCAATAATCGCTGAAATCATGAATGCTTCAGGGCTAGCCACTGCTGGAAAGAAAAACAGCAAGATAACCATCGCAACACTAGCACCACCAGAGATGCCGATAATCCCCGGCTCTGCCAGCACATTTCCGAGTAACACCTGAAGGGTTGCACCAGAAACCGCAAGTGCAGCGCCAATCATCATGGCTGCAAACAATCTTGGCAGACGCAAATCAAAAACCAAACGCGTTTCGAGAGAATCAAAAGAACTGAAAGGCGAGATAAAGATTTCACCAACCATCAGATAAGCCACGCTGGCTAATACTAGCAAGGCGAGCAAAAGATACCCTGCGCGCGTCCAGCGCTGCTGCTTGAGCAGCATGAGTTGACTAAAATCCATAGACTTTCATGCAAAAAATAATGGTTCAAAAAAGAATGGCTTAACCTTACCGTTAAGCCATTCAAATATAAAGCATCAATATAAAAGACGAGCACCAATATGGTTAATCGTATACCGCTTGACCATCTTCATAACGAATTTTCACTTTGCACACCATTAAAGCAGCTCGCTCTCCCACCGCTGCATGGCGATTCGGGAACACGATCGCTTCCTCTTCGTTCTTCGCCATAAGTGGTTTGTCACCATCATGTCCAAACACTTCACCGTGCATAAAACTTGTGAAGTTAGAAATGTTATCGTCAAACAAGAAATCAAAATCGTCATGGATGCGAACAATCGTTCGGCTCACACGATACATTGTAGCCTTTCTTGGTAAATGCTCAGATTGGCTTCTGGAAATCAAATCACGTAGAGACAGATCAAATGCCGTTAGACACTGTAAATCGTTAGAACCGATTTCAGCGACATGACCGAGTTCAATCATCATTGCTTGTGCAGCATAGGTTTCCGCACTATACCAGCTAAAGGTGCTTGCTGGCGCATTAGAGAACATCACAGCATCAATGTGGCCACTCTCGACAAAATCCAAGAGCTCTTTGCTGCGCACTGGGTGACGCGATTTAGGGCTGACCGCAAATGAATAATGTTTTGAATCACGAAAAGCACAATGCAAATCTAAATGCCAGCGAGACTTTACATCGCTATCAGCATAAAAATCTTTCATCACCAATTTCAAATTATCTGCAATTACGAGTTCTTGGCTTTCTTTATGAGGTTTTTCGTCAAACAGATGATTCAGATCTTCATCTAATGAACGCACATGCAATTTGGTTGCTTTAGGATTCGCAATAATGAATAAACATCTTTCGTTTACTGTCTGGAAGCCGCTTAGAATATCATTCACGAGCTTATCGACTAGCTCCATCGGCGCAGTTTCATCACCGTGAACACCACAAGAAACAACAATATTTTTGGTGTCAGCATCGTAGTTCTCTGGCACAACTTCCAAAACACCGCGCTGAAGCAATTTGAGAGTGACACCCGCAGGTGTCGACACCGCTGTGGACTTTATCGATTGATCAAGATCTAGACTGTCGAAGAGAAAAGATTGGCGAAATAGAGACTTCGTCATGCGCTACTCCTTTATTGCACAGCGGTATGTTAAAGAATTGAGCAAACAATTTATGTTGAAGCGATCTCACTTATTGAGCTGAACTTCAATATAAAATGAAATATGCCTGCTGTACTTTGATAACCTGTTCGACTATTAACTGAATGACGTTGAGGCGAATTCTATCCTAACTGCTATTGAGACTCTATACCCTAGAAGTTCCAATTCGTTGAAACGCTTGTCTTAAATCTCAATTTTGGATTTTCTTTTGTATTCACTGCGGATTACAGCTCAGAGTTTGGTGCCTTCAGTACTTTTGCTAAACCAGCAGCAACGAAGATAACCTCAGTCGAGATCTCTCCAATCCATTGATTCATCAAACCTGCATGTTCAATAAATAGGTGCGATACCTCACCTTCAGGAGTTAACCCCATACCGACTTCATTGGATACCAAGGTAATATCTGCAGGACTCTGTTTTAACACATCAATAAGATGTTTGATGACCAGCTTTATTTGTATCGAATTGCGCATTTGCCCATGATTGTAAATCACGTTATTCAACCAAAGTGTCAGGCAGTCCACCAGCACTACGTCATCATTAGATAACAGCTTAAGCGTTTGAGCTAACTCATAAGGGCTTTCATGTTCAATCCAGCCTTCTCCGCGCTGATTTTGGTGATGTTGGATTCTAGCCACCATCTCCTCATCAAAGGCGATCGCTGTCGCCACATAATGCAAAGCTTTTGTACTATCAAAATGCACGTTGTTCTTTGCTAATTTCTCAGCAAAACTGGACTTTCCGCTTCTTGCACCACCAAGTATCAAACGTACCGTCACCACTCAGCTCCTAAAACGGAGAAACCATTTTGCGCAAAAACAACGACCATGAGATAGATCATCAATTCCATTAGCTGTTGTGCAGCCCCCAGACAGTCACCGGTAAACCCTCCAAGTCGACTGATCAACCAACGTCTGAATAACTGACGAAAGGTTAAAGCCAAAACAACAAGAGCCACTACTAAGTAGCCATCTAACAATACGCAAGGAATTAATCCTGTGAGAACAACAACCGCCAGCTCGTTGTAACTCTGTTTCTGGGCTAACGGCTTACTCTTGCTGGTATCACTGTCGGAAACATAGGGCGTATTGAAAATAAACGATGACGCAACAGCGCGGCTCAAGGTGTAGCCAACCAACCAAATGGGAGTAAGAGAAATAATGTCGCTGGCTGCAACCAGCAACACATATTTACCCAACAGAGCCATGATTAGCGCAGCGGAGCCATAAGTGCCGATCCGGCTATCTTTCATGATGCTTAGACGGCGTTCTACCGTCATCCCACCGCCTACTCCATCCGCCATATCCGCGAGCCCATCTTCATGGAAAGCTCCGGTTAACATCAGGCTTAGCACCATAGTCAAGAAAACGCTGATTTCAGGCGAAAGAAGGCGATCAACTAGCGCATAAAAGGCTGCACAGACGACCCCTAGAAGTATGCCAACCAGAGCAAAATATCGACCAGACTGATTCATTCTTTCGCTGCTATAAGGCAAGTCAGCGGGAACAGGAATTCGAGAAAAAAAACTGAGCGCCAAAAGAAACAGTTCAAACTGATATTTGAGTTTAGCCAGCATTACACTGTCACTCCAGCCTCAGCAAAGCTCGCCATGTTATTGTAAAACTCTGCTGCTGCATTGATTAGTGGAACTGCGAGAACCGAGCCAGTGCCTTCACCGAGTCTTAAATGCAAGTTCAATAAAGGCGTTGCTTCTAATAACTTGAGCACATTCTTATGCCCTGATTCGTCAGAACAGTGCGCAAAAATCATATAGTCTCGACACTCAGGTTCAATAAGCGTGGCAACATAAGCCGCAACCGTGACAATGAAGCCATCAACTAACACAGGCGTTCGTTTACGATAAGCACCTATAAATGCGCCGGCCATTTGAACGATCTCGTATCCACCGACCTCGGCAAGTACCTCTTTAACACCTTTACCTTTCGCGCGCTCTACACCTTTCGCAACCAATTGATACTTTTTCTCAAGCTGCTGATCGGAAATACCGGTTCCTTTCCCGACGCACTCCTCAACAGACAAATTGGACAGACTGGCTAATAGAGCAGCAGCACTTGACGTATTGGCAATGCCCATTTCGCCAAACATCACCAAATTGCTGCCAGCTTCGATAATGCTCTCAACCAGTGATTGGCCGTAATCTAAGCCCTGTTCAACCTGCTCTAAAGACATAGCCGCTTGGTTAGCAAAGTTCTCGGTGCGGACACCTAAGCGTTGAACAATAAAATCAGGATGCTGCGCGTCCACTGGCAACAAAATACCTGTATCAATAACTTTCATTGCGACATTGTTCGCCCGACAGAAACAATTGATGGCAGCGCCACCAGCCAGAAAATTCAATACCATCTGTTGTGTTACTGCACTAGGAGCAATACTGACCCCTTCATCGGCAATGCCATGATCACCGGCAAAGACCAGGACCGTCGGCTGCTGAATCGAGATGTTTTCAACCGCTTGTTGTTGCCCTTGGCTTTGAATTAATGCCAGTTGATAAGCAACTTGCTCTAACTGCCCCAATGCGCCTAGTGGTTTGGTTTTTTGATTGATACGGTGCCAAATTGCATCGTTAAACGATAGGTCTAACATTATTAATTCCCTGAACAATGCGCTAATTTTCAAATAAGAGATGACGCAGTCTACTCACAAAATCCATTAGACGCCAAACCTACAAAGGCTCAATAAATGAAATACTTGTATATTGTCGAGTAATTAGCTTAATTTCACAGCAAGACACTAAAATAAATGGAAGCAACGATGAAAGACGCCCCTTTTACCGCTACAAGCAAACCCGTTCTCATTATCGCGGGAGCTTCGGGTCTAGTTGGCTCATCTTGTCTAAACATAGCTTTAAATGAGCATGCTCTTGAACATATTTTCACCCTAAGCAGAAAGCCCCTTCCGCCAGAGATTATCTCCGCGGCAAATGGCAAGTTAACCCAACTTATTGATGCAGAACTGAGTATAAAACATTGGGAAGAGAGAGACACTCGCCCACAGTTAGGGATCATTGCACTCGGCACGACATTAAAGCAGGCGGGTTCAAAACAAGGGTTGGAAAAAGTCGATTTAGAACTTGTTTGTCATGTCGCTCAGCAAATGAAACTGCTTGGAGTTGAAAGGTTAGCGGTTGTTTCTAGTTACGGCGCTCATGCACGATCACGTTCTCACTATTTACGTTGCAAAGGTCGCATGGAAGAAACCATTCGCCAAATCGGCTTTACTCATGTCACTTTCGTCAGACCGGGACCGCTAGTGGGTAAACGCGCAATCACTCGCCCCGATGAAGTTCTGCTACAAAACTTTATGAGAGTCGGTAAATACTTGTTGTTTGGAAAACTCAGAAATCTTATTCCAATCACCGCAGAAGTAGTAGCCAGAAGCATGCTTTACAGCTTGTTCGATACAGAATCAAAACATGTCTCTGTACTCGATAGCATCGCGATGCACCACTTGCTTGAGAAATACGGTTAATAGCAGACGCTAACTTGCCTAATAGTTAGCCAGACGGTGGCATAAGTTACTGAACATAGGCTTGTAACACACCATGGTGATTGCTTAGTCGTATGGGGGATGTTCTAATACCTTTAAATCTTTCAGCGATTTGGTAATCACACATGCAGCAGGAAAATTCGCCAACTTACTTCTTCTTCGATTATGAAACTTGGGGCACTAACCCAGCGAAAGATCGTCCTAGTCAGTTTGCTGGCGTACGTACCGATATGGATTTTAATATTATCGGTGAACCATTAGTCATCTACTGCCAATTACCTAGTGATTATTTACCTGCACCCGAAGCGGCACTGATTACAGGTATCACGCCACAAAAGGCGATGGCTCAAGGTCTACCTGAGCCAGAGTTCA
Source organism: Vibrio sp. Y2-5 (assembly GCF_014596725.1). Lineage (GTDB taxonomy): Bacteria > Pseudomonadota > Gammaproteobacteria > Enterobacterales > Vibrionaceae > Vibrio. Next base: position 285,169 of record NZ_JACVEG010000003.1, read on the forward strand.
TTGCTCGTATTCATCACGAACTATCTCAGCCAAATACCACCAGCCTTGGTTACAACAGTATCCGATTTGATGATGAAGTAACGCGCTACACTTGCTATCGCAACTTTTATGACCCGTATTCTTGGAGCTGGCAGAATAGCAACTCGCGTTGGGATTTACTCGATGTGATGCGCGCTTGTCATGCTCTTCGTCCTGAAGGTATTGTTTGGCCTGAAAACGAAGAAGGTTTTACCAGTTTCAAACTGGAACACTTATCAAAAGCTAACGGTATTGAACACGAAAATGCGCACGATGCGATGGCTGACGTGATTGCTACTATTGAGCTGGCCAAGAAAGTCAAAGCGGCACAACCAAAGCTATTTGATTACTTCTTTACTATGCGGCATAAACGCAAGCTCAATGAGTTGGTGGATATCGTCAATATGACACCACTCATGCATGTTTCTGGAATGTTAGGCAGAGAGTGCCAATACACCAGTTGGATTGTGCCTATTGCGTGGCATCCAACCAATCAAAATGCTGTGATCGTGGCTGACTTAGCCAAAGACCCTCAGCCGTTAATTGAGCTTTCCAGTGAAGAATTACATACGCGCTTATATACAAAACGCGACGAACTTGCGCCTGACGAACTGCCAGTACCTGTTAAGTTAGTGCATCTCAACAAGTGTCCTATTCTGGCACCGGCAAAAACGCTGACGGCTGAAAATGCAGAGAAGATAGGCATCAATCGCGAACAGTGTTTAGAGAACTTGGCACTGATTAGACAACACCCAGAAATCAGAGAAAAGCTGGTTGCTCTGTTTTCGATTGAACGTGAATATGAACAGAACACCGATGTGGATACACAGTTGTACGATGGCTTCTTTTCTCCGGCGGACAAAGCGTCAATGGAGATTATCCGTAGTACGCCAGCGGAAAATTTAGCAGCAATGGATATCACTTTTGCGGACAAAAGAATTGAACCTTTGCTGTTCCGCTATCGTGCCCGCCACTTCCCATGGACACTGGATGAAAATGAACAGCGTCGCTGGGCGAATCACTGTCGCGATTTTTATGAATCGCGAATTGAAGATTACATGCTCAATTTAGAAAACTTAGTTCATGAGCATGAGAGTGACGAAAAGAAAATCGCTATTTTAAAATCTGTCTATCAATACGTTTCAAAACTCGTTTCCTAGGGGCATTCCCCTAGGTTTACCTATACATATAAATGGCAACAACGTTTCATGGCTCAAACCGCACTTAAATACCTGGTATCAATGGGAATGATATTTCTCTGTTTACTGGCAGGTAATAACCTTCAATCTTGGTTAGGCATTTCTATTCCTGGTAGCATTATTGGCATGTTGATCCTGTTTGGACTTATGTCGAGCGGACTCTTACCTTCTTCTTGGGTAAAACCAAGTGCGAGCTTATTCATTCGTTATATGGTTCTGCTTTTCATTCCGACCAGTGTCGGTCTTATGGTGCATTTCGACATACTGCTGAACAACATCTGGCCTATCTTAGCCAGTGCCATCGGTGGCACCACCATAGTGCTTGTGATCCTAGCATTCTCTCTTGATCGCATTTTGAAGAAAGGAGAGCAATGATGTGGTTGTTGGTCACTATTGCAGCGTTCTTTCTCTCTAGATGGGTCGCTCGCAAGTTGAATTCACCCTTTGCCAATCCCCTATTAATAAGCATTGGCATCATCATACCTGCTCTCATATTTTTAAAAGTCCCTTACGAGACTTACGAGCAAGATAACCTATGGGTAAACTACATGCTGCAGCCTGCTGTCGTTGCCTTAGCTTATCCTTTGTATGAGCAACTCCCTCAGATTCGAGCAAACTGGAAAATCATCATGCTTGCCTGTGGTGTAGGAAGCGTGCTTTCTATGCTGACAACAGGGATCATTGCCGCGTCAATGAATGTTGATATCGCTTTAATTGCAGCACTAATGGGCAAATCCGTCACCACACCAATAGCGATGGAAGTGGCAAATAATTTAGGCGGAGAGCCAGCTATTGCAGCCATCATGGTACTGCTGGTCGGTGTATTTGGCGCCATTGTGGCGTACCCGATATATAACCTGCTAAGCATTACGCATCCTATCGCTCGAGGCTTAACCATGGGTAACGTCTCTCACGCACTTGGTACGGCAACTTGCGCGGAAAAAGACCAGAAAGACGCGGCCTTTAGCTCGCTTGCCCTAGTCGTCTGTGGCGTCATTACCTCAGTTCTTGCACCTAGCCTATTTGCTTTTGTACTCTGGTTTGTTCACTAACTCATTGGCATCGCTAACGAATTGGGCTCAGATTGTATTTATCTTAAACTCTGAGCCTAACTCCCTACTTCTTAGTTCACATGTGTGACATCACTCTAATTATGAAAACATGTAATCCGTTGCATCTTATAATGAGATTTTGATCGCAGTAAATCTAACGTATTTCCCTACACTAAAGCTCAATGTATTTATTAGGAATAACTATGAAAGGCCGTATTGAACAGGCATTAGCAAACATGCAAAAGCCGATGGCGGAGTTTTTGTCGCCAATCGTATTAGCTGATGATTTTGACGCGACTCTATCTCCTGACCAATTTAAGCAACTACTTTCCGTTACAGGAATGAGTGACGCAGACCTTCGTATTGAGTTACTGCCTATCGCGGCAGCATATGCTTATGTACCTATTTCGAAATTTTATGTTGGAGCTCTGGCTCGTGGATTGTCTGGCCGCATTTATTTCGGTGGCAACATGGAATTCTCCAAAGTTCAGATGGGACAAACCATTCACGCAGAACAAGCCGCTATCAGCCACGCTTGGATGAAAGGTGAAGAAGGTATCAGTGATATCACAGTGAATTACAGTCCTTGTGGTCACTGTCGTCAGTTCATGAATGAGCTCACCACTTCTAAAAGCTTGATGATCCAATTACCAAAACGTGATGCCAACTCTCTGCAATACTACTTGCCAGAATCCTTCGGCCCAGCCGACCTAGGTATCACCCAAGTACTCATGCACAAAAACGATCACGGTTACAACGGCGAAGACTTAGAGCCAATGATGCAATCTGCCGTTGCAGCACTCAACAGCAGCTATGCCCCTTACTCTGAAAATTTAAGTGGTGTGGCATTGAAATCGTCATCAGGTGAAACATATTTGGGCGCATATGCTGAAAACGCAGCTTTCAACCCAAGTTTGCCGCCACTTCAAGTAGCTTTGATTCAAATGAGAATGGCTGGCGAATCTTTTGACAACATTGAAGCTGCAACACTTGCTGAACTTGAGAAAGGCAGTGTGAGTCACTTTATCGATACACAAGCGACGCTTGCGTCACTGAGTTCTTCTTTGCAACTAAGCTATATCGCGCTTTAATCGAACCTTAGTAATGCAAAAGCCAGACACTCGTCTGGCTTTTTTGTTTTCAGTGATTGTCTCATCAAACCTACTTGGCAAACTTTTCTAGAGCTTGGTTTTTATCCATAGGTTTAAAGAAATAATAGCCCTGAATTTCATCGACCTTCCACACATTCAACTTACGAAGCTGAGAAGCGGTTTCGACACCTTCCGCCACGGTTGTCATACCGAGCTCCTGAGACATATGAATAATGTTCCTGACTAAGGTCTTTGCTTTGTCGTTAACATCTAAATTATCAATATACGACTTATCAAGCTTGATGATATCAAGCGGGAAGTTACACAATGAGCTAAATGAAGAGTACCCCGTACCAAAATCATCCAGCGCAAGCTGAACACCCAAAGATTTAATCGCTTCCATTCGTTCAACGATCTCGTCTTCAGCACCTAACAAAATACTTTCCGTTAACTCCAATACCAGTTGTCCCGGTAACAACTGGTATTTCTCTATCAGGTTGACTAAAGTCTCCACCAAACTCTTATGGTGGAAATGAGGTGTCGACAAATTCACATGGATACTCAACCTGTTTTGCGAAGAACTGGTGCTCTTTTGCTGAATATCACTGATAAACTGACACGCCTGTTCAAGAATCACTTCGCCTAACTCAACGATCAATCGGCGTTGTTCAGCTAGCGGCACAAACAGTCCCGGAGAGACCATACCTAGTGTAGGATGGTGCCATCTTGCCAGCGCTTCAAAACCAACCACCTGACCGTTACTTGCATTCACAATAGGTTGGTAATAAGCAACAATTTCACCACTTTTAAGTGCTTTCATTATGTCGCGATTCAAAGCTAGCGACTCTTGTGACCTTTTAATCAGATTATCATCAACGGTCACCAGCCCCTTTCTACCTGTCGATTTAATCTCTGTTAACGCATAAAGTCCGACATAGCTGAAGTCCTCAAAATTCGCAAAGCTCGAAGAAGAACGAACAAACACCGCTTTTAAACCGATATCGAACTCAAAACCAGAAACACTGATCTTTGATGAGTAGCTATCTAGCAATCTGTTTGCCACTCTTTCTAGTTGGCGATAGTCTTCTTCAACACACCAAACCAAGAACTCATTTTCGCTGATTCGGCCAGTGAACTCGTCACCAAAACGACTCAGCAAATTATCAGCAAGGTGTTTTAAAACGCTGTCATGAACCAGATGTCCGTAAACTTCATCGATCTCTTTGAGCCTAGAAGCGTTGAAATAGACGACTGAGAAATTCTGTTCTTGATCTGAACTGTGGAAAAAGCCCTTGATAAGATTGATCACAGTCGGACGATTCAATAGTCCTGTTGCCGAATCTCGATGAGTTAAGGAGTCAATTAATACCGCTTGTTGTTTCTGTTCACTAATATCTTTTATCGACAACATAACAGCCATCTTGCCGTCTTGTTCAAATTGGGTCGCTTCAATCACACAGTGTACGGTTTCGCCATAGCAGTTGTTAAGACCCGCTTCAAACTGACGTAAGCCCTGACTCAAATTGATAAACAGTTGTTCAGCGCTGCAAATAGAATCACTACTGTGAGCACACAGCGTTTCCACATGTTGACCTATCAAATCACTGCGCTGATATCCAAGCAAAACTAACAATGCTTCGTTCACGTCAGCAATCAATTGATCGACCACAAGCACCATACCCAGTGTTTGGCTGTGATATAGCGCATCGAATTTTTGCAACGTATCTTTTAGCTTACCTTCTGTTTTTGAGGAGTTGTTAGCCAAAAACTGTACCAAAGTCGTGATGCGTTCAAACTCATCCCTATGGCCTTCAAGGTTCACTTCCTCACTCGAAATCAGCGCTTTTATGTCCTGTTCAAAGTAACTGAATCTTTTACCCACGTTATTACGGAACAGAATAAACACAATAATAGAAACAAAGGTTGCTACCAGACTAATAGCAATAATCAGGTAGTAAAAAACCGACTCACCTTTTTGGTAATAGGTACGAGGCTCACGTGTTTCTAAAACAGCGATTTTTTCACCAGAAATGCTATTAAGTGGCGTGTTGTGGTAGAGCTCTGAGTCCGTACGGAAAATATCGATATCACCAATGCCCTCCTGATGAATGTGTTCAGGCACACGCTTGATCTCATCAAGAGATGTGACGATAGAGTTTTGAGCAGTTAAGATTCCCGCAAAGTCCGAAGGGAAACGGTCCGACAAAAGCTGCCCCCACAACATCCATCCGGCAAACGCAGCTTCACGAGTTCCGTTACGCACGGGGGTAATACTGACCACCCAGATATCGTCACCCTCTCGGATTAACCCGTAAATACCGCTTTTACTGCTGTCCAGAACGTGTTTCATTTTATTGAGATGTTGAGCAATCCCCTTATCTTCTAGCAGCTTCTGTGCGAAGCTGTTGGGGTCCTCAATACCCCGCCCAAGGCCAGTCACATACTCATGTCGACTATTAATAAAGGACATGAAATCGAGCCCCAGCGAGTCAAGACTATCCATATACAAGTTGCGTTCTTCAAAACCGGTATCCGATTGTGTGAGAAGATCGTAGGCCTCACTCCAGTAAGCCCAGTCATGGGAGGCTTCTTCCTGCCTAACACTCAATGAATCAATGACGGCATAAGCTTGTGAACTAGCTCTATGAATCTCAATATTTTCCAGTTCATTGAGACTGTAGAGAAAGAAATAGCGGGTGAGAAAAAGACTACTGAAAATGATGCTAGCAAGTCCAACCGCAAATAAAAATGCAGTTTTCGTATGCAGAGTAACAAAGCGTAAGCGAGATGGTGTATTCAAGTAGCGTTTCAACTCTCAAGTTAACATTTGCGATACAAATAACACAAATTGGCTAAGAATTTAATGATAAACGTCGAATTACAATATGAAATAAAATATAAAATCTATAAGTATTTGGAACCAATACCTCTTATTGGGTATCTTCTTACAATGAAAACTGTCAATTTAATATTTCTCTGTCGGGTCGTTTACTTGAACAGCGATAAGCAGATGTACACCCTATCAACATTTGTATACAAAGCGCACAGATTAATGCCTATGCCCATGACGATGAGTTAATAGCCTGATAATTTTACTTTCTTTTCGTGTCAAACACTCGTAAGGATACCTATGTTTGAACAAGTTGTTCGGATACTGTTCCCCGTAATGGCGCTTGTCATTATTGGCTATGTTGTTGGTCGTTGGCTCAAACCTGATTTTCGTCCGATAAACAGAATCAACATGGATGCCTTTCTTCCGGCTCTGGTATTTTCTTCACTCTCCACCATGCCAATTAGCGCTAAAGAACTTCCCCTTATTTATGCTTCATTAGTATCCGTGCTTATTCCCGGGTTACTTATGATTCCGATATGCAAATTTGGTGGCTGGAACTTTAAAGCCTGGGCCCCTCTGCATATGTTCAGAAACAGTGGTAACTTGGCCATTACTTTGTTCACCTACGCTTTCGGTTCACAAGCGCTTTCTTCTGCGGTACTGCTGTTTGTTGTTTCTGCTTGTTTACACATCAGCCTCGGATTAGCCGTATTAAGCAAAGGAAGCTCATTTAAACAGATTTTTACAGCACCAGTATTTATCGCCGCTACCGCGGCCATGGGCTTTAATTTGTCGGGAACCAATGTCTGGGAACCACTGTATGAAGCAACAAAACTTCTTGGGCAGGCAGCCGTGCCTGTTATGTTGCTATCATTGGGCGCACAGATGACCAACATGAAAATGTCCGGCTTGAAAGTGGGACTGATCTCAACCGCTCAATCACTTTTTACAGGTGCAATAGCATTTGCCTGTATTTACTACTTCATTCCACTACCGCCGATGCAGTTAAAAATGATGGTGTTATTCACTATGCTTCCACCAGCAGTAATGAACTATCTCTTTGCGGAGCGATATAAGATTGAAGCAACCAATGTCGCCTCCATGGTGTTGTTTGGTAATTTCCTCAGTATTTTTACTCTACCTCTGTTACTCATTTTTGCCTTCTCACTATAGAGAATGCGATATGTAAACTTAGGTCAACAAGAGTAAAACTATATAAAGTCGCTATCTTCACTGAAGTCGCGAAACTACAATTAAACCATAGGAAACATGTGGAATAATTGTCATGAAAAAAATAACCTTACTCATCATTCTGTTGTGGCTGCCATCGGTGTGGCTTACATGGCAACCCGATGCCAATTATTTCTACTGGCGTCATCAACTCACCATGCTTACAGGTGCACTTGGCTTTGTCTATATGGCTGTAGCAATGTTGCTGGCTATGCGAATCCCAAGTATCGAAGAGTACGTACATGGGCTAGATAAAGGCTACGCCATTCATAAACAAATGGGGATTGGTGCTCTAGTCACTATGGTGATGCATTGGTTATTGATTAAATCAGCGAAATGGTTGGTCAGCCTAGAGATCATTGAAGGCCAACATAAAAGACAACGTCTGAGCCAGTTCGTTGAAAGTATCAACTGGACTCACTGGGCAAAAGTGGTAGGCGAATACACTTTTTATGTCTTTCTCGCGTTTGTAGCCATCAGTCTTATCCAAGCGATCAGCTATCGAAAATTCCGTCTCATACACAAACTGGGTGGTGCTATTTTCCTCGCAGGAACATTTCACAGTGTGTTTCTACTTGATTATCAATGGAGTTCAGCTGGCCTTAACTCACTAATTTGGCTAGCCGCAATTGCAGGATCAATCTTTGCGTTTATTTCACTAACAGGCTCCATTGGTCGTGCGCGCACAGTGGCTGGTCAAGTGACGGCCATCGAACGCATTCAAGATCAAGCAAGTCAATCTCGAGTGCTGCATGTGAAAATAAAGCTCAACGAAATGATGAAATATCGTCCAGGACAGTTTGCTTATCTCAACTTCAATGATGGCGAAGCTCCACATCCGTTTTCGGTGCTTAACTACGATTCCCACAACCAAGAGATGGAGTTCGCGATCAAAGATCTCGGTGACTACACCCATGACCTCTATGACGATTTGTCTGTGGGGAGAAAGGTTGCTGTCGAAGGCGGCTATGGTCGCTTCCAAATACCAAAATCATCAAATCAAGTTTGGATTGGTGCTGGCATCGGTATTGTACCTTTTATCGCATGGTTACACAGTTTGGCTCACCTGCCTCGTTCGACCAGCAGACATATTGATCTGTTCTACTGTCGTGATAATGATGACCAGACGTACTTTGTCAAATTGCTGGAAAAATTGGTAAGCAGATTACCTTGTGTGACGTTGCATGTTTATACCGCTAGCCACAATGAATTCTTGTGTGCGGACCGAGTTGCTCAACACGTTGATTTATCCGAAGCTAGTATCAGTTTTTGTGGGCCTATCAATTTTGGTAACACCCTGAAAAATAGGCTTTTAGGTTTAGGACTTAGCAAGCGGAACTTTCATTCTGAACGGTTTGTGATGCGATAATTAGCTCTCAGACGAAAACAGCGCAAACGTTTGCTTTTGCGGGATATTCCAGTATGATGACGGCAGTTTTTAGTGACTACTACACAATTAAAAGGAATAACTATGTTTGGGACTGCTACACGTGACAATGCAACCCGTGTACTTTTACTTGGCTCTGGTGAACTTGGTAAAGAAGTAGCCATTGAATGTCAACGCTTAGGCCTAGAAGTGATTGCTTGCGACCGCTATGCCGATGCCCCTGCAATGCAAGTCGCTCACCGCAGCCATGTTCTTAACATGCTCGATGGCGACGCACTTCAGAAGATCATCGAACTAGAAAAACCTGATTACGTGGTTCCTGAAATTGAAGCAATCGCCACTCAAAAGTTGGTTGAGCTTGAAGCACAAGGTCTAAATGTAGTTCCTACAGCGAGAGCAGCTCGCCTCACTATGAATCGAGAAGGTATTCGTCGTTTGGCCGCTGAAGAGCTCTCTCTGCCGACCTCTCCTTTTAAGTTTGCAGATAGTTATGAAGATTTCGTTGCTGCGGTTCAACACGTCGGTATTCCATGTGTCTGTAAACCAGTAATGAGCTCTTCAGGCAAAGGCCAGAGCGTGATTAAAACGGAAGCCGACATTGATACTGCGTGGAAATATGCACAAGAAGGCGGTCGCACTGGCGCAGGTCGCGTTATCGTTGAAGGCTTCATCGACTTCGATTACGAAATTACTTTATTAACCGTACGTGCTGTAGACGGCGTTCACTTCTGTGCGCCAATAGGCCACCGTCAGGAGGATGGTGACTATCGTGAATCATGGCAGCCACAAGCAATGTCTGAAAACGCGCTTAAAGCCGCAGAGTATGTTGCAGAGCAAATCGTGAACGCCCTTGGTGGATACGGTATCTTCGGTGTTGAGTTATTTGTCAAAGGTGATCATGTTATCTTTAACGAAGTCTCTCCTCGCCCACACGATACTGGTTTAGTAACGTTGACGTCTCAAGATGTGTCGGAATTTGCATTACACGTTCGTGCTTTTACAGGTATGCCTATTGGTCAAATTACCCAATATGGTCCGTCTGCTTCAGTTGCGATTCTTGGTCAAGGCACGTCAACCAATATCCGCTTTGATGGCATTGGAGAAGCACTGTCAGTACCTCAATCTCAAATCCGCCTATTTGGAAAACCAGAAATTGATGGTCGACGCCGCTTAGGTGTCGCACTTGCTCGTGGTAAAGATACAACCGAAGCGGTAGACAAAGCATTAGAATGTGCGAAAGCTGTGAAGATAGTTTACTAATCTCAACGTCTGAAACCTTCACGACCACTCTTGGTAAAGGTTAAGCACTAAAAAAATAACCCAGCATTGCTGGGTTATTTTTGTTTCAGGATTTAGTTTTTGATCAACCAAACCTCTTCTGAAAATCTCGATAAACCTTTTTTGGCTCTTTTTGGATGCTGTGCGTTCGCACTATCCTGATGCAACCTTTCAACCGAGAATTCCGCAAACAGTTGCTCTATTTCACCTTGAGGAACACTGAACGGAGGCCCAGCCATTTCGTGTTGTTCGTAGTCCAAAGTGACTAACAGAATACGTCCCCCTGGATTTAGCAACGACTTGAGTCTTTCTATATACTCTTTACGCATCTCTTCAGGCAACGCAATAAGCGCAGCTCTATCGTAAACAATATCGTATGTCTCTACAGGCGCTGTGAAATAGTCACCGGTGTAAATCGATAGTTCGTCAAACTGATACAACTCGTGGTGCGCATTCAGTTGAATCACTAACGGAGTATAAAAATGTTCAGCAAAAAAAGAACGAACAGCAATAGAGCTTAGTTCCACACCATGCACTTGATTATGCTTTGTTGCCAACCACACTAAATCTTCACTTTTACCACATAAAGGAACAAAGACTTTTTCTTCTCTTTTAGGCTCGGTTCTGTGCCAGTGTTCTATCAATAGCGGATTGACGTCTTCAAGATGGAAACCAATCTGGTTGGACGCCCACTTGCTGTGCCAGAATTCAGGATCTTTCATCAACACTCTCTAAATATGTTTAGCTTGTTACCGCATAAGGTTAACCATTTCTCATTTACAGAGATAGTCAAATTTTACTCAGCATAAGAAGAAACATTCATTTACAACCGATTAGGGAACTCTAAACACCAGTTAATACTCTTATCTACACAAGCTAAAAATGTGAACTGATAGACAATAACTATATTGAGTCGGCTGCTTAGATTGAATTCAACGCATACAGCCCCATTTCACTAATACAGCTTCTTGAAATTTGTTAACTGAAAAACGCGCCTTTAAATGCCACTTTTGATTTTTCAGCACAAACCAAGGAGAGTGAATGAGCCAGTTCCTGCGCACTGCGGCTTTAATGCTTCTAGTATTGAGCCGAGCACCGGCATTCGCAGCTGTGCCCCCTACCATGCCAGCAGAGGCACAGGGCGGTGAATTTGAAAATCAACTCACCTCTAAGCGCTTTAAACACAGCTTAAGCGGTTTATATTCTATTTCCAGCACACAAGAATCCGTATATCAACCCTATACCGACTTCGATGTTCTTTACAGCAAATCACACTACGCGCAGGCAGAGCTCGAAACCTTATGTAAAAGTACTGCGCTATTAACCTCAACCGAAGCCTACTTTGCGGGCGTGAAATCTGCTCAGCGAGCCAAAGTAAAAGTTCTTACCGAACTTGATGGTGACGTCACTCGTATCACCGACTTAGCACGAGCAACCATTGTAGCGAACGATGTATCCAGTCTTATGGATGCGTATGAGACACTAAGCAAAGAAGCAACGATAGTTAAAGTGAAGAATCGCTTTAAATCTCCCGCTCCTTCTGGCTATCGCGATTTGAATATTCTTATCGAGTTACCTAAGACGGGTATTATTGCGGAAGTGCAATTTCACTTAAAAGCGATTGCCGATGTAAAGAGTGGCGCAGAGCATAAGCTTTATGAACAAATCCAGCACATTGAACGTGTTGCAAAACGAGAACAACGTCCATTAACTTCACTCGAAACAGCCAAGATCAAACGTATGCGTAGTGAATCGAAAAACCTCTATCAGCAGGCTTGGCAACCCTACATCACCACTCATATTCAAGCAGCATAAAAACTTCAACCACCGTCAAAGGTGGTTGATACTTCATAGAACACTTCATATAAAACAAAAGACCACGCGATATGGCGTGGTCTAATACTGGCGACTATTTCGCGACTTTTATGTTCTCAACGCGGGCTTTTAATTTTTGCCCCGGACGGAACGTAACAACTCGTCGAGCGGTAATCGGAATGTCTTCACCCGTTTTTGGATTTCGACCAGGACGTTCATTCTTGTCTCGTAAATCAAAATTACCAAAACCGGAGAGTTTTACCTGTTCGCCACTTTCTAGTGCTTTACGAATTTCTTCAAAAAACACTTCAACCGTTTCCTTGGCATCCCGTTTGCTAAACCCGAGTTTTTCGAACAGGTTTTCAGCCAATTCGGCCTTTGTGAGCGCCATAAAACTTCCCTCAAAGCTATGTTAAACCTTGCTGTCCTACGACAGCGCCAGAGCAATTTTGCTTAGCCAATCAACGACATATCAGCTTTACGAGAAAAGTGTATGCCAAGCTTATGATTTTCGCCAACTTTTTTATTTAACGCGAACTTGCTAAAGCATTAAATCACACACATATAATTCTGATGGGAGCATAATTTAAAACTAAAAAACCGATAATGAAAAACATAAACAACGCAAAAAAACTTAAATGCGTTTATTTTTAAGAATTTTAATCTTATTGCATGATTTTGAAAATTTTTTCGACCATACCAGAACAATTTAGATATTTATCAATAAATTACATTTTTCCTAAACTGGAGACAATTCAATGTTGGTTTCTCAACATTACAGCGAAAAAAAAGCAGGTTATACAACCTGCTTTTATGCGTGAATATATTTAGTTGAAATTAGTCACGTAGACTAGCACCAAACTGTTCAGATACCGCTTTAACGATAGCTTCTACTGCTGCAGCAATATCCGCTTCTTCCAGCGTACGTTCAACTGATTGTAGCGTCAGTGCGATAGCAAGGCTCTTCTTGCCTTCTTCCACACCTTTACCTACGTATACATCGAACAGTTTTGCTTCTTTTAGAAGTTCGCCGCCAGATACGTAACAAGCAGAGACAATATCACCAGATGCAATGTTTTCATCAACAACAACCGCAATGTCACGACGGTTTGAAGGGAACTTCGACACAGAAGCGGCTTCAGGAATCACACGCGAATTAATTGCATTCCACTCGATTTCGAATACTACTGTGCGACCGTTCAGGCCAAACTTACGCTCAAGTTCTGGGTGAACAGTACCAATCACACCCACTTGTTTACCATCTACGATAATCGCAGCAGATTGACCTGGGTGTAGCGCAGGATGACGAGTCGCAGCAAAGCTGTAAGCTTTTTCATTCGCAGAGAGCTCGAGAATAGCTTCTAGATCGCCTTTCAAGTCGAAGAAATCAACCGTTGCCGTTTCAATACCCCAGTGCTCTTCACCGCGAGTACCCGCAATAACACCTGCAAGCATCGGCTCTTGGCGCATGCCGTTTTCTGCCGTCTCACATGGGATGAAACGTAGACCATATTCGAACAGACGAACACGTGGTTGCTGACGTTTTTGGTTGTGAACAACGGTGTTTAGCAGACCTTGAATAAGACCTAAACGCATCGCTGACATATCCGCAGAAATTGGGAATGGCAGAATGAGAGGTTCAACATCGTTAACGATCAGTTTTTGTTGCTCAGGTTCAACGAAGCTGTATGTGATTGCTTCGTGGTAACCACGGTCAACAAGAAGGTCACGAACGCGTTTAAGCGGTAGATTCGCTTCTTTGTGATCATTCATGTTTAGCGCAGCAACTGGTGCTTGGTTTGGAATATTGTTGTAACCGTAGATACGACCAACTTCTTCAATCAAATCTTGCTCAATCGCAATATCGAAACGCCATGTTGGTGCGGTTGCAGTCCAACCAGCTTCTGTCGCTTCAACAGACATACCAAGACGCTCTAAGATCTCAACCACTTCTGCATCTGCAATGTGGTGGCCTAGAAGGTTATCAAGTTTAGTACGACGTAGTGATACTGTATTTGGTTTAGGTAGGTCTGCTTCAGACTCAACCGCAACAACAGGTGCTACTTCACCACCACAGATGTCAACTAGAAGCTGAGTAGCACGTTCCATTGCGTTTACTTGTAGTGCGAAATCCACTCCACGTTCAAAACGCATTGAAGAATCAGTGTGCAAACCGTAGCTACGAGCGCGACCACGGATATGGTCTGGAGCAAAGAATGCACACTCTAACAGCACGTCTTTAGTTTCAGTGCTAACGCCTGAACCTTCACCACCGAAGATACCTGCAATCGCAAGAGCTTGTTTGTGGTCAGCAACAACTAGCGTGTTGTCGTTTAGTTCAGCTTCTGTACCATCTAGAAGAGTTAGCTTCTCGCCCTGCTCTGCCATACGCACAACAATTCCACCTTCAACTTTTGCTAAGTCGAACGCGTGCATTGGTTGACCTTGCTCTAGAAGAATGTAGTTTGTGATGTCTACAACTGGATCGATTGAACGAATACCACAACGACGTAGCTTTTCTTGCATCCAAAGTGGCGTTTCAGCTTGTACGTTTACGTTCTTGATAACACGACCAAGATAACGTGGACATGCCGCTGGTGCTTTCACTTCGATAGAAACTACATCATCGATTGAAGGTGCAACTGGCGCTACTGGAGGTTCAGTGACGTCTGCGCGGTTTAGAACACCCACTTCACGAGCCATACCACGAATGCTGAAGCAGTCAGCGCGGTTTGCAGTTAAATCGACATCAACTGTTACGTCATTTAGACCTAAGAACTCACGGAAATCGGTACCGATAACCGCATCTTCAGCCAACTCCATGATGCCTTCTGACTCAACATCGATACCAAGTTCAGAGAATGAACAAAGCATGCCGTGCGAAGGTTGACCACGTAGTTTTGCTTTTTTGATTTTGAAATCGCCCGGAAGTACAGCACCTACAGTTGCAACAGCAACTTTAAGGCCTTGACGGCAGTTTGGTGCGCCACAAACGATGTCTAAAAGTTCTTCTTCACCCACGTCAACTTTAGTCACGCGTAGTTTGTCTGCATCTGGATGCTGACCACACTCAACAACGTGACCGACTTTTACGCCAGTGAATTCGCCAGCCACTGGAAGTACGTCGTCGACTTCTAGACCAGCCATAGTGATTTGGTGCGTTAGTTCGTCAGTAGTAACCGCTGGGTTTACCCACTCACGAAGCCATGATTCGCTGAATTTCATTGTGTATTTACCCTTGAATTACTTGAACTGTTTAAGGAAACGAAGATCGTTTTCGAAGAACGCTCGTAGGTCGTTAACGCCGTAACGAAGCATAGTTAAACGCTCTACGCCCATACCGAATGCGAAACCAGAGTATTTTTCAGGGTCGATACCAACACTGCGCAGTACGTTAGGGTGAACCATGCCACAACCTAGTACTTCTAGCCATTTGCCGTTTTTGCCTTTCACATCAACTTCTGCTGAAGGTTCAGTGAATGGGAAGTATGAAGGACGGAAACGGACTTCAACTTCTTCTTCGAAGAAATTGCATAGGAAATCGTTCAAGATGCCTTTTAGCTGAGCGAAGTTTACGTTCTCATCAACCAACATACCTTCCACTTGGTGGAACATTGGAGTATGTGTTTGGTCGTAGTCATTACGGTATACACGGCCCGGTGCGATGAAACGGAATGGTGGCTTACCATTTTCCATGGTACGGATTTGTACACCTGAAGTGTGAGTACGCAACATCAAATCTGGGTTGAAGAAGAATGTATCGTGGTCAGTACGAGCTGGGTGATCTTCTGCAATGTTTAGCGCATCAAAGTTGTGGAATGCATCTTCGATTTCAGGACCAGACTCAGTGCTAAAGCCTAATTCGCCGAAGAACTTCTCAATACGCTCGACAGTGCGGGTCACTGGGTGAAGACCACCATTTTCGATACGACGACCAGGTAGTGTCACATCGATAGTTTCTGCCGCTAGCTTAGCTTCTAATTCTGCGCTTTGCAGAGCGTCTTTACGCAATGCGATCGCTTTTTGAACTTCGGCTTTTGCCACGTTGATTTCTTGGCCAGCTGTACGACGTTCTTCTGGTGGTAGCTTACCTAGGCTTTGAAGTTGAACCGTTAGTTCACCTTTCTTACCCAGATACTGAACACGCACTTCATCAAGTGCAACTAACGACGACGCAGCTTCAATCGCTGTTGTCGCATTAGCAATAATCTCTTGTAGATGTTGCATCGTTTCCTCGTCTGCTGATTAGCAGTTTCCATAAGGAGCCCAAAAGGGTTCCTTCGACTCCAAAAAAGGGAGCCACAAAGAGTTACCGAATGGGTTTCTTGGGATATCTCAAATAGCTTTACATAGTAACGAAAGCTGGCGTCAAAGCCAAATTGAAATACGCTTCAGCCGCACTTTCGTCTAAATATTAAGCAAGAAAATTTGATATAAGTTGGACCAGCAAGAGGAATGTTCGAATCATTAAAATTCAGGCCTATTTAGCCCATAAAATTAGGGCCTGTTGACCCCGCTTTATTTGTTTTCAAATTTCGCGAAACACACTTGATTGCGTCCATGCTGTTTGGCTTGGTAGAGAGCTTTGTCAGCAAGGCTCATAAGTGCAGTATATTCCTTCATTTCTGGATGATACTGCGCCAAACCTACACTGATACTGCCTTGCCAGTTATCTTCGCCGAATGACACTTTCAACTGATTAATCTCCGCCAGTACTTGTTGTGCGATATATAACCCACCCTCTAGGTCGGTATTAGGACAGATGACAAAAAATTCATCCCCCCCTAAGCGGCAAACAATATCATCGTTTCGAAACCTCTGTTTTAGACAACGAGAAAGCGTTATCAACACGGCATCCCCCGCTTCGTGCCCCCAAGTATCATTAACTTGCTTGAAATGATCAGCGTCAATCATCATACAAGTGAGATTTGTGCCATCCACTTTAGCGCGCAGCAAACACTCTTGTAGCTGCTGCATTGCTTGTCGGCGATTTGGTAAAGAAGTTAGGCTGTCGGTTAAAGAGAGCTTCTCCAACTGTTTGTTGGCACGATGCAACTGGCGAGTACGTTCTTCAACTTTATCTTCAAGTGATTGATTCAAACGCACCAGCTCTTTGTTACGGGCAGACACTTGCTGAAATAGACCGTTCAACGCATTAAGAAGCGGTTCAATTGCCGCATCTCTCTCTCGTTGTTCGCGCTTATAGGCTTCAAAAGGATCTTCTCCGGCTTCAACCGCCTTGACTTGTCGAGCCATACATTGATCGATACCCAAAATATGATAAGCAAGCCAATGAATAAGAAATTCGAGTAGCAGAACCGCTGGTCGGTGATCGTCGTCGGCAATAAAAGCCTGCATGCTATTAATCTCAAGCATAAAAGAGCGATGAACCTGAATATGTTCGCTGAGATGCTCCTCAGCGATGCCCGCATTACGCATCAATTGTTCTTCTTCTTTGAAATGAAACTCGGCATAGCGTGCTAATTCAAACAGTGCCTTGCGCACATCATCTGTTGACACGTTATTCTCTGACAACAGCCCTCCGTACTGGTTAACGAACCCGACCAAATACAAGTGCTGTTCGTCAACTTCGCTGAGACCTGTTTCAAAATGCTTATCCCACTCAAACGACTTCATCTGTGTTTCTGTTCCTTTCACCAGTGCGAAATGTTCACACTCATATACCCATAAAATATGTAATGTTAACGTCTTTTATTTAAGCACTATACGTTAAGCAATGTTTAAAATTTTGTATTTGAAGCACAGATTGGTTCACATCTATCTGCTTGATACGACAGATTTGAAATACTTACACACAAATTTGAAATGGTCTCACCAAGCATCTATTTCCATTTCTAACTATTCTTTTCTCAGGTATTAGCCAAAGATAAGAGCACGTTTAATGAAAAAGAGATTGTGGCTTCTGTTACTCTGCGTTATTTCCATTCCTGCTCAGGCACAATATCGAGCAGAAAAGGTTATGCAAGGTTTGTTGGTTCCGTGGAGTATCAGTTTCTTAAATGAAAGCCAGGCTTTTGTTACCGAACGCAATGGGAATATTCTGCTCGTTGATTTAAACAAAGGGACAAAAACAGAATTACTTCACATTGAAGATGTTGCCGCGCAAGGACAAGGCGGTCTGCTTGATATAGCCCTATCTCCCTATGATCCCCAAACGTTTTACTTCACTTACAGTAAACGGACGAGTACTGGCGCTGATACCACATTAGCCATAGCAAAATTCAATGACGATAAAGTAATCCAGTGGAACGATCTGTTAGTCACCACTTCAAACTCTGACACTTCTCGCCATTTTGGCAGCCGGATCAGTTTTATTGATAAGCATCTGTTTTTCACCGTGGGTGATAGAGGTAAAAGACCTAATGGTCAGGATCTTTCTACCCATGCAGGAAGCATTCTTCGTCTCAATCTAGATGGTACGGTTCCTCAGGATAACCCGTTTGTTGGAGTCAAAAATACCCTCCCCGAAATCTGGAGTTATGGACATCGAAACCCTCAAGGATTGTTCTTTGATCCACAGACTCAACACTTATGGGAAATTGAACATGGTCCTCGCGGTGGCGATGAAATAAATCTTATCAAGAAAGGGGCAAACTATGGCTGGGCTAAAGCATCCTATGGTAAGGAATATTGGGGGCCAGTAGATGTGGGCGAAAGTAAAGAAGCAGAAGGCATTAAATCACCTGCCAAAGTTTATATTCCTTCAATCGCTCCCAGTGGCTTACTACTCTACCGAGGCGACCGCTACCCTGAACTTAATGGAAAACTCTTAACCGGAGCCTTAAAGCTTACACACATCAATGTGATTACCATGGATGAGAACCAATCCGCGATTAAAGAAGAGAGATTGCTGGAAGATCTGCAAGAACGAATCAGAGATATCAAACTCTCCCCTGACGGCTGGATCTATTTCACTACCGACAGCGGCAACATATATCGCCTAATACCTGAGAGTTAAATTGGATGATAGATTTCAGACATAAAAAAACCTCGAAAATTCGAGGGTTCTTTTACTCTGGAGCGACACACGAGGTTCCCATTCTTTTGAACTAATAGGCGTGACCTCAACCTTGGCAAGGTTTGCGCTCTATCAAATGAGATTGTGTACTCTGAATTTCAGGCATAAAAAAACCTCGAAAAATCGAGGCTTCTTTATTCTGGAGCGACACACGAGGTTCCCATTCTTTTGAACTAATAGGCGTGACCTCAACCTTGGTAAGGTTACGCTCTACCAAATGAGATTGTGCACTCTGTGAATTTCAGGCATAAAAAAACCTCGAATTAATCGAGGTTCTTTTATTCTGGAGCGACACACGAGGTTCCCATTCTGTTGAACTAATAGGCGTGACCTCTACCTTGGCAAGGTTTGCGCTCTATCACATGAGATTGTGTACTCTGAATTTCAGACATAAAAAAACCTCGAAATAATCGAGGTTCTTTTACTCTGGAGCGACACACGAGGTTCGAACTCGTGACCTCAACCTTGGCAAGGTTGCGCTCTACCAACTGAGCTAGTGTCGCAATTTGTATGGTGCCCCGGGCCGGACTTGAACCGGCACGACTCGAAAGTCGAGGGATTTTAAATCCCTTGTGTCTACCAATTTCACCACCAGGGCACACAATTCTTTTTGATGACTTTTGTCATCTTGATACCGCGTTACGCCATATCAATTTAATTTGGAGCGACACACGAGGTTCGAACTCGTGACCTCAACCTTGGCAAGGTTGCGCTCTACCAACTGAGCTAGTGTCGCAATTTGTATGGTGCCCCGGGCCGGACTTGAACCGGCACGACTCGAAAGTCGAGGGATTTTAAATCCCTTGTGTCTACCAATTTCACCACCAGGGCACACAATTCTTTTTGATGACTTTTGTCATCTTGATACCGCGTTACGCCATATCAATTTAATTTGGAGCGACACACGAGGTTCGAACTCGTGACCTCAACCTTGGCAAGGTTGCGCTCTACCAACTGAGCTAGTGTCGCAATGGAGGCGCGTACCGGAATCGAACCGATGTACACGGATTTGCAATCCGGTGCATAACCACTCTGCTAACGCGCCTTCGACTTCAGAAAACCGCTTTAATCTAGCGTTCCTCTTGAGTACGGGATGCATTCTACGGATTCGATGGAATGAGTCAACACAATTTTTTTGATTTTAAATCGTTTGTCTATTTTGCGTTCAAAAAGCACCAAATTGGTCAATTTGTTAGCGAAAAAGCTTATGTTTTCCATGAGATAACTGAAATAGACAACCACGAAACTGCCGCTTGCATCCCCTGATACAACGAAAGCTAAAACCCCAAGAATAAAAAAACGGGCTTACGCCCGCTTCTATCTGTCTAGTGGTTTTCTTCGTCGAGAAGATCGTCTTTGGCAGCCATCAAATATTGCGCCATAGACCAGTAAGTTAAGAAGGTCGCAATATATAATGCGCCGTAGCCTAACCAAACCATCCAGTCATCGTAGCGCCAAATAAGTACCCAAAGCGCAAACATTTGCGTTAAGGTCTTTACTTTGCCAATCCATGAAACGGCAACACTTGCGCGTTTGCCTATCTCCGCCATCCATTCACGCAACGCGGAAATAATGATTTCACGGGCGATCATAGTTACGGCAGGAATGGTAATCCAGATGTTGTGGTAGTACTCGGTAATTAAGATTAAGGCTGTCGCGACTAGAACTTTATCGGCCACTGGATCAATAAATGCGCCGAAACGCGAAGTTTGACCTAATTTACGTGCCAACATCCCATCAAGCCAGTCAGTAAAACCAGCTACCCAGAACACCATTGCAGCAGCAAAAGGAGCCCATTGATACGGAAGATAGAACACGACAACAAATACTGGGATCAGAAAAAGTCGTAGTAAAGACAGAATGTTGGGAATATTAAAACGCATATAATAAGGCTCTTGTCGACTGCCACTTAATGGTGCTGCATTTTCGTTATTGTTTCAATGCCTGATAAATATTTTCTGCCAAAGAATTACTGATTCCCGGCACTTTGGCAATTTCTTCGACAGTTGCTCGTTTCAGCTCCTGAAGCCCGCCCATATATTTGAGCAAAGCTTGGCGACGTTTTGGACCAACACCTTCAATACCTTCTAAGGCACTGGTACGGCGAGTTTTACCTCGTTTCGCTCTGTGTCCGGCGATAGCATGGTTATGACTTTCGTCGCGAATATGCTGGATTAAATGCAGCGCTGGCGCATCACTCGGCATATTGAATTCATCACCATCTACGGTAATCAAGGTCTCCAATCCCGGTTTACGGGTAACACCTTTGGCAATACCAATCAGCCTCGGGCGTTTTGGCCAGTCTTCCCAGCATTTAGCAATCACTTCATGGGCGCGATTAAGCTGACCTTTACCACCATCGATAAAAATGATGTCTGGGATTTTTTCGACGTCTAGTTGTTTCGAGTATCGACGCTCTAACACCTGTCCCATCGCGGCATAGTCATCACCACCGGTAATACCCGTGATGTTGTAACGACGGTATTCTTGCTTAACAGGGCCTTCATGATTAAACACAACACAAGATGCGATGGTGCTTTCACCCATCGTATGGGATATATCAAAACATTCCATACGGCTGATGTTATCCATGTCGAGTTCGTCTTGCAGCGCTTTAAAACGCTGGTTAATCGTCATCTTATGATTAATCTTGGTCGTAATGGCCGTTAACGCATTGGTATTCGACAATTTCAAATAACGAGCCCGTGTGCCGGTAGGGTTCACATGGAAAGTGATCTTTCTGCCCGCGACTTGCTGTAATGCCTCGCGTAAAGGAACTGAATCTTCTAGCAGACCTTCATTAAGGATAATTCGAGTAGGTATCGTCCGCGCTTCATTGTGGTTCAAGTAGTATTGACTCAGAAAACTCTCAAACACTTCCTCTTGAGAAGTATTGTTCGGAATCTTAGGAAAATGACTGCGGCTACCGAGAATTTTGCCCTGACGAATCATTAAGATATAAATACAGGCGATGCCATTTTCCTGCGCAAAACCCAGTACATCCATATCATCCGTGCTGTCTTCAGAAACAAACTGTTGTTCTTGAACACGACGGATAGCCTGAATTTGATCGCGATATTTCGCTGCCTGCTCGAACCGTAACTGCTGGCTGGCATTTTCCATCTTCTCAATTAGAATTTCGAGAACTTGTTTGTCCTTACCTTGCAGAAAGTAACGGACATAGTCCACCAGCTCAGCATACTCTTGATCAGAAATAATGCTCTTTACACAAGGACCCGCACAGCGGCCAATTTGATACATCAAGCATGGACGAGTTCGGTTGCTATACACCGTATCTTCACATTGACGTACTGGGAATATTTTCTGGATCAGATGCAGTGTTTCGCGCACAGCACCCGCATCTGGATAAGGTCCGAAGTACTCACCTTTGCGCTTTTTGGCACCACGATGCAGTGACAAACGCGGATGTTTGTGACTACTGATAAAAATATACGGGTATGACTTATCATCACGCAGTAGCACGTTATATTTAGGCAAATACTGCTTAATGTAGTTGTGTTCGAGAATCAACGCTTCCGTTTCGGTATGAGTAACCGTCACGTCAATCTTGGCAATGTTACTGACCAGAGCGCGCGTTTTCTCACTGTCGATTTTTTTACGAAAATAACTGGAAAGGCGTTTTTTAAGATCTTTTGCTTTACCGACATAAATAACATCAGCATCGGCGTTATACATACGATAAACGCCGGGCTGATCAGTTACTGTCTTTAGAAAAGAGACCGAGTCGAACACTTCTGACACTAGAGTTTCTCTGTGTCTAGCATTCCATGTCGAATAGCTAAGTGAGTCAACTCTACATCACCACCGATATCCAGCTTGGCAAACAAGCGATAGCGGTAACTGTTGACCGTTTTAGGACTCAGATTCAACTGCTCAGAAATATCGGTTACTTTTTGCCCTTTGGTGATCATCATCATGATCTGAAGTTCACGTTCGGACAAATCGGCAAATGGGTTTTCAGAAGCAGGTGAGAATTGACTCAAAGCCATTTGCTGCGCTATTTCTGGAGAGATGTAACGTTGGCCACTGTTCACAACACGAATGGCGTTAACCATTTCGTCTGGTGCAGCACCTTTGGTTAAATAGCCCGCGGCCCCAGCTTGCATAACTTTCGTTGGGAACGGGTTTTCAGTATGTACTGTTAATACGATGATTTTTACGTCTGGATTCATGCGTAAAATTTTCTTGGTCGCTTCTAACCCACCAATGCCCGGCATGTTCATATCCATTAACACGACATCAGCATGGTTGTTACGACACCATTTTACCGCTTCTTCACCGCTATCAGCTTCCCCTGCTATGTTCATTCCACGGACGTCTTCAATAATACGTCGTATCCCTGTGCGAACCAGCTCGTGATCATCTACAAGGAAAACACTAATCACTCTTGTATCTCCACACTTATCTATTTGGCTCTGCACCCACCGAGGCAGTGGATAACAGCTTGGCTGCCTAGTCTAACTCAAAATTGGATTTTTTCTCACACTGAATATGTGCTCAAACCCAAACTTTAGCAAGCACTTATTTATAGGCATTGCCACAAATTGAGAATTTATAAAAATATCAACTTGTTGAGCAACCCGACAAACATATCAGGCTATTCTTACTTTAAAAGTGACTTTTATAGGAAGTTTGAGCGAGCTCTTGTTCTGTTCAACCAATCGTTACCTTATTGCATACGTTTTAAGCAAGACGCATAGATTCTGCTATTTGAAGAACTTTTTGCTATTATGCCCGCCTGTACAAACCACAAGCTCACTCTCTCGCTCGGAACGACCATTTGACTATTCAGCAAGGCTTTCTGCTAACACGACAAGCACGAGACATACAATGTAAAACTCACATCGAGCTTTGGCTTGCTACAGACTCGGGGCCGACTCAAGTAATCATCAAAGATGAAAAGCCGGTGTTTTTTCTTGAACAAACGTCCGTAGCAGTAGCAAATGAACTTCTTGGTGCAAGCAATCTCTCTGCAAACATTCGTAGCCTCGACATGTTGTCGTTTGAACAACAACCACTGGCGGCCTGCTATTGCGAAACCATTCAGCAATCCAACGCCCTAAAAACACTTTTCGAACAATCAGACATCCTGACTCTTGAGTCGGATATCAAGTTGGCTGATCGTTTTCTGATGGAACGATTTATCCAAGGCGGCATTACCTTTACCGGTGATTTCACACGCTACCCGAACTATCAGAGAGTTCTTAACGCAAAGTGTAAAGCCGGTGATTACACGCCAAAGTTGAAAGTGGTTTCGTTGGATTTGGAATGTTCCGAGAAAGGCATTCTCTATTCTATTGGCCTCGATAGCCCGATGGATAGCCGAGTCATTATGATCGGCGAACCGCAAGACGCTGAAACCAACATTCAATGGGTATCAAACGAATATGAGTTGCTACAAGCATTATGTGCTTGGTTTGAGCAATATGACCCTGATGTTATCGTCGGCTGGAGTGTTATCGATTTTGACTTTCGACTACTACATAAGCGAGCGGAATGGCACAAAATGAAACTGATGCTCGGCAGAGGTAATCAGCCAAGCTTTTTCCGCAGCGCGAGCCAAACTCAACAAGGGTTTATTACCATACCTGGACGGGTCGTTTTGGATGGTATCGATACGCTGAAAACCGCCACGTATCAGTTTCGCTCTTGGTCGCTAGAATCGGTTTCTCAGGAACTGCTTGGCGAAGGAAAAGACATTCACAATGTTCACGATCGTATGGATGAAATCAACCGTATGTATCGTCACGACAAGCCTTCACTGGCGAAATACAACTTACAAGATTGCGTGTTGGTGAATAAAATTTTCCAACACACTCACCTACTCGATTTCGCCATTGAGCGCTCTAAACTGACTGGGGTTGAGCTGGATCGTATTGGTGGCTCTGTTGCGGCATTTACTAACTTATATCTTCCACAACTGCACCGTGCAGGTTACGCCGCACCGAATTTGCATTCAGAAAACTGGTTAGCAAGTCCGGGTGGCTATGTCATGGATTCCTTACCGGGGCTATATGACTCGGTGTTGGTGTTGGACTTTAAAAGTCTATACCCGTCGATAATACGTTCATTTCTGATTGATCCTCTGGGTCTCATCGAAGGCTTAAAACTGGAAATAGGCAATAGTGAAAACCAAGCAGTACCGGGTTTTCGCGGTGGTCAGTTCCACCGTAGCAAGCATTTCCTACCGCAGATGATTGAAAACCTCTGGGCAGCCAGAGATATCGCCAAAAAGAACAACGACAAAGCCTTTTCTCAAGCCATTAAAATCATCATGAACTCGTTCTATGGTGTATTAGGTTCCTCCGGTTGTCGTTTCTTCGATACTCGACTCGCTTCCAGTATCACCATGCGTGGTCATGAAATCATGAAGCAAACGAAGGTACTGGTCGAAGAACAAGGCTACCAAGTGATTTATGGCGATACGGACTCAACCTTTGTCTCACTCGGGCATGAACACAACCAAGCCGATGCGGACAAAATCGGTAAAAAGCTGGTCGCCCATATAAACCAGTGGTGGACATCGCATTTAAAGCAGAATTATGCCCTCACCTCCAAATTGGAAATCGAATACGAGACTCACTATCGCAAGTTTTTGATGCCAACAATACGTGGTTCGGAAACGGGTTCTAAAAAGCGCTATGCAGGCCTGATTGGTGAGGGTGAACAAGAAAGATTGGTGTTCAAAGGGCTTGAAAGTGCCAGAACTGATTGGACACCACTCGCGCAGCGTTTTCAACACACCTTATACTCAATGATTTTCCACGGAGAAAACCCTGAAGATTATGTTCGCCAAGTCGTAGAGGATACCCTTGCGGGTCAATTTGATGATGAACTGGTTTATCAAAAGCGCTTGCGCAGAAAACTGCATGAATATCAGAAAAACGTTCCTCCACAAGTGCGTGCAGCCCGTATAGCTGATGAAATAAATGCACAACTTGGAAGACCATTGCAATATCAAAACCGTGGAAGAATTGAATATCTGATGACACTCAACGGCCCCGAACCGAAAGAGTACCTAAAAAGCCGCATCGATTATCAGCACTACATTGATAAGCAGCTTAAGCCTGTCGCGGATGCGATATTACCCTTTGTCGGTTTGCAGTTTGAATCCATTAGTCTGCCGCAGTTAGGTCTCTTCTAACTAACTCGCTGCGCTTGCGTTATGGAAGGAGAAGCTTGTACGTAGTTAATAAAATCCTCAGGTTTCAAAGAGCGACTAAACAACCAACCTTGAATGGATAAGTTCGGGTGATCGGCAATGGCATCTAACTGCTGCTGGGTTTCTACGCCTTCAACCACAACCGCTAAATCAAGCTCAGTAGCGACAGATTGCAAACTGGCAAAGACCTTTCGCCCTCTTTGCGTGTCCAACGCCAGCACAAACGAGCGGTCAATTTTGATCGCATCAATATCAAAGCGATTCAGATAGCTAAGCGACGAGTAACCCGTACCAAAATCATCAATGTAGATTTTCACTTTCATCGCGTGCAGGCGTTCTAATGCACATTGCAACGCCCGTTCGTCCACTAGCAATGTCTCTTCAGTAATTTCAATGTGAATCTGGCTACTGACTGCACCAATCGCAGAGATAATTTTCCCCAGATATTCATCATCGACCAATGTATCGGGAGTGATATTAACGCTCACGGGCACATGGATACCCAATTGGTTCCAATACACAATGTCTTTTGCCACTCTTTTAAATACCCACAAGTCCATATCTTTCATTAACCCGGCGCTTTCTAACCAAGGAAGAAAACTGCTCGGCGGTAACAAATTTCCTTGATCATCCATAGCTCTTACGAGCGCTTCACAACCGACTACCGCACCATTATGTTTTGCAACCTGAGGTTGATACTCCAAACAAAACTCTTTTTGGCTCATATTCTGGATCTGTTTTTCCACTCGCGCTTGATGATGCTCTTTTTGCTGGGCAAGAACGATAGGATCATCAGCTAACGTTTTCGCTTCCTCCTCACGGCGCATATAGGTGGTATCGAGTGAGGCAATACGAATCTCCCTTTCGCCAAATACTTGGTTGGTCGCTCTGACTGCGGGCAAATAAATCAGAATTCCCACCGCAAGATTGATGGCCTGTAATGCCACAGAATGCCAATCACCATGGGTAGCGATCAGGGCATTGACTAAAACTGGAGCGTTAAAAGGTACAGATACAGAAGGAATTTGCACCAAACCAAGGTTAACAGCGGTTAAACCGATGATCACATTAGCCAGCGGCGCTAATAAAAACGGTATAAATAAACGAGGATTAAAGATGATGGGTAAGCCAAACAACAAAATTTCATTCACGTTAATTAAACCGATTGGGATACTTGCAATCGCGATAAGACGTAGTGTTTTCTGCTTAGAAAACAACAATAGAGCTATCACCAATGATAAGGTTGAGCCACATCCGCCAATAAATACAAAAGTGCCCATAAACGACAGGTTCATTGCGTAAGGCGCACTGCCGCCTGCTGCTACTGTGGAATAAGTTAAGTCGCTAGCTTGTTGTAATAACTCAACCATGGGGAGTAAGGCGTAATAACCATGAATACCAAAAAACCACAATGTTGAATTTAATACTGCAAACACAGAACCGAAGATATAGGGATCATTGGCATAATCGAAGGTAAGCAGCTTGTCTAAAGAAAAAAGCGACAGTGACTCAAGAATGACAAAATTCACCAACATCACCATCGCCAAAGTGATGATCGCTGGTAGCACTAGGTTTAACGACTCCTTCACCATGGAACCAGCGCTTTCTGACGAAGTCACATGCAAAGCTTTTAGAGAAAACAGATAGGCGATCAAAGGGATAGCGTATAACGGCGTCACGATTGCCATAACGATATAAAGCATTTCAAGCGTACTGTGCGTTTTGATCAACGAAGCACTAACCACCAGATAGAGGATACTCAGCAAAGCCATCGGTGGTCTTGGAATACGCCATTGCATAGCGAGCAAATAAGATGTTGTCGCCGTCATTAGATAGGGAAATACGTCGCCAACAGCACTGTTCATATCATAGAAAGCCTGCACCCAAGACGGGCGACCTCCAATGTAAAACTCAGCGATACAAGCAACAAAAAGAGCCAGTGAGGAAAGCATCAAACAGGGAATTAACCAAATCATACCTTGTCGTATGGCATGCATAGAGGAATACCCATATTTCAGTACACGACCGAACAGATGATTTGGTTTTTCTTTGAGACTAACTGGCATACAACTGCTCCACCAACCCCTACTCTCTAAAGTTAGCACAGCGAAAATTAACTATAGAATTAGTTCGTTATATTGATAAATTTACTTCTAGTCGAATGACTAACCGATACGAAATTCGGTTTTCTGATATTGCTGAACCAACCAAGGCCCAAAGCTATCCAGCAAACCAATCACAGATCGTTTAGGGATTACTCGGTCTTTCAAGAGCAAACCTAAACGATCGACCTCTAGCTTCATCTCTGGATGGTAATGGAGGAAATTGTTCCCACACTCAACAGGATCATCAAACCACTTCCTATCTTTGTACATAATGAGAGAGTAGCTTGCGCGTAGCAGTTTTTTCGCCATCTGCTTTTGTGCTTTTAGCTGCTCTTGAGGTGTATTTGCTTTTACAATCCGGTCACGCAGAACTGGAACCCACTCAGAAATATCCATATTCCAATGCTTAGCGATTTCCCAGCTTGGTTCAAAATCACCAAAACATTCCGCCAAGTTATCACCATAAACACAGACACAGCAGTGCCTGAGCATAAAACCCCAAGTGAAAATGCTGTCTAACGTGGTAATCTCGTCGACCAGAGCAGTCTTGATATTGACATCAGTTATAAACGGGAAGCTCTTTTGGAATCGCCAGCGAATCGTATTAAGCAGCGTCACTTTACGATCTTCAAAAGGTCGTTTAGTAACAATCACCACGTCCATATTTGACTGACCAGCCACTGCCGTTTTTCTCGCTACACTGCCGTACAGATAGATACTGTGCAATGCATCCCCTACCCCAGCACGTAAAAAACGAACCAAATCGTCAACGGCGGGTTGGAACTCAGGTTGAAAAGGCTGTTTAGGGTCAATAACCAAAAGCGTCATGAACGAGTGTTAGCTCCATAGAGTGATGAGGCTGTTTATGTTCCCTTAAGCAGAAGCATGAATCAATAGCTTAGATGGTGTGTGAACGATGAAATACAAATTTAATGCATTATTCTCGTCTCAAGTTGCAGTCAGATATTCCTTTTCTGGCATGGCTAAATGTATAATGCGCCGAAACGAAAAACGAAGGATAAGACTCCATGCCAAAGGCAAGTGAACTTAAAAAAGGTTTTGCAATTGTATCAAACGGCAAAACACTACTAATCAAAGATATCGAAGTAACAACTCCGGGCGGCCGTGGTGGTTCTAAGATCTACAAACTACGTTGTACAGATCTAAACACTGGCGCTCGTGTTGATGAGCGTTACAAGTCAGACGATTTCCTAGATACCGTCGACATGAACAAACGTAACATTTCATTCTCTTACGTTGATGGCGACGAGTACATCTTCATGGACAATGAAGACTACTCTCAATTCAACTTCAAAAAAGCAGACATCGAAGACGAACTACTGTTCATCACTGAAGAAATTCAGGGTATGCAAGTAGTGCTTGTTGATGGCAAACCTGTTGCTATCGAACTTCCTTCTTCTGTTGAGATGGTAATCGAAGAAACTGATCCTTCAATCAAAGGTGCTTCAGCTTCAGCTCGTTCTAAACCAGCACGTTTCTCTACTGGTTTAACTGTTCAAGTTCCAGAATACATCGCTAGCGGCGAGCGCGTTGTTATCAACACGACTGAACGTAAGTTCATGAGCCGAGCGTAATATGTCTGAATTGATCTCATTAGACGACGCAATCGAAGCTGCATACGACATTTTCTTAGAAATGGCTCCAGATAATCTGGAACCCGTTGATGTGATCCTGTTCACCGCTCAATTTGATGATCGCGGTGCGGCAGAAGTCGTAGAAATTGGCGACGACTGGGTAGAACAAGTAGGTTTTGAATTTGATAAAGAAACTTACGCGGAAGTCCGTATTGGCCTCGTCAATGAAGACAATGATGAACTGGATGACGTATTCGCACGAATGCTCATCAGTCTCGATCCAGACCATAAAGCTTGTCATATGATGTGGAAGCGCGATTAATCGCAATCTCCGTATCATCAAGTGTCAAACGCCAACCCTAGGGTTGGCGTTTTTTATCTCTGTAACAGTGAGCGCATTATTCCACTCGCTCATAGTGGATCACATACAGAGATTCAATGCCCGGATAGATATCATTAATCACTTGCTTTAACTGAGGCAAAGTCATGTTCTCCTGCTCAGCATGAAATTCATTGAGATCAGAAAACAGTACGGGTTCCACAGACTGAATCTTTAAACGGCAAAACCAACGCCCCTCTTCCAATGTGCTTACATCAACCACTGAACCGGGTTGATAATCTTTTTCGCTTTCATCACGAATAGTAATCACTTTTTTACCAGAGAGAATATCGGCTTCAAAACGGGCGAAAAATGTCATTGTTGTAGGAAATTGCATAACTTATCTCTAGCGTAAAAGGAGTGACTCCCCCAGCTTGATAGAACAAAGCAAAGCTGGACGGGAACAAAAACAAACCATTGAAGGAGTATACAATTAGATGATACTTTGTGCCCTATCACATAAATAAAAATTTATTTACTTCAATTGCATAAAGAGAAAATCTGCCATTGCATTTTTCTTTTAAGTCGTAAAGTATTTGTATATTCAATTACACTTTGAGCGCAGCATGTCTTCATCACCACTTTATACACAGATCAAACACTATATTCTCGACAAAATTAATTCTGGTCACTGGCCTGTTGGTCATCGCATCAGCACTGAACTTGAATTAACCGAGCAATTTAATGTCAGCCGTATGACGGTGAATAAAGCGATCCGAGATTTGGTGTCCGAAGGCAAACTACAACGCCGCCCTCGTCTAGGTACTTTCGTTTGTGTACCTGAAGAAAAGGCTGAATCGCCACTATTGGATATTCGCAATATTGCTGACGAAGTGTTGAGCCGTGGCAAGCAATACCACAGTAAGGTTTTACAACAACGTGCAATCGTTGCTGATGAAAATGTCGCGATAAAGTTGGGCATTATGGTGGGTAGCAATGTGTTCTACAGTGAAATCCTGCATTACGCCAATGACACGCCGCTGCAACTTGAAATCCGTTGGGTAAACAGCCGTTATGCTCCGAATTATCTCGAACAGGATTTTTCGCAAATCACCCCTAACCAATACCTTTCAGCGAACTGCCCGTTAAGTGCTATCGAGCATACCGTTGAAGCAATCGTCCCAGATAGCCACATCAAAGCCTCTCTGGAACTGAGCAGCAATGAACCGTGCTTACTTCTTAACCGCCGCACTTGGAGTGAAGACAAGTTAGTGAGCTCTGCACTGCTTTACCATCCGGGTTCGAAATATAAACTCACTTCAAAAGTTTTATTGAACGAGAAATAAAATTCTCACATTTTCACAACATTCCGCTTGATCAAAATCTTTAATTGCACTATTAATTGTATATACATTTAAACATACAAATAAAATTGCAACTCGATAACGATCGTCTAAAGAAGTAGGAATGTTATGGAACTTGTTTTAATTAACGCTCGCATTGTCAGCATGGAAGCTGGAGACAAAGGTTACCAACCTAGTCAGCCTAAAACGATCGTCATCAAGAACGGACGTATTGAAGCCATTACCGATCAAAGCGTCGATACAACACATAGCTTTGTGGTTGATTGCACAGGTAAATTGGTTACTCCAGGACTTATTGATGCTCACACCCACCTTATCTTTGAAGGCAACCGCGCTAATGAATTCGAAATGCGTCTGCAAGGTGTGCCTTACCAGACCATCGCAGCGCAAGGTGGCGGCATTCTTTCAACCGTTAACGCTACACGCAAAGCGTCTATCGACCAGTTAGTTGAAAATGCACTGCCAAGATTAGATGGCTTACTTCAAAGCGGTGTCACTTCCGTTGAAGTGAAATCTGGTTATGGGTTAACACTGGAAGATGAAATTAAAATGCTGCAAGCGGCAAAAGAGCTTGAACAGCATCGTCGAGTAAAAATCACAACAACGTTACTAGCAGCCCACGCACTGCCCCCTGAATATAAAGATCGCCCAGACGATTACATTGAGCATATCTGCCAAGAGATCATCCCTCTAGTGGCAGAGCAAGAACTCGCCACCAGCGTAGATGTGTTCTGCGAGTCGATTGGTTTCAACTTAGAGCAGACCGAAAAAGTATTCCGCTGCGCTATTGAGCATGGCTTAAAAGTAAAAGGTCACACAGAGCAACTTTCCAACCTCGGCGGCACGGCTTTGACTGCTCGCTATAACGGATTATCCGCAGACCATATCGAATATCTCGATGAGCAAGGTGTTGAGGCACTGGCACAGTCCGGTACGGTCGCCATGCTGCTTCCTGGCGCATTCTATTTCCTACGTGAAACACAAAAGCCACCGATTGAACTGCTTCGCCAACATAAGGTTCCAATGGCTTTGGCGACGGATATCAACCCGGGCACCTCTCCCTTTGCAGACTTAACATTGATGATGAACATGGGCTGTACTCTGTTTGAACTAACACCTGAAGAGAGTTTACGCGGTGTAACTTGCCACGCAGCAAAAGCTCTGGGTTATGGCGATTCACGTGGTCAAGTTTCTATCGGCTTTGATGCTGACCTATCCATCTGGAACATCGACCATCCGGCGGATCTCAGTTACCAAGTGGGTGTGCCTCGACTGTATGCCCGAATCGTGGATGGCACCATTTGCAACGATTAACAACAACGATTTCAAAGTAACGACTCGCTGAATGCCGTTACTCAATTAAATCTCTATCTGTATAGAAAAACATTTAAATCAAGCTCCACGGAAACCGAGCTTAAACCAAATGATGTTTGGCCTTCAAAAGGCCAAATCAATTAATGATGAAAAGGAGTCTCACATGACGCAGCACCAAAACCAAGGTTCACGTCTTGATACTAGCCGCACGATTCGTGCGCCACACGGCACAACGCTTCGTGCAAAATCTTGGTTAACAGAAGCACCGCTTCGTATGTTGATGAACAACTTAGACCCAGATGTTGCCGAACACCCACATGCACTTGTGGTATATGGTGGTATCGGCCGCGCTGCGCGTAACTGGGAATGTTACGACAAAATCGTTGAAGTTCTAGAACGTCTAGAAGAAGACCAAACTCTGGTTGTCCAATCAGGTAAGCCTGTAGGTGTGTTCCCTACACACAAAAATGCGCCACGCGTACTGATTGCGAACTCAAACCTTGTTCCTCACTGGGCAAACTGGGAACACTTCAACAAGCTGGATAAAGAAGGCTTGATGATGTACGGACAAATGACCGCAGGTTCTTGGATCTACATCGGTTCACAAGGTATCGTTCAAGGTACATACGAGACTTTCGTTTCGGTCGCGAAGAAACACTTCAACGGCGAAGCAAAAGGGCGTTGGGTTCTGACTGGTGGTCTTGGTGGTATGGGTGGCGCTCAGCCTCTAGCGGCTACCATGGCAGGCTTCTCTATGATCGCTGTTGAATGTGACGAATCACGTATCGATTACCGTTTACGTACTCGCTATGTTGATAAGAAAGCAACAAGCCTAGATGAAGCACTAGCGATCATCAACGAATCTGACGAACCGGTATCTGTTGGTCTACTCGGTAACGCTGCGGATATTTTCCAAGAGCTGGTTGATCGCGACATCACGCCAGACGTAGTAACAGACCAAACTTCTGCGCACGACCCGCTAAACGGCTACCTACCGCAAGGTTGGAGCATGGAATACGCTGCTGAAATGCGTAACAGCGACGAAGCAAAAGTCGTGAAAGCGGCAAAAGCGTCGATGGCGGTACAAGTGCGTGCAATGTTAGAGCTACAAGCTCGCGGCGCTGCGACTCTCGACTACGGTAACAACATCCGCCAAATGGCGTTGGAAGAAGGCGTAGAAAACGCATTCGACTTCCCAGGTTTCGTTCCGGCTTATATCCGTCCACTATTCTGTGAAGGTATTGGTCCATTCCGTTGGGCTGCACTCTCTGGTGATCCAGAAGATATCTACAAAACCGACCAAAAAGTAAAAGAGCTCATTCCAGATAACCCTCATCTACACAACTGGCTGGATATGGCTCGTGAGCGCATCAGTTTCCAAGGTCTACCAGCACGTATCTGTTGGGTTGGTCTGAAAGATCGTGAGCGTCTAGGTCAGGCATTCAACGAAATGGTTAAAAATGGCGAACTTAAAGCCCCTATCGTTATTGGTCGCGACCATTTAGACTCGGGCTCAGTAGCAAGCCCTAACCGTGAAACCGAAGGTATGATGGATGGATCGGACGCCGTGTCTGACTGGCCACTACTTAACGCGCTGCTTAATACAGCCGGCGGCGCAACTTGGGTTTCACTACACCACGGTGGTGGCGTAGGCATGGGCTTCTCTCAACATTCTGGTATGGTGATTTGCTGTGACGGTACTCAAGATGCTTCTGAACGTATCGCTCGCGTTCTTCACAACGACCCTGCAACGGGTGTTATGCGTCACGCGGATGCCGGTTACGAAATCGCAAAACGCTGTGCAAAAGAGCAAAAACTTGACCTACCAATGCTCAATGAAGAGCTGGCTAAACTGAAGTAAGGACATCATAAATGTTAAATTTAGTCATTAAACCGGGCACTCTGACGCTAAACCAACTGCGTAACGTTAGCCGTTCACCTGTGATTCTTTCTCTTGATCCAGAAGCTATTCCAGCTATCGAACGCAGCACTAAAGTGGTTGAGCAAGTGATTGCCGAAGGTCGCACCGTTTACGGCATCAACACAGGTTTTGGTTTGCTAGCAAACACCAAAATCGCCCCTGAAGATTTAGAGACTCTACAGAGAAGTATTGTTCTGTCTCACGCGGCTGGTATTGGTCAATTCATGTCAGACGAAACTGTGCGTCTGATGATGGTTCTTAAAATTAACAGCTTAGCGCGTGGTTTTTCTGGTATTCGTTTAGAAGTTCTAGAAGCACTGATGACGCTAGTTAACCACCAAGTTTACCCATGTGTTCCTAAAAAAGGGTCTGTCGGTGCATCCGGAGACCTAGCACCTCTGGCTCATATGAGCACGGTTCTTCTAGGTGAAGGTCAAGCGCGTCACAATGGTGAAATCATCTCGGGCTTAGAAGCACTGAAGCTTGCTGGTCTTTCTCCAATCACGCTTGCTCCAAAAGAAGGTCTTGCGCTGCTCAATGGTACTCAAGCGTCAACAGCGTTTGCGCTTGAAGGCTTGTTTATGGCGGAAGACTTATTTGCCTCTGCAACCGTATGTGGTGCGATGTCTGTTGAAGCCGCACTCGGCAGCCGTCGTCCGTTTGATCACCGTATCCACGAAGTGCGCGGTCACCAAGGTCAAATTGACGCAGCAGCGGCATACCGTCACCTATTAGATGAAACCAGTGAGATTGGTCAGTCACACACTTCATGTGAAAAAGTTCAAGACCCGTATTCACTGCGTTGCCAGCCTCAGGTGATGGGCGCATGTTTAACTCAAATCCGTAACGCGGCAGATATTCTGCAAACGGAAGCAAACTCTGTTTCAGACAACCCGCTGGTATTTGCAGAAGATGGCGACATCATCTCTGGTGGTAACTTCCACGCAGAACCTGTAGCCATGGCGGCGGACAACCTAGCGCTTGCTATCGCAGAGATTGGTAGCTTGTCAGAACGTCGTATGGCTCTGCTCATCGACAGCGCACTGAGCAAACTGCCTCCGTTCCTAGTGGATAACGGCGGTGTAAACTCCGGCTTTATGATTGCGCAAGTTACAGCCGCAGCACTTGCAAGTGAGAACAAAACTCTGGCTCACCCAGCGTCTGTAGACAGCCTGCCAACCTCAGCAAACCAAGAAGACCACGTATCTATGGCAACCTTTGCTGGTCGCCGCCTACGTGATATGAGTGAAAACACTCGCGGTATCTTGGCGGTTGAATATTTGTCGTCTGCTCAAGGTCTGGATTTCCGCGCACCAAATAAATCTTCAGCTCGCGTTGAAGAAGCAAAGCAAATCCTGCGTGATAAAGTACCGTTTTACGATAAAGACCGTTACTTCTCACCAGATATTGAACAAGCGAATACTTTGCTTGAACTGGCGGTACATAACCACCTGATGCCAGCAAACATTTTGCCAAGTCTTCAATAATCCAAACCGGTAACTAGAGCCCTTCGGGGCTCTTTTTTTAACTGTTCTGCACCTAATTTGACTGATTGGACCATTAAAATAACTTTAGCAGTTATAATCCACACAGTTTTTGTGAAATAGCGTAAATTATGTTTCTAACACCATACTTCTCAAGCCAAGACAAACAATTCCAATTCACTCGCGAACAGGCTAGCCATTTCGCGAAAAAAGTGGCGGGTGATTACAACCCTATTCACGATGAAGACAGCAAACGCTTCTGTGTACCGGGTGATCTCCTATTCGCAGTATTGCTACAAAAAGAAGGCATCAGCAAAAAGATGCGCTTCAAGTTTTCTGGCATGGTGAACGACGGCATTGCTCTGCACATTGAAAACAAATGTGAGAAAGAGAGCGCCGTGGTTGATGGAGCAGGTAAAGAATATCTGCACATGAGCCGAGAAGGTGAAGTTAGCCACAATCCAGCATTCATTGAACACGTTGTGACTAACTACGTACAGTTCTCTGGTATGAACTTCCCTCATATCATGGTGCCTTTGATGGACGAACAGCAGATGATGATTAACCCTCAGCGTCCGTTGGTTATCTATGAAAGCATGGAAGTGGAATTTGAGCGTCTAGACCTAACGCACCCAGAAGTGGAATACACTGGCGCAACTTTCGACGTGGATGGTAAGCGCGGCGTGGTAACCATGACTTTCGCATTTAAAGAAGAAGGTGTGGTTGTCGGTCACGGTGTGAAGCGTATGGTTGCTAGTGGTCTGAAACCTTATGAACAAAGCGAGATTGACGATCTAGTGAATCGCTTTAACGAACGCAAAGAGACCTTTTTGGCTCAGCTTGCCGCTTAATCGTTCTAAAGAATAACCAAGCCCTACTCCGTTGAGTGGGGCTTTTTATTTACGTCACAAATGGGTTTACTTCAAATCCAGCGCCGGACACGGGTTTTATAGTCAACATAAGGCTGACCGAAAATCTGCGTTAAGGTACGTTCCTCTGGCTCTATCTGAAAACGGTTCATATACCAAACGAACCCAATACAGGTAAGCAAACTCAAACCATTCTGTTGCCAATATGCAAAGCCTATCAAGAGCAGTAGTAGCCCTAAATACATTGGATTACGTGAATAGTGAAAGATGCCGCTTTCTACTATGCTCGTCGCTTGATGGGGTTTAGTCGGATTCACCGTTGTTTTCGCTTTACGAAACTCATAGATTCCAGCAATTCCGATAAACCCTGAAAGCACAAAACAGATGCTCCAGACCACGCCAACATAGGGTAATGGAACATGAGCAAACGTGAAAATATGGGCAAAGCGATTAATCAGCACCATGGCAATTACAAACACGGCTACTGGCGGAATTTTCAGTTCCAGTCGATGCATTGATTTTCTCCGTTAGCATTCAATCAATATACTTATACCCAAACTACTTGGAGTTGCAGGTAGGCGCATGTGAGTAAATCCCCATGAGCATAGATAACTATGTGATTAGGGAGCCCCCTATACCAAAACATAAAGCGCTGCAGCTTCAAGTAGGAAGGAGATAATCGTCTAATAATGATAGATAAAATTAAGCCCGACAATGTCGGGCTTAACGCTTTAACTTATTCAGAGTAACTCTAATAACGCTTGTAACGGATGTTTAGGCTTAATGTGCTCAAAACGTTTTACCTGACTACGGCAAGAGTAGCCGGTAATCAAGCAGCGTTCTTTTGGTAGCTTTTCTAAACTTGGTTTCCAGCTTAGTCCGTAAATGTCTTTCGACATTTGTAGCTTATCAAGCTCATGTCCAAACGTACCGGCCATACCACAACATCCAACCGGTACGGTTTGCAGTACCCCACCAAAGTGAGCGAAGATTTCTCCCCATTCCTTTTCGGCATTCGGTAATTTGGTTTTTTCAGTACAGTGTGCCAGTAAATACCACGCTTCACCGTTTTTACTTTCAGAAGTCGCTACAAACTCTGACAGACGCGGTTTCATCCATTCATGAACCGTGAGCACAGAGAAATCGCCACGTTTGTCACCAAGCACTTCAGCGTATTCATCGCGATAACAAAGCACCAAAGCGGGATCTACACCGACCATAGGAATATCAAGATCCGCCACCTTCTCTAGGAAGGCTGCTGTACTTTCTGCCGTTGCTTTAAACTGCTTCAAGAAGCCTTTGATGTGCTGTGCTTTACCGTTTGGCTTGAACGGTAACAACA
Source organism: Vibrio sp. Y2-5 (assembly GCF_014596725.1). Lineage (GTDB taxonomy): Bacteria > Pseudomonadota > Gammaproteobacteria > Enterobacterales > Vibrionaceae > Vibrio. The sequence goes on from NZ_JACVEG010000003.1 coordinate 323,607, forward strand.
CCGGCTTCTTACCCAGTTTAATTGCTAATGCGATAAAGTCTTCTACCACTTCAGCATCGTAATAACTGGTGAATGGATCTTGAACGATGATGACATGTTGCTCACGCTCATCTTTTGATATGCCAGCTAAATACTGCATATCAAAGTTCGCCACTGGGTGACGACGAGTACGCTGAGCCAAAGTGGGTATGGTTAGCAAAGGAGCATCCACATACCCTACCGTTTTCGCGGTTAGGCTCTGAACCCATTTCTGCTCCAGCACACCATTGACCAACTTCGGTGCTTTGCCCATTAGCGGCAACATGGTTTCGATATTTGCCACCAAATAGTCTTTAACCGGACGTTGATAACGTGAGTGATAGATATTTAAGAAACGCGAACGGAAGCTAGGAACATCAACTTTGATCGGACACTGACTTGCACACGCTTTACACGCCAAACAGCCATTCATCGCTTCATACACTTCGTGGGAGAAGTCATATTCATGACGTTGGTTGATGCGGTTACGAATACGGTCAATCATAGTTTTGATGGTGGCCGTCTTAGTCAGCGTTTGATTTTCTAAATCCAGAATATCAATACCCTGCTCGGTAAGCTGACGTAACCATTCACGTACGAGTCCCGCACGACCTTTCGGCGAGTGACGACGATCTGCAGTGACTTTCATGGACGGACACATTGGAGAGCTGGTTTCGTAGTTGAAACACAAGCCGTTACCATTACATTCCATCGCTTGTTTAAAGCTGTCACGCACTTGGACATCGATTTGACGATCGTAATAGCCACGTTTTTTGTCTGACACTTTAACCAGTTCAAAATTGGTGTTGAGCGGCGTACAGATTTTGCCCGGGTTCATCTTATTGTGCGGATCGAAGGCTTCTTTTACACGGCGGAGTTCGGTAAAGAGCTCTTCGCCAAAGAATTCAGGGCCGTACTCAGAGCGGAAACCTTTACCGTGTTCACCCCACATCAAACCGCCATATTTCGCCACCAGCTTAACCACTTCATCCGAAATTTCGTGCATCATTAGCTCTTGTTTCGGATCGCACAGATCCAAGGCTGGGCGAACGTGCAATACACCTGCATCTACGTGACCGAACATCCCAAAGGCAAGTTGTTTTGAATCCAGCAACTCTCTAAATTCAGCAATGAAATCGGCTAAGTTTTCAGGCGGAACACAGGTATCTTCAGTAAAGGGGACGGGTTTAGCACGCCCTTTGGCTGCACCCAACAGACCCACCGCTTTTTTACGCATGTTGTAGATGCGGTTGATACTGGCTAAATCGGTACACACTTGGTAGCCGATAATCCCCGCTTGGTGATTGGCTAAAGCTTCATCAAGGCTTGCCGTTAATTTGGCAACCAACGCATTTACCGTTGCTTCGTCTTGGTCTGCAAACTCAACAATATTGATGCCTTGCATCTCTTTGCCCGGAACGTCCGTGATAAGGTCACTAACGCTGTGCCAGACGATATCTTCTTTGGCAAGGTTGAGAACTTTAGAATCTACCGTTTCAACAGATAAGGCATTCGCTTCGACCATGAGAGGTGCATTACGTAAGGCAGAATCAAAGCTGTCGTATTTCACATTCACTAAAGTACGTGCTTTAGGAATAGGCGTCAGGTTAAGTTTAGCTTCAGTAATGAACGCCAATGAGCCTTCCGCACCACAAAGAACACGAGTGATATTGAACTCTCCCGTTACTTCATCAATAGCATTTTTCAAGTCATAACCAGTGAGGAAACGGTTAAGAGGAGGAAACTTATCGACAATCTGCTGGCGCTTGTCACGACATACCGCTTCCGTCACCTGCATCGCTTGATAAGCGTAATTACCTTCATCTGGCGTGCCGTGTGACATGTCGGTTTCAAGAATCGAACCATCGGCGAAAACCGCTTGCAAAGACAATACGTGATCAGAGGTTTTACCGTATTTCAATGAACCCTGACCGGAGGCATCAGTGTTGACCATACCGCCTATCGTTGCGCGGTTACTGGTGGAAAGATCGGGAGAGAAGAAAAAGCCGTAAGGACGAACAGCATCATTGAGTTGATCTTTAATCACACCACTTTGTACACGAACCCAGCCTTCTTCAGCATTGATTTCAAGAATCTGATTCATGTAACGAGAAAGATCGACCACGATACCTTTAGTCAGAGCCTGACCGTTAGTACCTGTGCCGCCACCACGTGGGGAAAAAGTCACTCTTTCAAATTCAGGTTTAGCACTCATCTTACCGATTAAAGCCACATCTTCTGTGGATTTAGGCAAAATCACTGCTTGTGGAAGTTGTTGGTATACACTGTTATCAGTGGCTACTGCCAAACGGCTAGAATATTGAGTTTCGATATCGCCGGTAAAACCAGCAGCTTCTAGTTCATGTAAAAACGTTAATACAACCGGATCGACATCAGATTGAAAGTGAAGTCTTGGTAACATTTGCTTCCTGCCCGTAAGTCGCTGATCCAATCAGCTATGGGTTTATAGGTTAATTATATGAATTCGGTCACTTTACAACATTTGAAAAGGTGATCAAATCAGAATCTCGTTGACAGAGCGAATCAAATCCATTTTTCTAACTGTTCAATTTCGTTTCGCTTGAAAACATAAAGTTACAGCTGTGCAAACGTTTGCCAAAAAGCTGGACTAAAAAGTTGTTATGCATTACCAAGGCCGATTGGCCTTTACGGATACACCATGAGAAAAAACAAAATCGTAACCACGGAAGATATCTTGCTAAAGCTGTGTCAATCCGTCTCTTCAGTTCTGACTTCCGCAACCAGTTCCAACATCGGCTATTCAGCCATGGTTCAGAAAATCAACAAAACATCCCTTAAACCAGATTTTGGTTGTTTTGTGCTTTTTGATGGCGGCTTTTCAGGATTAGTTGTTATCAACTTCACTGCGAAAGCAGCCCTTGAGGTCTACACAAACTACATGCGCAGCATGGGCATGCCAGAAGAAGAACTGGCTATTTTGCACACCTCCGATGAAGTAGGTGATGTTTTGGGCGAGTTAATGAATCAGTTAGTTGGTGACTTCACTAACAAGATCCGCAAAGAGCTACAAACCAACATCACCCAGAACCAACCAAAAATGTTGTCTTTGAACAAGCAGGTAATTTTGTCTGTTGATACCAACCTAGACAGGCCTCAAGTAAGACGAGTCACCTTCTCTACTGAGAAAAACAATATTTTCTATCTTGAACTCGCCATGGACAAAACTGAATTTATCCAACTTGAAGATTTTGAAATGGACGAAGATGAAAGCCCAGATGACATTCTTGAAAGTGCACAAAAAAGCATGACAACCAAGAAAGAGAGCAAACAAGAAGATGACGTCGCGTCAGATCTGTTGGACGAGCTAGGCTTATAGTATTAGTTGCCACCGACAAAGGTGGCATCTTCCCTTCCCCTAATGCTGCAAAAACGTTAAAATATCGGACTTTTCTAATCTCGGTACTAGGTCAACAGACCCTAAAGTTTTTGAATGTCGATTGATAAAAAGAAAGCCCTGAAAAAAATTGCCAAGTGTTTAGAGCTTGGAAACTCAGCAAACGTAAACGAAGCTGCCAATGCCATAAAAATGGCGCACCGTTTAATGCTGAAATATGGTCTTGATAAAGATGATATTGAATTCATTAAACTGGGTAAAACACAGTCTAGCCACTTGCTACCCGCCTCTATCAGCTCGGGTATTTTACGCATCATTCGTGGTATCAATACTAAGTTTGGCGTCGAAGCTGTACTTATCAATCACAAAGGTTTAAAGCGTGTAGAGTTTATCGGTGAAGCCGATAGAGCTATTTTTGCTGCTTTTGCTTTTGATATTGTTTACAGAGAAATGAACGAACATACAGGACAGTTCCGCAATAGTTTTGCTGGAAGTGGAACTTCTTCACTAGAAGTAAACAGACGCGTTAGCTCTTTTGTTTCTGGATGGATTGAAGGTGCGTTGGAAAAACTGCCTGTCATCTCGCCGGATGAAGACTCTGCAAACAAAATCAACGATTACATTGATAAAGAATTTAAGAACGTTGACCGCGAAACGTTCAAGCAACAGCTGCGTGAAGCAATGAAAAACCTGACTGCGGATTATGAAGTGGGCTTAAAGAAAGGTCGCAGAGTTTCTGTCAATCGTCCGATAAATGGTGCTCAAGCACCTAAACTATTGAAGTAGACCTTTCATTTAAAGTTTTTCGTCAGCCCTACGTTAAATCAGACTTTTCCTAGTTGATCTTCTGCTTCGAATTTCGTCTGATGCATGCGGAAAAAATAAGACATGGAGTAGATACCTTGAAAAAAATCACATTAGCCCTAGCAGTGGCAATTGCATTATCTGGTTGTCAGGCAACTCAACGCCAAAACGCGACAACCGGTGAAACAGAAACTAACTCTGCAACCAAAGGTGCTTTGCTCGGTGCTCTAGCAGGTGCAGCCGCAGGTTTAGCGACTGGTGATGACGCCAAAGAACGTCGCAAATACGCACTTATTGGCGCTGCAGGCGGCGCTGCTGTCGGTGGTGGCGTTGGTTACTACTTTGACCAACAAGAAGCAGCGCTTCGCAAAGAACTATTAAACTCAGGCGTACAAGTTGAACGTGTAGGCGAAAACCAACTGCTTCTTCGTCTGGAAAACGGTATCGGTTTCTCTACCAACTCTTACCAACTTGATTCAAGCATTCATAACACCTTACGTGGTGTTGCTCGTATTCTTGTTGAATATCCTGATACCAGCCTTGTGATTGATGGCCACACTGATAGCACCGGCAGTGATAACACTAACCAAATTTTATCTGAACGCCGTGCTGAATCTGTTCGTTCATTCCTAATTTCGCAAGGTGTTGCTACTGGTCGAGCGGTTGCCCGCGGCAACGGTGAGCGTTACCCGCTTTGCTCAAACAGCACTGCGCAAGGTCGTTCATGTAACCGTCGAGTAGAAATCCAAATTCTTCCGTTGAAATAAGCCTTTTTACAGAAAAGTCCAATACCGCAAAAAACGGAGTTTGGTTGACTTCAAAAGTTAACTCCGTTTAACTCGCTAGCGACTAACGTTAAGATAGACTTAGTTTAAATCCCAGCTATAAGGCTGGGATTATACTCGAACTACTTGGAGTTGCAGGTAGGCGACAAGTGAGTGAATCCCCATGAGCATAGATAAATTATGTGATTGGGGTGAACGAACGTCGACAACACCGCTGCAGCATCAAGTAGGAAGAGTATATTCTCTGAAGTAGAACACGGAAGGTCATCTTGAATCGACTGATTATTGGACTTATTTCACTCTGCTGGGCTTTCTCTTCTTATGCAGATACGGCCAGTGCTCAAATCGCTGAACTAAAGCAAAGAGCCAGCAATAACGATGCTGCCGCTCAATATCAGTTAGCCCTTCACTATCAAAAAAGTGAAGGCACTCCGCAAGATTTAAACGAAGCCTTCTACTGGTTTCAGCAAGCTTCCGAAAAAAAACAATCTCAGGCGATGCATCAACTGGCAAAGATGTATTTACAGGGTCTAGGTACTGAATTAAATACTGCGGAAGGCATTTACTGGCTAACCCAACTGGCGACGCAAGGGGATACTAAGGCGCAATATGAGCTAGGAAAGCTATATCAGACATTGAAAAACGCCCCTACTTCGCAGCAGATGGCAGAAATTTGGTTCCGTACAGCCGCCGAATCACTTCCTGAAGCAGAACAAGCTTACGCTCAGATATTGGAAGATAAGTTTAACCAACAAAGAGCAAAACAAGTCTCAGCGATTGACCAGCTCAACAACGAGGCAGCTTCTCAGCAAGAGACATTGACTACACCATCCGATTTAGACTTAAACAAACTGAATTGGGCCTATGTTGTGATACTGGCATCGATTGCTCTGCTAATGCTTGTGGCCTCACTCTATCAGCGCAAAAAAAGACAAAAACTTGAGACATCTGCGTCAGACCAATTAACCGAGCAACAACAGCTAGAGCAAAAGCTCGCAGATCATACCGCCGTTATTAAAAAGCAAAAAAGACAACTCGAAATTCTTTATCAGGAGTTAAAACGGTCACAAAAAAACCAAGCGAGTTCAAACCAAGATCAGAAGTTTCAACTCGCCTGCTCAGTATTTGGCTATCATCCAAGTCAACTGCCTGATGAGAAAGCCATTAAGGTTCGCTATAAGCAATTATCCAAGATCTACCATCCAGATATGAAAGGTAGCGACGAAGAGATGAAGCGCTTAAATGGCGCTCTCAAAACCATCCTAAATAAAGTTAACAATTAGTTACAAATGGAAGCCATCAACATCCTCATCCTTTTAAATACTTACATTTTGCAATCGATAACACTCTCATTATTACAACATTTTATTAACTTAATTCACTTTACTGTGGCATAATCCGCGCAAATTTGGCGCCTAGCTAGGAAGCTTTTCAGCTCGCTCTCATTTTTTCGAAGAGACTGAGGTGAAGACCTTTTAATTATCAGTAAGGAGAAGAAATGTTTACTATTGGAGGCGTGTGTGACTGGTGTAAAAGACCGAGTTTACTACTGACTAAGCACGAATATGTAGATGGTAAAGCCCATCACTCTTGTGACCGTTGTAATGACTTTGCACGTATGGATGTAAGACAATTCAATATCGCAGAGCAAGCGGTGAGGGAGCGACAACAAACGCACTCCCTATAGTTTTATAAGTAATTAACTCATAAGTGATTAATTTCTATTTGTGGTTCGAAACCTGTGTTTAGATTCATACATAGATTGATCAGCGAGATTCAGCGCATCATCGAGGGGAAGGTTTTTCTCTAGATCATTAACCATCCCCATTGAAACACTCACCAACAACTCAGTTTCTGTAATACTGTTATAAAATGTAAACTGTCTGATGTTATCGAGCATTTTCTGCGCCCGTTGTGCATCAACACTCGCGACCAACACAAACTCATCCCCACCGATACGGTACGCTTCTCCTTTCCAAAAGCGTTTGATGTTCGTACTTAGCTGTTTCAAAACCTTATCGCCAACATTATGACCATAGCAGTCGTTAATCTGCTTGAATTTGTTAATGTCCAAGTAAACAAGAACTTTTCTCTTAGGGAATTGATTGCCATATTTCTTATAAAGCGCCAGTCTATTTCTTAATCGTGTTAACTCATCGGTAATTGAGCGACGATGAAAAACAAACACCACACAAACCAAGATAGAAATAATAAACAGAAATCTAACAATAGTATTTCTACTTATTTTCTTTTGAGTTTGTATCGTTGTATACCAATCTGGTGGAAAATCATATTTTTTTATTATAGTTTCAACATTAATTAAATTAATCGCTTTGGAAAATAAATCAGACAATATTCTCCCCTTTTCGTTTTTCTGAAACCCGAAGCCCAACTCATAAGAATAAAATGCACCGACATCTTTATCTTCGACAATAGGTAGAATGTTTTTAGAATAACGCAATTTGTGGTTGAATGTAGCTCTAATTATTGCAATGTAGTCTACTTCATTAGTCAATAAACCATTAAGTAAGTCATTTTGTGTCTTATAGTAGACAAATTTTTTCTCAGGCAGCATTTCATTTAGCAGTGAAGCTAAGAAGTTACCTTCTATCACACCTATTTTTTCGATAAACATTTCAGAAATAGAGTGATACACACCGTCTTTATAATTTTTTCGTTTTGCCAGTATCGCTTCTGGACTGTAATAGCCATCACTGAAAAAGAACAGTTCTTTGCGCTTATCAGTAATCGCGAGAGGTGACAATACATCAATAGAGTGGTCAACTAAGCTGGTATACATGCTAGCCCAAGATTCATCAGCTTGGCTGACTAGCTGACAGTCAAGCTGAAGTACATTGCAGGCTTGAAACAAAATTTCAGCTGCGATGCCATCGACACTGCCGTCAAATTGATAGTTGGCAAACAATACCATGTTTTCGAGTTTTATTTTAATAGGCTCTCTTACATCCAATCCGCTTTGAATAACTTGCTTACGCAGAGCCTGTTTTCGTACAGACAATTGGTAGTTATCAACGGATTCTCGCGACAATTTTTGAAAACTTGGCGTGTGAGCATGGTCTTCAATAAGACCTAACAAATCCTGATTTTTGCCTTTTGGTGTAACAACTGATACCGGGTACAACGATATGTGATCATTAAATAAATACGCATCAAAGCCAGACAACATCATTTTTTCTAACTGATTCATACCGTCAACCACCCCATCGACTTGATGGGAGTTCAACATAGCTATTGCGTCGTCAATATTCCGATATTCAATAAATTCCAAATCCGGAAAACCTTCCGCAATGGTACTCTTTATTGTGGTATTTTCAGGAACAGCAAGAATGGAGATATTATCAATATCTGCCTTGCCTATGGTAAAAATGTAAATGTATTCAATACCAATAGGTAGAGAAAAATCTAAATCTTTGGTTCTTTCTTGTGTATATGTCACGTTAGATAGGAAATCGACATAGCCTCGTTCAACCGCCTCTAATGCTTCAGAGAAATTGTCAAATTCTATGTATTCAAATTTTATATTATTTTTCTTAGATACAGAATCAAACAGTATCTTTGTTATAATATCTTCATGTTCGGTTCCGACCAAATAGCTCGTTTCATTATTTGCCAGAACTCCGAATGAAAATAAGGAGACAATAAGTAAAATAAAGCATCGAAATTTATACATCGACCACCCCAACTTTCCATAATTAAGCCATCTTGGCTTTATACATTTGAGTGTCGGCGATATGAATACAATCATCGATAGACAAATTATCGCCCTTAGATAAATAATAACCATAAGAAATTGTCACATTGAATTTTCGACTGTATATATCAGTAAATTCAAAACAACCAATATTTGATAACTTTTGCTCAATATCTTTTTCGCGGATTTGGCCGATTAAAATGAATTCGTCGCCACCTATACGATAGCTGTCGCAGTTCCAGTAGAAACGTATATTTTCAGCTATTTTCTTTAGTACCTCGTCTCCAACTGCATGACCGTAAGTATCATTTATCGTTTTAAATTTGTTCACATCGAAATAGACCAACACCTGTTCAGGATACAAACCGTGTTTATATTTTTTATACAAAGCCAAGCGATTTTTCAGTTTGGTTAGGCTATCTGTAATCGATTGTTTATGCCAAATAAATGAAAGTAAAATCAATGCAAGCGTTATCACTAAAAACAGCTGTTGACTCTGATTTGTGAACCTTTTTTGGCTTAGTAGAGTTAGTTGCCAGTCTGGTTGGTAATCGTATTTTTTTATTATGCTATCCATATCGATAAGTCGAATAGCTTCATTGAAGAGTTCAGCAAGTTTTCCACCTTCGCTATTTCTTTTAAAAGCGATACCGATTCCATAGCTAAAGAAAGTGCCAATGGTGTCATCTTCTATGATTGGAAAAATTGTTCGAGCATCGCGAACAAGTTCGTTATACGACAGACGTGACATGGCAATATAGTCAATTTCGTTAGCCAAAAGCGCTTGTAGTTGCTCTGTCGCGGTCGTAAAAGCGTGAAAAGACTTGTGCGGAAGCCTACGGTGAAGAATGGCTTCCGTCATTCCGTCTTGAATCACGCCAATACGTTCAGATATAAGTTCAGAAACAGAGCGATATACCCCATCTTTATAACCATTGCGTTTTACAACGATAAGTTCATTAGTATAAAAACTTTCACTCAAATGAACTTGTTCTTCCCGACCAGATACCAACGCTATAGGAGATAGGATATCAATTTCTCCACTGAGTAAGTTTTCATACCGAGATTGCCAATCACTTTCTTTAGCGGCTTTAACATCACACTCAATACGCATCAACAGGCAAGCTTCAATCATCACTTCAGCGGCGATGCCTATAACCTTTCCGTTGTCATTTTGTACACCATAGCGACGGTAGTCCTCGACAGCCACTTTGAAGGGGCGATTGATGTCAACGTCACTCAGCAGCACTCTTTTTCTCAATGCTTGGCGTTGAACGTTGAATTGGTAATTTTCAGCGGTTGTTCGAATAAGGCGTTGAAAATCTGGGTGGTGTATTCGCTGTTCGATTTTTCGTAGAAGTTCGACATTTTCGGGTTTAGCTGTCACTAAAGAGACTGGTTTTAGTGGAAACTGGTAATTGAGTAATTGGGCGTTCATACCGGCTAATGCCATAAATCTCAACTGCACAGCCGAATCAATGACTCCTTCGACTGTGCCATTCTCAAGCCACTCTTTTGCTTGAGCGATATTTGTGTATTTTACGATCTTAAGATTAGGATTATGAGTTAGCATTAACTCAGCGAACACTGTTCCACTGGGAATAGCTAATGTTGAAATATCCCTAATATTGGTTTTGCCTAAACTGAAAAGATAAGTGTATTCAATGTTAGTTGGTTCTGAAAATATCAGCTTCTTTGCACGTTCTTTTGTATAGGTAACACCGATAGCAAAATCAATCTCACCTGTAACAACGGAATCTAACCTTGGTGCATATTCTGCAAAACGAATAAGATCAAACTTTATCGACAGCTCCTGAGCTACTCTTTCCAATATCGTTTCGGATATAACATCATCAGTGCTGATGGCAATACTATAAGTCGATTCGTCAGCAGCAACAGCATTACCTACTAGACGAACCAATAAGCATAGAAAAATGATAATGCGGTAAAAATACTGGAGAACTTTCATTCGCGACTTCGACTTAATGAATACAACAGAGAGTTTAATGGATACAAGGCAGACCAGCCTATAGAGGCTCTCGTAGGAAAATTCTCTAAATCTTGATGACTCTGGGAAATATAACCCTAAAGCATATAAAACCGCTGAATAGTCTCTGACCCAACTTCTTGATTCAGAAAGTATTCCCGCAACCAATGCTGTATAGGCTGTATAAGACCAAAAATCTAACGTTCCTCAATAAAACTTGAAATGAATCCGCGCTCTGAAATCGGCGAATATGCCTACGGTTTTTTATCATTTATCAATGAATTAGATATCTAACTATAATTTTTGCTCAAATTTCCCACAAAAATATCAATTTCTTCTTGATCAGTATTTGGTTTAATACTACTGTATACACATACAGCATGTATAAAAGGACAGTGTTATGCTTAATAGTGAATTGGTAGTTAACAAATCATTCGGTGTTGAATCAAACGTAACTCATTTTGGCAATCCAACGTGTGGGCACTCATATTCCGCGACACAAGCCGCAGATATGTTAGTTCGCCTTTCGCGTCTATCCCAGCACAAACAGTGGATCCTATTTACTGGTGAATGCCCACGTCCTCAATACCACGAGCTATCAGCACACCAAATACATTGCAGTAGAATTCTTCATATGAAGCCATCACAGTCACAATCAGAAATCACCATTGTGATGAAAGCCATTCAATCTGGTAACGCGAGTGCCGTCGTTGCTTCTGGGAACATCGATATTGTCAGCCAAAAACTACTCAAGCAAATGGCAACAGAATATCGCTGTGAAGTATTTTTCTTAGAACCAACATCACCACAATTTCACTAATTTCTATCACTGCTTTTGCCCTCTCCATGAGAGGGCTTTTTCTTCTATTTCCTGAATGCTTTGCATCCCCCACTCTCTAGCATTTCATTTTGTGCATGTTTCTATGACTCTATTTTTACACCATGTCTACGAACAAAAAGATATTTAAGCAAACGTTTGCTTTTTATATGGCGACATAAAATAGTTCTGGTATGATGCGCGCAGTAATTGATATCTCACCGTGCTTAGATATCTTCTTTCTATACCCTCATCTCTTAAGGCTGCCACTGCGACAGTTTATAAGTAACGGGTATATGACGTTTGAAATAAGATAGGAATGTCTCCATGAGCCTTGCTGACCAAGTTCTTGCCGTCAATGACGATCTCCCAATTCGTACCCATCAGCCTGTTCATAGCGGTAAAGTTCGCTCTGTGTACTGGCTAACTGAAGAAGACAGCCGTCGCCTTATCAAAGAGAAAGGCTATGACGTCGCTGAAGATGCCCCACTTGCCATCATGGTAATTAGCGACCGTATCTCTGCGTTCGATTGTATCTGGCATGCTGAAGGCGGCATTGCAGGGGTTCCGGGTAAAGGCGCGGCACTTAATGCTATCTCAAATCATTGGTTCAAACTTTTTAAAGACAACGGTCTTGCGGATAGCCATATTCTGGATATCCCACACCCATTTGTGTGGATTGTTCAAAAAGCCAAGCCAATTAAGATTGAAGCCATTTGTCGTCAATACATCACGGGCTCCATGTGGCGTGCATACGCAAAAGGCGAACGTGAGTTCTGCGGTATTGAACTTCCTGAAGGTTTAGAAAAAGACAAAGCTCTTCCTGAACTGCTAATGACACCTTCAACAAAAGGTATTCTAAAAGGCATTCCTGGCGTTCCTGAAGCAGACGATGTGAACATCACTCGTAAAAATATCGAAGACAACTTCGCAGCATTCAATTTCAGCAAAGCGGAAGATATTGCACTGTACGAAAAACTTCTGAAAGAAGGCTTTAGTGTGATTAGCCAAGCGCTGAAAGAAATCGGCCAGATCTTTGTAGACACCAAATTTGAATTTGGTTACGTAACCGATGCTAACGGCGCAGAAAAACTGATCTACATGGATGAAGTGGGTACTCCAGACTCATCTCGTATTTGGGATGAAGCACAGTACTTACAGGGCAACATCGTTGAGAACTCGAAAGAAGGCTTCCGTCAGTTCCTATTAAACTACTTCCCTGACCCGGATATCCTACTTAACAAAGAGCGTATGCCTGAGCGCGAAGCACTGGCACGTGACAATGCCCTGCCACTAGAAGCACTAATGGATATTTCACGCACTTACTTGGGTATTGCAGAGAAAGTTGTCGGCCATAAAATTGAGCTAAGTGATAATCCTAAGCAGGAAATCATCCAGATTCTAGACGGGCAATATGGTCTGATTGATTAATCTTCTGCTCAGTAAAAAGGGCGTTTAACTACCAGTTTCCAAAAGAAACTATTTAGTTAAGCGCCCTTTTCATTTCTGAATAAAACATCACAGAGTGATAATAAATTCGTCTTGCTTTCCCGCTTTAATATGAGCTTCACAGTGAGATTGGATAGACTCAAGCTGTTGTTCATCCAATGCATATGGCATCACAAGCTTAATTTCTTCAATTCCTTCGCGTTTCGCTAACTTCACCAGTTCAATAAGATTTGACTCATCGCTGTGGTTACTTGATAAACGCTTTAACGCTATTTCCCAAAGCCTATCTTCAGGACTCATTCTTTCTTTTACCGATTCATTCCAGACAGTACCAAAAACCGGAGCAAACGATTTCAGCGCTTCAGAAAAGGTCCATTTCTTGGAACTTGAGGTTCCTAAAAAAGTGGTGTAATCAAACACTGCGCAAATTCGTTGTGGTTTATCCATTCTGTTCCCCGACATAATTGGCAACACAGTGTTATCAATATTAGACATCCCTAACTTTATAGCAATACGATATAAAAAAACGTTCTTTTATGCCCTTATTTTCATGGTCACTGATATATAAAAACCAAATTGGTAACAAAAAGTAGCTACAGCGTTCAACAACCTATGCCTTAATGATTAATATTTTAGATTTAAAACATATTCAGCGGATATCTACGACTCTGCTGGCTTTGCGGTATTGAACCCGATAACCAGACCAACGAGGCAACTCCCAGCGTTTTGGGTCACCTTTGCGTAAACCACTTTGGTATATGACGCACACCAGTTTTCGTTGTACGTGATATTCAACTTGAAGCTGAATATCACTGAGGATTATTTCGAGCGGATATAACTCGGCGAACTCTTCTTTTTCCCAGTATGGTATGCCTTCAAACGGGAAATCGTCGCCACTGAACATCTCTAACTCTTCTAGTGAGCAAATACCTAGTGCTGTCAATTGTTGTTCAAACCAAGTTTCGAAAGTCAGATCGTCATGTTTTTTCGTATTCTCATCCAAACCTAGTTCAACATAGATTTTCCACAATTCAATTTCGGTTGTACGCTGCTTAGCAAATCCAGCAAAACACTCTTCAGCCAAGACGGCTTTTACGATTGATTGAATGGCAAACTTGCCACTGGCTTCTACGTTTTTAGACTTGATTACGCGACCGGCATAAATAAGCTGTTGCTCAGACATCAGCACACCACTATCAAGGCTAGCTTCGACCTGCGCCCAATGCCCGAGTTGTAATTCCTCAATCACATCAAAAGAAACAGGCATCATCACTGTGGCTAGAGTCAGTGTCTGCTTCACTCCCCGTCCAGGCAAACTGTGCTGGTCAAGTACCAATGCAGCTTCTGCGTTATCGGAAAATCGACTGTTTCGACCAATCAGTACTTCCATCTGCCCATTGGCCAGCGCGTCTTTGCGTCTCTCTCTTCGCACAAATACCAACTCTGGATGAAGTGCAGCAATCGTTTGGGTCAAATCGCTTTGTTGATAACGAGAAGCCACTTCTAGTTGGGGTAACTCGTAGATTTCTCGCATTTGTTCAGACAATCCTCGAGCTTCTTTTAAGGCTTCAATATCGAGGCTAACCGCCGAAAATTCTCGTCCTCGAACCAGTTGAATTAACAACTGACCATCACAACATCGAGGTTCTTCTTGATTGAGTTTTTCTAAAGCATCTTCGTTTGATGAGAGTTTATAGACAGATGCCGGTACAGAAAGCGCGGCAGCGAGATCGATCATCGCTTCTTTTAACGCTCTGGTTTCCATACGTGCGACCAAATCGGCATAAAGGGCATCCACCGGAAGTGGAGCTATCTGAACACCATGCTCAGTAATGTTTCCATTCTCATCAATCGCTTTCATTCCTGTGAGAATATCCGTTGCCTGTGATCGCGTTTTCTCTGGTAACGTTTCTAAAAATTGTAAGTCCGATAAACGATGGCCACAGCTCGCGGCTGCTAGCATAGGTTCAACCAGCTCTTCACGTTGTAAAGAAGGGGGCGTTACCGCTTCCAACGCAGCATGTTGCCCATAGAGACGAATCGCAATACCATCCATCACTCGCCCTGCCCGACCGCTTCTCTGTTTGGCGCTGGCTTGCGAAATCTGCTTGAGAGTCAGTGTCGTTCGCCCGTTACGCTGCACATTTCTGCGTTCTAATCCGCTATCGATTACCGCTCCGATATTAGGGATAGTGAGCGACGTTTCAGCGACGTTGGTTGCTAAGACCACTTTCTGCTGGGTTTGTGGAGTAAGAGCGACATTACGTTCTCCATCAGAGACAGAAGCGTGCAACGGAGCCACAACAATATTTTCAATATTGCTCAGTATTTGCTGACACTGCTGAATCTCTTTGCGTCCGGGAAGAAAAACTAAGATATCTGCGCTGGTTCTTGTTAGCACTTCTATAACTTCTTTTTTTACCCGTTCAGCAAGGTGACGAGCGTCTGGTAGCTGCCTTGAATCAGAGGCCCTGTATTCGACCGCAACAGCATAAACACGCCCTTCGGCTTTAAGCCGAACCGCACCTAAGTAATCCGCTAAACGCTCGCCCTCTATCGTCGCAGAGGTAACAATCAATCGGATTCTTTGTTGCTTCTTGAGTAAAGCAACGAGTAGGTCGGTATCCCAACGTCTTTCATGAAACTCGTCCACCATGACAATATCAAAGCTCGCCAGTTTGTCTTCCGAAAACCAACGTAACGCTACACCCGGAGTAGCAAAAACCACCTGTGATTTTTCGCTATAGTGATTTTCCAGTTTTATGGAATAACCAACGCTTTCCCCGACTCGCTCTTTACGCTGTACCGCTAAATATTCCGCCAGAGAGGTGCAAGCAATTCTACGAGGCTCGATGACAAGTACTCTGCCTTGCTCAGCGGCCCAAATAGGCAAACAAGTCGACTTGCCCGAGCCCGTCTCCGCTTCAACAATGACAGGGGATTGGCTAAGCGCGGTTAAAAAGGTGGATTTCAACGGCTGAATAGGAAGTAACGGCATAATAAATAACAAGATTAAACAAACAATGGATGAATGAGCCTACGCGAACATAGATTCTAATCGCGGCTTATCGACAGTATTTCAACTACGATTAACGTCAGTTGCCTTAGAATAATGCAGCATAATGTTCTGAAGTCTAGGGGTTGTCTATTTACAAGACAGTCACCAAGCCGTTATCATTTTTGTGTCAACCTTTTCACATAAATCCATAGGCCAAAAATGAATAACGACAAACGCCCTCTGTATATTTCATATGCTGGGCCTGCTCTATTGAGCACACCTCTACTTAACAAAGGTAGCGGTTTCTCAGCCGAAGAACGTGCACAGTTCAATCTTGAAGGGCTACTGCCTGAAACAACCGAAACAATACAGGAACAAGTGGTTCGTGCCTACCAGCAATATTGTAGCTTTGACAACGATATGGATAAGCACATCTATCTGCGCAACATTCAAGACACAAACGAAACGCTCTTCTACCGCTTAGTGCAAAACCACATTTCAGAGATGATGCCAATCATCTACACGCCGACCGTTGGCGCTGCATGTGAAAACTTTTCTAACATCTACCGTCGTGGTCGTGGCCTATTCATTTCATATTCTAACCGCGATCGTATTGATGACCTGCTTAACAACGCAGCAAACCACAACGTTAAAGTCATCGTTGTTACTGATGGTGAACGTATCCTAGGTTTGGGTGACCAAGGCATCGGTGGTATGGGTATCCCAATTGGTAAGTTATCTCTGTACACCGCATGTGGTGGTATCAGCCCTGCTTATACCTTGCCAATCGTGCTTGATGTCGGCACAAACAACCCGCAACGTTTAGCAGACCCTATGTACATGGGCTGGCGTCATCCTCGTATCACCGGCGCGGAATATAATCAATTCGTAGACGAGTTCATTCAAGCCGTGCAACACCGTTGGCCAGATGCGCTTATTCAATTTGAAGATTTTGCACAGAAAAACGCGATGCCTCTGCTTGAGCGCTACAAAGATCGTATCTGCTGCTTCAATGATGATATTCAAGGTACTGCAGCTATTACTGTTGGTTCACTACTGGCAGCTTGTAAAGCCGCTGGCACACAACTGAGTGAGCAACGCATCACTTTCCTTGGCGCAGGCTCTGCTGGCTGCGGTATCGCGGAAGCGATCATTGCTCAAATGGTTTCTGAAGGTATTTCCGATCAGCAAGCACGTTCACAAGTTTATATGGTTGACCGTTGGGGCCTACTGGAAGAAGGTATGCCGAATCTGCTGGACTTCCAACAACGACTTGTACAGAAAAAAGCGAACACCAAAGACTGGGTTTCTGAAAACAACGGTTATTCATTACTTGAAGTGGTTCGCAATGCTAAACCAACGGTTCTTATCGGTGTTTCTGGCGCTCCTGGCTTGTTCAGTGAAGAAGTGATCAAAGAGATGCATCTGCACTGTCCTCGTCCGATTGTATTCCCGCTTTCGAACCCGACAAGCCGTGTAGAAGCAACGCCAAATGACATTATTCGTTGGACAGACGGCGAAGCATTAGTCGCAACAGGCAGCCCGTTCGAGCCAGTGGTTCATGAAGGTAAAACTTACCCAATCGCCCAATGTAACAACAGTTATATCTTCCCGGGCATTGGCCTTGGTGTGCTTGCTGTTGGCGCAAAACGTGTAACAGATGCGATGCTGATGGAATCAAGCCGTGCGCTAGCAACTTGTTCACCATTAGCAATTAATGGTCACGGTCCATTATTACCACCTTTGGAAGCCATCCACTCTGTATCGAAGAAAATTGCCTTTGCTGTGGCGAAGAAAGCCATTGAACAAGGTGTTGCACTAGAGATTACAGATGAAGCACTAGAACTGGCTATCGAAAACCATTTCTGGCAACCAACGTACCGCCGCTACAAACGCACAGCGTTCTAATTCGATAGACCTAAGCCCCCACAAACCAAATGCGGGGGCTTTTTATATAGCACAACCATTCACCCAATAAATAATCTTCTGTTTGGTAAATACCTATGTTAAGTTTCTTTGCTCCTGCCGGACATTACATTGCCCCGTATCTGAGTGACATTTCCGTTGCCTTAATCGCCTGCTTGCTGGTGATGCTGGGTGGAGAGATTAATGCTTTATTACGCCGTATCATGCGTAATCAGCACTTTATTTTTAGAACTGTCGCCTTTATCTTAGTCAATGCGTTTGGTTACGGATTAATCATTATCAAAGCTAGCCCTTACTTAACTCGGACACTCGCAAACTTAGAACAGGGCATGATGTTTTGTTTAGTCACTGGCAGTTTTGTTGTAATTGGATTATGGGCTCAAAAACATCGTCACATCTAAAATCGAATTCGCTCAGTATGCGTATGCTTAAATGCAAAAGCTGTAAGTTTAAAAACATGCCTTGGCTTAAGCGTGGTTTGCGACTTCTCTCCATATTCGTGATCCTAAGTGCACTCTCCATATATGGAATCGATCGCTGGGTAAGCTGGAGAAGTGAAGACCATATCATTAGCGATATCACACAGGTTCCTGAATTTCAGGTAGCTGTGGTTTTGGGTACCAGTAAGTATCTGGGCAAAACACTTAACGAATACTATTCACATCGCATCAATGCGGCCATCTCACTTTATGACCTAGGTAAAGTGCATCGTTTCTTACTCAGTGGCGACAATGCCCACCGTTCCTACAATGAACCTTGGACGATGAAGCGAGATCTGCTGAAAGCAGGCATTCCAGACGCCAGTATATTTTTGGATTACGCGGGGTTTAGAACTTTAGATTCCATCATTCGCGCAAAACGCATTTTTGACACCGATAACTTCTTAATCATCACACAACGTTTTCACTGTGAGCGTGCGTTGTTTATTGCACAGTATCACGACATTAATGCCACCTGCCTAGCGGTTTCAGACCCAGTTAATCATTCCGGGCTTAAGATCCGAACTAGAGAAGTTTTTGCACGCACAAAAGCGTTTTTCGATCTCTACATTTTTAATACTCAACCTAAGTTCTTAGGTCCTAAAGAGCCAATTGTTATAGAGTCAGAACCTAACTCCGAGTTAGAAGCTACGATTGATTCGGAGCAATCCACAGACTCAACACCACAAACTCAAACAGTTGAAGAAATGGCAGAACAACCGCCACAGGACGACTCGCAATAGCTTTTAGCTGACAATTCTTGGTTTTTTGCCACCATTATTTATTGTTGCCACCATTTTTTGTTACAGTTGGCGCAAACTAATAAAACACGAGTATTGTCATGTCAGTCATCGCATCGGGCGTATTAAACAAAATGCGCGCTCAACTGGGCGAAAATGTCCATTATCAATTGCCTGTCGGCGAAGGTTTTGTCGACCTGAATCCGTTCATCAATAAACCCATCACGTTAAAGCACACTGGCAATATTTTCTGTTGTTCATGCGGTAAGAAAACCAAGAAAAGTTATTCGCAGGGTCATTGCTATGTGTGTATGACTAAGCTGGCGAGCTGCGACATGTGTATTATGAAGCCGGAAACTTGCCACTTTGAGCAAGGCACTTGCCGTGAACCAGATTGGGCACAAGATAACTGTATGGTTGATCATTATGTTTACCTATCAAACACGTCAAGTTTGAAGGTGGGCATCACGCGTCATACTCAAATTCCAACCCGCTGGATAGATCAAGGAGCGACTCAAGGCCTGCCTATCTATAAGGTTAAAACACGCCATATCTCTGGTTTGATTGAAGTTGAACTGGCTAAACACATCGCCGACAAAACAAACTGGCGTACATTGTTAAAAGGGAATGGTGACCCGCTACCTTTAGAGGAACAGTTCTCTAAACTACGTCCTCTGGTCGAAGAGAAGATTGCCGAGATTAAACAACGTTTCGGTGACGATGCCGTTGAAGAGGTCAATGCTCAAATCACCGAGATTCAATACCCTGTTGAAGTATTTCCAACTAAGATCGCCTCGCATAACTTTGATAAAGAACCAGTTGTTAGCGGCGTACTGCAAGGTATAAAAGGCCAATACCTCATTTTGGATACAGGTGTTATCAACATTCGCAAGTTCACCTCTTATGAAGTCGAAGTAAGTGCAGAATAAGCTCTATTTATAAAGAAGAAAGGCTCGGTATATTACCGAGCCCTTCGTTTTAAAACTTTGTTATTTCAGAACCTAAAAGCTAGAAAGCACTTTAAACAGCTCGTCTATTTCACTTTTAGTGTTGTAGTGCATAAAGCCTATACGAATCACACCACCATTTTGTTCCAACCCAAGCTGACGAACCAATCCCAGAGCATAGAAGTGTCCGTTCCAGACACAGATGTTGTGCTCACCTAAGGTTTTTGCGACAAATTCCGGCGGGAAATGATTGATTCGAATAGCAAATGTTGGGGTACGTTTCTCACTATCAGAATACGGTAAACCATAAAGTGTCACGCCATTAAGTTGGCTTAACTTTTCTAGAAAGTAAGCACTTAATTGTTGTTCATGGTGATTATACTGCTCAAAGCTCGTAGCTAACCTTTGGCGCAAACTGTCTTCAGGATTTCCCCATTGGGCGAGATATTCAATCGCCGCAATCACACCTGCTAAACCTTCAAAGCTTTGCGTGCCCGTTTCATAACGACCCGGACCAATATTGGTTGCAGGTTCAACCTTATAAGGCTTCAACGCATGCAACCAGTGAGGCGCAACATAAGCAATACCCACATGTGGGCCGAAGAATTTATAGGCAGAACACGCAAGAAAATCACAGCCCAACTGCTGGACATCAATCAGGTGGTGCGGCGCATAATGAACAGCATCAACATAGACGATAGCACCAAAGCGGTGCGCTTCATCGACAATTCGTTTCACATCAACAATTGATCCAGTGGTATTCGAAGCGTAAGTCACCGCCACCAATTTGGTTTTATGGTTAATTAAAGACAGCAAATGTTCGGTATCCAAAGTGCAATCTCTTGTATCCACTTGTGCCTGATGAACAACAACACCTTTGTCCTGTGCTGCTTGTTGCCAGCTTGAAACATTTGAGTAATGGTCAAGGGCTGTCACTATGATTTCATCCCCCTCATTCCACTCACGGCTGATAGCTCGGCTAAGCTGAAAGGTCAGTGACGTCATATTTGCACCAAAAACAATGTTGCCTGATGACTCTGCATTTAAAAGCGCCTGAGCATGTTCGCGAGCTTGTTGCATCAAGTCGGTGGTAATTCGGCTCGAAAAATAGTGCCCACCCAAATTGGAGTTGTAGTGACCAAGGTAGTGCGACATCTTTTCAATCACAGAATGTGGCACCTGAGAACCACCCGGCCCATCAAAGAAAATGACAGGCTTGTCGTTATGCATTTGAGAGAGAGCAGAAAACTGCCCTCTCACTGCTTCTAAACTGAATGCATTAAGATTGGAGGGCATTCTTTGCTCCTTTCGCGGTTAATACGAATACGTCCATATGCCCTTCTTCACCATGTTCGACTGAACGAATCGGACGAGCGTTATGCCAAAGTATGTTGTCTGCCAGCATGGCAACTTCACCGTTATCTAACACTTTGCGGAAAAACGGCGCGTCATGGCAGTCTTGGTACAGCATGATCTCCCCGCCCACGATATTGTGTCGGTCGATACCAATAATGGCGATATGGTCAAAGCCATCTTGATGAACCCCTTCAGGTGCGACTTGAGTTTCATCGTAAATAGCCGCTATACGCATCTGGTGAATTTCAATTTCATGACCGTCTGGCAATTCATTGCTGGTTACAAACAGCTCGCACATTTCTCTCATGCCTTCGCTTTTCAAAATCGCGGGTAAGATCGGTTCAAAGTGACGTACGACATTACCTTGGAAATGATTAATCTCGTCAGACTGCATAAAATCGTGTTTCTTTGTAGCAACAACTTCGCCTCCAATGAAACGAACCACAGAGTAACGACGTAGTCGATACTGTCCGTCAGCATGTTCAGTGCGTGGCAAGTTGACAAAGGATGGCGCAAGCTGAGATAAAGCGTTTTGACTCAATTGAGTGATATGTAGGGTATTTAAGTGTGAGTGCAACATCATCGACTCCTTAATGAATACACTTTTGTTATTATTATATTTAACAATTGTTTTACATTTATAGTACGCATTAATTTGGCTAATTCCAGTTTTTACGGCAATAAAACCCGCATATTTAAACAAAAAAGAATAAAACACCATTAAAATCGGAATTATGGTTCATTACTTCAATCCACAACCTTTAGATAGGTTAAATTTGAACGCTTTACCTTAAACTCACCTAACATACTCATTTAAATATATTATTCTTCATTTCCAGAGACGAATTCGCTTAACTTTACTTATTTAAAGGGTGAAGAATTTTTCGCTATGCAACAGGTCAAACGAAGAGACGAAAGCCTAAAGCAAAAGCTCTAGACTCAAGTCATTATGAAGTCATTTAATATCAGGCGTGATACGCGAACAACGCCGAAGAAATTCCCGCCCTTTCTCTTCAAACTACCAATTTGATAGAAGCGTTAATGCCGTTTCGGCATGACAGGATTGAACAAAGATATGGTCGTGATAAAAAGCGGCAATCACATTCGCGCTAATACCATGAGAAGCTAATTTGGTAGACACGGCAGCCGTTAAACCCACAGCATCGAGGCTGGAATGCACCGTTAATGTGATTTGTCGGTATGTGTTTTCAAACTCGATGTGATTCTCCAAAGCCGTCTGTTTACGTATCACCAAACTTAAGCCTTCTTCTTCACAGAAAGTCGCAACGGGCTGCCAGTGCAGATACTCATCCACCCTGCCAGTTAGTGTGCAAAACACAAATTCCTCTTCAACTAAATGCGGCTGCATTGAACTAAGTAGTTGTTGTAAGTCTGTTATTCCTGCCATTTTTGCTCCATTCTCAAGCTGATGGCTCAAATCCCTTTTAAAAACAAGGAATTCAACCCTATTTATAATTCTAAACTATAACCATTTATTCGGCTGTTTCTCCTTTTATTCCTAGTAAATTATCCCTACAATCGAGTTAACTTTTCGATCATTAAACGATTGGAGCAATAATGAGCGACGTTAAACACTGCAAACTTCTTATCTTAGGTTCGGGCCCTGCTGGCTATACCGCAGCGGTATATGCAGCGCGCGCGAATTTAAACCCTGTGTTAGTGACTGGCATGCAACAAGGCGGTCAGCTGACTACAACAACTGAAGTCGAAAACTGGCCAGGTGATGCTGAAGGTCTAACAGGCCCAGCACTAATGGACAGAATGAAAGAGCACGCAGAGCGATTTGAAACAGAGATCGTGTTCGACCATATCAACGAAGTTGATTTCAGCCAGCGTCCTTTCCGTCTAAAAGGTGATTCAGGCGAATACACCTGTGATGCGTTAATTATTTCTACTGGCGCCTCAGCGAAGTATCTCGGTCTGGATTCTGAAGAAGCCTTTAAAGGTCGTGGCGTATCGGCTTGTGCGACGTGTGACGGTTTCTTCTATCGTAACCAAAAAGTCGCGGTTGTGGGCGGCGGTAACACTGCGGTTGAAGAAGCGCTGTATCTCTCAAACATCGCATCTGAAGTTCATCTAATTCACCGTCGCGATAGCTTCCGTGCAGAAAAGATCTTGATAAACCGTCTGATGGACAAAGTTGAGAACGGCAACATCGTTCTGCACACCGATCGCACTCTTGATGAAGTTTTGGGTGACGAGATGGGCGTGACAGGTGTTCGCCTAAAAGATACTCAATCAGACAAAACTGAAGACCTAGAAGTTATGGGCGCATTCATCGCGATTGGTCACCAGCCAAATACATCGATGTTTGAAGGCAAACTTGAAATGAAAGACGGCTATATTGTCGTGAAATCAGGTCTGGAAGGTAATGCCACTCAAACCAGCATTGAAGGTATCTTTGCAGCAGGTGACGTGATGGACCACAACTACCGTCAAGCGATTACTTCTGCTGGTACAGGTTGTATGGCTGCGTTAGACGCGGAACGCTACCTAGACAGCCTTAATGACAAATAAACAAACAATTAATTTGCTTCAATTGTCATAACGTTATGCACGAACTAGTTGAGATTGCAGGTAGGCGGCAAGCGATTGAGGCCCCATGAGCATAGATAACTATGTGATTGGGGCGAAAGAGCGCAGTCAACACCGCTGCAATTTCAAATAGGATGTGCATATCTTAAACCCAGCGGTATATCCGCTGGGTTTTCTTTTGTATACTACTCAGCCTCAACAAAGCCCCCAACTTATTGACGTAACAGCTCGGCGGCAAGTGAATAGACTCCATTTATCACCAGCCAATAGGTGATCGGAGCCACTGAACACAGGCAGAACCGATGTCACTCCATCAAGGAAGGGGATTACATAATGATTATGATTAAGCCTTTACATAATGGATAAGAAAAAACAACGTAGCTTGAACGCATGGCTCAAGCAGCAAAGTAAATTAGCCAAACGCTGGCTTATGATTGCTGTGGGGCTTGGGGTACTTTCGAGCCTATTTCTACTTGCCCAAGCCGCACTGCTCGCGACAATTTTGCATCAGCTGATTATCGAGCACGCAGACAAATATTCTCTAATCCCTTACTTTTTGGGTCTAGTGGTGACTGTTGCTGCACGCGCTGGATGTACTTGGGGACGAGAGATCGCAGGCTTTAAAGCGGGTAAAGAAATTCGAATTTATATCCGCCAGTTGATCTTCGATAAACTGCGTGAGTTAGGCCCTGCTTATATCAAAGGAAAGCCGGCTGGCGCATGGGCGACTCTGACACTTGAGCAAGTTGAAAACATGCATGACTTCTTTGCTCGTTACTTACCGCAGATGTCGCTTTCCGTATTGATCCCGTTTGTCATTCTCATCGTGGTATTTCCAGTCAACTGGGCTGCAGGTTTGATCTTCCTGATCACCGCTCCCCTTGTTCCGCTATTTATGGCGCTTGTTGGCATTAAAGCGGCTGACGCTGGCAGAAAGAACTTCAAAGCACTGCAACGCCTCTCTGGTCACTTCTATGATCGCTTACAGTCAATGACGACGATTCGTCTGTTTGACCGTACAGCAGCAGAAACAGAGCACATGCGCGGCGCATCTGAAGTATTCCGTAAACGGACGATGGATGTTCTACGCATAGCATTCTTGTCTTCAGCCGTTCTTGAATTCTTTACTTCAATTTCAATTGCTATAACTGCGGTTTACTTCGGTTTCAGCTTTATCGGCGAATTAGAATTTGGTTACTACGGCGCAGGCGTCACCTTATTCTCAGGTCTATTTATTCTTATCCTCGCTCCTGAGTTTTATCAGCCACTGCGTGAGCTTGGTACTTATTATCATGCGAAGCAGCAAGCAGTAGGTGCGGCTGAAAGTATTGTTGAATTCTTACAAACCGATGTGAGCAAAGTGGCTTCGGGCTCAACGCCTCTTCCGACGAATCACCAAGCGACCAATGATTCTGTTGAGATCGTTGCTCGTGATTTGGAAGTTCTTAGCCCCGAAGGTAAACGCTTAGTTGGTCCTGTTTCTTTCACTCTAAATAGCCATGAAACCACTGCATTAGTTGGCCCAAGCGGCGCAGGTAAAACCAGCCTGATAAATGCAATATTAGGGTTTATGCCATATCAAGGCAGTTTAACGATTAATGGTATCGAGCTTAGCCAACTCGATCATACAAGTTGGCGTAAAGCGATTAGCTGGGTTGGTCAAAATCCGTTACTGGTACACGGCACCATTCGTGACAACGTAACTCTAGGTAAAGACGATATCACTGACCAAGCCGTTCAGGAAGTGCTCGATAATGCTTATGCTTCTGAGTTTGTTAATAAGCATGGCTTGGATTATATGATCAGTGACCGCTCTGGTGGCTTGTCTGTAGGGCAGGCACAACGCTTGGCCCTAGCCCGCGCTATGCTGCAAAAAGGCAATTTCTGGTTACTGGATGAACCAACCGCAAGTTTGGATGCACGCAGCGAACAGTTGGTCATGCAAGGTCTTAATACTCAAATTGCTGACAAAACAGCGCTGCTTGTCACTCACCAACTACTCCCATTGAAATCCGTCAATCAAATCCTCGTCATGCGCGATGGCTTGCTTGAACAATCCGGAGATTTCAATACGCTCAGCCAACAAGAAGGTCTATTTGCCTCAATGTTAGCGTCCAATCAAGCCGTTCAAGAAGCTGATAAGGGGAATCTCGATGCGTGATTTACTGCCGTACTTAAAACTGTATAAAAAGCACTGGTTTGGTTTGTCTCTCGGGATGTTGCTGGCATTTTTAACCCTGCTAGCGTCTATAGGTCTGCTCACCCTTTCCGGCTGGTTCCTCTCTGCCGCTGCGGTTGCTGGCTTAACCATTGCCCGTGAAACATTCAACTATATGTTGCCGGGTGCATTCGTTCGTGGATTCGCCATGGGGCGTACTGCCGGACGCTGGGGAGAACGAGTCGTTAGCCATAACGCAACGTTCAAGCTGCTGACTGACTTGCGAATTTTCTTTTTTGAAAAACTCGCGCCTATGATTCCAGGCCGAATCTCAAACCTGCGTGATGCAGACCTTTTAAACCGTCTTGTTGCCGATATTGATGCAATGGACCATGTTTACTTGCGTCTTATCAGCCCAGTGACCGTTGGTGTACTCGGTATTGCTGCAATCACTGCCCTACTTTGCTGGTTTGACTCAAGCTTAGGGTTAGTACTGGGTTCCGTGTTACTTGTACTATTACTGCTTTGGCCAGTGATGTTCTACAAGCTTGGCAAACGTAACGGTGCTGAACTGACCCAAAATAAAGCGGACATGCGTATTGCAACCATGGACTGGCTACAAGGGTATAGCGAACTCACTATCTTTGGTGCGGAATCTCGTTACCGCGAAGCCATTTACATTGCGCAAGAAAAACTACTGACCAACCAGAAAATCAATGCGAGCTTTACTGGTTTAGCCCAAGCCCTTCTGTTATTAGCAAACGGCTGGACACTCGTTCTTATGCTTTGGTTAGCCGCTGACGGTGTCAACGGTCAGGCACCTGACCCAATGATTGCTCTGATGATCTTCGCCACAATGGCAAGCTTTGAGCTACTTATGCCAATTGCAGGTGCGTTCCAACATTTAGGACAAACACTGACTTCTGCCCGCCGTTTGAATGAAGTTATTCTTAGTGAGCCTGATGTTGTATTCCCTAAGCAGAATGCACCACATTCAGGCGAGTTTTCCGTTGAGTTCGACGGAGTGTCGTTCCAATATCCTGACAGCGAACAGCAAGTGTTGAATAGCGTCCAAGTTTCAGTACCAGCCGGCCACAAACTTGCCATTGTGGGTCAAACAGGTTCTGGTAAATCAACGCTGATCCAATTGCTCTGCCGTTACTGGGATACTAACCAAGGTGAGATTCGAATCGCCGGAACGCCTCTGAAACACTGGAGTGAAAGTGACCTGCGCGCATCCATCAGTGTGGTGAGTCAGCGAGTCGACGTCTTGAATGGCTCCTTACGTGACAACCTGTTAATGGCGAAACCGAAAGCTACGGACGAAGAACTGTGCGCTATTCTAGAGCGAGTGGGATTACAGAAGCTACTTGAAGCTCCGGGACTAGATGCATGGTTGGGAGATGGCGGACGTCAGCTTTCAGGAGGAGAGAAACGCCGTATTGGCATCTCACGCGCTATTTTGCATAACGCCCCTATTCTATTGCTGGATGAACCTACCGAAGGTTTGGATAAACAGACAGAACAACAAATCATGGATCTGTTTAAATCGCATTTCGCGGGTAAAACGGTCATATTCATTACGCACCGTCTGATTAATTTGGATCAAATGGATGCGATATGCCTGATTGAACAAGGTGACGTAGTCGAACACG
Organism: Vibrio sp. Y2-5; assembly: GCF_014596725.1. Lineage (GTDB taxonomy): Bacteria > Pseudomonadota > Gammaproteobacteria > Enterobacterales > Vibrionaceae > Vibrio. The sequence goes on from NZ_JACVEG010000003.1 coordinate 351,370, forward strand.
GCAGCCATCAAGCGCTACTCGCACAACAAGGTCGCTATTATCAGCTGACTCAGACCTTATAAAAGGCAAAGCCCTTTAGTTTCCTAAAGGGCTTTTTTGTTCTCGCCTCCACCCATGAAAATATGTAGGCTTCAGATACAAAAAATCCCAAGCTAAGCTCGGGATTTTTCAAATTAGAGAATCTAACAAATTCAGACTATTTACGCGTACGAGGTGTATTCTTTTGCGCTGGCCTTCCGCCTGATCTGCCTTTACCACCTGCTTGACCTTTGCCAGCCGTACCCGCTTTTGCGCGCGAACCGTGTTCACCCGATGAAGACTTATTAGTCGCTGTAGTTGGTTTACGACGACCTTTTGGTGCTGGTGCAGTGATACGCTCTTCATGACGACGAACAGCACGACGGATTTTCTGACTACGAGAACGCTCACGCTTACGAGAGGTGTTGTCTTTATCTAGATCCAACATCGTTTCATCTTCTGGACGCAGATCAACCAGTTCACGCAAGTAGTTTACTTGCTTAAGCTCCAGTTCCATCCAACCACCACGAGGCAATTTCTTATCTAGGAAGATATCACCATAACGTACACGTTTAAGACGGCTAACTGTGGTCTCTTGAGATTCCCAAAGACGACGAACTTCGCGGTTACGACCTTCGTTGATAACAACGTAGAAGGTGTGGTTCATACCTTCGCCACCAGCGTATACCACGTCTTCGAAACGTGCTAAACCGTCATCAAGTTGAACACCACGAACAAGGTTGCGTACTTTATCTTCAGTTACTTCACCGAAAACACGCACTAAATATTCACGTTCCACTTGACGGCTTGGGTGCATCAAACGGTTTGCCAACTCACCATCTGTAGTGAATAGGAGCAGACCTGAAGTGTTTGCATCCAGGCGACCTACTGAAATCCAGCGCGAACCGCGAATTTTCGGTAGACGGTCAAAAACCGTACGGCGACCATCAGGGTCATGGCGAGTACATAACTCACCTTCTGGTTTGTAATACGCAAGTACGCGACATACAACTTCTTCTTGTGCTTTTGCAGATACGGTATGCCCGTCAATACGTACAACAGCGCTTTCATCTTCTAAGCGCTCACCCAACGTAGCTACCTTGCCATTAACACTAACACGACCAGCTCTAATCAGAGCTTCTAACTCACGACGAGAACCATGACCGGCGCGTGCTAAAACCTTTTGTAACTTTTCGCTCATTTATCTACCTTTGTGTCGTCTTCTCAGACGTCGAAATATTAGTATGCGATCTGACTTCAGTACCAGTTTTTCTGGCAAAAATCGCGGTCGCGTATTATTACAGATTACACCGACAAAAGCATCCAGTTTATCCCCAAACAAAGTAGAGATTTCACAAGGCAGCCTGAGTGGACGCGAGCGTGAACAAAAAAGAATTTTCTCTCGTTTCACCGCTTATTCAAACGGTACAGGATCACCCGAACCGACACGAACAACTTGTGGCTCATCATCGCTGAAATCGATCACAGTTGTCGGCTGTTCACCCAAAAATCCGCCATTCAAAATCACATCCACCGCGTGTTCAAGACGATCACGAATTTCTTCAGGATCAGATTCCGTGGTTTCATTACCCGGCAAAATAAGCGAAGTCGACATCAAAGGCTCGCCAAGAGCTTCAAGTAGATCCAACGCGATCTTGTTATCTGGAATACGGATACCGATTGTTTTTCGCTTAGGATTCATTAAGCGGCGCGGTACCTCTTTTGTCCCTTTAAAAATAAAGGTGTAAGGCCCCGGCGTATTGTTCTTCAATAATCGGAATGCGGTATTGTCTACGCGGGCATATAGTGAAATTTCAGACAAATCACGGCACAACAGTGTGAAATTGTGTTTGTCATCTAAACGACGAATCTGACAAATACGTTCTAGTGCCTGTTTATTTTCTAACTGGCAACCTAGCGCATAACCGGAATCGGTTGGGTAAACAATCACACCACCATTACGAATAATTGCAACCGCTTGATTGATTAAACGCGCTTGTGGGTTTTCTGGATGAACATAAAAAAACTGGCTCATTATTATTCCTCATTACCTAGGGTCTCTTGCCCTAGTCTCTCAGCTCTATCTTTAGAGAGTATTTCCCAGTCTTTCCAGACTGGTTCCACGCCAGAAGGCAGCCATAAGTTTCGCCCTAACTCCATCCACGGAGACGGGTAATGAAAGTCACTGCCTTGAGAAGCTAATAGATTGTATTGTATAGCATAATCAGCCAAAGTGCGTCTTTCTTGTGGCGCTTGCTGAGGTTGAGCAACTTCCATTGCGTCACCACCGGCTTCTACAAACGCAGCAATTAAGCGCTTAAGCCACTTAGCCGTCAAGTTATATCGCGCCGGATGAGCAAGCACCGCCAGCCCTCCAGCAGCATGTATCGCATTAACCGCGTCGGCCATTGAACACCAGTTAGGTGGCACATAACCTGGGTTATCGCGGGTTAAAAACTTCTTAAATACCTGCTGAAGGTTTTTCGCATAGCCGGCATCCACCAGCCACTTAGCAAAGTGGGCTCTCGTGATCGGCGCATCGCCTGCGATCGCTTTTACTTCTTCAAGTACGCCTTCTCGAGTCGATTTTTCTAATCGATGGGCAATCAGTTCCGCACGTCCGACTCGGTGCTCTTTCTGTTGCTCAATTAACCCTTGCAGATGAGGGTTAAGAGGATCGATATTTAAACCAACAATATGAATGTCTTTGTTCTGCCAAACCGTCGAGATTTCAATACCATTGATGAGCGTGATCGGATGCTGTTTATCTTCAATATAAGCACGTGCTGGCGCTAACGCCTCAATGGTGTCGTGATCTGTAATCGCAAGAACATCAACATTAAATCCGATAGCGCGCTCGATCAGATCTTCGTGAGACATGCGGCCATCAGACGCTGTCGTGTGACTATGTAAGTCTATTTTCATATTTTTTAATTTTGCCTGTTTTTAAGGCTTGACTTTCACCTCTCGCACTAGTTTACTAGTACACAAATACGAGAGCACAAATTAAGACTTGCTATGTTACAAGAAATCAACACAAACCCATATTCTAATTTAAGCACAGCTTCTGCTGAGCTTAATATTAATTGGTGGCGTATGTGGTCAGATTCATGGCGGGCAAACGTGCACTTCTAATTCAGAGAAACGCATTCATAAAGCCCGCAATTAGCGGGCTTTTATTTTATCAGTTGACATATCACTCCCTCTACTTTCAACTGGTTATAGAACAAATTCAGACGATTTAATAAGGAGGTCTTGTGAACAAGGCCATTGAAATTGAAAACCTTGCACAGTTGGAAGTCATCAAGACTTCTATCCCTTATACGCAAGATCCTACTGCACTATTCCACGCACTGTGTGAAGGCAAAACAGACTGTTTATTGCTTGAGTCTGCTGAAATTGATTCAAAACAGAACCTCAAAAGCCTGCTGCTGATTGACGCTGCTGTGAGAATCACGTGTTTAGACCATAAGGTAACTTTCCAAGCTTTAACCGATAACGGCATGCAACTGATTGAAATATTGAGCCAAAACGTTGTCAATGCGATACCAGCGACGCTGGAAGGTTCGCTTCTTACACTAAGCTTTGAAGCACCGTGCGATACGTTAGATGAAGACTCACGTTTAAAAGAGGCGTCTTCATTCGACGCATTACGCCTTGTTCAGCACAGCTTTGACCTCAGCAAACAAGACAAACATGCTATTTTCATTGGTGGTTTGTTTGCTTACGACCTTGTTGCCAACTTTGAACCGCTCGGTGATGCAACGCAAAATAACCAATGCCCTGATTACGTTTTTTATGTGGCAGAGACGTTAATGGTCGTTGACCACCAAACTGAGACTTGTCAGCTTCAGGCAACCGCATTCTCACGTACCACAGAAACTCACACCGCGCTTATCAATCGCCTAGCGGTTATTACCGAGCAAGCAGCGATTCCTCAATTGCAGCCGAAAGCGGAAAAAATTGCAGACGTGTCGGTTAACACTAATATCAGTGATGAAGACTTTTGCTCCATAGTTCGAGACCTGAAAGACTACGTGGTAAAAGGCGACATTTTCCAAGTGGTACCGTCTCGTCGCTTTACGCTGCCTTGTCCTTCTCCACTTGCCGCGTATGAACAGCTCAAAAAGAGTAACCCTAGTCCTTACATGTTCTATATGCAGGATGAACGTTTCACGCTATTCGGTGCTTCACCTGAAAGTGCGCTGAAATACGAAAAGGAAACCAATCAAATTGAAATCTACCCAATTGCGGGTACGCGTCGTCGTGGCAAGCGTGCTGATGGCAGTATTGATTTTGATTTGGACAGCCGTATCGAATTGGAACTGCGTCTGGATAAAAAGGAAAACGCAGAACATATGATGTTGGTGGATTTGGCCCGTAACGATGTGGCTCGTATCTCTCAAGCAGGCACTCGCCATGTGGCCGATTTACTACAAGTAGACCGTTACAGTCATGTGATGCACTTGGTTTCTCGCGTAGTTGGTCAGCTTCGTCAAGACTTAGATGCTCTACACGCTTACCAAGCATGCATGAACATGGGCACGCTGACTGGTGCACCAAAAATCCGCGCCATGCAGCTGATTCGTAACGTTGAGAAAGAACGCCGTGGTAGTTACGGTGGCGCTGTAGGTTACCTGACTGGTGAAGGCGATTTGGATACCTGTATCGTGATTCGTTCTGCTTATGTCGAAAACGGTATTGCTCAAGTTCAAGCCGGTGCTGGCGTAGTGTTCGATTCGGATCCACAAGCAGAAGCAGACGAAACACGCGGTAAAGCTCAAGCCGTCATTTCAGCGATTCAACACGCTCACCAAGCGCAATCTTCTTTAAATAAAGCGTAAGTAGGGGAATAACTCATGGCGAATATCGTATTCATCGACAACTTTGACTCATTCACCTACAACCTAGTTGATCAGTTCCGTTCATTGGGTCATCAGGTCACGATTTACCGTAACAACATTGCAGCGGATACCATTCAACATGCGGTGGAATCATTACTACAACCGGTCATCGTTTTGTCTCCGGGTCCAGGCGCGCCTTCTGAAGCTGGCGTAATGCCAGAAATTCTTAAACGCCTAAAAGGTAAAGTACCTATGATTGGTATCTGCCTTGGTCATCAAGCGATTGTGGAAGCTTATGGCGGTACGGTTGCTGGCGCTGGTGAAATCGTTCACGGCAAAGTGTCTATGATGGAACATCAAAACCACGCACTTTACCAAGGACTCCCGTCTCCACTGGCGATTGCTCGTTATCACTCACTGGTCGCGACTCATGTGACCGAAGAGTTAACCGTAACCGCTGAAGTCGATGGGTTAGTCATGTCGGTTGTACATGAACAAGACAAGGTGTGTGGATTCCAGTTTCACCCAGAATCCATCATGACGACGCAGGGAGCAACACTGTTAGAAAACGCGATTGATTGGGCGCTCAGCTAACCACTAAGACGAATTCAACGAAAAAGATTAGAGCCCAACAAGACAGTGGCGAAAAGGATAAGGAATAGAAACATGCAAAACATCATCAACAAACTTTACGAACAACAGTCACTAAGCCAAAGCGAAAGCCAAGAGCTGTTCGACCATATCATTCGTGGCGAAATGGACCCGATTTTGATGTCTGCGGTACTGACAGCTTTGAAAATTAAAGGTGAGACACCGGATGAAATTGCGGGTGCAGCCAAAGCTTTGCTGGCGAATGCCAATCCTTTCCCGCGCCCAGATTATGACTTCGCTGACATCGTTGGTACTGGTGGTGATGGTTCCAATACCATCAATATCTCAACCACTTCAGCGTTTGTTGCTGCCGCGTGTGGCGTAAAAGTAGCCAAGCATGGTAACCGTGGCGTTTCTAGTAAATCCGGTTCTTCTGACCTTCTCGATTCATTCGGCATCAACCTCGCAATGAGTGCTGAGAACACTCGCAAAGCTCTGGACGATTTGGGCGTCGCCTTCTTGTTTGCCCCTCAGTATCACGGTGGTGTTCGTCATGCGATGCCTGTGCGTCAAACCATGAAAACTCGCACCATATTCAACATTTTAGGTCCGTTGATTAACCCTGCGAGACCCAATATCGAATTAATGGGCGTTTATAGCTTAGATTTGGTTCGTCCTATTGCAGAAACCATGTTACAAATGGGTCTCAAAAGAGCCGCTGTGGTTCATGGCTCAGGATTAGATGAAGTGGCTGTACATGGTGAAACCCATGTTGCAGAGATCAAAGACGGTAAGATTGTTGAATACACTCTGACACCGCAAGATTTTGGATTAGAGACTTACCCGCTGGAGGCAATCAAAGGTGGGGAGCCTGAAGAAAACCGCGCCATCATCACTGATATCCTCAATGGCAAAGGAACGCCTGCACAACTCGCTGCTGTTGCTGTCAACGTTGCTCTTCTTTTACGACTATTTGGAAAAGAAGACCTCAAAGCGAACGCGGCGCAAGCCATTGACGTTATGAACTCAGGTAAAGCTTACGAATTAGTTCAACAATTAGCGAATCGAGGTTAACGTCGACATGTCTAACGAAACCAACGTCAGTAACGAACTTCTTGCTAACGAGAAAGCTCAGAGCGGGGAAACACAACAACTCTCTGAACATATTTCCGTTGAAAATACGAAAATGGCGGAAGTGTTAGCCAAGATCGTCAAAGACAAAGCGGTATGGGTTAAAGAACGCCAGAAAGAGCAGCCTCTTGAGAGCTTTAAAAATCTTCTGACCACATCTGATCGCGATTTCTACCAAGCACTGAATAACGGCAAAACAGCGTTCATTCTGGAATGCAAAAAGGCATCGCCATCAAAAGGCTTGATTCGTCAGCATTTTGATTTGGATTACATCGCATCGGTGTATAACCAGTACGCGAACGCAATTTCTGTTCTGACAGACGAAAAATACTTTCAGGGTGACTTTGAGTTTCTGCCACGCATTCGCTCTCAGGTAACACAACCAGTATTGTGCAAAGACTTTATGATCAGCACTTATCAGGTTTATCTGGCTCGTCATTACGGCGCTGACGCAATTCTGCTAATGCTTTCAGTTCTCAATGATGAACAATATAAAGAACTGGCGGCTGTGGCTCATGAACTCGGTATGGGCATTCTGACTGAGACCAGCAACGAAGAAGAAATTCACAGAGCGGTTGCGCTTGAAGCAAAAGTGATCGGAATTAACAACCGCAACCTACGCGACCTATCAACCGATCTCAACCGCACCAAAGAGCTTGCTCCGCTACTACCAAAAGGTACAACGGTTATCTCTGAGTCCGGTATTTACACCCACCAGCAAGTGCGTGACTTGTCGCCATACGCTAGCGGTTATTTGATTGGCAGCGCGTTAATGGCGCAGGAAAACCTTGAACTGGCAGTACGTAAAGTCGTACTGGGCGAAAACAAAGTATGCGGGTTGACTCACCCTGATGATGCAGTAAAAGCCTATCAAGCAGGCGCGGTATTTGGTGGTCTGATTTTTGTTTCTAAATCAAAACGTTATGTTGATACAGAAGCTGCACGTTTAACCATGGCAGGCGCACCGTTGCAATATGTGGGTGTATTTCAGAATCACTCAGTAAAAGAAGTGGCAGACACCGCCGCTGAGCTTGGGTTGTTCGCAGTGCAATTACACGGTGACGAATCGCAAGCATTTATCGATGAACTGAGAGGTGTTCTGCCCGAACAGGTAGAAATCTGGAAAGCCTACGGGGTAACCGACCAATTGCCTGCATTTATTGAAAACCATGTCGACCGCCATTTGCTGGATGCCAAAGTTGGTACACAAAGCGGTGGTACTGGAACCTCATTTGATTGGTCATTGCTGGCAAACGCATCGATGACCAATATCATGCTGGCGGGTGGCCTTTCTGCGGAGAATGCACAACATGCAGCAACACTAGGATGTATGGGCTTAGATCTAAATTCAGGTGTTGAATCCGAACCCGGTAAAAAAGATGCGGCAAAGTTGAAGCAAGCCTTCAGTGCAATTAGAAATTACTAAATTTTAGAAAATACGAACACATCGACGACTATTATCGTATCCCCGAATAGACAAACGGGGAGCGCAATTAAGGGATAATGAACATGGCAAAACTCAACGCCTATTTTGGAGAGTACGGTGGTCAGTACGTACCTCAGATTTTAGTACCGGCTCTAGACCAACTAGAACAAGCTTTTATTGATGCTCAAGAAGACCCAGAGTTCCGTTCTGAATTTATGACTCTGCTGCAGGAATACGCTGGACGCCCTACTGCATTGACGCTAACGCGCAACATCACCAAAGGCACAAAAACCAAGTTGTACTTGAAACGTGAAGATTTGCTTCATGGCGGTGCGCACAAAACCAACCAAGTTCTTGGTCAGGCACTGTTAGCAAAACGTATGGGCAAAACCGAAATCATCGCTGAAACCGGCGCTGGTCAACATGGTGTGGCAACGGCATTGGCTTGTGCGCTGTTAGATTTGAAATGTCGCGTGTACATGGGTGCAAAAGATGTTGAGCGCCAAAGCCCGAACGTTTTCCGTATGCGCTTAATGGGCGCGGAAGTCATCCCAGTACACTCAGGTTCGGCTACCTTAAAAGATGCTTGTAACGAAGCAATGCGTGACTGGTCTGCAAGTTATGAAAATACCCACTACCTGTTAGGTACGGCTGCGGGTCCTCACCCATTCCCTACCATTGTTCGTGAATTCCAGCACATCATTGGTGAAGAGACTAAGAATCAGATTTTAGCGCGCGAAGGCCGTTTACCAGATGCGGTGATTGCTTGTGTTGGCGGCGGTTCTAACGCTATCGGTATGTTCGCTGATTTCATCGAAGAAGAATCCGTTCGTCTCATCGGTGTAGAGCCTGCGGGTAAAGGTATTGATACCGACCAACACGGCGCGCCTTTAAAGCATGGTAAGACAGGCATCTACTTAGGTATGAAAGCACCATTGATGCAAGATGAATACGGTCAGGTTGAAGAGTCTTACTCAATTTCTGCTGGTCTGGACTTCCCTTCTGTGGGTCCACAACATGCATATCTGAACTCAATTGGCCGTGCAGAATACGACAGCATTACTGACGATGAAGCTCTGGACGCGTTCCAACTGCTTGCTCGTAAAGAAGGCATCATTCCTGCGCTTGAATCTTCACACGCATTAGCGCACGCATTGAAAATGGCGTTTGCTGAGCCAGAAAAAGAGCAGTTATTAGTGGTTAACCTGTCTGGCCGTGGAGACAAAGATATCTTCACCGTGGACAAAATTTTACAAGATAAAGGAGTGCTGTAATGGATCGTTATCAATCTCTTTTTCAGCGCTTAGCTGAGCAAAACCAAGGTGCATTTGTTCCATTTGTAACGATTGGTGACCCTTCTCCTGAGCTTTCTCTGCAAATTATGCAGACATTAATCGATGCTGGCGCAGATGCTCTTGAGCTCGGATTTCCGTTCTCAGATCCACTGGCAGATGGTCCAACGATTCAAGGAGCAAACAATCGTGCACTTCAGGCGGGTACTACTCCGGATATCTGTTTTGACCTTATCAAACAAATCCGAGTTAAGAACCCAGACACGCCAATCGGTTTGTTAATGTACGCTAACTTGGTGTTCTCTCGCGGCATTGAAAACTTCTATCAACGTTGTCAGGAAGCGGGGGTTGATTCAGTGTTAGTCGCTGATGTACCAACCACAGAAAGCGCTGAATTTGTTGCAGCTGCGGAGAAATTCGGTATCAAACCGATTTTCATTGCACCACCAACGGCCAGTGATGAAACGCTGAAATCCGTTGCTTCATTGAGCCAAGGCTATACTTATCTGCTTTCTCGCGCTGGTGTGACAGGTGCAGAAACAAAAGCCAATATGCCAGTGCATGCGTTATTGGATCGTTTGAACCAGTTTGATGCTCCACCTGCACTTCTTGGTTTTGGTATCTCGCAACCGGAACAAGTAAAACAAGCGATTGTGGCAGGCGCGGCGGGTGCGATCTCAGGTTCTGCTGTGGTGAAAATCATCGAAACAAACCAAAACAACCCTGAAGCGCTGCTGAAATCACTGGCTGACTTCATTACACCAATGAAACAAGCGACCATCAAATAGCTGCCAATAAGGTAGGGTTTAGTGACCCTACCTCCTTCTCTCAATGATCAATTTTTAACTGGCAACTTTTAACTATCCAAAGGTTATCACTTAGAAGTTGATCATATTTTTTTAACATTTAACCGACTACTTCCGTCAAGTGCTCCCTGCTGCATCGGCTACTCATTTTTGTTACAAACCCCCCAAGCAAACGTTTTCTATGCTCAATAATTAACCACTTCATCCACCAAAATGGGTGAATAAGTCAAATCCTACGCAGATGCATATTGCCAATTGTGAAATATAAGTGTAAAAAACCGAGCAACATAATTTTCCACTAATCGAGGATTGGTTAGTGGTTATGTCTACAAATTTACACATTATTAGCACAGGGGTTAAGGAAGTGTTAAAACAAAAGAATTTACTACAGAACATTGGTGTTCAAGTTGTGATTGCCATGGTACTCGGTACTCTTATTGGTGCTGTCATGGGTCACGATGCGACAATGTTTTCTCCGTTGGGTGCCATTTTCATTAACCTAATCAAGATGTTAGTTATTCCTCTGGTTGCTGTTGCTCTGATTTCAGGTGCAGCTGGCCTAGGCAATAGCCACTCAGCAGGTAAAGTGGGTTTCGTGACCCTAGGTTACTTTGCTGTGACTTCTGCTTTGGCAGTTGCTCTTGCACTGGTTATGGGTGAAGTATTCCAACCGGGTATGGGTATTGATGTTTCTGGTGTTGAAGGCATGTTCTCAGCAGAATACGCATCAAAAGGTGAACTACCTACGTTTTGGGCAACCGTTATCGGTATGATTCCGACTAACGTATTCCAATCTTTGAACGACGCAAACATTCTGCAAATTCTCGTTTTCTGCTTGTTCTTAGGTATTGCCATTTCAAAACAGAGCCCAGAGAAACGCGAACCTGTCATCAATGGTGTAAACACTATCGTTGATTCAATGGTGTGGATGATCAACAAGGTAATGGTTATCGCTCCAATCGGCGTATTCGGTCTGATGGCTGAAGCAGTAGGTACATTCGGCTTTGGTGCCCTAATGGTGGTATTCAAACTGTTTGTGGTTTACACAGCCGCTATCCTGGTTTTTGGTTTCATCGTTTATCCAGCAATGATTCATTTCTTCAGCAAAACTTCAGCTAAGAAATTCATCAGTGCAATGAAGAAGCCACAGGCGGTTGCTCTTTCAACAGCATCTTCTATGGCAACACTTCCTGTTACTATGGATACCGTTGAGAAAGAGCTAGGTGTACGTAACTCGACAGCGTCATTCGTTCTGCCTCTAGGTGCAACGATCAACATGTCTGGTAACGCAATCTACTACGGCTTGGTCGCAGTGTTCTTTGCTCAACTATTCCACATTGACCTATCAATGGGTGCTTACATTGCAATCATCGTGACTGCAACGCTAGGTGCTGTTGGTCAAGCGGGTGTACCTGGTCCTTCATTCCTTGTTGTAGCAGTTCTTCTTGCTGCAGGCATTCCAATTGAAGGTCTACCACTGCTATTCGCTCTAGACCGTATCTTCGATATGATCCGTACCGCACTAAACATCACTGGTGATGCAGCTTGTGCAGTGATCGTTGATTCTATGATTGAAGATTCTGAAGCTGAAAAAGTTTATCAAGATCAGCAAGCTTAATAGCTGAATTTCTAACAAAAACCGCTCATCAGAGCGGTTTTTTCATTTCTCTAATTTGTAACTAAATCGCTAATAGCTATTCAGATGACAGAGCAAATTGAGTAGACTGTCGGCAACGAAAAGTTTGGATGTACCCACATAATGAAACAACTGATTGAGTTTATTCCTCTATTTATCTTCTTTGCTCTGTTTAAGCTATACGATATTTATGTTGCAACAGCTGCACTGATCGCTGCAACCGCGATTCAAGTAGCTATTTCGTACTTTGTGTACAAGAAAGTTGAAAAAATGCAGCTCATCACTTTTGCTGTTGTCGCCATCTTTGGTGGTATGACAATTTTCCTTCACGATGACAACTTCATTAAATGGAAAGTAACCATTGTTTACACAGTGTTTGCTCTGGGTCTGACCATCAGTCATTTGATGGGCAAATCAGCAATCAAAAGTATGCTAGGTAAAGAAATCACTTTGCCTGACAGTGTATGGGCAAAAGTAAACTGGGCATGGGTCAGCTTTTTCGCCATCTGCGCCGTAGTGAATATCTACGTTGCTTATCAGCTACCTCTAGATGTTTGGGTGAACTTCAAAGTGTTCGGCCTTCTTATCGCAACATTTGTCTACACGCTACTGACTGGCGTTTATATTTACAAACATCTTCCTAAAGAACAGAAAAATTCCAATCAATAGACTGTTCTACATGACTCTTAGGGGTTAATAAGCAGCAGAATTTACTGCTATAATGCCCTCTTTTCTGACAGCGACTTGGTAAACTCAGTCGCTGTTTTGCTTACTACGGAATTTGAAATGAGTCAGGAAGTCGGTTCCCCTAAAGGCCAGTTATTACTTAGAACCGTCGCTATGCCAGCAGACACCAATGCAAATGGCGATATTTTTGGTGGTTGGATTATGTCTCAGTTGGACTTGGCTGGCGGTATTTTGGCGAAAGAGATTTCTTCTGGTCGTATTGTTACAGCCTCTGTTTCCAGCATCGCGTTTAAAAAACCAGTGAAAGTGGGTGATGTGGTCTGCTGTTATGGTGAATGTACTAAAATAGGTCGCACTTCTATGTCGATTAACTTAGAAGTTTGGGTAAAACCCGTTAAAGTCGACGGTATCGGTGACCGTTTCCAAGTGTGTGAAGCAACATTTAATTATGTCGCAATTGATTCCAATGGACGCCCTCGCCCGATTAACGCAGGAAACTGATCACAGAAACATCACCATCAAGGTATTAATATTGCCAAGTTTCAGTACATTAACGCTGTTAACTTGCCGTCTCAGTCAATTATAAGGATATGGATTATGTGGTATGTCATTTTTTCTCAAGACGTTGAGAATTCTCTGGAAAAACGTATGAGTGTTCGTGCTGCGCACTTAGAACGCTTACAAGTACTTCAAGATGAAGGCCGTTTACTGACCGCTGGCCCACTACCTGCTATTGATTCAGAAAACCCGGGAGAAGCAGGTTTCACTGGCTCAACCGTTATTGCTGATTTCAACTCGTTAGAAGAAGCCAAAGCATGGGCAGAGGCAGATCCTTATGTCGCAGCCGGTGTTTATGCAGATGTCATCATCAAACCGTTCAAGAAAGTATTTTAATATGAAAAAAAGTATTGCTGGGTTTATCGCTTTCGGCTTAGTCCTGCTCTCAGGTTGTAGTTCTAATTCAGACAACCAGAGAAATCTTGAACTACTTGCAGATAATAGAGCCAGCCTGCTGAGCGCTGAACTGCCTTTAGAATATGGTCCACTCAACATCATGCGTGCGACTGCCAAAGACACCACCATTGAAATGATGATGGTTTATAACGCTGATGATAAAAATGCCAAACCTGTCACTCAGGTTATGCAAAGCAGTATCAGCACCTTTTGTTCAGACAAGAATATCAAAGCAAACCTTGAAGTAGGTTTAAGTTACCGTATTAAAATGCGTAACACTCGCGGGCAACTGATGGTCGATGAACTCATCACTGAGCAAACTTGCGCTTCACAATAGCTTTACTCTCTAAAATGCTTTGTTCTAAAGACAAGGGGCTCATTTGAGCCCCTTGTTTGTTATTCCAACTAGCGATTATGCTGCGTTACTTTGTGCTTCTTCGCGCAAAGTTTTTGCCGCTAACACCATGTTGATCAGCGACGCTTCCACTTCTTTCCAGTTACGCGTTTTCAGACCGCAATCAGGGTTTACCCATAGTCGTACTGCTGGGATCTTGGCAGACGCTTTACGCAATAAGCCTTCAATCCATTCTTGTGTTGGAATGTTTGGCGAGTGGATATCGTAAACACCCGGACCAATTTCGTTCGGATAATTGAACTCTTCGAACGCTTTCAAAAGTTCCATGTTCGAGCGAGAGGTTTCAATGGTAATCACATCTGCATCCAGCGCTGCCACTGAGTCAATGATTTCGTTAAATTCGCTGTAACACATGTGTGTATGAATCTGGGTATGCGATGTGGCGCTTGCCGCAGAGATTTTGAACGCTTCTACCGCCCAATCTAAGTATGCCTTGTGGTCACGTTTCTTCAGAGGCAAACCTTCGCGAATCGCCGGTTCATCAATCTGGATAATATTAATCCCTGCATCCTGTAAATCAGATACTTCGTCACGCAATGCCAGCGCCAGTTGCTGTGCGATTTCTTTGCGGCTGATATCTTCACGAGGGAAAGTCCAACATAAGATAGTAACCGGCCCTGTTAGCATTCCTTTCATCTTCTTATTCGTTAATGATTGAGCATAACTTGACCATTCCACAGTGATTGGTTTATCGCGTTCAATATCGGCAACCACAATCGCAGGCTTAACACAGCGAGAGCCGTAGCTTTGTACCCATCCAAACTGAGTGGTTTGGAAACCTGATAAGTTTTCAGCAAAGTATTCGACCATGTCGTTACGTTCTGCTTCACCATGTACCAATACATCCAGCCCCAGAGCCTCCTGACGCTTCACTGCATCAGCAATGTGACCTTTGAGCGCCGAGATATAATCCGCCTCCGGTATCGCACCTGTGCGAAAAGCGCTGCGTTGAGCACGGATCTCTCCAGTTTGCGGGAATGAGCCAATAGTTGTGGTCGGAAATAATGGTAAGCCCAACTGCTTAGCTTGTGTCACCGCACGTTGCTTGTACGGCTCACTGCGCTCCGCCAATGAAGCCGTGATAGCGTTAACCCTCGATTGCACTTGAGGCTTGTTTACATGCGTTGCGGTTTTTCTATCAACAATAGGCAGACTATAAGTGTCACAAGCCAGAATCGCTTCTTGGTTGCCATCTAATGCTCGTCCAAGTAGTGCGACTTCGGTGACTTTTTGCTTAGCAAACGCAAACCAGCTGCGTACTTCTGTTGAGAGATCCTGTTCGAGTTCTAAATTCACCGGGCTGTGAAGTAACGAGCATGAACTCGCAATCCAAAGGCGATCACCCAGCTTATCTTTTATTGGCTGCAATCTGTTACGCAGGTTGCCTAAATCTGCACGCCACACATTTCTGCCGTTGATAGCCCCCACAGACAACACCCACTGTTGTGGAAGCTTCTCTAGTACGCTATCTAGCTGTTGTGGCGCAGCTGAAATATCAATGTGAAGCCCGTTAACAGGCAGTGCAACAATTTTGTCTAACGTATCAATCACCGAATCAAAGTAGGTCGTTAGCAGCACTTTTACATCACCTTGCAGTACCTGATACGCCAGTTTAAATGCATCTTGCCATTGGCTTTCTAACTCCAGTGACAGTACTGGCTCATCGATTTGAACCCACTCTACCCCTTGTTTAGCCAATTTAGACAAAATGCTTTGATAAGCCGTTAGCAAACGTGAAAGCAATGTTAAACGATCAAAATTGTCTTCCACTTCTTTCCCCAAGTAGAGATAACTCACTGGTCCCAAAAGCACTGGTTTTACATTTGCACCTGTTTTCACCGCTTCATTGACTTCTTCAAATAGCTGCGGCCAGCTCACTTCAAACTTATCGTCAGAACTGAATTCAGGAACGATGTAGTGATAGTTAGTATTGAACCATTTGGTCATGTCCGATGCCGCACTGCCGCTACAACCACACGAATTTTGAGACTGACCACGTCCAACTCGGAAAAGAGTATCAAGATCTGGAAAGCTATCTTTGTTATGAGACAGATGATGACGAGCAGGAACATGTCCAAGCAGCAAGGTGGTGGTAAGAACATGGTCATACCATGCAAAATCTCCGGCTGTCGTAAAGCTTAAACCCGCTTCTTTTTGTAAAGCCCAGTTGTTATGGCGGATTTCACTCCCCACCGCTTTTAGCTCTTGCTGAGTGATATCACCACGCCAGTATTTCTCTAATGCAAATTTAAGTTCGCGTTTTTCGCCAATGCGTGGATAGCCCAAAATATGTGTAATAGTCGCCATATGATCGTTCCTTCTATTAATCTGAGGTTAGACAAAAAGATGTCTGGATGGCTAAACTATTACCCTAGCCGCTAATTGAAACAATCAACTAATATTCAACTTGTTTATTAAAAATATTCATGCGCGCTAAATCACTTCAGCAGCAAAGTAACAAACCAAACGACAAATGATGCTGAACCCCACTGTGCAAGCAGCCTTTCCTTTGCGACAAACAGACTAATCCTACATACAGCAAAATCCCCACGGACCTAAAATAGTGAGTTGAGTTTTAACCCCCATTTGAGTTTGAGTGATGAAAAAAATCCTGCTGACAGTCTTAGTTAGTTTATGTCTGGGCTTATTATTAAATGCGCTGCATCTAACAGTAATAACTGATGGCCTTGTTAAACAAAAAATACACGACTTCAATAACTTCATTTCTGTTTTTGATGCTGCGCGAGACAAACTGCATATTACGGGAAGCAATATCCAATCAGAATTAAGTAAAGAGCAGGATGCTTCCATCGTTGAAAAGCAAAATAGAGACGTAAAATATCTATTCGACGACAACAACATTGACCTTACGGATGTGATCACACTTGATGCTCTGACTCAGCTCTACAACAGCGCTCCAGAGTTTGTGAACAGCCAATATGTTAATGCGCTTAGCTACCTTTCATTCAACTCCAAATCGATCTTCTATAGTGTAAAACCGACTGGACGCTCGACTTATAAAGAAGAGATTAAATGTAGCACTTCTGAGTACTGTTCATTTCTTTACGACAACAGTAAATCCAGCACTGGCACCTACACTTATGACATTTTCGAGAATACAAAAGCAGGCGGGATAACTCTGACACTTTCTACCGCAATTACGCACAATGGTGAAAAAACGGGTAGCTTGATTTTAGATATCCCTGTCAAAGAAGCATTTAACACCAAAGTACTTATCGAGAAAAAATACGAGAACGGCAAGAACATCTATGTGTTCTCGACCACTAAGAATCCTCTTTTCAACTATCACGAAAATTACAATATCGACCAAAAGAACATTCTTAGGTTAAAAGTTTCGTATCTTGAGCTCTGGTTTAGCAAAGCCTACTTAACCGTCGTGTATTCACTGATCGCTTTCTGCATTATCTTTATGATCATTAACAAGCGTGATTTCGACAAAATGACCATGAACATGGTTGAACGAAAAGAAGCTTTTTACGATGACGGTACAAAAACCTACCGTTTTGAAATAACAAAGACACGCCATTTAGAAGATGTGGTTAACGGCAATGAAGTGAACTCTCTGATCCTAATTAAGTATGATTTGGATGAAGCCAAAGAACATAACGCTCATTTGGTTGCACAAAAATTCATGGTGGATACCGTTAGTTCTTTTATCCGAGCGAGCGACTATCTTATCAAGAATCCAAAACACGAAGATGAGTTGATCATGCTGCTGCCGAAATGTTCAACTGAGAACGCCACGAAGATCTTGAATAAGGTTTTCTACAACCTCAATGAAGAAACCTACTCAGATAAAAAACTGAAACTCAAAGCAACGCGTGTCATTGCCAACCTTCAAGACACGGCAAGTATTGATAACTTGCTGTCTATCGCTCAAAAAGAAGTGATTAAAGAAGGAAACGAGCGTTAACCACTTCCCACTTGTTTTCGAATACACAAAAGCTCTGCGATTGCAGAGCTTTTTTTATACCTCATATTCAAACTATACAACCTCACAGGAAATATCTGGTTGTTATTTGCTTCAAGGCTTTTCATTGAGGCCTGAGGTGCACTTTCATATCAACAGTATTGCCGAAATGAAAGAAGACTTTCTAATTATTCGTTGATACTGAGAAAGACAGTAGGTTGCACCATAACTCGCCTATCGCTCATCAATGCCGCTTGGATTTGTTGTATGTATTAGCAGTAAGGATTTGTGGTGATGGTTTCGTTTCACAGCTGTAATAACGACAAGCTAACGCCAGACACTCACCACGATGACAGCGCACGCTGTAAACACGCTGACGACACAGGGCACAGCGAGATAACGGTGGCTTTTCATTACAAATGTGCGTTTAGGAATGGAAATAACCATGCGGACCAACAGGTAGTTGTAGCCCAATAAGGATGCACCAATCATGAATATCCAAGAGGAATTCACATGCGCAGCAGTGGCGTAGATAACCGCCAGTAAATAATTAACTAAGGTCAGCCATGCAACCCAACGTTTTATTTGACGAAGTGTCGCATTACTGACCTTATGTATGCTTCTAAACAAGTATCAAAGCCTAATAAGATGTGGGTAGCTGATTGTCCCGAGCAGCTTTTGCAGCCTCTCTTTCCTGACGTTCAATAGTATCCATTACTTTTTTATCTGCTTCTTTGCCCGCAGATTCAATCTTCGGTAAGTTCTTATACACTTCGCTCAATTGTTTCTGTGCGCTGGTAGTAAGAACAAACACTTCTATGCGTCGGTTATCTGAGCTCTTAGGATCTTCGGGGTTGAGCGGCGCAGTGTCAGCCATACCGGATACTTGAAATATCTGATCATTAGAAACTCCACCTTGCGTCAAAAAGTAACGAGCTTGGTTGGCGCGGTTTGCCGACAGTTCCCAGTTGGTTGTTTTCGAACCTACATAACGACTTGCATCCGTATGACCAGTAATAACCATCGCGTTGGTAACACGTTTAAATACTGGCGCTAAGTGCAGTAACAAATCTTGGTAAAACGGCGTCATATTAGCGCCACCACGGTAGAACATCTGACCTTGATCTGAGTCACTGATCATGATTTTCAAACCCTGTGGAGTCACTGTAACTTGAACACTCCCCATACCTTGAATTTCTTCAATCTGCTCTTCAATCAGGCGGGCGAAAACTTCCAGCTCTTGCTGACTGTCTACTTCACCTTCAATCAGAGAAGTATCTTCGACACGATGCATGTCAGATTCATGATTTGAGGTCGCTATCTCTTGCAAAGCGATTGGGCTAACTGAGTTGCCCAAGCCATCGGCTTGCAATTGACCCGTCTGAAAATACTCCACCAGATCCTGACTATCTTCAGAGTCCATAACTGACAGAAGCCAAAGAATAAGAAACAGACACATCATTGAAATCATCAAGTCCGCCATGGCAACCTTCCAGCCACCATGAGTTAGGTCTGAACCTTTATTCTTTTTCTTCTTAATTATTGTTACACCAGCATTACTCATAACGGATTACCTTAGGCTTTCTAGTGTTTGCTCTAAGTCTGTAAAACTTGGCTTAACGTGGCTTTCAATGTGCTTACGACCAGCGTTGACACACATATGTGGAGACAGGTTTTGCAGATAGCCCGTGATGATAGAGCGAATGCAGTGAAGCGGCGCTACCTGTTCTTCAGCAATATCGTGCATTGATGCAGACAAAGGACCAAACATACAGTAACAACCGAAAATACCAGTAAAAGTACCAACCAGCGCGCCAGCAATACTCTGGCCGATGATAGTTACATCCGCATCCAAGTTCTGCATGGTTAAGATAATACCCATTACCGCCGCTAAGATACCGATACCTGGCATGGCTTCCGCAGTTGCATGAAGTTTGTTACCTGGCTTCTCATATTCTTCCATCAGCACTTCAATTTCTTCTTCTAGCGCCGCTTCTAACTCATGCGCCGAAATTTTAGAACTGATCACTTGGCGGAACGAATCGATAATGAAATTCAGCGTAATGGTGTCTTTCATGATCGCTGGATATTTAGTGAAGATGCTACTTGCTTCAGGGTTCTCAACGTGGGTATCTAGCGCTTTTAAGTTCTGCATTTTAACTACGTTGATCAACTCGAACATCAAAGAAAGCAATTCGTTGTAGTACTCTTTAGTATAAATACTCTTACCAACTGATTGCTTTATTTGAGATAGCATTAATTTCAGCGTTGATGATGAACACGAAATAATCAGCCCACCAAAAGATGCACCAAAAATAACTATAATTTCTGATACTTTAACCAATGCGCCTAATCTTCCGCCCCACATGACAAATGACACACCAATAACTGCTAATATCCCTACGAATGCCAATATTTGCTTCATTCTAAATTCTCTCCGCGCGAGATTTAATTACCTCGACACCTTTGTGTTTTAATCTGTGAACTTTAACTTCACTTATTTCTAGTGCGAGTGCGGTTTCCTGAGTACTTAATCCCATCACATACATTAAATACATGACACGCTGAACTTCCTCAGGTAATTTTTCCAACTCTTGTTGAATAAATAATGCCAGCTCTTCTTTATTATCGTCTTCTGTATTATCAACACTGTCATACAGCTCAATATCGTCACTTAATACAAGATCAGACATCGCATCTAGATATTCCTGCGCCGTAATATTAAGCACTTTACAAATTTCAGACTGTCTCGGAGTGCGACCAAGCTGCCCCATTAGAGCCGATTCAGCTTTCTTGATATTGTTTGCCAATGTTCGGTTATCACGACTCAAATAATCGCGAGAGCGAAGCTCATCTATGATGGCTCCGCGCATTCTTACCGTAACCGACTTAATGAAGTCTTCGTTGACGATATGGTCAAATTTACGCAGCTCAGTAACAAACGTTATCAAAGCCGTTTGACGCAGATCTTCTAATGTATCTTCGTCTACTGCTCCTCTGTATCGCTTCAGTGAACGATTGATCAAGGGCAGATTAGACTGAATGGCCGCAGACTCAATAGCATGCCTATGAGCTGTGGGCTGTAATTCCGTCTTTTGGTACGCTTGTTTACCTAGCAACATTTATTGATATACCGCTTTGGTGACTAAAACTTCCTTAACTCTCCACTGCTTTTCCTTTTTAAACATGTAATCCAAATCATCTTGAAGATTCAAAATGAACATTTCATCACGGAAATATTCAGCAGGCTTCAAACTAAATACTTTTAAAATTTGGTTTTTAATCTTAGGAATATGATTTTTCAGCTCTTCTTCATTATTTTCCGGTGTATATAGATAAAGATCTAGCAACAACAAACTTTGACGTTTTGAGAAGGTGATAGGAATTAACATTCCATGTAAAGGCACTTCAACCGTTGGTATATTCAAATCAAAGTTCTGAGGCGCATCTTTGATGACTTCTACTTTTTGTTGATCTGTAGACTCACCAGAAAATAGGCCACCAATATTGATACCTGCGAAACTTAAACCGATAATTGCGCCAACGGTTAATAATACGGATGCTAATACCGCAATTACAATTTTCATAATATTACGCTCTTGCTAATTCATTGTTATCGATGTCTTCTACTGCATCTAATTCAAGGCCTGCAGAATTATCTACAACCATAAATTCATCACTGGATACGAAATAGTCCTGCTCGGTGTTTTGTTGCTGATCACCAGAAACAGATACGTCGACATTTAAAAAGTTTTGCTCAACCAGCTCTGCTCTTAAGCGATCAGATGTCATCTGAATTGACTCTCGAGTTGTATTGGATGAAGCATTGATTTGAATATGAAGCTTGTCATTATCGAGTTTCACAACCAGCTCGATTTTCCCAAGATCTGGTGGATCTAAGCGAATGGTCGCTGTAGGTGTTTTTGCATTGATCTGCACACTGACTTTGTCTGCAATCGTTGCGCTTAAACGCTCACCTAACTCCTGCGCTGAAAGGGACTTATCCATAACCGCTCTAAACTGCAGGTTAGCATTAAGCTCACTGCGAGCAGATTGAGAGTGATTATTTAACAATGCATCAGCGGATACCGTTTGCTCTTTTACCGCAGCAACGTCAATCAATCTGCTATCTACGATGTTTTGTGCAACCAGCGAACTCGTTGCCAATTGATTAGTCGCAACTTGAGCGGTTGTCAGAGAGGCACTGGTGCTCATCACGTTTGAAACTGCTGATACGAGAGAGTCTTTCGCTGAAGAAGACGCAGATACTGAAGGTTCCTTTGTCGCGTTTGCTAAGTGTGTTGTTGCGACAGCGACAGCCGTCAATGCAGCAGCTTCGTCATTCATCTCCGCAGAAGCGTCGTCTGCTAGCGTTGAAACGAGATCAAGAGTGTCACCGGATTCAGCCTCCGCTGCACCTACACCTAACTCGAACTCTAAGGTTTCAGAGTCGGTTCCCAAAAGTAAAGCAGCAAAGCTCTGAGGCTTATTAGCGCTTGAACCGAATCCTTGCTTAGAATTCAGCACGGTGCCTTCTGCGAGTGTAGTTGTATCTGTAGAACTATGGCTTAAACCATTAATCATAATTATCGACTTAATTGCGTTTTTTGATAGGCAAAGTCTCTTGCCCTATTGTTCCCTAAACTATCCATTTCTACTTTGATGAGATCCCTTTCATTTTGAATAAACAAAGTTGCCTCTAGGTGAACCTGTTTGAGCTTTGCAAGCACGTCCAGGTTCTCCTCTGCTGTTTGGTCCACAGCGGGTAAATGCTTCTGCAACAGATTTACGCTGCGCTCGATGTTTTCAACGCTACGCTCATTAAGTGCACGTTGATAAAAAGCCAACAATTTGGTTAATTCTTGCTGATTCATAATCAAATTAGCTCAAAAGCTTCATCGCCCCTTCCCAACCTTCTCGTAAATCTGCGAGTGGTTGTTTCAGGTCTTTGATCACTTGAGTGTCTAAGTCTTTAGAACCTTTAAACACAGTGGCAATGCTGTGTTCATAAAGATTATGAATGTTTTCAATCAGTTCGTTAGGATTGTCCAAATCTAAAGAAGCATCTAAAGCCATCAGAATGTCGATGGCTTTTTGCGCTGCCTTTGATTTCTTAAGGAAATCCTTCTCTTCGATAGCAAACACAATCGTATCTAGCTCGATAGCTAAGCGGTCATGCAGCATACAAATCAGTTCAAAGGTGTTTGACACTGACGCATTAGCTTGAATCTGCACATTGCTATATGCCGCTTGTTGTTGATTACCTAATAACATTGTCTACCTTTAAGCAAATAGTGTTGAAATGGAGTTCATCGAATACATCATGTTATTCAAACTAGTAAACTGAGTAAGATAACGTCTGTAATACATTTCATACTTAGTATCGAGTTCATCTAACTTATCATTGACGCGCTCTTGTTGTAGAGAGTTACGATCCTTCTTCGTCTTTAGAGAGCCCGTGTTGTAATCCGCATATTTTTCAACGGTTGATTCCATAGTCTTGAACAGACCGCCTTCACCAACAAATATTGCGTCTAAATCATAAAGTTCAGAGGCCTCATCAAACTTCTCCGCATCGAGTTCCAACTCGCCCTCTTTGTTGAGCGATAGACCTACTTCGAACAAGCTGACGCCATTGTACGAGGTACGAATTAGGTTCTTCAGTTCACTAGTAATGCCACGAATTGAACCATCTGAAGCTAATACACCACGATCTTCTGTCTCACTACCTGAACGTGTTGCTTCATTTAGCACTTTCAGTGCTTCGTTATACGCAGCAACAAACTCGTTCAACGTTTCGATTGTGGCGGCACTATCAGGACCAATAGAGAAGTTTGTCGTATCATCGCCAGCTGCATTCGCTTTTGTGATAGTGATATCGACACCATTCACAACGTTTTCAAATGTGTTGCTACTGTTAGTCAGCTCAATACCTGAACCGTAATCACCCATCCAGATGATGGCATCACGCCCTTCTTTAATCACTTTTTGGTTAGCGGTTGTAAAAGCGTCTAGTTCTCCGCTATCTGCATGTGACGCCGTTACCGTAAACTGATTCTCAACACCGGTTTCCTCAGAGCTAAACAGCAGTTTCATGTCTCCGCTCGAACGCACTAACGAAGCGCTAACACCACCATCCATCGTTTTATTGAAGTAATTAACCATTTCCTGATAAGAGACATTGCCGTCGCCATCATCGTCAGCCTCTGCGCCCAGAGTGATTTCTTTGTCCACTCCGTCAAAATTCACGGCGAGCGTTGTTTTACCATCCGCAACCGCAAAGATGTCTGAGGTTTCTGTACCTGTCGCGTTAACTGCTATTTGGTGCGATGCTGCCGTCTGTTCTACAAAAATATCCATGTTGATATTTTTTGCGTAACCTGCAGCATTTACCGAGAAAAACTCTTCACTCGACTGAGTCACTGCACTTTGCGCGAGCGTACCTTTCGGCTTGGTAAACTTGTACAGGATGTTATCTAACGCATCCAAAGCATTATCGATTTTACCGAGCATGCTGTTTTGACTTTGCAGAGTACTCAACTGTGTTGAGTAACGGTTTTGAGCCGCATAAACCTCGTAATAAGCGAGTTGGTCAGCATATGCTGAGGCATCGATTTGCATAATTCTCTCCAAAAACGGCTCAACCGTTATGACAGATCTTTCTATTTATATGATAGGGCGTTAGCCAAAGTGGTAACATCTACCCCTGCTGATTCCTATGTAGGAATTAGCTTAGGATTGAAACCGCTACCTCTGGTGTTGTCTGCGTTCCCGCTAGCTGTTGAGCTCCATTAGGCTCGAGCATGGTACTTTTGGATGCAGTACTTGCTTGTTGCACACTTTGGCTATCAGCTGTTGAGTGCGAGGCATATGCATCTTGCAGTTGTGTATCAAGTTCAGCGCGAGTTTTTGCCAATTGGCTCATCAGTCCGGCATCGCCAGATAAATGCTGCTTCGCGATAGGTTTAGAATCTTCCGTTAACTCGATTTTGCTCAACGTTTCAGCAATAGATGATATTTCACTACTGTTGAACTTAACCTTTACTTCTTTTTCTTCGCCTGTAGCCAATGTTGAAAAACCAGAAGCTTCAGGTGTATGAGCGTCTTTCAGCTGTTTATTTAAGTCTTTTAGCTGAGCCCGTAACTGAGCGATTTTTTCGTTACCTTGTGCATCGTCTTGGTCAATCGCTTCATTTAGCTGTGAAGCTACGCTTTCCATTTCAGATAAAACGCTCTTAGTATTTTGCATATGAGCTAAAGTGTTTTGCGCTTCTTTCTGTTGGTAAGCAGGTAAATTCGAACGCTCTGCTAAACGATCGGCAATTTTGATGCTTGTTTGCTCGTTGTCATCGACAACCGCGTTTACACGTTCATCAATATTATTGACAGCGGTACTAGGCTTATTCACATCCGCAGTTACGGTATTCTGAGTCGTGAGATAAGCTTGATTATTAGTGGGGACAGAAATAATCATGATAATTTCCTTTTAAATGGTTAAATCAGCTTTTCTACACTTATTTATAACGACCTATTCAATAGCTTTATTTCGCTTAGATCATTCAAATCAATGGTTAAGGAATATTCCCACAAAAAAATGTAATAACTCTTAGCCAGCATTAGAAATATAAAAAAACCAGCGGCATGCGCTGGCTTTTACATTCAGAACTAATTTTAAATTAGCCTAGCATTGACATTGCTAGTTGTGGAATTGTCTTCGTTGCACTTAGCATTTGAGCACCAGATTGCATTAGCATTTGGTTCTTAGACATATTGCCTGACTCAGATGCGAAGTCTGTATCCATGATACGACCTTTAGACGCTTCTAGGTTCTCTGTCATGTTTGCTAGGTTGTTGATGTTGTGCTCTAGGTTGTTGATTTGAGCACCGAACGCCGCACGTGAAGCACCAACTTTGTTAATGAAGCCTTCTAGTGCTGTCATTGCTGATGTGCTGCCTGTTGCTGTTGCTAGAGACATTGAAGCGAAGCCACTTAACGCCGCGTTCAATGATGCTAGACCAGTGCTTACTGCAACGTTTGTTGTCTCTGCAGTGGTTGAACCTGTTTGGAATGTTACTGCACCTTGAGCAAAGATACCTGATGTTGCATCAAGCAGCTTTTGACCACCAAAGTTAGTGTTCTTAGAAATTTCACCCATTTGTGAAGCAAGTGCTTTGAACTCTGCGTCGATAGCTGCGCGGTCTTCTGCTGTGTTTGAACCGTTCGCTGATTGCGTTGCTAGATCGTTCATACGGTATGCGATGTTGGTCATCTCATCCATTGAAGATTCTGCTGTTTGCATCATTGAGATTGCGTCTTGAGAGTTACGTGATGCTACTGACATACCACGAGATTGAAGCTCTAGACGGTTAGCGATTTGAAGACCCGCTGCATCATCTGCTGCTGAGTTTACACGGTAACCTGTTGATAGACGCTCCATTGAAGTTGATAGCGCGTTGTTTGTGCTGTTTAGCGTGTTTTGAGTAACTAGGTTAGCGTAGTTAGTATGTAGTGAAATAGCCATAACATTTACCTCTTAGAAAATTCGGTTAGATACTTTTCGTATCCCTTTCACTTATTAGTTACGTCCGGGTGATTTTATTTATTTCAAAAAAAACGAAAATTAAAGTATTAACGGAATATTCCTACAGGAAAAATAATTAATCTTACAAGCACCGGCCAAAATAATAAAAACCAGCTATAAGGCTGGCTTTTATTATTGATATTAGAATGGCATTACTTAAACATATCGAACCTGACAGGATCTCCATAACTGCAATCACACTTCGCCTCTTTACCAAGAATGTCATCAAGATATTTAGGTGCAATTCCGTTGCCCGGTCGAATTGAACGGACATGGTCATGAGTGAATATTTCGCCTGCTTTTATGTCTTGAACTATATAAAGTGAACGTCTGAACTTTACGTTCCCTCGTTCAGACTCTGTTCTTTGATAATTGATTTGCCCTAATGACTGCCAAGCAGTTTTTGCGTCCCGACATAAATTTCGCAGCTCTTGAGGTTCTAATGAAAAACTATCATCGGGACCACCACCATTTCTATCCAGAGTAACGTGTTTCTCAATCACACATGCTCCCAGCGCAACCGACGTCACCGCAGTAGCGTTATCAATCGTATGATCTGAGAGGCCTGCGAGTACGCCAAAACGTGATTGCATATCTGAAATAGTGCGCAAATTATATTGCTCTGCTGGTGCTGGGTAACCACTCACACAATGCAGCACAACTAGTTCAGAGCAACCGTTTTGCGTTGCAACGTCAATAGCTTGTCTGATTTCTTCTTCATCAGCCATTCCCGTTGACATTATCATCGGCTTGCCAGTTTGGGCGACACGCCTAATAAGCGGTAAATCCACCAACTCAAAAGAAGCAATTTTATAAGCAGGAGCATCAAGTTCTTCTAACAAATCTACTGCTGTGAAATCAAAAGGAGAGCTAAAAATGGTAATACCTAATTCCGCGGCCTTTTCAAATAAGGGTTTATGCCATTCCCATGGCATATGTGCACCTCTATATAGTTCGTAGAGTGTTTGACCATCCCATAATCCACCCTGTATTTGAAAATCTTCCTTGTCCGATTTTATCGTGATCGTCTCGTGAGTATAGGTTTGTAGCTTGATAGCATCAGCGCCAGCCATCTTGGCTTCTTCCATTATTTGGAAGGCTCGTTGAATGTCACCATTATGATTCGCAGATAGTTCAGCAATAATATAAGGGGGGAAATCAGGACCTATTTTTCGTCCGTCTATCTCAATGTAAGAAGTCATAGAATGCTTAATTCCGAGGTTCGCGTATAAAAGTATCACTCGTCAATCTTCTATACTTGGCGTTTAAAAATAACTTCTGCGATGCTTGGTTGTCTTTCATAACGGTGGCTTTTATCACTAGGTCAGAATGACGAGTATCGACAAGCCTCAAAGCTTCGGTTGCAATACCTTTCCCATATCGAAAAGGGTCAATGAAAATAGATATCACATAGTCTTGACCACTTTTATCAAGTCGAACCACGCCTACTTTTGAGCCAGTAGATATCTCGCAGATCATGTAAAAGAAATCGTTGTGTGACTTTAGCTTTGCATTCATCCATGCCAAATGTTCTTCCCAACTAGGCACATCCGGATTCAGCGCAAAACGGCGAGTATTTGGATGACGTTGCCACTCATAGACAATAGGAATATCGTCTATGCTGGCGGGAACAAGCTTATATTGATTTTCACTCTGTTGAAGAGGATGACAAAGATTGATCATCGCTAAAACCACCCTATTTGCCCCTAAACCGTCGCAGATTCTTAAATTTGCATCTACGTACTGAGGCCAAGAGGTTGTAATCAGGGTTAGCTTATCCACTAATTCGCTATCTATTTCATTCAGTTGAACAACTAGAGCAGCTCCAGCCGCTTCTAACTGTATGGATGTCTCTCTTTGATTTTCCGCCAATGGAATAACGATACTTGGCAATCCGAGGCAAGCTCTTTCCCAACTCGTTGTTCCTGGAGCTCCAATGGCGCAGTCATGGTCTAACATCAGTTCAGCCATGTTATTGGAGAAATCCAGATGGGTGACGTTGGGGATTTGTTCGCACATAGTTTTCACTTGTTGGTAATGTGGCGATCTTGGGTTAAGCAAAACAGTGAAATTAGCCCTGTATGTACCAACAACTGCATTTATCACTTGAGAGGTCGCATTCGGCAAGTCCACCCCACCCATAGAGATCAGAATGCGCGGGATATTGTCACTCATCTTTCGACAAAAGGCCTGATTTCTGTATTTAACAAATTGTGGGGATAGCAGTGCGTACGAAGTACCAGTAAGAACTCGTTCACAGGTTGGGTAGTCGTTGCTTTTACGTCCAAGCGTTTGATCAATAACTAAATCAGCACTATGGCTCCTGCGTAAGTCATCCAAAGCAACCAGTTTACATTGCAAAGCCTCACGCACTTTATCTTGCCATACATGGTCTATAGCGTAGTGATCCGTCACAACAAGATCGGCATGATTAATATTCGATATAAAGTCCGCGGCATCTTGTTCTTGTGGCCGTTGTAACCAAGCAGAGTAGTCCGCGTCATGCTGGATTGCGATCGGATTTTCAGGTAGTGAAAGCTGTGAAATGGGAAATCCACGTTGTTCTATGATCGAAAACAGATTTCCTTCGAGAGGTAGGCAAGCAAAAATTACTTCATGCCCAAGGCTTTTTAGCGCATCGGCCAAAACCAAGCAACGCATGATGTGTCCACTTCCAATCCAAACAGACGCATCAGCCCTAATCACTACTCGCATATGATTCCTTAGATAATGAGAACAAAGCTTCCGCAAACACCCAATCTTCTAACGTATCAATATCTTGGACTCTGTGTCTGGGCAGAAGAACCACACGTGAGTGTTCAGAAAAAATGGCTTTTTTGGTCATGAATGCCTCTTTCTTTCCCCAGTAAAACTGTCCTGCATCATGATACGCTTCTTGCAAATCTTGTGAACGGACCATTTCATTTTCAGGAGAAAACATACTTACAGAGCCATTTTCAGACAGCTTTATCGCTCTTTGAATCGGAAAAGAATAGGTTGCTGCACTAAATACGAATTCAACATTCCCACTGTTTACTAATTTCTCATAGCCCTGTTTTAGGTCGCTTGCTGTAACAAATGGAGCCGTTGCATATATACAACATACATGGTCAATATGGTCTCCATTGCTTTCACACCAAGTGAGCGCATGATAAATAACGTCCATTGTTGTTGCATGGTCATCCGAAATCTCGGCAGGACGTATAAAAGGCGTTTGTGCACCGTATTGTCGAGCAATCTCGGCAATCTCTTCGTCATCAGTGGAAACAATCACTCTATCAAAGCAACCTGAATTTAAGGCGGCTTCTATTGAGTAGGCGATCATAGGTTTGCCGTGAAAAAGCTTAACATTCTTACGTGGTATACGTTTACTGCCACCACGAGCAGGAATAATCGCCAATTTCATAAGTTATCTTTTTGAACTTGGGATAATAGTACTTGAGATAAAACTTCAACCACCCGACCCTGCTGTTCGTTTGTCATACCGTGAAACATAGGCAGAGAAATCGCTTCTCGATAATATTGCTCAGATTCAGGAAAATCGCCGTTTCTAAAACCCATATTTTGGTAATAAGGCTGTGTGTGAACAGGTATATAGTGCAGATTCACTCCAATACCACTTGCCCTAAGCGCATCAAATACTTGCTTATGGGTCAAAGAGATGTCTGCAAGTTTTAAACGCACCACATATAGGTGCAATCCTGAATAGGTATTATCCAATTGGTGTGGAAGAACGAGCGGAAGATCGACCAAAAGCTGGTTGTATCGGCGAGCCAAACTATGCCGTGCTTTAATGAACGACTCTAGACGTTTCATTTGAGTGACACCTAATGCCGCCTGCAACTCAGTCATTCGGTAGTTGAAACCCAAATCAACTTGTTGGTAATACCAAGCACCGTGACTCTCTCCTTGCATGCATTCAATATCACGAGTAATACCATGACTTCGCAAAAGCGCCATTTTATCAGCAAGTTTTTTATCGTTGGTTACAGCCGCACCACCTTCGGCAGTGGTAATGATTTTCACCGGGTGAAAACTGAACACAGTGATATCGGAGTACTCACAATTCCCAATAGGCTTGTCATGATAGCGACCACCGATTGCGTGGGAAGCGTCTTCAATCACTTTAAATCCATATTCTTTGGCTAGTTTGTGAATCGCTTGCATATCACAAGGCTGGCCACATAAATGCACTGGTACAACGATTTTAGGTAACGTACCTTTTTGTTTGGCAACGATTAGCTTTTGCTCTAAAGCTTTCGGACACATGTTATAGGTCGATCGGTCAATATCGACAAAATCTACCTTTGCACCGCAATACAAGCCACAGTTAGCTGAAGCGACAAAAGTTATCGGAGAAGTCCAAAGCCAGTCACCTTCGCTAAGACCTAAAGCTAAGCATGCAATATGCAATGCAGAGGTTGCGCTATTGACCGCGGAGGCATACTTAGCACCAGTGTGTTGCTTCAGCGCGCTTTCAAACTCAGGAACCTTAGGCCCTTGAGTTAGAAAATCCGATGTCAAAACCTCAACAACCCCATCGATATCTTGTTGAGTAATTTCTTGCTTACCGTAAGGAATCACGTTCATCTCACACTGAAAAATTCGGGTCAACGTGCTTTACAACCAGTTCGCGCAGACTTTCTACGGTTTCCCACTCTGCATTAGTCCCGGAATTATATTTAAATCCAAAGGGCACTTTTTTAGCTTTGTGGTGAGCTAGATATTGCTCTTCTGAATACGTGAACGACACCGATGGCAAAATTGCGTAGTATTTCCCGAGATCGATAGTATTCAGAGAGTCGGTATCAGTGATCATCTCCTCATGCACTTTTTCTCCTGGGCGAATACCAACCATACGGATTTCACATTCAGGCGCGACGGCTTTGGCTACATCTAAAATTTTGTAAGACGGGATCTTAGGAATAAAGATCTCCCCACCAAGGTGGTGCTCAAGCGCGTACATCACCATATTCACGCCATCTTGAAGAGATATGTTGAAACGAGTCATCTCTTCATGAGTAATTGGGATAACGCCTTCTTCGCGCTTTTTCATGAAGAAAGGAATAACTGAACCACGTGAGCCCATAACGTTACCGTAACGGACAACACTGAAACGTATTTGTTTCGAGCCTTTGATATTGTTCGCGGCAGTGAACAACTTATCGGATGCGAGCTTTGTTGCACCGTATAAATTGATGGGCGCACAAGCTTTGTCTGTTGACAGTGCAACGACATCTTTAACGCCACACTGCAACGCAGCTTGGATAACATTTTCAGCACCATCAATATTGGTACGAATACACTCAGTTGGGTTGTATTCGGCAGTATCCACTTGCTTTATTGCAGCGGCGTGAATGATGACATCGACCCCTTCACAAGCTTGAATTAAACGATTCCCATCACGAACATCACCAATGAAAAAGCGCAATTGAGGATAGTCATATTGCGGATATTTTTGTTTTAGTTCGAATTGTTTTAGTTCATCACGAGAAAATACGATTATTTTTTTAACTTGTGGATACTGGGTCAAAATGGTTTTTATAAACTGCTTACCAAAAGAACCTGTTCCACCTGTAATTAATACGGACTTACCATTTAACATATTTATAAAGTCTCACGTCTGCATTGCTAAAAATAGTATTTATGTCCATATATTTCTTAGGCTTGATTCAAGGGAATCCTATTCGTTGAGAATCACTGCGCTATTATCATTGAGTTGATATAAAAAAAGTATTCTGTTAAAAACAAAGCTAACCACACCTACAAACAAATAGGATCAATCCTACACATGAAATAGTTGTGATAAAATTTTTCTTAGCAGCCACTGTCAAACATATCTACGTGAACATCTGTATTTTGGGGCTTACCGTTTTCGGCAACAAAATAATAAGCCACCATACAGTTAGCCTGTTTAACCGTGTAACCTTTAGGTATAAAGGCCATACCATAACCACTCCGTCCAGAAACGATATGGCGCAATGGTACCTGATCAACAACACATACGGATTCCGTGCACGTCTCATCTAAAAATGCGCTATTAGTGTATCCATTCCCCAAATAGGTAAACCCATTCGTCATTAACAATTCAAGTTTATTGGGCCAGATCTCTTGCGGGTAACCATAATATGTTCGAATTTGGACACCATCGACTTTTGTATAGGTATCATAGGTCTGATCCGTACCCTGAATTACAGATTTGAAGTAAACACCATCAATTACAAGCTGCAATGACGCTTTAATACCTTTCATTACGCTGGCTTTTGCATCGTCTTGTAAGTTCAGAAAACGCGGCGCAGCCGTCACACTTAGTATACCTAAGATAACAATGACGATAACCAACTCAATTAATGTGAAACCCTTTGCCGTTTTCATTTACTCGTTCTCAATCAGCACACCAAAATAAATGGAGAGCTTTTTTACTCTAAGAGCGTTTAAAAATCTTGCGGATTAGTTAAAGTCATCCAAGACTTACACCCAATTAAGCCTAAACAAACCTGTTGTCATCCATCATTCCTACTTATAGATATCTTCTTCTGTTAACAGCCATACAAATATAAAGTGACAGCGATATTTGTTTTCAAAAAACATCTTCTATATACGAACATACAATCAGAATTGTCTGATGGCTTTCCCTGCTCATAGAAATAAAATGTTAGGTCGTTTATCGATATTTCCCTTGCTACTAATAAGCACGGCGTCAGTCAGATTTAGTGTGGTTGATGATTGATATAAACCATTAAACATCAATACGAAGGTTTTATGAGTACAGAGTTTTATAACAGCAACATCGCAATATTGAAGCACCGATTCCCTAAATTAGCCGAAGCTATAGAGCAACATGATATCAGCCACCTCGAATTTGAAGTGGTCGAACGTCAGTTTGCCACATTGGCAGTCAATGGTATTCAATTAAGCAGCGCTTATGACCCTGTCGAAGAAGCGCTCGCCTATCGCAGTACCACTTCAGGAAACATTTACCATATGTGGGGATTTGGTATTGGTTCTGTGCCCGAAGTTCTGCTGAATGATAAGAACCTTAAAAAGATTCATATCTACATCTATAACCTTGATGTGATCAAGTTGGTGTTAACTCTAATGCCAAAACCGTGGTTGGATGATGAGAGGATAGCTCTGCATTATGTGCATAAAGATATGCCGAATAAGCTCAAAGCACTTGAGTGTTTATTTGTAAGCGACAGCTTCATCATCAATGCAGACTTGCACTTGTTAAAATACGCTAAGTTGGACTTAAGCTGGTTAGTTCATAGAATTGAAAATCGACTATTAACCGAAGTGGTTAACCGTTCACATACCAGCAAGGAAGGTTGGGAAAAGCTTAATAAGATAGATAAAAGCAACTACCCACTCCTAAAAAAAATGCCCGTCATCGATCACCTAATTGAGGGCAACCATTTTAAAGAAGTTCTCTGTGTCGGCGCTGGTCCTTCATTGGATGCGGAAATCGAAAAGGTTAAAGCGCTGGCACTCAAACCTAACCGTCCACTGTTCATGGCACCTTCTACAGCCTTAAATGCCCTGATCAAACACGGTTTAAAGCCAGACATTCTGTTTATCATGGATATGGGTGTAAAAGCGGAAAGTATTCCGTTTAGCAAGTTCGCTAAAACAGCGACTTTAATCGGGTCAAGCCGAATTCAGAAAGACATCTTTGAGCAATGGAAAGGTAAAAAATACTACTGCCACATGGTTGATGAAACCTTTGACGACATTAATGAGAGATTACCTTCAAAGTATCGTTTAAGTGTTATGGGTTCCGTCATTCATCCTATGACAAACCTAGCGATTTTATTTGGCGCGAAAACCATTCGCTTCGTCGGTTGTGACTTTGGTTTTCCCGGTGAAATCCAGCACGCATCTACTGTGGATAATTACGAAATAGACATGAGTGTCACTATAGAAAATGGGCATGGTGAGATCATTAAGTCCTCGCCGACCTATCGCCTATTTTGTTCTGGCATTGAAAACCTTATCGCTGCATCACCTCATGTTGACTACATCAACATGAGTCGCATTGGCGCTAAAATTATTGGTGCTCGTTATGAAGACGGGGAGAAATAAAGTGGAATCCTTTGATATAGAATCAAACTTGAAGCAATCTGCGGTTGCGTATTATCGACACGAATACAACTTGGCATCACTGTTGTTGAAAGGCTGTTTGCGTCGACTTTCTTTGCTTCCTCTCAACGCTGAGCAGGCTAACTACCTAAACAGCGCGATTGAAAAGATAAATGCCACAGTAAAAAGATGCGACTATACGGGCCTAGCTGACATTATTCACTTTGAATTAATCCAAGAGTTCCCAGATTTTAACTCTTTACTGAAAAGCGGCTCGGAACAATAAGACTTATTTTTGATTCCTAATAGTAGCTGTCAATTAGGTTGTTAGTTTTAACTAACCGCCTAATTGATACCATGCGTTCCACTATACACCTCTCATGCTAGCCTCTGCGGACAAATTCTCGCCGCTCCCTACAGGCATTATCAGAAATGTCTGATAGTTTGCATTCACCAATAAAAATAAAATGTCTGACCTTATTTTCTTATCTTTCATACTGCTTAGTAATGAAAGTGAACACTAACTAGTGAACCTAAGACATGTTAAAAGGCTTACAGATATTTAATTCTAAACTCGCGATACCACTCGTGCTGTTGATGATACTGGCGATGGTTATCTTACCGTTGCCGGCATTGCTGCTCGATGGTTTTTTCACTTTTAACATCATGCTGGCCATTGTGGTCTTGCTGGTCAGTAGTACTGTTAAGCGAATTCTCGACTTCTCCGTATTCCCTTCGTTGCTGTTAATTGCAACCTTACTTCGTCTCACGCTGAACGTTGCCTCTACTCGTATCGTACTTCTCGAAGGTCACAACGGTGGCGATGCTGCCGGTAAAGTTATTCAATCGTTCGGTGAAGTGGTTATCGGTGGTAGCTACGTCGTTGGTATCGTTGTATTCGTTATCTTGATGATCATTAACTTTGTGGTTATCACCAAGGGTGGCGAACGTATTTCAGAAGTATCGGCTCGATTTACCCTAGATGCTTTACCGGGTAAACAGATGGCGATTGATGCCGACTTAAACTCAGGCAACATCGACCAAGAACAAGCTCGTGCCCGCCGTAAAGAAGTGGGTGATGAAGCAGAGTTCTACGGCGCAATGGATGGTGCGAGTAAGTTCGTTCGTGGTGATGCTGTCGCAGGTTTGATGATACTGTTCATCAACTTGATTGGTGGTGTGCTGATCGGTATGTTCGAGCACGGTCTGACCGTTAGTGAAGCATTCCAAACCTACGCACTACTGACCATCGGTGACGGCCTTGTAGCTCAAATTCCATCGCTATTACTTGCTGTTTCAGCGGCAATCATCGTAACTCGTATCAGTGATAACGAGAACGACATGGCTGAGGTGATCAACAAGCAAATTCTTGCTTCGCCTTCAGTGTTATATATGACGGCTGGCGTGATGTTTATTATCGGTAGTGTACCGAACATGCCTCACCTCGCCTTCTATAGTTTCAGTGTTACCGTTGGTTTCGTCGCTTGGCGGCAAAGCAAAAAAGATGAAGGCGTAGATATCTCAAAAGCAGAGGTTGAAGCACCGTTAGAAAAAACATCTCTAAAAGATCACCCGCTAGATTGGTCTATCATTCCTGCCGTAGACGCCATTGCTTTGCGTCTCGGCTTCAAATTGGTTCCTCTCGTCACTAACAAAGAACAAAACTCGTTGTTAAAGAGTATTCGTGGTTGTCGAAAAACACTGAGTGAGCAAATTGGCTTTGTGATCCCAGAAGTCGTGATTCGTGATGACTTAGCACTGAAACCCGCCGAGTACGTTATTTTGGTCGATGGTGATGAAATTGAGCGCGGTGAAGTATATCCGGATATGCTGATGGCTGTAGGCCCAGGCGTTACTTCTGCCAACATAGATGGCACGCTTGGTGTTGACCCGGCTTATCGCCTACCTGCGCTTTGGGTTTCAAAAGAAGATAAAACCAAAGCGATTAACTTAGGCTTTCAGGTAATCGACATTCACGATGTGATTGCGACTCACGTGAGTAAAGTGTGTACTGAACATCTTGATGGCATCTTTAACTATGATGATGTGAAAGCACTGAACAAACGTCTGTCTTATGAACATCCAGAATTAGCTGAAAGCTTATCAAGTACCTTAACACCGAACTTGCAGATGATGGTGATTCGTCAGCTTCTGGCTGAGCAAGTGCCTATCATCAACATTCGTACGATAGCAAACACCTTGATTGAGAGTGGCGATAAGATTAAAGACCCTATCCTGCTTTCATCGAACATTCGTGTTGCGCTAAAGCGTACTATTTTGAACTTAGTGTCACCGTATTCTAAGTCGTTGAATGTGTTTACGTTGGGCGGGCAAGTTGAGCAAGACATTAAAGCAGGGATTACCTTGGCTCAACAAAATGACCCGAACACCCCGCTCGATGGCGTTCCGCTTGCACCTGAGCTGCTACAGAAGTTCCAGAACCGTATGCCTTCCATTGTGCAAACAATGCAGGCACAAGGTATGACACCGGTATTGTTAGTGACACCAATGGCTCGTCCAATTGTCAGCAAGCTGGCTCGTGCATTTGCCAAAGGTTTGATTATTCTGTCATTTAACGAAATCCCTAACGAATATCAAATCAATCCGTTAGGTCAAATCGACTAACCGCAATGTTTCAACATGCAAAAGGCTTCTCAATTGAGAAGCCTTTTTATATCTATGAATATGGAACAGTAACTAGTTTTGCTCTACTCTGTTTTCGCCAGTGACGGTAACGCTCAGCTCTCTGCCGGACTCTGAGTTCATAACGCGAATTCGGTCGCCAACCATACCGTCTTCCAAAGCTACGCCTTGCGTTTCTAGTGAAAAGCTATCTGAATGAAGTGAAATAATGACATGATGACCTTTGGTCGCCGCGTATTCCAACTCTACATAGCGACGAGTAAGAACCTGATTCGCCTTTGCTGAACGTCTGAGTTTCGTTCCCACCACATCTTCAATGTGCTGATAGACGGTGCCTTTGAGACTGAGCGTCTCCACATTCAGTTTTACATCGCTGGCTTCGATTCTATGCCCTTTGCGTAAAGGGCTTTTAGTACTTACAACCTTGGTATCTACGCTGACATTTGTCACCGCTTTAATTCGCCAGTTATTACCACACTTTACCCACCAGGTTTCAGAACCCAGATAATTTCCCATTGCTTTATCTGAAAACAAGGGTTGTTCACAAGCAGGAAGATTATTTACAGCACTGGCGATACGGAAATTAATTTGCAGGTTTTGCAAAGCAGGAAACTGCCCAGTAACGGCAGCTTCGATTCTTTGAGACAGATAAGATTCTATTTGAAGTTGTGCTGAGTCTGCCCATGCGGGAGCAGAGGCAAACAGAAGAGATAGAGGGAGTAGTGAATTACGCATTCACCTCAACTCGCAGAGATTCAACCGCATCTTGAATAACCTGCTGCTGCTGTATCACTAATCGAGTATGTAACTCAGTTTTGTTTTGACACTCTAAGACTAGCTCGTGGAGTTCATCCGTCGCTTTTTTAATTGTCTCTTGAGCTTTGCCACTCATTCTATGAACAAGTTCAGTGGCATAACGGTTGTGATTACAACCTAATTTGCCTGCCAGTTCTTTACGTTCAAAGTGCAACTTACGCAGGGACTCACTCAGATCCGTCGCTTTCTGGTTATATTCGCTCACCTTCTCGTGATCGAATTTCAGACTGAATTGACGGATATCATCCAGCGTAGCAGATAATGTTTTAGCGATTTTCGCGCTTTCAACCGTTGCTTGAAAGTATAACTTTAGCAGTTCTTTTTTATCCATTATCGTAAGTTAGCTAAAACCTGAGCCAACTCTCCCATATCAAATTTGATGCTACCATCGGCAATCTGTGATTTGATGTCAGCCACACGAGCCAAATCAACGTCATCCATTGCCTTTAATGATGCACTACCTTCCGCAATGATATTTTGTTCGTGCATATTGATGTCTACTTGCTGTTTAGCCGGAGCAACCGTTTGTGCTTTATTCAGGTCAGCAGTACGTGAAACGTTCTGTACGTCTTGGACACTGTATAACGCGCTGTTATTGTCAATTTTCATGGTTGGCTCCTACCTATCTGTAATCTCTTCAATAATACATTACGGCAATGTTTTAAGTTTTATTTCACT
This sequence comes from Vibrio sp. Y2-5, assembly GCF_014596725.1. GTDB lineage: Bacteria > Pseudomonadota > Gammaproteobacteria > Enterobacterales > Vibrionaceae > Vibrio. Next base: position 389,899 of record NZ_JACVEG010000003.1, read on the forward strand.
TTTTTATTAAAGAAACGACATTTTCTCTGTTCGGCCCGACATAGTGCTTTTGAATGGCCTTTAATGCGGAAGTACCATTCATTACAAACATCGCTTTTATGTTCTGCCCGAGATCATCCGAAGCTTTATGACAGTAGCCAATCAGTTTATCCGCAAGATGACTTTGTGAGTTGAGTATTTCCTGTGCGTGGCTGTGCATCTCATTTACACGGGCGATGACACGCTCAATCGCATCCAAAGCATCACTTGCTCTGATATCAAGCATAGTGATCATTTCCACGGTTGGATAACGCGTCAGTGCGCTGACCGTAATTGGGTTACCTTCTGGGTAACGCCCACCCTGACCAGAAATAAAAATCTTAAGATCCCATTTACGCCACATCTGGTCCGGCATAGCGATAATCAAACCATTCTCTTCATCTCGGCGTAATCGCATTTGACCCAAGGAAAACATGACCGAAAACTGTTCAAACAGACCTTGGTCAGATTCAACACGATCGAATGCTAAAGGAATCATTTTGTTGTTGATGTAGAGCGTAACCAGCTCGTTGGTCAGACGTTCGCGCACAAAATCCAGACCAGGGACATAAAAATCAATCTCAGCAATGTTGGTCGTGACCGGAGCAAAAGACGAATCAATGATGTGTCGCCCAAAATGCTGGCTATTCACCGCGTTCATAATTTCACGCTTGTGAATATCAACATTGTTCAGGTCAGCCGCACTCTCGGCGCCCTTAGAAACCAATCGCTTAATTTCTACTGCTGAGCGCGCAATCTTTTTCAACTGCTCTACAGCCAACATCAAACCATTCACAGTACGATGAGTATCCGCTAACTCTGCAATTAACCTTGGGCGTTCTTTCAAACGACTCAAAGCATGCTGAGACAACATGTTTGCCGAAGAAACCCTATTAATTGAACTGGCTTTTTCTGTTTTTGATAGACGCCCAGCCACTACGCTTGCTGTGGTTTGCCCGCGTAGAGGAGAGGTAGAAGTCGAGTTAGATATTGTCTGTGAGCGCACTAAAACCTAACCTTATGACAAACGAACTTCGTTAGAAATACTGAGCTGAATCACACCTTCGCCTTGCAGACGACGTACGATATCCAGAATTTCCTTACGGGCTCCTTCCACTTGGCTAACCGGTACAGCTCCGATACGCTGAATGTTTTCTTTTAGCTGAGTTGCCAGACGGTTCGGCATGGTGTTGAAGATGTAAGCACGGTTCTCTTCAGGCATACCTTTCATTGCAAATGCCCATTGTTCAATGGTCACTTCATTGTTAATAGCATCGATCGTTTCCTGACTCTGAGTAAACAGAGAGTAGAAGTCGAACATCGCTTCCTGAATCTCTTCTGCCATCTTCTCATCACGCTGAGTAAGGTATTCAAAGATTGCAGCTTTATCACCCTGTAGACGGTTAATAATGTCTGCCACCACTTTGGTACCTTTGATGGTTTGAGGCGCGCCATCGTTGTAGTTTTCTTTACAGCGGGCAATCAGGTCTTTCAATGTCTCTGTGATACCGGATGTCAGCACCTGAGTTTGAGAAATCTGATAAATCAGCTCATTGCACTCTTCCACTGTGTATTGCTCAAGCACCTTAGACGCATAATCTAAGGGTAAGTGAGCAATCAGCAAGGCCTGCATCGTAATGTGTTCGTGACGTAAATCTTCCACCAAAATATCGGCAGGGATCCACGCCAGCTGCTCGGCGTGAGTACGAATCTCATCACCGTAGATTTCTGAAACCAAGTCTTTCGCTAAGTTTCCGTTCAACGTCTTATCGAGCACATTGGTCAGATACTGGCGAGTACCACCAATGATGCCTGAGTGCGAACGGAAGTCTTCAAAGAAACCGACGATAGAACGCAGTGCATCATTGGCTTTAATATCTTTCATCTTACTCATCGAATGAGCCAGACGCTTGATTTCATCATGCGTAAAGCCTTTCAACACTTCAGAGCTGATATCTTCGCCCATAGTCAAGATGAGCAAAGCTACACCTTCAACCGTTTGATGGGCATTTCTTGGATTTTCTATTTGTTCACTCATGCATGCATCCACGTTCTCAGAATTTCAGTGACTCGTTTCGGATCGTTTTGAGCGATCATCTTCAGATGTTGAATCTGAACTTCTAACGGGCTGTCTGACTCTGGTAAGTTGTCATCCATGGCTTTAATACCTGCAGCGTCTAGTGCAAGTGAATCCAATTTATTTTCTAATCCCGCAGCCGCTGCCGCACTGTTCGTGCTTAGTGCAGCCATTTCACCGGTAGAGCCGACTTCCAGCCCTTCGGTCAGTTCTTCAAGTTCAGAACCGTCGGTTTTGGTTAAGTACTGAGCCAGAGGACGCAGTACCAGCACAATCAACAGAGCAGCAACCAGTGCACCAAGCAGATACTTGATCGGCTGCAGAATATCTTGGTCTTTGTACCAAGCCGTTTGTTCTGCATCTGGCATATTTGAAGCCACAAATGGGAAGCTAGTGACGTAGATAACGTCGCCACGGTCCTCTTCATAACCGACAGCACTGCGAACGACGTTTTGCATTCTATCTAGTGTTGCATCAGACCAACCTGCTTCTCCAGCCATGCTCTCATTAACGATCACTGAAATCGTTAGCTTTTCGACAATACCTTGCTGATGCTGAACATGGGTGACTTTACCGCTCACGGCGTATTCACGCTTTGATTCATTGCGGCTGGCTTTGGCTTTGTTCGTCTGTCCTTCCTGATTTTGCGTATCTTGGTCAGTGACAGGAGGAGTATTGCTTAATGCTCCCGGAATACCCAAAGCTAAGCTGCCGTTGTTCTCATCGCTCATTAATGTTTCAGCTCGAACAACGGGTGTGCCATAGGTTTCTTCAGTTTCCTGACGTTTTGAGAAATCAACCTTTGCAGATACCTGAACACGAAAATTCGAGGCACCTAAGATCGGCGTAAGCATGTCTGATGCTTGTGACACCAAGTGCTTTTCAATGTTACGACGGTAATCGGTTTGACGATTGGTCGATACCGCTAAGTCATCAAGCGAAGTATCTTTTGATAACAGACGACCATACTGATCCACCACACGCACATTTTCAGCTTTCAGGCCAATCACAGCACCTGAAACCAAGTTGACGATAGAGTCAACCTGACCCGGTTTAAGATCCATACCTTCAATAAGCTGAACCATCACCGACGCGCGTGCTTGTTCTTGGTCTTTACGCTTAAACAGTGATGCTTTAGGAATTGCCAGATGCACACGTGCAACCGCAATAGATTCCATGGTCACAATACTTCTTGCTAACTCGCCTTCTAAAGCATGACGATAGCGGGCCGTTTCCATAAACTGGCTTTCGCCTAATGAATCTGTGCTTGCTAAGGTGTCAAAGCCACTCGGCAGTTGCTGCTTTAGACCTTTTGCAGCCAGAATCATCCTTGTTTTTGCGACTTCATTGCTCGGCACCATAATTTGGCCGCTGTCGCTGTTTAGCTCATACTTGAGCCCTGATTGATCTAGGAGTTGCAGTACCTGACTTGAGTCATAATTTGAAGAAGTACTGTAAAGCGGGCGGTACTCTTCTGCAGACGCCCATAACATGACGACAATGATCGCAGCTGAGATCATTGAAAATATTGTGATTATGACAACATTACGTTGCGAGCTGCTCCAGAACGACTTTACTCTCTCCACGGCAGATTGTAATTTGTCGGATGCATTAGAAGCTACGATCGTAACCCCTTTCTCATTTGCCATATATTAACGCCTATCGTCACTAAACCGACATCTTGATGATGTCATTGAAATTCGTAACCATCTTGTTTCGAACTTGCATTAATGCTGAAAAAGAAAGCTGCGCTTTCTGCGCAGCCACTGTCGCGCCAATAAGGTCATCACTTTGACCCAGTTCAACTGCGGTGATTTTTGCTTCAGCAGTCTTTTGGCGAGCGTCAACAGTATCAAAAATTCCTTTTAATGTGCTGCCAAACTCAAGGCTTGAGGACATTCCTACGCGACTATCAGATATTTCGACAAGTTTAGTTAACGGGTTCTGAGTAATCGCCTGATTTTCATTCAGACGATTGATCATCGATTGTTCGATACCCGTAATAGCGTGTATTTCCAAAACTTTTCTCCTTACGCCTTTCTGTTTGAAAAGCGTACATTTTTTCTATTTTCTAATCAGTTCAACTTCAACGCGGCGGTTTTCGTCTCGCCCTTCTGCTGTGCTATTGGTGGCAATTGGATAGCGAGAGCCATGCCCTCTTAGTTCCATTTTCTCTTCTGGAACCCCAGCCAACATCATCCAATACGCCACATCGTCAGCACGTCTTCTCGAAACACTTAAATTCACCACTGTATCTCCGTGGCTATCTGAGTGACCGCTGATCAGGACCTTCTTAATGCGCTTATCGAACAGTACCAGTTCACTGATTTCCGCTAACTGTTCACGTTGTGCTTCTGTCAACGCTAACGCACCAGACTTGAAGTTGAAGACTGTCTTACGCGCCTCTTGATAACTGATTGGCGGCAATGCTGTTGTGCAGCTTTGAAAGGTTTCAATTGCACTGTGCATGTTGGCTGCTGGAAAGGTGACGCTATGAAAATCATCACGAACCGTTAACCAAGCGCCACTCATTACATCGCGATAGACAAAGTCTGCCCCTTGAATGACTTCTGCCGATTTCTTCTTGCGAATGAACTCATTCACCATGGTCGATTCATACAGAGCGTTTCCCCACACTGGCGGCTCAGTTTCAATCACCATGCTGTCGTTAAATGAACCAACACTGCGTCCGGAGATCACAAGAGAAATAGACTTACCTGCAACCACATCAAATTTGGCGTTGATGCCTGAGTGAGTGTCTTCTACAGAGAGATAACAGGTGTCACCATCATTCACCGCTTGCCATTGCACCTCATCAAAAGGCACAACATAGTCAGCAGCACTAGAGACAAAAGCAGCGCTTGAAAGCGCTGCCGTTATTAAGGCTTGGTATTTCATACAAAATCACATCAAGTCAAACAGTGATGAACTGGTCATTACTTTGGCAAACACTGACTGCGATGCCTGTAATGTGTTCATACTTTCAGTCAAACGAACCGATGCTTCTGCATAATCCAATGCATTGATATCTGTCTTGACCGTTTCCGCATACAGAGCTGCATCTGCATTATTGACGGCCATTCGATCAAGAGAGTTATAGTTTGCACCAAGAATAGTCACGGTGTTGAGGATGCTTTTTTGAGTGGCATCGGTACTATCGATTGCAGCACCTAAAATGGCATTCTTGTTCGCGGTTGGATTTTTCAACTCAGCAATCGCTGCATCCAACGTTGTGAAGAAATCCAAGCTACCTTGCAGCGTTTCTTGAACAGTAAAGTTGCTGTTCATTGAACCATCTTCACTGATTTTGGTATTGCGGTGATCCGCATTGCCACCAAACGAATAAGTAATAGGATTGGTAGAATCGTCCACAATAATCGCTTCTGAATACACGTCAGTACCAGAGAAGATATAGATACCATCTGACTTCTTATTAAAGGTGTCTAAAGCTTGCTGTCTCAACGACTCAAGCTCTGCGATGATACCGCCACTTGATTCTTCACCTACTGTGGCGTTATTCGCCTGCAACAACAGGTCATGCACGTCTAGAGCCAGTTCATTGACCGACATCAGATACGTTTCATATTCGCTGTACTTTGACTGCACATTTGCAATGTTGCTTGAGTACTGCTCAGCACTAGAAATAGTTTTATCTAGGCTTAACAGTTTCATCGAACCACTTGGGTCATCTGACAAACTGTTAATTTTGTTACCTGTAGCGATTTGCTCTGCGACACGGTTGATCTCAACGTTTGAGTTCATCATCGCTCGCGTCATCATAGTGGTAAATTGTGAATCTGTGACTCGCATAATAGTCTCCGATTAGAATGAGTTGAGCACGGTGTCGAACATTTGGCTAGCGGTAGAGATAACCTTCATGTTTGCCTGATACGCATTCATATACATCATCAAGTTTGCGGCTTCTTCGTCTGAGCTCACAGCACTGATACTGTCGCGCGCGGCTTGCGCTTCGCTGATGCTGATAGATGCAGTACTAAAGTTATTTTGAGCTTGCTGAGTGGCAACACCCACATAACCGTTGATTTTTGCGTAAGCGTCATACACGTTAATATTTGAGCCGCCGATAGAAATCGGTTGGTTTGCCAAATCCGCAAGAGCGGTTGCAAAAGAACCATCACCAATACTGCCTGTACCTGACAGTGCCAACTCTTCGGCTGTAATGTCAGTCAGACTTAAAGAACTGGCTGGGTTATCTGGGTCATAAGTAAACAATGCTTGACCCGCATTGCCGTTGAGATCAGTGGCACCCGCAGACGTCAGAATAGCGTTCACCGCATCGGCAAAACCCGCAGCGATGTTGTTGACGTCTTCCATAATCGGGAAATACTGGTCATTTTTCAGATCAGCAATCGCCCCTAGCTCACCACCTTTCGGGTCATTCAACGTCACTGTTTGACCGTTAAACGTCAATACAAGATCAGTGTTATAAGCACCGCCAGTTGCTTCATTTAAACTGATTTGGGCAACACTTTGACCAGACACTAATGGCTGACCGGACTTAGTGGAAAGCTCAACGGTACCGTCTTCTTTCGCTAGTACATTGACGCCAATCGATTTAGAAATTTCGTTCAGTTGAAGATCTAATGCGTCTTGCAGACTCGCAATATCCTGACCTTGACCAGATGCTTTACGAATTTGCTCGTTGAGTTTGGCAATGTTATCTAGCTGGCTGTTCAAGCTCTCAATGGTTTGGTTTTGCGTACGCATCAAAGTGCTGAGTTCATTTTCAATCTGACTCATGGTGCCATTGAAACGTGATGCTAAACTGCCCGCTGTTGCCAGAATCTGGTTACGGTAAACCAGAGATTCAGGGCTTAGCGTGGCTTCATCCAGTGCTGCGAAAAACTCATCAAAACCAGTACTGATATTCAAACCTTCCATACCCAGAACGTTCTCAATACCTTGCATACCTACCATATACGTTTGGTTGTATTGCATTTCCTGACCCGCAGTACGTAAACGTTCGATCGCCGCTTGATCAGAAACGCGGCGAATACTTGCGACCGTTACGCCATCGCCTGCACCGTAGTTACCTGCGCCACCGTAGACGACTGTTGCTTGCTCAACCACTTTGCGTGTGTAGCCAGCTACAGTCATATTTGCTGTATTTTGCGCTGTCACGTTCATAGCGACTTGGTTCGTCATTAAGCCTGACAAGCCTATGTTATACATACTCATGTGTTATACACTCCCTACGGTTTGTCCAGACAGTTGTTGATACAACAACTCTGCTAGTCCAAATGAGCTTTTCTTCGTCACGGAAATCGCCAATTGATTATCTAATAGGTCTTGAAACATTCCGTTTGAGTTATTTGATAATGGGTTTTCTTCGTCACCCAAAGCTTCAGTTGCCGTTCTCATTCTCTTTAGCATTTCTTGCACGAAAATCGCTTCAAACTGCTTCGAGACTTCGCGCAATGCGGCATCTTCATCATCGTGATACTTCAACGAATTGAGCGATGTCGGGTCAAACTGAAGCGCAGTGTTGTCATCAAAATTCAATGACGATAAGTCACCTGCTGACACCATTGCTTCGTCATAAATCGACGCCATATTTTGATTTAAAGATGACGTCATTACCTGTTGTGCAGTACGAGTACCATGACTCGACGAGCTTGAAAATGGCTGAACCATAGGAACAGAATTCAGCTCAGCATAATCAGCAATACCTGACACTTGGTTTGGATTAACACTGATGTTTTCGACATTACCAACGGCATTCGCCGCCTTGGCACTTTCTATCGCGATAATTGGATTTGTCATTAGATCACCACCAGCTCACCGTTAATCGCGCCCACTTCATCCAGCGCTTGAAGTATTTGCATCAGCACCATTGGTGAAGCGCCGATTCGGTTTACCGCATCGACAATTTCTTGTAACTGTGTGCCTTCAGGCCAGACCATAGCGCCGTTATCCACTTCACTAATCGAGATGTTGGAATCATTAATTACGGTTGTTTGGCCCGGTGCATTAAAGCTGCCGGCAGAGTTAGGTTGCGATACCAGCTGATCTTCACGAATAGACACCGTGAGGCCACCTTGTGAAACAATCGCTTCGCTTACCGTGACACCTTTACTGATCACCACAGTACCTGTACGCGAGTTAAAGACGATTTTCGGTAGCGATTCACCTTCGTTTACGTCCAACTGTTCAATCATAGACAAGAACATGATGCGATCTTCGCTGTCCGTAGGCGCCGCGACTTCCACCAAACCTTTATTCACCGCTTTTGCTACGCCACGACCAAAGGTTTTGTTGATCACTTTAGATATGTTCAATGCCGTTTGATAATGAGGTTTCTTAAGTTGAAGATGCAGTGTCGGGTCTTCGTCTTCAGCGCCAATAGCCGCACGCTCTAGCGTTGCGCCATTTGGAATTCGTGCCGCAGTCGGAGTGTTGTTCGTCACGCTAGAACCATCGTTGGCAGTCACTTTGTAACCACCCACGATCAAATGCCCCTGAGCCACAGCATAGACGTTGCCATCCACACCTTTTAGCTCAGTCATTAACAGCGTTCCGCCTTGAAGGCTTTTTGCATCACCAATCGAAGCGACCGTGACATCCAGCGTTTGACCCGGACCTTTGTGAGAGCTTACTACCGCTGTCACGCTTACCGCTGCAACGTTTTTAGTTTTTGGCTTTGAGCCATCTTCCAACTGAACGCCAAACTGTTGAACCATGTTTACAATAGATTGCTGGGTGAATTTCACTTGTGATTTATCACCAGTGCCATCCAGACCCACAACCACACCGTAACCAATCAATTGGTTAGTTCGGTCACCGTATACATCCGTGATATGGCTAATCGGTACTGCGCTTGCACTACCGAAAAACAAACAGCCAAACACTGCCAAAATGCAGTGTTTGAAATTAAGTCTTTGTTTCATTAAAATGGTACCCACGGAGAATTGAAGAACTGTGTTAACCAACCCGCTGTGTTCGTATCGGCAAATGTACCTCTGCCGGAATACGTAATTCGGGCATCAGCAATACGCTGAGAAGACAAGGTGTTGCCGGAACCGATGTCACTTGCACGCACGTTGCCAGACAAGCGGATAAACTCATCACCTTGGTTTAGCTTGAGCCACTTTTCGCCACGCACGCGTAGCACACCATTTGGCAAAACTTGGTATACCGTAACGGTGATAGAACCGCTCAGACTGTTGCCCTGCTTAGAGGCCGCGCTGCCGCTGAAATCACGGTTTCCATCAATGCTTGCCGAGAAACGATCGTAAGTTCGGCCACCCACGGTCGGCACATTAAGTGAAGCGCCAGAGCTTTTGCCGTATTTGGTGGTTGCACTTTTGTCCGACTCGGTTTTCTCATCCAATACCACAGTCAAAATGTCACCCACACGATAGGCTCGGCGATCTTGAAACAGTGTCATTGAAGCATTACCCGCGTAAAGGCTACCTTTACTCACTCGTTCAACTTCGTAGTTGAGTTCAGGCGGCGCATACGCTTCATCATCCGGCTTCGGCGGTACAAATTCCTGCCCACGTCCAGCACAACCGGCCAATAGCAGAATTGACGCAATGACAGCTGAACGTTTAGCGATACTTACAAGGTTTGTTAAACACATAAAACTAGCCATTCGCTTAGGTATGGTTTGCTAGGTACTGCAACATGTTGTCTGCCGCACTGACCATTTTTGCGCTCATCTCGTACGCACGTTGTGTTGAGATCATATCCACCATCTCTTCAACCACTTGTACGTTAGAAGTTTCTAGAGCACCTTGTTTGATGTAGCCTGCACCTTCAGTACCGGCAGCCAGCTCCATTGCTTCACCTGACGCTTCTGTTTCAGCCAGCAAGTTACCACCAAGCGCCGTTAAGCCTTGAGGGTTCATAAACTTAACCAGAGTGATTTCACCCAGATTTTGAGGCTCTGTTTCACCGGGAATGGTTGCAGATACGGTACCGTCTTCTGCGATAGACACGAGAATGGCATCATCAGGAACTGTAATTTCTGGTTGCAGCAGATAACCTTGCGTGTTCACCATTGAACCATCAGAGTTGACGTGAAACTGACCGTTACGTGTGTAAAGCATTTCGCCATCAGGACCTTCGATCTGGAAAAATCCATCACCCATGATCGCTAAGTCATACTGCTGGGAAGTGTTGTTGATGTTACCCTGCGTAAATACTTTTTCAGTACCGGCTACACGCACACCATTACCTAACTGAATACCCGTAGGGTGTACGTTAAGGTCATCGGTGCCTGTACCCGCTTGCTTTTCTACTGCGTAGAACAAGTCTTCGAAGACAACTCGGTCACGCTTAAAACCGACTGTGTTTACGTTCGCCAGGTTGTTGGAAATCGCGGTCATTTTTGAGTCTTGAGCCGCCATACCTGTTTTTGAAATCATTAATGCGCTATGCATAACTTACCTACTAAATTCTTATTACGCTTTCAGCAACTGGTTGCCAAGCTTGTCTATCTCTGATGCGGTTGCCATCGCCTTTACTTGCATTTCGTACTGACGAGAAAGCGACATCATGCTGACCAACTCTTCCAAACTTGAAACGTTGCTCGATTCCAGATAACCAGAACGAACAGAGACATTTGGATCAGCCATCAAGGTGTTGCCATCTTTCGCAACGAACAGACCTGATTTATCCAACGTCATATCGAAGTAATCAGGGTTAACCAGTTTCAAGGTTGCGATTTCCATTTCCGCGCCGCCTCCCGGAGGAGTAATGCTCAGAACACCATCTTTAGAGACGTTAATCGCTTGATACTCCGGAACAACAATTGGACCACCATCACTTAGCACCTGACGATCACCCACCATTAAGTTACCTTCTGGTGTGAGATTGAAATTACCCGCACGGGTATACAGCTCTTCTGGCTCACCTTGTTTGCCTTCCAAAGCAAAAAAGCCCGTACCGTTAATTTGTACGTCCAGAGGGCGGTCAGTACGAATTTCCGTACCGTGTGCAAAGTTGTTAGAAGCCGAGTTAGTGCGTGTTGTTGTCGAAGACTCAAAACCAGAACCATTAACCTTCATTGGTGTTGAGTGTTCCATGATCGCTTTGAAGCCGACGGTATTAACTTGAGCAAGGTTGTTGGCTCGAACTTCCTGAGCCAACATCACTCGCTCTGCGCCTTTCGCTGCGGTAAACAGAATTGGATTCATAATTAAACCGCGTTAAATAGCGACTGCATCAGTTGATCTGATGTAGAAATCGTTTTGGTGTTTGCCTGGTAGTTACGTTGCGCAGTCATCAGGCTTACTAGCTCTGACGTTAAATCAACGTTTGAGCTTTCAAGCGCTCCCGATGCAAGTTCACCAAACTGACCGGTACCCGGTACACCGTACACTGGGTTGCCAGATGCGAATGTTTGCGTCCAAGAGGTGTTTGAGGTTTGTAGCAATTCTTGCGGCGCTGTGAAGTTAGCAAGAACTAACTGACCTTGAAGCAGAGATTGACCATTGCTATAAGTGGCGTAAACCATACCGTTTGATTCGATACGGATATCCGCAAAGTCACCCGCTGTGTAACCATTTGCGCTGTTTTGAGAAACCACAAAGTCACTGCCGTACTGGCTAAGTGATGAGATATCAATAGTGATATCAAGCGGGTTTGCGCCAGATGCATTTGCCGTTACCGTGTACGACGGGTTTGAAGTCAGCTTACCTGTGGTATCAAAGGTTACTGGTGATTCAGTGATGACATTAGTGGTATCACCATCGACAACCGAATGAATTGTCCACTCATTGTCTGCTGTTTTTACAAAATACTGAGTCAACGTGTGCTCATTACCTAAAGAATCGTACACAGGTGTTGTGTATGAGTTGGTATAAGAGTTCACATCTGACGGATCAAATGGATAAGTGGCCGTATCAACAACCTCTGAACGAGAATCCAAGTTTGAAGTAAACGTCATGCTATCAGTTGCTTTTGCTGGTAGTGAAGCACTGTCGATCTTCAGGTTGCCCACTGAACCTTCAAGCAAGTTATTGTTTCCATCTACTTGGTACCCTTGCAGGTTACCGCCAGTATTGGAAACAATGTAGCCATTCGCATCCATAGAGAATGCGCCGTTACGGCTATAGCTCATCTGACCGTTACCTTCTTGGATAACGAAGAAACCGCCGCCCGTTAACGCCATATCCAGAGATCGACCAGTACCTGCGATCGACCCCAGTGAATCAAAGTTCTGGCTGATGCCATTCACTTGCACACCACCCGCTTGGCCACCGTTATATACAGAACCAAACTCGGTACGAGACTCTTTAAAGCCCGTCGTTGATGAGTTAGCGATGTTATTTGAAATGGTATTTAGCTCTTGGTTAGAGGCATTTAGACCGCTCAGGGCAATATTAAAACTCATAAAATACTCTCTTAATTAACTGTTGTTACTTTTCTGCCCAAAAGAGGCAATTTCGTAAAATGGAATGTCGCCAATGCCGTTGATAGTCAAGACACTAGCACCACCCGTAGATGGGATAGAGACCATTTCAACAGTTCCGTTTAGCGTAATATTAGGTGTGTAAGTTTGGCCTTCATCGAGCAGTACTTTCATGCTGTACTTGCCTTCAAGACCTAATTCAGCTGTATCAATAGAAAAATCGACTTTGCCAGAAGAATGGCTGCCCAAAGCAATGTTGGTCACGTTGCCTTGTTCATCAGTCAGTTCAAGCGTTACCGTGTTAGATGGCGATGTCAGCTCAATAGAGCCGTCGTAAACAGTGCTACCATCCGCTTGTAGTGTATCGGTGCGGACAGACACAGTTTGCCCCACCAAATCTGCGGTCGTCAGTACTTGTAAGTTGTCCATCATGATGGCGTTGTTGTTCAGGATAGTTACCATGTTCTCAGTACTTTGCACCTGAGCAAACGTCGCTAGCTGAGATACATATTCCGTACCGTCAGCAGGATTCAAAGGATCCTGGTTCTGAACCTGTGCCACCATTAAGGTAATAAATTGGTTATACAATGCATCCGCGCTGTTCTGATTGGTTGCAACAGCGGAAGCGGAAGTGGTGGCCGATTGAACGGTGACGCTAGTGTCTGCACCAGCTACTACAGTTGCCATCGATTACACCTCCCAAATACGCATCAAAGATTGCTGCATTGATTTCACGTTGTTAAGCACTTCAACGTTCGCTTCAAAACTGCGTGTTGAGGACATCATGTCTGCCATTTCATTCACCACGTTTATTCCCGTGTGGTAAACGTACCCTTGATCATTAGCCAAAGGGTTATTTGGCTCATAGCGAGTTTGTGCCAGACCATCCAACTCAATCACATCTGCAATTTTTACAGGTACCAGACCTTGATCTTTTTGTGCTGCAGACAGCGAGTTAAACGCTGCAGAAAAAACTGGCTTTAATGGCTTGTACACATCGTTTGGGTTACTCGCGACCGAATCTGCGTTCGCCAAGTTACTAGAGATTGTATTCAAACGAATGGTTTGAGCCGTCATAGCTGAACCGGATGTTTCGTAAATGCCGTTAAAAGACATGGTGCCCCTTAAATAAATGACTTATGGTTCTGTTTCAGAACCTTATTGACCTTCAATCGCTCGTTTTAAGCCTGATACTTTCGACTTTAGAAACTGCAAACTCTGATGGTATTCCATACTGTTTTGAGCAAATCGGGCTTGTTCAGATTGAAGCTCTACTGTGTTTCCGTCTCGAGAACGTTGCACTGGTATTCTGTACATCGTATCGGTTTGAATACGGGTCGAAGATACGCCGCCAATTTCAGACATTACCGCATTAAACGTAACGTCCTTTGCTTTGTAATTAGGCGTATCTACGTTCGCAATATTCGAAGCAAGTACCGAGGTACGTTCAGTTCGAAATTGCAGCATTGTAGGGTGTATCCCTAAAGCATCGTCTAAACTAATCATGGCGCTACAATAAAATCCTAATAATGCATTCATGGTTATTTCTGCAATGCATTCATAACCTGAAAATAAAACATTCAACATTAATGATCTGCATTATAAATAAATGGAATCATTTCGAATGTAGGAATAGTCCCAAACTCCTTCGTAGATCTTCCTAACAATCCTTACATAGCAATATATTAAGAATAATGAGCTGTTTTTCATTTGAAGTAATATTGCGCTTATGTATAATCGCCCGCCTATTACCGAACCCTATAATTCGGTTTAGTTCTTTGGAGTATTTTCATGCAACATATCGCAATAACCGATATTGGCAATCCGAAAATTGCCATAAAAAAAAGGATTGTTGAGTTTCTTCAAGAACATGCGAACGTAATTAAACGTCAGCTACGTGGTACCTTTAATGGTGTATCCGTCGAAGTTGAGCCACGAGAGGAAGGCTCTTCTGAAGAAGACTTACACGAAATATGCCTTGATATAAGTAATATCGGCATTATTTCTTTTTCTTTATCCATCAGTACTTTGGATAAACTATTTTGCAAACATCTGAATATTCCTACAAATAGTTCAGATAGCAATGTGGGCATTAATTCAATTACAGTTTCACACAGTAAATTTTTCGAACGCTTTGTAAGTAAAATAATTAATTGTTTATTTCCTAGCGAAAAGATAAAAACGATTCAATGTGAAAAGATTAAACACACTGACATTGGAATTAATTGCGAACTTATTGTAGGCAATATACATGAAGATATGTTTATTACCTTCAGTGAAGAATCGTTGAAATATTTTTCAAATGGTTTAAGAAAATACAAACCATTTACACAGAAAGATGTCGTCGCAACATTGAATCAAGTGCCCGTTGATATCAGCGCCATTCTGATGAAAACAGAATTATCTATTGATGCGCTTGATACCATCTCTGTCGGGGACGTAATCGATTTGCAAAAACCTGAACAAATTGACGTGAAAGTAAGTGGCAACACTCTATTTAAAGGTCAACTTGTCATTGATGAACATGCTCAATTTGGAGTGAAGTATGAGTGATTTAGACCAACTAGATGATCTTGACCTGCTAAATGATGACCTGGATTTCGATGCACAGGATTCAGCGTTAACATCGAATAAAGCACCTAACACGTTAGATGCACCAACAAGCAAGTCAAACATTGGTATGATTCGCGACATTCCTGTTGAAGTAACAGTAGAAGTTTCAAGACGCAGCCTTCCTTTAAAGGAAGTGATGGCAATTGAACCTTCTTCTGTTGTCATGCTGGATAAGCATGAAGGCGAACCCGTTGATATCAAAATCAACGGTGTTTTATTTGGTACAGGAAGCATTATCACTAAGGATGGCAAATACGGTGTTCAAGTTTTGTCTCTAGTCGATAGTGGAAGCCATGAATAAAAAGCTTTTAGGATGGCTAACAGTCATCCTTTTTTTATTGTTGCCTAACATAGCAGCAGCAGAACCAGAACTGAGCCTGTTCACCATCAATGATGCTTCAGGCTCCAGTGAATACTCGGTAAAACTGCAAATCCTCATTTTGATGACGATGCTGAGCTTTATTCCAGCATTTATCATCATGTGTACCTGCTTTACACGCATCATCATTGTATTGGGTATTTTAAGACAAGCGCTCGGTTTGCAGCAGTCGCCACCAAACCAAGTATTGGTCGGCCTTGCTTTGATCTTTAGTATCCTGATTATGCGTCCGGTTTGGACAGACATTTACGACAATGCCTACCAACCTTATGCCAATAATGAAATCACCTTAGTTGATGCTCTGCAAAGAGGCAGTGTTCCTTTGCGTGAATATATGTTGGCGCAAACGCAAACCCAGACTCTTGAACAAGTCACCAAAATCGCAGACGAACCTTTAGCAGACAAACCCGAAGACATTCCGTTTTTAGTGCTGTTACCAGCTTATGTACTGAGTGAACTGAAAATTGCGTTCCAAATCGGTTTCATGGTGTTCTTACCATTTCTAATCATCGACCTTGTTGTAGCATCCGTATTGATGTCTATGGGTATGATGATGCTTTCACCATTGATTGTATCCCTACCTTTTAAACTGCTGATCTTCGTCGTTGTTGATGGTTGGGGAATGCTGTTGGGTAGCTTGTCTCAAAGCTTCTGGGTAGGAGGCTAAACATGACGCCTGAACTTTCAGTCACGATCGTCGCACGTGCATTATGGGTCGTAGTCTCAATGGTATCGGTACTGATTGTACCTAGCTTGTTAGTAGGTTTGCTGGTGGCTGTTTTGCAAGCGGTCACTCAGATCAACGAGCAGACACTCAGCTTCTTTCCACGTCTTATTGTTACTATGCTGAGCATCATTTTTGCGGGCCATTGGCTACTGATGCAAGTGTCAGAATTTTTCGAATACATTTTCTTCACTGTACCGACTCTGGCACAGTAAGAAGCGCGGCTGTTGCATGCTCGATCTCACCTTCACACAAATTACAGAATGGCTTGGCTTTGTTTGGTGGCCTTTTGTGCGCTTTGCTGGCTTCTTTCTGGTGGTACCTTTCTTTGGTGACACCCGCATTCCTGTTGTGGTCAGAATTCTGCTTCCCATGATCTTTTCGATCATGTGTGCAGGCATTATTGAGAATGTTCCTTCTTTCAACCCGTTCTCAATCCAAGCCTATGTATTTGCTATCTACCAATTTAGCTTTGGCTTCATTCTGGGTATGGTTGTACTGCTGTTTATGAATATATTCAGTATTGGTGGGCAGGCGGTCTCTATGCAGATGGGTCTAGCTATGGCAGTGATGAACGACCCTAGCAGTGGCGCCAGCGTGCCAATCACTGCTCGTATCTTCAATATCACAGCAATGTTGTTGTTGCTTTCGTTGGACGCCCATTTGATCATTCTGGATATCTTTGTCGATAGTTTCCGTCACTGGCCATTCGATACGGTTTACCCATTTGAAGGCATCAAGCATGTTCTCACCATGTTTGGTTGGATGTTCTCTTCTGCCTTGGTTATTGCCATCCCAGCTATGTTAACCATGATGCTCAGTAACGTTACCTTCGGTTTCCTAGGCAAAATTGCGCCTTCATTAAATATTTTCACATTAGGTTTCCCGATGACCATGCTACTGGGTATGTTTGCCTTGATGCTTTCGATCTTTGGTGTCGGTGATATTTTCTTTGATCTGGTCAGCGAAATGCGCGACCACATGAATTACGTGTTGAGCCTATAAATGAGTCAAGGGGATAAAACCGAACAGGCCAGTAGTCAGAAACTCACTAAGGCGCGTGCAGAAGGTCAGATTGCACGCGCTAAAGAGTTTACCACTGCGATATGTATGATCGTTGGTGTGAGCTATTTCTACATGTACGGGCCGGAGCTCAAGCGCTCGATCTTTCTGCTATTTGAAACTGCGTTTACCTTTGATTCTACGACCATATTCGACATTGAACCTAGCTTAGAACTTCTGGCTCAATCCTTGTTTATTCTCATCAAACTGTTTGCGCCAATGATGCTGTTCATAACACTGACCGCAGTCGGTGCAAGTAGTGTTCTTGGCGGTTTCAACTTTAACTTCAAACAAATCAGTCCGAAGTTCTCTAAAATCAATCCCGCTTCAGGTATTAAGCGTATTTTCTCTAAACAGACCTTCGTTGAGTTTCTCAAGAGCGTGGTAAAAATCGCCATCATTTTGTTCCTGCTCTACACCACACTCAATAACAATGTAGGGATTATTAGTGGTCTTGTCAGAGCCTCATTTCAGACGGTGACACAAATTGCTTTTGGTAACCTAATAACGCTTGTCATCATGCTGATTTCTGTTGCCGTTATTTTCGGTTTGATAGATGTTCCCTATCAAAAATTGACGTTTAGCAAGCAGATGATGATGTCCAAAGAAGAGTTAAAACAAGAACACAAACAGCAGGAAGGTAGCCCGGAAGTCAAAGGCCGCAGACGTCAAATTCAAATGCAATACGCTCGTAACTCGGCCAACAAAATGGTTCCAACGGCAGACGTTGTTTTAATGAACCCTACGCACTTTGCTGTCGCTCTTAAATACGATATCGAAAAGGCGGAAGCTCCGTTTGTCGTCGCCAAAGGCAAAGACGAAGTCGCATTCTACATTCGTTCTTTGGCAGACAAACATGAAATTGAAGTATTAGTCGTACCAGAAATTACACGTTCTATTTACCACACAACGCAAGTCAACCAGATGGTTCCAAACCAGTTATACCTTGCTGTGGCGCAAATTCTGAAATACGTTCAACAGCTACAAGCATGGCGTAAAGGCCAACAAGCGAAACCTAACAAACTACCAAGCTTTACCATTCCTGAGAATATTCGCTATTAAGTTATTAATTACTAAATTATTCGTCTTTAAATACTCGCGTCGTTTTGTTGTCATCCATCACCACCATCTGAGTTAAGTTGATTTCGAGCTGACAGCAAAAAGCCAGCACTCACATATGCTGGCTTTTTAGTGTTAACGTCACGCTAAGATGCGATTAATTAAAACACGCCTTTCTTTTTCAGGCGTTGAACTTTCTCCAGACGTTCCTCGACAGACTCTTGCGGTTCAGCGCGGTTGGAAGGTGTTGCGACGACGCCACCCTGTTGCTTAATTTGTTGCATCAACTGGTTAATCAGTGTGTTTTGTTGCGTCACTACGCTCTTAAGCTCAGAGATTTGCTGGCTGTGATCAAGTTTGTCGCCAATGGCTTTCGCAATATCATGGCTGAGTGCTTGTTGATCCACCGATGCAAGCTGAGAGCTTGATAAGGAGCCACCCATCAGCTGTTTTTGGTGCTCAATTAACTGGCTACTAATGATGGAGGCAATGTCTTGGCTCAGTGCCAAAGTATCAATATCGTTAGACGAGGAACTCGGCATCAGAGTGATCAGGTCACGAAGTGCTTTTTCATTTTCAGCGAACTTACCACTCATCGTGTTAACAATTTCTTGGCTTAACGCCTGTGCGTCTATCTTGCTCTCAAACTGAGTATTGGCATGAGCGGCAATGTGCTCAACTAATGATTGCTGATGCAGCGCCAACTGAGAACTCATATGTTCAGTAATATGAGTAAAATCAGGAACTGACGGAGTGGTGTTGGAAGAAAAATCTATTTGAGAGAGATGCTCAGACAGTTTCATTTCGAGCAGATGTTCAATTTTTGATGAAACATTATCAATCACAGTGTCAACATCAAAGGCCATGCGTTCCGTTGACGCACCGTCTTCCACTCGATTTGGGACACCATGAGGTTGAATCTGGTGCACCTTGAGAATGTCCAGAAGCGACTGCTCGGTAATTGAATCGTTAGACAATGCCATCGCAAAGCTGGTCGCCAGTTCTGGTTTCAGACAATGCAGAAACATGCCACTCATATAGATATCTTTATGAATGTGGACTAACTGATGCAATTCCATCGCAGCGGTTGAATCCGCTGCTAATTCTTTACGTTTTTTCGACCAGCCAATAAACGTATTGTAAGCAAAACTATCTGGAATAGATTGCAGCGGGTCGAGGTAGATCGCTAGAGATACGCGTTTGAAGCGCTTATTCATCAACAGCTTCCTCTACATTGCTGCTGTTCTCGTCTGCATGATACAAGCACATTTCTTGAGCCAACGCGGATTGAGCGTTATCAACAAGGATGACTCGGTCACCTAATGTTGGATACGCTTGTTTCACTGCATCATAAATGAGGGTTGCACCGCCACCCACGAGGTAAACGCGGTTCGGATTCTTGGCAAATTTCTTCGCTTCAGTGACAACTTGTTTACCAAGCTCGTGAATTTTGGCATTCATTTTTTCACGAACCATCTCGATTTGAGATTCGTCGTTAATCACTTCGGACGCAAATTCGTCATCGTGACGACGGCGGATAAGTTCATTTGCTACAAGGTAGCTTGAATCACTGTCTGCAAACGCTAATGCTTTACGAACCGTATTGGTCACCATAGATACGCCGATTTCGTTGTTACCGTATACGCCTGACACTTCGTCAAACTCACCAACAACAATACCCATGTCTAAGGTTGTTCCACCCAAGTCGATCACAAGAGAGCGCGTAAATTCATTGCAGTTAGAGTTCACCAGAGTAGACAGAACCGCAGGCAAGCTTTCCGGCATGACTTCTACTTCGACCACATTGAATGTCTCACCTTTGTTGAGTGAGATTTCACGCATCAGGTTTTGACGCTTACGTTCAATGTTCTTTTCATTCTTTTGGCAATCTTCAAAACGGTAGTATTCGGTGATCGGTAACGTCACAACCAAAGAAACGTTACAAGGCTCTAGACCTGTTTGAAGTAATGCATGATGAACTGCCAATAAGTTCAAATCATCGTACTGATAATCAACGTGTGTTGTTTCTAATGCTTTATCAGATGTGGCGTCGTAAGTGTATTTAAAGCCATCAATTGTGTAGTTGTAGACTTTTTTATCGTTTCTTAACGCTGCACTCTTCCAATCTTTTCTAAATGAGTTTGGCGATACCAAACTTTTAATTTCACCGTCAGCCAGCCAACTTACTTTTACGTTTGTTGAACCATCATCAACAGCAAATTTCATCAAAGTATTAGTCATGTGTGTAACCTTAAGATAAAAACCAACTAAATAGGATCGAAGGCGGATGTTAACTGAAGCATTACCAATTAACCTAACTTAGGCAAAATATCAAAACCACCGCAAAACACACTTAAGCCATTGTTTTTAATTAACATTAATTAAAACAACCAAACCCAAACCTCTAGGATGACAGCAAAATAAGAAAAGCCTCACAACGCAAAACCTACGCACTTACAGCCTTAACTGACATATCATTCAAATTCAAAATAGACGTCTAGATGTTTACAGCTCCAAAAAAAGGGCGTAAGTTAGTTTTAAATTCATGATGCTTACGGAATGATGAGGAAATCTCATGATAGAGCTAAAACATTTAAGAACGATTGCTTCACTGCGTGATACAGGATCATTGACGTCGACAGCGACTTCACTCCATTTGACTCAATCCGCTCTTTCTCATCAGATTAAAGACCTTGAAGCGAGACTTGGTAGCCAACTTTTCCTACGAAAAACACGACCGGTAAAGTTTACTGCCGAGGGCGAAATACTGCTTAAACTTGCCGATGATATTTTACCGAGAATCGCCAGAGGGGAAAATGAACTGGCGAGCTTAAAAGAAGACGTGAACGGAAGACTGCATATGGCGATTGAATGCCATTCCTGTTTCCAATGGCTTATGCCCGCGTTAAGAGAGTATCAAGTGACTTGGCCAAGCGTCGCATTAGACTTTTCATCTGGCTTTGGCTTTGAACCCCTGCCAGCACTGCTCGCTGGTGAACTGGACTTAGTTATTACCTCCGACATTCTTCCGCGCTCAGAAGTGCACTATGAGCCTCTGTTTGATTTCGAAATGCGCTTAATCACTGCCACGAATCACCCCCTTGCTATCAAAGAATCAATTGCACCAGAAGATTTAGCGGAACAAACACTATTGAGCTACCCAGTACAAAAGCAGCGTTTAGATGTGGTGAAACACTTCCTCCAACCTGCAGGTGTGGAGCCAGCAAAATGGAAGCAAGCAGATAATACCTTGATGTTGGTACAGATGGTGTCTGCGGGCTTGGGCGTTGCTGCGCTACCAAATTGGGCCATCAGCGAGTTTTCACGTCAGGGACTGATCACCAGTAAACCATTGGGTAACGGTTTATGGCGTCGACTGTTTGCGGCAGTGAGAAACAGCGATAAAGATAAACGCTACTTACAAACCTTTTTTGCGACGGCAAAACAGCAATGCAAAAGCCACCTTGAGGGAATCAAGATGGCTTAAGACTATAAAGAATTAACGACCTGAAGATTTGAACTGGTTGGTCAATGGATCATAGCGAAAACCAAGATGACTCAATTTACCAACCACGCTTTCAACATCCATTTCATAAGTGGAAACCAGCTCATCTAAGCTGTCACACTCCAAGCGTAGCTTCTCATTTACTATGCCTAAAAGAATAATACTGTCCAGCTTATTCACATTGCTCAGATCCATATCGGCACTCCTTTGAACAAAACCCACCTGTTAAGCCTAGTCTGGATTTCACACAAGAAAAGTGATTTTGCTCTAGATAGCTAAATTCCGATTATTGAATCAGATAGAGACTGTGGAAGCCTGTACTCGCTAACAATACCAGCAAAAATGCTACCGCTAACTGACCTTTCTCCGGCTTCTTAGCCGTAATAATATGCCAGCTCCAAAAAACAATGCCCGCAATCAGTAAACTGAAACTAATCACTAACGGCATGGTTAATTCGGCTAACTGTTCACTTTCAAGCGAGTAGGCAAATGGAACGATACACAACGTCGTTGTCATTGCAGACAAAATTCCCACCACAGGCAAAATTCGATGGAACGCGTCTAATCGGCTACGAGCGATGGACAAAAGCATGTTTGCGAATACCGAACCCAGCAGGAATATCATCATGAACAGTGATAAAGAAGCACTCCAGCTAGGTGCTTCACTAATCAACACGCCGACATAGGCCAGTGATAGGCCGTTAACCAAATAAAGAACCCAAAGAGGCCCTTCATTACGAGTTTTGGTCGTTTGCACGCGGGAATAGAAGTAGAAAATGGCAAACACCACCAGAAATGCTTCAATTTTAATTGAAGCAACGGCCAGCCAAAGCACACCAATTGAAGGCAACACTTTATGTAAACGCCCACGTTGACCAGGACAAATGTCACCTTTGACCAAAATCATCGTCAGAATAATTTGAGCGCCCAAAAGCATAGGAGCAAAAACAGAAAGTAGTGAATAAACCATAATTTCAAATAAGTGAGCCAAGTTTTAATAGAGGGCGATAATAACAAAGCACGGTTATCTTTCCTATCTCTACCAACATAGAAAAATCCCCAACAAAGATGAGGTGATGTTCCGCTAGATACTCCATCTTCAAGCCGCTATAATGCGCACCTCTCAAATACAAGGTCAAAATATGTACAGCGATATCACTCCTATCCATCAACACAAAAAGTACTGGGCAGAATGCTTCGGTACAGCACGCTTTTTACCTACCAGCCGTAAAGAGATGGATGCGCTTGGATGGGATAGCTGTGACATTATCATTGTGACCGGTGACGCTTATGTCGATCACCCAAGTTTTGGTATGGCAATCATCGGTCGTCTGTTGGAAGCACAAGGTTTCCGCGTCGGTATCATTGCGCAACCAGAATGGCAAAATAAAGACGCGTTTATGGCGCTGGGTAAACCGAACCTATTCTTCGGCGTTACAGCAGGCAACATGGACTCGATGATCAACCGCTACACATCAGATAGAAAATTGCGTCATGATGATGCCTACACTCCGAACAATGAAGGCGGTAAGCGTCCTGACCGTGCAACACTGGTTTACTCTCAGCGTTGTCGTGAAGCATATAAAGATGTGCCAATTGTACTGGGTGGTATTGAGGCAAGCCTGCGTCGTGTTGCGCATTATGACTATTGGTCAGACAAAGTTCGCCGCTCAGTGCTGTTTGATGCGAAAGCCGACATTCTTTTGTTTGGTAACGCAGAACGTGCTCTGGTAGAAGTGGCACACCGCTTAGCCGACGGTGAATCCATCAGCGATCTGACCAACGTACGCGGCACGGCCATAAACCTTGCGACAGTACCTGAAGGTTTCAAAGTTATTGATTCATCAAGAATTGATAAACCAAGTACGCCATTTGTACCGACCAACCCATACGAAGTTGAAACACAATGTGAAACCAAGAAAGAGGAAGAAGAAGCGAAACCGATTACCGTTCGCCCTTCTCGTCATGATTCGAAAACCACAGCTGTACGTTTGCCTTCTTACGAAAAGCTGATTAATGACCGTATTCTTTACGCTCATGCAAGCCGCGTACTGCACTTAGAGACTAACCCATATTCTGGTCGAGCCCTGATTCAGAGCCACGGCAACCGTGAGCTTTGGGTTAACCAAGCACCAATCCCATTGTCTACAGAAGAGATGGATTATGTGTTTGATCTGCCGTATGCACGTGTACCGCATCCTAAATACGGTAAAGATAAAATCCCTGCGTATGACATGATTAAAACGTCGGTCAACATTATGCGTGGATGTTTTGGTGGCTGTTCTTTCTGTTCTATTACTGAACACGAAGGTCGAATCATTCAGAACCGTTCAAAAGATTCGATCATCAACGAACTCAAAGAGATCCGCGATAAAGTACCGGGCTTTACTGGCACTATCTCGGATTTAGGTGGCCCAACAGCAAACATGTACCGTTTAGGTTGCTCAGATCCTAAAGCAGAAGCTAACTGCCGTCGTCCATCCTGTGTCTTCCCAGGTATCTGTCATAAACTCAATACCGACCACAAGCACACCATCGATTTGTATCGTGAAGCGCGTAAAGTGGAAGGTATTAAGAAAGTGATGATTGCGTCTGGTGTGCGCTATGACCTAGCCATTGAGTCGCCAGAATATGTGAAAGAGCTTGTTACTCACCACGTAGGTGGCTACCTGAAAATAGCTCCAGAACATACCGAAAAGAACCCGCTTGATCTGATGATGAAACCGGGTATGGGTACATTCGACCGTTTCAAAGAAATGTTTGATAAATACAGTGCAGAAGCGGGCAAGAAACAATACCTGATTCCTTACTTCATCTCTGCACACCCAGGAACAGAAGATGAGGATATGGTCAACTTGGCGCTATGGCTGAAGAGCCATAATTACGAGTGTGACCAAGTACAGAACTTCTACCCATCACCAATGTGTAATGCCACGGCGATGTATCACTCTGAAGTGAACCCTTTAAAACGGGTGAAATACAAAAAACGTGAAGATGTCACTATACCGAAAGGTGATCGTCAAAGACGTTTGCACAAAGCGCTTCTTCGCTATCACGACCCACTAAACTGGCCACTGATCCGCGAAGCTCTAATCAACATGGGCAAGAAGCATTTGATTGGAGATAAACCTAACTGTTTAGTGCCTGCTGAAGATGGCGACAAACTCACGCCAGCACAACGCCGTAAGTCAGGGCGTCACGGTTCAAACCGTTTTGCTACTAAGCATACCAAGTCGCAACCAGGATTTGATGCACTTCGTGGTGACAATAGTCGTGGTGAAAAAGGCCGAAAAGAGAATAATCGTGGCGATAATCCACGTGGAAACAAAGCATCAGGCAACAACAAATCAGGTGCAAAAGGTTCCTACGGCAGTTCACAAGGCAGCAATCGTCCTCAAGGAAACGGCCGCCCGCAAAACAACGCTCGACCAAATGCGAACAAAGGCAAAGGACAAAACCGCTCTTCTCAACGCACACAATAAAACGTTGGTTAATCGCAAAGCATAAAAAAGCGCAGCTCTCAGGCTGCGCTTTTTAGTCAATCATCTGTTGGTTTTTATAAGCACAAACTAACGCACGTTACGCGTACTGCTCTTCAAACTCTTTCATAAACGAAACAAGTGCTTGAACACCTTCAAGCGTCATTGCGTTATAGATTGACGCACGCATACCACCGACAACGCGGTGACCTTTTAGTGAAGTTAAACCACGTGCTTCAGCTAACTCAAGGAAAGTAGCGTCGAGTTCAGGCTTCGCTAACTGGAATGGCACATTCATTAGAGAACGGTTGTCTGAATGAACACCATTACGGTAAAAGTCGGATGAATCAACATAATCATAGAGCAGCGCTGCTTTTTCACGGTTGATTTTCTCAATCGCTTTCACGCCACCCTGTTCTTTTAACCACTTAAATACCAAGCCAGATAAATACCAAGCGTAAGTCGGTGGTGTATTGAACATTGAATCTTGTTCTGCCAACAGTTTGTAGTTCAAAATGCCCGGTACTAGGTCACTTGCTAGCTCCAACAAATCATCACGTACAATCGCGATACAGATACCCGCAGGGCCAATGTTTTTCTGCGCGCCCGCGTAGATAACACCGTATTTCGAGACATCAATCTCACGAGAAAGAATCGTTGAAGACATATCGGCAACGATAGGCTTATCGGTCTCAGGTAAGTCATTGATCTCGATACCGTCGATGGTTTCGTTTGGACAGAAGTGTACATACGCTGCTTCTGGATCAATTTTCCATTCACTTGCTGGCAAAATGGCAATTTTGCCGTCATTTTCTACTTTCGCGTCAAAAACATCGGTTTCGCAATATTTTTTCGCTTCTTTAACTGCGCTTTCTGCCCAGTATCCACCATCAATATAAGTCGCTTTCTTAGCATTACCCATCAAGTTTAGAGGCACTGCTGCAAATTGTGCACGTGCGCCACCTTGGCAAAAGAGTACTTTGTAGTTGTCTGGGATATTTAGAAGATCGCGCAAATCTTGCTCAGCTTCTTGTGCCACCTTGATGAAGGGTTTACTGCGGTGGCTAATTTCCATAACCGAAACGCCCATGCCGTTCCAATTAACAAACTCAGCCTGTGCTTTTTCCATCACGGCTTTTGGTAACGCTGCTGGACCAGCACTAAAGTTATAAACAGTGTCCGTTTTCGGCTCCATGTGTTCCTTGCTCCTGCTATCGATGATGAGTGTGATTAATACCACTTTTTTCATCGGATAAAAAGCAAGAAAAGAGGTCTTTCGACCTCTTTTCTTCAACTAACCTAAATTTCAAAGGCTTTACATTGCCATAGCGGATTAACGCGCCATCATTCCGTACATAAGCAAACTAAAAAGAGGCACTTTATTTCCGTTTGAGAAAACAACATTTCCTTCTTTGATGTCCGCTTTTAATTGGTAGCCTTTGTCGTCTTGCGTCATCATCTCCATCATTAGTAACTCATCCACGCCTTGTTGAATAGATGGATAGTCCTCAGCAAGTTGATTTGATACAAACGCTTCAAGATCACCCGTTAATGCAGACATAATCACACTCGGATCTTTTTGTACGTCATTGGTGCCTTCAGGAATGTTAAGCGTCATTTTTGACGAAAACTCTCCCTCGCCAAGATTAAGAGCAAAAGGTTTGATGCTGACAAAGAATCCTTTAGAAAATAGTGAATCAACGTGTGGCATCGCCTTTTCAAGATCTTCCGCTTCTAAATAGGGATTACTTTGATAGATGTTTGACAGCGCAAGGAAAGCCTCACTGTCCGCATCACCTAATGTAAAATCAAGTTGAATATTGTTCACTTCACCATCATTCGCAGATAGCTTGCCAACGTTTAGCTTATGGTTGCTAGTAAAACGAGATTTTTCAGTGTTGAACTTAGACTCAAACTGATAGGACGTGTTGTCAGCAGCAAACAAATCGGTTCCCATGCCATCATCAACGGTTAAGCTACCAAGAGTGATATTTTGTTTTCCAATCCAAAATCCTGAATCCTGTTTACCATTGCCTTGACCTGATAAATCAGAAATCAACATGTTCTCGCCAGTTTCAAAATTCAGAGCGATAGACGGGATGGAAAGATTGAAATCCACTTGCCCCAAAGCCGTAACGGTTCCCGTAACTTGCGATGAAACTATAGAAATCGCGACAGAATCTGGGCCTTCACTTTGATAATGCCAGTTGTCTAGTGTGGAAGAGAAACGGGTATTTCCATTTAGTTGCGTCGTACTGTTAACCACCAGCGGCGACTCTGGATAATCAGGGAAGGTAGACACAGAAGAAATACTCGCCAACCCATGTTGAATATCGCTGTCTACGGTAACTTCGGTTGGCAGCCCCTCGTGCTGCATTTGCAGCTTAAGAACCGGGTTGGTAACAGTAAAACGTGTTTGCGCATGAGAAGACAGGTAACCACGGTCATAACTGAACAGTTCTGCAGAGATATCGTTATTGCTGATGTGTTTTAAGCCGTCGCTAATCACATTCTGACCAATTTGCCCGACGGCTAAAGGCCAACATAAAGCCAGCGAGACTGCACCACCAACTGCACCAATTAATTTTAGTTTTTTCATATAAGTAGGTTCCTATCCTGTTTCATGCAGTCTACCGACAAGGTTCAACGAGCTCAAGACGGCGCTTAGTGAATTGATTGTAAAAGTGTTTGTCCTTCCAGAATATGAGGTGATAGTTGCCGTTGATTTAGCATTCTAAAACCTCGCTCTCAGTTCGTTTTACGCTCACTTGCTAGAGTAATGCTGTCAGATTTCAATATGATGAGAGCAACGTGAATCAATACGCCCTACTCTGCTTAGATAACAACCCTATTAGTATCGAACAATGGCGACATGAACTGCGCTCGTTCGCCACTAAGTTTGACCTTCATACAGCAGACTCTTATGAAGAAGCACAACAGGCTCTGGAGTATTTGGAAGCACAAAATCAGACGGTTGCGTTGGTTGTAGCAAGCCATAACGAGAACTTAAACGGTGCGGACTTTTTGATTCATTTGGACAGAATGGATAACACCAAAACCGCGCGTAAGGTGCTTATTAGTTGTGGGCAAGATATTCAGGCGATAGTCAGTGCTGTCAATGAAGGCAGGCTGGATTACTGCTTAACTAAACCCTTGCAAGACAACGTGCTCTATAAAACGGTCGTCCAAGAGCTCACCACTTATGTGCTAGAAAATGACAAAGATAACGCTCTTCACTACAGCAGCGTTCTTGATCAGCAAAGACTGTTGCGTTCGCATATCGACAACAAAATGCACTCTTACCGGCAAGGGTTTATCTCTGAGTACCATCAGTTAACCGACGCTGAACTCGCTGATCAAGTGATTGGCGCGTTATATCAGTTTTTTGATAAGCAAGATGACACGAAGGCTTGTCGGACATATTCCGCAGAGCACTTACTGACTGTCGAAGGTCAGGAAAACCGCTTCTTATGGTTTATCACTGAAGGAGAAGTGGCTCTTTATAAAAAAGATAAACATGGTCAACAGCGTGAGGTAGTGAGGCACCAAAAAGGGAATATCGTTGGAGGGATGTCCTTTGTGACTGGTGAGAACTCCTTCTCTACCGCAGTTACTTTGACTAAAACCGAGGTGATTAAGCTAGACCGAGATGTATTCGCCAAAGTCATGCACACCAATACCAGCTTACTGCCTCTTTTTACCAACCTGTTATTGCGTCACTTCAACCGACGCTTACAGAGAAGCATCAACACAAAAATACAACTACAAGAAACGCTCGAGTCACTGGAGTCTGCGCATCAACAATTAATTGAAGGTGAAAAGATGGCGATGCTTGGACAGTTAGTCGCCGGCGTTGCCCATGAACTTAATAACCCTGTGTCAGCAATTTTGCGCGGTACCGATACGCTCTCCAATAATATTGAAAATATTGTCGAGTCATACGCTGATTCAGCAACTAACCATCAAGGTTCACAAATGCTCAAAGCGGCTCTGGCCGCAAAACCCATGTCAACTTCAGAAGAACGTGAACTCGCAAAACGGCTGGAAAGCCAAATACACCACCGACTTCTCGCTAAGAAAATGGTTAAACTCGGCCTTGATAATAACGAAGAGTCCATCAGGCAAGCCAAATCCAATCCAGATGCCATGTTGAAGCACTTGGAATCGTTAGAGCGGTACCATCTGACGGGAAGCACACTGCGATCCATTAAGGTGTGCGCGCAAAGAATTACCGACATGGTTAAGAGCTTAAAAGGCTACGCCAGAGCCGATGATGAAACCTTCCATATAGTTGATATACATGAAGGTATTGAAGATACGCTGGTCATTTTTGAAAACCGATTGAAACTTCATAAATTAGTTAAAGAGTATTCATCTATTCCGCCCGTGCGCTGCCTACCGATTGCACTTCAACAGGTATGGACGAACTTGATTTCCAACGCGATAGACGCTTTCCCCGACAAAGGAGTATTAGAGATACACTCTTATTTAGGAGAGAAAGACGGGCAAACTTATGCCGTTGTTAGCTTTAAAGATAACGGTCACGGTATTTCAGAAGAAACGAAAGAAAAGATTTTCGAACTCAATTACACAACGAAACGTGAAGGCAATTTTGGCTTAGGTATTGGGCTTTCTATTTGCCAGCAAATTATGCATCAGCATAACGGCTGGATTGACGTTGAGTCTAAACTCGGCGAATACACAAACATGCGAGTATGGCTTCCTTTACTCCTCGCCAGCACTGATTAATAAGGAAAATAACATGAACAAATTCATGATTTTATGTGTCGATGATGAACGAGAAGTTCTTGATAGCGTGATGCAGGATATTGATTGCTTTGAAGAAAACTTTATTGTTGAAGCAGCACAGTCTGTGAGCGAAGCCAAGTCAGTAATTGAAGACTACCGTCAGCAAGACGTGACGTTGGCATTAATCCTGTGTGACCACATTATGCCGGAACAGACCGGAATTAGTTTTTTAATTGAACTGAATGATGAGCCTGACACGGCAAAAACTCGTAAGGTTTTGTTAACAGGGCAAGCCGGACTCAATGACACTGTTGAGGCTGTTAACCATGCTAGCCTAGATTTTTTTATTGCTAAACCTTGGATGGGTGAACAACTGAGGTTAGTAGTAAAAGAACAGCTTACTCAGTATGTGATTGAAAATGAAAAAAATCTTATGCCTTGGGTACAAGTTTTAGATACAGAAAAAATACTCAATGCTATCGCAGAAAAGCGTATGGACTTTGGAGAGTAACCTTCGCTTATAAACTGGCATTTAAATTGCTAGAAATCTACAAACGACAAAACTATGACATTTTTTGATGGTTTCTCTATACATCAATGCTTTATGATGTCAAAAGAGTTGAAGCTGGATTCAGGAGCAAGTACGAATCCTTCTTTAAAACCATGGAATTAACGATAAAAACAGGTTTACCGTAACTATGCGTAAAACAATCATTGCAGCAGCACTACTAATTGCTTCGGGACAAAGCTTAGCCGAAGTTGACCGTAACAGCCCATCAATTATGAGCAACTTTAGTTATGACTATGCGGAAGCTCGAATTGGTGCGAGCCCAATGACTTTTGGTGCTGGTATCAGCAAATCAATTCACCCAAATGCTCACGTAATTGGCCGA
The DNA here is from genome assembly GCF_014596725.1 of Vibrio sp. Y2-5. Taxonomy (GTDB): domain Bacteria; phylum Pseudomonadota; class Gammaproteobacteria; order Enterobacterales; family Vibrionaceae; genus Vibrio. Next base: position 420,835 of record NZ_JACVEG010000003.1, read on the forward strand.
ATCGATTCTGAACTTGATAGCGATTACGCTGCCGCTGCTGGTTTTGGCTTCCACGCTCCAGTAAACAACTGGGCTGATTTCACTGGTGAAATGCTTTTCCGCATTGAAGATAAAAAAGACGGCGCAAGTGCAGATACTGGTATGGAACTAAATTTGGGTATCCGCCAATGGTTAGGTCCACAACTTGAAGTAGGCGGCAAAGGCGGTTACGTTTCAATCGAAAACAACGATGACTGGATTGCTTCTTTCTACGCACGATTCCACTCAACTGAACTATTCTCAATTGGTGCTGAAGCTCGTTTCAACGACTCATACGGTGACCAAATTATGTTTACAACTCGCTTCAAGCTTTAATTTGAATCAAATCGTGACATAAAAAAGAAAAGCCGAAGATTATAACTTCGGCTTTTTAATTGGGTTAACGCTGGCAACTCTCTAATAGCTGACGTTTACGAGGTTCTTGCAGCAACTTCCAGTGAATACCTTCTATCGCACCGGCAAATTTCCACAACAGTTTAATATCTACGTCATTTCCATAGGTCTGACAAACCTTATTAAACACCGTAGCTGCGCCTAGTTTTATAAACGTATCTACATCATCTACACCGGACTTTTTAACCATTCTCTCCAATGTAAGTTGCATGTTAGGCAAATCTCTTAGACGACGATTAAGCGACGACTTTTGCACAACACGTTGAGAAACCGCGTTTTTAATTGACGTGCCAACAATGGCATCTAATTCCTGATAATTACTCGAGTAAAGATCTGTGATGTCATAGTAGTTCACTGTTGCTACCGTTTGTTTCTTCACATGACGGTACTTTTCACAACCTAACTCGGTTAACTGTTCGTCTAACTCCTCTCCACCACGGATATATATGCAATCGTTAGTCAACAATGCATACATAGCATCCTCTTGGAATAAACCTATACCACCAAACATTGAACGCTGTTGGCTTTCACCAAACTTATTTACATAATCGAAAAATGTTCGCTCTACCATAGTCATTGACCCTTTAATCAAATTCCCCGATTAAGAAAGATCACCAGATAGCAGTACAATTTAGCGAATAAAATTAATGAGTTAATTATTAGCACCCCATTGCAATGAGGATACCTACTTTGTTATGGCACTATGATAGTTAACGAAGCGAATTAAGTCAGGACATATCTCACACTCAACTACTTTTTATTTATCAAAAATGAGAAGTAAGTCGCATTGGTATTTTTTAACGCATTTCACAGTCAAAAACCCCTTCCATATTCCGATTTTCGGCTTGCAATAGAAGAATTTAGCAGCATTGAGAGGGAATCGGTTGCTTATACACATTAGCGATAGTTAAAATATGCCGACTTCTGCCTACTACTAATAATTATGAATCACTTATCTTTTTACTGGCTTCCAGACAACAAGCAACTTCTGATTAAAGGAGTCGAAAGCGAGTTTGCGAAACTTGTAGAAACCTCAATCAGCTCAGGGAAAATCACGCTCCCACCAATACCCGATGTGGTATTAAAAATTCAAAAGATGACGTCACAAGAATCGACGACAGTGTCGGACGTGGCAAACTGTCTTGCCGATGACCCTAGCCTTGCAGCTGTTGTTATTCGTATTGCGAACTCTGTCATTTTTAACCGTCGTAATATTACCTGCAATGATTTGACCACTGCCGTTTCACGACTTGGGATTCTGCGCGTTAGAGATATCGTGACAGCTCAAGCCATCGAGCAGCTCAAACACGCAACGAACCTGAGCAAAGAGTGCAACAATATGTTGATTCACAGTGCTACCGTTTCTCGGGAGTTCGGTGCGACTATGGTACTGGTCACTCAGGCTTTTAAAGAAGTGGATCCAGAGCTCTATCATCATTTGGAGCAGGAAAAATCTCTACTTGTTGGTTTGCTAGCTGACATCGGTTTGTTTTGCTTGGTCAACGAGTACCATCAGTATCTAGAAAATGGAAACTATCTTGATCAAGATATTGCTCTGCAAATTTTCCACTCTCGCTGTTCAGAAACAAGCCAATTGGTATTAAAACATTGGGGATTCGATGCTGACTTTTTAGACGTATGTTGCAACAAACAAAGTGTGGAACATTCTTTCGAAGTCAGTTACCTTGATGTAGCACGAATATCAAACCACTTGCTTATGTTTAGAAAACAAGACGATGCCCTTGATGACCACGAAGTGGAAATCAATACAACTGGTGCGGAAGTTCTCTTTAACCTGAGCAATCTTAGCGATGTGGAATTTAATTCAAAACTTAGAGCGGTTATAAACGCCAGCGGTTTCTAAACCTTATTTCGAGGAATGTATGCTTTCAGGGATGCTGTTTATCTTTGCCCCACTTGTAGTGGGGTACCTGTTCTCTATTCACAATAAAAATTGGCTAGTAAAACTCAACAGTGCGACGGCGTCGCTTGTTTATGTGATTTTGTTTCTCATGGGCTTAAGTCTGGCCTCTCTCGACAATTTGGGGGACAACTTACAGCTCATCCTTAAATATACAGCGGTATTCTTCCTCGTCATTGGTAGCTGCAACCTAGTAGTTTTGCCGTTTGTCGACAAACTTCTGCCATTAGAAACCGATGTCAGCCACACCAAATTACCCCTTTCCCGAATGGCGCTTGAATCTGCAAAGTTAATTTTAGTTGTGGGAGGAGGATTAGCCATTGGCGTGGTGCTTGGTTTTGATCTGAGTTGGGTAGATACCGCCAGTGAGTGGATTTTATTCATTCTGTTGTTCTTCATTGGTATTCAACTAAGAAACAGTGGACTATCTCTAGGCCAAATTTTGCTGAATAAACATGGCATGGTTATCGCCAGTGTCATTGTCGCGACAAGTCTTCTGGGCGGAATAATTGCTTCATTCATTTTGGATATCTCTCTTTATCAAGGGCTAGCGATGGCGTCAGGGTTTGGATGGTATTCTTTAGCCGGTATTTTGATGGGTGACGCTTTCGGCCCTGTTTTTGGCGGAGCATCTTTCTTAATCGAATTGCTACGTGAATTGATATCTTTGGTTCTTATCCCTATGTTTATTGGCCGTATGCCTTGCACATCTATCGGATATGCAGGTGCAACAGCGATGGACTTTACATTACCAGTCATTCAAACTACTGGTGGAGTTCGTTGTGTTCCTGTCGCTATCGTCAGCGGATTTATACTAAGCCTGCTCGTACCCGTTTTGATGCTATTTTTTGTATCTCTCTCTCACTAATTGCATGAGAATTTATGTACATTATGCAACGCTTATAAAAGACGAATTTGTCAGCCCAACATAAAAAAGAAATGCCAAGCAAATCAGAAAATGATGAGTAAGAGCATAATAACAATAGTTAACAAAGGAACCGTTATGAAACGCCTTCTATCCACGCTACTTCTTTCCGTCACTTCACTAAGTGCGACTGCCGCAGATAACCAGTGTTTCGCTGGTAAATATGACGCATACATTGATGCTTCATTGGGGTGGTATGAGGATCTTGCAAAACTGACTACGGATAATTACCCAGAACTGGCAGATGTTAGCCAATGGTTTTTAGAAGGCCGTAAACATCACTTCGAACTGAATCGAGCAGCGGTTCACTACTATTTAGATCACGATGCATCCAAAGTTGCAACTAGCCAACCTGTTGAAGCGTGGCTCAAACTCGAACAAAAGGACATTAAGGTGCTCGCATCACGCAGTGATGACTTAGGTAAAATTGCAAAAACGACCTTTGATGATCGCCAAGCAAAACCACACGAAAAAAATTATGAGTTACGTTCAGCATTTGCAGAACTTTTAAGCCACCCGAAACAAATCGATACTGCGCTTAATCGCTACAACAATGCGATTGCGAAACTCGAAAAAATTGAATGTAAGTAAAACTGCAATTTTTAGCTCACAATTTTCGTAATTTAGGCTTTCCGAATTAAGACGGGACATTAGTCCCGTTTTCGTTTAGATTGTCCCGCTTGCAACCCTAAAACTACAACTATATATAGACGCGACATGGTATCAGAACAAAGAACCGCTGATGCGAATTTCGAATCTCTGCTTCGAATCTTCACCGTACCAGAAGGGCCAGACTCAACGCTGACCAGAATAGAAGAAGAACTCTCACGCAATCTAAACAAGTTTTTGCGCGAGCATATCGTTGCCGAAGAGAAATCTCTCAAAGATATCGAAAAAGATTTTTCCGATGCTCACATTCCTGAGCAACCTGAATTTGTGTCTGACCATACGCAGCATCTGCTAGACACCCTAGTGTCCCATTCTGTTCATACCGCTTCCCCAAGTTTTATTGGTCATATGACATCGGCTTTGCCCTACTTCTTAATGCCGTTGTCAAAAATCATGATTGCCTTAAACCAAAACTTGGTAAAAATAGAAACATCAAAAGCTTTCACGCCGCTAGAACGTCAGGTTTTAGGCATGTTACATCGCTTGATTTACAACCGTGATGACAGTTTTTATTCCTCTTGGATGCACAGTGCAGAACACTCTTTAGGTGCTTTCTGCTCAGGCGGCACCATTGCCAACATCACCGCACTTTGGGTCGCGCGCAACAAAGCATTAAAAGCGCAAGGCAGCTTTAAAGGCGTAGAGAAAGAAGGCCTCTTCAAAGCCATGAAACATTATGGTTATGAAGGCTTGGCTGTGCTCGTCTCCGAACGTGGCCACTACTCTCTCAAGAAGGCGGCCGATGTTCTTGGAATTGGGCAAGAAGGTTTAGTGTCAGTGAAAACTGCAGATAACAACCGCATCTGCCCCAAAGACCTGCAAGATAAAATTGCCCAACTTAAACAGCAAAAAATCAAGCCGTTTGCAGTTATTGGTGTTGCTGGAACCACCGAAACTGGCAATATCGACCCGTTAAGAGAAATTGCGAAAATCTGCCAAGATGAAGGCTGTCATTTCCACATCGATGCTGCTTGGGGTGGTGCCACATTAATGTCGAATAATCACCGTCACCTGCTCGATGGTATCGAACTGGCGGATTCAGTAACCATTGACGCCCATAAACAGCTCTATATCCCGATGGGTGCAGGTATGGTGTTGTTTAAAGACCCTGACGCAATGAAGTCGATTGAACACCACGCTCAATATATCTTGCGTAAAGGCTCAAAGGATCTCGGCAGTCATACGCTAGAAGGTTCTCGCTCTGGTATGGCAATGCTGGTTTATGCAAGCATGCACATCATCAGCCGAGCGGGTTATGAGCTGTTGATAGACCAAAGTATTGCTAAAGCACGCTATTTTGCTGACTTAATTAAAGCGCAACCAGATTTTGAGTTGGTATCAGAACCCGAGCTATGCCTGCTAACCTATCGCTATTTGCCCGCACATATTAAACAGGCATTAGAAAAAGCAGATGCTAAGCAGAAGCTTGCTCTTAACGAATTGCTCAATGAGTTGACCAAATTTGTACAAAAAACCCAGCGTGAAACGGGTAAGTCATTCGTATCTCGTACTCAGTTGAATCCAAAGTGTTGGGATCAACTTAATACGATCGTTTTCCGTGTAGTGTTAGCAAACCCGCTAACGACACACGATATTTTACATTCGGTGCTCGATGAACAACGTAAAATTGCTCAACAGGCGCCTAACCTAATGCGTCAAATTGAACAGATGACGCAAAGTATCCTAAGCGCGTAAAAAGCTTTAAAAGTTACAGTGAATTTGAAAATTACTTTCGATTTACTGTAACTTTTTCATCATTCACTCGCTAATATTCTCTAATATCGATAAATCAAAGCTAAAAACTGTAGTTTTTTTCAATTTTTAGTTTGAGGCTTGTCATATTCTCATCATCCCGTAGATTTTTCGTTTCGGGATTCATACAGCTTAGGTTTATACTGACCTCATGGCGTTGGTATTAGGAAATTTATTATTTCCTTATTTTTAAATGGTTTAACCATGAAACCAACAAGTTGTTCTCTATGCCTGCGTGAACACTATGAATACATTAGAAAAAATTCAAAAAAATCTGGAAAATTTTAGCAAGTCAGAGCGCAAAGTCGCTGAAGTCATTATGGCTTCACCGCAGACCGCCATTCACTCTAGCATTGCAACATTAGCGAAAATGGCTGATGTGAGTGAACCGACTGTAAACCGTTTTTGTCGTCGACTAGACACAAAAGGTTTTCCTGATTTCAAACTACATTTAGCGCAAAGCCTCGCCAACGGAACACCTTACGTCAATCGTAATGTTGAAGAAGACGATGGCCCGGATGCTTATACCCATAAGATTTTCGAATCAACGATGGCGTGCTTAGATGTGGCTAAAAACAGCTTAGAGCCAATGCAAATCAATCGTGCTGTTGACCTGCTAACACAGGCGAAGCGCATTTCGTTTTTCGGATTAGGCGCATCTTCAGCGGTAGCCCGCGATGCCCAAAACAAATTTATCCGTTTTAATATTCCGATCAGCTGTTTTGAAGATATTGTCATGCAACGAATGAGCTGCATTAACTGCACTGATAATGACGTTATCGTTCTCATCTCGCATACTGGCAGAACGAAGAGCCAGGTTGAAATCGCAAATCTCGCTCGTGAAAACGGCGCGACTGTTATCGCGATTACAGCAAAAGATTCACCACTTGATAAAGCGGCGTCATTATCTATTTGTCTGGATATTCCAGAAGATACTGATGTGTATATGCCGATGGCGAGCCGAGTTGTTCAGATGACGATCATCGATGTTTTGGCTACAGGCTTTACTCTGCGTAGAGGCTCTGGTTTCCGCGAAAACTTGAAGAGAGTTAAAGAAGTATTGAAAGACTCTCGCTATGACAAGTCTTCACAATTCTAAAAAAACGGAGCTTCGGCTCCGTTTTTCTTTCCCTTTCATTGCGTTAACTATTCCGTTTTGGAACCTTCTTCTCGCATAGAATTATAGAGAAGTTCTACCTTACCGCTCATCTGAACCTCAGCTGGTTCTTGGCAAGCGCCGCTGCACTCGCAAACTTGATTCAATATGTACACTAAGCGCTCTTTGGTCAGTGGGATCGGGTTTCCCTTTATCGAATTGGATTGCAATGCATCTTGAGCCACTTTATCAAATGAGGTATTGCATACACCAAAGCTACTTAGTAACGGCAATCCCAGCCTATTGAGCATATCTTCAACCCAGGCGACTCCGTCTTCAATTTCTGCCTGATTGTTCCCTGTAAGAAGTTCCGCTAAGTGTTTGTATCGATGAAGAATGTCATTTCGGCCAGCTAATCGCGCGGCATTAACGTTTTCAAGCATGACATATGGCGAGAGACGCGCAGTAATGACACTGTGCGGAGCTTCCAGTTTGCCACAAAGTGCCGATGCTAACCCGTGAGCAGCACCCAGTTTAGCGTTAGTAGACGCCATACCTCCTAGCATGGCCGCAAAAGACAGATCAGCACGAGCGGTTTTATCATCTTGCAAACATGCTGGCAGTACTGCCCGAGCGAGTTTTCGCATCCCTTCTTCACACACCATATCCGTCAGTGGATTCGGCTCTCCGCAAACATACGACTCCATAAGATGCGTAAAGGTTTCCATTGCACCTCGCCCAGATATAAGCGGCTCTGTGCCATAAGTTAACGTAGGGTCAACAATCGCAACATCAGGGATCATATCAGGGCTACGCAGGCTCACTTTCACCTTATCCTGACCAGATTTTAGAACCGCTTTCCGCGTGACCTCCGAACCGGTACTGGCGGTGGTTGGAATCGCGATCATAGGTAAGGGTTTGGTTTTGAGAGGAACACATCGACCCAGCACTTCAACATAGTCATAAACGTTACCCTGATTGGGAATGATCGCCGCTAACGCTTTACCCATATCAAGAACGCTACCACCGCCTATTGCAACAACAAGATTCGGAGAAAAACGACGACCAATTATGGCTGTTTCTTCCACCATGGTGATATTAGGCTCACCGGAAATAGACACATGCTGATAGCGGAGCTTCTGTTGATTGAGGTAGTCAATAATTGGACGAGCGCGTTCGCTCTGCTTACCAGAAACTAAGAGAACGCTGTAACCAAACTGTTTAATCAATGAGAGGGAGTTTTCGAGAGCCCCTTCCCCAAAGATAATTCGGCTAGATGTCATAAACTGAAACATAGAGGAACTCCATTCCGCTACAATAAGTTGCAACTAGCTTGCCCCTATCCACAACGCTTTTTTTTGATGCAGGGCAATTCGTAAGCAATAACCACTTTTTTTACCTGAGAATATGCTCCAAATCACGTATGCCTAATTTCAGTGATGACGTCTCCTTTTCAGCCCTGCTTTAACAGAATAATAATTAACCGCAAAAAGTCGGCATTTTAGACAACTTATTACTTCATCAGTAACACGTCCAAAACGCCCTTCTTTCAATAGGTTTTAACTATTAAAACAAGTGATAAATGCAGCTTTATTTTCTATGTGGGATCGGGCATAGTAGTCTCAAATGAATTATAGGAGAAAGATATGTTCGCAGTTATTTTTGGTCGCCCAGCTTGCCCTTATTGTGTTCGTGCTAAAGAGCACGCTGAAACGCTAAAAGCAAAACGTGACGATTTTAATTACCGTTATGTTGATATTCATGCGGAAGGTATCTCAAAAGCTGATTTAGAAAAGACTGTTGGTAAACCTGTAGAAACGGTTCCTCAGATCTTCCTTGACCAAGTACATATTGGTGGCTGTACCGAGTTTGAAGCTTACGCGAAAGAACACTTAGGTCTTTTCGACGAGTAAGAATGCAAATTACTGCATAAAAACGATTGCTAAAAGGCCCGCAAAATTATGCGGGCTTTTTTATTGATGAACGACAGGTTTGCTCAAGAATTTACTTATTTTTTTCTGTTATTACGTTAGAATCGTCACACTTTATAGTTCTACTGTTGCACATGTAATAATTGAGATAATTTGTGAACATCGACGTCGTCCTTTTACTTGAACAAAACCCAATATTGCTAATTTTTGTCGTATTAGCACTTGGCTTAGCTATCGGCAAAATTCGTTTTGGCAGCTTACAGTTAGGCAACTCTATCGGCGTACTCATCACTTCATTGTTGATGGGACATTTGGGATTTTATATTAATCCTGAAATGTTAACCGTAGGCTTTATGCTCTTTATCTACTGTGTCGGCATTGAAGCTGGACCGAACTTTTTCAGTATCTTCTTCCGTGACGGTAAAGATTATCTCATTCTCAGTATCGTAGTACTCGCGACCGCAACATGGATCACCTATTTCGGTGGTTACTATCTCAATCTCGATTTTGGACTTGCCGCTGGTATGATGGCCGGTGCGCTCACCTCGACCCCCGTGTTAGTGGGTGCTCAAGATGCATTGAATTCTGGGTTGGCCACCGTACCTCGTAATATGGAGTTGTCGACCATTTTGGAAAATATGTCTGTCGGCTATGCGATGGCATACGTGATTGGTTTAACCAGTATGATTCTGTTTGCCAAACTGCTGCCTAGACTGCAAAAACAAAATCTTTCTGACTCAGCACAACAGATCGCTCAAGAACGCGGCATTGGTGGTAACAGCCAACGCAAAGTGTATCTACCTATTATTCGTGCTTACCGCGTAGGACCTGAGCTCATCAAGTGGATCGATGGTCGTAACCTTCGCGAACTGGGCATTTATGGTCAAACTGGCTGTTATATAGAGCGTATACGTCGTAATGGCATACTCGCGCATCCAGACGGTGAAGCTATTTTGCAAGAAGGCGATGAAATTGCTCTGGTTGGCTATCCTGATAGTCACGCTCGTCTTGATTCCAGTTTCCGTGAAGGTAAAGAGGTTTTTGATCGTAACTTGCTGGATTTACGTATTTCTGAAGAAGAAATCGTGGTTAAGAACGACAAATATGCACAGAAACGTTTATCCGATTTGAGCCTATCTGAATACGGTTGTTTCCTTAACAGAGTTGTCCGCGCGCAGGTAGAAATGCCGATGGACTTAGATATAGTGCTTGCTAAAGGCGACATCCTGCAGGTGAGTGGCGAGAAAAGCAAAGTTCTAGGTTTAGCAGAAAAAATCGGTTTCATTTCGATTCACAGCCAAATGGCAGATTTGCTAGCCTTCTGTAGTTTCTTCATCTTAGGCATAATGTTCGGCTTAGTCACCATGACTTTCGGTCAGGTCTCATTTGGTTTAGGGAATGCTGTTGGTCTTTTACTTTCAGGGATTACTCTAGGCTTCTTACGAGCAAACCACCCTACCTTCGGTTATGTTCCGCAAGGAGCATTGAACATGGTGAAAGACTTGGGCTTGATGTTCTTTATGGCGGGCATTGGTTTAAGCGCAGGTGGTAACATGTTCCAGCATTTATCTGAAGTGGGTGTGCAAGTACTTGGTCTTGCGTTCTTGGTAAGCTTCGTACCTGTAGTGTTTGCTTACCTAGTTGGTGCTTACTTGCTTAAGATGAACCGAGCACTTCTGTTCGGTGCCATCATCGGTGCCCGTACTTGTGCCCCAGCAATGGACATTGTGAACGACTATGCTAAGTCGACCATTCCGGCTCTGGGTTATGCAGGTACCTATGCGATTGCCAACGTTCTGATGACGCTGACAGGTACCATCGTTATTCTCTTGTTCTAGCTTTCAAATGCCGCTGTTTAGGCAGCGGTTTGAAGCGATGTCCAGAACTATAGAAGCCAAAAATCGATGAAAAGAAAAAAGGCGCTTATAATAAGCGCCTTTTGTTTATTTCGAATCCGAGGGATTAGATATCGATAACGTCAAATTCCACTTCTGGGTTAACGTCTGCATCGTAATCCACACCTTCAACACCGAAACCGAACAGTTTTAAGAACTCTTCTTTGTACATTTCGTAATCTGTCAGTTCTTTTAGGTTCTCAGTGGTAATTTGAGGCCATAGGTCGCTACAGTGTTTTTGGATATCTTCGCGAAGTTCCCAGTCATCCAGACGCAGACGGTTTTTCTCGTCTGTTTCTGGCACAGTGCCGTCTTCTTTATATAGACGCTGGCTGAACATGCGGTAGATTTGCTCCATACAACCTTCATGGATGCCTTCTTCACGCATTTTCTTAAATACCATTGCAATGTACAGAGGCATTACCGGAATTGCTGAACTTGCTTGAGTTACAACAGACTTAAGAACTGCAACATTTGCAGTACCGCCTGTTGCTGATAGCTTCTCATTCAGAGCTGTTGCTGCACGATCTAAGTCCATCTTCGCACGACCTAACGCACCATCCCAATAGATTGGCCAAGTTAGTTCAGTACCGATGTAGCTATAAGCAACGGTTTTACAGCCTTCAGCCAGAACACCACCTTCTTCAAGCGCTTGCATCCAAAGTTCCCAGTCCTGACCACCCATTACAGTGATAGTATCTTGGATTTCTTCTTCAGTTGCAGGCTCAACGCTTGCTTCGATGATGACATCTTTATTAGTATCAACCGCTGTTGAAGTGTAAGTCTCACCAATTGGTTTTAGTGAAGAGCGAACCACTTCGCCTGTTTCAGGCATTTTACGAACTGGAGACGCAAGAGAATAAACAACCAGGTCAATTTGACCTAGGTCTTGCTTAATAAGCTCTACAGCTTTTTGTTTCGCTTCGTTTGAGAATGCATCGCCGTTCAGGCTTTTCGCATATAGACCTTCTTCGTGAGCAAGTTTGTCAAATGCTGCTGCATTGTAGAAACCTGCAGTACCAGTCTTCTTCTCTGAACCCGGTTTTTCGAAGAAAACACCGATAGTTGCAGCACCGCCGCCAAACGCAGCAGCAATACGAGAAGACAGGCCGTAACCACTAGAAGAGCCGACAACAAGCACGCGCTTAGGCGCATTCTTGATTGGACCTTGTGCTTTAGTGTAAGCAATTTGTTCTTTTACATTAGCTTCACAACCCACTGGGTGCGTTGTTGTACAGATAAATCCGCGAATTTTAGGTTTGATGATCATATTCAACTTCCTTCAAAAATCTTCGCTAGGATAAAAGGTTCAACCACAATTCGCACCCTATTTCTGTAAAAATAGTCCGATTTAGCAAGTGGTTGGATCACTTTCCACCGACATTTGCCAAGCGACATGAAAAAGGCTTCACAATGGAAGCCTTTATGTAAGTGGACACTCTTATCCTTAAGCTACGTTGTTTAGCTTAGGTTTCACTGTCTGATTGGTCAAAACTTTTGAAAAATCATGGCTGAAGTGATCCACTTGAATCGCTTTATAGCGTAGTTTTTCTGCCGCTAAGATGGCATCAATTTCGTCAGCAGTGAGCACACCCGCTTCTTTGGCTTGGATTAAACGGTCTGCCAGTAAACCTTTACGGGTCACTTTACCCTCTTTCACTCCTCGATAGAGTTTCTTCTCAAGGCCTTGAATACCGTAAAGCGACAAGAATGCTTTTTCCATCAAGCCGACGCTGTCATCTTCTTCCTTACCTATGTAACAAAGGTGAGTTAAACGGTCACGATGAGCCCCCGGAATCATTAAGCTTTCTGCAACGGCTAAGCTTAAGTCATTGCTTGGTGCTTCATAATGATTACCCAGTGGGAATAACAAACCTTTCAGCAACTTACCTACCGCTTTAGACGGATAGTTTCGGTACACTTCGTTCAAAGACTTCGCAGCATGGTACAAACAATGTTGCATTGCGTAGTGTACGTAATTGAGATCAGATTGTTGACGACCATCATCTTCGTATTTCTTCAATACCGCAGACGCCATATACAAGTAACTCAAACCATCACCTAAACGCGCTGAGATCATCTCTTTGCGTTTCAGTTCTCCGCCAAGCGTTAACATTGCCATGTCAGCACTCACTGCCAATACACGGCTTAGACGAGTGAGCTGTTTATAGTAAGTCTTCGTTGGACCACTCATATGCGCTTTAACAAATGCAGAGCCCGTTAACGCCGCAGTAAGCGCACCAATCGAGTTTTTCGTTGCGTGACCAATGTGCTTGAATAGCAACTTATCAAATTGTTTTGCCCCTTCTTTTTCATCAGGGTTCGCCGCCGCTTCCATCTCTTTTAACACATATGGGTGACAGCGCGTCGCACCTTGACCAAAAATCATCAGATTGCGGGTAAGAATGTTTGCACCTTCTACGGTAATCGCAACCGGAACTCCGAGATAGTGGCTCGCCAGATAGTTCATCGGGCCATCCTGAATTGCGCGTCCAGAATGAATATCCATCGAGTCATTCAAAATTGTACGAGCAATTTCTGTCATATGGTATTTAGCAATCGCAGTCACAATACCCGGTTTCTCTTTGAGATCTAGAGATGTGGTGGTCAGTGTTCTGGTTGCTTCTAGCAGATAAGTTAAACCACCAATTCGACCTAGAGATTCAGCTACACCTTCAAACTTACCAATAGGCATGCCGAACTGTTTACGAACATAAGCATAAGCCCCGGTAGTACGAGCGGTTAAATGACCAATTGCAGTACCCAATGCTGGCAGAGAAATGCCGCGACCAGCAGACAAACATTCCACCAGCATACGCCAGCCTTTACCTGCGTAATCTGAGCCGCCAATCAGCCACTCCATTGGAATAAACACATCGGTGCCGCGTGTTGGTCCATTCATAAACGCAAGTCCGAGTGGGTCATGGCGTTCACCAATCTCGACCCCTTCGTGACTCGCAGGAATCAACGCACAGGTAATGCCGATATCTTCTTTGTCACCCAGTAACTTTTCAGGGTCGCTCAGTTTGAATGCTAAGCCCACTACCGTTGCCACTGGTGCAAGTGTGATATAGCGTTTGTTCCAGCTTAAACGAATACCCAGTACCTCTTTACCTTCGTGTTTGCCGTAACACACTACGCCTTGGTCAGGAATACCGCCCGCATCAGAACCAGCTTCTGGCCCTGTGAGTGCGAAACATGGAATGTCCGTACCGTCTGCAAGTCGTGGTAGCCAGTAGTCTTTTTGCTCTTGAGTACCATAGTGAGAAAGTAACTCACCTGGACCTAAAGAGTTAGGCACCATGACAGTCACAGCTGCGCTGATTGAGCGTGTCGCAATGCGAGCAACGATGGTTGAGTTCGCCAAAGCAGAAAACTCACGGCCGCCATACTCTGAAGAAATATTCAAAGAGAAGAAACGCTCTTTACGCATGAATGTCCAGACATCTTCTGGCAAATCACGGTCTTCTTTTACGATTTTGTAGTCATCAAGCATAGCAAGCAGGGTTTCCAGCTCGTTATCCATAAATGACTGTTCTTCAGCAGTAAACGACGGTTTTGGGTAATGGTGAAGCTTTTGAAAATCTGGTTGACCAGAAAACAGTTCACCATCCCACCAAACACTGCCCGCTTCCATTGCTTCTTTTTCAGTACTAGACAGCGGTGGCAATACCTTCTTAAACAACTTAAAGGCAGGGTCACTTATCCATTTTTGTCGTAGAGAGCTCATTGTTCAGATCCTTTTGTTCACGGGACTTTATTATTATTTTTTTGCTTATATTTTCGCTGCAACGCCAGCAGCAAGATATGGAATGATCTGGTCAACAACGACTTTTGCATCGACCTTACTTCCAAAATCATTTTCTGCGATATCTGCCAGCGCCTTACTTGAAGCCATAGTGAAAACACATGTGCCTAAGGTAAAGTGCAGACGCCAAAACAGAGTTTCGCGTGTTAATTCAGGGTTTGCTTTCATTACCGAGTCAGTAAACAATTTCAATACATCTTGATAACGAGTGGTGATAAACCAGCGCAGATGCCCCTGCACATCGGTATAGCCTCGTCCGATCAACAACATAAAGCGGCTCGTACCGTGAGTACTGACCTGGTTGAGGTTCTTCAAAGGCCCACGCAGTGATTCAAACACATCCTCCATTGAGTAAGACTCACGTTGATTCAATGCAATCAGAGCTTTGTGTACTTCAGGCATAAATGCCTCTAAGTAGCGGTTCAGCACTGCGCGAACCAAAGTTTTCTTATCACCGAAGTGATAATTCACTGAAGCTAAATTGACTCCCGCTTTACCAGTAATCGTTCTTAACGAGGTATCATTAAAACCTTGTTCAGCGAAAAGCCCTTCAGCTACATCCAGTATTTTTTCTTTGGTACTACTTCTCGACGCCATTCATCACTCACAGGAAACACTTAAATCAAACACCTGTTTGAAATATACTTCTGATACACAAAATTAACAACAGATTAACATCACACTTTCCGATCTTGCTTTGCCATTTCCTTCCATCACCTTGTAATCAACAAACAAAAACAAAAAACTTCATATTTTTTCATTTCCCAAGGAACTAAACCAAAAACGCACAGTCCTAATTAATGTACGTTGTTAGCGCATTAAGAGTTTCACAGGCCGTCAAACTGTTTTTCTTCTGACAACACGAACACCACTGCTTTTTCATATTTAACTCCATTTTGTATCCGCCCAGATCGCTTTATGTTCTGGGCTTTTTTTATGCGTTTCAAACACTCACTCGTTCATTCACAAGGGATTTCGGCTTTTCTTCGACGATGAATAGAGGCAAGATAGAACCAGATAAGTCTAGGCTTACGCTTTTAGGCGGTAGCGGTGCAATTGAACGAGCGTTGAAATGAGAAAAATATTACTGGTCGAAGACAATCGAGAAGTGGCGGGGATCTTGTTTGATTTCTTTGAAAGTGAAGGGATGGAGCTCGACTATGCCGATAATGGCGAGCTAGGCCTCAAACTGGCTTTAGAAACCGCGTTCGACGCCATCATTTTAGATTTGATGCTGCCGCGTATGGATGGGTTAACCGTCTGTGAGAAACTGAGAGAAGCCGGTAATACCACGCCAGTGCTCATGCTTACTGCTCTGGATAGTCGCGAAGATATGTTAAGCGGCTTTAAATACGGCGCAGATGACTACCTCACCAAACCTTTTGATCTCGAAATTCTTGAAGCTCGACTGCACGCATTAATTAAACGCTATAGAAGAACCGTGACTGAAACGTCTCTCGAATTCGCTAGTCTTCGCATCGATCAAAAAACGCATCAGGCGTATCGCGACGGCATCAAACTTTCATTAAATCCAACCACCTATTCCATTTTAGAACTGCTTTGCCAACGCGCTCCCGATGTGGTCACTCGTGAAGAAATTACAGATATGCTTTGGCAGGATAACGAACCAAACAACGATGTACTGCGAAGCCACATTTACCAACTGCGTAACCAGTTAGATAAACCTTTTGAGTCTTCTATGCTGGTCACCGTACCGAAAATTGGCTTCCGTTTGGAGAAGGTATAATGAACACCATTAGTTTTGCCAATACCCGTACTCTTACTGGCCAGTTAGCTCTGTTTTTTACTGGTGTTGCTTTGGTTATGGGCTTAGCCAGTTACATTATTTTTTATACCGCTCTGCACTGGTCAGAAGACAAAGTGGGTGAACGACGTATCGAAATAGATAAAAACGAAGCCATTGCTCGATTTATGAATGGTGAAGAAGGCAAAATCGCCATTGATGTTCTCACCACTGCCTATAACGATATCAACTTAGTTCCCGCTGAATATCATAAGTATTTTGAAGGCAGAGATAGTTTTGTAGGTGAAGTCGGTAGCGACCCAGATTCACGTATGGTGTTTTTCAGCTACTACTACAAAGATGGTTCCAGAAAGCCCGTCATCTTGCTGTCGGATATCAACCAGATAGAGTTCGGGAAAAATGAAACCTTATTCTCTGGCCTGATTGTTGTCACCAGTGTTGCAGGACTTCTACTCATCTTTGGCGGCCTACTATTACGACTCTCTCAACGTTTGATTGAACCGATTAATAGCCTCACAAAACAGCTGACAGAGCACAGTGGCAATGCTGCACATGTATTTGACATTCCCAGCGGAGGGGCGACTGAATTTAAAATTCTTGCCGATGAGCTTAATCAATATCGTCACGAAATTCATAACTTAATCAAACGAGAGCAAGCTTTTGCCCGCTACGCCAGTCATGAACTAAGAACACCACTAACCATAGTGAAAGGTGCATGCAAACTGTTGGAACGGAATGTATCTGACGATTTCCAAAAACGCCAGATCGTACGTATTAACGATGCAACATCACAAATGAGCACTATGGTTGACGCTCTACTCGGACTGGTTCGTTATGAACGCAGCGAAGATGAAGCAGTTGCAAGAGAAGTAAGTAAGATTGAATTTGAAACAATTATTGAACACAACAGTGCTCAGGCAAAAGACAAAGAGATCGACATTGAACTGATATTTCACCAAATGCCTCAATTAAAGGCTTCTCCTGCCGTTTTAAACATGGTGGTAGGGAATCTGCTACGAAATGCCATTGCAGCCACGCAACAAGGTGAGATCACACTGGAAGTCTCCGCAAACTCTTTATCCATAAGAGACAATGGCCCCGGTTTAAATCAAACAAAAAATCAAGACGGGCATGGCTTAGGCTTGTTGATAGTTGAAGACTTATGTCGCCGATATCTCTGGAGTTTTTCGATTAAGAATCGCCCTACAACTGGCTGTGAAGCCCTAATTACTTTTGGGCAATAAACTTACTTATGAGGTGAGTTGTTAAGGTTATAATACGCTTCCATTGGCTATTTCATTGCAACAGGAAGAGTTATGAAACTCGCAAACAGCCCTATTACCGAACACCATTTCAATGGTCATCATTTTTATCTAAAACGTGATGACCAATTGCATTCGCAGTTTAGCGGTAATAAAGCCCGAAAGTTCATGTCTCTACTCGACGCTGATTTGCCTCAAGTAACAAACCTGATTGGCTACGGCTCCGCTCAGGCTAATTCCCTCTATTCTATGGCAGCTTTAGCTCGCATTCGTGGATGGCAGCTAGAGTTCTATGTTGACCATATTCCTGCATGGCTAAAACAGCGGCCAATTGGCAACTACCGTGGGGCTCTGGAACTTAACGCTCACATCATAGAAACCCGTCCATTTGGTCTGCATCCCAGAGAGTATATTGAACAGATTCGACAGCCAGATGAAAGCTGCTTGTCAGTTCCTGAAGGTGGTCGTTCTAAGTTGGCCGAAGCTGGTGTCAAACAGCTGGCATCTGAGATTCTGGAATGGACTCGCATGCAACCTAAACAAGAATGGCGTGTTGCTCTGCCTTCGGGAACGGGAACTACGGCGCTATTTTTACACAAAGCTCTTCAACCCCATGGTGTTCAAGTCATTACTTGCCCTTGTGTCGGTGGCGCAGAATACCTTACGGAACAATTTCACGAGCTGGGCGAAACAAGCCATCCAGAGATACTGCATCTTGGCAGTAAGCATTACTTTGGTCATATCTATCGTGAAGATTTTGATATCTGGCAACAGCTTAACGAACAAACCCATGTGGAATTTGATTTACTGTATGACCCTCTCATGTGGCGCTGTTTAATGTCATGGCTGGAAAAAGAGAAATTAACACACTCAGATATGCGAACTGTAAATCGCCCTGCTCTCATCTATATTCATCAGGGTGGTCTGTTAGGAAATGAGAGCATGCTTCCTCGTTACCAACGCCAATTTGACCTATAAGGAACAGATGTATGCCTAAATATTTCGCCCTATTATTGGTACTTATTAGCCCAATTTCGCTCGCTAAAACAATCTCGACTCCGGCGACTCCCGTTCCTGTGGTTGTCGATGGCAATGTAGGTAAACGCGTTTGCTACTATCAGGACCAAGCGTATTCAGAAGGGGCATTATTGCAGGTTGGAGAGCTGTATATGGTTTGCCAATCAGCAAACAAGTTTGAAACTAACGGGCAGCTAAAGTGGGTTCAACTCAATAATGACAAGAAGTCTCACAAAGAGTGATTAATGTGTGAAATTAGGAAGCCTACTCGATACCAAACTTATCAAAGTAGGCTTCATAGCCGTTACTGCCCCATGACCACACGGGCATTAATTGCTTGAATTGGACGGTTGTTATGCCCCATTAACTGTTCAAACTTCTCAACCTGATCGGCTGAAATAGTAAGTGGCTGTTTCAATACCAACCAACGTACGCCTTCAGAACATGGCGGAGTGGTTAACGAGCCATTAAAACGGTAGTACTGCTTTTCTTTTGGTAACAGAGAAGTCACGTCAAACGGTTTTGACAAATCCGCTTTTGCTTCTTCTTTCGGCGCTACAGCCAGTAATTTTTCCAGCTCCGCGTTCTGCTCACCCAATTTAAAAAACAGAGAGACAACCGCTAAGTGACCGTCTTTATCAGCATGAACATAATGCGCTTCTAACGGATAAGACTGGCCATCAACATGGTTTTCTGAAGGCGTATGGAAATGAAACTGCTTTAACTCAAAAGCCTTATCATCAACCCACAATGTATTCTGTTCAGAGACGGAAGCTTGCAGAGTGTGACCGTTGTTAGTGACAGACACTGCCTGACCCGAATAATCAAACTTAAGGTTTTTCAGTTCTGCTTTTGTTACGCCACTGATGTCGATGGGACTTTGGTTTTGTCCTTGAGCACATATCGCAGAAACCTTACCCCAATGCTCAGGCGCATGCTCCCCGTGATATCCCCAATCAGAAGCTTGAACTTGGCTCATTGAAGCAAGCATCATTGCAGCAGCCACTAGCGTTTTTTTCATCGTTTATCCCTGTTAACTAATAGAAAAACCGGATAATTACACAGAGCAATAGCTGAAAAATCGATGAAATCTTTGATTACTCAATTGTGATAAATCTGGGTCACCGAAGTTAGAGACTGATGCAAATTTTCAATCAGCTAATAGCTATCTATTCGACTCCAAAACAGTGATAACTTTGTTCTCAGTCCTTTGCTAATCGTGAGTGAAATAGCTGTCCAGCATTGGCGTTAATAGTGACAACCACTTTCCATATGCATACGAGTTAAGGTGAAGGTCATCGGCACTGCAAGTTAATGGCAATACACCTTGCGGGCATATTACCGCATTCAAATCGATGTACTTTGCTCCAGTGTTGTTACACAGTTTGATGAGTTCTTGGTTCAACTGCGCAACAAGAGGATTTAACTCGTTTAGACGCTGACCAACAAATAGCGTCGATTGTACCCATACCTCGATATCTCTCTGATGCCAGTAGTTCAGCATTTGGCTATAGTTCTCTATAATTTCGTCTACGCTATAGCCTTGAGACAAATCGTTAATTCCAGCCATCATGCAGATGAGTTTCGGTTGACAAGCGGTGGTGCTTTCGATTCGATATTTCATGCCATCTGTTGTATCACCACTTAAACCACGGTTTGCTAACGTTATGCCTTGAATACCATCATGCCAAGGTCCCCATTCTGTTATGGAATCACCATACATCACCAGATCAACTGGTTTAGCAAAAGCTATGTGGTTATCGTTGGTTTGCATAAAACGGATTACCTTTTGAGTACGTTGATTAAGATCGAGCGACTGAGCTATTTGCTTAAACTGCTCTGGAGCGATATTGAAATCGTCAAACGATTGAGTGAGTTTCTCAACATCTGTTTTAAACCTCGACATTCGCGTAGTTAGATCATGTTCATCCCGTAATGTATAAAGTTTCTCGACCAGAGTATAAAAATGTTGGGAAGGGTTATCTTGGTAAAGCTTTACCAAATCTATGCATTCGGTACTCGTAAGTTCATTTAACAGCTCTTCTCTGGTCATTTTTTAACTCCTTTCTTCTCATCTGATGATAAAACCGATGAAAGTCTTACATTAGCTATCAATTTTTTCGGAAAATGCCTTTAAGGGCTTGCTATTACCCTACAAGACGCATAACACTCTTACCTCAAGAACGATGAATATAACCACGAATAAGGGGCAATATGAATCATTTGATATCAGTAAGTGCACTTGAGTCATTTTTAGTTGCAATCAGTGTACTTTTCCTAGGGCACTTCATTAATGCCAAGTTGCCAATTCTCAACAAGTTTAACATTCCAGAGCCAATTGTTGGCGGCCTGATCATCGCCTGCGCTATCACGGTACTGCATTTCTACGGCGTCGATTTGGAATTTGATTTACCGCTACAAAACACTTTTATGTTGATGTTCTTTGCCACGGTGGGTCTCGCTGCAAACTATACACAGCTGATGAAAGGCGGAGCGAAAGTCTTTATTTTCTTAGCTGTAGCTTCCGTCTATATCATCATTCAAAACGCTGTGGGAGTGTCACTGGCAACCGCTTTGGGTTTAGAACCACTAATGGGATTGATAGCAGGTTCAATCACCTTGTCCGGCGGCCACGGTACAGGTGCGGCATGGTCTCAGACTTTCCAAGATGTCTATGGCATGAATAATGTTCTCGAAATCGCAATGGCATCCGCTACCTTTGGCTTGATCATAGGCGGCATTATTGGTAGCCCTGTTGCACAACGTCTGGTGGAAAAGAACAACATCGAATCAGAGTATGGCAGAGGTTCAAAAACGCACGAGAAGTTCCCAGAACTGGTTACCTACAATGAGTATGAAGAAGACAAAGTGACAGCGAAAAAAGTCATCGAAAAACTGTTCTTTCTGCTCATCTGTGTGACAGGAGCCAAGTATCTCGAACAGTGGGTCAGCTCATATGAAATCTCATGGCTGATGATTCCTGATTTCGTTTATGCTTTGTTTATTGGTGTGATCATTACTAATTTCTTAGAAGTCACTAAAATCCGAAAATTGGATGCTGAAACCATCGATATGTTGGGCACAGTATCTTTGGCGCTGTTCTTAGCCATGGCACTGATGAGCCTTAAACTGTGGAACATTTTCGACCTTGCTATTCCATTCCTAGTAATATTGGCAGTTCAGTCAGCCATGCTGGCTGTATTTACCTATTATGTGACCTTCAAAATAATGGGCAGCAATTATGACGCGGCGGTCATCTCAGGTGGACACTGTGGTTTTGGTTTAGGAGCAACACCCACAGCGGTGATGAATATGGGATCTATCGTTAACCGTTTTGGCCCGTCCCCTCAAGCGTTCATGGTGGTTCCTATTGTCGGAGCATTCTTCATCGACATTGTTAACCTAATCATCCTGCAGGGCTACATATCGTTTTTAGGTTAAGCAACTCTAAAGGCTAGATCAAAGAAAGGTACGCATTGCGTACCTTTCTTTTTTAGATAAGAAAAAAGACGCCCTAGGACGTCTTTTTTCAAGAATGTGGCGGTGAGTGAGAGATTCGAACTCTCGATACGTTGCCGTATACACACTTTCCAGGCGTGCTCCTTCAGCCACTCGGACAACTCACCGTAGGTTAACCATATTGGCTAACGAGGCGCTAATTTAATGATTCAGCTAATGATCGTCAAGGAAAAATCCCAAAAAAAGCGTTCTAACTAAGTTATTTGCTTACTAATTGGCTAAATTGAATATTTTCCCTACAACTGTGTTTTATTTCTTCGGCGTATCACATAGCACGGTAATAACCGGGCACTTTAAACCAACGGCGACACATATCGAGGAAGTAGCCATAAATCACCCCCATACCGCAAGAAACCACAGCGTTACTCGCAACGGCTGTCACGATTTGGTCTGTTGAAGCACCAACTGTGTATAAGATTGCAGCATATACAGGAGATTGGAAAAGCACATAAGCAACCAAGTCAGACACATTTTTCATTACACTGGTTTCTGAAATACGGCGACCTTGCTTCAACATAAAATCTCGAAATACACCGTAAGGCCAAGCGATGGCGATATTTACGGGGATAGACAAAGTTCGCGACGCTAGTGACTGCTCAAATGTCATCTGAGAGATAAAGATTTCAATAATCATCCCCGATACAAAGCAGAATACAACCATAGCAAAAGTGTCCGCAGCAGCATGACGTATACAAAAAGGGCCACGAGCTTTCATTTATGTCCTCACAAGATAATAAACTGCAAAATTAGCGCTCTTATAACACATATCACCACCACAAAAAGATCGGGCAGTTGATGGCGCCATTAGAACACAACCAATGCAGTTTTTGATCTCGTATTTTTAATTAGTTGGTAAATAAACAACCATAAATGAAAAGTAAAGTAGCATCTCTCTCTTATTTCACACAGTTATAACAAATGATTCTTCTATGCTCTGATGTTTAGAAGCATAAACTGGGTAGTCTTTCGGGGCTTAATAATCTGACAGCAATATCGTTAATAAATCGATGGAGGATTTAGGAGGTAACTCGCCCTCAACCAGATGAGATTTTACGGCAATAAGTGCCGTTACCAACTGGCTTTCACTAGGGAGTTCTAGAGAACTTTCCAGCAACTCAACAATATCCAACGCTTCACTCAACGCTTTGTTTTCGATCGCGATATAGAGTTTGACTAACATTTCTTCGGCATTGCCACTGAATGTTACTTTAGGTATCTCTGAGTGGTATTGGTAAAGTTTGTTAATGTGTTTATAGAGAGTATCATCGAGTTCAACGGCATTGATGGGTTTGGCAACAATAGAGTCCGCTCCTGCGTTCATTAGGCTTTCTCTTGTGTCTTTGAATACATCTGCAGTACATCCGAGGATCAGAACTTTGGATTGAGGGCTTTCTAGTTTGCGTATTGATTGAATGGCCTCAACACCGTCTTTGACGGGCATGTGGTTATCCATAAGAATGAGGTCAAATTGTCCATTCGCAACCGCTTGTATGGCGAGTTCACCATTTTCGACACACTCACACTCAAAACCTTTATTTTTCATAAAAGTTTCGATAATCATCGTATTGGTGCGGTTATCTTCGACTATCAATACTTTCAAACCTGAATAACTTAAATGGCGTGAACGATTGTTCTCAAAGGCTTCGGGTTCGCAAACATCAATTTTCAAATTCACTTGAAAATTGGTACCGATATCCACTTTGCTGTTAACAGAAACCGTACCTTCCATAAGTTCAGCTATCTGTTTAACAATCGCTAAACCAAGACCTGTACCACCAAACCTTCGAGTAGTTGAAGACTCAGCCTGTTCAAATGGTCGGAATATTTTCTCCTGTGCGGCCTTCTCAATACCAATACCGGTATCACTGACTCTTATGCTTAAGTACAGTTGACCATCGAGTTTCACTTCACTGAAAAAGACTTCTACAAAACCGCGTGAGGTAAATTTCACCGCGTTGTTCAACAAATTAAACAGGATCTGACGAATTCTGGCTTTATCTGAAAAATACCAACGGTTTGCGGGTACTTCTGAGTAAACTTTAAACTGTAGGCCTTTCTCCTGGCAGAGAGAGGAATAAACACTGGTGACACTGCCAATTATAAATTCAAGTGGAAACTTGCTGTTGTCGAGCTCCATATGACCTTGCTCGAATTTGGAGAAATCAAGCATCTCATTAAGGAGCGACATCATATGTTCGCCAGATTCATATAGCGTTTTCAATTGTCTACGTTGTTGAGGCTTTAAGTCACCACGCAGTAGTATTTGAGCCATCCCGAGAACACCATTCATTGGCGTGCGAATCTCATGGGACAGAGTCGCGAGGAAAATACTTTTCGATTTTGTCGAAGCCTGCGCCTTAATTTTCTCGGCTTCCAAATAAACCGTCTTTTGATTGAAAGTATCAATTAAATAACGAATTTCATCTTGGCTATTGTACGCAATATCAATGGTTCCACCCTCTTTTGAATCATCAACTTTTTGTGCAATAACAACAATGGGTTTAATCAGATAGCGATTAATTAAGTAGTACCCCAACATTAAGCAAAAGAGCAAAAATGGCAGGATCCCTTTTTCGACACTCATCACTAAGTCATAAACGTCGTCATCGACCAAGCGATGAGAGTTAACAACATCAAGTTTCCAGTTGAAATCACCAAAAGTATACTTGCTGACATACGCGCCATCTCTTAACCGGAAGTTATGCTCAGCGATGTTTGAACCGTATGAGTCTCTCAATGAAACCCCTAGTTGATATCTCTCGGCGTGAAGAGCGATCAACTCCTTTAAGCTATGTAATGAAAGATCTACAGTGGCTACGCCAGCAAATTCACCGTTCACATAATAAGGTGAAGTTACTGTGATCATTTGGATTTGAGTGAAAGAGTCTACGTAAACAGGAGACCAGAATATACTACCGCTCGGTTCTTCCATTCCTGACACGTACCAAACTTCACTGTCATATCCACCTGCTTCAGGGTTATTCCAAGAATAAAGTTGATCGATTTTTCCATCTGTCGCTCTGTTGAAGAACAACCCTTTGTACTTGGCATCGGGGGCGATACTGAACGGCTTGGGCCAAATGCCGCCGCTGATAACCACATCATCAACAGTAGAAAATATCGAACGTAGCATGCGTGAAGCCTCTTCTTGGCTTTCTGAAGCTTGAGCAATACTAACAATACTTTGGAGAACGCCTACCGAACGATTGAGGGGATCTAAAACTTGTGACGACAAAAGCTCAGCGCGCACATCCAAATACTGCTTCAATTCTTTTCTGAAAGGTGAATCTACAGCTAGGTATGTTAGCGAGCCAATTGTGGCTAGGAAAAAGCACAAATACACGATGAGAGCCAACATGCTCTTGCGCTTTAATGATGAACGTATTTCCATAAGCCTTTGAAAAAAAATCCTTTAGCGACAGTATAGTGAAATTATATGGGATTTTTTCCATTCGAGGCTGCAAATATTAACTCAAACCACATTTTGTTTGCTAAAAACGGTTTCTTCTGTGAACTCGCATCAAAAGACGGTTAAAGGTAAGATAGCGTTAATTTTTCGCAGTAAAGTATGGAACCTTATTTTGACCTTACACGATATCCTTACCCAACCTGAATTTGAAGATAAGTTGCTTAACGAAGCTAAGTCACGTGGCTTTGTTGCCGCTATGTCCTGCGCGCCAAACATTCTTCCACCGCAGGAATGGCTTCCTTTCCTTTGGGGTGGCGAAGAAATCGCGCCTTTTAGCGATGGAGAGCAACTAGAAACCTACATCCAACATATTATTGATATGTGGAACCAGTATCGTTCTTCATTTTTAGAGGGTACTTGGGTTTGGCCTCAAGGTTATGACCTTGATGAAGAAGAAATTGTTACCGATTCAGTGCGTGATTTCTGTGAAGGTGTACTGCAGGGTTGGCAGCTTGCCCGTGATGATTGGGAAGTATTAATGCCGGAAGAAAGCCAAGACAATGCCCTACTGGGTGGCGTACTGCTTTCCCTCAGCATGCTTTACGATCCTGAGACGGCACTGACCACTTTAAATGAGCAAGGTATGGAAGGCTTAGATCAGTTTGAAGAGATCTACGCTGCGATCCCAGTCATGCTCTGCGGCTTAACTCAGCGCGGTGTTGCTCTCGCTGAAGCTCAATAGAACACATCTTCTATGAGAAACAAAGAAGCCAGCATTATGCTGGCTTCTTTCATTTTATTGGCTTATCAATTCGTTGGTAGCCGCGCTTAAGCGTTGCCTTTTACCTTGATATTAAGCTGCTCTGCGAAATCCAACATACGGTTTAGCGGGATCAACGACTTAACACGTAACTCTTCATCAACGAAAACTTCGTGTTCGCTTCCACCGTCTTTCAGTGCTTTTTCAATCGCTTTTAAGCCATTCATTGCCATCCAAGGGCAATGCGCACAGCTGCGACAAGTCGCGCCTGCACCTGCTGTTGGCGCTTCAATCAGCTCTTTTTCAGGTACGAGTTGCTGCATCTTAAAGAAAATACCTTTGTCTGTTGCGACAATCATTTTCTGATGAGGCAATTCTTTCGCTGCTTTGATCAATTGGCTTGTCGAACCTACAGCATCGGCAAGTTCTACCACACTTGAAGGCGATTCTGGATGAACCAAGATAGCCGCTTCTGGATAGAGGCTCTTCATCTTCTTCAGTGCGTCTGCTGAAAACTCATCGTGTACCACACACTCGCCTTGCCAAAGCAGCATGTCTGCGCCGGTTTTATTTGCAATGTAAGAACCAAGATGACGATCTGGACCCCAGATGATTTTCTTGTCTTCAGAATCAAGCTGCTCAACAATTTCTAAAGCAATACTAGAAGTCACTACCCAGTCAGCTCGCGCTTTTACAGCGGCAGAAGTGTTCGCATACACGACCACAGTATGGTCTGGGTGTGCATCGCAAAACTCTGAGAACTTGTCAGCAGGACAGCCAAGATCTAGTGAGCATTCTGCTTCTAGCGTTGGCATCAAAATTCGTTTCTCAGGCGTAAGAATCTTCGCAGACTCGCCCATGAAGCGTACACCAGCAATAATCAGTGTGCTTGCTGGGTGGCGGTTACCAAACTTTGCCATTTCCAGAGAATCACCAACAAAGCCGCCTGTGTCTTCCGCAAGGGCTTGGATTTCTGGGTCTGTATAATAATGCGCGATTAAAACTGCATCTTTCTCTTTCAGCAGCTTTTTAATACTCGCAAGGTAGGTTTGCTTCTCTTCCGCCGATAATGGAATCGGTTTTGGAGGGAATGGGTAAACCGTATCGATTTTATCTAATATATGGCTCATTGCTCATGCTCTATGCAACTTCCTTTAATTCGGGCATTGTACACCGACATAGAATAGATAGGCAAAAATGATTCCTTTGGGCAACGACAGAAAATTTTATTACTCGTCAGCGATATTCGTTGCTTTAGATAGGTGTAAAAGGAAAAAGAGGCTGCCATTTGGCAACCTCTTTTCTATCATCTGCTTTTATTATTTCAGATTTTCACTGGCGACTTTCGCTGAAGCACTGGTTGGGTACTCGTCAACCACTTGCTGATAGTACTTGGTAGCCTGTGCAGCGTTGTTATTTCGCTTAGCAATGTCTCCTAACTTCACTAAAGCATCCGCTCGCTTGTTAGAATCTTTATAAGAAACCACAGCAGCAAAACTGGTCACAGCTTCTTTATCTTGTTTCTTAGCAAAGTACAGTTGTCCTAACCAATAATGAGCATTGGGAGCAAAGTTCGAGTTTGGATAATCTTTTTGGAATTGTTGAAAAGCAGCTATCGCTCCGGCGTAGTCGCGTTTCTTCAGAATTAGGTCTACGGCATTTTGATAGGCCGCTTGTTCATCAGCATCACTGCTGAAAGTACCTTTAGGTACGTCTTCATCATTAGATGCAACCACCGCAGGTGTAGGCTTTTTCATTTCACCACGAACACGGTCAAGCTCGACAAACAACTCCCTTTGGCGTTGTAACATCTGCTGCATATCGTAGTTATTTTTTTCTATCTGCCCACGTAATTCATTAATTTCGAGAGCCATGTCGTCTAGCTGTTGCTGCATTTGCACTTGGAGGCGCGCACGATTTTCAAGCAGACGCTCTAATCGCTGAACTTCCGATTCTGAAGAAGCAGTCCGAGTAAAAGAGGCTTGGCTAGATGAATTATTGCTGAGATCAGATACTGGAGCTGGTGCAGCGAACGAACTGTTCGCTGCACTTGCCAGTAACGTAAGCGTGATCACGCGCTTTAAGTTACTGAACATGAGGTTCATCCCCGAATTAGTATACTAGAACTGCGCGGCGGTTCTTAGCATATACTTCGTCAGATTGGCCAAGAAGAAGAGGCTTCTCTTCGCCGTAGCTAACGATAGAAATTTGGTCAGCTTGAACACCTAGTGCTTCTAGGTATTTAGCTACAGCTTGTGCACGACGCTCGCCTAGTGCGATGTTGTACTCTGGAGTACCGCGTTCATCAGCGTGACCTTCAATAGTTACTTTAAGGCTTGGCATTTTGCTTAGGTAAGCTGCGTGAGCCGCTAGCATTTCTTCGTAGTCGCCAGCGATAGTTGCGTTATCGAATGCGAAGTAAATGGTTGAAGTTTCACGTAGAGCTTGCTCTTTAAGCTCTTGCTCAGAAAGCTGACCATTTTGATCCATTGGAGAAACAACAGTTGTATCAACTTGGTTAGCTGAACCTGAAATTGATTGGTTAGTTGTTTCTGAACCAGCGTTGCTTGCTGCGTCATCGCTTGAACTACAAGCTGTCACTGCTAGTACAGGTAGCGCAATTAGTAGCCCTTTAAGAACTTTATTAAGTTGCATCTTGTTTTCCTTTATTTTGTATTTTTCGCTATAAGAACGGAGACCAGGCAGGAGCGCGTACACGTCCATTGGTTGCCGGTAATCTAGCTTTAAATCTTCCGTCTATTGAGACCATCGACAATACGTTGGTCTTGTTGTAGATGGAACTGTATATAACCATACCACCATTCGGCGCAATACTTGGAGACTCATCAAGCAAAGTTTTTGTAAGAACTTGTACTGACCCTGTTTCCAAATCTTGTTTTGCCAGGTTAAAGCCAGAGTTTGAACGATTCACCATAACGAGGAATCTGCCATCCGGAGTAATCTGACCGCCTAAATTTTGGCTGCCCTGCCAAGTCAAACGCGTCGTCGCACGGTCTGACAAATTTACTTGATATATCTGTGGTTTACCACCCCGATCTGATGTAAATATGAGTGATTCACCATTCGGATGCCAAAATGGTTCCGTGTTATTTGAGCGACCACTCGTTATTTGCGTCAGCTTACGGGAAGCCAGATCCAAGGTATACACTTGTAGACTGCCTGTTTTAGACAGTACCAACGCCAACTGTTTTCCGTCAGGAGAAAATTTTGGAGCCCCATTATGGCGTGGGTATGACGTCACTTTTTCACGAGTTCCAGTGTAAATGTTCATCAGGTAAATTTCTGCGTGACCATTCTGGAAACTAACGTAAGCCAGTGTTTTGCCATCTGGTGACCATGACGGTGACATAAGAGGCTGCTTAGAACGAAGAACCAGTCTTTCGTTATAACCGTCGTAATCGGCAACACGTAGTTGATAAGGGTATGGATCTTTATCGTTCACGACCACATAGGCGATACGAGTTAAAAACGCACCTTTTTCCCCTGTGAGTTGCTCATAGACAAGATCTGAAATACGGTGCGCATACTCTCGTAGTCGCTTCGCGGGTACAGTAGCAACCTTGTTGAACAGCACATGATCTTTAGAAAGAACCAACTGACCGTCTGGGCTCAACGATTTACCTTGGCCTTGAGTCAACTGTCCACGAACAACATCTACTAGTTGATAATTAATAACATAATTGCCTTCAGCATTTTGAGTAATGCTTCCTGTAAGCAGCGCATCGACACCAATACTGGTCCAAGCATCGAATTTCACCTGTGCTTCAGTGTATGGAGTTTGTGGCATTTTGTTTGTAGGAATTGGGCTAAACTTCCCACTTCGTTGTAAGTCAGATGAAATAACAGCCGAAACATCTTGTGGTAAAGGAGCGGAACCTTCCCATTTGAACGGAACAATAGCAATTGGCCGCGCAGAATTGATACCGTCGGTAATAACCAGCTCCAACGCTGCATTGGCAAATTGCAGACTACTTGTGATGACAAGTACACATCCTAAAATCAATCGCTTAAACACAAGCTTTATCCTTTTTACTCTGGTACTACGGTTAAATTAATATTTTTCAGTTTTTCGACTACGTCAGAATCGTCTTTCGGTAATGGAAATGTTCCAACTTGCGCTACTGCACGTCTTGTTGCAGAACATAGGCGTGAATCACCGTTCATAACCGATAACTCTCCTACTATTGCGCCTGCACCTGTTGGTATCAAACGTAAGTTCACCTTACATTCTTTTCCTTTAAAACTGTCTTCCAGTAACAAATTTTGCTGAATCATCTGGGTATATATTGCGCCCCAACGTTCCGCTTCACTCATTACATATTGTGAACGAGCCGAGGTGTTTTGCTGAGCTTCACTTTCTAAGCCTGAAAAAATACTGTTCAGTGCTTTTTCTTGTTCCAAACGCTCTAGCCTTGCTTTTTCTGCTCTTTCTTTCTCTAGTCTCGCTTTTTCAGCCGCTTCTTTTGCCGCTTTTTCTTTCGCTATTCTTTCTTGCTCTGCTTTTTGCGCAGCCTCGCGTTCACGACGGGCTTTTTCTTGAGCTTCCTGAGCCGCTTTTTCCTTTGCTACTCTTTCTTGCTCGGCTTTCGCTGCCGCGGCCTCTTTCGCTACGCGTTCAGCTTCCGCTTTCTTCGCTGCTTCTTCTTTAGTTTTACGCTCTGCTTCAGCTTTAGCTGCTTGTTCTTTTGCTACGCGCGCTTTTTCTGCAGCAACCTTTTGCTGTTCTTCTTGCTCTTGACGACGCTTTTCCGCATCTCTTGCGGCTTTAGCCTCTTTGGCTTGCTGCTGTTTCAGCTTACGAATACGCTCTTCTTCCGCTTTGCGATTCTTTTCAAGCTGCTCGCTTTCCCTGCGTAGCTTGTCTAAACGCTCTTGCTCTTTTTTAGATGCAGCTTCGCGTTGACTACGGATTTTATTCGCTTGCTGCTTAACTAAGTTGGGGTCAATTACAACCGCTTGCACCATTTGTCCAGACGGTTCTGGTTTGGACATAGTGAAGTCTGTGCCCCAAAGTAAAGTGACAATTAAAATTACATGAAGGCCGACAGACAACGCTATCGGCTTGGTGTATGAGCTTTTCTTCGACTTATGATCTTTCATGAACGATGTTAAGCCTATTCCTTGATATCCGTTAACAACCCGACTTTTGGTATACCGGCTCGACTTAATTCATCTAACACAAGTACCACTTCTGCATACGGTGTGGCAGCATCACCGCCCACGGCGACAGGAGAATTTGGCTTAAGTGATAGCTCTGCTTTCACTCTGACAATAATGTCTTGTAGTGATAACCCTCGCTGAACCTCTTCATTGTTAACGCTCAACCCTAAGTTACCTTCTTTATCAATTTCTACAATGATAAAGCTCGCATCACTATCCCCAGCCATCTCAGACGCTGGTTTAGCCGTTGATGTTTTAGGTAACTCTACATCGACACCTTGCGTAACAAACGGTGATGTGACCATAAAAATAATAAGCAACACCAGCATAACGTCGATGTAAGGTACAACGTTGATTTCAGCGGTGAGTTTACGCTTTTTTGGCTGATAACCGGCCATTGATTATTCCCTACCCGCCATTGCTTGACGGTGTAAAATGCTATGGAATTCTTCAGAAAACGTTGCGTAAGCGTGCTCTAACTTGCCAACCGTATTGCTTAAACGGTTGTATGCCATTACCGCAGGAATGGCTGCAAACAGACCCATTGCTGTCGCAACCAACGCTTCAGCGATACCCGGCGCAACCATTGCTAATGTTGCTTGCTTTACTGCGCCTAACGCAATGAACGCATGCATAATACCCCAAACCGTACCAAACAATCCGATATAAGGGCTGATTGAGCCCACCGTTGCTAGGAATGGTAAGTTTGTTTCCAGCTCTTCTACTTCGCGTGCCACAGAAACACGCATAGCTCGCCCGGTACCTTCCATCACGAAGTCTGGTGAATCAGAGTTGGTTTTGCGTAGGCGAGCGAATTCAGTGAAACCTGAGTAGAAGATTTCTTCTGTACCCATAATCTCATCTTTACGTTTTTTCACATCTTGATAGAGAACGGCTAAATCTGTACCTGACCAAAACTTGTCTTCAAACGCTTCAGCATCTCTCGTAGCCTGTGACAAAACTTTATAGCGCTTGATAATCATCGCCCACGAAACAATCGACATTCCCAAAAGAATAAGCATGACCATTTTGACTAACAAACTGGCCTGAAGGAAAAGGTCGAGAATTGAAATATCAGCTTGCACAGTTGGTTAACTCCGAAATAATTAATTGAGGCATGGCCTTAGGTCTCATCTTCTCATTGTCGATACATGCTACCTTAACTATTGCTTTACACAACACCTTGTTATCAGGATTGACGAGCTCCTGACAGAATATTAGCGATGCTTTCTTGAGTTCTGAAATAGTCGTGACAACGTTGAGCTGTTCGTCCAATCGAGCGCCTTGTATAAAATCAATGTCGGCATGTCTGACAACAAATCCTATACGTTGTTCCAATAAAACTTGTTGGGATACACCGATGGCACGCAGCATTTCCGTACGAGCCCTTTCAAAGAATTTAAGGTAGTTCGAATGATAAACAACACCACCTGCATCCGTGTCTTCGTAGTAAATGGTGATTGGCCAATGAAACGCTTTCATAATTTTGGATTAATTGATTTACCGAATGAGGTTTTACTATAACGCAACTCGTCGTCGATAGTACAAGGGGGAATGAGTTAATTCGTAACAGTGTGTCAAAAAAATTAGCGCTACCTCAAAGAGAAAGCGCTAATTCGTTTATTTCTTCACCAACCGTTATTTCAATCACTTAAGCGAGAAGTCGTATCCCAGCGAAAATAACCAGTATTGGAAGTGAAATGTAAGGGCTAAACAATAGCTGCCAAACCCAAAAGCGTGGTTTAAACCCTACGCCGTAAACCATACTTGAGCACATTGCCCAGATGATCAATGGAGCGACGATGGCATTAAATCCACCAATACTATCAGCGTAAGATTCTGGGTTCCACATAATGGAAAATAAATGGTAGAACCCCAGAGCCAAGGATAAAACCTTGAATAAGGTTTTATCCATTGGAGAGTGGAACTTGGCAACCTGAGTCGACAAGTTATTCACTATCTTTATCCATCATTTCAGTGTGCTCTAGCCAAAGAGCATTGATGATGCCAAATGCACAAGCGAGTAATACGCCTAAAATCCATGCAAAGTACCACATAATTTTTGCTCCTTAGTAAAGTGAGTTCTTGTTTTCTTCAATGAACTTGTTGTCAAGACGACCAAACATCTTGTAGTAAGTCCATGAAGTGTAAGCCAGAATAATTGGCACCATTACAAATGCTACAACCGTCATTAGATTAAGAGTCAGTTCGCTTGATGTAGAATCCCACATCGTTAAGCTGCTCTTCGGATCTAAGCTTGATGGCATAACAAATGGGAACATAGCCAAACCAGCAGTGAAGATAACACCCGCGTTACCTAGGCTTGAAGCCAAGAACGCAAAGCCACCTTTCTCAAAACGAGAAGCTAAAGCTGCAAGTAGTGGCATTACCACACCTAATGCAGGCGCTGCCCACATTAACGGATATTGCTCAAAGTTGTTCATCCAAGCACCCACTTCACGCACGACTTCTTTGTTTAGAGGGTTAGACACTGCATTGCCGTCAATACCGCCAGCAATAACGTATCCTTCAAGACCCTGAACCCAGAAGCCAGCGGCAACAAATGCAACTGTCGTTAACAGACCCATAAGCTGAGCCACGCCACGAGCTCGAGCATGAACCGCATCTGTCGTCTTCATTTGTAGCCAAGAAGCGCCTTGTAGAAGGATCATGAACAAGCTAACTAGGCCACACAAAAGTGCAAACGGATTTAGCAGACCAAAGAATGAACCGTGATAAGTCGGCATAAGGAAATCATTCAGTTGGAATGGTACACCTTGTAGCAAGTTACCAAATGCCACACCAAAAATGATTGGTGGAACAAAACCACTGATTGAGATGCAGATATCCCATACATTGCGCCATTTTGGATCTTCGATTTTTGAACGGTAATCAAGACCAAGTGGACGCAACCAAAGCGCAGCCAAAGTCACAATCATCGCTAGGTAAAAACCAGAGAACGATGTTGCATAAACCAAAGGCCATGCCGCAAACAAAGCACCACCCGCTGTGATCAACCAAACTTGGTTACCATCCCAGTGAGGAGCGATAGAGTTAATCATTACACGACGTTCATTGTCGCTTTTACCGATAACCGGGACTAGCGCGCCAACGCCCATGTCAAAGCCATCTGTAATTGCGAAACCAACCAGCAATACACCAATTAGTACCCACCAGATTAGTCGCAAGATTTCATAATCAAACATGTGTTCTCTCCTTGCTTATGCTTCTACTTGGCGACTAACTTTGTCTTCTACAGAGTTAGCGTCCTGCTCAAAATGGTAACGACCAGTTTTCAGGCTGCTAGGGCCTTTACGAGCAAACTTAACCATTAGATAAACTTCAGCAATCAGGAATATTGTGTACAGAGCCAAAATCGCGAATAGAGACGTCAAGATTTCACTCGCACTTAGCGCAGAAGCGGCAACGTTTGTTGGTAAGATTTCACCAACGGCCCAAGGTTGACGACCGTATTCAGCTACAAACCAACCTGATTCGATTGCAATCCAAGGTAGCGGAATACTGAATAGTGCCGCTTTAAGAACCCAAGGTTTCTGTTCGATTTTTTGACGACATGTCTGCACGAATGACATACCAAATACAAACAGCATGATAAAGCCAACGCCCACCATCACACGGAATGACCAGAATAGAGGCCATACTGTTGGGATAGAGTCATCTGCTGCTGCTTGAATTTGCTCTTCAGTCGCGTCAGTAACTTTGTCTGTGTAGCGTTTAAGTAGCAAGCCATAACCTAGGTCATTTTTCACTTCATCAAATGCCGTCATGTTTTCTGATGATTTATCACCAGCACGAAGTTTTTCTAGCAGTTCGTACGCATACATACCGTTACGAATGCGATCAACGTGTTCATCACGAAGGTCACGCAGACCTTTTACTTCAGTATCAAATGAACGAGTCGCGATAATACCCATTACATATGGAATCTTAACTGCGTAATCCGTATGCATGGTTTCTTGGTTTGGAAGACCAAACATGGTGAACGCTGCTGGAGCCGGTTCTGTGTGCCATTCCGCTTCAATAGCAGCCAGCTTCACTTTCTGAACCTCACCGACTTCGTAACCTGACTCATCACCCAGTACGATTACTGACAAAATTGCCGCCATACCGAATGATGAAGCGATAGCAAAAGAGCGACGAGCAAAAGCAACATCACGACCTTTCAATAGGTAGTATGAACTGATACCAAGAATGAACATTGCACCCGTTGTGTAACCAGAAGCCACGGTATGAACAAACTTAACCTGAGCTACAGGGTTAAATACAACTTCAGCGAAACTCACCATTTCCATACGCATGGTTTCGAAGTTGAATTCAGCACCCACAGGGTTTTGCATCCAGCCGTTAGCGATCAAGATCCACAGTGCAGAGAAGTTTGAGCCTAGTGCAACTAACCACGTAACCGCCAAGTGTTGACGCTTAGTGAGTCGGTCCCATCCAAAGAAGAACAAACCAACGAAGGTAGATTCTAGGAAAAACGCTACTAAGGCTTCGATTGCAAGAGGAGCACCAAAAATGTCGCCTACGTAGTGAGAGTAATAAGACCAGTTGGTACCAAACTGGAATTCCATTGTCAGGCCTGTAGCCACACCCAATGCGAAGTTGATACCGAAAAGCTTACCCCAGAACTTAGTCATGTCCTTGTAGATCTGCTTGTCAGTCATTACATATAAAGACTCCATAATGGCTAGTAAAAAAGCCATACCGAGAGTCAATGGAACGAACAAGAAGTGATACATCGCTGTCAGTGCGAACTGCAACCGCGACAGATCAACTACGTCAATCATAGTAACTCCTTTGTGCCGGCTGAATGACACCTTATGACATATTACAACAACCAAACACCTGTTAAGGACAACGGTAAAATGTTGCCACTTAACAACCAGTTGTTGCATTTATGTGCTTTTGTGGTTAGTTAATTGTTAAGTAACAGCTAATATAGCTTGAGCTAATACTACTGAGAAAAAACCTACGTTTCAAAAGATTTCTCGTACAAAAGCGCTTTGACTTAAATCAATTTTATTGCGTGAATTTTATACAACAGAACAACAAAATGACCCAGATCAACAGAAACTGATATTTATTGTTAGCGTTAGGTAAAAATAGCCGAGGAGAGCAGGTTTTGAGCAACAAAGGGTTAACAAGCCAACAAACTATGATAACCCTTTATAACCTTTTAAGATTTTTGAATTGTGACACCAATCACAAAGCGCGTGTCTACAATTTAATCAAAAACAATTGTAACTTTATTTAACCAAACCGAAATGCAAATAAGCACGGTCAGTAGCAATACGTCCACGTGGTGTTCTTTGTAAATAGCCTTGTTGAATTAGATACGGTTCGATAACATCTTCGATGGTATCTTTCTCTTCACCAATGGCTGCAGCAAGGTTGTCGAGACCAACAGGACCGCCAGAAAACTTCTCCATGATAGCTAAAAGTAGTTTTCTGTCCATATAGTCAAAGCCCTGATTATCGACATCCAGCATATTCAATGCTTTGTCTGCAGTATCATCACATATGTGCCCGTTACCTTTCACTTCCGCATAATCTCGAACACGGCGTAATAATCGGTTAGCAATTCGAGGCGTTCCTCGTGCTCTACGAGCTATTTCCAAAGCCCCTTCGCTATCCATAGACAAACCTAGGCAATTTGCACTTCTCTGTACGATATGTTGCAAGTCTGCAATCTTGTAATATTCGAGACGCTGGACAATGCCAAAACGGTCTCTTAAGGGAGAGGTCAGCGACCCAGCTCTGGTTGTTGCCCCTATTAACGTGAATGGAGGCAAATCTATCTTGATTGAGCGAGCCGCAGGCCCTTCACCAATCATGATATCCAGTTGATAGTCTTCCATTGCCGGATAAAGAACTTCTTCAACCATAGGACTAAGGCGATGAATCTCATCGATGAAGAGCACATCGTTCTCTTCTAAGTTGGTAAGCAGTGCGGCTAGGTCACCTGCCTTTTCGAGCACAGGACCAGATGTGGTGCGAATGTTTACTTCCATCTCATTAGCAACAATATTCGCTAATGTGGTCTTACCCAACCCGGGAGGGCCGAATATCAACAGATGATCGAGCGCCTCACTGCGCATTTGCGCCGCTTTGATAAAAATTTCCATTTGATCACGAACGTGATTCTGACCTTGATAATCGGCCAATTTCTTAGGACGAATCGCACGATCAATCACCTCTTCATCTTTAAATGAAGGGTTCATTGGAGCAATAAGGCGATCAGCTTCAATCATATATACTTTCCTAACGTCTGCTCTTCGTCGTTGTTATGTGCCAATACTTCTAAGATAAAACACGTCCGCAATAATCCAATCATTCTAAACCATGGATTTCAATGCTTCACGGATAAGTTGCTCACTGGTCATCCCCGGTTTAGCAACTTGAGACACGACTTTAGCCGCTTGAGGTGCTTTGTAGCCTAGAGAGAGCAGAGCACTTACCGCTTCGTCTTCTGCTCCTTGCTCTTGTGAATTAGGCAGAGAATCCATTGGTGCAGCATCAGTTGCAGGCGTAAACAGATCTCCTGCCCCCCAACCTTTCAAACGGTCTTTCATTTCGACAACCAGACGCTCAGCGGTCTTCTTGCCGACGCCTGGGAGCTTAACCAAAGTTGAAATATCTTCTCTCTCAACACAAGAAACAAATTGAGATGCCGTCATACCAGACAGGATACCCAAGCCCATTTTAGGTCCCACCCCATTTGCTTTAATCACTTCACGGAACAATGCTCGTTCGCTAACAGTATTAAAACCGTAAAGAAGCTGTGCATCTTCTCTGACAACAAAGTGAGTATAAATGATGGCTTCTTCACCAATGTTTGGTAGTTCATAGAAACAACTCATCGGCATTTGCACTTCATAACCGATGCCGCCAACTTCAATTAATAGTTCTGGTGGTTGCTTTTCTATAAGAGTGCCACGAAGACGTCCAATCACTTGAGATTCCTTTGGTTGGGAAATTTGTAATGGGAAAGATGATAATAAATAACTGGATATATAGCCAGTAAAAGATAGGTAAGGAACATATCACACTCTCTTTAGTGTCAATGAGAGTTCAAACCTTATCGGTAGCGCCCTTTTCTGGCCCCTGTCGCTTTGCCAGCCAGAGCTATCAGGGTTTTATTGGTATTGGCGTGGCAAATCGCAACCCCCAATGCATCAGCTGCGTCCGCTTGTGGTTTGGCAGGTAACTTCAACATTTGTTGAACCATATGCTGAACTTGGGACTTATCTGCGCCACCCGTACCGACAACCGCTTGTTTGATTAGACGTGCGGCATACTCGTAAACCGGAAGGTCTGCGTTTACCGCTGCGACAATAGCACTGCCTCTCGCCTGCCCTAACTTAAGTGCAGAGTCAGCGTTCTTCGCCATAAACACTTGCTCAATAGCAAACACATCCGGCTGAAACTGGGTAATGATTTCGGTAACACCTGCATAGATTTGCTTTAGGCGCGTGGGAAGATCTTTCTCGGAGGTGCGAATACAGCCACTGCCTAAGTAATAAAGGTGTCTGCCTTGTTGTTTGATCACGCCATAGCCCGTTATACGAGAGCCGGGGTCAATCCCTAAAATAATCGACATTCAGTGCCATTTAAAATTTGAAGAACACAAAAAAGAATCTAGAAAACGAAAATAGTCTAGATAAAGAAAGTGGGCTTACGCCCACAATCTCTAATGAATTACTTACGACGCCAAGTTGTACCCGCTGGGCCATCTTCTAAAACGATGCCCATCTCGTTAAGCTTGTCGCGAGCTAAATCCGCATTTGCCCAATCTTTCGCAGCGCGAGAGTCATTACGTAACTTAATCAAAGCTTCAATTTCTGCCGCTTCATCGTCGTCACCTTGACCACCTTTTAGGAAAGCTTCTGGGTCTTGGTACAAAATACCAATCACATCTGCAAGTTCCCGCATCAATGCCCCAAGAGCACTCGCGTTGGCCATATCTTCATTCTTAAGGCGGTTCACTTCACGAGCCATATCAAACAGCACTGAATAAGCTTCAGGTGTGTTGAAGTCATCATTCATCGCAGCAGTAAAGCGGCTAACATACTCTTCACCACCAGCCGCTGCCGCGTTCATGTCTAAACCACGAAGTGACGTGTATAAACGCTCAAGAGAAGCACGCGATTGGTTTAGGTTCTCTTCGCTGTAGTTCAGTTGGCTACGGTAATGACCAGACATCAAGAAATAGCGTACGGTTTCTTGGTCGTAGTGGTTCAATACATCACGAATGGTAAAGAAGTTACCTAGTGATTTAGACATTTTCTCTCTGTCTACCATCACCATGCCACTGTGCATCCACGTATTCACGTACTGAGTACCGTGCGCACAGCAAGATTGTGCAATTTCATTTTCATGGTGCGGGAACATTAGGTCTGAGCCACCACCGTGAATATCGAAGTGATTACCTAATATTGAAGAGTTCATCGCTGAACACTCAATATGCCAACCTGGACGACCCGGTCCCCATGGAGATTCCCAAGTCGGTTCTCCCGGCTTAGACATTTTCCAAAGAACAAAGTCTAATGGACTACGTTTTGCTGTTTCGATATCTACACGAGCGCCTGCTTGCAGTTGATCTAAGTCTTGGCGAGACAATTTACCGTATTCATCATACTTGCTAACTTCGAACATAACGTCGCCGTTATCAGCAACATATGCAAAACCACGCTCAATTAAACGTTCAACCAGCTCGATGATTTCTTGGATATAAGCCGTTGCACGCGGTTCAATGTCAGGACGCTTGATGTTTAGCGCATCAAAATCGGTGTACATTTCTTGAATCAAGCGTTCAGTTAGTGAATCACATGACTCTTGGTTTTCAGACGCACGCTTGATGATTTTGTCATCAATGTCAGTGATGTTTCGAACGAATGTTAAATCATAGCCCAAGTAGCGAAGGTAACGTGCAACCACATCAAATGAAACGAACGTACGGCCATGTCCGATATGACAAAGATCATATATGGTCACTCCACAGACATACATGCCGACTTTACCAGCAGTAATGGGTTTAAATTCCTCTTTCTGTTTTGTTAGTGAGTTATATATTTTCAGCATGATCTCTATCTAATTACCGTTAAAACCAAAATAGTGGTGCAGTATAACAACTCTGTTATCGCTAGGTCATCCATTTGATGTTTTGAATGAGCAAAAAGTTAAGCTAAGATTAGGGTCTGTTAGCCTGTTGAGGTTAATTTTCATTCAAAATTGCCTTCACAGGTCTTAGATACTCAAACAAAACAAGCAAAGGTAAAGCACATGATCACCCTTCATACAAACTTTGGTGACATTAAAGTTCAGCTGAATACAGAGCAAGCACCAGAAACTAGCGCAAACTTTTTACAGTACTGCCGCGACGGTTTCTACGACAACACTTTGTTCCACCGTGTTATCGACGGCTTCATGATCCAAGGTGGCGGTATGACTTCTGGTCTACGTGAAAAAGAGACTCGCGCACCTATCCGTAACGAAGCAAACAACGGCCTAAGCAACAAAGTGGGCACTCTTGCAATGGCTCGTACTATGGAACCACACTCTGCAAGTTCTCAATTCTTCATCAACGTAAACAACAACACATTCCTAGACTTCCGTTCAGAAAGCCTAGATGGTTGGGGTTACTGTGTTTTTGCAGAAGTTGTAGAAGGCATGGATATCGTAAACAAGATCAAAGGCGTTAGCACTGGCTCTTACGGTATGCACCAAGACGTACCACTAGAAGATGTTGTCATCACTGGCACAACTATCGAAGAGTAATCTTTAAAGTGGGGCGCTTAATGCGCTCCACTGTTTGCAACTCAACATAAAATACTCTTCCTATGCATACATTATTTATTTCAGACCTCCACCTCACTCCTAAGCGCCCAGATATTACCGATTGTTTTATCTCTTTTATGCGTGAAGATGCCATTAAGGCAGATGCACTCTATGTACTAGGCGATCTTTTCGATTTTTGGATTGGGGATGATGATCCGACCAACTTTGCAGAGCAGATTAAAAGCGAATTTAAAACACTGGTTAGCAAAGGCATTCCCGTATTTTTCTCACATGGCAACCGTGATTTTCTGGTTGGAAAAAGATTTGCTAAACAAACAGGTGTCACACTGCTCGACGAAGAACAGGTAATCAATCTCTACGGTGAAAACGTCGTGGTACTTCATGGCGATACATTGTGTACCGAAGACGTGCGCTATTTAGCATTCAGAGAGAAAGTACATAAACCGTGGTTACAGTGGTTTTTCAATCGCCTACCTTTCTTCATCAAAACCCGAATAGTAAGAAAGATCCAATCTGATACCAGCAGCGATAAAAGCAACAAATCTATGTCTATTATGGATGTGACACCGAGCGAAGTTTTAGCTGTGATGGAAAAGCATCAGGTAAACACCATGATTCACGGACATACCCATCGTCCAAACATCCATAAAATTTCGTCGTCAGGTGAAGAAAAGACTCGCATTGTTTTAGGTGATTGGTATACACAAGGCTCTATACTTGTTTATTCAGACCATGGATATGAACTGCAAAACAAAACATTTGCATCGTGAAATTGGCGACCAATGTCGCAGAGGGATATGAGGATGTGCACAATAAATCGAGTTTATATTGATATAATTGGCACACCAAAAATGGAGTTAGGGTAAAGCCTTGAAGTACTCATATATCGCTAGACAGCCTATATTAGATGGCGACCGAAAAACTTTCGGTTATGAACTGCTATTTAGAGACGGTCCTAAGAATACGTTTCCAGAAATTGATCCCGATAAAGCAACCAGCACGTTGCTTTCGGATCATTTCCTTTCGACCCACTATCAGACTCTGGGAAATCATGTCGGCTTTGTAAACTTCCCTTATCAGAGCCTAATAAACCTAGTACCTACCCTCTTTCCGTCAGACAGTTTGGTTGTTGAAGTTCTAGAAGATTGTGAGCCAACCTCAGAGCTTTTAGAAGCGATTAAAAAGATAGCTACGCAAGGTTATAGAATCGCACTGGATGATTTTGTACCAAGCAAAGAATGGCAGCCGTTTTTACCCTATGTCTCTTTCATCAAATTTGATATTCGAATCGTTCCTATTGCAAAAGCGGGTGTCTTCATCAGCAAACTTAAAGGTTCAAGAATTAAGTTTTTGGCCGAAAAAGTTGAAACCTATGACGAATTTGAGCAAGCGAAAAAGGCTGGGTTTGACTATTTCCAGGGTTATTTCTTTAGTAAACCAGAGCTCATTCAACGTAAAGCTTTACAGCCAACATTTTTAACCATAGTTCAGTTGTGTAAAGAGATAGCGAAAGACGAGATTGACTACAAAGAATTGGAGTCTTTGATAGCCAGAGATCTTTCTCTTTCCTATAAGCTGCTCACTTTTGTTAATTCTTCAGCTATCGTTAGCTCTAAGATACAGTCTTTCAAGCAAGCGCTGGTGTATTTAGGTGAACAGCGACTAAGGCAATTTATTTCGCTTGTAGCCATTGCTTCGACTGACAGCTCTAAACCTAACTATCTCTATGGCCTTTCCATTCAACGCGCTCGCTTTTGCCAGTTAGCATGGAGCAAAAGCAGACAAAGTAGTGATGCAGATCTTGCATTCCTTACAGGCATGTTTTCGTTACTCGACTGTCTGTTAGATCAGCCTCTAGAAAGTATCGTAGAGCTGATTCCCATTGACGAAGCAGTGAAACTTGCATTAACTCAAGGTAAAGGCGCATTAGGCCAGATCTTATCACTGTCAAAAGCTTATGAGCATGCAGATTGGGATCAGGTGTCAGAACTGGCCAAAAGTTTAGAGCTCAGCGATGAGGTGTTAAGTCAGAGCTATGATGAAGCACTTCAATGGAGCGCTGATCTTCTACAAGTCGATATCTAGACTTTTAATCTATACATCCCTAAACTTGGCCTCAATTTGAGGCCATTTTCATCCCTATCATCTTATGA
This sequence comes from Vibrio sp. Y2-5, assembly GCF_014596725.1. GTDB lineage: Bacteria > Pseudomonadota > Gammaproteobacteria > Enterobacterales > Vibrionaceae > Vibrio. The sequence goes on from NZ_JACVEG010000003.1 coordinate 464,149, forward strand.
ACAACTGCTATTGCGGTAACGCAAAACCTTATTCAGAATGCTGCCAGCCTATTCACACTGACCATGCCCAAGCACATACGCCAGAGCAATTGATGAGAGCTCGCTATAGCGCTCATGTGCTCGGCTTAGTAGATTTCGTTGTGAATACATATCACCCTTCTTGCAATGCTGAAAACGACCGTGCCGCGATTGCAGATTCCATCAAGAGTGACTGGTGCAGATTAGAGGTTATCAATAGTGCAAATGGGACAACGGCCAACGAAGGCTTCGTCCATTTTAAAGCCTATTTGACGGACCAAGGTAAAGAGCTGTGTTTAGAAGAACGTTCGCGTTTTGTCCGTGAAGATGGTTTGTGGTTTTATATTGATGGCGAGTTTCCTACCTCTTCTGAAGATAAGAAAATCGGCCGTAACGATCCATGCCTATGTGGCAGTGGTAAGAAGTTTAAAAAGTGCTGTGGCTAAATCTACTACCCTCTATTTACAAGTACTAAGTTAATGAATAGCGACAAAAGCAAACGCCAGTCTAAAGACTGGCGTTTTGGAATTTATTCTTGATCGATCATCCAACGGCGGAAAGCTTTACGCTCTTCGGTTGATGATTGTAGATATATAACTTGAAGCTTTTGAACATTAGTCCCCTGCACATCACCTAAATTATCGGAGAGGTCTGACAGGTCTGCTACTACTTGATTGGAAACAAGTAATCCATTTTTCTTATTGTAAGCAGTTACAAGTGCTGGAACATCAGCATATGGGAAGAAGTTTGAAATAGGTGGCAACAGCGCCTGCTCTGATTGAACAGAATTACCATCTACTTCAATTTCGAAGAGCGGCAGCGACTTTTCGCCAGCGTTTGAAACATCTTTATACTTATTTGAAATCAAAGAAACATGTACATCAGAACTTATTTTTTCTAAGTATATTACATACGGTTTTGAGGAATAGTATTCGGAACTAGGTCCATTAGACAGCTTCCCTGCAAAGTCAGCTGAAAGCTGTAAACTTCCATAATCAAAAGTATAGTGACCATCATCATCAGGTTTAACACTAGACCCGTTTATAGTGTGTACAGTTATACCTTTGTCAACACTTAAAGTAGCAGCTTGAGACAGCCAAGGGCTGGTTATAAAAGCAACCAACAATAACTTTTTAATCATACTTACCATTACCTTTTAAAAGAAAAGCCAGTGCAATTTTGCACTGGCTTTAAATTCTCAAACTCTCTCAAATTAGAAAGTTAGGTATAGACCTGCTGCCATAAAGTCCATTTCTTGCTTAGCTGCAACATCAGAACCACTTAGTTCAGCTGCGTTGTATTCAGCAAATGCAGTTAGGTTTGCCATTACAGCGTATTCAACACCAACGTACCAGTTTTTGATATCTGCATCTAAGTTAGCACCGCTAGTAGTCTTATCAGCCATGATAGTTTGGTAAGCACCGTAAACTTTATAATCGCTGAAAGAGTAAGATGCTGCTAGAGCTGCAGTGTTACCATCGTGGTCGCCAAGATCGTAAGAAGTATCACCACCTTCAACGTTCACATCGCCTTGACCTTCATACTGAGAGTATGTAGCTGCAACGTATAGACCATTTGCTTCATAAGCTACAGAAGTACCTACTGCGTTGCGATTGTACGTTACTGCATCTTCGTCAGCTTGTTGGTATGCTAAACCGATGGTGAAATCGCCAATTGAGTAATCTGCGCCAACTGCCCAGTCATTACCTTTGTTAGCATCTTTAGTAGTTTGGTAGTCAGCAGATAGGTATAGGTTGTCTGCTACTGTGATTTCGTAACGAATACCGTGACCATCTGACTCAGTTGAGTTGTAAACTAGGTCAGTATCAGCGCCTTCATTTGTTAGCTCAGCTTTTTCAAGAAGAGCGTAAGAGCTACCAGTTTCACCGATTTTAACTTTACCAAAAGCACCTTTAAAACCAACAAAAGCATCATCAACGCTAGTTGTAGAACCATTGTCACCTTCGATTTCGAAAGAACCAAACGCTGTTACCGCATCAGAAAGTTTATGGTCGATGTCGAATTGAACGTTAGCCCAAGCAGAAAGTGCACCATCTGTATTTTTGTAATTTGCGCCACCAGACTTAACTGATAGGTCTTTGTATAGCGCGTCAATTTCACCTGAAATGTTTACTGCTGTCGCGTCGTTTTCATATAGGTTAGCTGCGTTTACAGAACCTGCTGCTGCAAGAACTGCTAGTGCTAATAGAGTCTTTTTCATAGTAATCCACTGCCTTTTCTTAAATGTGGGAAATCCTTATCCGGTTCCCTTTTATTTTTGATGGTAGTGACCAACTCTTCGGTTAGTTCCTACCGCCACTAAATTTCGAGGTTTAGATTGCAAAAGAATATCCTGCGTGTCAAATACTCTAAATCGCTCGCATAAAAATAAATAAATACCATAAAATTCATGATGTTAACCTAAAAAACGTACATTTATCGAACAGGATGTATTGAAATATTCATAAAAATGTAAACGTTTCACAAACAATCAATTCAGAACAAAACTCTGAAAGACAATTAAAAAAACCAATCAATCAGGATTAAATAAACTTATGAGCAATATTGTTAAGTTTTATATTTTTTATTTTGTGAATTAAATTTAAGTTCCTGAAGGTTCAGTTTTTTTTTGTGAAGGAGATCTATATTCCTTTCAAAATGATGCAAATTCGTGAGCTACGTAGGATTTGCAAACTGTGTTAACATGCGATTCCCGTCACGCAGGGCTCGTTATGCTTACAAAAAAAATCCAACAATCGATCCGAAGTAGTTACCAAAACCTACAAAATCAGCTCGATAATTTCGTTCCTCGCCGAGCGCAAAACTTTCTTGTTGCAGAAATTGCAAAAACATTGTGTGGCAACCATCACAAATCAACTCGAATGATGGTAGCTGAAGCTGGCACCGGAATTGGTAAGTCGCTCGCCTACTTAATGGGAGTGATTCCTGTCGCTGTGTCCAATAATCGTAAAGTCGTCATATCAACCGCTACCGTTGCGTTACAAGAACAGCTTGTTCACAAAGATTTGCCTTTATATAGACGAATCACTGATCAGAGTTTTACTTTTATTATTGCTAAAGGTCGCCAACGCTATTGTTGTGCTGAAAAGTTGGCTTCGGCTTCTGGTGCAGATGGTGCTCAACTCGCAATGTTTGAAACTAAGCCCAAGGCGGCTGACATCAAAATGTTAGAAACCATGTACGAGGCTTTCGGTAAAGGGAAATGGGACGGGGACAGAGATTCCTGGCCTAAAACGATCAGCGATGAAATCTGGAATTCCATCGTCAGCGACAAACACAGCTGTAATGGCAGCTTTCCAGCACACAGACACTGTCCATTCCAAAAAGCGCGCTCAGAATTAGATAAAGCGGATGTAATTATTGCAAACCACAGTTTAGTAATGGCAGACGCGGATTTGGGAGGTGGTATCATACTGCCAGAGCCCGAAAATACGATTTACATCTTTGACGAAGCACACCATCTTCCCCACGTAGCTAGGGATCACGCTTCAGCTGCAACCTCACTAAAAGGTGCTGCCTCCTGGCTTGAAAGCCTGAATCGCTCTTTGACCAAATTGAGCAATCTCGCTGACGCAAAACGCGCGTCTCGCTTTTTAGATGAAGCGCAAACTGCGATTCAAGAGTTGATTCCCGGATTAAGCCAGCTTACCCAGCGCTTCGACCCTGCGTCTTTTGAAGACAACATTTATCGCTTTGAGCACGGTGACTTACCTCAATGGTTGGAAGAGGAATCAAAACATCTAAAACGCCAGAGCCAAAAAGCCAACCAAAGTGTTGCGAAAATTGCGGATTTGATTGCAGAGAAAGTAAAGGAAGGAGAACTGGCTTCTCGCCTAGCTGAACCAGCGCTGACTGAGCTGGGTTTCTATATTCAACGTTTAGAGAATTTATACCAAGTATGGAATTTAATGGCGGAACCTAAACGAGAAAAAGGCGCTCCGCTTGCTCGTTGGTTACAGACCCATACAGAACGCGAAGGTGATTTTACCATTCACGTTTCACCTTTAGAGATCGGTTGGCAGCTAGATCAACAAATTTGGAGCCGTTGTATCGGTGCTATTCTGGTATCCGCGACATTACGGGCTCTCAACTCTTTCAGCTTTTTCTGCCGCCAAGCAGGTATCAGTGAAAAACCTGAAGATGGTGTTCAATTTCTCTCATTAGCATCACCGTTTAACTATATAGAACAGGGGGAGCTGTTGGTTCCTACAATGAAACTTGAACCACCAGCGAAAGATTTTACTCCTTATCTCGCCGATAAAGTAAAACAGTATCTTGTTGCTGATAAAGCCAACCTTGTTCTGTTTGCTTCTTATTGGCAAATGAAAGAAGTCGCGGAAAAACTATCGCAACTTATTGCCCAAAAGGGGTGGACGCTGCAGATACAAGGTGAAAAATCTCGCGGTGAAATTCTAAAAAAACATAAAATGCTCGTGCAGTGCGGAAAAACAAGCGTGCTATTTGGTACTGGAAGTTTTTCAGAAGGATTAGACTTACCGGGTGACTTATTAGAAAACCTGATTATTACCAAGATACCGTTTGCTGTTCCAACTTCACCTGTTGAGCAAGCGCATGCGGAGTATATTGAGCATCGTGGCGGCAATCCGTTTTTACAAATATCAGTACCAGAGGCAAGTAAAAAGCTGATTCAGTCAGTGGGACGTTTGCTGCGTAAAGAGAAGGATTCTGGTAGAGTCGTGATACTTGATCGCAGAGTGGTATCAAAACGATACGGAAAGGCGTTGTTAGACTCCCTTCCCCCGTTTAAACGAACCATCGAGTATTAAAGGACGCCGTAATTCGCTTACTGCCTAACTGCAACCCATAGTGTGGGTATATCTTTCCCTATTTATCACCTTAAAAAAGAATTCAGGATCGTATTTTTGATTGAATTAGTCGAACCAACCATGTTGGTCGTGTTGGCTTTAGTGGCTTTTATCGCTGGGTTTATCGACGCTGTTGCGGGCGGTGGTGGCATGTTAACTGTCCCCACATTGCTTTCTCTAGGGCTTCCCCCGCATATTGCACTGGGTACCAATAAACTAGCAGCGACTTTTGCGTCTTCCACCGCTGCGCTTACTTATTACCGAAAGAAGCTTTTTAAGCCAAAGTACTGGCTACGTGCTTTTGTTATGACCCTAATCGGCGCCACTGTGGGTACGCTTGTCGTTGATGCCATCAGCACCGACTGGTTACAAAAAGTGCTTCCGTTAATCATTCTTGCCGCTGCAATTTATACAGTTTGGCACAAAGCGCCGACAACGGTACAAAATGAAATGCCCGCCGGATGTAAGAAATTCAATACTAAGCAATATCTCCAAGGTTTTGGCTTAGGATTTTACGATGGCCTAGCAGGCCCAGGAACAGGGGCATTCTGGACAGTGAGTTCAATGGCACTTTATCGCTTAAACATACTATTGGCATCAGGCTTAGCCAAAGCAATGAATTTCACCAGCAACCTGACATCCTTGATCACCTTCGCGATTTTAGGTCATATTGATTGGGTACTCGGTTTAACCATGGGTGTGTGTTTAATGGCAGGCGCTTTTGTTGGTGCGCATTCTGCCATTCGCTTTGGTGCTAAATTTATTCGGCCTGTATTTGTCACCGTAGTCAGTATACTTGCGGTAAAACTTGCTTATGATGCTTGGTTCGTGACGCTATGAAAGACTTATCCAGATTAAATCCCCTCATCGAAGAGCTAAAATCAAATGCGGCACTCATAGACCGTACTCGAGGTGAGCACTATCGCCCTCTGTTTGATGACACTTTGTTTCACTGTCACGGTAAGCTGTTGACTCCGTGTGTTATTGAAACAGAGAGCACACTGAATGCAATTCTCCGCGAGCAAAATGCAGGTAAGCTAACTCAACTTCGAGCGGAATATCTTACCGAGCGCCTTCTTGCGCAAATTAGTGCAATTCAGCGTGAAATGTCGACCCAAGCGATTCGCAAAAAAGAACCAAAACATTTCAGAGATACAAGAAAGCCAATCAGCGACTTATATCAAGATTTAGCACAACACCAAGACTGGGAACGTAGACTGATGCTCCTTGTTCAAGATAAGCAAGCTGCCGTTGAAAGCGCATTTGGAAACAATAAGACAACCGCTCAGCAAGCACTGCTCGCAGCGGAACAGAGGCTTCAACGCTGCCAGGAAGCAAAAACAAAAATTGAAAAACAGATTACCTTTCGAGAGAAGAATCAATAAATGAACGACAGCCACTCCTCTTTAGAAAATGCACCAGATGAAATCAAGCTTGCCGTTGATCTTATTTACCTTCTGGAATCCAATAACGTTGACACTGAAGTTGTTCTCGCAGCGCTAGAAATCGTAAAGTCCGATTTTCAAGCTAAACTAGAAAAGGAAAAGAGCGCTTAATTAGCGCTCTTTTTTTATTACAATTAATCACTTAGAAGCAATTAGCTTACTTTAAACTGATTCACCAGTGCTTGCTGCTGTTTTGAGAGCGAGCTGATTTCTGCACCCACAGCTTCAGATTCTCCGGCCTGCTCTAGTATTTGAGCGCTCAAATCCCGAATATTCGCTACGTTTTGGTTCACTTCAGCGGACACCGTTTGTTGTTCTTCTGCCGCTTTCACAATCTGAGAGTTCATATCGTTAATGGCTGAGATGGCATCAAAAATTTTGTTTAACTCAGCTACCGCTTGCTGTACATGAGACGCCGTTCCATTCGCTAAGCTATTGCCTTCTTGGATAGCGTTCACCACATCGCTGGTGCCTTTTTCAACTTTCTCGATGACCGTTCGGATTTCACCAACCGACGTCTGAGTGCGACTAGCAAGATTACGAACTTCATCTGCAACCACTGCAAAGCCTCTTCCTTGTTCACCAGCACGAGCCGCCTCAATTGCAGCATTGAGTGCCAATAAATTCGTCTGTTCTGAAATGCCTTCAATCACTTCAAGAATATCGGTGATGTTGACGTTGTTACGCGCCAGTTCCTCAACAATAGGCACAGCGCGGTTCATGGTATCGACCAAGTTGAGCATCTCTGCTTCCGAAGTTTTAATCACTTCTTGACCGATACGGGCAGACTCATTCGCTTGTTCTGCCGCGTGTACAGCATTTTCGGCGTTGTGGACGACTAAACTTGCGGTCTGCGTCATCTCTTCAGAGGCAGTCGCAACAAGGTCAACTTCTTTAAACTGCGCTTCACTGCTACGTCTTGTCTCACCAGCAGTGATCTTTGCTTGCTCAGTGGTGTCCGCAACAGAATGAGTAGTTTCAATGACTTGCCTAATGGTTGATTGAAGCTTATCGAGGAATTTGTTAAACCCGTGAGCTAATTGACCAATTTCATCTTGCGATTGCACATCGAGTCGTTGCGTTAAGTCACCTTCTCCGTCTGCAATATCATTTAAACGCACCACAACTTCACGAATGGGTTTAACGATACGAGACGCCGTATACGCGATAACAGATAACCCAATTACCGAGAACAACAAACCTGCGAATAACTCGACTTTAACACCACTCTCTACTTGTGCAGTAATGACAGTATTGAGCTGATCAGCGTCTTTTAGAACACTGCTTCGAGGCATTTCAAATATAACGCCCCAAGTTTGATTGGCAACAGTAATCGGAGCAAACACCGTCATCCATTGCCCGTCTTCACTCCATAATGATTCGACTTTCTTGCCAGACAAAAGACTTGAGACCTTGTCTTTAGAAATGCTTGAACCAGCAAATGGTTGTCCTATAGTCAGAGCTTGATCATCACTGGCGATGAGTGTTCCGTCCAAACTAATAATGAAAATTTTGCCTTCACCATTAAATAAACTGCTGTCTGAATCTTTTGCGATAACTAATAAAGGATCTAGCTTTAGGTCAATTCCGTAAAAACCAATCACTTCCTCATCAACGACGATGGGCACTGATATCGAAGTGGCTAAAAACTGCTCGGTTCCTTGATTAATTAATCGTGGAGAAGTGACACATGCATTGCCGTCATTGATCGGGCATGCAAAACGCTCGCTATTTGTCGCCTCCGACAATTGTTTCTCAGTTAAAACTTCATTGACGGCATTCTGACCATCATCTGCTGATCGCCAATATGGAGCAAAGCGTCCGATATCGTTGGAACCTACATAATCGGCATTCACATAATTGCTGTCTTCAGAATCGAGAGCATTAGGTTTGAAGACCAGATAAGCACCTTCGATAGTTGGAAAATCTAGCACTGATTTGCGAACCATTTCGTTCAGAGCAGTCCTCAGTGCTTCGCTTTCACCAAAATTGTCTTCCGAGTTTTTCTTTAGGAATAAGGCGTTCGAAGAGAGCATTTCTGCACGATAAATCGCTTCACTGAGATATTCAGATACTTCAGTAGAATTTAACTGTGCGCGAGTTTTAAGTAACTGTTGAGACTTGTTGATAACGGATTCAGCGCTCTGATTTTTAATCACCTGCTGATTCGTCACAGCATTGTAAACCGAGAACCCGATAAGAGATAACGAGGTTACCAGCAGGCAAAAACCTGCCAACAGTGTAATTTTCCACTGAACTGATAGTGTTCGCATACAACATCCTTATGCTAGCGTTTAAACTCATATATTCGAATGAGATAACTCGAAATTAGACCACAATCTATCGATATATCAATACAAATCTGACATAAAACCCACCATTTTCGGACACAATCAGTTTGAGCGAGTTCTTCAGTTTGTTCTGTTCGAGCTAAGTGGTAACATCAATCTCGTTCGTTGTTACCTGTTTATGTAATCAATTCAATTGGTAACGACTTAATAAACATAAAATTCAAGGACTAACCAATGAAAGTTATCAGCTTTAACATCAATGGGTTACGAGCAAGGCTTCACCAACTCAAAGCACTGATTGATAAACATCAGCCTGATGTTATCGGCTTACAAGAAATCAAAGTTCATGATGAAGCCTTTCCTATTGAAGATGTCGAAGCCATGGGCTACCACGTCTATTTTCACGGCCAAAAGGCACACTACGGCGTAGCCATGCTGTGCAAGAAAGAACCGATTGAAGTTAAGAAAGGCTTTCCTACCGACAACGAAGATCATCAAAAACGTATGATCATGGCGACATTCTTGGATGATAACGGCGAAAAGGTTACTGTTCTTAACGGCTACTTCCCACAAGGCGACAACATTACACATGAAGTTAAGTACCCTTACAAACGCCAGTTTTATAAAGATTTAATGACGTATTTAACTGAACACCACAGTAATGAAGAACAACTGATTGTTATGGGCGACATCAACATCAGCCCTATCGATTCAGATATCGGCATTGGCGAAGTAAACCGCAAGCGTTGGCTAAAAACAGGTAAATGTTCATTCCAACCAGAAGAACGTGAGTGGCTAAAAACACTCACTGATTGGGGCTTTGAAGATACCTTCCGCAAACTTCACCCTAGCGTTGAAGATAAGTTCTCGTGGTTTGATTATCGTTCTCGTGGCTTTGACGACAACCGCGGTCTGCGTATTGATGTCATATTAGCTACGCCGTCTCTAGCTCAAAAATGCGTCGAGGCGGATATCGACTATGAACTTCGCGGTATCGACAAACCTTCTGATCACGCCCCTATCTGGTCGGTGTTCAAGTAGTTGTCCCGATTCCATATCAGCCCAATTATGACAAAGCCCCGATTCTGGGGCTTTGTTTATTTCATGCTTAATCCACGGATAGACTTGTCTTAATCGTTAGCTAAGTGGGCGCAAATAGCGCAAGAAACGTTTTTCAGCGCCTTTAAAACACCAAAGTACAATGAACGTTAAGCTCATATAGAACAAACCAGCAGTCAGGAATGATTCAAATGGAGCGTAATAGCGTGAGTTGACCAAGCGAGCAGCACCCGTTAAATCCATAATGGTAACGATACCGGCCACTGCGCTGCCATGAATCATAAAAATCACTTCGTTACTGTATGCAGGCAACGCACGACGAAGTGCACTTGGCAGAATAATACGGCGATAAGTTTGGAATACACTCATACCATAGGCTTTCGCCGCTTCAACTTCACCTTTTGGTAAGCCATTAATTGCACCACGCACAATCTCTGCAGTGTAAGCTGAAGTATTGAGAATGAACGCCACCAACGCACAGAACCAAGCATTTTCCCAAAGTGTTCCTTTAACAGGGAAGAACTGATCCATACCGTAGTAAATCAAATACAACTGAACCAGTAATGGCGTACCACGGAAGAAATAGATGTAACCCCAAGAAGGCAAATTCAGTACATAGTTTTTACTGTTACGTGCGATAGCTAAAGGAATCGCGATACAAATACCAATGATCAGAGATAAAGATACTAACCATACTGTTGTCCATAAGCCTTGAAAGTAAATTGGAAGGCTTTCAATAATCAATGAAAAGTCCATATCTACCTCGTATGAATACTAAATTTACGCTCAACTAACTTAAGCAGGCCAGTCGAAATGCTGGTGAACAGAAGGAATATGACCGCAACCGTCATGTAGAAGGTAAATGGCATCTTGGTCGAGCCTGCAGCAAGTGAACTCATACGTACCATATCTTCTAAGCCGATGATGGATACCAATGCAGTGGTTTTAAGTAATACCAGCCAGTTGTTACCAAATCCCGGTAGCGCATGTCGAATCATTTGCGGTAGCAGTATGCGTCTGAACGACAGCACTGCGCTCATACCATAAGCTTTGGCTGCTTCCATTTCGCCTTTATCCACCGCCATGATAGCACCACGAAAGGTTTCCGCCATGTACGCACCAAAGATAAAACCAATCGTCAATACACCAGCAATAAATGGGCTCACATCGATATAATCAGGCACATACTGTACCCATTCATCGGCTGTACCAAGCCAGTTATTTAGAGATTCATTGATCGAATAAAGACTGTTATTCAGTAAGATTTGACCACCGAAGAAAATCAACATCATCAGAACAAGGTCTGGAATGCCGCGAATGATGGTGGTGTAGAGAGTCGCGATTCCCTTAGCCCATGCATAAGGAGACAATTTTGCCAGTGCGCCTAACATGCCAAGCACAACGGCTAACAAAAGTGAAAGTATGGCAACTTCAATGGTGAGTACAGCCCCTTTTGCGATAGAGGCTTCATATCCATGTAGATCCAGCATAAAAACTTCCTAGTCCTTAAAGCTTGGCTGCTGGGTACTGCTACGAACTAGGAACCAACAGCCAAGAATGCCTTTAATATTGTTTCGTCTCTGCTGTTCAACACAACAGAGACATTTGAGGCTTATTAATCGCCGTATACGTCGTACTTGAAGTATTTAGCAGCGATTTGTTGATAAACGCCTTTTTCACGAAGTGAAGCGATAGCGCCATTCAACTTTTCAGTCAGGTCTTTATCTTGTTTACGAGTTGCAATACCGAAACCGTCACCAAACCATTTAGGATCAGTCAATGATGGACCAACGAACTCGTAGCCTTCGCCACCTGGTTTGTTTAGTACGCCATCTTCTAGTGCTGACGCATCACCTAGAACAGAAACAATACGGCCATTTGCAAGATCAAGATAAGCCTCATCGAACGAACCGTAACGAACGATCTCTACAGAGTCACCGTAGTTATCCGTTAGGTACTTATCGTGAGTTGTTGCGCGTTGGACACCAATCTTAACGCCTTTAAGACCTTCTTTAGAAAAGTCTAAGCCCGCGCCTTTTTTAGCGATAAATTTGTTTGGGATAAGAGCGTATTTGTTTGTGAAATCGACTTTCTTCTTACGCTCTTCAGTGATAGACATCGCAGCGATGATCGCATCGTACTTACGAGCAAGTAGAGAAGGAATAATGCCATCCCAATCTTGGGCAACAATTTGGCATTTAACTGCCATCTCTTTACAAAGCGCGTTTGCCATATCAACGTCAAAACCTTTCAGAGAACCATCTGATTCTGTCCAGCTAAACGGAGGGTAAGCGCCTTCAATACCAAAGCGTACAGTTTTCCACTCTTTCGCTTGGGCAACACCGGTCGCAGCTGTAGCAGCTATCGCCGCAACTAATAACCACTTTTTCATTTCCATACTCCTGTGATTGTTGTGTTTTATTTTTACTTTAGTTTTATCAGCCTATCTTTAGTGAAGCGAGAGGCTGAAAGAATTTAATAAATTGAAGAGATAAACTGCTTGAGACGTTCTGAATCCGGATTACTAAACAGCTTTTTAGGATCGCCTTGTTCTTCCACCAATCCTTGATGCAAAAACAACATATGGTTAGAAACGTCTCGCGCGAAAGCCATTTCATGAGTCACCACTAACATGGTTCGCCCTTCTTCAGCTAACGAACGCATAACTCCCAGCACTTCTCCCACCAACTCGGGGTCAAGCGCGGACGTAGGCTCATCAAATAGTAATACTTCAGGCTCAACAGCGAGCGCTCTTGCAATTGCCGCACGTTGTTGCTGACCTCCGGATAGATGTCCCGGATAGTAATCTTTTCGCTCGTAGAGACCCACTTTATTTAATAGCAGCTCTGCATTTTCAATCGCTTGAGCTTTAGGAACACCAAGAACGTGAACAGGTGCTTCAATCACGTTTTCCAGCACTGTCATGTGTGACCAGAGGTTGAATCCTTGAAAAACCATCGCTAAGCGTGAACGGATACGCTGCACTTGTTTCTCATTAGCAGGAAGAGAGATACCTTGACGGTTTTTTTTCATTTGAATCAATTCGCCATTGACCCATATTTCGCCATCTGTAGGTGTTTCGAGTAAATTAATGCAACGCAGAAAGGTACTTTTGCCAGAACCAGACGAGCCAATAATAGAGATAACATCCCCTTTATGTGCTTGAAGTGAGATACCTTTCAGAACTTCATTCTGGCCAAATGTTTTGTGCAGTTGTTTTATATCGAGCGCGGGTACTTCATTCATGCGCTTTAACTCCCTGTATTTTATGACACTGCAGAGCATTCCAGCTCAATTTCGCTACAAAGTATCACTCGACGCCATAACATGCAACAAATTATTAACCTGCAAAATTGAAATATTTAATTATTTTATGTGAGTATTAATTCATAAATTGGCTATTTCTTCTTCAAAGGTCGCATATTCAAACACTCTACATCTGTCTAACACAACCAAGCTAATTTAACAAAAATGCCAAAAGCAAGACATATAGCAAACTTTGAAACATAACCACCACATATATATTTTCACGTTTTGGCAAGCTAAAAAGGGGTAATAAACATCACACTTTGAAAATAAATTTCAACTCAAAAATCCTCTATGTGACTGATTTCATTACTACGATGTAGTTTTCTTTCATTTCCCAAACTAAAGTGATCAAGATCAATCACTATAAAGGGTTAGCACGTTAAACTCGCCAGCAATTATAAGGCGATTCTAATGCCCATTATTATTACGTTGGCTATGCTATAAAGCACAACAGAAACGTGTTACATATTCAGCCGAAACTTTCGCTATTGCGGACACTTAAGCAGAATTCATTTCAGAATTAATAACTTTATACAATGAGGAATCTATGTCAGAAGCAGTGAATAAAGCGCATTCTGATTCAGATATCGAGACTAAGAGCTACAGTGAGCTTCATCGTCCAGCGTCTGAGTTCGACAGCCGTTCAGATTACTTAGATCATGAACTACAAATTATGAAGCCTCGTCGCTTTGGCTTAAACTTGCCAGGTCGCGATTTCCGTTTCGAACTTGAAGATTTCGTTCCCGCTCTTGCTGGTACTATCGGCATCATCGCGATGTACTCCGCAGTTATGATGTCTTGGGCGGAAGGTTTGACACAAGCTTGGGATCACGTTCATCTAACGAAAGAATTCGCTATCGAAGTCGCTCGTGTGGAAATGTTGATTCCTGCCCTTTTATTCTGTGTGCTTGCTTCTGGTGTATTTAACCCTAAAGCAAACTTAGCAGGTAACCACGGTCCGATGATTCCACTTATCGGTACTATCGCCCTAGCTGGTGCCCACCCTCTTGCGTTAGCACTGCTTATTGGTGTCTTTGGTCTGCTGCTTAGCTTCTTCAAAGGTGGCTCTAAGCTTGTTAACCTTACTTCTGAAGGCACCGCTGGTGGTTTACTTATCTTCTTAGGTTTAACGGGTACGATCAGTCAGATCAACTCCATTCAATCTTGGGCTGTGAGTTTACAATCGGCAGATGTAGCCGCTGGAAGTATGGGTTACGTGGGCTTAGTTGTACTTGGTGTAACTGTTGCTATCTACGCTTACCTAGCTAAGATCAACAAACGCTGGCTGGCAATCCCTGTGTGTGCGTTTACTGGTCTAGCTATCGCGTTGTTATTCGGTGCCGGTTTCGACATTAAATTTGAAACAGAAATGGGGCTTCCAAACCTTAACCCTGTTTACTGGTGGGGCAGTACTGAAGAAGGCTGGATGTTAGGTCTTCCTAACGTAGAACACTTCATCGCATCTCTACCATTCGCAATTCTTGCAGTAGCAATGTGGTCTCCAGATTTCCTTGGTCACCGTATTTTCCAAGAGATGAACTACCCTAAAGGAACTGAAAAAGTATTGATGGATGTAGATGACACTATGACTATGTGTTCATTCCGTCAAATGGTAGGTACAGCGGTTGGTGGTGGTAACATCACTTCATCTTGGGGTACGTACATGATCCCAGCAGCTATCGCTAAACGTCCAATTCCTGCAGGTGCAATTCTGCTTGGCTTGATCGTAATGACAGTTGCGGTACTTGGTTTCCCAATGGACGTTGCAGTATGGCCACCAGTAATGCGTGTTGCTCTACTAGTAGGTGTATCTCTACCTCTACTAGAAGCGGGTATGCAAATGGTTCGCGATACTAAAGACTCACAAGCGGCTGGTATCTGTATCTTTGCTTCTATCGTAGCCAACCCTGTATTAGCTTGGGCTCTAACCATGTTCCTAGACAACAACGGTCTAATCGGCGACAAAGAACGTGCTGCACGCTTGTCTTTCATGGATAAAATTGTTATCCCTGTAACCGTGTTTATTATCTGTCTTGTTGCTATGCTTGCAGTTGGTATGCTAGAAGCTCAATATGGTCTAAAAGCTTGGCTTTAAGTTAAAAAGATTAAAGACTAAACGGGTAGCGCAAAGCGCTACCCTCTTTTTATTATCTGATTATCTTTTTCAACTTTTTTTTGTTTTATTCAACTTTTATTGATTTAGTTTAAGTTTTACAAATTTTTTTTAGTGTAATGTAATTTCATCAAACGGACATTTCACTGTAAGAACAAGTAACAATATCTATAGTATTAATCTGAGATTATGAACTATACATATTGTTATTAAATAGAGTGTACTGCCTCTCTTTAACTAAAGAGATAGCTGGCTCAACGGCGAAACAGTACGTGTTTTTTCTACTAAAAAGGTAGGTATGTCATGGCAGAGCAATTTGCTAAAGCTTGGGAAGGTTTTGCTGCAGGTGAGTGGCAAAATGAAGTAAACGTTCGTGATTTCATTCAAAAGAACTACACTCCATACGAGGGTGACGAATCTTTCCTAGTTTCTGAAGGAACTGAAGCGACTAATGCGCTTTGGGCTAAAGTAATGGAAGGTATCAAACAGGAGAACTCTACTCACGCTCCTGTAGATTTTGACACTTCTATTATCTCTACCATCACTGCTCACGATGCAGGCTACATCGACAAAGATCTAGAAACTATCGTTGGTCTTCAAACTGACGCTCCACTTAAGCGTGCAATCATCCCTAACGGTGGTATCCGTATGGTTGAAGGTTCTTGCAAAGCTTACGATCGTGAACTTGATCCACAAGTTAAAAAAATCTACACAGAATACCGCAAAACACACAACGCTGGTGTTTTCGACATCTACACTCCTGACATCCTTGCATGTCGTAAGTCTGGTGTACTAACAGGTCTTCCAGATGCATACGGCCGTGGTCGTATCATTGGTGACTACCGCCGTGTTGCACTTTACGGTATCGACTTCCTAATGAAGGACAAATACGCTCAGTTCACTTCTCTACAAGAGAAGTTCGAGAACGGCGAAGACCTTCACATGACTATGCAACTTCGTGAAGAAATTGCTGAGCAACACCGCGCTCTTGGTCAAATCAAGCAAATGGCTGCGAAATACGGTTGTGATATCGGTCGTCCAGCTGAAACAGCACAAGAAGCTATCCAGTGGACTTACTTCGGCTACCTAGCTGCTGTTAAGTCTCAAAACGGTGCTGCTATGTCTCTAGGTCGTACTTCTACATTCCTAGACATATACATTGAGCGTGATATCGCTGCAGGTAAAATCACTGAAGCTCAAGCTCAAGAAATGATCGACCACTTCGTAATGAAGCTACGTATGGTTCGTTTCCTACGTACTCCTGAGTACGATGAGCTATTCTCTGGCGACCCAATCTGGGCAACAGAGTCAATGGGTGGTATGGGTCTTGACGGTCGTACGCTAGTAACGCGTTCTAACTTCCGTTTCCTAAACAGCCTATACACTATGGGTCCTTCTCCAGAGCCAAACATCACTGTTCTTTGGTCTGAAGCGCTACCAGACGGTTTCAAACGTTTCTGTGCAAAAGTATCTATCGATACTTCTTCTATCCAGTACGAAAACGACGACCTAATGCGTCCAGACATGAACTCTGACGATTACGCAATTGCATGTTGTGTATCACCAATGGTTGTTGGTAAACAAATGCAGTTCTTCGGTGCTCGTGCGAACCTTGCTAAAACGATGCTTTACACCATTAACGGCGGTATCGATGAGAAACTGAAAATCCAAGTTGGTCCAAAAATGGACAAAATCACTGGTGAATACCTAGATTACAACGAACTGTGGGACAAGATGGACCACTTCATGGATTGGCTAGCTAAGCAGTATGTAACTGCACTGAACAGCATCCACTACATGCACGACAAGTACAGCTACGAAGCGTCTCTAATGGCTCTACATGACCGTGACGTTAGACGTACAATGGCTTGTGGTATCGCGGGTCTATCTGTTGCTGCTGACTCACTATCTGCAATCAAGTACGCGAAAGTGAAACCAGTTCGTGACGAAGATGGACTAGCAATCGATTTTGAAATCGAAGGCGATTACCCTAAATTCGGTAACAACGATCCTCGCGTAGATGACATCGCTTGTGAGCTTGTTTCTGTATTTATGAACAAGATCCGTAAGCTTAAGACTTACCGTGATGCAATTCCTACTCAGTCAATTCTTACTATCACTTCAAACGTTGTGTACGGTAAGAAGACTGGTAACACTCCAGATGGTCGTCGTGCTGGTACTCCATTTGCTCCAGGTGCAAACCCAATGCACGGTCGTGACGAGAAAGGTGCAGTTGCATCATTGACTTCAGTAGCGAAACTACCGTTTGCTGACGCTCAAGATGGTATCTCTTACACCTTCTCTATCGTACCAAACGCGTTAGGTAAAGAAGAAGCAAGCCAACGTGCTAACCTTGCTGGTCTAATGGATGGTTACTTCCACCACGAAGCTGGCAAACTAGAAGGTGGTCAACACCTAAACGTTAACGTGCTTAACCGCGACACTCTACTTGACGCTGTTAAACACCCAGAGAAATACCCTCAGCTAACTATCCGTGTATCTGGTTATGCTGTTCGTTTCAACTCTCTGACTGCTGAACAACAAGCTGACGTTATCGCTCGTACATTTACTGAGTCAATGTAAGACTTCTCTTAAATAATGAGCTACAAGCCCTCGCATTTGCGGGGGCTTTTTATTTATTCACTATATTTATCAAAGCGTTAACAATGCGTAACGCGACTCAAATACTTAAATCCTCCTTTTATCACTACTCGTCTTAGTCTTTTCAATCAGTTAAACTCACGGCTCTGTTGTATTCGAGTTGTATTAAATGTCCATATCCCGAATTTTCCTTTTATTAACATGCAGTTTTTCCGCTCTTGCTGCTCAAACATCGACTGTAACTCTCAACGTTGATAACGATGGTATTTACGGGATAGACCAAGACTACACCAGTGGCCTTTTCCTCTCTTACACGTCAAGTGCTGTTCGTCCAAGTTGGTGGACGAAGCCACTTAGTCTTTCCGCTTGGGGCGCAGCCAGTTTAGATAAATGGGAAATCAGTGTTGGTCACAAAATGTGGACACCCTCAGACATTACGCTTGATACCCCGCAGCCTAACGAACGTCCTTATGCAGGTTTGTTGCATGGCGAGTTTAGCTACATCAGTTTGCACCCACAGCAAGCCCAACGTTTCAATCTTCTAATCGGCACCACAGGTGAAAGTTCACTATCTGAAGAGGCGCAACGTATTGTGCATGCCATTACAAAATCTGATGACCCGAATGGTTGGGCATATCAGGTTGAAGACAAAGTCGTGGGTAGTGTTGGCTATCTGTCTCATTTCAATTTAATTCGCCGTCGTTTTACCATGAGCACCGATTTTGAAATCTCCAACATTTCAGAAGTAAACGTCGGTAACTACCGCAGCGATGCCGCTACTGGGTTTATGGTTCGTTGGGGACAAGATCTGGCGGGTAACTTTGGTAGTGCACAGATTTCGGTAGAAAACCCATTTAAGGCGGGAATGATTGGCGCATCTGATTACGGTTGGTTTGTATTTGGCGGTATTGAAGGACGCTATCGTTTTAACGACATTACAATCGAAGGGAACAGACCATTAGAAGGTCTGGATCATCCGGCAAGCTATTACGAAGTGACTCTAGAACCTTGGCAGGCAACAGCAGTTGCTGGCGCAGCATGGTACAGTCGCCACTTCGGTTTTACTTTTACAACGACCGCCAATACCTCTGAGTACAAACAAGATAAGAAATCCCTGCACGGTACTGGCGGCGTTTCTTTCTACGCGTTTTTCTAGGCGCGATGATGGGAAACTGTTGCTTAAATACTAAAGCGTTGACAATCCGAATTTAGCTCTGAAGAACGTTGGTCAACGACACGGCTGATTGAACGCAACTGCTCGTTGTTGTCTTCCAGTTCCTTCATTGCCACTGAAATTTGGGTCATATTGTCAGCCATTGACTGACTCGTCGTCGCCAATTCTTTGATAGAACTGACGGTAATTTCCGTCTGGTGCGCCGCCTCACCCGCTTTATTGGTGATCTGAGCCAGTGCTTCCATCGCTTCGTGACCTCGCTCTTGACCAACCTGCATGGTTTGCTCAGATTGACCAAATTTCTGAATAACTTCCGCACTCTCTTTCTTCATCGTCTCGATAGTGCCGGAGATTTCCGCCACCGCATTCACGGTACGAACAGCCAAGTTTCGAACTTCATCTGCCACAACCGCAAAACCGCGTCCTTGTTCTCCTGCTCGTGCCGCTTCTATAGCGGCATTTAGCGCTAGCAAGTTAGTTTGCTCAGCAATGCTGTTGATGATGTCCATCACTGAGTCAACTTTGGTTGAAGCCTCTTCCAGTTGCTGAATATTGGTCGTTGCGGAACCGAGAATTTTACCAACGTCCTCTAATGAGCCAATGGCCGCAGCAATGACTTTCGCGCCATTTTCCGCCGCTTCTGTCGATGACTTGCTGACATCCGCAACAAACGCCAGAGAATTAGACACTTCATGAGTCGTAACACTGACCTCTTCAGTGGCTGAAGCCAATAGCTGAGTTTGCCCCAGTACATCAGATTGCCCATTCACGAGATCATCAATACCGGAATTAAGTTGTGCCGCATCTCCCGATAAAGCTTCACTTCTTTGCTGTACGGCTTTCACCAACTCACCAAGATGTTTACAACTTTGGTTAATTGCCACCGCCAATTGGTTAAATTCATCGTTAGGGTTATTCGATATCGGCATTCGTTGTGACAAATCACCTTGTGATAGGCGCTCCATTACCGCCTTAGTTTGTGACAGTGAACGAGTCAAAGAGATACTTAGCATGACAAAAATAGAAATGGTAATCACCGCTAAAACCGCACAAGCCACCAGCACAGACCATTGAGTTTGAACTCCAGCTTTTTCCGCTTGTTGCTGATACGTTTCACTAAGGCTCTCAATCTGTTTAGATAAACTTTCAATTAAACTTTTCGCTTGAGATTCACTGGCAATCAATTGCGTTTGCTGCTCGTTAACCAACTGCGAAAGCTCACTGACACGCAGAAAAGTTTCTTTAAATTGCGCCACTTCTTTTTCATAAAGAGAAAGCATTGAGTAACTTTTCGACATATTGATAAAGCCCGCCATTGCACGATTAAACAGCTTTAGGTTCTGTTCGCTTGGCTGAAGCAGATAGTTTTGTTGAGCTTTGACAACAGCTTGGAAGTCGGAGTTGATAGTCACCATACCCGTTTCAGCAATTTTCGCTTCTATGGTTGTTGCCAAATTTTTTAACTCACCCAACTTGCCTTCTTCAACATTGAAGCCCAATTCCGACTTAAGCTCCATCCAAGGCAAGAGCGACTGTTCAAACTGTGAAGTGACTTGTAGCAACTGCTGAGATTCTTCACTGAAATTCAACTGCTGTAGAAAAGTGATATCTGCCTGTACATGTTCCATCAAACTGCTTAACTTATCCTGCGCTTGAGATACCTGATCTGCAGTAAGACTTTCTTTTTCGGAGGCCAAAGCAAGAAGGTTTGCTTGGGTTGAGTGCAGGGCTAGCGCCCCAGACGTAATGTCTGAACTTTGCTCATATTTTGAACCCATACCAGACAGGCTCATTGCGGTGTAAAGACCAAGGCTAACGAAGCCAATACATAAAACAATTATAAAAAGTGTGATTTTTTGCTTCTGAGATAATTTCAGTACATCCATGCTAATCTTCCTTGTCACCATCCTGTGACTTTAGACTTCAAGATACTACGGGCCAAAAGTGACATAATGTTTCAATTACATATTTGTCACTAATATCTTTTTTATAACACCCATCTTCAGCAATTTCGATTTTTTTTTAAACTATTTGTTACAACTCAGAATGGAATAAGGAAAACCTATTTAATCCACACTATTTGTAATAAAATGACGACTAAATTACACAATCGAGAGCAGCACATGTCTACTTCTGGTCGAATTCACTCATTCGAATCTTGCGGTACGGTTGATGGCCCAGGAATTCGCTTCATCGTTTTTCTTCAGGGTTGCTTATTCCGTTGTAAATATTGTCACAACCGTGACACTTGGGACACGCACGAAGGCAAGGTAGTTACTGTTGAAGAGATCATCAACGAAGCTAAGTCTTACCGTCACTTTATGAATGCCTCTGGCGGAGGTGTTACGTGTTCTGGTGGTGAAGCCATGCTTCAGCCAGAATTTGTGCGAGACTTCTTCCGAGCGGCGAAAGCAGAAGGCATACACACTTGTCTCGACACCAACGGTTACATTCGTAAATTTACGCCTGTGATCGATGAAGTTCTTGAAGTCTCTGATCTTGTGATGCTCGATATCAAACAGATCAACGACGACATCCACCAAGATTTAGTGGGAGTATCCAACAGACGTACTCTCGATTTTGCTCATTACCTGCACAAGATTAACCAACCTACCTGGTTGCGCTACGTGATTGTTCCCGGATATACCGATGACGATGAATCCGCGCATAAACTTGGTGAGTTCATAAAAGATATGGACAACATTGAGAAGATTGAGCTACTTCCCTATCACAAACTTGGTGCTCATAAATGGGAAGCGATGGGCGAAGAATACCCACTGGAAGGTGTTGAACCTCCAAGTAAGGAAACTATGGATAGAATTGTCTCTATTCTTGAGCAATATCACTCAAACGTAAAATACTGATTCAAACTCAGTCACTATTCGTGAAAAATGCCAACCTTAATAGGTTGGCATTTTAGTATCCGTTCCACACACTATGAAATGCATTAAAGGATGAACTTAACACTGAGGGATTATTTTGCAGTTACAAGAACTGGTCGCACTGGCTATCGTGGTTATCTTTTTCATCGTCTCGCTCAAAGATGTACAACACGCTTTCCTGCCAAAGTTTAAAACTGAAAAATCCTTTCAGCACCTGACTTATGCTGTGATGTTTGCCCTTGTTTTACTTTGGTCAGCCCAAGCCAGCGTAAAAGAAGGCCTTCAAATACATTTCTTGGCACTCACAACACTGACCATGATGTTTGGCTGGCGAAGCGCTTTCATGCTTACCATTCCAGTAAGTTTTGCTCTGGTCATCGTGGGGAAATTAACGCTGTTTGCTCTGCCTGAGTTTTTATTACTCTCCAGTCTGGTTCCAATTCTGATCTCTTATGCCGTATTCTCGTTAAGCTACCACTATCTGCCACGCAACATTTTTGTATTCATTTTTGTCGCAGGATTTTTCAACGGCGGTTTAACAGGAAGTCTTCACCTTGCCATCAATGCGGGTTATCAACTCAATTTGGGAACTCACGACTGGAAAACCATATTAGATAACTATCTGATCTTCGTGCCTCTGCTCGCCTTCCCTGAAGGGCTTCTTAACGGCATGGCTCTGGCGATACTTTCCGTTTTTAAGCCAGAATGGCTGCGCGTGTTCTCTGATCGAGACTATATCTACAATCACCATCACAAAAAATAGTCACACCTCTGCATATTTTATGTACTATCTCTATTAAAACAGTGTTGAGATCATGTTTCAGATTAATGCATTACTGTTAACCTAACCTCAGCAAAAAAATAATCAATTTTTAGTGAGGCCAGCTATGGAAATGACTAACGCTCAACGTCTTATTCTTTCAAATCAATACTTCTTAATGTCTCAGCTTGACCCTTCAAACTCGGCAAAATACAAGCGTATGCAAACCATTGTTGAACGCGGTTATGAACTTCAAATGTGTGAATTGAATAAAGAGTTCGGCTGTTTGAATGATGCACAGTGTCGCGAAGTTATCGACATTATGGAGATGTATCATGCGATGCAAGAGTCACACAAAATGCTCAGTGAAGAAGCCAGAAAAGACGTTGATGTACGTCGTTTGAATTTCTTAGGCTATGACATTGCAACAGAAAGTCAGTTGGTTAACTACGTGCGCTTCTTAGTCGATTCTGAAGGTCTTTACCCTCAGTTTGACAAAGGTGACCACCACTTCAACAGTCAAATGCCAATGGCTGAGAAATACCGTCGTATGCTCGCGACATGGCGCCATTGCCCGCGTCAGTACCATTTATCTGCGAATGAATTGCGTCAGATCTTTAACGCATAGCAAAAAGCTAACCACCATTAAAAACACTAGTTAAAAATGCAATAAGGCGGACACTGTCCGCCTTACTTATATCTAAAATTCGTGCTTAGAAAAGGTAAGCAATACCAAAAGAGACGGTAGTACTAATACCACTTTCTATGATTGGACTTTTTTCTATATCGCCTTCTAAATTCGTATAACGAACGTTTCCAGTCACTCTAACTGTATCAATAACATTCCAGTAAGCTGACGCGCCGATAAAGTACTGACCATCCCACTTCGCTTCAAATTCTGGCAATCCACTACGTGCCGCTTCTTCACGAGAAACACCATAGAGATGGTTATTTAACTTATCTGAGTTGTATGAATAACCAATACCCGGTGTCACTCCCCAATGACCAAAACGTAACGGGAAACGCAACGCCATTTCCGCATACAAACCATTATGCGTATCGCCAATGTCTGTCGCAGCAGAGGTTTCAAGCATACCTACAGGAGTCCTCAACTGATAACTGACACCGCCTAAAATTGTTGAAGAACGCTTATCCAACATTTGAATTTGTGCGTTGTCTGAATCTCCCGGTTTGAGTGTTCTCGGATCATAGATCAATCTGAAAACAAAGTTTTGCGGAGAACTCATCGGAAGGACTCGATAACCTGCATTGAAGCCACGTAGAAACAGGTGTTCGCCTTCATAACCGATAACAGGAATAACCGTTTGATTCGACGGGGTTTCCTTATAAACCGCCGGTGAATACGCGGCTGCGACGCCTAACGACCATTGATCAGGCTGCGCTTGAACAGGGAGTGCCATTGTTAAAGAGGAAGCAACAAACGCAGAAAAATAGAACTTATTCATAGTGATAGTTATGTCCATAGGTATGCAATCCATTGAACGACATCATACGAACCTATGCACACATTGACAATAAACATGAGAACTATTGTGATTTATAGCCTTTAAAACTGTCTTAGGGTCTCATTCATGAACCACTTTCGACGTAACAAGCACAAAATATTTCTTCTGCAAATATCAATTTCGAAATTTCTTTTTATCATCACTAATTTGAAATAAATGCATAATCTCTAAGCAAAATCGTGAATAGCAAACTAGTCTTAATTTGTTAGGTACTTATGTTTTAAAGCGGTTGGATGTCTGTGTGACATTATTAGAGGGGACTTATTATGAGTATTTTTGACCACTTTCAGGCACGCTATGAAGCAGCCAAGGATGAAGAGCTAACAATTCAAGAGTTCTTGAATCTATGTAAGGAAGACAAAAGCGCATACGCAAATGCAGCCGAACGCCTGTTGCTCGCCATCGGTGAACCCGAGATGATAGATACTTCAAAGGACCCTCGACTAAGCCGTATTTTTTCAAACCGAGTTATCTCCAGATACAAGACTTTTCAAGACTTCTACGGCATGGAAGAAGCGATAGAGCAAATCGTTTCGTACTTAAAGCATGCCGCTCAAGGTTTAGAAGAACGTAAACAAATTCTTTACTTACTAGGCCCTGTGGGTGGTGGTAAGTCTTCTCTTGCTGAAAAACTCAAAGCACTGATGCAACAAATGCCTATCTATGTCCTTTCAGCAAATGGCAAACGCAGCCCTGTAAATGATCACCCGTTTTGCTTGTTCGACGTCAACGAAGACGGAGAACTTCTCAAACAAGAATACGGTATAGAAAAACGCTACATCAAATCCATCATGTCACCTTGGGCAGCCAAGCGATTACATGAGTTTGGCGGTGATATTACCAAGTTTAAAGTGGTGAAAGTGCGCCCTTCCATCTTGGATCAAGTCGCGATAGCGAAAACCGAACCGGGTGATGAAAACAACCAAGATATTTCTTCACTGGTAGGTAAAGTCGATATTCGTCAGTTAGAACATTTCTCTCAAGATGATCCTGATGCTTACAGCTACTCAGGGGCATTATGCCGTGCAAACCAAGGTTTAATGGAATTCGTAGAGATGTTTAAAGCGCCAATCAAGGTGCTCCACCCTCTACTAACCGCGACACAAGAAGGGAACTACAACGGTACTGAAGGTCTTTCAGCCTTGCCGTTTGACGGAATGATACTCGCCCACTCAAACGAATCTGAATGGCAGGCTTTCCGCAATAACAAAAACAATGAGGCATTTCTAGACCGTGTTTACATCGTCAAAGTTCCTTACTGTTTGCGAGTTTCCGAAGAAGTCAAAATCTACCAAAAACTGCTTGATCACAGTGAGCTTTCCAACGCACCATGTGCACCAAGTACACTCGATCTGCTTGCTCAATTCAGCGTACTTTCACGTTTGAAAATTCCTGAAAACTCATCGCTATTTTCAAAAATGCGAGTTTACGATGGTGAAACACTGAAAGACACCGATCCAAAAGCGAAAAGCTACCAAGAGTATCGCGACTACGCAGGTGTCGATGAAGGCATGTCGGGGCTTTCCACTCGTTTCGCGTTCAAAATTCTCTCTCGTGTATTCAACTTCGACCACAGTGAAGTGTCAGCAAACCCAGTACATCTCTTCTATGTGATTGAACAGCAAGTGGAACGTGAACAGTTCCCACAAGAAACGGCTGACCGTTACTTAGAGTTTGTGAAAGGCTACCTAGTGCCGCGTTATGTCGAGTTCATTGGTAAAGAAATTCAAACTGCATATTTGGAGTCCTACTCTGAGTACGGTCAAAACATTTTCGACCGCTACGTCACCTATGCGGATTTCTGGATTCAGGATCAGGAATACCGAGATCCGGAAACTGGGCAACTGTTTGACAGAGCTTCACTCAACGGAGAATTGGAGAAAATCGAAAAAACCGCTGGGATCAGTAATCCGAAGGATTTCCGAAATGAAATCGTCAACTTCGTATTACGTGCACGTGCGAATAATAATGGTAACAACCCAGCTTGGACCAGCTACGAAAAATTGCGCACCGTTATCGAGAAGAAAATGTTCTCGAATACTGAGGAACTACTACCTGTTATCTCCTTTAATGCGAAAACCTCTTCTGAAGATCAGAAAAAACACGACAACTTTGTCGCTCGTATGATGGAGAAAGGTTATACCGAAAAACAAGTGAGACTGTTGTCTGAGTGGTATTTACGCGTACGTAAATCGTCTTAAACACTGTCTGTACCCAAAGAACTTGTTGTAAAGGGTATATCTGAAATTCAACTCAGCAGGCATCCAAGGACAGGATGCCTCGTTGGGGGAGCTATTCAGGTGACGTATACGGGGGAAGACTCATGCCGCAATTCATCGATAGACGATTAAACGGTAAGAACAAAAGCGCGGTGAACAGACAACGCTTTTTACGCCGTTATAAAGAACAGATTAAAGAGTCGGTTTCCGATGCGGTAAACCGCCGTTCAATCACGAACACAGAAACCGGCGAAGATGTCTCTATCCCAAATAAAGACATCAAAGAGCCGATATTTCACCAAGGTCAGGGAGGTATGCGTGAGCGTGTACACCCGGGCAATGACCAGTTCATACGCGGTGACAAAATAGAGCGTCCTCGCGGAGGCGGTCAAGGCGGAGGATCAGGCGAAGGTGAAGCCAGCCAAGACGGTGAAGGCGAGGACGAATTTGTATTCCAGATTTCCAAAGACGAATATTTGGATATTCTGTTTGAAGACCTCGAACTGCCCAATCTCGAAAAAAACCAAATCAATAAGATCACCGAGTGGAAAACCCATCGAGCTGGATACCAGACTGCGGGTTCAGCTTCTAACATTGCAATTGTCCGCTCTTTACAACAATCATTGGCACGCCGCACGGCGATGACCGCCAATAAGCGTCGTTTAATGAAAGAACTAGAAGAAGAGTTAGAGCGGATTAAAGCCGCAGAACCAGCTCAGCTTCTGGAAGAAAAGCGCATTAAAAAGGAGATTGAAGAGCTGCGCGCCAAAATTGAAAGTGTACCTTTTATTGATACCTTCGATTTACGTTTCAAAAATTATGAAAAGCGCCCTATTCCATCCAGCCAGGCCGTTATGTTCTGTTTGATGGACGTATCCGGTTCTATGGACCAAGCAACGAAAGACATCGCAAAACGTTTTTATGTCTTGCTCTATCTGTTCCTAACGCGCACATACAAAAATGTCGAAGTGGTTTTCATCCGCCACCATACACAAGCGAAAGAAGTCGATGAGCAAGAGTTTTTCTACTCTCAAGAAACAGGCGGTACCATTGTTTCTAGCGCGTTGAAGCTAATGGATGAAATCGTTAAAGAGCGTTATCCATTAGGAGAATGGAACATTTACGGAGCTCAAGCATCTGATGGTGACAACTGGGCAGACGATTCCCCTCGCTGTAAGGAACTTCTCACAGAAAAACTGTTACCTGCTTGCCAATACTATGCCTATATCGAGATTACTCGTCGCTCACATCAAACCTTATGGCACGAGTATGAAAAACTGCAACCAGCCTTTGGCAATTTTGCTATGAAGAACATTCGCAGTGTAGAGGATATCTTCCCTGTCTTTAGGGAACTATTCCAGAAGGAAACCGCATAGGGGGAGCGCGTATGACAACCAATACTACAAAAAATAAGTCAAATGCTGCGCCGAAGAAACGCGCAACCAAATCGAAAATTCTGCCCGATGGGCCGGATTGGACCTTTGACATCCTTGAGCAGTACCACACAGAGATAAAACGTGTTGCTGAGTTTTATAAACTGGATACCTATGAGAACCAAATCGAAGTCATCACTTCTGAACAAATGATGGATGCCTATTCCAGTATTGGTATGCCTATCAATTACAACCACTGGTCATTTGGTAAGAAGTTTATCCATACCGAACAAAACTATAAGCATGGGCAGATGGGGTTAGCGTATGAAATTGTCATCAACTCAGACCCTTGTATTGCCTATCTGATGGAAGAAAACACCGTCACCATGCAAGCGTTAGTTATGGCTCACGCCTGTTACGGACACAACTCTTTCTTTAAAGGAAACTACCTATTCCAGACATGGACCGATGCAAGTTCAATTATCGACTATCTGCTGTTTGCTAAAAATTACATTGCCGGATGTGAGGAGAAATATGGCGTTGATCAGGTAGAACGCCTATTAGACTCATGCCATGCCTTAATGAACTACGGTGTCGACAGATACAAACGCCCTGAGAAGATTTCTATCGCGGAAGAGAAAGCACGCCAAGAAGAACGCGAAGCGTATTTGCAGTCTCAGGTGAATGCCCTCTGGCGTACCGTTCCACAAAAAGCGAAAGCGGAGGACGACCAACCACGTTTCCCAAGTGAGCCACAAGAAAATATCCTCTATTTCATCGAAAAACACGCTCCACTGCTTGAACCTTGGCAGCGTGAAATCGTGCGTATCGTGCGTAAAATTAGCCAGTACTTCTATCCGCAAAAACAAACACAAGTTATGAATGAAGGCTGGGCAACGTTCTGGCACTACACCATTTTGAACCACCTGTATGACGAAGGATTAGTGACAGACAAGTTTATCCTAGAGTTTCTGCACAGCCATACCAGCGTTGTGGCGCAACCGCCATACAACAGTCGTTACTTCAGCGGCATCAACCCTTACGCGTTAGGGTTTGCCATGTTTACCGACATTAAACGTATTTGTGAAAAACCAACCGATGAAGACTACGAATGGTTCCCTGAACTGGCAGGGACAGACTGGTTAGAAGCGGTGCATTTCGCTATGCACAACTTCAAAGATGAAAGCTTTATCAGCCAGTATTTATCACCGAAACTGATCCGCGATTTCAAACTTTTCGCCATTACAGACGACGACAGAAAGAACTTCATTGAAGTCACCGCCATTCACAATGACAGCGGCTATCAGCAAATACGGGAAAAGCTCGCTGCTCAATACAATCTGAGTAACTTGGAACCTAACATCCAAGTATTCAGCGTCGACGTTCGTGGAGACCGTTCCATTACATTGCAATATGTCCCCCACGACCGAATTCCTTTAGACCCAAGCTACGAGGAGGTACTTAAACACATGCATCGCCTATGGGGTTTTGAAGTCAAATTAGAGGAGGTAAAAGACACTGGAAGAAGAGAAATCCTCGCAACCTGTCCTAAAAAAGGTGATCACGAAAAGTGATTATCGTTGCGACAACTAAAACATCTAACCTAACAATTAGTTGTAAAAGTAAGTAGTTGTAAAAGTAAATAGTTCTATATAACGAACAAAGCCCCGGACTCTCGTCTGGGGCTTTTCTTTGTTTTGATTGCTTATGACTTACGACTGCTTTGCCACAATACTGCGTACTAACTCCAAATCTTCTGGAGTATCCACACCGGCAGAAGGCGCTTCCAGCGCAACTGCCACGTGGATTTTTTCGCCATACCAAAGTACGCGCAGTTGCTCTAAACATTCAATTTTCTCAAGCTGGCTAGGCTGCCAGTTGATATAGGTATTAATGAAACCAGCACGATAAGCGTAGATACCAATGTGACGCATTAAAGGCTGCACAATGGTTTTGTCTTCGGAAGCAAAGTTATCGCGATCCCATGGTATCGTTGCACGGCTAAAGTAGAGTGCATAACCGTCCTTATCCGTCACCACTTTCACAGCGTTGGGATTGAACACTTCACTTTCATGGTCAATTTCAACCGCCAGTGTTGCCATAGGCGCTTTGCTCGCAGCCAAATTATCCGCAACCTGACGAACAATAGCAGGTGGAATCAATGGTTCATCACCTTGCACATTGACTATGATGTGGTCATCTTCAATACCCATCAGTGCAACGACTTCAGCCAGACGCTCTGTGCCTGACTGATGGTCTGGAGAAGTCATACATACCGTACCGCCGAACGCTTTAACCGCCTGTTCAACACGAGCATCGTCAGTTGCAATAATCACTCTTTCAGCGCCCGCTAACAGAGACTGCTCATAAACCCACTGAATCATAGGTTTACCACCGATATCCGCGAGCGGTTTACCCGGTAAACGTGTCGACTGATAACGAGCAGGAATAACAACGGTAAATGACATTATCGTCCCTCGTCCATTGACATAGTACGAGCTTCCGGTTCAAGGAGAACAGGAATGCCCTCTTTGATTGGATAAGCAAGACGATCAAATTTACAAATGAGTTCTTGTTTATCTTTATCGTAAGTCAGTTTGCCTTTACATAAAGGACAAGCAACGATTTCAAGCAGACGGTGATCCATACTGTTCCATAACCTCTTTAATTGTTTCCACAATATGCTGCTCATCATGATGAGAGATCTGCGCTGAGACTGGTAGATACCACCAGTTTTCTTTCGCAAATGCAGCACATTTTACAGCGTCTTTTTCTGTCATAACCACATGATCCCCACGTGTTGCTAATGCAAACAACTGTGATGAATCAAAATCTTGGTGGTCAGCAAATCCATGTTCTACGACAGGTTTAGCACCAAGCTCTTTTAAGGTATTAAAAAAGCGTGGAGGGTGCCCAATACCCGCCCAAGCAACGATGTTCGACAAAGTATTCACAGGCACTCTTTCTCCCGTGACCATATTTACCGCCAAATCAGGTTGCAGTGTCATTGCCACTTCGCCCGCCAGCGGCGTTCCGCCGTTAGTAATCGTAAAATCCACTTCCTTCAAACGTGACACAGGCTCACGCAGTGGACCCAAAGGCAGTAACTGCTCATTGCCAAATCGTCTCACGCCATCAACAACGGCAAATTCAATATCACGATCCAGTGCGTAATGCTGCAAACCATCATCGGTAATAATAATATCGATGTTTTCTTTCAGCAGTGCTTTCACAGCATTAGAGCGAATGGGGTCAACCGCAACAGGCGCTTTGGTGCGCTGATAAATAAGCTTGGGTTCGTCACCACAGTGGGCTGTCGACGTGTTATCTGCAACTATCAATGGATAAGAAGGCGCTTTCGCTCCATATCCCCGAGAAACCACACCGGGTTTATAACCTAGACGTTGAAGCGTTTCGACCAACCAAATAACCACGGGCGTTTTACCATTACCACCAGCCGTAATATTGCCAACGATAACAACAGGCACTGGTGCCTTGTAGCTCTGTTTCTTTCCGGATTGAAATGCCTTTCTGCGTGATCGGCTCACCGCTTTAAACACAAGGCTTAATGGCCACAAAAGTGGCCATAAAAGAAAACGAATCGGATGATGTTGAAACCAGATTTTTTCAATCACAGTTCGAACCTACTCACCAAATTGAATTCGGTGTAGCTGCGCATAAGCACCATCTTTTTCAATCAATTCAGCGTGTTTACCGCGTTCAATAATTTCACCTTCATCAACAACCAAGATTTCATCTGCTTGTTCGATGGTTGAAAGTCTGTGTGCAATAACCAGTACAGTTTTGTTCTTTTGCAGCTCATCCAACGCCGCTTGAATAGCACGTTCAGATTCGGTATCCAACGCCGATGTTGCTTCATCTAGAATCAACACTGGGGCATCACGCAATAGTGCTCGCGCAATAGCGATACGCTGACGCTGACCACCAGATAAGCTTGTTCCATTCTCACCAATAATGGTATCTAGACCATGCTGCATACCATTAATAAACTCCATCGCATGAGCTAAACGAGCCGCTTCTTCAATTTGCTCTCGAGTGTACTCACCCTCTGCAGCGTAAGCGATGTTGTTTGCAATCGTATCATTGAACAAATGCACGTTCTGTGAAACCAAAGCGAAGTGTTTACGCAGGTTAGTCAGTTTGAAATCACGAACATCGTGGCCATCTAACTCAATCGCACCGGAGTCCACATCGTAAAAACGTGTAAACAGGTTAGCAATGGTTGATTTACCCGAACCAGAACGCCCAACCAGAGCCACGGTTTTACCCTGAGGGATCTCAAAACTCACGTGTGATAACGCTGGCTTTTCTTTGCCAGAGTAAGTGAAAGTCACATCTTTCACTGCAATCTCACCACGAACCTTATCCGTTTCAAAAGTACCGGTATCGCGCTCGGTTTCAAGATCCATTAGGTTGAATAGTGTTGAACTTGCCGCCATACCACGTTGGAACTCAGAAGTTACATTGGTCAACGCTTTTAAAGGACGCATCAAACCAAACATCGCTGAGAAAACCACACTAAAAGTACCCGGAGTCAGTTCAGCACGAATACTGTCATTACTGGCGAGCAGCAACACAGTCACTAGCGCTAACGACGCAATCATTTGGATTACGGGATCCGCAATAGATTGAGCCGCGACCATCTTCATGGTTTGCTGACGCATGCGATTACTCACGTCGTCAAAACGTTCACGTTCTACCGCCTGACCACCGTAGCTTAGTACCACTTTATGGCCTTTCAGCATTTGCTCAGCCGACGACGTCACATCGCCCATCGTGGTTTGCATATTTTTAGAAATTTTGCGGAAACGCTTAGAAACAAAGCGGATACCTAAAGCAACTATCGGTGCAACAACGATCAGTACTAACGAAAGCTGCCAGCTGTTCCAGAACATCAGTGTGAGCAAACCGATAATGCTTGCACCTTCACGTACGATACTCACTAAAGCTCGGCTAGTCGCACCAGATACTTGTTCAGAGTCGTAAGTAATACGTGACAATAAGCTACCGGTTGGTTCTTTATCAAAGAACGTGACTGGCATGTGCATGAAATGGTGGAAAATCGCGCGGCGCATTTGCATGACCACATTCCCGGAAACCCAACTTAGGCAGTAGGAAGAAACAAATCCACTCAGGCCTCGAACAGCCATCACACCAAGAATAATAAACGGGATTACTTGTAAGAAATTAGATTCAACGTCACCAAAACCTTCGTCAAGAAGAGGTTTCAGTAGAGAAATCATGTAGGTATCAGAAACGGCATTCACTATTAAAGCAATGACAGCGACATATAGCCCTGTTTTGTAGAGGCGGATGTAAGTCCACAAGCGTTTAAATGTTTGCCATGTTGTTTCGTCGGTATTCAGTGACATATAAGTGCTTATTCTTATTTCAATATTGGGCGTCATTCTACCTCTTTACGTAGCATCTGCCTATACCAAGGGATAAGCCCATGTCGTCGTAGAGTGGTTAAATGGCGACTTTCCGCTCTATATCGCAGTGTTATCTGGCCGCTTTCCCCTGTGTCATACCATTCAGCACCCAAACTTGTGTATCTCTTCACTATCTCAGGGTTGGGCAGATTCCATCGATTCGTTTTATCTAAAGAAGCAATCGCGAGTTTTGGTGAAACTCGCTCAATAAACGCGACGGTGGACGATGTTTTGCTGCCATGATGAGGAACGATCATGACATCACTTTGTAAAATTGCATTGTCTCGCGCCAGTAACCATTCACCAACAGCAGTAACATCCCCCGAAAGCAATACGCTATGGGTATGCTTCATATCTGAAACGCGGACTACGCATGAATGCTGATTGAAGGCACGATCAACTCGCTTTGGCGGCCATAGCACTGAAAAATACAAACCTTGCCACTGCCACTCTTCACCGCGTACACAAGCCAAAGCGTCTTTCAGATACTGACTGGTATAGATATAGCTCGGAGACAATAACTGGTCGACATCCTCTCTGCCACCAGCATGGTCATCATCGAAATGGCTGTATATCACCGTATCAATTGTGTCCGTCCCCCTTTTTGCAAGCAGTGGAGCAATGACAGAGTGAACATAGCTACCGTTGTCCCAACTGCTTCCTGTATCGTAAAGCAAGGTTTTCCCCTCCTTTTCAATCACAACGGCCAGACCGTGACCAACATCGAGTACATCTATTCGCCAATCATAAGATGGAGTTCTAAAAAATAAGGTTCCAGCTAAAACTACCGCTATCAACACTTGACTAAAACGGCTAACAATTGTTCTCAGTAACCCAATTAGGGTCAAAACCAACATCAACTGAAAAAGCCATTCACTGATGTTAATCCAACCTGAAGTCGCGTAAGGAAGCGCATGCGCAAGTGGTTGAAAAGAAAAGTCGACGAGTTGCCACAAACCTTCGATATAGGGAAAATCAAGGCAGGTAGCAATTACCGCCACGAAAAGCATTGGGATAATAAAAAAAGAGAACCAAGGGATAAAAACCATATTGAACAGGGTCGATACCCAGCTTACTCCACCAAAGAAGTAAGCACTTACAGGCGCCATCAGCAACACCAATGTCACCTGCCCTGCGATAAATCTAGTCCACCATTTTTTCCAGTGAACCGTGATAGAACAAAGATAAATAACGATACATACAGCAATAAAAGAAAGCCAAAAACTGCTCGCTAAAGAAGCGAATGGGTCAGTAATGAGCACAGCAGCTAAGGTGAGCAAAATTCGCCGAAATACGGATACATGTATCCGCAAGACAATAAGAAGCACATTGAGCAAACACATAATCAATGCTCGCTGTGTTGGCAACGTAAAGCCAGCAAGCCACGCATAGCTCACCGCAAAGGAAACGCCCAAAACAAACGGAAACCAAACCAAACTCGGATGGAGTCTTGATATCCCCAGACCAAGCACATAGCCTATTCCAAATGCGATCCCTATATGCAGACCTGAAATCGCCACCAGATGAATTAACCCACTGTTTCTTAGTTGCGTCCAATCTGTTTGACTTAACCCAGAACGCTCGCCGAACATCAAAGCAGTAATCATTCCTTTAAAGGGACTGCTCGATATTTGTGTTTGAACCGTGTCGTGAATCCGGGATCGTATACTTAATCCAGAAATAATCTGAAAGCGAGAATTGTTAACGACCGATGCTCTCGCCACCCAACCTTGGCTTAAATAGTAGGATTCCGCATCAAATCCAACTTCATTCAATCTGCCAACAACCGGTTTTAATTTCACTGCAAATTCAAAGTGTTCACCAATTTGCAATGGCAGAGGCGATATCAAACGAACACGAGGGGGGAACCATTCACTAACAAAGTGGTCATTTATTTGATGTATGGCAACTGAACCTTCATATCCATAACTTATTTGTTTAAAAAAGCTGTCAACTTTTCCTTTTATGGTAATATCCAGCCCTGCTTGAAAAATGCTACTGGATTGAGTTTTTACAGCGTTGCCATGTGTTATTATCACAAGCAATGCAAGTACGATCCCGCCCCAGCACCTAAGCTTAGTGAATCGAACACTAAGAATGATAAAAAGTGGGCAAAATAGCGCAAAACCCAAATCTGGCATATAAGGCCAATAGGGCGATGACAAAACAGTGAGCGAAAACGAAGCAAGCGTCCAATTTTTCGATAAGAGAGTCATGGTTCCCTATGCCAAGAAAATTCATCAAAAAATTTATGCCTAACCATGACGTTATTAAGCGTCAAAAGGCATTAAAAATTTTTGGCAATGTCCTATATAACCCTAACTTGTGGTGTCTAAATAGACGCTCAGCAGCGGGTGCTTTTGCTGTTGGTCTCTTCATGGCGTTTGTTCCACTGCCAAGTCAGATGATCATGTCCGCAGGTATAGCCATCGCTTTAGGTGTTAATCTGCCGTTAGCTGTTGCTTTGGTATGGATTACAAACCCAATTACCATGCCGTTCATTTTCTACATCGCCTATAAGCTTGGAGCTTGGTTACTTAACATCCCACCGCAGAATTTTCACTTCGAGCTTTCTTGGGATTTTCTGGCACATCAAATGGGCACCATCGCTCCACCATTCCTGTTAGGATGCGCGATTTGCGCTGTGGTGGCTTCCATAGTCGGCTACTTCGGCATTCGTGGTTTATGGCGTTATTCTGTAGTGAGAAGCTGGCAGAGACGACGTACGAAAATAACCTGAAAACTCAGAGATAAAATAAGGCACGTTCGAACTTGAGATAAGCTTATTAATCAGTGATGAAACGAATGTAGCGCAAACATGAAAAAAGGACCTTACGGTCCTTTTTTCTTTTCCATCACCTAACTGAGGTAGCTAACGTTGGCGTTTTATTTGCTGCTCAGAACAGAGGCAGGATTGAGCTTACTCGCTCTGGATGCCGGATACCAAGTTGCCAACAAACTTAAGGCAATTGCAGTCCCTGACACTAACAACACATCTCCTGCAATCACTTGCGATGGTAAGAAATCCACAAAGTAGATATCCCCAGATAAAAATTGATGACCAATCAATGACTCTAGACCTTTCACCATAGGAGTAAGATTTAACGCCACCAACACGCCCAACACGCTGCCAACAACGCCACCTAGCACGCCTGAAAACACACCTTGCCAAACAAAAATGCGCTTAACCAAACCATCGCTTGCACCCATGGT
The DNA here is from genome assembly GCF_014596725.1 of Vibrio sp. Y2-5. Classification (GTDB taxonomy): domain Bacteria; phylum Pseudomonadota; class Gammaproteobacteria; order Enterobacterales; family Vibrionaceae; genus Vibrio. The sequence goes on from NZ_JACVEG010000003.1 coordinate 500,432, forward strand.
GCGAAGAATCGCGATTTCTCCGGCTCGGTCTTTTACCGCCATCATCAGAGTAGAAACAATGTTGAAGCTGGCGACCCCTATTACCAATACCATCACGAGATACATGATGCTGCGTACCATTTGAATATCACGATAAAGAAAACCGAACTTTTGCTGCCAGCTACGAAGGTAGACATATTCATTTAACGTCGTCCCCACTTCGCGCACTACAGTCGTTGCAGACAAAACATTACGCACTTTGATAGAGACACCCGTAACCGCATCGCCCAAGTTTGAATATTGCTGCGCATCTTCAATCGGCAGGAGTGCCAGACTGTGATCAATTTGCCCATTTAAGGCCAAAAGCCCTGCAATTTTTACCCGAACCCGCTTCGGCGCTTGAACTCTGTTTTCGCTGTTAGCGCTAGGGATCATCAAGGTAATGAAATCGCCAACTTTAGCGTCCAATTTATCGGCAACACCTTTGCCCAGAATCACTTGTTGCTGACCAGCCGTAAAAGCTTGCCACGCATTATCGGTTACGTATTGAGAAAGGCTGGAAACCGCTCGCTCCATCTGCGGATCAACGCCTCGAACTTCGATGGCTTTGAGCTGAGATCCTTTTTCTGCCAATGCCGTCATTTTCACATAAGGCGCTGCGGCCTCTACTTCAGAATTTTCATTCGCTTTTTTAACAATGTCCTGCCAGTTATTAATCGGCTGGCGGACACCTTCAAACTCGCCATGTGGGATCACAGACAGAACACGATTTTGCAATTCGCGCTCAAAGCCGTTCATTGCAGAAAGGCCGATAATGATCACCGCAACCCCCACCGCAATACCGATGGTTGAAGAAAGAGAAATAAAGGAAACCATTTTATTCCGCTGTTTTGCACGACTAAAACGGCCTCCAATGAACATTGATAGTGAAGAGAACACTACGCCTCCTCCACATCAAGCAATAAACCATCTTTCATATGCATCTGGCGATCCATTTTCGCCGCCAGTTCCCCGTCGTGGGTGACGACTAGGAAAGCGGTTCCTGATTCTCTGTTCAGTTCACGCATCAGATCATAAATGGACAATGCCGTTGTGTGGTCCAAGTTACCCGTTGGTTCATCTGCCAACACAAGATCAGGTTTGTTGACCAGTGCTCGAGCAATCGCAACACGTTGGCGCTCGCCACCAGACAATTCTGAAGGACGGTGCTCTAAACGGTGACTCAACCCTACTCGTTCCAGCAAGGCTTGCGCCGCCGCTTTCGCTTCAGAAACTTTCATACCACCAATCAGAAGTGGCATAGCCACGTTTTCCAAAGCAGAAAAGTCAGCCAATAAATGATGGAACTGATACACAAACCCCAGGTGCTTGTTGCGAATTTTCGCCTGCTTATTGGAATGTAAACTTGTCAGATCTTGCCCAAGAAACTCAACACTACCTTCGGATGCATCATCAAGCGCGCCGAGAATGTGTAACAGAGTACTTTTACCCGAGCCGGAAGAACCGATAATTGAGACGAGTTCTCCACGCTGAATATCGAAGCTGACGCCTTTTAATACCTGAGTTTGTAGTTCGCCTTCTTGGTAAGTTTTGCAAACTTGGTGACAACGTAAAAGGTTATTCATAACGTAAAGCCTCAGCGGGTTTAACAGATGATGCACGGTAAGAAGGGAATAAAGTTGCAAGCAGGCTCAGGCATATCGCCAAGACCACCACAATGAAGATTTGAGTTGGGTTGATAACCACTGGCAACTCACCACCCAGCGAGAACAGAGCAACACCCAAGCTATCCAAAATGGTATTCAAGTTACTCGCCAGCAACACGCCTAAAGTTCCACCTACGATGGCGCCGATCACACCGCTGCTGGCTCCTTGAACCATGAAAATCGCCAGTACTTGACGGTCTGTCATGCCCTGTGTTTTCAGAATAGCGACTTCAGCCTGTTTCTCCATCACCACCATAATCAGGGCAGAAATAATATTAAAAGCTGCTACACCAACAATCAGCCCGAGCATTAAGCCCATCATGTTCTTTTCCATCCCTACAGCTTGGAAAAGCTCACCGCGCTGTTCACGCCAGTCCGTCCAATGCCAACCTTCTGGTAACTTTGTATTAGCAAGCTCACCTACAACAAATGGGTCTTCAAAAAACAGGCGCCATCCAGATACCGTATCTTGATTAAATCTCAGCAATTTTCCCGCATCGCTGATATGGGTAATCATTAACTGCCCGTCAACATCGGAACCAGTATTAAAAATGCCCGCTACTGTAAAATTACGCTGACTTGGAATACGTCCCAGAGGCGTAAACTGACTGGCACTGGTAACCATTAATCTGACTTTATCGTGCAGTGATACATTGAGATTGCGAGCCAATGTATGCCCCAAAAACACTCGGTATTCACCTGCTTTAAGAGCCGAAAGGCTGCCAGCAATCAGGTAATCCATAATTGGGTCATTGTCATTCGGCTCAATACCAACCATCAATCCCGCAGCTAACTGAGACGGGCTCTGTATAACCGCTTCGCTGCGAACAATGGGTTCAGGACTACGCTGACTGGATAACTGAGTAATAAATGCTGGCGCTTGCTCTGTAAGAGTCGTTTTATCTTGAGCTTGAGAAACCACCGCTTGTGGCAAAACGCCAAGAATGCGACTTTTAAGCTGTGCTTCAAAACCATTCATGACAGAAAGAACGGTCACTAGAGACATCACGCCTATCGTAATACCAGCGGTAGACATATAAGACACGAATCGACTGAACCTGTCACCGGAGCGTCCTCTGAGATAACGCAGGCCGATAAAGGTCGATATCGGATGAAACATAATAAAAACCAATAAAATAAGATGCCGATACTGTAACGATAAACCCGCCAAGGTTGTAGCTTTTCTTTGCCAAATCTCTGTAAGAGCACAAATTATTGTTGAGTAAGACAAACATTCAATTCGCGAACGTATCTCAGCCAAGAAAAGCCAATATTTACGAGTAAAACAATTATTTGCGCCTTATGGACAGGCATAACTTGATTACTTGGTCGGTATGGCGATAATCAACAAAGAAAAGAAGGAACTTATATGACAGATCAAGAATTTTTCACTGTACATCATGCACTCACTATTAATGTCGAGCCCCTGTCGGACGATTTCATTTTTCCTTCTTATGAGATTTTCGTTGCGGAGATTCCCGCGCCATTTGTCGTCGCCAGTGAATTCAGCCAGTTGGATCAACTCAATGATGCAGCGAAACTGGAGCTCAAAAACAGTGACTTCAAGCATGTTGTCCAGTTGCTGGATACTCAGAACTCAAAGCTGAATCTGTTATTGACCTTCATGTTATCCCAACAAGATGAACCCGAGCTGCGCCACCAAACCACTGCTTTTGGAGCAAGCCAGTTATCGTACTTAACCGATAAAGCACCAAAGGTGGGCACGAAGCTGCGTATCAAGCTATTTATAGAACATCCTGCGGCGGCAATTTATTGTTACGCCACTGTCCACAGTGTTGAAGAACTCGATGCTGAAAAAGTCGTCACTGTAAAATACGATTTGCTGCGTGACACTGACCAAGACTTGCTGATCAAAGCAGCCCTCTATCAGCAGCAAAAACTTCTGCGTCAACGCTCTTTGGATAGAGATAAAACATAAGCGTTTCCATGACTAAAAATACACTACTCTCTTTGAATTCGGCATCCGCTGCCGGAGACAAAAAGCACATAGGTAACCTAAAAGGTGCCAGTTTGGCATTGGCTATCGCTGAAATAGCGAATGGTCATTCAGGTCACACATTGCTAGCGGTGCCTGACCCTCAAACCGCACTGAAACTGCTTCATGAAATTGAGCAGTTCAGCGAGAACGAAGTCGCTCTTTTCCCTGACTGGGAAACCTTACCTTACGATAACTTCTCGCCTCATCAGGAGATTATCTCTGACCGCATCTCCAGACTGTATAAACTGCCTACGTTGAAGTCAGGTATCACCATAGTCCCCGTAAGCACACTGCTTCAACGTCAGACACCTCGAGAATTCTTACTTCAGCACACCTTGATGGTAAAACGAGGTGATCTTTTCTCGTTAGAAAAACTGAGAATACAGCTGGAAAAATCGGGTTATCGCCATGTAGACCAAGTGTTTGGCCCCGGTGAATACGCAAGTCGCGGCTCGATTCTCGATCTGTTCCCTATGGGTAGTTCAGACCCATATCGTATTGATTTCTTTGACGATGAAATTGATACCATCCGCACGTTCGATCCAGAAAACCAACGTTCAATTGAAGAAATTCAAGATATTTGCCTGCTACCAGCGCACGAATTTCCAACAACAGAAAGTGCAATCGAAGATTTTCGAATTCGCTGGCGTCAACGCTTTGAAGCGCGCCGCGAGCCTGAGTCCGTATATATGCAGGTTTCAAAAGGCACTTGGCCTGCGGGTATTGAATACTGGCAACCACTGTTTTTCGAACAAACCGAGACTCTGTTTGATTATTTGCCAGCGGACAGTCAGCTCATTTCTGTTGGGGATATAGAAAAATCCATCGACCAATTCTTAACAGACGTCGACTACCGATACGATCAGCGCAAAGTAGACCCACTACGTCCCCTGCTTCCACCAGAAGAACTGTGGCTTAAGAAAGACGAACTGTTTACACAGTTCAAGGTTCTGCCTCATACCGTGATGAGTATCGACCCTGTGGCTGAAAAAGCCGGTCGTACTAATCCTGATCTCAGCGCTCTTCCTGCGCTTGCGGTTCAGCACCAAAACAAAGAGCCGATGGCGGCACTGCGTCAGTTCAGCGAGCAGTTTACTGGCAAGATCATTTTCTCCGTCGAATCGGAAGGTCGACGTGAAGCCTTGCTTGAACTGTTGCAACAGATCAAGCTTCGCCCACACAGCAAAGACTCATTTAGTGAGGCGCTACAAAGCAGCGATAAATTTGCGCTGATTCTTGGCTCCTCAGAGCATGGTTTTATTTTTGGAACCGATAAGGTCGCACTGATCTGTGAAAGCGATTTACTCGGTGACCGCGTCATTCAACGTCGCAAAAAAGATCGTAAAACCACCAATAGCGATGCCGTCATTCGCAACCTTGCCGAACTCAAGCCGGGTCAACCAGTGGTTCATATCGACCACGGTATCGGCCGTTATGTTGGTCTGCAAACTTTGGAAGCTGGAGGTTTAACCACAGAATACGTGACACTAGAGTATTTGAATGACGCAAAACTCTATGTTCCGGTTTCATCGCTAAACTTAATTAGCCGATACTCTGGTGGCGCGGAAGAGAGTGCTCCGTTACACAAACTGGGCAGTGAATCTTGGACTAAGGCTCGTCGCAAGGCCGCCGAAAAGGTTCGTGACGTCGCAGCTGAATTGTTGGATGTCTATGCCAAACGCGAGCTCAAACCGGGCTTCAAGTTCACTCTGGATAGAGACCAATACGCGACATTCAAAGCGGGATTCCCGTTTGAGGAAACCGATGATCAGGCAATGGCAATCAACGCGGTACTGTCTGATATGTGCCAAGCCAAAGCGATGGATCGACTGGTGTGTGGTGATGTGGGCTTTGGTAAAACTGAAGTGGCCATGCGCGCAGCGTTTTTGTGTACGGATAACGATAAACAAGTTGCTGTCTTAGTTCCGACTACCCTGCTGGCACAGCAACACTTTGAAAACTTCCGTGACCGATTTGCTAACCTGCCGATTCGTGTCGAAGTGCTCTCTCGTTTCAAATCTGCCAAAGAGCAAAAACAAATTCTGCAAGACGTAGCTGAAGGCAAAGTCGACATTTTAGTCGGCACGCACAAGCTGCTTTCTAATGATATTAAGTTTGCCGATTTAGGTTTGCTGATTGTTGATGAAGAACACCGTTTCGGTGTTCGTCAGAAAGAAAAAGTGAAAGCGATGCGTGCGGATGTAGATATTCTTACTCTCACCGCAACGCCAATTCCACGCACATTGAATATGGCAATGAGTGGAATGCGTGATCTGTCGATCATTGCCACTCCACCCGCTCGTCGTTTGGCAATCAAAACCTTTGTCCGCCAAAGTGAAGACAGTGTGATTCGTGAAGCTGTTCTGCGTGAAATTATGCGTGGTGGTCAGGTGTACTTCCTGCACAACCAAGTCGAGACGATTGAAAAGGTGGCGGAAGACTTAACCAAGCTGATTCCTGAAGCACGAATTACCACTGCACACGGGCAGATGCGTGAACGTGAACTAGAACGAGTGATGAATGATTTCTATCATCAGCGCTTCAACCTGTTGGTGTGTACCACCATTATTGAAACAGGTATCGACGTTCCAACCGCCAACACCATTATTATGAATCGCGCGGATTCATTAGGTTTGGCACAGTTACACCAATTACGTGGTCGCGTAGGTCGATCACACCACCAAGCTTATGCTTACTTACTAACACCACCGCCTAAGGCAATTACCAAAGATGCGGTTAAACGTCTTGAAGCGATCGCTTCACTGGAAGACTTGGGTGCAGGCTTTACGTTAGCCACACACGACTTGGAAATTCGAGGGGCTGGTGAACTGTTGGGCGATGAGCAAAGTGGTCAGATCCAATCTATCGGTTTCACCCTTTACATGGAGATGCTGGAACAAGCTGTCGAAGCATTGAAATCGGGTAAAGAGCCATCCTTGGATGACTTGCTCCGTGAGCAAACCGAAGTGGAAATGCGTTTACCAGCGCTGTTGCCGGAAGACTATATCCCTGATATCAATACGCGCTTGTCGATGTATAAACAAATTGCCAGCGTCCATGATGAAAGCGAGCTTGCTGAACTGAAAGTAGAATTGATTGACCGCTTCGGAAAATTACCGGATGCAGCTTTGAATCTGCTTGCTCTTGCACAACTTAAGCTTGATGCAGCACAACTTAAAATTCGTAAAATTGAAGCCCATGAGAAAGGTGGCTATATCGAGTTCTATCCAAATGCTGACATTAACCCTATGTTTTTGGTTAAACTGTTGCAGTCTCAACCGAAAAAATTTGCGATGGATGGTCCAACCAAATTTAAGTATGCGTTACCATTAGTCGACAGAAGAGAACGAATTCAGTTTGTTGCAGACATGCTGGGAGAATTCCAGCAAAATCTACTTCCAACAGCGTAAAGGCCTCACCTAATTCAGGAGTGAAGCCTTAAAAATGATGTAAGGTGCAAAGCACCGAATGACGGAGTCATAATGAAAAAACTGATCCCATTACTGCTTTTACTGGTTTCGATGCCAAGCTTGGCTCAGAGACAGTTTGATATTGAAGTCATCATCTTCAAAAGAGCAGTAGATGCAGAAAAAATCAGCGAATCTTGGCCAGACAACCTGCCTGAAATTAATATGGCTAGAGCTGGCAGCTTTTCTGATGCTTCTTATCGTCAGTCGAAAGGCGTTAAGATGCTCGCCTATTCAGATTATCAACTTAACGACCAAGTCCAAGAGTTGAAAAAGCACGCTGGCTTTGACGTCTTGCTACATACTGCATGGCGTCAGGGTGACGAAGGAAGAAGTTCTGCACCTGTATTCCATATTCAGGCAGGTAAAGATTATTCTCGTCAATACCGTCCTGATGGCAGCGCCATTAATAACACAACCACACAAACATCGATTGATGGTGTAACAGAACAAAGCATTGCTAAACCCTTCTATGAGCTTGACGGTACATTGCAGATTTACGTTCAGCATTATCTCTACGCTGAAGTAATGATGAACTTGAAAGAACCAAGTGTTCGCGAAGTTCTGATGCAAGACGAACCTCTGGAATTGACTCCAGCAGATGAACAAGCCGACGGCACGGTTCAGGCAGGTAACTTAGCGCCAGTTTCGCCGACAAGAAAAGTAGAAAGCTTCTTGAAAAGCTATCGCATCGACCAGAAAAGACGTATGCGTAGCAGCGAAACACATTACCTAGATCACCCTTTGATGGGCATGATTATTCAAGTGCGAAAAGTCGCAGAGCAGTAAAAAATTAAGCGCCCGTGGGCGCTTTTTTGTATTCATAAACCAGTGCAAGAATTGAGATGACACATGGTGCCAGACTTTCAGATTGTGACTCAGCGGCTACAACTAAGGTTGCTAAAACTAGAAGAAGCGGAAGCTCTATCCGATTGCATTCGCCACTCTCCTTCTCTCCATCAATGGGTTGACTGGTGTCATGATCAGTTTTCAGCGAAAGATGCCGAGCAGTTCATCTTAGCTAACCGTTTAAATTGGGTTAAGGCTGATGCTTATGGCTTTGGAGTGTTCGAGAAGAAGCAGCAGACATTAATCGGAATGGTTGCGATCAACGAATTCTATCGCGTATTTAATATGGCGAGTTTAGGCTATTGGATTGCCGATAAACATCAGCACAAGGGTTATGCAAAAGAAGCGGTTGAGGCAATAATTGAATTCTGTTTTAGTCAGCTAAAACTCACCAGAATAGAAATTGTGTGTGACCCCGAAAACTTACCGAGTCAAAAGCTGGCATTAACGTGTGGTGCATTGAAAGAGCATATAGCCCGCAACCGATTCATGTTTAATGATCAACCCAAAGACGGGATTGTATTTTCTTTAATCCCCGACTGAATATGGGTTAAGTAAACGGATAGCACCAATAACCAAATTACCAGACATAAAAAATCCCACTATCTAGTGGGATTTTTCATATTGAATCAAAACCGATTAGTGCAGTTTTAAGTTTGGACGCAATACTCGGTTAATACGGCCCACCAACATCATCAAACCAGTTTTGAAAATGCCGTGTAGCGCCATCTGATGCATACGGTACAGTGAAATGTACACAACGCGTGCGATACGGCCTTCAACCATCATAGAGCCTTTGGTTAAGTTACCCATTAAACTACCCACGGTAGAAAAACGGCTTAGCGAAACCAGAGAACCATGGTCTTTGTAGACATAGGGTTTAAGTTCACGACCATTAATCATTGCCACAATGTTCTTAAACGCTTGTGATGCCATTTGGTGGGCAGCTTGAGCACGAGGTGGTACAAACGAACCGTCAGCCTGTGTACATTGCGCAAGGTCACCAATAGCGAAGATGTTGTCGTCACGAGTGGTTTGCAACGTGCCTTTCACCACTAGTTGGTTAATACGGTTAGTCTCAAGACCTGCAATATCTTTCATGAAATCTGGCGCTTTAATACCCGCCGCCCAAACCATGATTTGCGCCGTGATTTTTTCGCCATCTTTGGTTGTTAAACCGTCTTTTTCTGCCTGCGTAACCATAGTTGCTGTACGTACGTTAACGCCAAGCTTAGTCAGCTCACTGTGCGCCGCAGACGAGATACGAGGAGGCAATGCAGGAAGAATACGTTCACCCGCTTCAATCAGGTTTACATTCAGTTTGCTTGAATCGAGATCACCGAACCCGTAGGTACGAAGTTCTTTAACCGCATTGTGCAGTTCTGCTGACAGCTCAACACCCGTCGCACCAGCGCCAACAATCGCGATATCCACAGTACCGTGACCATTTTTCGCATGCAGCTTCAAAAACTCATTATTCATTTCCGTGCGGAAACGATGAGCTTGCTCTGGGCTATCAAGGAAAATACAGTTCTCGCGAACTCCTGGAGTGTTGAAATCGTTTGAGGTTGAACCGATCGCCATGACCAGAATGTCATATTCCAGCTCACGTTTTGGCATCAACAATTCACCGTGATCGTCACATAATTCGCTTAGTACGATTTTTTTGCTGTCACGGTCAATAGATTCAAGACTTCCTAACTGGAAATCAAAGCTGTGGTTTTTCGCGTGTGCACGATAGCTCAACGCATCAACCCCTTCATCTAGGGAGCCCGTCGCGACTTCATGCAATAACGGTTTCCAAAGGTGACTGGATTTTCTGTCTACCAGAGTGATATCTGCTCGTTTTTTTCGGCCCAAGGTACGTCCAAGCTTAGTTGCAAGCTCAAGACCACCAGCGCCACCACCAACTACAATAATGCGTGTCACAACAACATTCCTCAAAAATAATGAAAAATCAAAGATCAGCATGACAAGTTCACACTGAAGAAATTCTTAAGTTCGTACTAAGCTCAACGATTTGAGGCTAATTATTAATGTTAAGTGTTTGGGACAGAAATGGATTTACATCTCAATTCTAGGCAAGTTTTATGTCTTGCTCTTTATCGTTTTTTTGATATACATCAAATTTATTTTGAGGGTCACATTATATATCGCAGAATCCTTCACGCAACCTTATATTCACTCAAACTGTAGGGAATTAAACCATCTGTTACACAATAAAAAACGGCCAACTGTGCGGCCGTTATTCATATTGAAATTAATCAAATCAAGCCATTTTAAAGGCTTTTATTGCTTGAAGATGCTGGGAGATTTTCTTGAACTTATGAGACTGAGTTTCATCCCAAATGATGTCGTAATAATCTTCTAATGCTTTCGCCGTGAGTTGATTATCAAGCATCTCATCGTTACGTGACAGTATCACCAAGCAGCGCCCTTTGTTCTTCACCCGATACTGTTCAACACATTTGGTCGCAATGTCCTCGTATTCTTCAGGACGATCAATTTTACCCGTCATGTTACTTTCAGGGTTGAGATTCGGGTTAAAGATCACCTGCTTGATACCGCACAAGAAGCCAATACGTTCAGACCAATACCCCCCTAAACCTACCCCACAAATAATCGGGTTGGGATCATTAGAATGCTCAATCACTTTATGGACTTCTTTCAGAAGATGCTGCATATCGTGTTTAGGATGTAACGTGCTGTAGCTGATAAAGCGAACATCGTCATCGATGAATTGCAATTGCAGAACTTTTTCGTGGTTCCCTGGACTGGTTGAGTCGAAACCGTGCAAATAAATAATCATAATACTCCCCCGCTCCTTGAGGCTTTAATCTACCACGAACGCTAAGGTTTTAAAGTAAATCGTACGAAAACTAATGAGACATAAACAACAAACAGTGATCCTAACTACAAAATGTTTCTTTAATTTTAAGCGCCTGATGATAATAGTGCTCATCGCCCCACAACTGAAAAGCAAGCAGATACCAAAGCATTGCCATCACAGTTGCTCTTGGCAGCCATGCTTTAGCGCCTTCAATCCAAACATCAATATCGACTATTTCTCTCAGTTGACAGTAACGAGCAATCGCTTCTGATGAGTTTTCACCCGCGACATCAATACTCAAAGCGAGATCCAGCCTTGGGTCGGCGATTGAAGCATACTCCCAGTCAATAACCTTAATGCCATCTTCTGTTTTCACCATGTTATAGCCTGCCAAATCAAAATGGCACAAAGCGTAGCCTACGTCAGGTAAACTTGGCGGATTTCTCCAATCACGATACAGCTTCTCAAATTCAGGCGTTTTAAAACGATCGTTAATTTGAAACCAATAATGATCAATTCGCGCTAAAAATGAGAAAGGAACAACAGGAATTTTGGTCGTATCAATAGAGTGGATTCTTGATTGTATTTTGAGTAACGAGTCGAACTTTACCCCGTTGTGAAGTGATTGCCCCTCCACCCATTCAACTAACAGCCCTTGATCACTAATGAATACTGGTGCTGGGCCAATGTGTGTCGATTCAATCGCCTTAAGAATCTGGTATTCCTGAAAACGAGAAATAGAAAAGGCTTTGGTGATAGGGGTATTAGGTCGCCAGACATAGGCTTTGCCTTTCTGGCAAACCACTTTCCAGCAACGATTGGTTAAACCGCCCGTCAGGGTTTGTGCATATTCGGGCGGAAAAGAAAAAAAGTGAGCAACAGACTGTAAAGTCGGGTCTAACTGACACGCTTCTAGCCAAGACATCCTAGCCATTGCTCACCTCATTCAATTTTCCACACTAGATGGGATTAAAGACCAAGTAAACTTTTCGACTCTTGCTTACGAATTTCAGTTTCATCTGCCCATTCAATCAGGCCTGTTTGCAGATCCATTAAGCGCATTGTCATTTTATAGTAAACATCTTTATCGCTGCCCGCATTCTTCACAATGCTGGCTAGGTTTCCGTACAGCATGTACTGAGCACCCACCATTTTACCGAACTGAATCGCGGAGCTTTGGTTTACAAGCTCATCATTGTTCTGGAACTTAAGTTGCTCACGAACTGACTCTACACGGTCCATATCGACAAATCGGAACTTTCCTGAATTCAGCATTTTAGTGCTGATAGTGTCAGTAATCGATTCAGTATCAATATGCTCGCTAGTTTTATTCTTAATGCGTTCGACAAAAACGATTGGACGAGAATCACGGGTAATCGCCGCAACAGAGCCGGACATCATCATGCTGTCGACCATCTCTCCAGCGATTCTTTGCAGATCCGTTGAACCGAAATCAACAGTCACCGTTTCTACTGCTTGCGCATCACCATAACTGACTTTGTTTGAACATCCACCAAGAATCACAGCTAATCCAAGCAACGCAATAACACTCTTTTTCATTTGGCTTCCTCTAAAATTGCCTAGTCGTCAGATTCACGGATCTGAACGCGAAATTGTTTCCCATTTGGATTTACCGACACTTCTGAGATAGAGATACTTTCCATGCCACGAACGATCGCTTGCTTCCAAGGCGCAAGACGAGTGTTCACTTCCAAACCGTTATCGTCATACCAGTAGAATCGGTACTGAATATGTTGATCGCCGTTATAGTTGCTGACTAAACGAACCACGCCTCGAGCATGTCCATCGACTTCTATTGTCGATATATCATCAATAACAAGTCGATTGCCTAGTACGTTATCAGCAAATAATACTCTTTGCGATTCACCTTCAACACTGAGTCCTGCTGTGTTTTTACTACAGCCCACTATCGCTAACGTCGACAGTAAAGCTACAAGCCATTTTTTCATCACAATTTCCCTAGTTGCTTGTGCCACATAGTTGCATTCGACCCTTGTTGGGACACCCAAACAAGAGTGGTTCCTTTATCAGGAACATTGAATTGGTATGTCTTACCAGCGGCATTCAAAGTCTGCTCGCCTGATGGTACGATTTCAGTGGCACCGTTAACTGACGCTGGTAATGTAATCCAGCTGCGTGTATCTGGTTGTTCTGTCAATGTATTCCATACATTTAACACCAAATTACCGACATCATTGCCATTAGTGGTTTCTTTACGCAACTGTTCTTTGGCCACCACACGTAAAGCTTGTCGAATTGCAATGGTTGGCATCTTTTCCGACAAATTCCGCTGTGCCATTAAATCTACGTTAGTTAATGCAGAAGAAGCCACTTCTTTCCCATTCAACTGCATATGAAACTTCTGCTGCACTACGCTGTTGTTATAGTACGGTAAAGCTAAAGAATACAGCGCACTATTCCCTCTGCTGTCATAAAGAGGTAAAGATAATCGCCAGCTTTCCATCGCCTTTACAACACCTTGCTCATCTAAAATAATAACTCGCCCTTGACCTTCTTGCAGAGTTTGTGCCGAACCGTACTGCTTTTCCAATAAAGTTAAGTCTTCTTTCATACCAAGGCGTTTAGCAACTCGCAAAGTTCCATCGATCACAGCTTTATTATCCGGGGTAACGGCTAATGCTCGTCTGTAATCGACGTAAGCGCTGTTAAGATCATTTGAAGCTTCGTAAAGAAGTGCAGAAAGATAGAGTAGATAACCATTTTGCACAGCCTGCAATGTTTTGCCTGCATCAGGATATCGGGAAAGAACGCTGCCCAAATTGGCACTGACTCCGTTTTCACGTAGCTCACTTTGAGCACGTTCAAGTTCAGCTTCACGATTCGCGCGAGCTTGCTCTTGAACTTGGTTCGCTCGGCGCATCTCAACTAAAGCACCATCGAGATCATTAGCTTTCACGTAGTTAAGCCCAAGGTAGAGATGCAGAAAACCTAACTCATAATCCGCAGGCTGGTAATCATTTAGGTTGTCGTTGACAGCGAGCGAACCCACACTGGTCGCGGTGTCTGAAACGGAAATGACCGCCTTGCTTTGCTGCTGTTTAATAGCTTGGTCTGAAAGTTCAAGAGTTGCTTTACTTTCGGCATACTGCTGATTCAAAAAATAGACGCGACCTTTCTCCAGATTGTCGAGAATATCGCCCGCAACATAATCTTCAAATAAATCGGTAGCTTCAGAGTATTGCCCCTGCTTGACCGTTTGATATAGGTCTTGATTCTGGGCGCTATAATGACTGAACAGATTACCTGCCGTCATATTGGCACACGCGCTTAACAGCAAACAGGCTATGGAAACCGTAATGTGTCGCTTTTTGGCCTTCACCACACACTCCGCAAAAATTAGGATGGAAACAATAATGCCCCGTCGTGGAACAGGGCATTATTCATACTTAACTCATCAATAGCGGACCTAGCGGGCGGCCACCAACAAGGTGCATGTGAATGTGGTAAACCTCTTGTCCGCCATGAGAGTTACAGTTTACAAGTAGACGGTAGCCATCTTCTGCAATCCCTTCTTCCTTCGCCAATTTTTTCGCAACGGTAAACATACGTCCAAGTGCAAGTTCATCACTTTCTTCCACGTCATTCACAGTAGGAATCAATTTATTTGGAATGATTAAAATGTGGCTTGGAGCGCGAGGATTGATGTCTCGAAATGCGGTAACTAAATCATCCTGATAGAGGATATCTGCTGAGATCTCTTTGCGAATAATTTTACTGAAAATGGTTTCCTCAGCCATAAAGTGCTCCGTAGTAGGCATTTTGTATAAATCATGATGCATTTGAGTATGCGTCAAGGTGCTTCAAACCTCAATACAAAACATTATCCAGTTAACAGAATTCAATTTTTGCGACCGCCAAATTACAATTTTGTAACTTTCCTCTAAAAACTGACGACTAATCATTCATAGAATGGCGCTTGCTTGTTTAGTCGTCGAGCCATTTGCCATAGAGCAATTTTTTATTTTTTTATTTTTGAGAATGTATTTATTTGGGGGTAGAAGTATGCAAGGTTCCGTAATAAGACGGATGTATGCTGGTTTTGCATTAATTATCGTCATGTTCGCTGTAACAGTTGCCATCATGATGAGTGGAATGAATCAAATTCATTCTAATTTTGAAAGTGTATCGAAAACAGCTCTACCGCTCGTTTCTTTATCTAACCAAACTAGCGTTCAATTGTTGTCTGCAGACAAATCCTTCAAAGACTTTCTGACCACTCAGAATCTTGAGCGTATGGATGATATACGCAACTCATTTGTTGACGCTCAGAACAAGTTCAGCGAAACGCTAAATCAATTGCAAGGTGCTAGTGTTTCTCACCCTGATCTCATTGAGCGTGTAGATGCATTGAAGCAATTAGAAAATCGCTATTTCGCCGAAGCAGATAAGGCGATGAACAACTATCAGGCGATGTTTGATGCTCAGGCCAAGGTTCAGAAATCAACCCGTGAGTTCCAACGCTTACAGGCTGAATTAAGCGCTGGAATGAAAGAAGCCGTTGATGGTGAAAACAATATTTCAGTGAAAGTCATGGCGAAAAGCTACTTCATCAAACTACGTGATGCTGAAGTCATTACATCAGATGCATTAGCAAGCAGCGATGTGGCTTTTGTTGAAAAGGCAGTGGCTTTGAACAAGAAAGCCGTTACCCACCTCAACTACGCATATCGCGGTCTGGTCACTCAGCTTCCGGGTCTAAAAAGTGCTTTTGACGAGAAAGTTAAGCAGTTTACTCAAGACATAGGTCAAAAAGGCGGCGTACTAGATCAACATAACGAATACCTTAAAGCGCGTGCAGCACTCTATGAAAACATTGGTAACCTAGCGGCAGAAATCGATAACGCGATGACCATTTTGGATTCATTTAACGAAACGGCGACCAACGACCTAAACGGCTCACTCGTTGAAGCGGGTGATGTTTATCAGCAAGGCCTCTACAAAGCCGTGGGCATTGGTATCGCGGTGCTGGTTATTGCTATCGCGATTGGCTACCACTTGGCACAAAGTGTTCGTGAGCCTTTAAAACGCATACTAACCACACTAGAAAGCTTAACTGATGGTGATATGACTCAGCGCATCGATATTCGTTACAACAACGAATTCAGTCGAGTGAGCGGCCATATCAATACCCTAGCTGATAGCCTGCATGACATTCTGAAAAAACTAAACCAAGCTTC
Source organism: Vibrio sp. Y2-5 (assembly GCF_014596725.1). GTDB lineage: Bacteria > Pseudomonadota > Gammaproteobacteria > Enterobacterales > Vibrionaceae > Vibrio. The sequence goes on from NZ_JACVEG010000003.1 coordinate 516,481, forward strand.
GGATGCCCTAACCTCAACCTCAAATAACAACCAAACAACGTCGCAAGGTGCACAGTCTCAGCTAAACAGCCAACGTGAACAAACAGCGAGCGTTGCTACAGCTATGACAGAGATGGCGCACTCAGTAGGAGAAGTTGCGAGCAGCGCTCAAAGTTCTCTGCAAATGGTACAGCAAGTTGAAACAGCTTCTGAATCTGGTCGTGTCATTATGAGTCAAAATATCTCGACTATTAACCAACTGGAAGCACGTTTGAATGAGTCTGTGGAAGCAACCAACGATCTGCGCCGAATGAGCAGCCAAATTGGTAGCATATTGGATGTGATTCGTAACATCGCTGAGCAAACCAACCTGCTTGCACTAAACGCCGCGATTGAAGCTGCACGAGCTGGTGAACAAGGTCGTGGTTTTGCGGTGGTTGCTGATGAGGTACGCGTTCTAGCACAACGTACAACTGAATCAACCGCTGAAATCGAAAATATGATTAGTAATCTTCAATCAAGCTCAACTTCTGCAAGTAAAGTGATTGAAAGTTGTATGAAAGATATGGAGCAGTCTGTTGAGCAGGCTTCAAATGCCAACAGCGCAATGGAAGAAATACAGGCACTCATTATAGAAATCAGCCAAATGAGTACTCATATTTCTCAAGCGGCTGCTGAACAAAACGAAACAACTGCGAGCATTGCCCGTAGCATCGAAGACATCAACTTAATCTCAGATGAGAGCTACCGAGCGATGGTAGAAATTGCCGATAACAGCACCAACTTGACTCAACTTGCATCACAACAAAGTGCGTTAGTGCACAGATTTAAACTGTGACCTCGCTGTGTACTTTACGCTCTAGATTGTAATCATTAAGTAAAAACTACCATAAGGGTGACCTTTTCTATAAGGTCACCCTTGTTTTTTCAGCCTAGCACCGTTATATGATAGCTATGGCTTGCGCAAACCTTTCATACTTAACTCTTTTTGCAAGCCAAACATGAGGAAAAACTATGGCTGTTCATGTTGGCATTATTGACCAAGACCCCGTTCGTCTGGTTACTCCACTTTTAGATAACAGAACTGCAAGTCGTCATATTGTTTTCGTCGGGGATAGATCGCAAGAAGCAATGTATCTTCGCTTAAACAAAGTACTAAGCCAGCGCGATATCACCTCTGAGTTTTTCGAAATTCCGGCAGGATCGAATGTTGCAGAGATAAAGAAAGCGATCAATGTTCTCGCTGACGACTTAAAGCAACGCAACCTGCCAATAAAACTCAATGCAAGTTGCGGTCTCAGACACAGACTTCTTTGTGTTTACGAAGTGTTCCGTACCTATCACTGGCCAATTTTTGTTGTGGAACCTAACAGTGACTGCTTATGTTGGCTTTACCCTGACGGCAATGCGGATACTCAGGTACAAGATCACATCACTATCTCTGATTACCTAACCATATTTGGAGCTCGAGGCGAGTTCAGTGAACACAACATTACACCTCAGTTGGATGAAAAACTTTATAACTTGGGTGAACGTTGGGCTGGTAACGCTTTGGAACTTGGTCCTGGCTTAGCAACGCTGAACTACTTAGCAACAACGTGTCGTAAAGAGCAACGATTAGATGTCGAGCTATCTGAAAAGCAACAAGGTTACCGAGAACTGAATATGTTGCTTAATGATTTGGTAGAAACAGAGATTGCAACCTATGAAAATGGCGTACTTACTTTTGCAAACGAAGATGCCCGCAGATTTTCGAATGGCGAATGGTTAGAAACACTTGTGCACAGTACGGTGAAACAAATTCAAGACAACTTACCGACCATTCAGGATCGTTCCCTCAACGTTCAGGTTTACCGACAACTGGGTGAAAAAGAAGTACGTAACGAATTGGATATCGCAACGGTTGTTAACAATAAGCTCTATATCATCGAATGCAAAACCAAAGGTATGCGTGATGATGGTGATGACACCTTGTATAAGCTGGAGTCGTTAAGAGACTTGCTTGGTGGGTTACAAGCACGAGCGATGTTAGTGAGTTTCAGACCTCTGCGCCACAACGATATCACTCGCGCAGAAGATCTTGGACTCGCGTTAATTGGTCCTGACGAATTAAAGGACCTCAAAACGCATCTAACGGCTTGGTTTAAGCAAGCTGGCGGTAGAGAAAACATCTAGAAATTTAACGATTAAAAAAGCCCGCTTTCCAGCGGGCTTTTTATTAGGAATCGTCTTCAGTGAAGTTCGATGGCAAGGTATCTTTCATCTTGTTCCAAATCTGAGCACTATCGATACCATAGTGACGAATCACATTCGGTAAGTGCTCTCGATCACCTGAACGACAAATCGTCAATAGTTCACGATAAAACGCCAAAGAACGTTCGCGAGCTTCTGGGTTAGAAAAATAGTAGCTCCCCACTCGGTCGTAGAGTTTTCTAACACCGTTAAAGATTAATCCGTAGATTTGGTTGCCAGAATGGAACGCTAAACGCTGAAACAACATATAGTCGTAATAGTTAAAAGTCTTAGCAATCAATACTGATTGACGCTTTTCTTCGTCTTTTTCACCGTCATCTTTGACATGCTGCTGCAACTTCTCTGCAAATGGCGAATTGGCCATAAATGCATCCCAAGATTCAGAAGCAAGAAGTGATTCACACGATTCAATGACATTCGTAATCGTACGTTCTGAATTCTCTTTATTTATCTTAAATGCATAACGCATAAAGATAGGACTAATATTTGTACGAGCCGCTAGCAAGTCTTCAACAATACTGGTTGCATTGTCTGCATCTAACGTCATTAGCGTATCTAAAATATGCAAACCAGATGTTTCCATGAACTGGTTTACTTTCGTTGGTTTACCATGCTGAATCGTCAGCCAACCATCACGCGCCAAACGCTGAAGGACTTCGCGCAACGTTGTTCGAGTAACTCCTATGAGTTCAGAGAGTTCACGTTCTGCAGGAAGAATGGAGCCAGGTGGGAAACGACCGTTCCAAATGCTTTCGATGATGTATTTTTCTGCGAAACCTGCTGGGCTTTTTGCCTTAATAACCATTAAGTACTGATCCAGTTTTCTATTTATAAGATTCAAATGTGACTCATCATACCACTAGTTATCACCAAGCGGAAACAAAGCAACCCTAAACTTGTCACAAAGCTAACTAATGGAAAAGGAATTAACCAATGACTCGATTCTGAACTCAATAAAATCACTTAAAATATGTATCAAAATATTTCTATTGGTAACTTTTGATGCATAAAAACCACATAAAAAAAGAGAGATTAATCACAATAATAATTGAGCAAAAAGCAAAATAAACTTACCTAAATAGAGTAATTTACGTGAGCTTTGTAGTATTTACGCACATTTATTAATCCTATAGGCTTGAAAATAATTTTTTAATTAGCTTCAGGTTATAAATGAAGCCACAATATCACGCTAAAAAATAAATATTCCTAGCTTCAACACCTTCAAAACGAATGTTGACTAAATAAGTTATGAAGGTAGAGTTGCGGTCGAAGTCTAGAGTGCTTGTTTTGATCAGGGAGTGACTTGGCAAGGTTCTAAATGGGCAATTTTTCTTTATTGCCTCTCTAAGTCACTGTTGAAAGACTTTGATTCCAGACCTATTAGGGTTCAAATCAAAGCTGGCACATATCCTTGTTAATTTTTTATAACAGTGAGAGTAATTACCATGCCGATGTCCCTTGGAAACGCTTTTATCAAGAATTTCCTAGGAAAAGCACCTGATTGGTACAAAGTTGCCATAATTGCCTTTCTTATTATTAACCCCATCGTTTTCTTTTTCATCAATCCGTTTATTGCTGGCTGGCTACTTGTCATTGAGTTTATTTTCACTTTGGCAATGGCACTTAAATGCTACCCGCTTCAACCTGGCGGTTTATTGGCAATAGAAGCCATTGCGATTGGAATGACGAGCCCAGCCCAGGTAAAACATGAATTAGTTGCCAACATAGAAGTGCTACTTCTACTGGTATTTATGGTTGCAGGTATCTACTTCATGAAGAATCTGCTGCTGTTTATCTTCACCAAAATACTACTTGGTATCCGTTCTAAAGTTGCCCTTTCCGTTGCGTTTTGTGTCACCGCTGCATTTTTGTCTGCTTTCTTGGATGCACTGACCGTTATCGCCGTGATTATCAGTGTCGCTGTCGGCTTCTACTCTATTTACCATAAGGTTGCTTCAGGGCAGTCCTTCAATTCATCACATGACCACACTCATGATGAACACATTTCTGAACTGACACGAGATGACTTAGAGAATTACCGTGGCTTTTTACGTTCACTATTGATGCACGCTGGTGTGGGTACCGCTTTAGGTGGTGTAATGACCATGGTTGGTGAGCCTCAGAACCTTATCATCGCCGATCAAGCTGGCTGGTTCTTTGGTGAATTCTTAATTCGCATGTCTCCTGTCACCGTGCCGGTATTTTTCTGCGGTATTTTGACCTGTGTATTAGTTGAGAAATTCAAAGTGTTCGGCTATGGCAGCGATCTGCCAGTCAACGTTCGTCAAATCCTTATCGATTTCGATACAGAAGAACGCAAAACTCGTACTAATCAAGATATCGCCAAACTTTGGGTACAAAGTATTATCGCAGTTTGGTTAATTGTCGGATTAGCGCTTCACCTAGCAGCTGTTGGTCTTATTGGACTTTCCGTAATTATCCTCGCAACCGCATTTACGGGTGTTATCGAAGAACATTCGATGGGCAAGGCGTTTGAAGAAGCATTGCCGTTCACTGCCCTACTCGCCGTATTCTTCTCCGTTGTTGCGGTAATCATTGACCAACATCTGTTCAAGCCAATCATCGATGCCGTACTTCATATTGAAGACAGCGGTACACAGTTAGCTTTGTTCTATGTAGCCAACGGTTTGCTATCAATGGTTTCGGACAACGTGTTTGTCGGTACTGTGTATATTAACGAAGTTAAAGAAGCCATGGTTCAAGGGATTATTACCCGTGATCAATTTGATTTGCTTGCTGTGGCCATTAACACGGGTACTAACCTGCCATCTGTTGCTACGCCAAACGGTCAAGCTGCATTTCTGTTCTTGTTGACTTCGGCACTGGCTCCGTTAATTCGTCTTTCTTACGGTCGAATGGTAGTTATGGCGCTGCCATATACTTTGGTACTTACATTGGTAGGCCTAGCTGGCATCATCTTCCTAGCCGAGCCAATGACACATATGTTCTACGATTTTGGCTGGCTTTCTCATCATTCGGTGTCTGCAGTTGGCAGCTTGGCTCCAGAAAGTCACTAAAATTTGTATTGAATAGGAAACTATTTCAAGATAAAAAGCTCTGATAACTCAGAGCTTTTTCATATAAACGGTAAGGATAAACTGTGAATTTCTTTTCTAAATTGCACACTTTTTCAAAAAACCGAATCTCATGGATGTTGTTGTTGGGATTTGTGTTGTTTTTTGAAGCGTGTGCGCTTTTCTTCCAACATGTGCTGGTGCTAGCGCCATGCGTTATGTGTATTTATGAACGCGTTGCGATGTTGGGAATAGCTGGAGCGGCAATTGTGGGATTAATTGCACCGAAGAACCCACTGTTTCGTTGGTTAGGATTAGCGGGTTGGGGATATAGCGCTTACCATGGCCTAATGCTATCTCTTCAGCACGTTCAATATCAGTTTCACCCTTCTCCTTTTGCTACATGTGATGTGTTTGTCAAATTCCCGAGCTGGGCACCACTAAACCAATGGTTCCCTTGGATATTCGAAGCCTATGGGGATTGTAGTAAGATCGTTTGGCAATTCTTTGACTTATCAATGCCTCAATGGCTAGTCATTATTTTTGCCGCTAATCTCTTAGTCCTTGCTGTTATTGTTATCTCTCAGTTTTTTAAAGAGAAGAGACGTTTCTTCAGCTAACAGAACTGTTAACAAAAGATCATTAAAAAGGCGCCGATTGGCGCCTTTTTCGATACTGATAACTGGTTTATTGTTAATCCCTGATGGGGGCAGGAGAAAGAACTTCACGGTTACCATTGTGCCCTGGAGCACTTACGATACCTTGCGCTTCGAGCTGTTCAACAATACGAGCTGCTCGGTTATAACCAATTTTAAAGCGACGTTGAACACCTGAAACAGAACCTCGACGCGTTTCTACAACGTGTTCAACTACCTGATCAAACAGAGGGTCAACCTCTTCATCACTTTCCATTCTTTCACCTGGCAGCATCATCTCTGGGCTTTGATCGCCACTGATAATGTCACTGATGTAATTTGGTTTACCGCGTGCTTTCCAGTTATTCACAACAGCATGCACATCATCATCGGATGCGAATGCACCATGCACGCGGATTGTATGACTGGAACCCGGAGGAAGATAAAGCATATCACCCATGCCAAGCAACGATTCCGCACCACCTTGATCTAAGATGGTTCGAGAGTCAGTCTTAGTCGATACCGTAAACGCCACACGAGTTGGAATGTTCGCTTTGATTAAACCTGTAATAACATCAACTGACGGACGTTGAGTTGCCAATATCAGGTGAATACCTGCGGCACGCGCTTTCTGAGCAAGACGAGCAATCAGCTCTTCGACTTTCTTACCCACCACCATCATTAAGTCAGCGAATTCATCCACGACCACAACAATGTAAGGTAACTTCTCTAGCAATGGAGCTTCCGCATCCATACTGTCACCTTCTTTCCACAATGGGTCGTGAATCGGGTGACCAGCTTCAGCGGCCATCTTCAACTTGTCATTAAAGCCTTTGATGTTTCGTACACCTAATACAGACATAAGCTTGTATCGACGTTCCATCTCGCCAACACACCAACGCAATGCATTTGATGCGTCTTTCATATCTGTCACTACTTCAGACAGCAAATGCGGTATGCCTTCATAAATAGACAGCTCCAACATTTTCGGGTCAATCATAATGAAACGCACATCTTCCGGTGTCGATTTATACAGCATACTCAGAATCATGACGTTCACGCCGACCGATTTACCCGAACCTGTAGTACCAGCCACAAGAACATGCGGCATTTTGGCAAGATCGGCTACCACAGCTTCACCGGCGATATCCTGCCCTAACACGATGGTAGTCGGGGATTTAGACTCTTTGAACTGAGGGCTGCTAATAACATCGGACAAATACACGGTTTGGCGACTCATATTCGGCAATTCCAGACCGACATATGGTTTACCCGGTATAACTTCAACCACACGTACTGCCATAGCAGACAGAGAACGTGCTAAATCCATCGACAAGCCCGAAATTCGGCTAACCTTAACACCCGGAGCCAAATCCAGTTCAAAACGCGTGATAACTGGCCCAGGGAAGATATCGACCACTTCCGCTTGTATCTTATAATCGGCCAGTTTTGCTTCTACTAAACGAGCGATCTCTTCCAAAGCTGCTCGGTCGATGAAGTTTTCACGTTTTTCTGGGTGATAAAGCAGTTCCAGGGTCGGCATTGGCTCAGTTGGTTTTGGCAAGTTCACGTCTTTTTGCATCAAAAATGGGTTTTGTTGCCCTGCCATATTCGCCTGAGCTTCAGACACTAAACTTTGGAAAGCCGTGAGATCTTGGTCTTCTTCTGTCTCGCCACTGTCTTCATCTTCATAATCATCATTTTCGTATTCAGACTGTGCCGACTGAGGTTGCCATTCTTCCTCGTCATCATCGAGAACATCAAAGTTAGAAATGGTTGGCTCAATGTGAGAGTCATCTTCGAACTCTACAGTATTCACAACATTTTCAAGTTGGCGAGCATCGACTGGTGGTTCGTCAGAAATATCAATTTGGTCAATGGCATTCTCTTGTTCCAGCTCGGAGCTAGAAGGGACTTCATCTTGAGCAAAGTCATCCGATTCACGGGCAACCATATCGAGTTGTTCGATTGTTGCTGAGAGCTGCTTGCTACGAGGCGGAATTTCATCATCCTCGTCATAATCATAGTTCGGCGCTGGTGTAAGTGGCGCTGAAAACGATTCATCCGCTTCAGCTTTAGAGCTGATAACCGGCTCTTCTTTCGGCATATGAATATTAAAACGGCGTGCTGTTGGCTGAGACTCGTTTTCTGTCTCTAGAGGAATAGCCGAAATGCTTTCAACAGAATCAAGTGTTTCATCTGTTTGTTCTAACGCTTTGGTATGAATTGGTTCTACGAGCGATGGAGGTGTCAGTTGAGGCTCAATGATTTCGTCTTTTTCACCACGCATGCGATTAAGTACCCAATGCAGACCCGCAATACTTAAATCGCCTAGCCCCTCAACAATACTCAACCATGAAATGCCTGTTAATAGCGTAAAACCTGCGCCCCAGAAAAACAGCAAAGCCAGTGTCGTACCCAGCACATTTAACGTAGGCAAAGCTAGGCTGGTAAGAACGTCACCGACAACACCACCAGACGAAAAGTACCAGATGTCGTCAAAATTAATATCCGCCAACCCACAACTGGTTAGCAAAAGGACGACTAGCCCAAGCAAGCGTGTCCCCCAAAGCATTAAATCAATGCTTTCATCTTCGCGGCGTTTACGAAACACCACCCACGCAACCGCAGTTAGAATAATAGGTAAAGGATAAGCAAGTGAACCGAAGACAAAAAACAACGTGTCAGCGACCCAAGCGCCAACAATTCCGCCACCGTTTTGAATATCAGAACCCCATGCAGTTTGAGACCATGAGGGATCGGCAGGACTAAATGTAAATAGTGCTACTGCTAATAAAATAGAAGCCAGAACAGCCAGTATTAGCCCGCACTCTTTAAGTCTTTGAATACCATCCAAACGTCCAGAATCAATTTCTTCACTCGTTTTGATAATAGTTTCGACTTTATTTTTGTTCTCTTTGAACATAAACCAACTTGAATATGATTATTACGGCCAACGTGAGTAACACTATACTCATATTGGATAGGTGAAAACAGTCCGAGCGGCAAAAGCCGCTCGGTTTGTTCGAAGATTTAACCATATCAAGGTCAAAAACCCAATTATCTAAAGTCAGAATGCGGAAAGAAATACCACTATTCTGAACTTCAGCACGATTAACGGGTTTTAATAACTAACTGATTGGTTTGTTTAACTTCTTCCATTACTACGTAGGTACGAGTGTCGTTTACACCAGGTAAACGCAACAAGGTATCCCCAAGTAATTTACGGTAAGCACCCATGTCTGATACACGAGTTTTCAACAAATAGTCGAAATCACCTGAAACTAAATGACATTCTTGAATATCATCCAGTTTTTGTACTGCAGTATTAAACTGTTCAAACACGTCTGGCGCACCACGGTTTAGAGTAATTTCTACAAAAACCAATAGTGATGCATCAAGGTATTGAGGGTTTAATAACGCGGTATAGCCAGTAATGTATCCCTGACGTTCTAAGCGACGTACACGCTCCAAGCACGGCGTTGGAGATAGACCTACTCGTTTAGATAATTCAACGTTCGAGATACGACCGTCTTTCTGCAACTCATTCAAGATGTTGCGGTCGATACGATCAAGATCCTTGGACGGCCTTTTATAGTTGTCTGCCATTTTTATATTCCACCTTAATTACTTCCTTGCAAAAAATATACTACAACTTTTTAATATGCAGTTTCAAATCTTAAACAATAGCGCATATACTAGCAATAAACTCGTCATAAAACTCAAGACACAGTCAATACAACCAAGTAAGACTAAGGAGTTAGGATGATCATTGGTGTACCTAAAGAAATCAAAAACCACGAATACCGTGTTGGTATGATCCCATCAAGTGTGAGAGAGCTTGTCTCTCACGGCCACCAAGTTCTGATAGAAACAAATGCCGGAAATGGCATTGGTATTTCCGACAACGATTACATCGCGTCGGGCGCATCCATTCTTCCTACCGCTGCCGACATATTTGCGAAAGCAGAGATGATTGTAAAGGTTAAAGAACCTCAAGCTGTAGAACGAGCATTGCTCAAAGAAGGGCAAATATTATTTACTTATTTACACCTAGCTCCAGATTTTCCACAAACTGAAGAGCTAATCAAGAGCAAAGCTGTCTGTATAGCATATGAGACTGTAACAGATAATATGGGTCGCTTACCACTATTAGCACCAATGTCTGAGGTCGCTGGCAGAATGTCTATTCAAGCGGGTGCACAGGCTTTAGAGAAATCACGTGGTGGATGTGGTTTATTACTCAGCGGTGTACCGGGGGTCGCTCCCGCGAAAATCGTCATTCTAGGCGGTGGTGTAGTCGGCGCAAACGCCGCTCGAATGGCTGTTGGCCTTAGAGCTGACGTTACTATCATTGATAAAAATATCGATACGTTACGCAAGCTTGATGAAGAATTTCAGGGCAGCGCGAAAGTCTTATTCTCGACCAAAGATACGGTAGAGCAAAATGTTCTAACTGCTGACCTAGTGATAGGTGCGGTTTTAATTCCCGGTGCAGCAGCGCCAAAGCTGGTGACTAAACAACACATTAGCCAGATGAAAGCAGGCTCAGCCATCGTCGACGTTGCGATTGACCAAGGTGGTTGCTTCGAAACGTCCCATGCCACTACACACGCAGAGCCGACATACATCGTCGATGATGTGGTTCACTACTGCGTAGCAAACATGCCGGGAGCAGTCGCCAGAACGTCTACCTATGCTCTCAACAATGCCACGCTCCCTTATATTCTCAAACTGGCGAACAAAGGGTATCAAAGAGCATTACTTGAAGATTCGGGATTGCTTAATGGGCTAAACGTTATCCACGGTAAAGTGACTTGTAAAGCCGTCGCTGATGCCTTCCAGCTTGACTACGTAGATCCTAGACAAGCAATAGAAATGTTTAATTAAACCCAAAAGGACACCGAGTTTAAGCTCGGTGTCCTAGACGCTTTAAAAGCTCTCATTTCTCACTGCATGAATCAGGATATTTCTCGGCGTGTCCTCTCTGTTGCAAAACTCGCTCAACTCAACTTGATAACCTTTCTCCCACAAAAACATCGCCTTATCTAATACCAACCAAATTTCCAATAAGCGGCGAAAACTTTGCTGAACTAAACTAAGCCGTTCCATCTGCCAAAAGTATTGAATGCCTATTTTTTCATAATGCGCGAAATTCAATTTTGGAAGAAGGATGCCTTTTTGCTCGGCCGCCCATATACAGAACGCTTCAAACCCTTCACTTAACATTGATTTCTTGATGCTAGGAACGGGCATATACTCGCTAAACCCGAGTTCTTCTCTCAGTAAAGCATCTAACCCCAACCTGAAACTCATTTCTTGCTGCCTATGGCGTTTCACCCGTTCTCCACCAGTTACGGTTTCCTGAAGTGGAATTCGCAGTTCTTGCTTGGTTAATCGGAGTTCAGAGTTTTTGCCTAAAGAAGATTGCGCTTGATAAGTATCATGGTGAGTTAAATGGTAACAACATGGTGAAAAGCTAACCGCTTTTGTCTTGGCCACCGCTGCGTTATGCATCAATCGAACATGCAAATCGCCACAGGCATGCAGCGCAACCGCATGTTGATCAGAGTGAAAAACTTGTGCACTTTCGGATTCAAAAGCGTCGCCTTGAACGAAAGTCATTGGCAAATCGAGATGTTCAGCTTCACTTTGGCCTGATTCACAAAGCGCTTGCTGATATTCAAAACTCACAACGGGTTGCTTTGAATTAAAAGCCAGAATTCGACCGAGGTAGCCTTTTCCAGCGCACCATTCTAACCACTCGTGGCCGTGATGTTGTTTCAGTACGCTCTGCCCTAGCGCTTTAATCTGAGATAGCTTTCTTCCCGGAATTCCCGCCTCAAGAGTGAGGTTTCGTTCCAATACTGAATGTTGAGTAAAGGGCAAACGAGTCAGTTGAGGAATAAGGCTAAGTTCAGGAATCAAGTTAGACAGCTGATTAATCAACTCATCAGTGTCATTCTTCAATCGCTCGATCTCTTCAATGCTCAGACTCTCGAGCCAGTGATGCAACTGAGGGAATTGCTGTTGCCACAAAGAAACACCTTCAAAGCATCGCAAAAATGCTTCAAAACGCCAAAGAGACTGGTGCGTAACTAAAAAGGTATCGATTGTTTGAAATCTGGACTGCATAGCTCCCCCTAAACAGGGGGTAGTTTAGAGGGAGAGAGAAATGAAGTAAAAGCCTTAACGCACCGGAAGTTCAATATCTTTAAACATCTCTTCAATCTCCATGTTGGATTTTAGAGAGATAGCTTGTTCTACAACCGGACGGGTCAAATGAGGCGCAAAACGCTCCATAAAATCAAACATATAAGAGCGTAAGAAGGTGCCTCTGCGGAAACCAATACTGGTTGTACTCGCGCCAAAGATATGGCTCGCATCAATCGCGACAAGGTCTTTATCTTGCTCTTGATCAATCGCCATGCTGGCAATCACCCCCACACCAATACCCATACGAACATAAGTTTTGATAACATCGGCATCTGTTGCGGTGAAAACAACCTTAGGTGTTAGACCTACTCGGTTAAAAGCAGTGTCCAGCTCAGAGCGCCCTGTAAAACCAAACACATAAGTGACTAACGGGAAAGCCGCCAAATCTTCAATAGTGATTTGCTCTTTCTTAGTCAGCGGATGATCTTTCGGTACGACAATTGAACGGTTCCAGTGATAACAAGGCAGCATTACCGCATCTTGGTATAGATGCAACGCCTCAGTCGCAATAGCAAAATTTGCGACACCTTTGGCAATCGCTTCAGACATTTGACTCGGCGTCCCTTGGTGCATATGCAGAGAAACCTTAGGATAACGAGCAGTAAATCCCTTTATGACGTCAGGCAGTGCATATCGTGCTTGGGTATGAGTGGTGGAGATATTTAGCGTACCCATTTCTGGATGAGTATGTTCACCCGCAACAGCTTTTATACTTTCTACACGGGAAAGTATTTCTGTAGCTATACGTACGATGTCTTCACCAGCTTGCGTTACCTGTGTAAGGTGCTTACCACTGCGCTCAAATATTTGAATCCCCAGCTCATCTTCTAATAAACGAACTTGTTTACTGATCCCTGGCTGAGATGTGTACAAACTCTCGGCTGTGGCAGAAACGTTCAAATTATGATTGACCACCTCAACGATGTATTTTAATTGCTGCAACTTCATAATTGCCCTAATTCCTTGCCTAAATGAGTATGCTTTATAATTATTAGTTATATACCCATACTAGTAGAATTTGCAAGGTCTCACGGCGCAGCAAACGGATAAATTTGATAAAACAGTGCTTAGGATGAAAATTTAACTCTATTCTTAAGTATTAGCAGTAAAACTTTGTGCGAACCTTCAAACAAAATAGATAGGAGCGTTTTTTTGCTTCAAAAAAAACATAATGAAATTAGTAAATTTGTAGGTGTAGTGATAAGTTATGTTGTTGTATCCTATTCACTAGTCATTGAAAAATGAAGACACGGAATTTATGAATATAGGTTTAATCATTGCGCTGGTTGCAGTACTGTTAGTTTTGGTTTTGGGCTACAACATCATGTTGCAGTATAAAGTCAAAGTTGAAGCGGCAAGAAAGCAAGAATCCTCAAAATACTTGGCCATCATTGATGCTACCGAAGATTTGATCGGTAATGCACATCACCTGCCTTTTAGTAAAGAATTACTGCTTTGCCTAAATATTCGAATTTTGGATTGCTTACAAAACATGCTTGAACTTGAGCCAAAGAACAAACAGTTGGCCCAGCGTATTGAACATATGAATGCGCAAATTAAGCATTTGAAAGAGCACCATCCAGGTGGTGACAGTACAACGTTTAAAGTGCCTAGTAGTGATAAACAAGCGATTGTGATGCTTAAACTGGTTAAGCGTTTACGTGACACAATTAAAAGTGAGCATAATAAAGGTCGCTTTGAAACCCAAGCCTACGTAACAGAAAATGCTCGCCTTGAGAATATTCAAGTCCGTATCAACATTGAAAACGTCATTAAACGTGCAAATGATTCGATCATCCGAGGCCAACCTGGCACGGCAATTCAATTGTTGCGTAAAGGCTTAGATGTTCTGAGCACAAAGAACGACAACTACTCGAACCAAGCACGAGATAAGCTACAACAAATGTATGATGATCTTGAGCATAAACGTCAATCGAAAAGTGCCACTGAACTTCAAGAGATCGAAGAGAAAGAACGTAACAGTGATATGGAAGCGCTCTTTGGTGAAAAGAAAAAGTGGTAATATACTCGTTACCAACGTAACACTCAGTTTGATGAAAGGTTGCCTCGGCAGCCTTTTTTATTATAAGAATTATGAACCAAGACCAAACCTTTAATACACTGCTCACGCCAATTCATCAGTTTCTTCAATGTTCAACTCCTGATGCTTGGATTGAAGAAGCAAAAAAGTCTAAAAATCTATCTAGAATCCTGCGAGACCATCTCTTATGTGAGCTGAAGGCGGCTCAGAGCGCTGTGTTTTTATTAAAGCGATATGTGCTTACTGAAGAAGGTAAAAAGCAGATCACCCAGCTTGTGGAGCCATATGAGTTATTTGCTTACAAAGGCATAGGTAACCTAGATACGCTGCGCGGGAAAAGCCAACTGTCTAAATCTATTGAAGCCAAACAAGGTTGTTCCTATGGACAAGAGATGATTGACAAAATGGTGCTTCTTATCAAAGAAGAGCTGCATCACTTTTATCAGGTTTTAGAAATCATTGAACAACAAGGCTTAGACTATCGTCCTATCACGGCGAGTCGTTACGCAAAAGGAATGATAAAACATGTCCGTACGTACGAACCAGAAGCTCTTATCGATAAGCTAATTATCGGTGCGTACATAGAAGCACGTTCGTGCGAACGCTTTGCTAAACTCGCCCCTTATTTAGAAGAGTCTATTCAGAAGTTCTATATTTCACTTCTACGATCTGAAGCTCGCCACTATCAGGATTACTTAGCCTTAGCTGAGAAAATATCTACCCACAATATTGCAGACAGAGTTAAGTTTTTTGGCGAAGTTGAAGCTGAACTCATCTCTTCCAGTGACAACGAGTTCCGATTCCATTCCGGTTCCCCGATATAGCAAAAGCCAGCGACATGCTGGCTTTTTTGTATTTCACTTGATTACGCTAATGATGCGTTAATTTCTGCTAGAACGGCTGCAGGGTCTGCAGCTTGAGTGATTGGTCGGCCAATGACTAGGTAATCAGAACCAGCTTGAACAGCTTCATATGGCGTCATAATACGGCGTTGGTCACCAACATCAGCACCTGCCGGACGAATACCAGGAGTCACCAATTTAAACTCCTTACCTAGGCTTTGTTTGAGCATTTGAGATTCTTGTGCTGAACACACCACGCCATCTAAGCCTGCATTCTTCGTTAAGCTCGCTAAACGCATCACTTGTTCCTGAGGCTTAACATCCAAGCCAATGCCCGCAAGATCGCTTTGCTCCATGCTCGTCAATACCGTTACACCGATCAACAGTGGACGGTCTTTACCATATGGCTCTATGATTTCTCGAGAAGCGGCCATCATGCGCTCACCGCCACTCGCATGAACATTTACCATCCAAACGCCAAGTTCAGCGGCAGCTTTTACTGCTTTAGAACAGGTATTTGGGATGTCATGAAACTTAAGATCCAAAAATACAGAGAAGCCACGTTTATGTAGTTCACGAACGAAATCTGGACCAAAAAGCGTAAACATCTCTTTGCCCACTTTTAAGCGACAGCTTGTTGGGTCGATTCTACTGACAAATTCAAGCGCATCCGCTTGATTATCATAATCCAGTGCAACGATCACTTTCTGGTCGTTCATTTCTACTCCTAAGTATTGATTGAGCTTAAAAAAATGCAGCCATTAGAGCTGCAAGTCTTATTGGTTGATAACAAACCAACAATAGTGGCCGTTTGACCTATTACTATTCTCCGTCTAAACCACGAATGGGTTTGACTGACCCCCATCCTTTACAAGAAGGACAGTGCCAATATAAAGAATGGGTTGAAAATCCACATTTCCGACATCGATAATGCGGCTTCACTTTTAACTGTTCACCAACAAGCTTCTTAAGTGTAGACAAACTTGCTTTTGCTCGTCCCTCTTCTGCCTCAGCGATATGATAATCGATCAGGCGATAGAAGCCCTTCATCGTTGGGTTCTTCACTAACTGACGAGTTAACAGCTCCTGAGCAGTCGCAACCCCTTCATGCTGCGCAACTAACTGAGCCAACATCAACTCCGCAGAGACACCGGCTTTATTTTCAATACACTTACGCAGAAACTCTACAAGCTCGTGCTCTTGGCCAAGATGGTAGTAACACTCTGCCAATGTCGGTAAGACTTCGCCTATAAAGTCGATATCTTGGTCCAACACCATCTTCATGTAATGAATAGTCTGCTTATAATCTTCACTTTCTAAATAGGACTTGCCTAGAGCAATGCTTGCTCTCACACATTTAGGGTCTTCTGCTAATGCACGCTTAAAAAGTTGAATACTTTTGCTTTCGCTACCATTGGCTTTCTCTTGCATTGCCAACTCACATAGAAAATGCGCAATGTTGCTTTTCATGCGTTTACGGCCCATTTTGACCAGCGCTGATGCACATTCGATAGCCTTGTGCCACTCGCGAGTCTGCTGATAAATGGCCGTCAGTTGTTGCAAGGCTGACTCGCGATGCTCTGGTTCATCGATAAGTTGCTCGAAGATTTTCTCTGCACGATCCAAGAAACCAGACACCATGTAATCTTTCGCTAGCTGCTGAAGAGCCAGATTTTTTTGCTCTATCGTTAGCCCAGAGCGTGAGATTAAGTTTTGGTGGATGCGAATGGCACGGTCTACTTCACCGCGAGAACGAAACAAATTACCCAAAGCAAGATGAGTATCTATAGTTTCGTTATCTACTTGAAGAAGCTCAATAAAGTGATCAACTGCCTTGTCTGATTGATCAGACAATAACAAGTTTAAACCCGTAACATATTGACGCGAGATTTGGTGAGAATGCTTCTGCTTGTCATGCTGGGCACTACGATTACCCATATACCAACCATAAGCGGCAGCGATTGGTAGTAACAAGAAGAGAATTTCTAACATCTAAAAACAGCCTTATCCAATATTAACTCTGTTTTCAGGTGAGTCTTTAACTGCTGGTGTCGCTTTTTTCAGTTGTTTGTTTAACTTACGTACTTTCAACTGCGATTTCAGATGTAAGCTACCAAAGATAACCCAAGCAAGAACGAAGCCAGTAACAAATACAGAACCGAGGAGAGTGGATAGATGAAACTCACCTTGTGCGAGTAGATAATTGAAAGTCACGACTTCTTGGTTTTGAGATCCCAAAGCCAGTGCAATCAAAAAGAGAGCGAGTACCACAACGATTTTTATAATTTTCATAGTCCATCACCTATCAATAAATCGGCTTTACTGATTATGCAGGAAAATGCCCTGACAAACCATGTCTATATATCATAAAAAAGCGGCACACCTCGTCAGTATGCCGCCTAATTCATTTAGCTAGAGAATTTAACCGTTCACTCTCTCGCGCAATTCCTTACCAGGTTTGAAATGAGGCACGTATTTGCCTTCAAGTTCCACCTTTTCACCTGTCTTAGGGTTACGGCCAACGCGAGGCTCACGGTAGTGAAGAGAAAAACTACCGAAACCACGAATTTCGATGCGATCTCCACTCTCTAGAGTGTTGGCCATATGCTCAAGAATATCTTTTACCGCATCTTCGATTTCTTTTGCCGACAGATGTGTTTGCTCAGCACAGAGCCTTTCGATCAATTCAGACTTAGTCATAACTTCCCTCACAGATTTTTATTACCCATTATAGTGAGTAATATCAATTCCAACAAACACTTACTTAGTATTGTAGAAAATGATCTAGCAAAACACCTAATAGTTTTCTAAAGATTTTCTGTTTATTTACTAAACATTAGCTCATTTAGCTTAAATGATGCCGATCAAACTCTCTCTTTCAATGAAAAATGGCACTAACTGTATAAGCTTCAGCGGGTTAAACAATCTAGAGTTTTAATATTAGAAAGTATTAAGGCAAAAAAAAGGAGCCTTACGGCTCCTTCTTATTTAGCGATAGCTAGAAGCTATTATTCGCCTTTAGCTGCTTTGAAAGCGTCTGCCATTGCGTTACCGAAAGAGCCACCATCTTCTTGGTTGATAGAAGCCATTGCTTCTTGCTCTTCAGCTTCATCTTTAGCTTTGATAGATAGGTTGATTACGCGGTTCTTACGGTCTACACCAGTAAATTTCGCTTCAACGCTGTCACCAACGCTTAGGATTAGAGTTGCATCTTCAACGCGGTCACGAGCAACTTCAGAAGCGCGGATGTAACCTTCTACGCCTTCTTCTAGCTCGATAGTTGCGCCTTTAGCGTCAACTGCAGTAACAGTACCGTTAACTAGAGCACCTTTCTTGTTGTCAGCTACATAAGCATTGAATGGGTCGTTTTCCATTTGCTTAACGCCTAGAGAGATACGCTCACGCTCTGCGTCTACTGCTAGAACAACTGCAGAGATCTCGTCGCCTTTCTTGTACTCACGTACAGCTTCTTCTCCAGGAACGTTCCAAGAGATGTCAGATAGGTGAACTAGACCGTCGATGCCGCCGTCAAGACCGATGAAGATACCAAAGTCAGTGATTGACTTGATCTTACCAGTAACTTTGTCGCCTTTAGCTTGCGCTTCAGCGAATGACTGCCATGGGTTAGCTTTACACTGTTTCAGACCTAGAGAGATACGACGACGCTCTTCGTCGATATCAAGAACCATAACCTCAACTTCGTCGCCAACATTAACAACTTTAGATGGGTGGATGTTCTTGTTAGTCCAATCCATTTCTGAAACGTGAACTAGACCTTCAACGCCTTCTTCGATTTCAACGAAGCAGCCGTAGTCAGTTAGGTTAGTTACGCGACCAGATAGTTTGTGACCTTCTGGGTAACGCTTAGCGATTGCTACCCATGGATCTTCGCCTAGTTGCTTAAGACCTAGTGATACACGAGTGCGGTCACGGTCGAACTTAAGAACTTTAACTAGGATTTCGTCACCAACGTTAACGATTTCTGATGGGTGCTTAACGCGTTTCCATGCCATATCAGTGATATGTAGTAGACCGTCAACACCACCAAGGTCAACGAATGCACCGTAGTCAGTAAGGTTCTTAACGATACCTTTAACTTCAGTACCTTCTTGTAGAGTTTCAAGAAGTTCGTCACGCTCAACGCTGCTTTCTGATTCGATAACAGCACGACGAGAAACAACAACGTTGTTACGTTTCTGGTCTAGCTTGATAACTTTGAACTCTAGCTCTTTGTTTTCTAGGTGAGCAGTGTCACGGATAGGACGTACGTCTACTAGAGAACCTGGAAGGAATGCACGGATACCGTTTAGTTCAACAGTGAAACCGCCTTTAACTTTACCGTTGATGATACCAACAACAGTTTCAGCTTCTTCGTATGCTTTCTCAAGAACGATCCATGATTCGTGACGCTTAGCTTTCTCACGAGAAAGTTGAGTTTCACCGAAACCGTCTTCAACAGCGTCTAGAGCAACATCTACTTCAGAACCAACTTCAACTTCAAGTTCGCCAGCAGCGTTCTTGAACTGTTCAGCAGGGATAGCAGACTCAGACTTAAGGCCAGCATCTACAAGAACGTAACCGTTCTCGATAGCTACTACAGTACCTTTAACGATACTACCTTGTTGGAACTCAGTTTCATTTAGGAACTCTTCAAAGAGTTGAGCAAAAGATTCAGTCATTTATTTAATCTTCAATAATTAAACGTCCACGGGTATCCTACCGCATGGGGTTATTAAATTCGCCGGTCATCATCCTTGCAACCAACGCTCTTAGCTGACGTGGTTTATTCCGCCAACTTCGATTCGATATATTGTAGTGCTTTTTCGACAACTTCGTCGATAGACATTTCGGTTGAATCAAGCACAAGCGCATCCTCTGCAGGGCGTAATGGAGCCACTGGGCGGTTACGATCTCGGTCGTCACGCTCTTGGATTTCGCTTAAAAGGGCGTCAAATTTAACATCAAGCCCTTTCAGTTGCAACTGCTTGAATCGTCTACGAGCTCTTTCTTCAGCACTTGCATCTAAGAAAATCTTAGCCTCTGCGTTCGGAAATACCACGGTTCCCATGTCACGGCCGTCCGCCACTAAGCCTTGGCCTTCAGCAAAGGCGCGTTGTCTGCGAAGCAAAGCCTCACGAACACGGGGTTGTGCAGCTACTTTAGACGCTGCCATACCAGTTTCTTCTTTACGCAGCTCTTTCGAAACGTCTTCGCCCTCAAGGATAACTTTAACTAAGTCACCTTCAGCAATGAATTGAACATCTAAATGCATAGCCAGTGGCACTAACGCGTCTTCGGACTCAAGATCCACTCCATGATGGATAGCCGCGAGAGCTAACACTCGATAAATCGCGCCTGAGTCTAAAAGATGAAAACCGAGCTTGTTTGCCAAAAGCATACAAAGGGTGCCTTTGCCTGCGCCACTAGGGCCGTCTACAGTAATCACCGGAGTGTGTGAGGGCATGTTTTACTCCATTTATTGTTATTCGTAGATAACTTATTTTTCCGTAGATAAACGGTATCCACGTTTCATCGGCGAAAAATTATAGAGGGAATAGAGCAAAGGTGCTAGGAAGGATTTCTATATATTGTATTTTAATGAACAAACACGAGGCTGGTAGAAGGATATGAAACAAATATAAGGCTCAAGTAATTTCTCGAGCCTCTATTTAAAGCAAAATGGTTAGATATTGAACGCTACACCATTAGAGTAATATTCGATCTTCGTTTTTCTTTACAGTCGCAGCTCCGATGCCTTTTACCTTAGTAAGCTCATCTTTAGATACGAATGGCCCATTCTGATCGCGGTATTCCACAATAGCTTGTGCCTTTTTAAGCCCTACACCTTTTAACAAAGTCGATATTTCTTCTGCCGATGCAGTATTTACATTCACCGTTATCACAATGTCGTCTGTTTTCACTATCTGAGTTGCACTGTTATCCGCTGCGTACACACTAGCCATTGGTAGCGCTACCGCTAATAAGCATGCTAGTAACCATTGATTTGCCAAACCGATTTTTTTCACCATTTCTCTACTCTCATTGTTGATTAAACGAAGCCATCTTAAACAAGCTGCAACGAGAGACAGATTTAGGTTTGAACAAAATAAAAGGAGCTGCAATAGCAGCCCCTTTCGTTAAACATATCAATTACATTTTTAGAGCTTATTGGCTCACAGCGAAGTATTCGATATCCGTATTCGCTCTTAGCACAGACAGCACACCCGCAATATCTTGTTGCACGGCAATACGTGAAAGTTGAGCACCAATTTGATTTTGATACTGAGGCTCAATCTTCGCTTCAACTTTGCTTAGTTCAATCAGAACGATATTGCCGTCTAGATCTTTAGCTTGACCGTACACAACCTTGTCAGCTTGCGGTTTAGGCATTGAGTAAACAGTCTGAGCAAGTTGAGAACCACGGTCTACCGTTTCTAGCTCACCAAATGCCAGTTTGTTTTCTTCAAGCAGAGTCTTATCGCCTTGTTTAAGGCCCGCAATCAATTTATCTGCAAGCTCTAACGCTTGTTGCTCACCTTTTACTTTAGACAGTTGTGCAACAACCTGATCTTTGACTTCTTCTAAAGGCAGAACCATTTCAGGGCGAGTTTCATCAACACGAACAACAACAACATGCTCTGGTGCAATTTCAATGACAGAAGAGTTCAAGCCATCTTCTTTCACTTCAGGAGACTGAATCGCTTGCTGAACGGATGCATTTTGCAGAGCTGATGGCATATCTGATTGAGAAACAAAGTCTGTCTTAACGACACTACCCGAAACCGCTTTAGCAGCCTCATCGAGCGAATCTGGATATTCAAACGCAACTTTCTCTAGCTCTGTTTGTAGCTCGTAGAAAGTGTCTACCGCTTTTTGAGAAGACAGTTCAGTCTTAATTTCTGCAGCCACTTCTTCCAACGGCTTAGCCACTGAAGCTTTGATGCCATCTAATTTGATAATGTGGTAACCAAAATCAGACTTAACAAGACCCGATACATCACCGACTGAAGCCAAGCCAAACGCTGCTGCTTCAAATGCAGGATCCATTGTATCGTGTTCAATCCAACCTAATGAGCCGCCATTGCCTGAGCTACCAATATCTTCAGACTTTTCTTCAGCAAGTTTCGCAAAATCTGCACCTGCGTTCAGTTCATCAAGAATCGCTTGAGCTTTCGCTTCGTCATCACCTTGCACTAGGATATGACTAACTTCGCGTTGCTCAGAAGTTGAATACTTGTCTAGATGCTCTTGATAGTACTCTTTCACTTGTTCATCGCTGATGGTGACTTGCTTAGACAGTTTCTCTGCTGATAGCTCAATATAAGAGACTTTTACTTGTTCTGGACGAGTGTAACGTTCTGGATTCTCAGAGTAGAACTTCTGTACGTCTTCATCACTTACAGTTACATTTTTGGCAAAGTCTTTCAAAGACAATGTAACGGTACGAATATCTCGTGTTTGTGCAATCAACGCGCTTTGAGCGTCAATCTCACCCTGTAGAGTAAACTCACTACCTTGTAACGCTGACGTTAGCTGGCTACGCAGCATATCGCGACGCAGATACTCAGCAAAAGACTCAGCATTGAAGCCAGCACGACGCAGTGCTGCTTGGTAGATTTCTTGGTCGAATTTGCCTTCAGATTGGAACTGAGGCATTTCCAAAATCAGATTACGAACTTGTTCGTCACTGATTCTTAGACCTAGTGAATTCGCATGCTGCTCGATGAGGACATCGTTGATCATGCGGTCTAAAACAGATTTACGGAAAGAAGCAACGTACGCTGGATCTGCTAGTAAGTTAGCAAAATAGTCACCCATCTGAGATTGCATACGGTTTCTTTCGTTTTGATAAGCTTGCTCAAACTGACCACGGTCAATCTCAATGCTGCCAACTTTAGCCGCCGCGTTATTACTGCCACTGACTAGGTAGCTACCTACCCCTGCGAAGATAAAAGAAAGGATGATTAGTCCTAGGATAATTTTTACCGCGATGCTGTTAACACCCTCGCGTAATCGATCCATCATAGTTTTACTGCTCTCCGGATTTGAAGTTCACACTTCAGCCAAAAATGAATAGCGCGATAATATCAGAAAAAGAAATGCGCATCAGTAGGATGCGCATAATTAAAAAAGGTTCGAATAAATTTTGCTGCAAACAGCAAAAAGTCATTCTAAGAAATTAGTTACAAGCGTCTTTCAGTGCTTTACCAGCTTTGAATGCAGGTACTTTAGCTTCTGCGATTTGGATTTCTTCACCAGTTTTTGGGTTACGACCAGTGCGTGCTGCACGAGTACGAACTTGGAAAGTACCAAAGCCAACTAAAGCTACTTGGTCGCCAGACTGAAGAGTATCGCTTACTGCTTCGATAAATGCGTCTAGAGCACGACCAGCTGAAGCTTTTGATAGATCAGCGTTAGCTGCGATTTTTTCTACTAATTGTGTTTTATTCACTGTGATTCCCCTTTGGTCGCCAATTTATTATTTTGTTCGGCGCCTTTTCGTTCCATTGATGTTTAAAGATAACCTAAAGCCTTGTTACAACTGGGCTGAAAGCTATAGTGAATAACGGTAGCCTCCAAAAAAAACGCTGACAAGCCCTTTTTGAGCCTATCAGCGTAATCTTTTACTTATTTTTGCTGCACATCACTCTTTTTCGGCTTCAAATGCCACACCAGTAGGGTCATTTTCCAGTGCAACCTTCAAAACTTCGTCAATCCAACGTACAGGAATGACTTTAAGATCAGCGATTACGTTGTCAGGAATCTCTTCCAAATCACGTTCATTGTCCTTCGGAATTAACGCAGTTTTGATACCACCACGATGAGCTGCCAACAGTTTTTCTTTCAAGCCACCGATTGGCAAAACTTCTCCACGAAGGGTAATTTCACCTGTCATCGCAACATCAGCTTTCACTGGGTTACCAGTTAAGCAAGACACTAAAGCCGTACACATTGCCGTACCAGCACTTGGTCCATCTTTCGGTGTCGCACCTTCAGGCACGTGCACGTGAATATCGCGTTTTTCGTAGAAATCTGGGTTAATGCCCAGTTTTTCTGCGCGAGAACGTACGACTGTCATTGCTGCCTGAATAGACTCTTGCATCACTTCACCAAGAGAGCCCGTCTGAGTCAACTTACCTTTACCTGCCATAGACTGAGCTTCAATCGTTAGCAGATCACCGCCGACTTCTGTCCAAGCAAGACCCGTAACTTGACCAATACGGTTGTGTTCGTCGGCTTTACCAAAGTCAAAACGTTGCACGCCAAGGTATTCTTTAAGATTCTCTTGATTCACCGTGACGTGTTTTACATCTTTGTTTAACAAGATATTTTTCACGGCTTTACGACAGATTTTTGAGATCTCACGTTCTAGACTACGTACACCCGCTTCACGCGTGTAGTAGCGAATCACACCCATAATCGCTGAATCTTCAATGGTAATTTCAGAAGGCTTCAGACCATTACGTTCTATCTGCTTTTCAACCAAGTGACGCTTAGCAATGTTCAGTTTTTCATCTTCGGTGTAGCCTGATAGACGAATAACTTCCATACGATCCAACAGTGGACCCGGAATATTCATCGAGTTAGACGTTGCAACAAACATTACGTCAGACAAGTCATAGTCCACTTCGAGATAGTGGTCATTGAATGAGTTGTTTTGCTCTGGGTCTAACACTTCCAAGAGTGCAGAAGCTGGATCACCGCGCATATCCGATGCCATCTTATCGATTTCATCAAGTAGGAATAGCGGGTTTTTTACACCAACTTTCGACATTTTTTGGATAAGTTTACCCGGCAGAGAACCGATATAAGTACGACGGTGACCACGAATCTCAGCTTCGTCACGAACGCCACCGAGCGCCATACGCGTGTACTTACGTCCTGTTGCCGCCGCAATTGAACGACCTAGCGATGTTTTACCCACACCAGGAGGACCAACTAAACAAAGGATCGGGCCTTTTAACTTACTAATACGACTTTGAACCGCCAAGTATTCAAGAATGCGTTCTTTAACACGCTCAAGACCATAATGGTCTGCATTAAGAATCTCTTCTGCTTTTGCCAGATCACGTTTCACTTTAGAACGTTTAGTCCACGGAACATTGATCATCCAATCGATATAGCTGCGAACGACCGTTGCTTCAGCTGACATCGGAGACATCATTTTAAGCTTCTGCAACTCTTGTTCTGTTTTTTCACGCGCTTCCGCTGGCATTTTTGACTCTTCGATTTTCTGCTTTAGAACTTCGAACTCATCAACACCATCTTCAGTCTCGCCCAGCTCTTTCTGAATCGCTTTCATTTGCTCATTCAGATAGTACTCACGCTGAGATTTTTCCATTTGCTTCTTAACGCGAGTGCGGATGCGTTTTTCAACTTGTAGCAAATCGATTTCAGATTCCATCTGTCCCATCAGAAACTCTAGACGTTCTGTCACATCTAAAATTTCAAGAACTTTTTGCTTATCCACTAACTTAAGAGGCATGTGAGCTGCGATAGTATCCGCTAGACGTGCAGCTTCCTCGATGCCATTCAATGAAGTCAGTACTTCGGGTGGAATCTTCTTATTCAGTTTAATGAAGCTATCGAACTGATTAATAGCACTGCGTACTATCACTTCCTGTTCTTTATCATCTAACTCTGGAGTGATCAGGAATTCAGCACTTGCAGAGAAGAACTCACCTTCATGAAACTCATTAATTTTGGCGCGCTGTTGACCTTCAACTAACACTTTCACCGTGCCGTCAGGTAATTTCAGCAATTGCAGAATGGTAGCAACCGTACCCACTTCGAATAAGTCCGAAATAGTAGGTTCATCTGTTTCGGCCTGCTTCTGTGCAACCAGAAGAACTTGTTTGTTGTTATCCATTGCCGCTTCTAGGCACTGAATCGATTTCTCACGACCAACAAACAAAGGGATCACCATATGTGGATACACAACCACATCACGTAAAGGTAATACGGGGATCTCTATACGCTCGGAACGCTCCAAGTTCATATTATTCTCTCTTCCGCTTTGATATATATCGGAGTATATGGGGGCTAACTAACTGGATTCAATAACAGAATAAAAAAAAGGAGGTAATGATTACCTCCTTTGATTATTTATTGGCTCTTTATGGCTTTTAAACCCAAAGAGACTTGGCAAATTTACTCACCGCCAGCGGCTTGGCTCTCGTTACCTGAGAAAATCATTAGTGGTTCTGATTCGCCGTTGATCACTGACTCATCAATCACAACTTTCTCAACATCAGACATTGAAGGTAACTCGTACATTGTCTCAAGCAAAACACTCTCAAGAATTGAACGTAGACCACGAGCACCTGTCTTACGCGCCATCGCTTTCGCTGCAATTGCACGAAGTGCATCTTCACGGAACTCCAGATCAACATCTTCAAGTTCGAAAAGTGCTGCATACTGTTTCGTCAATGCGTTCTTTGGCTCACATAGAATCTGAATCAGCGCTTCTTCATCAAGCTCGGTCAGTGTTGCTGTCACAGGTAAACGACCAATGAATTCTGGAATCAGACCATATTTCACTAGATCTTCAGGTTCTACCTGAGTGAACAACTCGCCCACGGTTCTGTTTTGATCTTTAGAACGAACTTCCGCGCCGAAACCGATACCAGTACCCGTTGCTACACGTTGTTCAATCACTTTATCTAGACCCGCAAATGCGCCGCCACAGATAAATAAGATCTTAGAAGTATCGACTTGCAAGAACTCTTGTTGAGGATGTTTACGGCCGCCTTGCGGAGGAACCGATGCAACAGTACCTTCAACCAGTTTCAATAGTGCTTGCTGAACACCTTCACCAGAAACGTCGCGTGTAATTGACGGGTTTTCAGCCTTACGAGAAATCTTATCAATTTCATCGATATAGACGATACCGCGCTCCGCTTTTGCTACATCATAGTCACACTTCTGAAGCAGTTTCTGAATGATGTTTTCAACATCTTCACCAACATAACCCGCTTCAGTTAGCGTTGTAGCATCTGCCATCGTAAATGGTACATCTAGGAAGCGAGCCAGTGTCTCAGCAAGGAGAGTTTTACCGCTACCTGTTGGGCCGATCAGCAAAATATTACTTTTACCAAGCTCGACACCATCACTTGTCGTATCACCATTACGTAAACGCTTATAGTGGTTATATACCGCAACAGCGAGCACTTTTTTAGCGTGTTCTTGGCCAATTACATAGTCGTCAAGATGTTCACGAATTTCACGAGGCGCAGGCAATGCTGACGACTCTTTCTTAGGTAATACATCTTTAATCTCTTCGCGAATAATGTCGTTACATAGATCAACACATTCGTCACAGATATACACAGAAGGACCTGCAATCAGCTTGCGAACTTCGTGCTGGCTTTTGCCACAGAAAGAGCAGTACAGCAGTTTACTACTACCACCCTCTTTGCTTTTATCTGTCATTCGCTAACCTCTTAGCCTTTACTCTTTATGGTTTGAGTGTATAACAATTTCATTTAAATTGCGTTAAACAATTACCAGAACTGTTACTCACCACGGTGGGTCAGTACTGAATCCACCAAACCGTATTCCACTGCTTGTTCTGCAGACATGAAATTGTCGCGGTCAGTGTCTCGCTCAATAATTTCAAGCGGTTGACCGGTATGCTCTGCCAATAAGTGGTTCAATTTGTTCTTAATCGATAAAATTTCTTGCGCGTGAATTTGGATGTCCGAAGCTTGGCCTTGGAAACCACCTAGCGGTTGGTGAATCATTACGCGCGAATTTGGTAGAACATAACGTTTACCTGGTGCGCCACCAGCTAGTAAGAACGCGCCCATAGAACAAGCTTGTCCCATACATACCGTGCTCACGTTTGGTTTAATAAACTGCATAGTATCGTAAATAGACATACCTGCAGTCACACTACCACCAGGAGAGTTGATGTATAAGAAAATATCTTTGTCCGGGTTTTCTGACTCTAAGAAAAGCAGCTGAGCCACGACAAGATTTGCCATGTGGTCTTCTACCTGACCCGTTAAGAAAATAACTCGCTCTTTTAAAAGACGTGAATAGATATCGTATGAACGTTCGCCACGGGAAGTTTGTTCAACCACCATTGGTACTAGCGCATCAATAATCGGCGACATTGCGTTTTTTTCTTGGTAGCTCATAGTCTTAATATCCCTAAAAATAAATGGCCCGGATGATGTATATCATACGGACCATTGTTAGCAGAATAGTTGATGTCTCGTCAACCTTCTACGCTATAGATTGCTTATTAAGCAGCAACTTGAGGGTTCATTAGCTCGTTAAAGCTAATTGCTTTCTCAGTTACTGTTGCTTTAGCAATGATCGCGTCAATCGCTTGTTCTTCTAGAGCTACGTTGCGCATGTTGTTCATCATTTGCTCGTTTTGCTCGTAGTAAGAGATAACTTCGGTTGGATCTTCGTAAGCTGTTGCCATCTCTTCGATAAGTGCTTTCACTTTCTCATCGTCAGCTTTTAGCTCTTCAGCTTTGATTACTTCACCTAGAAGTAATCCAACAACTACGCGACGTTTAGCTTGCTCTTCAAACATTTCACGTGGAAGTTGGTTTGCAGCTTCGATGTTACCACCGAAACGTTGTGCAGCTTGTTGACGTAGAACGTCGATTTCTTGGTCTACTAGAGCAGCAGGAACGTCGATGTCGTTCTCTTTCACTAGGCCTTCAATCGCTTGATCTTTGATACGCGCTTTGATTGCTTGCTTAAGTTCACGTTCCATGTTCTTACGAACTTCAGCTTTAAGTGCGTCAACACCGCCTTCAACAACACCAAACTTAGCAACGAACTCGTCATTGAGTTCTGGAAGCTCTTGAGCTTCTACTTTATTCACTTTGATAGCGAACTTAGCTGCTTTACCTTTTAGGTTTTCAGCGTGGTAATCTTCTGGGAAGTTTACGTCGATTTCGAATTCCATACCTTTAGTTTTGCCAACGATACCGTCTTCAAAACCAGGAATCATGCGACCAGCACCCATTTCTAGAGGGAAGTTTTCAGCTTTACCGCCTTCAAACTCTTCGCCGTCGATAGAACCAACGAAGTCGATAGAAACGCGCTTACCGTTTTCTGCAGCTTCTTCTACTTCAGCCCAAGTAGCTTGTTGCTTACGTAGTGTTTCTAGCATCTCTTCAACGTCAGAATCTTGAACTTCTGCTGCAGGCTTTTCTACAGTGATGTTTTCAAGACCTTTCAGTTCAACTTCTGGGTAAACTTCGAAAGTTGCAGTAAATACTAAGTCTGCACCTTCTTTAACTTCTACTGGTGCGAAAGTTGGAGCGCCAGCTGGGTTGATTTTCTCTTTTACGATTGCTTCAATGAAGTGGCGTTGCATCACTTCACCAAGAATGTCTTGACGTACTGCTTTGCCGTACATTTGAGCAACCATCTTCATCGGTACTTTACCTTTACGGAAACCGTCGAAACGACGATTTTTCGCGATGTTGCGTAGTTCAGCTGCCACTGCATCTTCGATGTTTGCAGCAGGAACAGTAATATTCAAACGGCGCTCTAGGCCTTCTAGCGTTTCAACAGTAACTTGCATTGTATATAAACCTCAAAACTGGCTCAGTATTCCTGAGCATCATGAGCCAACATCTCTGTTTGGCTTCATCCTTATTTTGTGCTCGATAGAACACTTAACTTGTAAATATTGAGCATCGATACTCTCAGTGAACTTCACCTAAATACCGAACTAATGAGTGACATCTTTTGTCGATTTGCGCCGAATAAAGGTATCTCTGATTAGCCTCAGGACTAAAAAATTAGACGCGATATACTACCGATCTCAGCTTTAGCTGTCGAGCGAATACCCGGCAAGAAAAAGCCAATGTCCTAAAAAACTCTTTGAGTGCTAAAAAATTCATCAACGAATAGTTCACTCGATGGCACTGAAATGGGGACAATATAGGCTTTTTCAAGAGAATCGAGGGATTTTTTTCCTCAAATAATCAAAAAGAGATCTGGCTCTTGTTTTGTCTCCCATATTCGATATGTTTTTGAATCGGAAAATGGAACTTCCCAGTATCATGAATGGCGAAATAAACAAGGAATAAAAAATATGACAAGGATGCTGTCTGTACGCCAACTCTCAGTATTGTTTTTGATCATTTATGTTGTCATCGCTGCTATGGCGGCTCATCTCGTTTGGCGCTATAGCTATCAATCTCTATTGATACAGCAACAGTCAGAACTTGAACGCTTCTCAAGCCATATCTCAGCCAAACTCGACAAATACGCTCACATACCTCGATTGCTCTCTAAAGACAAAGAGCTCGTTGATGCGCTCAATCATCCTGAAAACAGTGCACAAATAGACTTAACTAATCGCTATTTGGAGCAAGTTAACGAGGTTATTCAGGCTGCAGACACTTACTTACTTGATGACATAGGCAATACCATCGCATCCAGTAACTGGAACCTAGACCGTTCCTTTATAGGGCGAAATTTTGCGTGGCGCCCTTATTTCTACGATGCTATTTCCGGCCAAAAAAGTCAGTACTTTGCGCTGGGGTCAACCTCAGGACAACGAGGCTACTACTACGCCTATCCTGTCATCTATGCTGCGGAAATTATCGGTGTTGTGGTGGTAAAAATGGATCTTTCATCCATTGAAGACAACTGGCAAAGCAAGAACAGTTACTTCGTTGCAACAGACGCTAACAACATTGTGTTCATGTCCAGTCGCCCAGACTGGCTATTCCATAGTGTTTCCGAACTGAGCGAACAGTCACGCCAAAAAATACAGGATACGCGCCAATACTTAGACAACACTATCCCTTCTTTGGGTTTTTATGGTGATGTCAATATTAATGAAACGGAATGGGTACAGCCTAATCAAGGTTGGATTAAAAACGACTACATCGTTTCTACTAACAAGCTCAACGAGCTTGCGCTCAACATTCATGTCTTATCGCCCAAAGTAAAAGTGTTCTGGGATACCTTTGGCTTCTTAATCATTCTGACAATGATATTCGCCATCATCTATCTCGCTTTTTTGCTGTTACATCACAGGCAAGCCCGTCAGCGTCAGATAGAACGACTACAAGCGGAAGCCAAACAGAAGCTTGAATTTTTGGTGATGGAGCGAACCTCAAAGCTTCATGTAGAGATTGACGAACGGACAAGAGCAGAACAGGCTTTAAGACAGACTCAAGAAGAGTTGATCCAAGCCGCTAAGCTGGCTGTGCTCGGACAAATGTCTGCCAGCATCAGTCATGAGCTGAACAATCCACTTGCGGCGATTCGCAGCTTTGCCGATAACGGCAGACGATTTCTTGCCAATGGAAAGCCAGAACGCACCGATGAAAATCTAGGGCGTATATCCGCATTAACGGTGCGTATGGCAAAAATAAGTGAACAGCTTAAATCTTTTGCCAGAAAAACAGAAACTGGCGATCAGATTGAAGCGCAACTGCTTCCCCTGATCATCAATGCAAAAGAGCTTATGCAGCCACAGTTTAAATCGAATTACGTCGAACTTGATATTCAAGCACCAGAGTCTCCGATTCGATGCAGCATTAACCCCATCCAGCTGGAGCAAGTAATCATTAACTTGCTGACCAATGCAATGCAGGCTGTTGATGAACGGGAGACAAAAAAAGTGGTGCTGACATTAGAAGAGCACCAAGACCGTATCTGCATTCACGTTGACGATTCAGGTACTGGGCTCCATTTGAATCAAATGAAAAACCTGTTTGAACCCTTCTTCACTACCAAGAAAAATGGTTTAGGGTTAGGGTTATCTATCTCGCAGCAAATCATGCACGGCATGGGTGGCGATCTTACCGCCCACTCGTCACCGCTAGGGGGAGCGAGGTTTACGATTACACTAAACAAACCCCAACAAAGTTCAGAGCAGTAAATTAAGGAAGTTGTATGTGCGATGTATTTTTTATTGATGACGAAGACGATATTCGAATCGCCATTGAGCAAAGCTTTGAACTGGCAGACATCGATGCTCGTTTTTTCTCAAGTGCTGAAGACGCATTATTAGCCATTAAGCAGGACAAACTGCCCATGGTGGTCGTCACGGATATTTGCTTGCCCGGTTTAAGCGGACAAAATCTGCTTTCATCCATTCACCATCAGGATAGCGACGTCCCAGTTATTCTCATCACTGGTCATGGCGATATATCGATGGCGGTACAAGCAATGCATGACGGAGCGTATGACTTTATCGAAAAACCTTTTGCTCCAGAAAGATTAATAGAGACTGTAAACCGAGCGATTGAGCGCAGAAAACTGACGTTGGAAAACCAGCAACTGAAACGCAGCCTTAAAGCCAGCCAGACCCTTGGCCCTCGAATTATCGGTGAAACAAACAGTATCATCGCATTAAGAGAGACCATTACACACGTAGCTGACACTAATGCAGATATTCTGCTGTTTGGCGAAACGGGCACAGGTAAAGAACTCATTGCCCGCTCATTGCACGAACAAAGTTCTCGAAGAGAACAAAATTTCGTTGCGGTTAACTGTGGCGCAGTGCCGGAAAACCTGATCGAAAGTGAACTCTACGGGCACGAAAAAGGCGCGTTTACAGGTGCAGATGCGAAACGTATCGGTAAATTTGAACATGCCCAAGGTGGTACACTGTTTCTCGATGAAATCGAGTCCATGCCAATGCAAGCGCAAATTCGATTACTGCGAGTACTGCAAGAACGAGTGATTGAAAGAGTCGGCTCCAATGAGCTGATACCACTGGATATCCGAGTCATTGCTGCTACCAAAGTGGATCTAAAAAAAGCAGCTCAAGAAGGCACTTTTCGTCAGGACCTATACTACAGACTCAACATTGTCACGCTGGATATTCCGCCGCTGCGTGAACGCCGGGAAGACATACCAGCCCTTTTCCACCACTTCCTACTTGTGGCAGCAGCACGTTATGGTAAAGCCGCTACCGCATTGCCCCAGAGTGCATTACAGGCGCTTCTCAGTCATAACTGGCCGGGAAATGTGAGGGAACTGCGCAACGCAGCGGAGCGTTATGTTTTACTTGGCAAGCTTTCAGAACTAGGTGAACAAAGCACAAACGCCAAAGAGCTGACCAGCCTTGCCGAACAGGTGGCCGAGTATGAGAAATCACTTATCGAACAAACGCTGATAGAATGTTCCGGTAGCATTAAAGACACCATGGAGCTGCTTAAGACTCCAAGAAAGACACTCTACGATAAAATGCAGAAATATCAGATAAATAAAGACAATTACAAAGAATAAGCTCCATCTTTGTAGAAAGTCGTTTAGAGATAAAAAAAGACGCCCTGTAATATTGGGCGTCTTTTTTTTCAGGTTTGATCAAGCCTATCGGGTAATAATTTCTGGCCCCATAAGTAACGTAGGTAACCAAGTTGATACAGCCGGTATATAAGTAACGATAATCAAGAATAGGAACATAATCGCTACCCAAGGTAATGCCGCTTTAACCACATGCATCATAGACATCTTCGCTACCCCAGCAGTCACAAACAAGTTGAGCCCCACCGGCGGTGTTATCATACCTATCTCCATGTTCACAACCATCATGATACCAAGGTGAATTGGGTCAATCCCTAACTGAATGGCAATTGGGAACACCAACGGAGCAACGATAATCAACAGTCCTGATGGCTCCATAAACTGTCCACCAATCAACAGCAAAACGTTAACCACGATGAGGAAAGCAATCGGACCTAAACCGGCGGAAAGCATAGATTCCGTGATCATCTGAGGTACGCGTTCTTCAGTCAATACATGTTTCAAGATCAGCGCGTTAGCGATGATAAACAATAACATGATTGTCAGTTTACCTGCGTCATACAAGGTATTTTTTGTATCTTTATGTACAAAAGATTCAAACACTTTTACTACAGCGGGTTTGGTGTTTTTCCTATCAGCAAAAGGCCCCATATCACGGTAGATAAAGTTCGCTAGGATGAAAGAGTATACCGCAGCAACAGCAGCCGCTTCCGTTGGTGTAAAGATACCCCCATAAATACCACCTAAGATGATAACCACCAGCAGTAAACCCCAGCTTGCATCTTTTGCCGCGATCATCGCTTCACCCCAGCCAACAAATGGCTGCTTTGGAAGGTTCTTAATACGTGCTGCAATGTAAATGGCAACCATCAACATCAAGCCCGCTAAAAGCCCAGGGATGACACCGCCTAAGAACATACGACCCACAGAAACATCCGTTGCCGCTGAGTACACAACCATAACAATCGACGGCGGTATCAGAATGCCCAAAGTACCTGCGTTACAAATTACCCCAGCAGCAAACTCTTTCGAGTAACCATTTTTCACCATGCCAGTGATAACAATACTACCAATAGCAACAACCGTAGCTGGTGAGGAACCCGACAATGCCGCGAACATCATACACGCCACAACCGACGCCATCGCTAAACCACCGCGAAACCAACCTACCATCGCAATCGCAAAACGAATAATACGCTTCGCCACACCACCCGTAGACATAAAGCTAGAAGCCAAAATGAAAAATGGTATTGCTAATAGAGTGTAGTGCCCTTCAAACGCATTGAATAATGTTTGTGCCACCGAAGCGAGAGAAGCTTCAGAATGCCACATTAAAAATAGAATACTGGAAAGTCCCAGAGATATGGCAATCGGCACACCAACGAGCATGAAGCCAATTACTAATACGAATAACAGCAAAATATCCATAATTTACTGCTCCTTGTTCTTATTGGTGGTGCTCATGACATCTTCCACATCTGCCATTTCTGCTTTCAGAGCATCAAGATCTTCTTCCGCTTCATGACCTGAAATCATACGGTCCAATTTACCCGTTAAAATTTGGTATGCGATTTGTAAGAAACGGAAAGTCAGTAGTGCCATGCCGATAGGCAAAGCCATATAAGGAATAAAACGTGGTAGTTTTTCGTAACGCTCACCTTCATTGAGCCAGTCTGCTAGGAATTGCAGCATATCTGGCATCGGAATATCGTCGGTTTCATACCAGGCGCGTTCACTTACAAAGGGATACCAATAGTTCCATGAACCAATTAAAAGCAACACTGAAAACGTTAAACAGCAAGCGACCGCGATTAGCGCATAAATTTTTCGCCCGCCTTCTGGGGCTAAGTTAATCACCACATCAACACCGATATGGAAATGCTTTTTAACCCCGTAAGAAGCCCCAACTAAAACCATCCAGGCAAACATAAAAACGGTAAGCTCAAGCGCCCAAAGAATGTTGTCATTAAACATGTAACGCATAATGACATTGACGAACGTAAGTAACGTCATTGCCCCCAAGAAGAAAGCAATAAGTGTCTCTTCAGCTTTGTCAGTGAATCGACCGACTTTTGCAAAAAATGACTGTTCCATAAGATACTTAGCTCTTTTGTAATCGTTATTTTGAAAATGCCCCTACCCTTAGTGAGCAGGGGCAAACATCATTACTTCTGATTAGAAGCCAAAGCAGCATCAATCAGATCGCTACCAATATCTTTCTCAAACTTCTTCCATACCGGTTTCAATGCATCAACCCATTGCTGACGCTGCTCTGGTGTTAGTTCACGAACCACACCGCCAGCCTCAATAACGTATTGTTTATTCTGCGCTTCAACCTTGTTGGATTCTGCGTTACGCGTTTCAGTCACTTCTTTCAATATTGTTGCAAATTGATCACGAACGTCTGCTGGTAGACCATCCCACCACTTGGTAGAAGTCACGACTAGGTAGTCTAGAATGCCGTGGTTTGTCTCTGTAGTACCATCTTGAACTTCAAAGAACTTCTTACCATAAATGTTTGACCACGTGTTTTCCTGACCATCAATAACTTTGGTTTGTAGGCCGCCGTACACTTCAGCAAATGACATTTTTTGAGGGTTGGCATCTAACTGTTCAAACTGTGCAACTAACACGTCAGACGCTTGAACACGGAACTTAAGCCCTGCTGCATCAGAAGGAAGCACGATTGGCTTGTTAGCAGAGATTTGTTTCATGCCGTTATGCCAGAATTCAAGACCACGAACACCACGACGATTCATCGCATTTTTCAACTTGTCGCCCGCTTCAGAGTTTTGGAATCGGTCCACGGCATCTACATCATCAAAAAGGAAAGGTAAGTCGAAAATGCGGAACTTTTTGGTGAATTTTTCAAATTTTGAAAGAGATGGTGCCGCTAACTGAACATCGCCGTTCAACATTGCTTCTAACACTTTGTCATCATCATAAAGCGTTGAGTTTGGAAATACCTGCATACAGGCTTTACCGTTCATTTCTTCGTTTACACGTTTTTCAAGCAATGAAGCAGCGATACCTTTCGGATGCTTATCTGTGTTAGTTACGTGGCTAAACTTAATCACGATTTCACCCGGATCACAGTTTGCAGCAGCGTTGAAGCTTGTAACAGCTAAGATAGAGGCAGTCAGTAGGGTAAGAGGCTTTAACATTATTATTCTCCTTGGTTTATATCATCAGCTAACTCATCAATGAGCGCTGCATGAACTCTATAGAGCAAGGAGCAAGCCAAGTTGAAACAATTAATTAACATTCATTTAAAAACAATTGGTTACATTTAATTTATAAGTATCAAATTGATAACACTAGTTTTGAAGGGTTTAGAAATGGGTGGAAAATGACACATTGAAAATTAACATTTGTGTCATTTCCCGCCTATAGAAAGAAAGTAGCCTTGAAACTACATTGAGGATTTAACTACTTTGGTGAGACGTTGCACCGCCTCTTTTGGCGTTTCATTTGGATTATTGAAGAAGTTGGTGATCACATCAAACATCGCGCTTTGAACATAGCTGGTGGTCGACATCCCATGAGCCATACTTGGAACCAGATCGCCGGTTTTAGCCGATGATTTAAACTCTCGCATCGAATCGAGGGCACACTGGTCGAAATGAGACATATCCATATCCAGCCGAACAGGGATAGAACCTTTATTTAAGTTAAAAACTTCCTGAAACTTGGGGTCAAGGATGGTAGAAGCCAGCGCTTGTTGTGCTTTAAAATTTTCTTCATCTTGAAGATCAAAAAACGCAAAACTGTCGACGTTGTAAGTGAATTTCCCTGCTGTACCAAATGCTGGTGCACAGACATAGTCTTTTCCCGGTACTTTTCCTGCCGCAGAAAATTCGCCTTTTGCCCAGTCACCCATGATCTGCATTCCCGCCTCACCCTTGATTACCATAGAGGTCGCGGTCATCCAGTCTCTCCCTGGCGAGTTATTATCAACATAGCTTCGAACACGTTTAAACTGGGTGAAAACCTCAATCATTTTTTCACCACCTAAAGTGTCCATATCCAAGTCGACAAACGCTTTTATGTAATCTTTCGCACCCAAGACATCGAGAGCAATAACTTCAAACAGCGTGGCATTTTGCCAAGGTTGGCTACCGTGAGCTAAAGGGATTAAGCCAATGGCTTTGATTTTATCCGCTGCCGTAAAAAACTCATCCATAGAGGTTGGAATCTTTGCCCCTGCTTTCGCAAACACTTCGGAGTTAGCCCAGAGCCAATTCACGCGGTGCACATTAACAGGAACAGCAACATAGTGATTATCGTACTTCATAACATTAGTAATCATTTTGGGAATCACATCATCCCAATGCTCAGGATTCGCAACGCTATTTAAGTTGGTCAAAAAACCAAGTCGCGCCCACTCTTGAATGTCGGGGCCTTTAATGTTGGCCGCAGATGGGGGATTACCAGAAACTGCACGCGTTCTTAACACTCTCATTGCGCTTTCACCGCCACCGCCTTCTACACCGAAATCAATCCATGAGTAACCTTGCAGCTCCAGCATGTCTTTCAGTACAGAAATCGCATTTGCTTCGCCACCCGCTGTCCACCAGTGAAGCACTTCCACTTCTCCCGCACTTGCCGGCGTTACTGCAGAAATTAATGAAGCGGCGAGAAGAGTTTTCGTTATTTTCATTGTTTTTCCTTGTGAGTAAGGAATTTACACTTCGAGTGTCGGTGGGATGAATAGTTTGACGCGCAAACCACCACTCAACAGATTTTCTATCACCATGTCCCCGCCATGTCCGCGAAGAATGCTGCGGCTAATCCCTAGACCAAGCCCATGCCCTTCATCATCGTTGGCAATGCGGAAATAAGGCTCAAAAACCGTTTCCAGTTTATCTTTAGGGATACCTGGCCCACGGTCCTCTATGCTGATGGTAATCCAGTCTTCTGTCTCTTCAATACTCACCCAGACCTCATAACCGTACTTCACACCATTGTTGATCAAATTGGTAAGTGCTCGCTTCATCGCTAACGGTTTTGCGACAATAGGTTCAATGACAATTGGCTTAAAGTGCACGAGTTGAGTCGTTAAGTTATGCCCTTCTGCAATCGACATAATCAATTCATTAAGATCGATAAAATCATTGTTTTCGTGTAAGTCAGTATCACGAACACATTGCAATGCGCCCTTCACCATCATTTCCAGTTCATCCAAATCCCGATTAAACTTCTCTCGCTTAAGATCGTCTACAAGCAATTCTGCTCTTAGCCTTAGACGAGTAATCGGTGTTTTTAAATCGTGGGAAATGGCAGAAAAAAGATTCTCCCTGTCTGATACATAACGGCGGATACGCAGTTGCATCAGATTAAAAGCTCGGGTGGCGGTGATTAACTCACTGGCGCCTTCTTCGTTCAAAGGTCGCGGTTCGATACCCATGCTCATATCATTGGCAGCGCGCGCTAAATTCTTTAAAGGTCTCACTTGCCTGCGCATTAACAGGTAAGTCAGCACTAACAATATGGAGGTAGAAAAGAACAGATAGATAATCTGCTCTTTGCCTATGATGGTGTCATCTAATGTGATGTATGGTGAAGGCAACAAGGCGGCGATGTATATCCACTCTTTTTCGTCCAATTCGATCTGCACCACCATCACAGGCGGGTTCAAAGGCTCCAACGTCAACGTATGGTGAACCCATGATTTCGGCAAATCGTTCATGAAAATACTGTTTTTGAGTAAACGCAGTCTTTCCGGTCGAGAAAAATCGACCAGCACCTGACCAACATTGTTCAGTTTGTCGTTCAAGACCTTTTTCACCGCCTTCACTGAGGCGATTTTCAAACTCGTTTCTTCTATCGGTTCAACAATTAATCTTTCCTTGTTAAAGGAAACAAAAAACCGTGTCCCCCCCATGTTTCGGATCTGATCCAAGATGATGTGACGATACCGGACAGGCAGAGACTGGAAAAAAGTCACCGTAGAAGCAAACATACCCGCCATACTGGCTGACGCCGAATGAATACCTTCCAGTTCTTTGGCTTTTGATTGGCTATACCAGACCGAGGTAGCAATACCTTGAGCAATAACCACCGCAAGCAACGTTAACATTAAGGTACGAGCAACTAACGAATTGGGCTTAAAACTTTTCCAAAAACGAGGGACTGACATAAAGATTAATGCTCATATTGAACAGAAATGGCTAACTTATAACCATTACCACGCATGGTTTTGATGTAGTGAGGAAACTGCTCACTGCTGCCAAGACGTTGTCTTAAACGACTTAGTTGAACATCAATACCGCGCTCATAAGGCAAAGCTTCACGTCCACGGGTTGCCATAGAGATAGTATCTTTGTCGATCACTTCATTAGGATTGGTCAAAAACAACATTAGCAACGCAAAATCACTACCGGATAAATCATGCTCTTCGCGAGTGTGGGTATTCATAATACGATGAGAAGTTGTATCTAAACGCCAATCACCAAACTCGATATGTTTCGGTAAAACGTCTTCGCCTTTCTCTTCGTTGGCATTGAAACGTCTTAGCACCGCTTTGATTCGAGCCACCAGCTGTCTTGGACTAAACGGCTTCGCGATATAGTCATCCGCACCGATTTCCAAGCCTATGATTTGATCAGTTTCATCCGATACCGCAGTCAACATAATGATAGGAACATTTGAATCACGGCGAATATGTTGGCATATGTCGAAACCGTCATCACCCGGCAACATGACATCCAGCAAGATAAGATCAGGATAACCTTTGGAATCTAAGTAAGCCTGAAGTTCTACACCGTCACCAACCGCGGCGACATTGAAACCAGATTTACTCAGATACTCATCCAGCAGCTCACATATTTCTTTATCATCATCAACGACGAGGATGCGAGTATCTTCCAGCATGTTTCTTCCATATTCTCTATGTCACAAAAAGTGAATCAATTTTATAACCGCAGCGCTTTCTTGATTACGCTTATTTCACTAAAACTTGAATTCATCATGGATAAAGATCACATTATTCAGTCAAATTATTGTAAACGTTCTCATGAAGAGCAGCTTATCTCCAATGTTTTGCCCCACTCTGGCGGTAACTTGGCGTAATGTTCGTTGTGAGGTTGCTCATCAAATGGCTTTTTCAATAGCTCTGCTAAGCGTTCTAACTCTGAATAATCGCCTTCTTCGGCTCTATCAATAGCAACCTGCGCCAAATAGTTCCTTAATATGTATTTTGGGTTTACTTGACGCATTTTTTCACAGCGTTGAGCCACACTGACTTGCTTGCCTCCGCTGCTCAACTCGCGGTCACAGCGTGTGAGATAAGTGTCCAACCACTGGCTAGATTGCTCACGGTCGAGAAACAGGTCAACCACCTCTTGCGGCTTCGCTGTATCCAACATAGAGATCTGGCGGAAGAATCTCGTGTAGTCCACCTTATTGGCAGCCAAAAGTTCAAACATGGTATCGAAAATCGCACCATCGTCAGGTAAACGCGTTAACAAGCCAAGTTTGTTGCGCATCATTTCGCTAAAATAACCGTTAAGTTGAACTTCGTATTGGCTCAGCGCCTGTTCGAGATCTTCCCTCTCAATTAATGCCGACAAAGAATGTGCCAGTGCCGATAAATTCCATAACGCAATTCTTGGTTGCTGATCGAAAGCATAACGCCCCTGATAGTCAGAATGGTTGCAGATAAACTCAGGATGATAGTCATCCAAAAAGCCAAAAGGACCGTAGTCAAAAGTCTGCCCAAGAATAGACATGTTGTCGGTATTCATTACCCCATGGGCAAAACCCACAGCTTGCCACTGCGCAATCATCAGCGCAGTTTTATCAACGATTTGATTAAACATCATGGCGTAGGGATTTTTCTGATTAGCACATTCAGGGAAATACCACTCAATCACTTTGTCAGCGAGGAGTTTTTGCTGATCTAACTGATTGGTATAGAAGAAGTGCTCGAAATGACCGAAACGAATATGAGTGTCAGCCATACGAATCAGCAACGCGCCAAACTCTTGTTTTTCACGATAAACCGGTGTGTCACTAGTCATTAAACCGAGCGCTCTAGTGGTTGCAATTCCCAGCCCAGCCATTGCTTCACTGCACAAATATTCGCGCACCGAAGAACGTAATACCGCACGCCCGTCACCCATTCGCGAATAAGGAGTTAAACCCGCCCCTTTAAGGTGAATATCCGCAACTTGACCACTTTTCGATGCCACTTCTGCCAACAACAACCCACGCCCATCCCCCAAATCAGGGTTATAAGCGCCAAACTGGTGACCAGCGTACTTCATCGCCAACGGAGCAAACTGCTCTGGCACTTCCTGCCCAGAAAATGCCTGTAAGATTTCGTCCGTTGGTTGTTCAGGAAATCCATAGTGCTTGGCTAAGTCACAATTCCAAGTTACCCATCGGGTATTACTCAGAGGCTGAGGGTCAATAGGTGTGTAAAAAGCTTTAGGTAACTCGCTAAAGCGAGTCGTCAATGTGACGGTATCCCAGAACGACATAACATTTCTCACAAGGATCGGTTGCGCTGATTTATTTGTTCGAACGTTAGCAAATACCTGAGTTAAATACTAGGTTATATAAAACAGAGATAAAAAAGCCCCAACTTCGTTTGGGGCTCTCAGTGTCACTTGCTGATTTACAGTTAAATCAGAGCGAATACGCTTACTACCGCAACTAAGGAAAACACTAGCGTGCGACCAATAACGCCTAAAAGAGTTGGTTGAATCATTTCTACATGCATAATGCTCTCCTCGATAAATATGACAATGTAATGACAATATGATGAAAATTTCGCAAATGAGCAATAACTAGACAGATTAAATTTTTGTTACAACGTAAGCAACTCGCGCAACGCACTCCAGAATGTAGCCATAAAAACTATGTGCCTTACCTATCGGCAAAGCCTTGACTGCATTAGCCCTTGTATTGACGCTTCAAATTGTCCAGTATGAAAAAAGGACAGCAATAGAAGGATAAGGATGAATGAGAAATCCAACGCCGCGCCTAACGCTGCGCGTGATTGAAAAAAGCGACTATCCAGAATTAGCAGAGCTAATGGATTTAGTTTTTCATGACGTGGGCGGAGCTTGGCCACGCATGACAATTATGGATTTGATTCACCAGTTTCCTGATGGACAAATTTGTATTGAAGATGACGGCAAAATCATTGGTGCCGCTCTCACTATCAAAGTCGATTACAACCGCTTCTCTCTTCCTCATGTCTACACAGACATAGTCAACGAAAACAATGTTATTCAACACAAAACCAACGGTGATGCACTCTACGGGCTAGACGTGTTTGTACACCCTGATTATCGTGGTTTGCGCTTGGGACGACGCTTATATGCCGCTCGTAAAGAGCTTTGTCGCAGTACCAATTTGAAAGCAATTCTCGCTGGCGGAAGAATTCCCGGATACAGCGCTTACGCCAATACCATGCCAGTGACCGAGTACATAGAGAAAATCAAACGTCGCGAAATTCATGATCCCATTCTCTCCTTCCAGCTCTCTAATGACTTTGACGTGAAACGAATTATGCGTCACTACCTGCCAGAAGATGACAATTCGCGTGGTTACGCCACCTTATTGGAGTGGGATAACTTCTTTTATGAAGATGACATTATCTCCATTCACGACATCGAGAAAACGCTGGTCAGGATTGGTATCGTACAGTGGCAAATGCGGGCTGTGACCAGTGTTGAAGACTTAATGGATCAAGCGGAATTCTTTGTCGATTCCCTTTCCAACTACAAAGCCGATTTCGCTCTCTTTCCGGAATTTTTCAACGCCCCATTAATGGGACTCAAAAACGATCAAAATACGGTCGAAGCGATTCGTTTTCTTGCGTCGTTCAGTGAAGAAATAAAACTGCGCTTTTCTGAGTTAGCGGTGACTTACAACATCAACATCATTGCGGGTAGTATGCCTGTGCTGGAAGACGGCATTCTCTACAACGTGGCTTATTTACTTCATCGTGATGGAACCATTGATGAACAAAGTAAAATCCACATTACTCCGCATGAGAAGCGAGATTGGGTGATTGATGGTGGCGACAAAGTTCAAGTATTTGAAACCGACGCAGGCCGTGTTGGTATTCTGATTTGTTACGACAGCGAATTTCCTGAACTAGGCAGAATGATGGCTGAGAAAGATGTGCAAATTATCTTTGTTCCATTCTGGACAGATACCAAAAACGGCTATCAACGGGTGCGTCTGTGTTCACAAGCTAGGGCAATAGAGAATGAGTGCTACGTTGCCATTGGGGGCAGTGTCGGTAACTTACCACGTGTAGATAACGTCGATATTCAATACGCTCAATCTGCGGTATTTTCTCCATCCGATGTTTATTTCCCTCACGATGCGACGATCACAGAAGCCAGCCCTAATACAGAGATGATCATCTTCGCAGACGTCGATTTAGACAAGCTTAAGCAGTTGAATACCGAAGGTTCAGTTACTAATCTTCGTCATCGCAGAATGGATCTTTATGGCGGATTCACACAACCCAAGTCCTAGGCCGTAAACAAAGACTGCTAGAACTTCTGAACGCACAGTAATCACTGTGCGTTTTTGATTGAATTTCACTTTTATCCCACTTTTTCTGCGAACCCCTTCAAACAAATATTGATCGCCATACGCTCTACGCTTATTGTTGTTCTCTTACTTTCAAGATATGGATATCTCTATGAATACCGCGCTGTTAGGAATGTTTATTCCTACCTTTTTC
This sequence comes from Vibrio sp. Y2-5, assembly GCF_014596725.1. Lineage (GTDB taxonomy): Bacteria > Pseudomonadota > Gammaproteobacteria > Enterobacterales > Vibrionaceae > Vibrio. Next base: position 560,439 of record NZ_JACVEG010000003.1, read on the forward strand.
TTCGTTTCTATCACCCCAGGTATGTGTATGACATTAGCACTTACTTTGGGCATGACCATCGGCTATAAACGTACCCTTTGGATGATGGTAGGAGAATTAGTAGGTGTAGCTGTGGTCGCGGTTTCAGCGGTTGTGGGGATTGCCGCCGTCATGCTGACCTACCCTTGGTTATTCACCGTCTTTAAGTCTATTGGCGCTTGCTACCTTTTTTACCTCGGCGTGCAAATGTGGCTATCGAGAGGCAAGCTCGCATTAAATGTTGATAGCGAACAAACATACACAGGCAGCAACTGGGAACTGACAGCGCAAGGTTTTATTACCGCTATTGCTAACCCTAAGGGGTGGGCTTTCATGATTTCTCTGTTGCCTCCATTTATCGACCAATCCATCAGCCTGACGCCACAACTTATCTTTCTAGTCTCCATTATTCTCGTGTCCGAGTTTGTGTGTATGACGCTTTACGCAACTGGCGGCAAAGGTCTTAAACGCGCACTAGGCAAAACACAGAACGTGAAGCTTATGAACCGCATTTCAGGAACGTTAATGATGGGTGTCGGTATATGGCTATTTTTGAGTTAGGTCGTTTAAATACGGGAGTCAGAAAGCTTTCCGAATCGCGCGCAGTGATCGTGTTTGTCTTCTTACTGCCACCGCTTTTCTGGGCAGGCAATTTTATTGTTGGTCGTGCGGTTCGCGATGAGATCCCACCGGTGACGCTTTCGTTCAGCCGCTGGGTTCTGGCAAGCATTTTATTACTGCCTTTTTCTTATAAATACATTCTCAAAGAATGGAAACTCTATATTGAGCAGTGGCGTTTAACGCTGGTCACCTCGATTACAGGCTTTGCCGCGTTTAACTCTTTTATCTATCTTGGTTTGCAATCGACACCTGCAACCAACGGCACCTTACTAAACGCCTTTATTCCTATTCTTATCAGCATCTTTGGCGCTCTGTTTTTTGGCCTAGCCATAACTTGGCGGTTGTGTTTGGGTATTACTCTTTCACTAAGTGGCATACTGACGATTGTCAGTGCAGGTGACTGGAACAACCTTCTCGCACTTAACATCAATCATGGTGACTTTATTATTTTCTTCGCCATGGTTTGTTGGGCGATATACACCATTGGCCTTAAACAATTGCCCCCAACCATCAATCGACTGGGTTTGATGTCAGTACAAATGATATTAGCGATACTGGCTCTGCTACCGTTTTATTTGTGGGAAGTGTATTCAGGTCAATATCCGGTTTGGAATGCCCACTCTATTTTGAGCTTGCTTTATATCGGCATTTTCCCTTCTATAGGTGCCTTCTTGCTTTACATGCAAAGCGTGAAGCTGCTAGGCCCGGCGAAAGCCAGCCTTTCCGTTCACTTGATTCCTGTGTTTGGCGCCATGCTCTCAGCTCTATTTCTTGGTGAATATGTACAGCTGTATCACCTTTGGGGAATCATGTTAATTTTCCTTGGCATTATCCTTAGCTAAAAAAAAGCCAGCGAATCACTCCGCTGGCTCTTTTTATACAAATTTGAACTTAAGAAGCGTGATATGTTTCTTCGTTAAGTTCACCTTCACTCTTCGCCACCAGTACAGCAACCATCATGTCACCACAGATGTTGATTGTTGTACGCGCCATATCGAGAATACGGTCAATACCCGCAACAATCGCTAAACCTTCAATTGGCAGACCAACGGTACTCAACACCAAAGACAACATAATAAGACCAGCACCCGGAACACCCGCCGTACCAATAGAAGCCAGAGTCGCAGTGAGAATGATTGTTAGGTAGTCTGAAGTTTCGAGATCAATACCAAAAGCTTGTGCAATGAATAGCGCACACACACCCTGATACAACGCGGTACCATCCATATTGATCGTTGCACCGAGAGGAAGCACGAAGCTTGAAACCCCTTCAGAGACACCTAATTCTTCGCGAGATGCTTTAATCGTCGCAGGTAAAGTGCCTGAACTACTAGACGTGGTAAACGCAACAGCTGCTGGGTTAGTAATGCTACGTAAGTAGTTGATAGGATTTAAACGACCCAAAATACTCAGTAGGCCAGAATAGAACACAAGGATGTGAATTAGCGCGCCAATGTAGACCGCAGCAATCACTTTGATCAAAGGTAGAAGTACATCTAAACCGTAAGTACCAGCAACCCAAGCCATCAGACCAAAAATACCGTAAGGAGCAAGTGTCATAACAATTTCTGTCAGCTTATACATAGCTTCAGCTAGGCTTTCAAAAATTTTAACTGCGGGCTCGCCTTTGTCCCCAACTAAAACTAGCGAAACACCCAGACCAACGGCGAATACAATAATTTGTAAAATATTGCCTGCCGCCATTGCGTTCACAGGGTTTTGCGGAATCATCGCTAATAATGTCTGAACAAGTTCTGGAGCAGCTTTGCCACTGTCTTCAAGGTTCTGCGCAACCATATTTAGACCAGCACCCGGCTCCAATACTGTGGAAAGCCCCATACCGATGGCAATAGCCACTGCCGTTGTCCCCATATAGAGGACGATAGCTTTTACGCCAATACGTCCCATCTTGCGAGTGTCCTTCATTGACGTGATGCCAACAATTAGTGAACAAAAGACCAGAGGGACAATTAGCATTTTAATGGCGTTAATAAAGAGCGTCCCGATAGGTTTCAGTATCGCTGCGCTTGGCCCCATAATGGTACCAACCACGATTCCTGCAACCATACCTATCAGAATTTTTTTCCACAGTGCTAGACCAGACCAAAACCCTTTGGGTTGCGATTGTACTTGCGTATTCATCTCATTCCTTGTTTCTTACAAAAAGTGCTAGTGAAAATCAAAAAAAATTGAAGGACGAATTACACAACAAAAGACAAGTGAGGTAAATAGCGATAACTAAGCGGTATACCGAGCATTTATATACGTCATGAGTAAATTTTATTTAAGAATTCTATTAATTCTTATTAAGAATTTTATTTAAATAAAATATTAATTTATTTATTTCATAAGGTTATACCTAGTCAGCGATAAACTTGCTAATAATTCAAGCCTATCTCAGCAATCATCGATTCATTAAGGCTGCTTAGAGATAAACAGATCTGACCTCCTATATTATTTGGAGTCATTACTCTATAAATATACATACCGATAACATTCGGCCTTGGGGCATCACAATACAATTAAATAGAGTTCCGTTCTTTCCACTCTATTACCACACTGAATATTCGATACATTTCATTATTAACGAGCAAAAATAATCGATACAAACCAACCCAATTGCTATGTCGTAATCGCATTTGAAATGCATCGAGCTCTGAATTCAACGCCAAATTTAACGCTGTGAAAACCCAAGTGTTGACGTTTAAAGAAACAACAAATGCACGGTAATAGATTACAAAACGGAGAACAGATGAGATGTGAAAACTTACGTCTTTGCCAATATACGATTGACACCGGAAAGAAAGAGAGATGAGATATACAAAAATGAAAAAACCTCGGCAGAGTTAACGTACCGAGGTCTTAAATAATGGCACGCCCTACAGGATTCGAACCTGTGACCACCTGCTTAGAAGGCAGGTGCTCTATCCAGCTGAGCTAAGGGCGCGCTACAGGGAAAGGATTATACGAGTTAAAGATGGTAAATCAACGGCTTTATCTTAGTTTCTGATTTAAATGCCTAAAAATTTACCACTCAACCAACTAACGCCGAAAAATAAACCAAAGCAAACGTTTGCTTATAGATGTTCATCAAAATTTCTGCGACAATGCGCGCAAAAATTTTCGCTCTAAATGTGAAGGAAAGTCATGACTGCTCAAAATATTGATGGAACACTTATTTCTAAAACCGTGCGTTCAGAAGTTGCTGCACGAGTAAAAGCTAGAACAGAAGCTGGATTACGTGCTCCGGGACTAGCAGTAGTGCTTGTAGGCGAAGACCCTGCATCACAAGTTTATGTTGGCAGTAAGCGACGCGCTTGTGAAGAAGTGGGCTTTATTTCTAAATCTTTCGATTTGCCAGCAACAGCTTCAGAAAAAGAACTATTGGATTTGGTTGACCAACTTAACCAAGACCCTGAGATCGATGGCATTCTTGTTCAGCTTCCTCTACCCGCTGGCATCGATTCAACACACGTACTAGAACGCATTCACCCAGAAAAAGACGTGGATGGCTTCCACCCATACAACGTAGGTCGCTTAGCTCAACGCATTCCAAAACTACGCTCATGTACACCAAAAGGTATCATTACCCTTTTAGACCGTTACAACATTCCTATGCGCGGTAAGCATGCCGTCATTGTTGGCGCATCAAACATTGTTGGTCGCCCTATGACACTGGAACTGTTGCTTGCTGGTTGTACAACCACAACGTGCCACCGATTCACCAAGGATCTTGAGGGTCATGTTCGCCAAGCGGATATTCTGGTCGTCGCTGTGGGTAAACCAAACTTCATTCCGGGCGCTTGGATCAAGGAAGGCGCAGTGGTGGTCGATGTCGGTATCAACCGATTAGAGAATGGTAAACTGGTAGGCGACGTTGAGTACGATGTGGCAAAAAGTACTGCGAGCTTCATTACACCAGTACCAGGCGGTGTAGGTCCAATGACAGTCGCGAGTTTGATAGAGAACACTATGATTGCGTGTGAACAATTCCACACCAAGAAATAAGTGACCAAGTAGACACTAAAAAGGGCTCTGTGAGCCCTTTTCTATTTTCAATGCATTTCAATTAACACTAATACACGATTCTATCTGCCAAATGACTAACCGCTAATGCAAAGTAATACGAGCGGTTCCATTTCATCAGCACGTTGTAGTTGTTGTAAACCAGATACGTACGACCATCTTCGTCATCAGGCATAATCAGCCATGCTTTAATATCATCGCTTAGTGCTGGTAGTGGCTTACCATCATAACGAGTAATACCCAGCTCGTTCCATTCACGTAAGTACTTGCCTTTCTCAGGCTGGCGACCTTCAAGGTTTTTATCTAAGCCATGAGGCACTTTGACTTGGCGACCCCAAGTGTATTTATCATCCCAGCCAGATCGGCTTAGATAATTCGCTGTTGAAGCAAACACATCCGACTTACTGCCCCAAATATCTTTCTTGCCATCACTATTGCCATCGGCCGCAAAAGCTAAGAATGAACTTGGCATAAACTGACATTGCCCCATCGCACCAGCCCAAGAGCCTTTCATATCATCAGGCGTAATGTGCCCTTGCTGAAGAATTTGCAACGCTGCCATAGTTTCTTTACGGAAAAACTCTTCGCGTCGGCCTTCGTAAGCCATGGTTGATAGAGCATCAATGACGCTAAAGCGCCCCATATTGGCACCAAAATTACTTTCCACACCCCACAAAGCAACAATAAAACGAGGCTGAACACCATATTGTTCACCAATACGGCTCAGCTCTTGGTAATGCTTTTCATACAGAGCGCGAGCTTGCTTTACTTTCCAATCCGGTACTGCACTTGGAATATATTCGTCCAGTGTTTTCTTTTTCTCTGGCTGATTACGATCAGCCACCACTGCACGAGGCTTGTATTCTACCTTGGTAAAAGCAGTTTGAAGAATCTGCTCTGAAATACCTTCTTCGCGGGCTTGTTGTTTCAGTCCTTCTACATACTGTTCGAAACTCAATTCGTTCGACAATACTGGCGCAGAGAGGCTTAACCCCAAAACCACTGATAAAAATTTTCTCAACCTAGCCTCCTTGAGTATTCTCACTCAGGATTGTTCTGAGCTTTTCTTTCTTTATGTTGTTCTAATAGATTCACTGGTGGTGGCGGCAATTGCAAGAAGAAACCTTGTTCATCCAACGACGCTTTGACTTTTTCCACATTTACCTGAGCTAATTGGCGTGATTCTAGGTTAACCAACATAACAAATATTGGTTTACCAAATGTTTGCATCAGCGCTTCTGGGATCTGTGAGAAATCATCTCTTTTTGGAATATAGAGATAGGTGCCTTCTTTCTTAGAACTTTTGTAGATAGAACAAAGCATGATGAGCCTTTTATTGTAAATAACACGTACTAATGACGAGTTTTGTCTAGAAATGGTCAAGATTCGACAAAAATGCGACCAAATCACTTAATTAACCGCAAGATAACTTGCTGAGTATGGGCGCTGAATATAACATGACACCCCTAGTCTCAGGCAACGCCTAGCCAAGAGTTTATGAGGTCAACGTTTCAATGTCTAATACACCTGACCTAAAAGGTAGTAGTTTTACTTTGTCAGTTTTACACCTTTCTGACAATCACATCAGCAACACTATAGATTTTCTCAAACAAAAAATCGCGCAAGCGCCTGCATTTTTTGCAAATGCTCCCGTCGTTATCAATATTGCTAAAGTCGATGGAGACATTGATTTTGTACAGTTGAAAAGCGGCATTAGCGAAGCAAACTTAATTCCTGTTGGTATTTCCGGCTGTAAAGATAAACGCAGTCAAACGCTTGCTTCTGAAGCGGGTTTTGCCGTGATGACAGCCAGCAACAGCCCAACGAACGCGCCAGCAAAGATGGCACCAACCAAAGTGGTACGCACCCCTATTCGCTCCGGTCAGCAAGTTTATGCCAAAGATGGCGACTTAGTGATACTCAACCATGTCAGCGCGGGTGCTGAAGTCATTGCCGATGGTTCAATTCATATTCACGGTACACTGCGTGGACGCGCTATCGCAGGTGCGAGCGGTCAAAAAGAAGCACGTATTATTTGTCACGATTTACAAGCTGAGCTAGTCTCCATTGCTGGAAATTATTGGCTTAGCGATCAGATTGAAAGTAAGTTTTGGCAGCAGAAAGTCATGCTGAGTATGAATGATGACTCACTGCTGTTCGAATCTCTCGCAATTTAAGTTTTAAAGGAAGTAATAAAAATGGCACGCATAATTGTCGTAACGTCGGGTAAAGGCGGTGTGGGCAAAACCACATCTAGCGCAGCGATTGCGTCAGGCTTGGCTTTAAAAGGTAAAAAGACAGCGGTTATCGATTTTGATATCGGCCTACGTAATCTTGATTTGATTATGGGCTGTGAACGTCGCGTTGTTTATGACTTCGTCAACGTGATCAACGGTGAAGCAACGCTGAACCAAGCGATGATCAAAGACAAACGTAACGAGAACTTATTCATTCTTCCTGCTTCTCAAACTCGCGATAAAGATGCATTGACCAAAGATGGTGTGCAACGCGTATTCGATGAGTTAAAAGAAATGGGCTTTGACTTCATCATCTGCGATTCTCCAGCAGGTATTGAGCAAGGTGCTTTAATGGCACTTTACTACGCAGATGAAGCGATAGTGACAACTAACCCAGAAGTCTCTTCTGTGCGCGACTCGGACCGAATTCTTGGCATTCTTGATTCTAAGTCACTGCGCGCAGAACAAGGTATGGAGCCTATCAAGCAGCACCTGCTTTTGACTCGTTACAACCCAACACGTGTTAATCAAGGTGAAATGCTTAGCGTACAAGACGTTGAAGAAATTCTGCACGTGCCTCTATTGGGTGTTATTCCTGAGAGCCAAGCAGTATTGAACGCATCAAACAAAGGTGTTCCAGTCATTTTTGACGAGCAATCTGATGCAGGTCAGGCATACGATGACACCGTATCACGTCTGCTTGGCGAAGAAATCGAATTCCGTTTCCTAACCGAGCCGAAGAAAGGCATCTTTAAACGACTTTTTGGGGGCTAAACAGCGACTATGTCTTTACTTGAATTTTTCAAACCACAGAAAAAAACATCCGCAAGTTTAGCGAAGGAACGTTTACAGATCATTGTGGCAGAACGTCGTAGCCAGAATGATCCTGCGCCAACCTATTTGCCTCAGCTGAAAGAAGACATTCTTCAAGTGATAGCAAAATACGTGGCAATAGACCCGTCAATGGTCGAGCTCTCTTTCGAACATAAAGATGATGATATTTCAGTGCTGGAGCTGAATGTTAAGCTTCCAGACGATGAAAAATAAATTGCGATGATCATAAAAAACAGCCGACATTTCACTGTCGGCTTTTTTTTATTCGCAGAAACTCTACAGACTTAATCCACCAGCTTGTCTAAGCGTTCGCCAAGAATAGGCAGACGCCATCCACTCATCACATCAGGAAGATGTTCAGGATCACGATCGTTATTCCAGACCCAACTTAATAGTTGATTAAGCTGTTTTTTCGATGCCAAAAATTCCGTCGCAAGTCCTGTCGATTGAGAGACCGACTTCACTTCATCTTTTAGCTTCTTAAACAGTTGCTTGTAACCCGGGTAATCCATCAAAGGAACGATTTTCTCTGGATAGTAATCTTCCGGTGTTTGCATTGCATCTTTCACGATTTGAATCAGCTTGGTACTGTGGCGACGCACCGCGTGCGGATCTACACCCTCTTCGATCATACGTTTAGGGCTACGCAGTGCCAAGCGAGCGATAGTCAGCAACTCATTTTCACGAACGACAAAGTTCAGGGCTAAATCGCGTTTTACTGCTTCCTTATAACGCCACGTTGCCAGCGGTTTTAAGATAGCCAGTTCTTTAGGGCTAAGCTGCCATGCGCCTTTGATATCTAAATACACGTTATCAGGATTAACTGACTTAATGCGTTTCTCTACCAGTAGTTCCGATTCCTGCTGTGCAGCATCCCACCAGCCGACTTGAGTCACTTTCTCTAACAGTTGCTCATACATTGGCTGTAAATAGAAAACATCCGCAGCAGCGTAATCAAGCTGCTTTTGTGATAAAGGACGAGCTAGCCAATCCGTACGAGATTCACTTTTATCTAACTCAACACCCAGCAGATCCTTCACCAAAGAAGCAAAGCCTGTGGAAAGGCCATAACCGAGAAAAGCAGCCATTACTTGGGTATCAACCATTGGAAATGGCACACAACCAAAAGCATTCTGGAACACTTCCAAATCTTCACCACAAGCATGAAGCACTTTCAGAACCGAGGTGTCTTTTAGTAACTCGGTAAATGGCGACATATCATCCATAGCGAGAGGATCAATCAAAGAAAGATTTTCACCATCAAACAGCTGGATAAGCCCTAACTGCGGAAAAAAAGTACGGGTACGAACAAATTCGGTATCGAGCATAACGACATCGGCGTCTCGTGCTAACAAGCACACACGCTCTAATTCGTTAAGCTGGGTAATAATCTGATAATTCACAAATGGCTCACTATGAGTTTCCCTTTTCGGCATCAGCATGATTTCAACGGGAACAAAAATGCCGACGGTTTAGGTCGGCATTGTAACATCATTAAATATAAGGTTACGCACTTTTAGCTGAAGCTGCGTCGTTCTCTTCACGCAATACGCGACGCAGAATCTTACCAACGTTCGTTTTTGGTAGTTCATCTCTGAACTCAACTAACTTAGGTACTTTATATCCTGTTAAGTATTCACGACAGTGCTCGATGACATCTTCTTTGGTTAAGCTTGGGTCGCGTTTAACCACGAAAATTTTCACTACTTCACCAGAAATCTCATGAGCTTGACCAATCGCAGCCACTTCTAGAACTTTTCCATGCAGGGCGACCACATCTTCAATTTCATTTGGATAGACGTTAAAGCCTGACACCAGAATCATGTCTTTCTTGCGATCAACAATATGCAGTAAGTAATTTTCGTCAAACCTTACGATGTCACCCGTTGATAACCAACCATCTTCATCCAACACTTCTTTGGTCGCTTCAGGGCGCTGCCAGTAACCTTGCATGACCTGTGGGCCACGTACTTGCAGCTCACCCACTTGGTCATTCGGCAATACGTTACCTTCATCATCAACGATACGAACTTCCGTTGACGGTACAGGTAAACCAATCGCACCAGTATATTCAGTAAGGTTATGAGGGTTGCCAGTCACCAACGGGGCACATTCGGTCAAACCGTAACCTTCGAGCAAATGGATACCGGTGATCTTTTTCCATTTCTCAGCTACCGCACGCTGTACAGCCATACCGCCACCAACCGATAATTTCAGGTTGCTGAAATCCAGCTCATGGAAGTCTTCATTATTGACCAGCGCGTTAAACAAGGTGTTTACCCCTGTAATAGCGGTCGCAGATGTTCTCTGTAACTCTTTAACAAAACCCGGAATGTCTCTCGGGTTGGTGATCAGCAGGTTGTTGCCACCCATCTCAATAAACAGAAGACAGTTCACGGTGAGTGCGAATACGTGGTAAAGCGGCAACGCCGTAACCACTAATTCACGGCCTTCACGCAATACCGCACCGTAGGCACCTTTTGCCTGCAACACGTTAGCAATCATATTTCTGTGTGTCAGCACTGCACCTTTCGCAACACCCGTAGTACCACCGGTATATTGAAGGAAAGCAATATCGTCACCCGCCATGAAAGGCTTCACATACTGCTGACGGCGACCTTTATGCAATGCTTTACGCATAGAAATAGCACCAGGAAGATGATACTTCGGCACCATTCCTTTTACGTACTTCACGACGAAATCAACTACCGTGCCTTTTGCACGTGGTAGCATCTGACCAAGGCTGGTCAAAACAACGTGTTTAACTTGTGTGTTATCAACGATTTTTTCTAACGTGCTGGCAAAGTTAGAAACAATAACGATCGCTCGCGCATCCGCATCATTTAGCTGATGCTCTAACTCACGTGGCGTATAAAGTGGGTTCACATTAACCGCAATAAGACCCGCACGCAAAATACCGAACAACGCGACCGGATATTGCAAAAGGTTTGGCATCATTAACGCTACGCGATCGCCTTTCTTTAATTTCAAATCGTTTTGCAGATACGCAGCAAATGCTCGGCTACGCTCTTCCAATTTGCGATAAGTCATTACCGTGCCCATGTTAATGAAAGCAGGCTGATCAGCAAATCGATTAACAGATTGTTCGAACATTTCCACCAATGATGGATATTGATCGGGATTTATGGTCTCTGGTACTTCACTTGGGTAACGTGAAAGCCAAGGTTTATCCACAGTAATACTCCTCGTTATTGGCTGGCAATTTGTCGTCAACGACCTTCTTTTGGTGGATTGACTTTATGTCGCGCCATTATTTTTATGGCGCTTATTACAGCACAGCCTCGATGCTTGAGCACGAAAAGGCTCAAACACTTGTTTAAATTTTGTTAACTACGCCAAAAATTAGTTCTGCAACCTGCTCAGGTTGTTCTAAATGGCAATGATGACCACCAGAAACAGTGAACGTCTCTAGGCGACTTTGCTCCGAAATGCTGCGATGTTGCTTTAAACTCTGAAAACCCTGTTCACCGATAATCAGTCGATGAGGACATTGAATCGCATTGATAATTTCGGCCGCATGTTGCGGTGACATCCGATATAAAGATTCACTTTTTAACTTAACGTCATGACGCCAGTGCCATTTTCCATCCACCGCTTTCATACCACGTTCGACAATCGGTGTTATCAACTCAGGAACAATGTGGTTGGCCATCGACCGGCGCTCTATTGCTTGTGATATGTCGTCATAGCCATGTTGCGGCTTCTTGCGTAAGCGTTGGCGGCTCATGACACCCTGACGAATTCTCTCAACGCTTTCGGAAGCAGACTCAGCCAAAGGCTCATAGCCTTCTATCTGAATTAATCCATCGACCCGCTCTGGAAAGGCGGCACTATAGCAACTTGCAATCAAAGCACCAAGAGAATGACCTACGATCACCAGCTTGTTTGCTGAGAAATTAAGCGATAACTGACCAAAATCATCAATATAGTCGTGAAAAGGGTAAAAATTGCTGCCATTTTTATGCTCAGACAACCCATGCCCAGGCAAATCGATTGCGCAAAGGTGTAACAATGGCTCAAGAGCCGTCAGTCTTTGCATTACTGAGAAAAAGCTCGCTGCGTTATCTAGCCAGCCATGAATAAAAACGACCGAAACTTCGGCCGTTTTTGCATCTCCATATTCCACTGCCGCTATCTTGCCGCTATGGATTAAGTATTGAGTCTGTTTGAACATCATTTCACTTCTTGTATTACTCTGCCTTCACGATACATGTCATCTCTATCACGGCAGAAATAACTTAAACAGTGGTGAGATAAATAAGGTCCGCTGTCTTGCATGATGATGCGTTCTTCGACACGCCAGAGGTGATAACCCTTCACTGTCATTACCGGATACTTATGTTCGAAATCACCCACCTTGCCTGTTTCTGGCTCAGCCGTGTTGCCTAATAACGTCACCAATCGACCTTCTGAGAAAGTGACCGGATCTAAGAACTCATTCACATAACCGACGAAACGCCCCTGCGGTTCAACTTTAACGCTTGGTCTGCCAACACTATCAATCGGCACATTCACCACTTCGATGCGGGTTCTATCTTTGAGGTTGGTAATATTGGCGATAACGCCGCCTAATCGAACTTCACTACCTTGCGCAGTGCCAGATTCCACCCATGTTTTGTAATCAGAAATAACCGTTTCTTCTGAGGAAGCGTTCAGTTCGGTTGGTAATGAGGTACAGGCGGAAATAACAAAGACAGCCGACAAGGCAAATAAATGGCGTAAAGTGAATCGTGTCATGATGGCCTCTCAGGCTAGGCTTTAAGATGCAAATGGTTCAAATATAAATATCGACCCCTAACAGCTGGGCTAGTTCCTCTCTTTTAGCACGATTCATCACATCCATATAAGCTTCCATGGCTTTTCTGGAGCGGCCTTCCGGTAAATCGTACTCAACTTGAGCTCGATGGATTTCAGATTCATCAACGGGACGAATAGAGTGCGAGACGGCTTCAGCTACTTTCGTCGCTCTGGTCGCAACTTCAGTACCCTTTTTGACCCCGTTGTTTTTCTTTGCCTTGGATGTTCGGTTGGTATTCGAGACATTGCCGGGCAATCCATTAATTGAAACCATAAAGCTCCTACAGTAAGTGGGGTAAGGTTTTCATCCTTACCCTTGCAAGTGACTTGTTCTCAACTCAACGCTTATCCGCGACCTTACGTTTACTCACGTCCCGGTAGCTTTTTCCATGCCACTGTGTCACGCAAATACACTGGGCTAGAGTCTTCTACTACTGTTGTATTGCCTTTTGCCCATTCAAACTGAGCGAGATAAACAATGTCTTGCGAATCTGGGTACAGTATTTCGCTCTCGATCAACGTCAGTGGCAGCGCTGCCAAATCATCAGCGTAAGCTTCCCAACCTGTACCTACTTTTGCCCAAGTTTTATCATCTTTCTGAACTTCTTCAGCTAAAACAGACGGTGGAATCACGCATTCCGCGTCGACTTCATTCCAACTGCCATCTTCTTGACGCTCAAAACGGCCCCAATACACTTCACTCATTCGTGCGTCGATCGCACTCGCAACGTGAGTCACACCGTGTTGACGGTACGCACCCTGTGCCATTGCCGCTAACGTTGATACACCAATCATGGGTAAATCCGCACCGAATGCTAAACCCTGTGCAATTCCGATACCAATTCGAACGCCTGTAAAGCTACCCGGACCACGACCGAAAGCAAGCGCGTCTAAATCACTCAGCGCTAAACCCGCTTCTTTTAGAACCTCATCCACCATTGGCAGAATTTTTTTTGTATGGTCGCGAGGAGCAAACTCACTGCGAGAATAAACTTTATCACCAACCATTAAGGCGACTGAACACTGCTCTGTCGCTGTGTCTAAGGCAAGAATTTTTGCGCTCATGAATATCTCTAAATTGTTTCTATTTCTGATAATTGTGCAAGAAAGCTTTTGACCACATCCAAATCTCGCGTACGCGGGATAGGAGGCAAACTGGCAAGAAATATTCCGCCATAGTCTCGGGTCACTAATCGATTATCACAAATGATCAATGCACCTTTATCTTTCTTGTCTCGAATAAGTCGTCCGACACCCTGCTTTAAGGTGATCACCGCTTCTGGCAACTGAACCTGAGCAAACGGATCTCCGCCTCGTAAACGGCAATCTTCGATTCGCGCCTTTAACAGCGGGTCATCTGGAGCGGTAAACGGAAGTTTGTCGATGATAACACAGCTTAATGTGTCACCTCTAACATCAATCCCTTCCCAAAAAGCACCTGTTGCCACCAACAAGGCGTTGCCTAACTCCATAAACTCAGCCAGCGTTTTCTGCTTACTGGTTTCACCCTGCATTAATACCGGTAAGGTTAGCGTTTCTCTGAATTTCTCACCCAGTTCTCGCATCATGCTGTGTGAAGTACACAAGAAGAAACAGCGCCCTTGGTTTTGTTCTATGACTGGTGCCAGCATGCGTACCAGTTTGTCGGCAAGCCCCGGACTGTTCGGCTCAGGCAGATACCTTGGAACACACAGTTTTGCCTGATTCTGATAATCAAAAGGACTCGGCAGAGAAAACTGCTCTCCGGGCTGCAACCCCAAACGATGAGTGAAGTGTCCGAAGTCGTCACTGACTGCCAATGTGGCGGAGGTAAAAATCCACGCCCCTTGTTTCATTTCAATCTGTTCGTGGAACTTGTCGGCAACAGAAAGCGGCGTAATATGCAAACTGAAATGACGTGGTGTGGTATCAAACCAATAGGAGTAACCAGTAATTGAAACATCACACACTCTTTCAATTCGACCTTTAATCAGGTTGGCACGCTCATAGGCAGCATCCAATAGCTGGCTGCGACCTAAAGCAATTTTGAGTACTTCTATGGCGAAATTGAGGCTGTCTTTAACTCGCTCAATTTCACGGGCAATCGAAGGGGAAGCCATCGCTTCTCGCCAGTTACCTCTGTGCCCTGAATCGCCAAGCACGATGCGTAAATCAGCCGCAGACTGAACCAGCTTATCGCCTACTTTTTGCAGTTGGCGCATATCCTTAGCTTCAGTGCGATAAGCAATTTCAATGTCTTTAGCGAGATCTTGAATTTGTCGACTCGACACCGACTGACCAAAATATTGGCTGGCAATATCAGGCAACTGATGTGCTTCGTCAAAGATAAACACTTCCGCTTCTGGAATCAGTTCGCCAAACCCAGTCTCTTTGATGGCTAAATCAGCTAAGAACAGGTGATGGTTGACCACCACGATATCCGCGTCCATCGCTTTACGTCTTGCTTTATTAACGAAGCAATCGGTATAGCTCGGGCAATCTTTGCCTAAACAGTTGTCATTGGTGGAAGTGATGGTTGGAATGATCATGCTGTCTTCAGGCAATGTATCGCACTCACCTAAATCGCCGCTTCTGGTCTCCGATGACCATGCCCTTACTTTTACAAGTTGTGTGAGCAATTGCGGGTCAGCAGCATCGTTGGTGTGACTTTCAACCATTTGTCTGCTCAGGCGGTCTAGGCACAAATAGTTAGAACGACCTTTGAGTAATGCGACATTGCCGTGAAAGCCCAGAGCATCAACCATTAAGGGAAGATCACGGTGAAACAGCTGCTCTTGCAGGTTTTTAGAGCCCGTGCTGATGATGGTTTTCTTACCGCTTAATAGCGCAGGCACGAGATAAGCAAAAGTTTTACCCGTTCCTGTTCCTGCTTCCACGACCAACTGCGATTCGCCAGCAATTGCTTTTGCAACTGCCTGAGCCATATCGATTTGAGCTTGTCGCGGCTGGAAGCCCGGAATGGCTTTGCCTAATGCGCCTTGTTGAGAGAAGGTTTTTTGGATCATCCACGTCGAAAAAATAATAACTTTGGCGCGATTATGGCAGGTTTTTAAGTCGGGGGCGAATGCAGTTAGACCCCGCTCTTTGAGAAGGGGCGACATGTACTTACATTCGAATTAGATTATGTCAGGTACGAACCCAATCCATACCTGACATAAGGGCATTATTTCCGAGTCAAATAGCGGTTTAACCACTTAGAACCGACTTCCAGCGAGGTTAGCTCAACTTGTGGCATCATCGCCTTCGCCGCCTCTTCTGGTGACGCTTTACTCTCCCACATAAACTCTAAGATATCGTCATCAACACTGTGATCACCCATTAATGAAATAACACGTTCAACGTACAATTTACGTGCAAGTAATTCTTTGTCCATAAACACCACCTTCGCAAAACAAGTACCAACAGAAGAGACGCTTTCAATAGCCGAGGATTCACTGAGCCTAGTTATATTAGTTGAAACCAATAGGAGAATAGATTAATTATAGAAGCCAAATTCGAAATTGGTTTGCCGTTCAAGCCAATCTATCTCTTCTAAGAATGAAAAATTTGCACGCCCGGAAGTCGTAATTAATGGAAAAGAAAACTCTCCTAACGCATTGCAGTGATGCACCAGGACTTATCTCAAAAATCACCAACATCTGTTACAAGCATCAGCTAAACATCATTCATAACAATGAGTTCGTTGACAATACCAGTGGTCACTTCTTCATGCGTACTGAGCTTGAAGGCTACTTCAATGACCACACGCTGTTGGCAGACTTAGACCAAGCTTTACCTCAAGGTGCAAAGCGCAAATTGGTCGATTCATCACGTAAGCGTATTGTGATACTGGTCACCAAAGAAGCGCATTGCTTGGGTGATATTCTGATGAAAAACTACGATGGCAGCTTAGATGTAGATATCGCAGCTGTGGTGGGTAACTACGACAAACTGCAAACCTTAACTGAGCGATTCGACATCCCTTACCACTGTGTGTCTCATGAAGGTCTTAACCGCCAAGAACATGAAAAAGAGTTGTTGGAAGTGATTGAACAATATCAACCAGATTATATTGTTCTTGCTAAATACATGCGTGTTCTGACTCCGAGCTTTGTTGAGAAATTTCACCACAAGATCATCAATATTCACCACAGCTTCTTGCCTGCGTTTATCGGCGCGAAGCCATACCAGCAAGCTTATGAGCGTGGTGTGAAGATCATTGGTGCGACGGCTCACTTTGTGACCAACGATTTGGATGAAGGCCCAATTATCAAGCAAGATGTCATTCCTGTGGATCATACATTCAGTGCTCAAGATATGGCTCAGGCTGGGCGTGATGTTGAAAAGAACGTTCTTAGTAAAGCTCTGAACAAAGTGATCAATGACCACGTATTTGTCTACGGCAATAAGACTGTGATTCTTTAATCTACGAGAGCAGAATCTACGAGAATAAAAAATGGCGCTGATTCAGCGCCATTTTCGTTTGCTCATAACCAGTCATTAAATAGACACGGCCAACTTCACCCCTTGGCGAATGGCACGCACCGCATCCAGCTCTCCCGCAAGTTCTGCCCCACCAATCACATGGAGCTTATCAGACAAATCTGCCCACTTGTCTTCAAACGGACGTACTGAAACCTGCCCTGCACAGATAATGACTTTATCCACATCAAGAAGCTTTGATTCACCGTCAACACCGATATGAAAACCTTGGCTATCAATACCCTGATATTGAACACCGCCCAGCATGTGTACGCCACGCTTCTCTAGAGTGCGTTTATGAACCCAGCCTGTTGTTTTGCCCGGCCCTTTACCGACACTGCCTTTGCGACGTTGTAGTAACCACACCTCTTTTTCACTGCGTGAATCAGGATAAGGGTACAAACCGCCCGGGTAAGTAATCTCTTTGTCTATGCCCCACTCGTGTAACCAGTCATCCAAATCATGCTCGGATGGCTCAGTGATCATGCTTGCAACATCGACACCAATACCACCAGCACCAACGATAGCGACTTTATTGCCTACCGGTGTCTTTTCGCGAATCAGCGTTTGGTAATCCACCACTTTTTCGCTGTTTTCTAAGCCTGCAATGTCGACTTTGCGCGGTTCAACACCCGATGCCATGACGACTTCGTCATACTCCGCTAACATAGAGAAATCGGCTTCCGTTCTTAAATGCAAACGTACACCAGTTTCGTCAATGCGATTCGCGAAGTAACGAATCGTCTCACGGAACTCTTCTTTACCCGGAATTTGCATCGCTAATCGGAACTGACCACCAATGCGATCGCTTTTTTCAAACAGGTCAACGTCATGTCCTCGTTCTGCCAACGTCGTTGCACAAGCTAGACCCGCAGGACCTGCACCGATCACTGCCACTGTCTTCTTAATGCTGGCAGGTTGAACCACAATTTCTGTTTCGTAACAGGCTCGCGGATTAACCATGCACGATGCACGTTTACCTTTAAACACGTTATCCAAACAGGCTTGGTTGCAGCCAATACAAGTATTAATAAACGCAGCTCGACCTTGCTCTGCCTTGTTGACAAATTCAGGGTCGGCCAAAAATGGTCGAGCCATTGAAACCATATCCGCTTTGCCTGAAGCAATAATGCTCTCGGCTTCGTCTGGAGTATTGATACGGTTACAAGTGATCACTGGAATCGACAAGTGAGGTTTAACCTTCTCCGTTACCCAGCTGAATGCTGCTCGAGGAACTTGCGTCACTATGGTTGGAATCCGAGCTTCATGCCAACCGATTCCTGTATTGATGATCGTCACACCCGCCATTTCTAACTCTTTCGCCAGCATCAACACTTCTTCAAATGTACTGCCTTGCTCAACCAAATCCAGCATCGACAAACGGAAGATAATGATGAACTCTTCACCCACCGCTTCACGAATAGCTCTGACTACTTCAAGTGGGAAACGGATTCGATTGAGATAACTACCACCCCAGTCGTCATAACGCATGTTCGTGCGTTTACAAATAAACTGGTTTAGCAAGTAGCCTTCAGACCCCATAACTTCAACGCCGTCATAACCTGCGAGCTGAGCCAGCTCAGCACTATTGGCAAAGGCTTGAATGGTTTTTCGGATCTGGCGCGGTGTCATTTCGCTAGGAACAAATTTACTGATTGGAGATTTAATGGCAGACGCGCTCTGTGAGAATGGATGCATGGCATAACGGCCAGCATGAAGAAGTTGCAGCGCAATTTTACCACCATGTTGATGTACCGCATCGGTCACCACTTTATGCGCTTTAGCATGTTTCACACTACTAAACTCGGCACCAAATGGGTGTAAACGTCCGCGAAGATTGGGCGAGTATCCACCCGTAACAATTAGGCCCACACCACCTTTAGCTCGTTCTTCATAAAATGCGGCAAGCTTATGTAAACCTTCTTTTTCGTCTTCTAAACCAGTATGCATTGAACCCATCAACACTCGGTTTTTTAACTGAGTAAATCCTAAATCCAATGGCTGTAGCAGATTTGGGTACATGGAGAGTTAACCTTTATCGTTATTGTTTTCCGACCACACTATTCCTCACTCACACAAAAATCAAACAAGTGTTTACATTTTTGTAACACCGATCAATCTTGCGGTTGTTTGCGTATACTAGATCACGTACGATGCAACTTAATTAATATTCCAAGGTGTTGTTTTGGTGATATTAACAAGCATTTCGATGGCATTGCTGGAGACACAATGAAGACAATATTCCGATTTATTGGGCTGCTTTTAAAAGGGATTTGGAAACTAATCACTTTCATTCGTATCGCTCTTACCAACCTCATTTTTCTACTCAGTATCGCGTTAGTGTATTTCCTTTACGCTTATGAGACCCCAGCGCCTGTGGTTGAGAAAAAATCTGCCTTAGTGCTCAACCTATCCGGACCTATCGTTGAACAGAGCAGTTATTTAAGCCCGATGGACTCCGTCACTGGCTCTGTATTAGGCAAAGATTTGCCAAAAGAAAATGTGTTGTTTGATATTGTGGAGACCCTTCGTCACGCAAAAGACGACGACAAAATTACGGGCTTAGTTTTGGCTCTGCGTAATATGCCAGAAACCAACCTAACCAAATTGCGTTATATCGCGAAAGCCATTAATGAATTTAAGGCCTCTGGCAAGCCAGTTTTTGCTCTGGGCGACATGTACAACCAAAGCCAATATTATCTGGCAAGTTATGCCGATAAAGTATTCATGGCACCTGACGGCGCAGTTCTGTTACATGGCTACAGTGCTTACAACATGTATTACAAAACTCTACTGGAGAAACTCGATGTGAACACTCACGTGTTCAGAGTCGGTACCTACAAATCCGCTATTGAACCTTTCATCCGTGATGATATGTCAGATGCGGCACGTGAATCGGCTTCTCGTTGGTTAACTCAGTTATGGGGAGCCTACATTGATGATGTAGCAACCAACAGAGGTATTGATGCTGACGCATTAACACCAAACATGGATGAGTTCCTCGCTCTTCTTGAGCAAACATCGGGAGACTTAGCGCAACTGTCATTGAACATTGGACTCGTTGATGAATTGGCAACTCGCCAACAAATTCGACTTGAGCTTGCTAAAACCTTTGGCAGTGACGGCAAAGACAGCTACAACGCGGTCAGCTACTACGACTATGCTCCAACAGTCACACCTAAAATAAGTGCGACCAGCGATGATATCGCGATTGTGGTGGCCAGCGGCACGATTATGGATGGCTCTCAACCTCGCGGTAGCATCGGCGGTGACAGCACGGCAGCTCTTCTTCGCCAAGCACGCAATGATGACAACGTCAAAGCGGTGGTTTTACGAGTAGACAGCCCAGGGGGCAGCGCGTTTGCTTCCGAAGTGATTCGCAACGAAATCGATGCTCTAAAAGCGGCGGGTAAACCTGTGGTCGTTTCAATGTCGAGCCTGGCAGCTTCCGGCGGTTACTGGATTTCAATGAGTGCAGATAAAATCGTGGCTCAGCCAACGACCTTGACCGGTTCAATCGGTATCTTCAGCGTCATTACGACGTTTGAAAAAGGTCTTAACAAGCTGGGCATTTCTACCGATGGTGTGGGTACTTCGCCATTCTCGGGCATTGGTATCACTACAGGCCTGAATGAAGGGGCACAGAAAGCGCTGCAAATGGGTATCGAACATGGATACCACCGTTTCATTTCACTCGTGGGTGAAAGCCGTGGTATGTCCGTTGAAGACGTTGATCAGGTAGCTCAAGGCCGAGTCTGGACAGCCCAAGATGCACAGAAGCTTGGTTTGGTCGACAAACTGGGTGACTTTGACGACGCCGTTAAGCTCGCGGCTGAACTGGCAAAATTGGACGACTACAACCTGTTCTGGGTGTCTGATCCTCTAAGTCCAGCGCAGCAAATTCTGCAAGACCTCTTTGGTCAGATAAAAGTAAGCTTAGGCTTGGACGTTTCCAGCATGGTTCCAGCCGCGTTTCAACCTGCAGCAAGTCAGTTGCTGAACGATGCGAACATGTTAAGCAGCTTTAACGATCCAAAAGGACAATACGCGTTCTGTCTGCCCTGCCAAGTACAATAGTCAGACTAACAGCACGAAATTTCCGTTTAAGGGGCGCTAAACACACAGCGCCCCTTTTTATTACAATCGTTTTCGTTATAATCGCCACACTATTTACCACCACCTTTAGTAGTTGTAATCATGGCAAGAAAACATATCTATATCGCCTATACAGGCGGCACTATCGGCATGAAGAAATCCTCTCACGGATATGTTCCTGTAGCTGGATTCATGGAAAAGCAGTTGGCGAATATGCCAGAGTTCCATCGTGACGAAATGCCTGAGTTTACGGTTCATGAGTACGAGCCTTTGATTGATTCTTCAGATATGACACCAGAAGACTGGCAAAAAATCGCTGATGATATCAACGACAACTACGACAAATACGATGGTTTCGTTATTCTGCATGGCACTGACACAATGGCGTATACCGCTTCTGCTCTGTCATTCATGTTAGAAAACTTGGGTAAGCCCGTTATTGTGACAGGCTCACAAATCCCACTTGCAGAACTACGTTCAGATGGTCAGGCCAACTTGCTGAATGCACTGCACATCGCTGCAAACTATCCGATCAATGAAGTTACACTGTTCTTCAACAATCACTTGATGCGCGGTAACCGCAGTACTAAATCTCATGCAGATGGTTTTAATGCGTTTACTTCACCCAACATTCCGCCACTGCTTGAAGCGGGTATCAATATTCACGTCAGCAACGGTGTGCAAATTGGACAGGTACCTGAAGGCAAGTTCCGTGTTCACCACATTACACCGCAACCTATTGGTGTGATCACCATGTATCCGGGCATCTCCCACGAGGTGATTCGCAATACCCTATTGCAACCAGTCAATGCCATGATTCTGCTGACTTTCGGCGTAGGTAACGCCCCTCAAAACCCAGAATTACTTGCACAACTGCAAGCTGCATCTGAACGCGGTGTGATTGTGATGAACTTAACCCAATGTTTGGCTGGTAAAGTGAACATGGGCGGCTACGCGACAGGTTGTGCGCTTGCCGATGCAGGTGTGATCAGTGGCTACGATATGACGCCAGAAGCGGCGTTAGCAAAACTTCACTACTTGTTGAGCCAAGACCTCTCTTACGAAGAAGTGAAGCAAAAAATGCAGCAAGTACTGCGTGGCGAAATGTCTCTATAGACTCGATCTGGCTACGCTTAACAAAGTGCCCTATAAGTAAGAAAACCCCGCACTCACATGCGGGGTTTTCTTTTTCCTGCCATAACCACTACTCGTGATTAGGATTGATACGTACGATATCTTCTTGATTATCTTGAAAACGTTTTTTTAATTCTGCTTTCGATTTAAAGATCATCTCACCACCAACGCCAATGCTCATATGGTCAGCGTTGTCATTGTGCTTTGATTGGTACAACATCACAGCTTGCATACAAGAATCTCGCTGCTCTGGAGAAAGTGAAGTACCTTCAGGCCACTTACCGGTTTCAACAGCAAACAATAAACGCTCATAGGCTTCCGGTGTAATAGCTGCAACAAGTTGATTTGCGTCCATGGTGTATTCCTAATTTAACGATTTGCGCCAAAATAACTTGTTGGCATATTGAGTCAAGGCAAGCTAAATAAATAAGTGTATCGGATCACAAGCTAAACATTTTTCTAACATAATATGGCATAGCTTCTGCATCTACTCAGTTCAATCCGTTACAAAAAGAATTTTTTAGAAATAAGGTCAACAGGCCAAACTATGAACATAACAAAAACCATCTTAGTCCTATCACTGCCTTTGGCTTTATCAGGGTGTTTTGAAAATAAAAAGAACACAGATAAACTTTGCGCAGACAATCCATCACTGCAGTGTGAAAGACTCAATATTAATGACGGACAATGTCGCATTCCCAGAACTGACCTAATCTGGCATCGCTTCGAAGTACTTAAAAACCCAACACCAGTGAACAAAATTGAAGAGTACAATCTAACCAGCGCTTACCGAAAGTGCTTAGAACTCGCATCTCAGATTCAAACGATAGACCAAGCAGAACTCAAGCAGAAGCGCGTTACTGCCTTGGTTAATGCTGGTGACGATTTAAAACGTATCGCAACTGAACTTCGCCATGATCGTACGCCAGAATCTTTGTATTTTTTATGGAGCCAAGAAGGTGACCATAAAGCTCGCCGAGAATTTTTGCAGTTGGAAGGCAAACCAGAACTTGAAACGGCTGAACTGCAGTACGCTTTAGCCACCTTTTATACATCGCGAAACCGCGAAAAAACCATCGTCTTACTTAATCATGCTTTAGAGTTAAGTAAACCGGATAATATCAACACCGAGATTTTTAAATCACTCGCGAGCAATTACCATGCAGCAGGCGATAAAGAACATGCCTATGTCTGGGCTATGGTCGGTAAAGAATACAAGGTACCTATCGCAAGTGATTCTGAACTCGCTTTGATGTATGGCTTTAATGAAGAGAAATTTGAGAAGCTTAACGATATTGCAGAAGCAGTGATTAAGTCGATCAAAGAGAGACAATACCGGAAAAGCATCGTCCCTAACTCTTTGAAATAATGTTGCTATCAAACAAAAGTTGGTGCTCTATCACCAACTTTTTCACTTTTTGTTGAAAATTAACGACACCGAGTTAACACAAAAGCGTTCACCTGTAGTCTGCGGACCATCAGGAAATACGTGCCCTAAATGGCTATCGCAAGCGGCACAACGAATCTCTGTTCTTACCATTCCGTGACTCAGATCTTCTAAATAACGAATGGCCTGATCATTAATCGGCGCATCAAAACTCGGCCACCCACAACCGGAGTCGTATTTGTTTTCAGAACTAAACAAAAGCGCATTGCAGCAAGTGCAATGGTAATCACCCGTTAGCTTGTTATGCAGCAACTTGCCAGAGAAAGGCGCTTCCGTTCCTTTCTGGCGACACACGTAATATTCCTCTTCCGATAACTGGTCTTTCCAGTATTCATCAGGCTTTTCTAGATTTTGGGCTTTATCAACCACGCTTTAACTTCTCCATTTTTCTAATAATTATTTTTGACTTTTTTCGCTAAAAACTTGCGTACCTATGATTTTGTAGCACATACTTTTTCACCATGGTATTGCGGGTTATTTGAGCATTGATAACCTCGAATCTTGATTATTTTACGTCAATTGGTAGTGATGAAAAGCAGTAGCACGTCTAAAAACTAATCAGTTGTAAGTGATTGTGAAAAAAAGCGACAGTTTTTTTTGACTTTAAACAAGTTAAGTCGGATTATCTGTTGCAGATGTTTACTGGATTTTGTAATTTTACTACCAGTTATCTTTAATCAGAAATTAAGTTGTGGAGCAACTATAATGACTATCAAAGTAGGTATTAACGGTTTTGGCCGTATTGGCCGTTTCGTATTCCGTGCAGCACAAGAACGTAATGACATCGAAGTTGTTGGTATCAACGACTTAATCGACGTAGATTACATGGCTTACATGCTTAAGTATGACTCAACTCACGGCCGTTTCAACGGTACTGTTGAAGTTGAAGGCGGTAACCTAGTAGTAAACGGTAAGACTGTACGTGTTACTGCAGAGCGCAACCCAGAAGAACTAAAATGGGATGCAATCGGTGTTGACGTAGTTGCTGAAGCAACTGGTCTATTCCTAACAGACGAGACTGCTCGTAAGCACATCACTGCAGGTGCTAAGAAAGTTGTTCTTACTGGTCCTTCTAAAGACGCAACTCCAATGTTCGTTAACGGCGTAAACTTCGACACTTACGCTGGTCAAGACATCGTTTCTAACGCTTCTTGTACTACTAACTGTCTAGCGCCAATCGCTAAAGTTCTTAACGACAAGTTCGGTATCGTTTCTGGTCTTATGACTACAGTTCACGCTACTACAGCAACTCAAAAAACTGTTGACGGTCCTTCTGCTAAAGACTGGCGCGGTGGTCGTGGTGCTTCTCAAAACATCATCCCATCTTCAACTGGTGCTGCTAAAGCTGTAGGCGTTGTACTTCCAGAAGTAAACGGCAAACTAACTGGTATGGCTTTCCGCGTACCAACTGCTAACGTTTCTGTAGTTGACCTAACAGTTAACCTAGAAAAAGGCGCTTCTTACGCTGACATCTGTAAAGCAATGAAAGAAGCTTCTGAAGGCGAACTAAAAGGCGTTCTAGGCTACACTGAAGATGCAGTAGTATCTCAAGACTTCATCGGTGAAACTTGCACATCTGTATTCGATGCAGCTGCTGGTATCGCTCTAACTGATAACTTCGTTAAAGTTGTATCTTGGTACGACAACGAAATCGGTTACTCAAACAAAGTTCTAGACCTAATCGCTCACATCTCTAAGTAATGTAAGCATTAGCGAAGAAATTCGTTGAGAATATGAAAAGGCGGCCAATGTGTCGCCTTTTTTGTTTCTACGGTTTTGATTTTCCTAATAACAATCAGTCTAAGCAAAAAGCTGAATGAGGAATGAAATTTATGGATCTACTTTCTCTCCCTACCCTTACATACCTTTCTGACAGCGTGACTATCGTTGAAAAAGATGAGGTTAAAATTGTTCGTGTCATCCACGACAAGGCTACAGCCGCTATCGCGCTACATGGAGCTCATGTTCTTTCTTATGTTCCTGCGGGAAAAGAAGAGCTGATTTGGATGAGCAGCAACACCCCTTTTGACGGTAAAGCAGCACTACGTGGTGGTATTCCTGTTTGTTGGCCTTGGTTTGGCAAAATTGCAGAACCTGGACATGGTTTTGCACGTATCAGCCAATGGAAATTGGCACAACACAGAGAAAATGAACAAGGCGTTGTGGTTGTCCTAGAACTTGAAGAGTCAGAAGAAACGCTGGCAATTTGGCCATACAAGTTTAAGACCCGCTTGTTCGTCGAAATTGGCGATGAATTGAAAGTGACATTGGAAGTAAACAACACGGATGAAAAAGCGTGGACCTTCTCAAGTGCACTTCATACTTACCTGAATGTTGGCGATGTGACACAAATTACCACGACAGGTATGGGCGCTGAATACATCGACAAACTGCAAGATTCTAAAATTTGCCAAGGTGAAGAGACACTGGTACTCACTGATACGATCGATCGTGTCTACACTATGCCGGAATCAAAAATCACAGTGACAGACCCAGTGCTAAAACGAGCGCTATTGGTTGAAAACAGTGGTCACAATTGCGCAGTGCTGTGGAACCCTTGGTCTCAAGGCTCAAAAGCGATGGCAGACATGCCTGATGACGGCTACAAAACTATGTTCTGTGTCGAATCAACCATCCATGCACCATGCCTTTCAGCAGGTCAAACGTTGCAACCGGGTGAACAGTACCTATTAGCAACAACCATTTCGGCAAACTAACCATCTCGTCTTAGTGCGGCTCGAACTCTAAAAGAAAAAATCCGATAAACACTGTTTATCGGATTTTTGTTTATGTATTTAAGTAAAGCGTCTAAACAAGGTTAAACTTTGAAGCGACGAATCTCTGATTCAAGCTCATTAGAAAGCGAAGAGAGTCTCGCAGCTTGCTCTGCTGCATCTTTCGCTTCCATCGAGAACTCGTTAGATACATCACGAATACCTTGTGTATTACGAGTAATCTCCGACGTCACAGATGCCTGCTCTTCCGCCGCAGTTGCAATGTGCGTTGCCATATCACTAATCGCAGACACAACCGTTCTGATTTGCTCTAACGACTGAGAAGCATTGATTGCATCACTCACGCTGGTTGTAGCCAATGTGCGGCTGTCATTCATGATAGATACCGCTTTGCCTGTTGTACTTTGCAGCGTATCGATCATCTGCTGAATTTCTTTTGTCGATGCGTAAGTACGTTGGCTCAACACTCGAACTTCATCAGCAACAACCGCAAATCCGCGCCCCTGCTCACCCGCTCGTGCAGCTTCAATCGCAGCATTAAGTGCTAGCAAGTTTGTTTGCTCTGCAATACCCTGAATCGTCGATAGGATATTGCTGATTTGGTTGCTGTGACCTTCAAGCTCAGTAATAACGCCTGTTGCCACTTCTACTTCAGTCGCTAGATTTTCAATAGAAACCTGTGTTTGAGAAACCTGACGAGCTCCCGCATCACAGGCAACAACGGCATCATTCGAATTGCCAGCCGTCTGTTCTGCGTTACCCGCGATCTCATGGGTTGCAGCTGACATTTCATTGATCGCAGTCGCAACCATGTTGATTTCATCTTGCTGCTGCTGAATACGCATATTGTTTTGTTCTGATTGCTTCGCCGCATGCGCTGATTGTTGTAAAAGTTCAGCAGAAACATTGCCTAAGTTCGCCACCATTTGCTGCATATTGCCAACAAACTGGTTAAAGCTTTGCGCCAACTTACCAACCTCATCTTCAGAATGAATGGTCAGACGTTGTGTCAAATCCGCATCACCCGAAGCGATTTCTTCCAAAGCTTTGCTTACACGAGACAAATCTCTAATCAGGAAGTTAACTAACCACGACACGGCGATTAAAACTAAAAGCGTAACCACAACCGCCGTTGAAATTAACCC
The DNA here is from genome assembly GCF_014596725.1 of Vibrio sp. Y2-5. Classification (GTDB taxonomy): domain Bacteria; phylum Pseudomonadota; class Gammaproteobacteria; order Enterobacterales; family Vibrionaceae; genus Vibrio. The sequence goes on from NZ_JACVEG010000003.1 coordinate 588,010, forward strand.
CCAAAGCAATGAATCCGTTGATGCAAGCTCTGTATTTTTATCCAACTCGACAGCAAAGATCCATTGAGTTCCCGGTACAGCCTTGAAGTAATACCACTTTTGTACGCCATTCAGCGTGACAGGAATAAAAGTATTGTCTTTCGCTGCTTTGGTAATCGCGTCGATAGTTAACGCTTTTGACACTGCAGAAACAGGTTTTAGCGTGAATTCTTTATTTGGATGCGCCAACCAATTCCCATCTTGAGTATCGATAAGCATAGTTCTGGCATTCTCACCCGCATCGGATGAAAGCACATCAGAGACTAGCTGCTCAATCAGCACATCAGCGCCAACAACACCAGAAAAACGACCATTGATAGTCACTGGCTCAGCGATAGTGATAAGCAACGCATTAGTTACTGCGTCTTGATAAGCCGTGGTTACAATCATTTTGCCCGCTGCCGCTGCATCAATATACCAAGGACGTTTACGAGGATCGTAACCTTCTTGATATCTCTCAGGATACGAACGGTTCATCACACCTTCGGTGGTGCCGTAATACAGCTCGTCAAAACCACCCGAAACTCGGCCTAGTTGTAAAAAAGGCGTTGGGTCAGCAACGTTTGCATAAGCTTTAAATGTTGAGGTGATTGATTTCCGGTCACCAACCCAATCCGAGATACCTTTAGTGGTAGCCGTCGTTAGAGATTCAACACGCTCTAACATTGCTTTTTGCGTCTGATCATAGATGCGGTCTATAGACAACCACGTTAATGCACCAGCCATAACAACAACTGCGGTTAGGCTAGCTCCAATTAACTTTTGCTTTAGCGAAAATGACATTATTAAACAGCTCTCAATATTGTTGTTTTTACAGGCGAGATACTAACCTCATTACCATAGGCTATCCACTAAAAAGATATAAAACTTTCAAGACATAAATCTTTGTTATACAAGGGCTAATGTCAATAAATTGGCAAAAAAACAAATTCTTGTCACCTCGATAGTATAAACGCAATAAAAGTAAGACTTTACTTCCAAAAGTTATGCAAACTCCTGTCTGTTAACTTACTTTTTATTTGGCTGAGTAACCGCTACACTTACGCTTCCATTTATTACCTTGAGAACACCATGGCTTACCAGTGTCCGCTTTGCCAGCATCCCCTCACTCTTCATCAACGCACGTATTCTTGTGCGAACAACCATCAATTTGATTTAGCAAAAGAAGGCTACGTCAATTTGATGCCTGCTCACCATAAGCGATCGAAAGATCCCGGTGACAACAAAGAGATGATGCAAGCAAGACGTCGTTTTCTCGATGGTGGTCATTACAACCCAATGCGTGAGAAAGTCGCTGAGTTGTGCCAACGTTTCTTGGTAAACACAGACCACCAACTGTTAGATATTGGTTGCGGTGAAGGTTACTACACAACCTATATTGCAGATTGCCTAAAACAGCAAAACCCGCAAGCAAACACCTTTGGACTGGACATTTCCAAAGTCGCTATTCGATATGCGGCAAAACGCTATTCAAACTGTGATTTTACGGTTGCCTCAAGCCATCGTTTACCTTTTGCCGATGAAGCGCTCGACGGAATTTTACGTATCTATGCGCCTTGTAAGGCAGATGAACTGAATCGTTGTATCAAATCTGGCGGTGTTGTCATTACAGTCACCCCAGCAGCAAGGCATTTATACGAGTTTAAACAAGGTATCTATCAAGACGTACGCTTGCATGAAGAGCAACCTGAAGTCATTGAAAACTTCACCTTAGAACACGAAGAGAAAGTGAACTACTTGATGACACTAAGCGGAGATGATGCATTTGATTTACTTCAGATGACTCCGTTTGCTTGGCGCGCAAGTGAAGCTTACAAAGCTGAACTAAAAAACTCAGCCAGCGTGCAATGCGAAGCAGACTTTATGATTCGAGTGTATAGAAAAGCCTAATTGCCCCTATCTGCGGAATAGCACAAGTGAATTGAAGTTACAGCGACAATAAAAATGGCTGTAACTTCAATAGCAAACAATACATCTCTTCCCCCAGCCACCCCCATAAATTCCTTGCGTAACACCATACCAAAACAGCATAAAAAACAGGCATGCTAATTGCTTTGTAGGAAACAAGGAAAATAAGTTAAAAAAATCACACAAGTTTGACATAAGCCTGTCGATATATTAATTGAGGATGGATTTAGGAGAGCAGCATGAACCCAGTAGGCGCAGGATCAGTATCCAATCTGAATGCCCCCCAAGCGGTAAAAAATCAAGCTTCAGCGAATACAGAGTCGGCTTCGCCAGCACCTCTGAAAGTCGAACAAAACAAAGTAACGCTTTCTGATGAAGGAAAGGCGTTGCTTGCCGCATTACAAGACATCGATCAAAACGGCAAAATGCCTGAAGGTGATAAAACCATGAGTGATAAGGTGGAAGCCTTTACCTATGGCGCTTTAGGTATGGAACATCCAGACAAAGTAAAAGAGAAAGATGATTCGTTCTTCTCTGCGGGGCAATATCTTTCCGCAGCGGCAACCGTTGGTAGCCTATTGCTCTTATTAGCCTAACCCCACTCTCCCAATTCTTCTCAGGCTTTAAAAAATCCCACAATGTTTAAGTGCACTGTGGGATTTTTGATATGTGAGATTTCGTTTCGATTAGGGTGGTTCAAATGTGCAAAAATTAATTGTTGTTTTTATGAATCATGATAGAAGCCAGCAATATCAATGGATTCCAGACTTTCTCAACAAGTAGTCCTTTCTTTGGTCAAAACCAGAGCAAATATTCCCACAATTCTCTCCTCTCCCATCAACGAAATCGAACCAAATCTAGACGTTTGATGCACGTCAGCGCTCTGCTATACAGGAAGTGCATAATCATACAAACATAAACCCTTGCAACAAACTTTTGGACAAAAATCATTTAGCGCGATGAACTCCCCCCATCGCCTGAGCAACTTTCACAGCCAATATTTTAGCTGACCTCGAGTGTGGTAAAGCCCACAGTAAAGCTCTCGCTTTCGCGCAAGATATAAACCTGTCTTCACTCATTACAAAGTGGCATTCATTTTCTCTAACATCCTTTACCTGCATATCTATCACCCACTTTCCCTTAGGAAGTTATTCAGGCTTACGCCGTTCCGTATGTCACTTAATTCCAGATTAGATACCCACTCTAGTGCGGAGAGTACAACTATCAAAAAAGGGCTCTGACCAACACCTTTCCGACTCTCATTACTATTCTGGCCATACGTATTAACCAGCTCTTCGGCTTTATTCAGAATCCGAGGGGCATCTGGTGATACAGAGGGTTCACTCTTGTCGTGGTGAGCTACGCTTCTTACGACTTCAGGTCGCACGGGCAGAGATAAGTTACGTGATCTCGCTTCGGGCAACTTTTTGCTCAATTGAGCAAGAAGTTGCCCCGTTTGAGCAACTTCTTGCTCACTGAAACATTACATAATTATAAACCATTGAATTTTAATGATATTTGCACTGGTGCAATTATTGCTTCAGGTAGACCTCGATGGTTCGTTGTTTACTAGAAAGGAATGCAATGCCAACACCATGTTGTATATCCATTAATGGGAAAGCTCAGGGCCTTATTATTACGGGGGGTGTACAACGTATTCTATTGTTGATTCTTACGTTGGGGTCACGAAGGTAGAATGCGGGTTCAACCGTTTAATTACACCGTGACGGTTCCTACTGATCCACAATCAGCCAACCGTCCGTCACTTAATCCCGCACTCCAACTTAAATGATGGAACCTTAACCCAATCAGGTTATTTTAGCCTGATTGGGTTAAGGCACTCAGTGGTATGAAGGAAAACGCATGGCAACGCTGCATTACACGCTCACCGTTGATGGATTAGACGATAACAGTCTCGTGGTTCGGGGCTTTGAAGGGCAAGAAACACTGTCGGATGGTCTATCTCTGGACTACTACGGCTTTCGATACGAGATAACGCTGGCAAGCCGCCGCCCCGATTTATCCCCTGAGCAAATGGTGGATATGCAGGCAGAGCTCAAACTCTATCGCAATGGTGAGTTGAAACAGCGAGTACACGGAATTATTCGCCAGTTTACCCAAGGCGACATTGGGCATCATCACACCTTCTACTCTCTCACGTTGGTGCCCGCGTTAGAGCGCTTATCCCTTCGTCATAACAGCCGCATATTCCAGCAGAAAAACGTTAAAGACATCATTACGATTCTCCTCTCGGAAATGGGTGTTCAGGAGTATGCGTTCTCGCTAACCAGATCGCTCCCTGTGCGTGAGTTTTGCGTGCAGTACCGTGAAACGGATTTGGCCTTTGTGCAACGGCTAGCCGCAGAGGAAGGCTTGGTGTACAGCTTTGAACACAACCAAGGTAAACACACCATACTCTTTAGTGACAGTTCTGAGTCATTACCCAAACTGGAGGCGCCCATTCCTTATCACAACACTGCCGGTGGTGTGGTGGATGAGGCGTACATTTCTGGGCTGCAAAGACGCACCCAATCGGAAACCTCCGAAGTCTCTCTCCAAGACTACAATTTTAAAAAGCCCGATTACAGCTTATCCCAAACCCAGCACGGTACGGAGATGGCATATCAACGAGAAGGCTATCAGTACTTTGATGCACCAGGGCGCTACAAAGACGATACAAGTGGAAAAGCTTTCAGTCAGGTCCGTCTCGATTACTTGCGCCGAGAAGCTCATATCGCCACGGGACAAAGTAATCATATGCAGATTCGCGCAGGGGTACGATTTGAGCTTCAAGACCATTTATCCCAAGAGATGAACCAAGATTGGGTGGCCGTTTCTGTCCGTTGCAAAGGTACTCAAGACCAAGCGCTTGAAGAATCAGGAGGCGAAGGTGCCACCACGTATGAGAATTCGTTCACGTTGATTCCGGCGACGATGACGTGGCGAGCTACCCCGCAACCGAAACCACAAGTCGACGGGCCAATGATAGCCCTTGTGGTGGGACCAAAAGGGGAAGAAATCTACTGTGACAAACATGGACGCGTGAAGATTCATTTTCCATGGGATAGGTATTCCTCTGGAGATGAACATAGCTCCTGTTGGGTACGGGTCTCACAAGGCTGGGCGGGGGCACAATATGGCATGATGGCTATCCCTCGCATTGGACATGAAGTGATTGTGGACTTTCTCAATGGTGACCCAGACCAACCGATTATCATCGGACGTACTTATCATGCGACCAATACCCCACCGTATGTGCTCCCTGAGCATAAGACCAAAACCGTCTTGCGCAGTGAAACACACCAAGGGCAAGGCTTTAACGAGTTGAGCTTTGAAGACCAAGCTGAATCAGAGAAAGTGTACCTGCATGCACAAAAAGATTTTGAAGCGGATATTTTGAATGACCACACCACGCATATTAAACACGATAAACACCTCACAGTAGAAAATGACCACTTTACCCACATCAAGAATAATCATCACCTGACGGTCGAAGGTGAAAGCCGTAATAAAATCACCAAAGACCAGACTCTGATGGTGGATGGTAGTGTCCATATAAAAACAGACAAACTTTGGGCGTATGAGGCTGGTGGTGAAGTTCACCTAAAAGCCGGACAAAAGGTCGTGATTGAAGCTGGTTCTGAGCTGACCATTAAAGCCGGTGGCAGCTTCGTAAAAGTGGATGCCTCTGGTGTCAGTTTGGTTGGCCCCGCTATTAATCTTAATTCCGGAGGTAGTGCGGGCAACGGCAGTGGTTTTGGTGGCCAAGCTGCAGTATTGCCCAATGGCGTCGAAGCGGTTGAGACACCGAATGCTGAAATTGTTCGCCCTCCTATGTCGCCACTGCTAAGAAGCAGACAGATTGAAGCGCTCAAAGGTAACGAGCCGATTTGTGAGGTTTGTGAAGAGCAATGAGCGAAAGTCTGATCTCAACGGTGCCTGTTATGTCTATCAGTGAAAAGGAAACACTTTATCTTTTAATTGATGGTTCCCAGATTGAAGAACTGGCTAAGAAGTTATACGGCATTACTGGTGAACTAAATCTAGAAGCGATCTATCTGTTTGAGCCCTATCTCGAGTTACAGTCTGTTTCTCCTTACTTAATTCAGGTAACAGATTCTGTAAAGCAGTGGTTTCTAAATCTTAATCAACCCACGCTGGGATTCTTCTTTTCCTCTCCTTTGGTTCTTCGACGAGTAGCAGAAAAGTTAAGAACCTTAATTAAAGCAGAGTCTCCTTATGGGTCGTCGGTATTCGTAAAATTCGCCAATAGTGAGTGTGCTCATGTACTGCTCACTACTCACTCTCCTCATCTATGGCAAGCGATGAATAAAGTGTGGCTACCAACCAGATATGGCTGGCAGCACTTAACTAAACCCGAGTCATTACCTCAAGTTAGCAGGGAACAACATAAGTTCAATGACGAGCAATGGAAGTTGATGGGAAAAATTACCTGGCGTAACAGCTTGGATAAAATTGAAACACACATGCTTCAGTGGTTTCCAGAACGTTACCAACAATACTTTTCACAGCCTCAATCTCTTGAAGAACAAGCTCAAGGCGCTTACCAATTGGGTTTTGGTAGTGAACGCGACCTATTGCTGTTTTTTAACGTGATCGGTTTTCTTGGGCTTGAAGCTATTGCGTCAAATAAAGCATACCCAGAAATCTATCAACTTATTCACCAAAGCTCTCAGCAAACGCCATCTCAACGTATTGAACAAGCGGCTGAATTTGCCTTTCAGTACTCACAACCTCAGGAGAAATAGTAATGAGCAATGCCAATGAGAGTGCAAACACAGCTTCGACAAAGGATTCTCAAAGCCCTGTAGGAACCTGTCCGTTGAAAAAGAATAAACTGCAGCTTATTCCTGTGAGATATGGGCTAGTAGAGTCTAAGCCAGCCCATCCTGCTGTATCCAGTAAATTAGAATCAAAAGTGTCATTCAGACCTGTTGGTGTCAGACCAGTAGAAAGTGGATACCTATACGTCATACATAGTCAGCGCAACGATATTATTTACGTCTATGAGATCTCGGGTAAAGGGGAATTAAAGAAGCTTGATCAGCAGTATCTCGAAGGAGATTCTAGCGGTCAGGAGTACGTATATGTTGAATCAAAAACAGGGCTAATTGTTGAAAGAAGTGGAAACATCGAAGTCTTATTTAGTCCAACTAAAATTTCGCCAAAACTTCAATCGCATCTGCTGAGGTCAGAGCCGTTACGTTCAAAGATGATGCAAAGTTGTAACCTTGGAGAATTCGATTGTTTAAGCGGTAGCAAACATTTATTACCGACCAGTGCGTTAGAACAAAATTTAGCGGATTGTGAACCGCGTAAAAGTGATTATGAGGAACCGTTTCAGTGGTGTTGGCTTGAGGAAAAGCCGGAAACTTACCAAGCAGATGCCCTGCTAAGTCATGTGAAACCTGAATATAAACAAGACTCAGCAGTATTGGTTCTGGAAGACCCTATGGGAATTATGACGGAGCTGGCGAGTTGTGATATCAGCATCAACAACATGGAAGTGGATTGGTTTGAGCAAGATAATAACAGGGCTAAATATTTTGCCGCATCTCAAATCAAGTTGCTTATTGAAATAGGAGAGCAGCAATTTAATGCAAATACTAATAATGGAAAGCTTACACAATACATCTCAGTACATGAGCAAGATCTAAAAGAGCGATTTATTGCTTATCAACAAGCCAAGAAGTTGTATTGGAATTTGGTTGCTGACAAAACAAGTGCCCCTCATTCTCGCTATTCTTTGTCTGTGGATAGTATTCAGTCATCTCCAGAATTTGAAAATTATCAGCAACAACGTCTGTTAAACAATCAAATGGCTCAAGACATTGGCATTACTCAGACCGAGCTAGAATCCTTTTTCCATCAGGTTAAGAAAGATAACGATAAGCTCGTTGAAGGTGAATTTGGCGGTTGGCTAGGTGACAGAGGGATCCTCGCTCGTATCGAATACGATGAGATGGAAAACTGGTATCGTGATGCTCAAAGCAACATTAACCAATGGCGTCAGCTGACAGATATGATCGAGAATGACCGAGTATCGGTTCTGCCTTTTGCTTATGATGTCATCCCTGTTTTTGACAAAGAAAATAAAGATGCTTTTGTTGCCCGTTTACTCAGTGAAAATCATTGGCTGGAAAACTTAGCAGAAGATGAAGAAAATAAGAAAATAGTGCGAGACTTTTTCTATGCCTCCGTGGGTGAACAAAACTTGCACACTTATGTGAGTAATAATGAACATATCGGTACCGTAGAAGCGAAGTATAACGACTGGAAAGAGTGGGCAAAATATATCCCTCCGATTAAAGGCGTTAAAGACGGTGTCGATGGGACCTTAGATGGCTTGTCGGGGCTGCGTGAATTCCAGGATCTGCTTCAAGGGCAACATTTGATAGAGTTCGATGATGTTCCAGATGAAGTAAAAACGCAGCTCAATCGCTTTGGGTCGAAATTATCAAGTTTCGCACTGGATGAGCTAAACGAATTAGTAAACAACTTAAATACTGCCCAAGGGAGAGCTAACTCTCTCATTTATCAGGCTAGGCCGGGAATTATCGCCACACTGCTGGTGCACAAAAAGAACGCCAATGTGATTTTTGACGTTGGTGGCAATGCGGGTATTGAGCACTTTAATCAGCATTTTTCGAAACTGGAGAGTATTCGAGCGCAAGCCGAAGAACTGTTAACCAAACGCAACAATGTTGAAACGCAGTCCAAAGGTTTTACCAAAGCGCAGAAAGATGCTTTTCGAGCTGATTACACACGTCAAATAAAACTATTAACGGAAGAGTCGCAGCAAACCTTAATGGCGTTAGCGGCCAGTTCAGAGCCAGTAGCCAGAACGGGGCAAGCCCACTTACCTTCTCATATCACAGTTAAGGCTTCAGGAGCTACTGCCAATGACATCAACGAACTGTTGCTGTTAAGACGAAAAGTGCTAACCAATGAATTGTTGTATGGTGTTTCTGAGGGTAAAGGCATAAAAGGAGCTATAGGTAGCGGCAGTGTCTCACTGGTGATTTTTGCGATTAATGCCTGGAACTGGGGTAATACTCAGCAGGAGTTTGCGCAAAAATCAGCTTTAACTCGTGCAAAATTCGCAGACTATTTTGCATCCTTTACAAGCTTTTTGGCGGCAGGAACATCAGTTGCAGTTGAAGTGTTAAAAATAAAAGCCAGGCTGGACTGGATTAAGCTGGCGACAGAGGCCAATGAATTTGCCATCGGTAAGGTCGTCACGATTGGAACAGCTTCTGTGTCTTGGTTGACCGCTGGCTCTAGTTTGTTAGATATCTATAAACAATCACAAAAAATTAGCCAGAGTTGGCGCCAAGGTGATATTGCGCCGCTATTAGCGGCATCTATGGCGATGACTGGCGATGCGCTACAAGCTTGGCATGCTGGCAAAGTAGCGTTTAAAGGTGCAGGATTGGCGATGTCTGCTGCGCAAGGGCAAATTACTTGGACAGTAGCAGCAGAACAAACTTTTGGGGTGGTAGCCCGGGCAAACCCTTGGATGTTAACCGCCTCTGCACTCATTCTGCTGGGTGAAGTAGGGTATAACTTTTTACAGTCTACTCCATTGATGAACTGGATCAGTCAATCTTCGTGGGGGAAAAATGGTATTTGGTTTTGGCACAACAAGGAAGACTGGGACTATGATATGCAGTTTACCAAGTGGCTGGAGGCCACTCAAACACCCGTCGTTCGAGTGTGTACAGAGGCTTATAAACAGGAGTTTATGTCTGCCAGTGGCAACTGGGCCACACAGGTCACCAAACATCGTCTAAAGACATTACGTATAGTCGTGCCGATGGCGACACCGACTCAGGTTAGGTTAGCGGGTTATGGGGTCGTATTATCCAGTGAGGAGCCAATAAATCTTACCGCAGAGTTGATAAAGTACAGCCGCGTAATCTATGACGGTATTAATACCATTTATGAAATGGATTGGCCGCAGGATTTTCAACGCCAGAAAAATTTACGCTACTTAGATCTAATGGTGGAAGTGACCACCATTTATGGAACCATATTGTTTGTCGAACAACGGGGCGCACGGTTTACTTTGGATTTACACAACTTAGGTAGTCAGGACACCCAAGATTGGTATGATATTGAGTTATTGGAAGAAGGCGATATTCAAGCTGTTGAAAAAAAGCAGTTATCTTCTTCGCTAACGTCAATCGTTAACAAAACAGAGGCAGAGCATGAATAACTCTTTATTTCCATTTGTGGCCGGGCAGCGAACCGATAAATTATTCGGCTCTAGCCATGTGCTTAGCCCTCTGCCAGTAAAAACTCTGTTACCCAGAGCCAAACAGTGTGATCAGTTAATTAAAAAAACCGAACACTATATTGATTTGGGTGGCGCGGGTGGGATGATATTTCAAACCCAGTTAATGTGGATGTATTTTTTAATGGGTTTTTTTTCATTCGCTTGGTTCTATAGTAATTTTGGCGGCTTCTATGGCATTTACATAGGGTCATACAAAGAAGTATTGATTAATGGAGAGTGGCAACAGCAATTTGATACATTTGATTTTTTTGGTGCGCTTTTTGCGACATTTAGTCCTTTATGCCTATCGCTTGTCATTAACTATAAAGTCGTAACTTCTGCTCGAGCCATGCTCTCTCAAACGATACCCTGCCGTTTTCATCGCCAACGCCGTGAGGTGTTGTTTTCACGCTGGAATAAAGAGCTTAAAAAAATAGAAACCCGCGCTGTACCTTGGGAAAAGGTGTGCGTAATGGTAGGCCAAGGTGTATCCGCCACAACCGGTGGTGTCGTTTCCTCCGCTTCGCTGGTGATAGCGGTTAATGATGAAGAGAACTACGGCAATTTCTGGTCAGCATTGCGGATAGGCGCTATTGATAAATTTCATGCTGCCTCCATCTGGGAGATGATTCGTACCTTTATGGAACAAGGCGCTGACGCCATTGGTGAACCCGCCCCACTGACGTTAGAAGGTGTTATTGAACAGCACTGCCAGGCTCATAAGATTAAAAGGGAAGAGTTCAGCAATGCGACCAAATTCTGGTGGTATATCAACGGCACCATGCTGGGAATTTGGCGAGTGAACTATGAAATGCGCAAACTCAATCAACGCACCGAAGCCTTTACCGAGGTAGAAGAGTGGAGTAAACAGCTACCAGAAAGTGAATGGCAACAACCGAGTGTGCAGCTTAAGCATGTGAACGACATGCTGGCACGCAATGAATATGCTCAAGGGCATACTATTCTATCAATTGGTGACGCTTGTACTCGATACATGCAGAAAGAGGAAGTTAATATTGAATAGGCAAAGCCGTTTTTTTCCCTTAGTTATAAAAAATCGGTACGTCTTTTTACTATTTCAAATCAGCTTGAATGTGGTAGACGCACCTCCCTTCTAGCGTCGCTGTACCAAACTAAATATATGGCTCACTAAAAGCTATTCTCAACTTTTAAAGTTAACTAACTCTTTTTAGCCCATTCAGGTAAGTTTTGAATGTGATCTTCCCAATTCACAACATCGATTTCATATACGACTTTATTGCGGACACTTTCACCTGCGGCGTGCATTGCGGCTTTTGAGCCGGTGATGAGCGGGTGCCATTGTGGTAGCGGTTCACCTTGAGACAGTAATCGGTATGCGCAGGTATCTGGAAGCCAGTGGAACTCATCGATTTTGTCGCGCGTGAGTTTCAAGCACTCTTCACCTGATTCAAAACGGTTTGGGTAGTCTTTACAAGCACAGGTATTGCTATTTAGCCAGCTACAAGCAACGTTGGTGTAATACACCTCATCGCTGTCTTCATCCATCAGCTTATGCAAGCAACACTTACCGCAGCCATCACACAGTGACTCCCACTCTGCTTCTGTCATTTGCTCTAGTGTTTTGCTTTCCCAAAATGGTGTTGTCATTGCTGAATTCTTTCTGTCTGTAACCGGGGGACGTGTTATACCGCCCCACCACATAAAATTCAAGGACAAATATGTTGAAAAAAACGTCGTAAAATGTCTACCGACGCTGCTTTTTCTGTTAACATCTGCGCCCTTCTTTTTGCTTTTACTTGCAGTAGGTCATGATGAATTGTCGACTTGGATGTGGTGCATGTTGTATCGCACCTAGCATATCTTCTCCAATTCCAGGTATGCCAAACGGTAAGCCTGCCGGTGTACGATGCATTCAATTGAATGACGATAACTTATGTAAGTTGTTTGGCAAGCCGGAGAGACCGAATGTCTGCCACTATTTCAAACCCTGCCCAGACGTGTGTGGCTCAACCAATCAAGAAGCTCTGCAAAATCTCATTGAGCTCGAACAATTGACGTAATATCAGCCATTTTTAGATCTAAGTACCACTTTTGAAACAGAATAATTTCCCTTTACTCTAAGTGAGTTGCCTTTTTCTACTACGCTTCAGATGTGTCTTTGTTACATATAGGAATGTGACTATGAAGAAATATCTTGCAGAGCTAGTAGGTACATTTTGGTTGGTTCTCGGAGGTTGTGGCAGCGCAGTTTTAGCCGCTGGATTCCCCGATGTCGGCATTGGCTTACTAGGCGTATCACTCGCTTTTGGTTTAACGGTTCTCACCATGGCTTTTGCCATCGGTCATATCTCAGGTTGCCATCTAAATCCTGCTGTTACCTTCGGTTTATGGGCTGGCGGTCGATTTGAAAGTAAAGATATTCTCCCTTATGTTCTCGCCCAAGTCATTGGTGGCGTAATTGCTGGCGGCGTATTGTATGTCATCGCAACAGGTCAATCCGGTTTTGATATTGCTGCATCAGGATTTGCAAGCAATGGTTATGGCGAGCACTCTCCCGGCGGATACTCTTTCATGGCCGCTTTGGTGTGCGAATTGGTCATGACAGGCGTCTTTTTGTTCGTCATTATGGGCGCGACGGACTCCCGAGCACCGAAAGGTTTTGCTCCGATAGCTATCGGCTTGTGTTTGACGCTCATTCACCTGATCAGTATTCCGGTGACGAATACGTCGGTTAACCCCGCTCGAAGCACGGGCGTGGCCGTTTTTGTTGGTGACTGGGCAATGTCGCAATTGTGGTTGTTCTGGGTAGCACCCATTGTGGGCGGAATGATCGGAGCCATTGTCTATAAAATTGTCGATGGCGAAATAAAAGAGATCGATTGAAGATAAACAAAAGCCGCTGTGACAAGCAGCGGCTCTGGATTCTAAATCGAATTTAGGAAAGCTTTTGGCGACCTAACAAAGAGTGGGACAACGTTGTGCCATCAACCAACTCTAATTCACCACCAACAGGTACACCATGAGCAATACGACTTGCAGAGATCTGATGTTCACGACATAGCTCTGCGATATAGTGCGCTGTCGCTTCGCCTTCTACCGTCGGATTGGTTGCTAAAATAACTTCGCTGATCCCGCCTTTTTGAAGACGGAAATCCAGAACATCTAATCCAATATCACTTGGGCCGATGCCATCAAGTGGAGACAAGTGTCCCATCAAAACAAAGTAACGCCCAGAAAACTGGCCTGTTGCTTCTAAAGCTGCAATGTCCGCAGGGCTTTCAACAACACAAAGCTGCCCGTTTTCCTGACGTTTAGGATTGTTACAGATATGACAGGTTTCTTCTTCAGTGAATGTTCGGCATTCGCTGCAATGGCCGATATCCACCATTGCCTGACCAAGAGCTTCAGCGAGAAGTAACCCACCTTTTCTGTCGCGCTGTAACAAATGAAAGGCCATACGTTGGGCAGACTTGGGACCAACCCCAGGCAGACAACGTAAGGCCTCCATCAAATGCTCCAGCATATGACTGGTACGCATCAATCACCTACTTTTTAGAAAGGCATCTTCATGCCTGGTGGTAGTTGCATACCGCCAGTAACTGATGCCATTTTCTCTTTTGAAGCTTCTTCGATACGACGTGCAGCATCATTAAACGCAGCTGCAATCAAATCTTCCAGCATTTCTTTGTCGTCTTCCATCAAGCTTTCATCAATATCAACACGACGTACGCTGTGGCTACCAGTGATAGTCACTTTAACTAGACCAGCACCAGATTCTCCGGTGATTTCCATGTTTGCGATTTCTTCTTGCATTTTAGCCATGCGATCTTGCATTTGTTGGGCTTGCTTCATTAAGTTGCCCATTCCGCCTTTACCAAACATCTTTATCTCTCTGGTTTTATCTTGGATTGTTTCACATACAGTGGGGATAAAAGATTAAAAACTCAACCCCACCGTTTCGGTTAAATTGGTCTTACGCTGTCTTTATCGAGTTCTGCGCTAAAACGACGCTCAATAAATTGTACATTAGGATCTGTCGATAGTTGGCTCATAGCGTGAGAAAGTTTCTCTTGGTATAGCCTTTCGCGCAACTCGAGCGGAGTTTCCCCTTCTTCGCCTAAAGAGACTGAAAGTACACACTCTTCACCTAATTTTGCGTTAAGCGCTTGTAGCAGCTCGCTTTGAGCTTTATCCGTATTCAGATGAGCGTGGCTGGGGCGCAATAGCAGCTCGATAACATTCCCCTGCTTCTTATACACAGAATTGAGTGCCAGTTGCTCTACAAGCTTCGCGGTTTCTAAACTTTGAATCAAACTCGCCCATTCATTTTGAGCACAAGCTTCATCAATAAGCTTAGCTGTCATCTCTGGAGTCTTTTCATGCTCCAAAGATTTTTTAATTTGAGTCGGTGTCAGTTCTTTTTTTACTTCAACTTCAGCAACTGGCTGAGTTGGACGCCATTGATACGCTTCTTGCTCTTCAGGTTCATTGCTCTCATACGTTGGCGACATCGGCGAAGCATTCTGAGCACGTTGTGCCACTCGCTCTAACACCGAAGTAGGTTTTGCTGATGCCGCTTCAGACTTTTTTGAGCCGTGACCTGTATTTCCTTGACCAACATTTCCTTGCTGATTCAGACCTTCACGCTGTGAACGCAACTGATGTCTTAACCCTGTTAAAGGAGAAGATGTTTTGCGTTCTTGCTGAGGCGGTTCTGCAACGGTTTTCTGCTCTGCGGGAACATAAGGTTCAGGCTGAGAAACCGGATTCATCGGCGCTTGGGAGTCACGCGGCGCGTTATATTGCTCAGCAGGATTTTGTACAGGTTGACTGTGAACTGGCACTGATTGTGGCATAGGTTGAGCCGGAACCGCTGAGTGTTGCGGAGCACTTGGTGCTACAGGAGCCGAAGGTGCAACATACTGGCGAGGTGCCACAGGTACTTGAGCAGATGATTCTGCTTGTGTTGTTAATGTTGCGGGCTCACTCTGCGTCGATATCGCAGAAGTCAACGACACTTGAGAAGGTCTGAATGCCATCATTCTCAAAGCGATCATTTCCATACCAATTCGCCCTGTCGGGGAAGCCGCAAGATCAGCTCGGCCTTTCAACGCAATTTGATAGTAAAGCTGCACATCCTGTGGTGTCAGTGACTTCGCTAACCATTCAATTTTATCTGCATCTGGTGCAGATTTATCTAGGCTTGCTGGCAGTGCCTGAAACATGGCGACGCGGTGCAATTGGCTCGCTAACTGCTGAAGAAGCCCATCCCATTCAACACCATTCTGCGCAAATGTCTCAATTGACTCCATCACCATTTGTGGCTGTTTAGAGCTAATTGATTGCAATAGATGCAGTGCTTGGTCGGTATCAAGTGTACCTAACATGTGTGAAACGATATCGTTACTCACATGATTGTTACCCAGCGCAATTGCCTGATCGGTTAAGCTTAATGCGTCACGCATACTGCCATCAGCGGCATGAGCGATAAGACCTAACGCCTTGTTCTCAAATGCTACGTTTTCTTCACTGAGAACATGCTCAAGCTGCTGCTGAATATTTTCAATACTGATCGGTTTTAGATGAAATTGAAGACAACGAGACAAAATCGTCATCGGCAACTTCTGAGGATCGGTGGTCGCAAGCAGGAACTTCACATACTCAGGCGGTTCTTCCAACGTTTTCAATAATGCATTGAAACTGTGGCGCGACAGCATGTGAACTTCGTCTATCAGATAAACCTTAAAGCGACCACGCGCTGGCTTATACTGAACGTTATCGAGAAGCTCACGAGTATCTTCAACTTTGGTGCGCGACGCCGCATCGATTTCTAGTAAATCAACAAAACGTCCTTGGTCAATTTCTTTACAGGTTGCACACTCGCCACACGGCGTTGATGTTATGCCTGTTTCGCAATTGAGCCCTTTCGCAAAAAGTCGTCCAATCGTCGTTTTACCCACACCACGAGTACCACTGAAAAGATACGCATGGTGAAGCTGATTGTGAGCCAAAGCATTTTCTAAAGCTGTTAATACATGGGCCTGCCCTACCACTTCTTTAAACTTGGTAGGACGCCATTTACGCGCTAAGGCAAGATAACTCATGAAACCTTCCGTTGTAGATGTTTATATCTAATTAGTCTATTCAGTCATTGAGCTGTAGAGAAAACAACCTCTCCAATGACTGAAAAGGCATTAGTGGCCTTCAAATTCACAGATGCTGTAAACGTTTAAGCCTAAACCTTCTAAACGCTTGTCACCACCAATTTCTGGTAGGTTGATAACAAATGCTGCATGTTCTACTTCACCACCAAGTTGGCGAATCAGCAAAGTGGTTGCTTCAATAGTACCGCCTGTCGCTAGCAGATCATCAACAACAAGTACTTTGTCGCCTGATTTAATAGCATCGACATGAATTTCCAGTACGTCTGTACCGTATTCCAATTCATAAGATTGAGCGATGGTTTGACGAGGCAGTTTACCCGGCTTACGCACTGGTACAAAACCTACGCCTAGTTCTAGAGCTAGTGGTGCACCGAAAAGGAAACCACGAGCTTCTGTACCTACAACCTTGGTAAATCCCATATCCTTGTACTTATCAACCAATAACTGAATAGTTGCTTGATATGCTTGAGCATCTTCCAACAGACTCGTTACGTCACGGAACAAGATTCCTGGCTTTGGATAGTCTTGAATTGATTTGATGCTTGATTTGATCAGTGAAAGAGTTTCGGTTGTCATAACTAAATTAACTTCGGTTCATTCAGTACAAGAACTTATGTACTGGTATTAAAATTCCGGCACACCCTAAATTAATATTTCATAGCGCCGAAAAAACAAACGCCCACTACGAAGAGTGGGCACACTTCCCGCTAATGCTAGTGATTTTCTTGCTGGTTAGCAACCAGCTCGTAGGTAGGTATACGCTGAAACCCAGTGATCAATACCACAAGCCCAAAAAACAGTAGAAGTTTTAACCAAAAATGAGGCACAAACCAGATAGAAAATGAAAAACTGGCAATGATAAATACGGTTCCTCGAATCTTCACTTTCTTGGAAACAGCTCGATTCTGATGCCAATTTTCTAAAATAGGGCCGAATAAGGCGTGTTGATGCAACCAGCGATGAAAGCTTGGGCTTCCTCTGACGAAGCAAGCACTGGCTAACAAGATAAAAGGGGTGGTTGGTAGCAAAGGAAGGATGATGCCCAGAATGCCTAGGCATACACTCACAGCACCAACAATATTATAGATATAGCGACGAATACTGATGGTGAAACCTCTAAATAATTAGAAGCCCTCGTATCCACTAAATACGCGAATCCAAGTCAATGTTGCTGGAAGCGTTGGGATCAATAGGGCTGCAATAAAACCTAAAAAGTATAAAACGTTATATGGTTCTTTAAAATCTTTGTCTGCCATGGGTACATCTCTGAGCTTGTGTGTTGAGTCTTGTTATTGCATCTCGTTAATGACAAGTAAACGAATTGATGCATCATTGTTTTCGGCGCAGACTATACCTTAAACAATTCAACTTAAACACAGAGTAATTGTGTGGTTATTGGCGAGTAGATACTGGGCTCACACTATGCGTAAGAGTAAGCATCAATAACTGAGTGTAGCGACCGAAGCCTTATGCTCCGGCACCACGATGAATATCAAGAGAAAAACTACTTACACCTATCTTACCCAAGGAAAGCTGACACCCTCCGTGAATCAGAAGATCTTTGGTAATAAAGTTTTTCATGCAGTTTTCACCAAGATTCACACCTGCAGAAATATGTTGCGTCATATAACCGTTTGACCACTGGCTATCCAGCCCTGCAGGCAAAATAGACAGTGTACCGTCCGTTAAGTCAGCCAAACCAAACAGCGCCGACACAGGTTTCGCGCAAGGCGAACATTCAAGCCCTTTTTCTAAAATATCAGCTAAGTCTTTGAGATCCGCACTAAAACTGCGCAGGTTACGCAAGTAATCATGAAAGAGTGCTCTCACCAATAATGTACTGGCAACGTTGTCTTCATCATTCGTCGATGAATCAACTAAATAGAAAGCAAACTGACCATTCATCAGCCACGCATAGTCAAAGACTAACGGCATCGTATCTGTAGACTGAAGGAGACGATAACTGCACTTCCACACCCCTTGTGAAGTATCATTTTCAGGCAGCAAGGCGTGCAACAAATCACGGGCTGCATTTGGGTTTGAACGCAGAAAGTCTAAATGCCAATGCAACTCTTGCTCTTCGGGCACATCACCGCCTCCGTCAACACGGAACCATTGGCTGGAAAAATCACGTTGTTCAACAATATGGCTGTTGGAATCTTCTAAGGTGCTTTGTATTGCACAGCCTAAATGAGCGTGGTTACCTATTGGCTTGGCGAGAAAATCTTTTATCCCATATCGTAGAGCTTTTGCCACATCAGACATCTCATCAGTCGCAGACACAACGATCATTGGCAGCGACGGGTACTCTAAACTGACTTCTTCGACAAACTCTATACCGTCTAACACAGGCATCGACAAGTCACAGAGCACTAAATCAGGCTCTGTAGTTCTTAGTTTTCTAAGGCCATCTAAGCCGTTCTCGGCCTCCATCACGTCATAACCTTGAGCAGACAAATAACCACTTGTGATACGTCTAAAAATGGGGTCATCATCAACCAACATGATTAGCTTCTTGTGTATCGACTCCGCTATCGGTTGCGAATCCATACATGGATGAGTTTTGTACATAGCCTAACCCCACTATGCGTTGTTATATGCAATGACGTTGACTTCAAAGCAGGTGAATTAGTTATTTAAAAAGTAGTCAGTAAAAAGGATTTATACAAATATTCCGCTTTCAGCTCTTGTTGCATACTATATGTACGCTATGTCTCAAAATCGTCAAACAAGTTGACATGACTCAACCTTTGCTTTCAGATATCCGTATAAGTTAAGCAAATTCGTAAAATAATGTGTCAGGAAAAATGAAACTAGACGATCTAAATCTCTTTCGACTGGTGGTCGAGAATGGAAGTTACACGGCAACTTCTCGCAAAACGATGATTCCAGTTGCAACGATCACTCGACGCATTCAAGCTCTCGAAGATTCATTGAACTTGAGACTTCTTAATCGCCACGCTCGTAAACTCTCTCTTACCGAAGCTGGGGAACGTTTCTTCAAAGATTGCTCTCCTCTCTTGCACCGTTTGGCTTCAATGGCGGAAGAAATCACCGATGAATGCCGTGGCGCATCAGGCAAACTTAAAATTTCTTCACCTTCAAACCTGACGAAGCGTTTGATGATGCCGATGTTCAATGAGTTTATGAAGCAGTACCCCGAAATTAATATCGAGCTGACGACTAGCAATCAAGCAGACCAACTTGACCCGACCGAGTGGGATGTCATTTTCAGAATTGGCCCACAACGCGACTCAAGCTTAATTGCCCGTAAAATCAGTGAAGTAAAAGATATCTTGGTTGCAAGCCCGGCTTATTTGGCAAAGAATCCGGCACCTAAGCATGCGGAAGAGCTGAGCCGACATTCATTGCTTAAAGGACATCCTTTAATGAAATGGCAGCTCACCAACACTGAAGGCGAAACGGTCATTAACTTAGATAAAGGTCGTTTCCAAGCCAACACTCTCGATGTGGTGCGCATTGCTTGCTCTGAAGGGTTAGGTATTACACTGATGCCGAACGTCATGATCACCGAATACATTGCCGAAGGCAGTTTGGTTCGAGTACTTGACCAGTGGAGTGCGAATCCGCGCGATATTTACATGCTCTACAACCATAAAGACCACCTTCCGGAAAAAGTGCGTCTCTTTATCGATTTTGTTATCGCCTACCACTTGCATTAAAAAAAGGGCCATTCGGCCCTTTTTGTTTATCTCTACTTTCTATTATTAAAGACTAAAGAAACTCAACAAACTTACTTAATTCACGCTCAGGCACTTTCATCGTACTACCTTCTGGAGTACCCAGATAAAGGAAGCCGACGACGTGGTCTTCCCCTTCCAAACCAAAAGCGTTTCGTACTTCAGGGTGGAACATCAAATTACCAGAACGCCATATTCCCTGAAAACCTTGTGCTACCGCAGCCATTTGCATCGCTTGAACGGCACAACCCGCTGACAAGTGCTGTTCAAACGCAGGCACTTTTTCATGTGGCGTCACCTTGGCAATCACAGTAATTACCATAGGTGCTCGGAAAGGTGCGTTTTTCATCTTAGCAACGGCTGCTTCATCGTTGTTGTCAGCAATCGCGGCTTTAACCAAAACATCCGAAAGTTTATGAAGACCACTCCCCTGCGCGATCACAAAACGCCAAGGCGTCAGGTTTGCGTGATCGGGTGCGCGTAACCCAGCACGGATAATATTTTCCAGAGCTTTGCCTTCGGGAGCAGGAGCAACAAGCTTGGCCATAGAGCGGCGGTTGAGCAGCAATTCAAGAGCATCCATGATAAGTCCTTCTTAAGTGCTTAATTTGTTGAAGATATAAATCTAAGCCAATCCTAGCATAGAAATTTTTATTCTCATCAATGCAAAAAGTGAGGTTTTCACCTCACTTTCTGTTTTTACTTCTTAAAAATAGAAGGTCTATAGATAGAAGACGTTATGAATAGAAAGTCTCGCCAGTTCCAGCGCGAGTTAACAATCCATCACAAGGGGCAAATCTATCCCCATATTTCTCGGCATGTTGATTCATCATTTCCACTAGTTTTGGAAGACCGATATGGTCCATATAGCGGAAAGGGCCACCTAAAAACGGAGGAAAACCAATGCCGAATATCGCGCCAATATCACCATCTCTTGGGCTACGAATGATGCCTTCATCTAAACAGCGTACTGCTTCATTTAACATTGGCAGCATACAGCGCAATGATATTTCACTCTCGCTGAGATGCGACTCTGGTTTCAAGTTCAGTAGCTTATAGACTGATTTATCAACTTCTTTTTTCTTGCTGCCTTTATAGATATAAAACCCTTTGCCAGACTTACGACCTTTACGGTTATCGTTAAGCAATTTATCGAAAACCTCTGGTCCTTGGAAACGAGGGCCAAGTTCTTTGATCAAAATAGGCATAATTTTCGCGCCAATATCGATACCGACTTCATCCAATAAGGTAATCGGGCCGACAGGGAAACCAGCGTTCAACAGCGCAGTATCAATCTCTTCTATCGGCACCCCTGCCATTAGAATTTGCGCTGACTCATTCATATAAGGAGCAAGAATACGGTTAACGTAAAATCCAGCTTTATCTTTAACAACTATCGGCGTTTTACCCTGTTTGCGAGCAAGTGCCACTACAGTTGATACCGTTTCATCAGAAGTAGTTGCGTGCGGTATCACCTCAACCAACGGCATCTTTTCAACCGGGCTGAAGTAATGCAAACCGACCACATGTTCAGGGCGAGCGGCTTTTTCAGCGATCTGATGAATCGGTAACGAGGAGGTATTGGTCGCAAAGATTGTCGTTGGCTTAGTATGTGTTTCAATGTCTGAAACCATGGATTGTTTTAGTTCCAAGTCTTCAAACACCGCTTCTATCACCACATCAGTCAAATTAAACGCGGTAAAGTCGGTGCCTCCAGACAACTTCATCATCTCATGTTGGACTTGAGCTTTGCTCAGAATACGACGCTTACGCTGCTTCTCGAACAATCCGTAGTTGTATTTGAGCGCATTCAGCACGCCATCGTTAGAAACATCTTTAATGCGAACTGGCACTTTAGCTTTTGATACGCTGACGTGACTGATTCCCGCCCCCATCAAACCGCCACCTAATACACCCACTCGCTCCACTTTTCTTGGCTCAGCATCACTACCGTTTTCTTTCTTCATTTCCGTAGTCGCAAAGAAGATCGAGCGCAGAGCTTTCGATTCGGACGTCATCACTAACTCACCAAATCTTTCTGCTTCTAACTGAAGTCCGGCTTTCATGCCTTTTTCTAAGCCAAATTGAATCACTTCCAAAATAGCTTTCGCCGCAGGATAGTTACCGCGCGTCTTTTGTTCAGTTTTCTTAGAAGCCTGTTCAAACACAAACTTACGTCCAAGCTGAGTTCCCGAAATCATTTTTTCTTTGGTTGTTAGTTTGACTTTGCTGCGCTTGTTATTTTTTTCATTCACAAAACGCTTAGCGACATCCAACAGCACACTGTTTGGTACACAAGCATCAACAACACCCAACTTTTTCGCTTTCGCAGCACGCAATTGTTTACCAGTAAGAATCAGATCTAATGACGGCAATAAACCAATCAATCGAGGCAAACGCTGTGTACCGCCAGATCCTGGAAGTAAACCCAACATCACTTCCGGCAAGCCCAAACGAGTTTTGTCATCATCGCTACACACACGGTAATCACACGCTAAGGCAAGCTCTAAACCGCCACCCAAACATGGGCCATGAATCGCAGCGATAACAGGGAATGGGAGATCAGACAGTTGCTGGAACATCTGTTGACCTTGGGTCGCCAACTCCTGCGCTTCTTTTGCAGAAGTGCAAGAATCCAACATTCGAACATCTGCGCCTGCAATAAAGTTGTCTGGCTTGAGAGAGTGAATGATCAGCCCTTTTACTTGATTCTTTGACTGATTCAGTTCAGTGAACACCTCCTGCATTTCCGCGGCAAACGCAGATTGAAGCGTATTCATTTTTTCTCCCGGAACATCGATGGCAAGCCAAGCAATACTGTCTTCATCAATTCTAAGATGGAACGCTTTCGACTCACTCATTACTCAACCTCCAAAATCATAGCTGCACCCAGTCCGCCTGCGGCACATGCCGTATTCAATGCAAGACCACCACCTCGGCGTTTTAACTCTCGAAGTGTTTGAGTGATCATCCGTGCACCAGTCGCCGCAAATGGGTGACCGTAGGCAATGGATCCACCAAGCACATTAAACTTATCCATGTCCACTTCACCAATCGCTTGGCTACGCCCCAACACTTCTTGGGCAAATTTATCGCTGGCAAACATTTTCAAGTTCGCCAAAGTCTGGGCGGCAAACGCTTCGTGCATATCAATCAAGGTAAGATCAGAAAGCGTAATACCCGCTCTGTCTAAAGCGACAGGCGTTGCATGGGATGGCCCCATCAGCATGTCTTGTTGAACACCAATAGCTGAAAACGCGTAAGATCGGATGTAACCCATAATGTCCAGTCCCAACTCTTTCGCTTTACCTTCACGCATCAGAATAATGGCTGCAGCGCCGTCTGTAAGAGGTGTACTGTTGGCAGCGGTTACTGTGCCATATTGACGGTCAAAGGCTGGACGCAATTTGGCGTACCCTTCCAAAGTCGAATCATGTCGAATGTTGTTGTCTTGTTCGATCCACTTTTTATAAGGCTCAGGAAAGGCAGTCATAACCTCGCCTTGGATTTTTCCATCATTCCAAGCGATTGAAGCGAGAGAGTGTGAGCGATGAGCTAATGCATCTTGGTCAGCTCTTGAAATTCCGTGAGTTTTAGCCATTTGCTCGGCAGTTTGTCCCATGGAAAGCCCTGTTGAATACTCCGCAACAGCTGGCGGTACAGGCATCAAATCTTTAAGCGACAGTGATTTCAGTACTTTGAGTTTCTGGCCGATTGTTTTGGTTTTACTTAAAGCCAATAAACTCGCTGCTAGATTTCTTGAAACACCAATAGGCAATAGCGATGATGAATCCGCACCACCAGCAATACCGATATCAATCGTGCCAGCCATAATACTTTCAGCAATGTTCACAGCCGATTGAAAGCTGGTTGCACATGCTCGCGTCACACTGTAAGCATCCGTATTAATATCCATACCAGTGCCAAGTACAATTTCTCGCGCAATATTTGGTGCCGCTGGCATCTGAACCACTTGCCCAAACACTACTTGCTCAATCAATTTAGGATCGATATTCGTACGAGCAAGTAATTCACTCACCACCATTTTTCCGAGATCAACAGCGGGAACTTGGCTGAACTCGGTACTTTGACGCGCAAAAGGAGTTCGGAGACCTGCGACGATAGCGACACGTTCACCCGAACGCGTTTTGACTTCCTGTTTGCCCATTATCTGTTTACCCATTACTTTTCCTTAGAATAAGAGGTCTGACCTGCTTATTGTAACGAGATTGTTAATACAATCAAACAAGTGTTTAGAAAACGTGATATCAACAGCGAAACAAGTATTCAAGGCGAAGCTCTGCTACCCTTTATTGCAACTTCTCTTAATGGTTTAGAAGTGATTGATAGGAGAAAAGGTAAGTAATTCGTTCAGAAACACGAATAGAAAGCAAAAAAAAACCACACAGAACTGTGTGGTCGGAATATATAGTAAAACAATTAACTCACGCCAATTGAAAATAATCAGTTTCCTGATTAGGAGAAAGTAAAGTCAGCCTTCAAAAGGAAGTGTCATCTTGCTCAACATGCTAGCCACAAGGGCTAACTAGATGACGTGAACAACTATAACCGCTCCTGAACAATAGATTTTGAAATAGATCAATTTTAATGTGATTTATTGAACGGAATGAAATTAATTTCGTCCAAAAGCTGTTTTAAGCAAAATTTCCATATCTATGCTAAAACACAATTGCTAAAAAGAGCCTGAATATCCATTTCAGTGGCTAAGTGCTCACTTTAGTGTCCAAATTGGAATGGAATGAAAAATCACACTGCGAAGCCATCGGAGACTCGAGTGTCAATAATTAAAATATTTGGAAAGAAATCGGCTAACCATCCGGTCAATAACGGTATGGATAGACAAAGAAAATACGAAGCGCTTGTACGTGCTTATCACACCGATCTCTATCGCTACGCATACTGGTTATGTAAAGACCAAAGCGTGGCTGAAGATTTGGTGCAAGAAACTTGCTTACGAGCATGGAAATCACTCGAAAGCTTGCAGGATGAAAAAGCCGCGAAGTCTTGGCTCATTACTATATTGAGGCGAGAGAATGCGCGCCGCTTTGAGCGCAAACAATTTGATTTAGTAGATATCGAGACACATGGAAATGAAGCAAAAGTTTCAGATGATGTTCATCACCAAAGAGAGTGGTTGCAAAAACAAATCATGAAGTTGGAAGATGAGTATCGCGAGCCACTGTTTCTGCAGATCATTGGCGGTTTTAGCGGTGAAGAGATAAGCGAGATCCTAGAACTCAATCAAAATACCGTTATGACTCGACTTTTCCGAGCTCGTAATCAATTAAAAGAAATGTTGGATTCTTCCGAAAACTTTAGAGGGCAGCAAAATGGATGATTTAGAATTTCGCCGCCGCGTCATGTCAGAACCGAAACAAAAAAGCGGTGAGTACTCTGATGCACTATCCAAAGAGGCTAACCAAAAGTTCTTGGACGATGTGCTAAAACTCGATGCACAAATCGCCGATGCAATGAAGGTTGACGTACCTGAAGGATTGGCAGATAGAATTTTATTCAATCAAAGCTCACACGCCGACAATGTGACTACCGTTAACTTTGCTCGTAAAGCGATGGCAATGGCGGCATCTATTGCTTTTGTATTCGGTTTAGTTGTAGGTCAGGTCAACTGGGGAAAACTCATCGTTCCACCAGCACAAGCAAGCTTAGTGGACATCGCCATTAAACATGTGGTTGATGAAGAAGGTTTTGTATCAAATATTGATGAGCAAGTCAGTTCTAGACAGATCAATGCAAAGTTACTGCCTTTTGCCTATAAGTTCGCCGAGAACTTCCCTTACCACGTTTATTACCTAAATCACTGCGGATTTGGACAATCAAACGCTCTACACATGGTTTTCCAAGGCGAACACGGCAAAGTTACGCTTTTTCTCGCTGGCGTTCAAAGCGATATCAATGGACATTTTAATAAAGATGGGATGTCTGGTATGGTCGAGTCAGTTGGCGATAAAAGTCTAATCATCGTCGGTAATAGTAGTGAAAACATAGGTAAAATCGCAGATAACCTGCTACCTCTACTTACCCCTCAAAAATAACCAAATTTAGCCCGCAATAAACCCACAACCTATGTGGGTTTATTGCATTTTATCTAGAGTTAAAACTCTAAATAATCATTATTTCTTACAAATTCGTGTCAGTTACACACCATTTCTATAATTTTCTCGTCCAATTAGACAATGGTCGGATTTCTATATTGTAGACTAGAGACTAGGATCAGCCCCAACTGAGCAATTGCTCAAAAAAGCCCACTAGAGGCTATACAAAAAAGGAAAAACTAATGAACAAGACGCGTCTGTTTAAACGTTCACTACTAGCAGTGACAGTAACACTAGCTACGCAGCAAGCAATGGCTGCTGGCTTCCAGCTCAACGCTCAATCAGCAACTGGTCTAGGCCGTGCATTTGCTGGTGATGCAGTAATCGCAGATAACGCTTCAGTAATGGCGCGTAACCCTGCAGCAATGGCACTTTTCGACAAAACTGAGCTATCTCTTGGTTTTGAGTCAATCACTACAATGATTGAAGTGAAAGATGCAAAGTACAATGGTACATCAATTGCTGATACTGACGATGTTGGCAGCACATCTGTTGCGCCAAACATTCATTTAATTGTTCCAGTAAATGACAAATTTGCGTGGGGTATTAACGCTTATACTAATTTTGGTACTCGCACTGAATTTTCCAGTAGTTACCCAGCTTCAGAATACGGTGGCATTACTGATGTAAAAAGCGTTAACTTTGGTCTATCAGGCTCATACAGACTAAACGAACAATTAAGTTTTGGTGCAGGATTAGATTTGATCTATGGTCAAGGCACTTTACAACGCTATGCTAGTTCCACATTAGCCGCTGGAATTAAACAACAATATGGTTTAACTGTTCCTGCAGGAACTGCACTTGCCAACGTTGATAAGGCTGATGGCTGGGCAGTTGGTTTTAACGTAGGTACTGTATACGAGCTTGATGAAAACAACCGTTTTGGCTTTGGCTATCACTACAGCCCAGAGTTCAAAGCAGAAGACGATTATGGTCAAGAGATAGTTCTTCCGCTACCTGATATCGCTGAGTTCTCTGGCTTCCACAAACTTGAAGATACTTCATTTGCTGTACACTATAGCGTGCAATGGATTGGTTGGTCTGCATTCGACCAAATCGATGTCAACAACCTAAGTGCGAGTCAATCTCCAATCGCTTATAAGTTAGCTGCTGCAAAAGGAAGCTCAACTTATACTCGTGATTACCAATGGCAAGATGGTTGGCACTACTCTCTTGGTGGTACTTACTACCTAAACAGTGACTGGACACTACGCGCAGGTTATATGTATGACACAAGTGCTCAGGACTCTGTAACTTCAATTTCAGTACCAGACTCAGATCGTCAGTGGTTCTCAGCAGGTTTCACTTACGCAGTTGATGATGCATCAAATGTAGACTTTGGCTTCACTTATCTACTAGGTAAAGATGTAGCTGTAACTGAGAAATCAGCAGGTACTACTTTGACAGCAACGACTCACGCAGATGCAATCTTAGTAGGCTTACAATATAGCCGTTCTTTCTAATCAATAGTTAGAAACAACACAATCGCTAAAGGGCTGGTTTACCAGCCCTTTTTTACATCTTTCCGAATAATCTTTTTTATTTTAAGCGCACAGCTGTATCTTAAAACCCTCCTTACCCCCTACACGTGTACGCTGAAAATTCATTCACAGAAAAAATTAAGCAGTCATATGTTTTTAATATCATAACTTTTTAGCATTTTATTTTATATATCAGTTAAAAGCTGGTTTTCATTGTTCATGACTGATTTTCACTTTTAGACTTTACCGTTCAGTTTTTCCAAATTTCAGCGAACATAAAATTAAAATGAAAACAAATAAGACTCTCCTTACTCTAGCAGTGGCTGCTAGTTTGGCTAGCGTACCAACTCTTTCTCATGCTGCTGGTTTTCAACTTGCCGAGTACTCAGCGACAGGCTTAGGCCGCGCCTACGCAGGTGAAGCAGCGATGGCAGATAATGCCAGTGCACAATGGCGCAACCCTGCAATGCTTACTTATCTAGACGGCACTCAAGTTTCAACAGGCGCTATTTATGTAAACCCAAATGTTGATGTACATGGTGATGTAACTTTTAACAACTCGACGACACGTGTTGAATCGAATGACTATGCAAACGATGCTGTTATTCCTAACTTTTATCTCTCTCACCAAATCAATGAAAAGTTAGTTGCCGGCCTTGCTCTAGGCACAAACTATGGTATGGAGACTGAACTCGGCTCTAACTTCTCAGCCAGTCACTTCGGTGATGAAGCGATGGTAAAAACCATGGAAGCGAATGCCAACCTTGGTTATCAACTGACTGACGCTGTTAGTATCGGTGGTGGTGTTCGTTACGTTATCGGTGAAGGCCACTTCGGTGCCAAATCACCAAAACAGACAGAAGCATTAGGTTTACCTCAAGGCACAACTCTGAAATATATGGAAGGTGATGATACGGCTTGGGGATGGCAAGCGGGTGCTGCATGGCAGATCAACCCGAGTAACCGTATTGGCTTAACCTATAAATCAGAAGTTGACTTGAAGCTAACTGGCACTGCGAACATGTATGTTTCAGATTATAAAAGTGTAATTAATGATACTGGCTATATGTCGCTAACCATGCCTGCAACAGCCGAAATAGCCAGCTTCCACCAAGTAACAGATAAACTTGCCTTACACGGCAGTATCAACTGGACAGACTGGAGCAGCTTCGAAAAACTTGAAGCACAGTTAGATAAACTTAAAACCGTTATGGTCAAAGAGGAAAACTGGAAAGATAACTACCGTTTCGCTCTTGGTGCAACTTACCAGTTAGATTCAAAGCTTGCTCTACGTAGCGGTGTGGCTTACGACATGGGTGCCGTTAGTGATCAAAACCGAACGATTACGATTCCAGAAACGGACCGTATCTGGCTAAGTATTGGTGCTGGCTATGACGTAACAGAACAGTTCACTGTTGATGCAGGTTTTACGTATATCGTGGCTAAAGATGCTTCAATCAAAGAATCTCGTGGTTATGAGTCAGATAATTCGGCTCAAAAAGTTGGTGGACAATTCACAGGTCAAACTACCGGCAGTGTTTGGTTACTAGGTGTTCAGGCGAGCTACCGCTTCTAAAGCCATTCCTTCCAAAAGCTTTTGTTTCTAAGAACTATTGCTCACTCAACTAGGCCAGTGTTTACCACTGGCCTCTTTCTTTTAGGAACAGTAGGAACTGCTCACTGGCTTCTTCTACTAAATCCAATACCAACTCAAAGCCTTGGTCTCCCCCATAATACGGATCAGGAATCTCTTCATAGTTGGATTTACCGTGGCTCAGAAATAACGACAATTTGTACTGCAATTGTTTAGGACACATAAGCATAAGATCTTCCAAATTCTCATGATCGGCCGCCAATATGTAGTCAAAATCTTCAAAATCTCTTTTTGTTACTTTACGAGCCAGCATCCCGGAAAATGAATAACCTCTTCGTTCTCCAGCGGCTCTCGCTCGTTTATCCGGAAGGGCTCCTTGGTGATAGCCAATCGTACCTGCCGAATCCACTTCAATATTTATACCTAGTTGATCAGCCTTACTTCTTAAAACCGCTTCTCCGGTTGGTGAACGACAGATATTCCCCATGCAAACCACTAAAATTTTTGTCATTGTAATTCCTTGTTTTTGGTCTGTGTTTGCCAACGCATCATTCAGTTATCATAGTCACTAGAATCAGATTGAAAAAGGAATAGTCATGTCCAACGATGATGTGAAACAAGAGCGTCACAAAGCTCGCCAGCAAAAAGTGAAAGAACAGGTCGATGCGCGAGTCGAAGCCGCTCAGGAAGTGAAAGGACTATTGTTGGTTATTACTGGTAATGGTAAAGGTAAGTCTACTTCCGGCTTTGGCACTATTGCCCGTGCCGTTGGACACAATAAAAAATGTGCGGTCGCCCAGTTCATTAAAGGAACCTGGGATAATGGTGAACGCAATTTGCTTGAAAAGTTAGGCGTTGAATTCCAAGTTATGGCAACTGGATTCACTTGGGATACGCAAAATAAAGAGAGCGACACAGCTGCAGCGCAACTTGTATGGCAAGAGTGCAAGCGAATGCTAAAAGATGAATCTATTGATGTCATTCTGTTCGACGAACTGACCTACATGGTCAACTACGGCTACATAGATTTAGACGAACTGGTTGAAGCACTAAGCCAGCGTCCACATATGCAGTCTGTCATTATTACTGGCCGCGCAGCACACCGAACCTTAATTGAAATGGCAGACACGGTTTCCGAAGTAAAGAACACCAAACACGCATTCGAAGCAGGAGTTAAAGCTCTGCAAGGTGTCGACTGGTAAAGCTCTAGTTAAAGCCTATTTCGTATTAATAAAAAGAAAGCGAGCGGACATTACACCCGCTCGCTTTTTTGTTTATCAGAGGAATTAAACTTAGTTAAACAGGCCTTTCAGTAAGCTATCAACCGCTTTCTTAGTATCTTCGTTTTTGATCTTATCGCTCAACTTCTCGATACCACGGTCCACTTCTTTTTGAGCTTTCTGTTTGAGTACATCATCAAACACAAGCTTGTATTTAGGCTCAGACCATTTACCTGAAATATTGATTGGAATCGTCACATCGCGCAGTTCATCAACGTCTTTACCACCTTGACCTTTCAACGAACCCACAACCGAAGTGCTAAGTGTAAAGTCTACCGTTTCATCTAAATAGTTCGCTTTACCCTGCCCTCTAATACGAAGAGCTGGAGACTGCATATGCAGATCATTGGTAGTGATATTGCCTTTATCAAGCTTGAGCGTTGCTGTCATCGCACTGAAATCGGTCTTCTTAACTTGATCAGCTTCAGTAACATTACCGCCAGTTATCTTAGCGTAGTTAGTACGCAACAAGTGCGCGACGTTGATACCATTAACAGCACCATCAGCAAAGTTGATTGCAACAGTGCCGACTAAGTTCTTTTGAATACCCGTAGGCGTTAAACTTTTACCCTGAACATTAACGTCAATGTTGCCAGTACCCTCAAGCATATTGTTATCAAGTACATCCACCAGCATAGGTTGTACCTTCACACCTTTAACCGATTTTTTCACCGTATAAGTGGCTGGCGTTTTACGCGCATCCATTTGTGCAGAAGCACTCACAGAACCTTGATACAGGTTTGCATTAAATGATTTAAGCGTGACAAGGCCGCGGTTAACAACCACATCCGCTTTTACATTTTGCATTTTCGCATTGTTCGCTTTTAGCTTATCGATAGTGATGTCGCCCGCAACGTCGAGTGTTTGCAGTGCAGATAGATCAGGCTCCACCTCTTGTTTGCTTGTGGTAGCGGGTTTGGTTTCTGTCGACGCTGGCTTCTCAGAAGCCGTTTCTGATGAACTTGCTGCAGCCGCTTTCTCATTACCAAGGAAGGCATCCACATCAATATCTGGACTATGCAGGCTGAATCTTACTTTCGGAATATCCGCCAACGCTACATCGAGTTTACCGTCAAACTGCAATGCATTTGCCGTTAACTTCGCAAGTACAACATTGAGCGCATTTTTGCTGATATCAAAAGCAATATCCGATTGCATCCCAACCTTCATCGGTGACTGAGGTAAAGCAGCTCCTTGCAGATTCGCTTCCAGAGTAAATCCGTTTGCCACCACTTTGGTGATTGCTTTGTTAACCACCAGCGAACTAGAGCCTTTCGCCTCTAACATCATATCTGCAGCTTTACCTTTTACAGAAAACTCTAGCGCATTTGGCTTATCAAAATCGAATGTCGCCAGCGCTAGCTTCGCAGACTCAATATTGTTTGCTTGGTCGCTAAAGCTCGCGTCCACATTGATATTGCGTAGCGCGTATTGGGCAAAATCTTTGGACAATTTAATTTCTGCGTTACCAGTCGCTGCAAAGTTCTGCGGATTGTTCTTTTGTTGATCATTACGTCCTTTTGCAGCGAAGCTCACTAAGGTCCACTTATCAGCTTCAAACTCATCCACTTTTAACTGAACATCGTAGAGCTTGGTCTCCGTTCCCGCTTTACGATCCTGAATATCCAACAACGCATTGTTGACCGTGACGCCCGCCAGTTGAATTGTCCAATCCTGAACACCGCTGGTTTGCTCAGGAGTTGGAGAAGGACTTTTGCTTTCTGCTGGTGCTTGAGTCTCAGCAACCTCTTGTGACGTTTTCGCTTTGGTCAAACTGTCTAAATTTGTTCGGCCATCTTTCAACGTTTCTAAATAAATTTCAGCACCATCAAGCTGAACATTGCCAATAACGAGTTGTTTGTCTAACAAAGGCATCACGGATACATCCACCCCAACATTGTCCACTTTGAACATATTTGGGTTAGTGAATCCCTGTGGGTTTTTCAGTTCGGTTTTGCCGATTTCAAAGCCAATGGAAGGGAAGAATTTCCAGCCAATGTCGCCTTCAATCATTAAATCTAATCCGGTTTGCTTCTTCGTTTGTTCAACAATTAAAGGCTTGAACTGGTTTGGGTTCACGAATAAAACAAGTGCTGCGACTGCGCCTAAAACGACGACTAAGATTACAGCAACCAAGAGCAACAGTTTTTTCATCTGTTTAATCCTTGCTTGAAAACATCAACACCTGTGACTAACCGATGATTTTCAATCAATTAATCAATGATATAGATATAAAAAAAGTGACACTTAAAGTGCCACTTTTCAGTTAAAAAATAAAGTCGGCTAATGCCAAGCATTAGTCAAAATTACGATTTTAGCAATTTCGCAATGTGTGCTTTTAACACATCGATCGCGATACGGTTTTTACCGCCACGAGGAACGATGATGTCAGCATATTGTTTTGACGGCTCTATAAACTGGAGGAACATAGGACGAACCGTTTTTTGATATTGCTTCAGCACTGAATCCATTGTGCGACCACGATCTTCTACATCACGCTTCACGCGGCGCAGCAAACAGATATCTAATGGAGTATCCATAAATACGGTTACTTGCATAAGCTCACGTAGGCGAGGGTCAGTCAGCAGCAGAATACCTTCTAAAATGATGACTTTTTTAGGTGTCATTGTGGTGGTGTTAGCAGTACGAGTATGCTCTGTGTAGCTATACTCTGGTACTTCAACAGCATGACCATTCATTAGCTGTGTTAAATGTTCACACAGTAAATCATGATCCAATGCACTTGGGTGATCGTAATTCGTTTTAACACGCTCTTCCATGCTCAGATGGCTTTGGTCTTTGTAATAGCAATCTTCCGTAATCACACCTATTTGGTGGTCACCAACTTTCGCACTCAGTTCATTGTAAATTGTGCTGGCTATAAGACTTTTACCAGAAGCTGATGCGCCAGCGATACCAACGATGACGCATTGATTATTATCAGACATGTATGTGCACTCGATACGTGTATTTTGGGAATTAAGTTAAACCGCCTGATTATAGGGAGTTCAAAAGGGTTATACCAGTTTGCATTAACGTTAAATGACAGTAATTTCTGATGTTGAACAATAAAAAGTCAGAGTAAACGATTACATTTACTCTGACTCAGCGACCATACATTTCGATCGTCTTCTTATTCTCAGAAAATGACCAAACTTACTCAACCATAGTAAACATGATCGATTCTGGTTTAGTCTTACCTTGCCAGTACATCGAAGCGCAAACACGTTCAGCCAGTTGAATATAAACTGCGGCATGTTCACTGTCTGGGCGAGCTGAAACCGTGGGTTTACCAGCATCAATATCTTCGCGCATGCTGATGTGAAGCGGAATTTGAGCAAGTAGCGACAAGCCAAACTCATTTGCCAGCGCCTGCGCACCACCATGACCAAAGATGTGCTCTTTCTCACCACAATGGCTACAAATGTGATAGCTCATGTTCTCGACCATGCCAATCACTGGCACATCCACTTTCTCAAACATTGCCGCGCCTTTACGTGCATCCGCCAACGCCAGATCTTGAGGTGTAGTCACAATAAGCGCTCCGGTAACCGGAATTTGCTGAGATAGCGTTAACTGGATGTCACCCGTACCCGGTGGCATATCAATAACCAGATAATCCAGTTCAGGCCATTCTGTCTCAGTGAGAAGCTGGGCCAATGCTTTTGATGCCATCGGACCACGCCAGATAGTCGCGTCTGATTTATCCACCAGATAGCCAATAGAATGAGTGTAAATGCCATGCGCAGGTATCGGTTGCATCCATTTGTTGTCACGAACTTCTGGTTTTGCATCCAACTGCCCCAGCATCATAGGTACTGAAGGACCATAAATATCCGCATCGAGCAAACCGACTTTCGCACCACATTTTGCAATCGCTAATGCAAGGTTGACCGCCGTGGTTGACTTACCCACACCGCCTTTTGCTGATGTCACAGCAATAATGTTTTTTACGCCTCGAACTTCTGAAGCGACATGAGTCTCCAACGCTTTCGGGCTAACGACAACATCATAGTGAAAAGAAGGGACTTCACCTGATTTCTGCTGTTGTGTAATCCAGCTTGAAAGTTCTTCAGGCAAAGAGAGTGCGGCAAAAGGGAGTGTTATCTTAAAGCCTTGAGCTTCCACCGAAACAATTCCCGGTTGCGAAGCCCAATCTTGAATAAGAAAAGGATGCTGAAATTGGTTTAACCAATCACAAAAATCTTGCTTTGAACTGAATTGACGCATAGGTCCTCCTTATATACCTAAGTAACCTCAAGATACTGGTTCAGCGAGAATTTATTCGCTCTTAGGCAAGGCACTGATTTGAAGACATAGTTATTCTACGTAGAAAATCAGTAACGCAGTATAAGAGCGAATAAAACTCGCCCTTCGGGAGCTCATCAACGAGTCCATTCCGGCGCTCAATAACGTTGAAAGGGAATGACCATTCCAGCCATTATTAACCTTGGCCTGAACTCGTTGATGAAGCTCTGAATCCTGTATCTTGAAGTCACTTAGGTATACGCCCTATGCTACCACCAGCGAAGCCTGTACAGAACCCCGAAAAAACTAAGGCAATCACACCTTTGACACCTTGGAGTTAGATGGCTCATGGGGTAGTATTACCCATCAAATTTTTATACCTATCAAGAAAGCGAATATTAAGTATGGCAAACGATCCAAGACTCTCTACCGCAAGGAAATTGCTGGTAACTTGTGCCCTTCCTTACGCTAACGGTTCAATCCACTTAGGTCACATGCTTGAACATATCCAAGCTGACATCTGGGTTCGCTACCAGCGTCTACGCGGCAACACTGTAAACTTCATCTGTGCTGACGATGCCCACGGCACGCCAATTATGCTTAAAGCTCAACAGATGGGTATTACACCAGAAGAGATGATCGCCGCTGTTAGTGAAGAGCACCAAAAAGACTTCGCAGGCTTTGATATCAGCTTTGATAACTACCACAGTACTCACTCAGATGAGAACCGTGAGCTGGCTTCACACATCTATCTAGAACTGAAAAAGAATGGCTTTATCTCTAGCCGTACTATTTCTCAGCTTTTCGACCCTGAGAAAGAGATGTTCCTGCCAGACCGTTTCGTAAAAGGTACTTGTCCTAAGTGTAAGTCAGAAGACCAATACGGTGACAACTGTGACGCATGTGGTGAAACATACAGCCCAACAGAACTAATCAATCCGAAATCTGCAGTTTCTGGCGCTACGCCAATCATGAAAGATTCTGAGCACTTCTTCTTCGACCTGCCTCAGTTTGAAAGCATGCTAAAAGAGTGGACTCGTTCTGGTTCCCTTCAAGCTGAAACAGCAAACAAAATGCAAGAGTGGTTTGAGTCTGGTCTGCAACAGTGGGATATCTCACGCGATGCACCTTACTTCGGTTTTGAAATTCCGGGCGAAAAAGACAAGTTCTTCTATGTTTGGCTAGATGCACCGATCGGCTACATGGGTTCATTTAAAAACCTATGTAACAAGCGTGATGACCTAGATTTCGACGAATACTGGAACAAAGACAGTAAGACAGAACTTTACCACTTCATCGGTAAAGACATCGTTTACTTCCACAGCCTATTCTGGCCAGCAATGCTGGAAGGTTCTGGTTTCCGTAAACCTAACAACGTTTTTGTTCACGGCTACGTAACCGTTAACGGCGCTAAGATGTCCAAATCTAAAGGTACTTTCATCAAAGCAAGTACTTACCTAGAGCATTTAGACCCTGAGTGTCTGCGTTACTACTACGCTGCGAAGCTAAACAGCCGTATCGATGACCTAGACCTGAACCTTGAAGACTTCACTCAGCGTGTCAACGCTGACGTAGTAAACAAGATTGTGAACCTTGCTTCTCGTAACGCAGGTTTCATCGCTAAGCGTTTTGATGGCAAGCTTTCAGACAACTTTGTTGAACCTGAGCTTTACAACGAGTTCGTTGCAGCCGCTGATCGTATCGCAGAGCAATTTGAAGCTCGTGAGTTTGGTCGCGCTATTCGTGAAATCACGGCACTGGCAGACAAAGCAAACCAGTACGTTGATGAAAAAGCACCTTGGGTTGTTGCAAAACAAGAAGGTAAAGACCAAGAACTACAAGATATCTGTTCAGTGGGTATCAACTTGTTCCGCGTTCTGATGACTTACCTAAAACCTGTTATGCCTGAACTCGCAGCTCGTACAGAAGCCTTCCTAAACCAAGAATTGACTTGGGAAGGTATCGCTACTCCGCTAACTAGCCATGAAATCACAGCGTTTAAGGCACTGTTCAGCCGTATCGATCCTAAAAACATCGAAGCGATGATTGAAGCTTCGAAAGAAGATGCAGCCGCTGAAGTGGCAGCGAAAGAGAAAGCAGAAGCTGCACAAGCAACTGAGCTGAGCAAAGATCCGGTTGCAGAAGAAATCGAATTTGATGACTTTGCAAAAGTTGACCTTCGCATTGCTAAAATCGTTTCATGCGAAGCTGTGCCAAAAGCAGACAAACTACTGAAATTCCAGTTGGATATTGGTGGTGAAATGCGCCAAGTATTCTCAGGCATCAAAGCCGCTTACAAGCCAGAAGACTTAGTGGGTAAGCTAACGGTTGTCGTTGCAAACCTTAAGCCTCGTAAGATGAAGTTTGGTATGTCTGAAGGCATGATCCTAGCTGCTGGCCCTGGTGGTAGCGAGCTATGGATTCTTGAGCCACACGAAGGAGCTCAGCCTGGTATGCGCGTGATGTAATCACTCAGAAAATCAGCGTTAAGAAAGCCCTAGCGTGATAAACGCTGGGGCTTTTTTTATGAACCAGCTCACACTTTTAGTTCAATTTGCACCATGATGGTGCGAAATTTCAATCAGTAAAAACTTAACTTATTGATTTGAAAAGTAATATTCCTTGGCATTAAAGCTGCAATTCCTCTAGCAAATAATAAAATCCTTTCACTGGTTGACGCACAGTTTCAGCTGTTACGCCTCAACGACAAGGTAGCAACAAGGAGTTGGTTATGTTTGTCATTGTCTCAATGCTGATCTCTATCGGCATACTTGGTTTGATGTTCTACTTTTCTAAGCAAAGAGAATCCACTTTGCAGCGCAAATATGAACTTCTGATCGACCTTCGCCAACTGTTATATCTGAGCCGACAGCACCGCAGTGCGACTCATCATGCGTTGATGTTCGGCGAGAAAAGAGAAGCAGAACTGAGTCACCTTCAAGATTTACTGCATGAGAAGTCGAATCATCTGATTTCAACATCGCATTTCGATAACAAACCTATGTATCGAGTGTTGCAACTTAAATTAAAAGCTCTGATGAATAACTGGCAGGACAGAAGTGTTGCCCGCAACCAGATGATGCACGGCAAAGCCATTCGTCACTGCATGTTTTTGATGGACGAAGTAATGTTGGCTTGGTTGGTGGAATCAAACCGTGAAGATTTAAGTGATGAGTACCACATGAACTGGCAGCAAGTGATTGACTCTATGGATACTCTGACGCAACTGCGTATTTCGATTGAAGATATGCATACCCAAGATGGTTCAACACGTTTGCGCCATTACTGCGATCTACTACGCCGTAAGCTTAATCAGCTTGCACTGATCAGTCCGTTGTCAATTGCGTCACCGGCCTGTTCAAAAGCAATGCATATACTAAGCGAGCTGCACGAAAATCCGGCCTTTGATATTCCACAAGAACAGTTATATCAGCTGACTTCCGATGTCTCGTTAAGCATTGCGCACGTTTACGACCAAATGCTGGCAGATGTCAGTGAGTGTCTCTATATCCCTTTACCAAAACTCGTCGTCGCTTAATAAGCAAAAACGCCATACTGCAAACAGTATGGCGTTCAAATTCAGGTATTCTCTAAGCAGTTTAAACTGCTATACCACGAGAATTAAAGCATCTTACGAGCCGCTTCTACGACCACTTTGATTGAGCGAGCTTCTGTCTCTTTCAAAGTTGCGTGATCTGGAATTTCTTTTTGCGTACGGTTGATGATAACACCTGCGACACAACCTGCTTTCAAACCAGAACTTGCACACATAGTAAGCAGAGTTGCTGATTCCATTTCAAAGTTTAGTACGCCCATTTCCTGCCATTCTTTCATTGAACCTTGGAAACGCTTAACAACACGACCTGTGAATGTGTCATAACGTTCTTGACCAGGGTAGAAAGTGTCACTGGAAGCAGTAATACCCATGTGAACTGTCGCACCGCTCTCTTCCGCAGCCTGTTTCATTGCAATTGCGACATCAAAGTCAGGAACAGCAGGGAATTCCATTGGAGCAAAGTGAAGGCTTGCGCCATCTAGACGAACAGAACCTGTCGTCACAATCATGTCACCAACATTAACGTTTGGTTGAATTGCACCTGTTGTGCCTACACGCAAGAAGCTACGCACACCTAGCTGAGCCAACTCTTCTACTGCGATAGAAGTTGAAGGGCCGCCGATACCAGTAGAACAAACGACAACCGACTTGCCGTCAAGTTCTGCGCGATAAAGCGTGTATTCACGGTGGCTTGCAAGAAATACTGGGTTATCCATTAACTCTGCAATTTTTTGTACACGCGCTGGATCACCAGGAATGATCGCTAACGTTGCGCCATTAAGATCAGCTTCGGTAACACCAAGGTGGAATACTGCTTGAGACATAGGTTGCTCCTTCATGCGGCTTATTCAGCTCATAAATATAAATTAGGTACAGGACAACTTTAGCTCAGTATCAAAAGCTATAGAGTGATAAAAATCACACCATTAAAAGCAAGATATACTCCCGTTTCACATTTAAGTGACACAAATCACATTTAATAGCTCAAATACTTATGCACTGTATGGGAAAACTCAAAAAGCACAGCGTTTAACTGTGCTTTGAAGAAAGAAAATTACATTGATGGTGTGGAATGAGGAGGTTGCTTTCTATACTTGATGTTTAAAACAATTGGCTAAGTTTTTACCTATTGCTCTTAACACATCACGCCGCGTAATAATCCCTACCAGTTTGCCATTATCAATAACCGGATAAACTTTAGGCTTTCCGACTTTCATCATATCGGCCAACTCAATGATCGACATTTCCGGAGAAACAGAGAGCACATCTTTATACATGCAGTCACTGACAATATGAGTGTCCTGACAGAAGTAACTCACTTTGACCAATTTATCGAGCAAGTCCTGTTCTGAAAGGAAGCCAATTACGCGTTCTTTATCATCAATAACAGGTCCACCCAAGTGATCGGAACGAATCACTTTATCGAGCGCAGCAGACAAAGGCATATCAGGAGTAAAGGTCACCGCTTTAACGGTCATGTAATCTTTTACTTTTAGTGAATCCATTTCAGTCTCCTTAGGTTCCTTATAGAAAGGTAGCTGATATTCTAAGTGTTGACTAATTTCTTGATTTTACTAAATGGGATTCACCATTTTTTTGATTGTTGCTGCCTGTGGCTAGGTAAAAATTCTGTTGGTCTTACCTTTGGTACAACGATAACTCTACTTCACCCAACGCTGAGCAGCTTTGGCATCTGAATCTCTTGAGTCAATCCAGCGAGTGCCATCCGTTGTTCGCTCCTTTTTCCAGAAAGGGGCCTTAGTCTTTAAATAGTCCATTACAAATTCACACGCTTCAAAAGAGGCAGAGCGATGAGCGCTGCTGACACCAACGAAGACAACTTGATCACCGATATCTAAATCACCAATTCGGTGAATCAATCTCAACCGCAATAGTGGCCAGCGTGACTTCGCTTCATCACAGATTTCGTTTAGAGATTTCTCCGTCATCCCCGGATAATGTTCTAAATGCAGCCCTGTCACATGGTCACCTAAGTTCATGTCACGAACTTTACCGATGAAGGTCACGACAGCACCGGCATCTGTGCCCGAAGAGAGCGCCTCGTACTCATCAGCGACAGAGAAGTCTGCTACCTGAACCGATACATAGCTGTCCATATTAACCTCCAGTTACCGGTGGGAAGAAAGCCACTTCATCGCCATCTTTAAGTTCAGAATCCATCGGTACAATTGATTGGTTAACCGCAGCCAACAATTTGCCTGACTCTAATGCCAGTGCCCATTTGTCCGATCTCGCAGCAAGATGAGCTCGCAATGCTTCAACCGAATCAAACTTATGCTCAAGTGACAAACCATCGCAGTCCACTAATTCTCTTGTTTGGGCAAAAAACAAAACACTAATCATACATCTACCTTAAAATGACCCGATTTACCGCCCGTCTTTTCTAACAAGCGAATTTGCCCAATTACCATATCTTTCTGCACAGCTTTACACATGTCGTAAATCGTCAATGCGGCAACCGAAGCCGCAGTTAGCGCTTCCATTTCAACACCGGTTTTGCCTGCGAGTTTACACACTGATTCAATACGAACCTTGTTTTCGGATTCAATCGCTTCTAGCTGAACTTCCACTTTTGAAAGCAGTAACGGGTGGCAAAGTGGAATTAAATCCCATGTTTTCTTTGCTGCTTGAATACCAGCAATACGTGCCGTGGCAAACACATCACCTTTGTGATGCTGACCCGATACGATCAGTTGTAATGTTTCTGGTACCATATGTACAAAAGCTTCTGCACGTGCTTCTCTTACCGTTTCCGCTTTCGCCGAAACATCGACCATGTTTGCTTCACCAGAAGCGTTAATGTGAGTGAATTGAGTCATTGTTCCTCACTCTTACAAATGCGGCATAAAGTTACATGGACGGTGGCTCGCATCTAGCTGCTGCTTGATGATTTTCGTCCAACCAGTACGGCAAGCCCCTGTAGAACCTGGCATCGCAAAAATAACGGTATGGTTTGCAAAACCAGCCACAGCGCGAGACTGAATAGTAGAAGTGCCAATTTCTTCATAAGAAACCATACGGAACAGCTCTCCGAAACCTTCTACTTCTTTATCAAACAAAGGCTTTAACGCCTCTGGAGTGCTATCGCGCGAAGTAAAACCAGTACCACCTGTGATTAATACTGCCTGAACCTTTTCATCCGCAATCCACTTTGAAACCACTGCACGAATTTTGTACATGTCGTCAATAACGATTTGTTTATCAGCAAGGTGATGCCCTGCTTCCTGAAGCTGCTCAGCAAGGTAGCGACCTGAAGTATCATTTTCTTCTGTACGTGTATCTGAAACGGTTAACACTGCGATATTCGCTGGTTGAAATTTGCTTTCTGCGTGACCCATTTGTTCACCTTAATTCAATTATTATTCGTTAATTTAAATCTGATTAACCATGATGATTTCTGGCCTTCGAAATGGCCTTAACCACCAATAGACGCTAAATGCGGAGTCATGCCTGTATTTCCTTCTTGAAGAAAATGGCTGACGGATTTGTTCTGTAGCTGCATTTGAATACGTTCGATCAACTCGGCTTCCTGTTCGTCTTCCTGAAGCAAATCTCTGAGCTCAAGCCCTTGTTCGCCAAACAGACAAAGATGCAGTTTGCCCAAAGCAGATACTCTAAGTCGATTGCAACTCTCACAGAAGTTCTTTTCGTAAGGCATGATAAGGCCAATTTCGCCCTGATAATCTGCATGCACAAAGACCTGAGCGGGACCATCATTGTTTTCTCTTGCTTTTAGAATCCATCCGTTAGCAATCAGCTGATTACGGATTGTGACTCCAGAGATATGATGTTTAGCAAACAAATCGTCCATTTCACCCGTTTGCATCAGTTCGATAAAACGCAACTGAATTGGACGGTGTTTGATCCATTCAAGAAACAAAGGAAGTTCGTGGTGGTTGCGGTCTTTCATCAACACCACATTTACTTTAACTTGTTCATAACCGACTTCGAACGCGCGGTCGATGCCCGCCATGACTTGATGAAAGCGGTTTTCACCCGTGATTTGATGAAACATTCTCGGGTCTAAACTATCGACGCTAACATTGATATGTGTGAGGCCGGCGTCTTTCCAATCTGCAACCCCCTTTTCCATCCGGTAACCATTGGTTGTGGTGGCTATTTTCTTAATATTTGAGTTATCGGCAACCACGCGGATGATATCGGTAAAGTCTCTACGTAATGTAGGCTCACCACCGGTAATGCGTATTTTGGATGTACCACAATCAGCGAAAGCATTCACCACACGACGGATTTCTGGAAGGGTTAAAAAAGACGAGTTTCTGCTCCCCGAAGGTTTATAACCATCAGGCAGGCAATACGTACATTTGAAGTTACAAACATCAGTAACTGACAGACG
Source organism: Vibrio sp. Y2-5 (assembly GCF_014596725.1). Taxonomy (GTDB): domain Bacteria; phylum Pseudomonadota; class Gammaproteobacteria; order Enterobacterales; family Vibrionaceae; genus Vibrio. The sequence continues at coordinate 630,774 of NZ_JACVEG010000003.1, forward strand.
TAAATAATAAAATTTACGCTGGAATTTATCTTCGAATTGTTGCGCCACGGAACACCTTTCCAAATACGGGAGGCATAAACATTTCCACTTATGCCCTCGTGACAATATGCCACTGGCTTTTTAACCATATCACTATCAATAGATTCAAGTAACTTAGATGAAAAAGCTCGGAGTTATGGCAGCCGGCTAGAAAGCGGAACGCTTATCTAATCAGCGACTACTGGCAGTAAAATACTGAAAAACGCATCATGTTTCTAGTAAATCAGTTGCAAAAGAAAACCAAAGTCCTAATTTACCCCTAAATAAGTATATGTCGTTTTCAATATCCTATACATTCTAGTACACCCAAGCCTCTTGGGGTTGTTGATGGGCAACACATTCACAACTTAACTTCCATCGGTTAAGGGCTTATCAAATATTAGAAGAATAACGATGATGAACTTATATAAAGATAAAAAAGTGGTCGCTATTGGCGGCGGCCACGGTTTAGGACGCATTTTGGCAGCGTTAAAACATTTCGGTTCTAACGCAACGGGTATTGTAACAACTACGGACAACGGCGGTTCGACTGGGCGAATTCGCCACTGCCAAGGCGGAATTGCCTGGGGTGATACGCGTAACTGTATTAACCAATTGATTACCGATCCTTCCATCAGCTCAATGATGTTTGAATACCGCTTTAAAGGCAGTGGCGAACTTGATGGGCACAACCTCGGTAACCTGATGTTAACTGCGCTGGATAACCTTTCGGTTCGCCCACTTGACGCCATCAATCTTATCCGGACCATGCTGAAAGTGGATGTAAACATTATTCCTATGTCAGAACATCCGTCCGATCTCACCGCATTAGCTACGAACGGTAAATGGGTAACAGGTGAAACCAGCGTTGATGAGATGGAAGACGATTTGTTACGACTAGACCTAGAGCCAGAGGTTGCAGCAACGATCGAAGGTGTAGAAGCAATTGCTCAGGCAGATGCGATCATTCTTGGACCCGGCAGTTTTCTTACCAGCATAATGCCGCCTCTGCTTTTGCCTAAAATCGGCCAAGCGATTTTTGATAACAAAAAAGCCAAGGTAATTTTTATTGAGAACTTATCACCTGAGTATGGTCCAGCGGGTCGTATGAGCCTGAAACAGAAGCTGGAATGGTGCGAACGCGCTTGTAAAAATCGCAAAATTGATGTGGTAATTGGCCCGAAAGAACACTCAGATTTAAACCAGGATTGGAACTGTGTGACTCGTGATTTGGCATCACCAAACCGCGATTGGCGTCATGATCGAGACAAGTTGCGCCTTGCCATTGAAGAACAGTTGAACGATTAACTCGGCAACCAAACTTGTTGTTTACCGCTGCGGCTGAGATTGTTGGTCGCAGTGGTGCTGACTAGCCACCGATAATCGGTGACGACTGGCAATCAGTGATTAGTCACAACTGCTGGTGACAATCAACTGCTGATAGTAGCCGTGAGTCTGGTTAAGAATGTCCACCATATTCGCTATTTCTACCGCTTCATCAATTTGCTCACCCAATTTTGCCTTAGCGTCAATGTCGACTGCCTTTGCACAAAGCCTATCGGCACCAAAACTTGCCGCACTGCTCTTTAATGCATGGCTGATCTCTTTAAGGTATTGAGATTTATCGATTAACTCATCACTGGTTAAACTTTGCTGATAGGCAACTAGCTCTCCAAGAAAAATTTCGAGGAGCATTGGTACGTTCTCTTCACCAATTTCTTTTGCTAATTTCTCTATCTTGCTTTGGTTTAACACGTCCATAATTATCGACTTTCCTTCTCTTTCTCATTCCACGTTTGTAGTTTTCTGTAGAGCGTTGAAGGGCTGACATCCAAATAGCCTGCGGCTTTTGGAATGTTGCCATCGCAAGCTTCTATCGCTTTTTCGATCGCCTGTTTTTCTGTCATCCAAAGAGGAAATATTTCATGCACGGTAATAGGGCCGCTCATCGGTATTTCTACGGGTTCAATTCGTTCCTGAGGTAAATTCAACGGTGGAGGTAACATCTCCTGAGTTATCTCTTTACCCTCATTCAACACCACTACATTGCGCAATACGTTCTGCAACTGGCGAACGTTACCCGGCCACTCATAGCGCTTAAAGCGCTCAACCACTTCAGGAGACAAACGAACAAAACCTTTGCCTTCTTCTTTAGACATATAACCCAACAGCGAATAAGCGATTTCAATAACATCATCGCTGCGTTCACGTAAAGGTGGCAGATGTAATGGGATAACATAGAGTCGATAGTATAAGTCTTCTCTAAAACGCCCTTCCTGCACTTCTTTCCATGGATCACGGTTGGTTGCACAAACGAATCGTACATCCACGCTTTTCATCTTAGAAGAGCCAACTTTTTGAAATGTGCCCGTCTGAATAAAGCGCAGCAATTTTGTTTGCAATTCTAGATCCATCTCGCATAACTCATCGAGAAACAGTGTGCCGCCGTCTGCTAATTCAGCAGCACCTTGTCGGTCAGCCGCAGCGCCAGTAAAGGCACCTTTCACGTGACCAAACAGCTCACTTTCGATCAAATCTTTAGGAATCGCTGCACAGTTAATGGCAATAAACGGTTTGTCACCACGTTTGCTCGCTGCATGTATTGCCTCGGCACACACTTCTTTACCCGTACCACTTTCTCCGGTAATGAAAATGCTCGCTTTACTGCTAGCCGCCGAGTCTATGGTGCGATACACCGCCTGCATAGTCTGACTACTTCCGATAAAACCCTGATAGTTTTGATTATTCAGTCCATCAGCATCATTTTTGAGCTTGCTGGCTTTGCGAATTGCGTTGTTCACCGTGACACGTAGTCGATCCGCCTCACAAGGCTTGATCAAAAAGTCCTGAGCCCCGTGACGCATCGCTTCAACCGCAGTATCAATCGAACCGTGCGCTGTCATGAAAATAACGGGTACATCCGGCGACTTCTGTTTTACGGCATGCAAAACATCCATGCCAGTCATATCGGGTAATCGGAGGTCGAGAAGAATTAAGTCTGGCTCACGAGCGGCGATACTTTCTATTGCTTCGCGTCCCGTCCCTACTATGTTGATATCTATTTCAAGTGGAGTGAGATAAGAACGATACAATGCCGCCACGGACACGGTATCTTCGACCATCAATAAGTATTTTGCTTTTTGTGGTGTGTGATTGTGTTGCATAACCTAGCCATTTATTTTTGCATTTTGCTTCATGATTGCATTAGAAGTTGCATTTTGCAAATAAGCAGGGGCTAAACCATACAACTAGTATGATAATCGAACAAAATTGGTATTTTATACTTGGCACGCTAAATGCTTAGTACTTATTGACCCTAACGGGTCACCTAGCCAACTGACGTTGTTAGTGAATACTATATTCACGAAATTACAGCCAATAGAGACGATTTCTATTGGCTATTTTTTTATCTGGTTTTTCTTCTTCACTGCTATGAGTTTGCAATAAACTGCTTTCTTAGCTCCTCGATTTGATCGCGTGTTTTCGCCGCCATCTCGAATTCAAGGTTTTGTGCATACTTGTACATTTGACCTTCTAACTTACTGATCTCTTTGTCCAATTGTTGTGGCGTTAAAGACCCATAGTTAGCTGCATCCTCTGCGACTTTAGACAGTGCAACCACTTTACTTGATTTCTGTTTGCGGGATTTAGCAATATCGCCGATTTCCATAATGTCTTTGATATTACGTTTTAGCGCCTGTGGTTTAAGTCCCATGGCCTCGTTATAAGCACGCTGTTTCTCGCGACGACGGTTGGTTTCATCCATCGCTTTCTTCATCGACTTCGTGATGCTGTCAGCATAAAGAATAGCTCGACCTTCAAGGTTACGAGCAGCACGGCCAATAGTCTGAATCAAAGAACGCTCTGAACGTAAGAAGCCTTCTTTGTCCGCATCCAAAATTGCAACTAGTGATACTTCAGGCATGTCCAGACCTTCACGCAACAAGTTGATGCCCACCAACACATCAAATTCACCCAAACGCAAATCTCGAATGATCTCGACCCTTTCTACCGTATCGATATCCGAATGAAGATATCGCACCTTAACGCCATGTTCATGAAGATATTCGGTTAGATCTTCTGCCATACGTTTGGTCAATGTAGTGACAAGTACTCGCTCATCTTTTGCAGATCGGATTCTAATTTCGGACAACAGGTCGTCAACCTGCGTAGCCACAGGACGAACTTCCAGCTCAGGATCCAATAATCCGGTAGGACGAACCACTTGGTCAGCCACTTCACCCGCCGATTTTTCTAACTCATAATTGCCCGGTGTCGCCGAAACAAAAATCGTCTGCGGTGCCAGTGCTTCGAATTCTTCGAATTTAAGCGGTCGGTTATCCAAAGCAGAAGGTAAACGGAAACCAAATTCCACCAGCGTCTCTTTACGTGAACGGTCACCTTTAAACATTGCGCCAATTTGCGGAACAGTCACATGAGATTCATCAATCACCAGCAAACCATCATGAGGTAAGTAATCAAAAAGTGTCGGTGGCGGCTCGCCCTCATTACGTCCACTCAAAAATCGAGAGTAGTTTTCGATACCCGAGCAGAAACCTAGCTCGTTCATCATTTCAATATCAAATTGCGTCCGCTGAGTAATACGCTGCTCTTCCAGCAGCTTATTATTTTCAAGCAGGTACTTACGGCGCGACTCAAGCTCCACTTTAATGCTCTCAATCGCTTCGAGAATACGTTCACGCGGTGTGACATAGTGCGTTTTCGGGTAGACAGTAAAGCGCGGCAAGTCTCGCTGTTTTATTGCACCAGTGAGTGGATCAAATAAGCTGATGCATTCGACTTCTTCATCAAACATTTCCACGCGAACCGCGTCTTGGTCAGATTCTGCTGGGAAAATATCAATCACTTCACCACGCACACGGAACTGACCGCGCTCAAAAGCAACATCATTGCGGGAATATTGAAGCTCCGCCAAGCGACGCAACATATCACGCTGATTAATCACATCTCCTCGGCGTAAATGAAGCATCATCTTCAAATAGGAATCAGGGTCACCCAAACCATAAATCGCAGAAACAGAAGCCACGATGATGGCATCTTTGCGTTCCAGCAATGCTTTAGTAGCGGAAAGACGCATTTGCTCGATATGAGCGTTAACCGATGAATCCTTCTCTATGAAAGTATCCGTAGTCGGCACGTAAGCTTCAGGCTGGTAATAGTCGTAGTAGGAAACAAAGTATTCGACGGCATTGTTAGGAAAAAAAGCTTTCATCTCGCCATAGAGCTGAGCCGCAAGCGTCTTATTTGGCGCAAGCAAAATCGTCGGCCGTTGTGAGCGAGCAATGACATTCGCAAGGGTAAACGTTTTACCAGAACCCGTAACACCCAACAGGGTTTGATGCGCAAGTCCTGCTTCAATTCCTTCTAAAAGCTGCTCTATCGCTTTAGGTTGATCGCCGGATGGGCGATACTGTGATACCAATTCAAACGCCTTACTCATTACGCTTTCTTCCTCAGTCTGAACGAGGAACTATTGTCGCTGCTTGCCTTACGGCATGGCAAGTCATAATTGTAATTTACCCTTATGGAAGCTTTATATACGTTTCCTACACCCATCGATTAGCGCTCATGAAACAGTTTCATAACGACGAATCAAACTTGTGTTTCAGATCTAACACCTCTAAAAAATAACATTCGCATCGTATTCAAAAGTTTGTTAACATCGTTGCCCCACCGAGTTGCACCATCCTAAAATACCCCAATAATAATCCACTGGTTTTCCCCAAAATTTTAAATCCTGACATTAAATTGACCTTTACTTAGCGGATCGTAGTCATTAGAAAAAACAGTGGATAACAAGTTTTATTAAATAAAAATCATAACGTTAGGTGAATCATACAATCGATTACATTTAGAGTTTTCACTTAAATCTAAACACTTCAAATGATTGCTCAAGTTTCATCAACACACTTATCCACAAATTTGGTGGATAAGTAAATCCAGCGTAATACCCATAAGGGGTACAGAAAAGTAAACTATTTTTTTTGAAAAAAATTCGCTGAAATTTTTAGTGTAAAGGTTGACACTCCCCGTCCCTCTAAGTAACATCCGCACCGCACTAAGCAATTCCCCCTTAGTTCAGTCGGTAGAACGGCGGACTGTTAATCCGTATGTCGCAAGTTCAAGTCTTGCAGGGGGAGCCAAATTCAAGAAGAAAGACGTCCTAGGACGTCTTTTTTTGTTTTTCAAGAATTAGCATGCATGAAGATATATTTACCTGTAAAAAGCTTATTAATCTCTTTTGCTAAGCAATTGGCTTACTCAAATAGTTACGATGCCAACTCAATGATTATCCACGCTTTCAGGTATTAATCCTCCAAGTAGTGCTTTTCGCCACTGCCCTGAGTGAGGGTCGTAAGCACCAAAACCGGAGCTATACTCCCAATAATTCCAGCTATACCCTCTCTTTTCTGCTTCTCTTGTAATGAATGCAGTCCAAGCTTGCTGATCCTCTGGCGGAGCATATTGGCTGTATACACCAAACTCACCAATATTTATTTCAAAGCCACGATTTGGAACTGCGTTCCATGACTCTACAACATTTAGGTAATCTAGCAGCACTTTACGCTGGGATTGTGTAGCCAACCAACGTGTGCCAATCCATGCATTAGCGCCTTCGACCCATGAGGCTCCCTGATGAGTAAATTTAAACGGTTCGTAGAAATGTACAGTGATGATTGTATTTTTGGGATTTGCCGCCCTTGGAAGTCGAAGATATGGCAGTTTCGCCACTCCGCCCCAATCAGCCGTTCCAATCATGACCTTGCGTTGCCCAAAAGCATTGTTTTGAGTGCTAGCGTTCTTGTTCCAAACAAGATTGGTTAAATCTACAACTAGGCTATTCCATTCTCTCACACCAACGTCTTCGTGAGGTTCATTTAGAAACTCAAAAATCAGCTGATCCTCACCGTATTGACTGATGGGGAAACGGCTCGATATTTGGTCCCAAAACTTCAATAACCGATCACGTTGATAGTTAAAGTCTTTAGCGTCATAAAATAGTTCATTAAAATGATGGGTATTAATAATAACCTTTAAGTTTTCTTGGATAGCTTGATCAACCACTTCTTGAACCCGTGACATGAAAGCATCATCAATAGTATTGGGATCGCTAGGCAATGTATGAGCGCTCCAGCGAATGGGAATCCTCACACTTGAAAACCCTGATTGACTGATATTTTTAAAATCACTCGCCTGAATAGTCAGATTGTTATTCCACTCACCTTCATTGTTGGGAGACTCTAGATAATTTCCCATATTGATACCCCGGCCAAGCAGAGTAAAATTAAGGCCTTTGCTCGAATTCCAGCCATACATATCTGTGTAATAACTTTTTTCTAGAACCACAGATTGCTCTCTGTTTTCCCTATTATTGGAATCCGAACCACATCCGATAATGACGAAGAGACTGACAGAAGCCACACTGATTATCTTTATCCCATAATTCATAATTTTTCCTATAAAACTCACTACCAAGAAATATAAATTCAAGACTAGAGATAAAATAATCCTTACTTCCATATCGAAGTAAGGATCATTAAAATACAAATCTTTATTTAATTATTCGTACGGTAAAAATCTAACTTGTCGATATTTAGCATAAACAGGATAGCCATTATAATAACTTGGCGGAAATTGAGGATTGGCACTTATCCAGTTATTAATAAAAATTTGCATATAGTCCGATACTTGTTTATTGGCTCTACGAACTTGAACCCATCGATTCTGATAGCGGCTGAATACTTCCCAAGTCACACCATACTGGTCTATCGTGAATGCATATTTTTCCATGCTCCAAATCGACATACCATACTGCCCTAAGTCAATATCTAAAGGAGACTGTTGGCCGCCAATCCATACGTTAGTGTGCAGTAAATTAGTTCCTCCCATTAACTCAATATCCACTTCATAATGACTGTAAGTACCCGCTTCTCCTGCATAGGTAAAAAATGAACTTATGGTTCCAGGTACTGCACCTGCCTGCATTTCAACTTCATAGCGACCACGTCGGACATATTGATCGGTCCGAATTTCAGAGCAACTCTTACCATAAGATTCTGACTTTGCATGCATGATTAATAAGTCAGCTTCGCGCCAAATATTTTGCGCTTTCCATGTACAATCAAACTCACTTCCTCCATTTTTCCAACCATCAGAAACAAGCCAGTTCATCCCACTCCAATTAAGAGCATAACTGGAAGAAGCAAATAAAATATTAAGTATCACTGCATAACTACAGCGTCGTAAAATAGTTTTCATTGTTAATCTCTTAGCTAGGATAATATACTCGATGTATAACTTCATAGTTTTCAAGAACAAAGCACAACAGCAAAATACCTTTGTTTTCTCTTTTTCTTCAGGAATAAACTCTAGAGTTATTTCTTGAAAATTGTCTATACCTAGCTATGAAAACCTCAAATAAGTCATTTATAAAAATTTGAAAAAATAGGTGCTATCACAGTTCCTTCATCGCCATGAAATAGTTTCTTGGAACTGATTAAATTATTTAACTGACGTACAAAATACACATCTAGGCGAAAATCTATTGCCAAATACACATACACACCACTTGTAATATTCAGTGACATGTCGTGTTATAAAAATCCAAATTTAAAAAACTAAAAGTACATTCTTACCCTATAGGGGTTCACGGCGAGTACAAAGATTTCTATTTGTATTGATAAAATTTCACGAGGTTAAAATGAATAAAAAGCGGCTAAGTGTCGTTGCTATTGTTAGTTGTGGTTTTATTGGACTTAGTGGCTGTGCGGTTGAGCAAGCTACAGCAAATAATGCCAGCGTGGGTCAAGAAGAGCTCATCACTAATGGCAACTTTTCACAAGGTACTGACGGTTGGTGGGCTGCAGGAGCAGATTTGCAGGCTACCGATGAAATGGGCTGTATAACATTTACCAAAAGGGGCAGTAATCCTTGGGATGTTATCCTTGGGCAATCAGGTCTCGCTTTGAAAAAAGGCGAAAACTATCATCTGGAATTTAGTGCTCTAGCGAAACAGTCTATAAATGTAAAAGCTCTCGTACAACATAATGGTGCTCCTTACACTAACCATTTTGTTAAGGATATTTATCTCAATCAAGAGCTTAAACCGTTTGAGTTTTCATTCAAGCCATCTGGTGATGACGATAGTGTTCAGTTTCAATTTCAAATGGGCACTGAAGCGCCAACAACAGTGTGCGTTAAAAATGTTTCTTTAACCGGGCCTAAATATGTTAAAGACAACGATCTTGCTAGCGTCAGAGTTAACCAAGTCGGCTATTTTGTCCACGGACCTAAACATGCCACCGTCGTCACCAAAGAAACTTCACCAATGGGTTGGAAGCTGTTAGACGTAGACAAGAAAATCATCGCTAAAGGCCAAACAAAGCCATTTGGCTTAAATAAAGCCTCTGGTGAACATGTCCAATTAATCGACTTTAGCAGTGTGCAGACTCCGACGAAAAAAGCCATCTTGGAAGTTGACGGACATCAGAGCCACCCATTTGCCATTGATAATGGCATCTATAGCAAAATGAAGTATGACGCTCTCTCTTTCTTCTATCAGCAACGAAGTGGCATTGATATTCTTCCTGAATACGTACAAAGAGCCGATCTTGCTCGACCTGCTGGGCACAAACCAGAAAAGGTTACTTGTTTCAATAAAACCGATGCGAAGGGTAATCAGTGGCCAGGATGTGATTTCTCATTAGATGCCACCGGCGGCTGGTATGACGCGGGCGATCATGGGAAGTACGTGGTAAACGGCGGTATTTCGTTGTGGACACTGACGAACTACTACGAGAGAGAAAAACAGGCTGCTCGCAGCAACGCATTTGCGGATGGTAAGGTCCAACTTCCAGAGAATAAGAATAAGTTCAACGATCTTCTCGATGAATCTCGCTGGATGATGGATTTCTTGATGTCAATGCAAGCGCCTGAAAACAGTAAAGTCTGGGTTCCCGTAGGTGATCAATCCAGCCAACTCGATCATTTAAAACTCACTCAAATTAATGCAAGTGGTATGGCTTTTCACAAAGTTGCTGATGATGCTTGGACGGGAATGCCTTTACCTCCTCACAAAGATCCACGCGAGCGATTTTTAAGCTATCCGACAACAGCCGCAACGCTCAATTTGGCCGCAACAGCAGCCCAATGCGCGAGAGTTTGGCAAGAACTGGATCCTAGCTATGCTCAGCGCTGCCTGACTTCTGCAGAAAAAGCGTGGAAAGCGGCTAATAAACATAAAAATGTTTATGCGTACGACAATTTTGTGGGTTCAGGCCCATATGATGATACCCAACTGGACGATGAATTTTACTGGGCAGCCGCTGAACTATTCGTCACAACTGGGAAAGAAGAGTACAAAAAAGCCGTTCAATCTTCACCTTTCTATCTAGCTACACCTAAAGGAGATATTAAGGCAACTGGAGATCTATACTGGCAAGGAGTGAGCGCAGCGGGTACATTGTCCCTAGCTATCGTTCCGAATAGCTTACCGAGCAAAGAAATCGAAAAAGCGCGCGCTAACATCATTAAAACTGCAGACGCTTATTACCAATCTATTGAAAAAGAAGGCTATCAAATTCCATACAGCACAGAAGAATATCCTTGGGGTTCCAACTCAAATTTAATGAATCGCAGTATCTTCTTGGGCGTTGCTTATGATTTCACAAACAATACCAAGTACGTAGACGGTATTATTGATGCAATGGATTATATCTTGGGACGTAACGCTTTGGATCAGTCTTATGTTTCGGGCTATGGTAGCCGTCCGCTACTTAATCCTCATCACCGTTTCTGGGCCCATTCCGCTGACAGTGAATCGCCATTAGTCGCTCCAGGAGTCATGTCCGGCGGTCCGAACTCCATCAACTTCAGTGATCCTGTTGCAGCATCAATGAAAGGCAAGTGTATTGGACAAACTTGTTGGAAAGATGATATCGGGGCGTGGACGCTTAATGAAATTACGATCAACTGGAATGCTCCATTCTTCTGGGCGGCAAGCTTCCTAGATGAAACCGTTCAGTAGTTAAATAACCATGGAGAGACTAAGCCGGAAATAAATCCTATTTCCGGCTTTTTTATTTAACTAGATTTTTTATTTATCTAACTTTTTATCGTTCTAGAAGCCTAGCCCCCGCCTTCAACGCAATCAATATGCCTAGCACCTTGAGTGACATGCTTAGGCCGATTATATGCATTAAAAAAGACGTCCTAAGACGTCTTTTTGGGTACTGCTCTACTCAAATGACCTAACTGATCATTGGCGGTTCAAAAGCCGTGAGTTTGAGTGCTTCACCTGTATATTTCTCAATACGCACCAGCGCCGAGTTAGCAGCACAGCCATTTGCCAAACGAGAGGTTGGAATATCCAGAGTAAGAACATTACAACCACCGTTCTTACATAAGCCTGTCTGTTTATCAAAATCTGGCCATGCACCTTCGTGAATACAGACTGAACCCTGTTTGATTCTGTCAGTGACTTCAGCACCAACCAGCACCTGCCCTCTTTGGTTAAAAGCACGAACAAGGTCACCAGTTTTAATACCGCGCTCAGCCGCATCTTGAGGGTGAATCCAAATAGGCTCCCTGTCAGCAATAGCATATTGCTCTCGAATTGCTGCGTAGTTGAACTGACTGTGCAGACGGTGCGCTGCATGCGCTGTCATTAGCTGCAGCTCTCCATCTTTGGCATTACCTGTATATTCATCCGGAGCCAACCAAGTTGGATGAGGAGGACAGTCCTTGAGGTTATAGCTTTCAATCGTTTTGGAATAAATCTCAATCCTACCGCTTGGTGTACCTAACGGATTTAGAACGGGATCCTCACGAAATGCAGCGTGGCGAACAAACTTAGCGTTCTTTTCATTCCACTTCATTTCAATAAGCTCGTTGTCTTCCCAGAACTTACTGAAGTTCGGCATCGCAACTCTTGCGTTACGACCACCCTGTTGAGCGGCAGTATAGAATCCGTAAAGCCATTCCATTTCCGTTTTGCCTTCGGTATACACATCGTGTCCACCCGGCGCTAACAGTTCAGACATGTCGGCAAACACATCGAAATCGTTACGTGACTCCCCTTCTGGTTCCACCACTTTCTTCATTGGCACTAGATGTTGATTACTGTAGTCACCCGTCATCGTCAGATCATTACGTTCAAACGATGTTGTTATTGGCAACACTACATCGGCATGTTTCGCCGCTGCTGTCCAATACGGTTCAGAAATAACAATCAACTCAGGTTTTTGCCACGCTTTAATCAATCTATTTGTATCTTGGTGATGGGTGAAGTTGGCACCACCTGCCCACCAAATCATCTTAATATTAGGGAACTTACGCTCATGCCCGTTATGCATATAAGACTTACCTGGATTTTCCAGAGCTTCGACGATACGAGCGACAGGGAAACTTTCCGTTGCACCGGACACCGCCCAGTCGTTCCCTGCAGAAGAGCCACCCCCCAAGGAAGCAGAAATCGCAGGAAGTACACCCGCATCGCGAGTTGGGTTACCACCATTTGAATAGTGATAAGAAAGACCAAAGCCTCCACCAGGTAAACCAATTTGGCCAAGCATCGCCGCTAAAGTAGCAATCATCCAGTGTCTCTGCTCACCATATTGTTGACGCTGCATACCCCATCCAGACATCAACATAGTTCGATTCTGAACGAAAATATCCGCCAACAAATCAAGCTGCTCCGCTGGAACACCACAGATCTCAGATGCCCATTGAGAGGTTTTTTCTACCCCGTCTTCTTGCCCCATCAGATAAGCTTCGAACTTATCAAAGCCCGTAGTGTATTTATCTAAGAAAGCTTTATCGTGCTTACCTTTTTTCACTAAGGTATGAGCGATACCAATCATCATCGCCACATCGGTCATTGGATGAGGCGCGATCCATTGTGCATTCTCTCCAAAAAACTCAATGGTTTCTGAACGAATAGGATCTATAGCAATGATGGTTTTCCCGGACTGTTTCAGTTGATGGAAAAACTCAAGCCCTGCACAGTCTGTTGAACTCCACGCGATTTTTAGTGTGTTAACAGGGTTTAATCCCCACAGAACCACTACTTCACTGCTTTCCAAAATCACAGGATAAGTCGTCTGTTGTTCATACACTTCAATGGAACCCATCACATGCGGCATAATGACTTGAGCGGCACCAGTAGAATAGTCTCCGATGTGACCTGAATAACCACCAGCCATACTCATGTAACGTTGCAATAGGGTTTGAGCTTTGTGTAACACGCCACTTGAACGCCAACCATAAGAGCCCGCAAAAACGGACGAAGCGCCATATTGCTTACGAATGCGCATATGCTGTTCATGGATAAGCTTGTACGCTTTCTCCCAAGAAACACGAACAAACTCGTCACTGCCTCGCACACCTTGCGGAGAGCTAGGATTGGCAAGAAAGCCTTTACGCACCATCGGATATTTCACCCGAGCTTTAGTGTACACCTGATCAGGTCCTGTACTCTGCAGGCTATTCGGCATGGTTTGAGCCAGTGCATTTTTCGAGGAAACCAACTTCCCATCTTTCACTTCACATAACAGTGGCCCCATTCGGCCAGCGGTTAAAACGCCACTTCCACGGCTATTTAACGCAGCTACTGAGAGAGGCGAGAAAGAGCTGTACGCGATAGCACCAGCAGTAATACCAGTACCCTTTAAAAAATTACGGCGAGTCAAATTAGTCATAATATTATCCTTCTCTTATACCCTTAGTGACCAACCACATCTTTCGCGTGGTGTTGGAAGAACTTAGTGAGAATTTCTAAGTTTTCGACAGAAATATCTGTACGATCACCCATACTCTTCGCAACAGGTCCCCATGCGTTCACCGTAAAGTGATTCGAAGGTATTTTTGCATGACAAGTCGAACAGTAAACGTTGTCCAACTCTTCTGCGTATGACCAAACAGGGTCTAATGAACTGACAACCGGAGAGTTAATCGCCCCTGTTAACGACACTTTGCGCCATTCATTGCCATAATCATCCGCTTTGTACTCGCCAGCTTGCAGAGCTTGTTGCCCTTTTTCTGTCAATGTCGCCACAATCGCGCGTTGGCCTTCACCCATGTAAAGCACTTGTTCAGCACCTTTCATCTGGTAAGCATCAAGTTTAACTGTACGCTCATCACCATTAACGTCGATCACATTTAACTCTGCAGTTGGATTCAGTTTACCCAAATCTGCCATTGCAATTTCCGTAACGGGATAGACAATTTTCGCATCAGATGGCGTTTTCTTAGTAAACGACATCAATGTATCGAAAGCTTTGCTATCAAGTTCGACTTCAGGTGCAAAGTGAGCAACACCTTTGTGACAGTCAATACAGGTTTGATTTTCTTCGATACCGTATGCGTGCATTTTTGCAGCTTCTCTAGACTGGGCAAATGGCTCCATGGCATCGGCATCATGACAGCTTCGGCATGTCGCTGAATCATTCTCACGGAATTGTTGCCAAACCATCTCAGCCAACTCTTTTCTGTGAGCTTCATATTTTTCAGGGGTATCTATCTTGCCAGTGATAAATTCGTGATAAATATCTTTGGTTGCACGAATCTTGGTAAACAAGTAATCCACTGTATCGGCAGGGATGTGACAGTCTGAGCATTCAGCTCTTATCCCTTTTGCATTACTGAAGTGAACGGAACCTTGGTATTCCTTATAGGGAATTTCCATTGAGTGACAAGAAAGGCAAAATTCTGTATCTGAGGTGTAGTGCATAATAGCCGCACTACCTCCCAACGTTAACCAACCGATACCTATGCCCACCAGCATTAACAAAGCGACGTATCTTTTTTTTATCGACATATTTAGAACCGCTTAAATTTGGAATGTAAAGATAAGTGTAATGTAATTTCTAACACTTTCTAGTTATACGACTTAGATCAAACTCTACCTGTTTAATACAAACTTTATGTATATCGCGTAACTGTCTCATAGGTATTTACGAAAACTCTGACAACGGTCATAGACTTGTTACGTTTTCTCATAGAAATCATTCTGCTGCTGTTGTTTTAACCATAGCCAGATTTGAGATAAATGCGGTTGATAGATATCTCGAACCGCGTTCAACACTACTTCAAAGTAAGACTTGGTCTTTGTCCATCGCCCGATCTTCTATGTTGATGATGACCTGCATATAGGCAAAGATTGAAATCACTAACACAGTCAACCAAACATTGACCACCGCATAGTGGCGGTTTTCGTTTAGATTCAGTGTAGTTCACCGTTGCATATGCACAAATTCAAGTCTGTACTAATTAAATATCATCATTTCTTTTACATTCTTTTATGCAACAAGATTTGGCACCAATCGTTATAAAAGGAGCTTTTGACAAAAAAATAGCCTCTTGAGCAACTTTTTGCTCGATTCAGGCAACTTCTTGCTCAGTTCAGGCAACTTCTTGCTCAAATAGTTTGCGCTCCTCAATAACTAATTGATAATTAATGAAATAAAAGTTGGCACGCCCCTTGATGCACCAAGTGACGTAATCATTTAAAAAAGGAAAAGTTATGCCAACTCCATGTTATATCTCAGTTAACGGTGAAACTCAGGGCCTTATCACCGCTGGCGCTTGTACTGCAGATTCAATCGGTGATTCTTTTGTTGAAGGTCATGAAGATGAAATGCTGGTTCAAGCGTTTTCTCATGACGTTACCGTGCCAACCGACCCACAATCCGGTCAACCTTCCGGTCAGCGTGTTCATAAAGCGTTTAAGTTTACCGTGTCACTCAATAAAGCGGTGCCGCTTTTGTACAATGCACTGTCCTCCGGCGAGAAAATGAGTGAAGTGACGCTCAAATGGTATCGAACCTCCATCGAAGGTAAGCAAGAGAACTTCTTTACCACCAAGCTAGAGAACGCCTCCATTATTGATATCCGATGTGAGATGCCTCACTGTCAGGACCCATCAAAATCAGATTTTACGCAAAACCTCACCGTATCGATGTCTTACCGCAAAATTACGTGGGACCACGTGAACGCGGGTACATCGGGCTCAGACGACTGGCGTAAGCCGGTAGAAGCGTAAGCGCTTTTAATCGTCACTTGACCTTAATAGTCAGCGTCACTTAAGCGGTCGAGATCACCTAAGTGATCTTTACCACAACGTGTTTGCTATCTAGAGAGTGGCTTGTGGTAAAGGTGCTTGGTACACAAAGAGGAATTTGGTATGGCAAGATTGCGTTTTACGTTTCAAGTCGAGGGGCTATCGGAAGCGCTGTTGGTGGTTCGAGGCTTTGATGGGCAAGAATCGCTATCAGACAGTTCGTTTAATCACCGGCGGTGTTTAGGGTTTTGCTATCAAATTAAGCTTGCCAGCCGTCAAGGGAACATAACGCCTGAGCAAGTAGTGGACAGGTTGGCGGAATTGCATGTGTATCAAGATGGTGAGCTAACTCAGCGCGTTCATGGTATGGTGCGCAACTTTACCCAAGGCAATATTGGTCATCACCATACGTTCTATCAAGTGACCTTAGTCCCTGCTTTAGAGCGTTTATCCCTCCGTCACAATAGCCGCATATTTCAGCACAAAAGCTCGGTTGATATAGTGACGACCTTACTGCAAGAGATGGGGATTACCGATTATGCGTTCTCACTCAAACGACAAAGTGAGCCGCGTGAATTCTGCGTGCAGTATCGGGAAACCGATTTAGACTTTGTGCATCGTTTAGCGGCCGAAGAGGGTTGGACGTACTGTTTTCAGCATGATTCGGGTAAGCATACGCTACTGTTCAGTGACAGTTCCCAGTCGCTGCCAACGCTCAGTGAGGCTCTCCCTTATAACAGCAATGCTGGCGGTGTTGCGTCAGGCAATTATATCTCCTCATTCAACAAGCACACTCAAAGCGATGTATCAGAAGTTATGCTCAAAGACTACAGCTTTAAAAAACCGCAATACAGCTTCCTTCAACAGCAACTTGGCGCCGATGTCGCGTATCAACGGGAAGGGTATGAGCACTTTGACGCGCCGGGGCGTTACAAAGATGATGACAGCGGTAAAGCGTTCAGCACCGTACGATTGGAATACTTACGCAGAGAGTCACATCTTGCTTTGGGCAAAAGTAATCACGGTGGTCTTCGGGCGGGTATGCGTTTTGAGCTGGCTGAACATCTTAACACCTCGTTAAACCACCGTTGGTTGGTGGTTAAAGTCAACCACAAAGGCGAGCAGCCTCAAGCCTTAGAAGAAGATGCAACCCAAGGGGCGACAACCTACCACAATACCTTCGAAGTCATACCAGCGACGCAGAATTGGCAAGCCACCCCTCAAGCACAGCCGCAAGTCGATGGTCCAATGATGGCTATCGTTGTCGGTCCCGAGGGTGAAGAAATCTACTGTGATGAACATGGTCGAGTCAAAGTTCATTTTCCCTGGGATAGGTATTCAAACGGTAATGAGCACAGCTCTTGCTGGGTACGGGTTTCACAAGGTTGGGCTGGCGGTCAATATGGCATGATGGCACTGCCACGTATTGGTCATGAAGTGATTGTTTCGTTTTTAAATGGTGACCCTGACCAACCAATTATCACCGGTCGTACGTACCATGCGACCAATACACCGCCCTATCCACTGCCAGAAAACAAAACCAAGATGGTCATTCGCAGTGAGACCCATCAGGGGGAAGGATTTAACGAGCTGAGCTTCGAAGACCAATCAGAGAACGAAAAGGTCTATCTGCACGCACAAAAAGATTTTGAAGCGAAGGTGAATAACGACCACAGCAGCCACATTCACCACGATAAGCATCTCATCATAGAGAACGACAGCTATCAGGACATCAAGCACAATCAACATATCACCATGGGTGGCGAGCAGCGTACTCATATAACGAAAGATAACAGTCTCGTTATTGATGGCAGCGCTCATCAAAAAGTGGGCAGTCTCTACGCATTGGATGTGGGCAATGAAGTGCACATTAAAGCGGGTCAAAAAGTGGTGATTGAGGCCGGAGCAGAGCTGACGATAAAAGCCGGTGGCAGCTTTGTAAAAGTGGACGCGTCTGGCGTGAGCTTAGTTGGGCCAGGTATCAAACTTAACTCTGGTGGCAATGCGGGCAATGGTAGCGGTTTTGGCGGACAAATGGCACAACTGCCGAACGGAGTTGCAAACGTTGAGCCACCAACTCAAACCGCAACGGTATCTTTCCAAGCGCTTCTAAAAGCTGAGAACGAACACATCGCGGCAGTGAAATCCTGTCCGTTACAGTCTTAAGGATGTATATGAAATCGTGGATAACAGAGCAGCACAGTCCCACTTATTGGCTTGCGACCGCCAGTGTTTACCAAGAAGCTATACAACAGTTGCTTTCGATCGATGGTGCTACGCCATTGTTTGACGGTAAATCGTATGAGGTGGTCATGTCACTCTCTCCTTGGCTCGTGCCCGCATCGTCTTTAGCCGAGCTTCATGCCGATACCCTGAATAAAGGTATGATATTAACTTCCAAAGCAGAGACGAACGTGGTATTGGCGCACCTTCGCAGTTTACTCACCGCTGGGCTTGAGGGAGAAGAGGTTCTGTTTCGTTTTTATGACCCACAGGTCATTATGCCTATGCTGGCACTGATGAATGAGATGGACAGACATGCCCTACTAGGCAACCTCACCAGTTGGTCTGCAGTTGGGTCATCAGAAAACCATGAGTCAAACATCATTACCTATTCGAACAAGTCTGATCTTGATTTTTCGGTTAATAAAGCCCCTTGGTGGGTCATAAAGGCAGAGCACTTTGAAGAAAATCAAAATATTCCTCAACTTGCTCATCATATTGAACGGCGTTTATGGGCAACACTACCTCAAGTGATAAGCAAAATGTCTCATCCTAAAAAAACGTTTATCGAAATTTTACAAAATGCTCAAGAAGCTCATGTCAACCAAACGGATGCTCAGTTGATGCTCTTAGCGACTTTGATTGTAAGCCAAAGCGCTCCTATTGAAACCGTCTCAAAAGCACTATCGCTATCATGGGATGAAGAGAAGCGCTTACAGGTCTTGGTGGAGGAAATGGTATGATAATTGGGCCGATAGGAGTCAGCGCGCACTGCGTCCCTTGTGAAAAGTATACCCACTGGATAGAAATCCTCATTCGAGATGAACATAACCAACCTTTTCCGAATGTGAAAGGCATTCTGATTGATAGCACTGACGCGCAATTCCCCATAACGGTCGGTGAAGCGCCCATCTTGCTCACTAAACTAGCACCGGGGCATGTCACGCTGCATTTAGAGACAGAACACTGGCGCAGTGAAACAGAAAAACGCATGCCGAATGATGAGCGATTACCGCAAGTGGATGCGTGGCTGAACGAGTTAGCGTTAGGTTATCAAGATGCCCCACGCCACTACCATCATTACACGATGGGAGACTTTCTCTCCTCAAGAGATAATCGCAAACTGCCTAAGCGTCATCAAGCGGGAAAACTTGGAGAGGTCAAACTGGAGACAGACAAAAGCCATGTAGTGACGGTCCAAGGTTGTCGTTACATCACATTAAGGCTGGGGATGTTCTTTGATGGTACGGCGAACAACACTTACAGTGCGCGTTGGGGTAAAGAACGACTAAACACGTATTACAACGATTGGTTGGGGCTTTATCTGGGCTCAGAGGGACAGGCGCCGGGTTACGATGAAGTCCCGGCAACGCGCTTGCATGAGAAGTGCTTTGAGTACCCTAAAAAACCTGAAAAAGTCGAGGGCAGCGCCAGCAACGAGTTAACCAACATCCAAAAGCTGTTTGATTTGTACCAGAGTAATGAATTTGATCAGACGCAACGCGTGTTTTCTCACGCGCAGTACATTACGGGGATTGGTACTGGTAACAGTACGGATATCGCCAAAGCAGACGAATCGGATTTGGGGCAAGGATTAGGTCAAGGAGATTATGGTGTAATCGACAAAGTTGCTACGGGGATTGAACAAGTTTGCGGTGCCTTTGAAAGCATCGTCACTTTCATCAAACGAGACTCAGGCATCGACCTTGATGGCTTTAGCAAGCTAGAATTTGATGTATTTGGTTTTAGTCGTGGGGCAGCTGCGGCTAGGCATTTTATTAATACCACTCTCGATGGTCAGCGCAGTTTATTTGCCAAAAAGTTTGAGAAAGCGTGCCAACAATTTGAGGTACAGTTGACATCTGATTTTAAGTGGCACAGCAATGACCATTGTGAAGTGATGTTTGCCGGTTTGTTTGATACCGTGGCCGCAGTGGTCGGCTTAGATTTGTCGGCGCACGATAATAAAAACGGTGACGTTCGTTTGTGGCTTGATCCGAAACGGGTTCGTAAAGCAGTCCATTTGGTGGCGCACAATCAAACCGAATATCGTAAGAATTTCAGTTTGAATAAACTCAATCCCGCCCCACAGTTTGACGAGTTGGTCCTGCCTGGTGCGCACTCGGATATCGGTGGAGGATATCACTCTCGTGTAGCTTTCTCACAAGATAAATACTTATTGCCACTGTTAGAAAATAAGCTGATTAAAACCGTCGAAGATGCAAATTTGCCGCTTTTGGGTGTTGCCAAGCGCCTTCAAGCGCTGACAAAGCAGTTAGAGGAAGCGTTAGATTTTGAGGTGAGCCAAGGTTGGTCTCGAAATGATTTTATTATTATCGAACCTAAGGTAGTCGATGTGAGGCGAGAGTCTAGTGTAGCTCAAGGCCACCTTATTTACCGTAAGTGTACAGAGGGAGACTTATCACGTTTATATTTAAGGGTGATGTATGGCCTAGCTGAGTTTGCAGGTGTGCCAATAAGTGACAGAGAATATGATAATGAGGTGTGGAGTTGTACGAAAAGCAATTTTGATGCGCACTTACATTACCCTGTTCAACATGTGTTTAATAACGATATATCTAAGTATTGCTTTCCCTTTAAACTGCTGTGCGAGCAGGCACTAGATACAGCGAAGCAAGGGGATGCGGAAAAAATACAGCAAATGCTAGGCTCTGATGCACAAAGACGTAATTTTATGGAGTTAGGGTTAATTCATCACTCATCTGATGAAAGTAAGTCAATGGGAATATTGAAGCCTTTTAGTCCACATACCATTAATGGGAACTACCAACGTGAGGAGTACGAGTGTGAACAAAATGCTCATATTAACGATTACGGCGCTTATTAGTACCACAGCATGTACCGACCAAGGTTACCCCGATGATGACCATTTTCAGGCGTGGCGGATTGGGGCGGCAATTTCTTATGAATTTCCATCAGGGGTATTACAAGCCTATGGGGTCAATGAGGAAGAAGATTGGACTAGTATGATGTTACCATATGGAAATCTTGTACTTGAGCCTCGTCTGACAATTGAGAACTACCGCCGTTATACTTACTCAGACTATGACGGAAACGTGCTTCCTTTAACGGGGGCATTAAACTTTACCCCAAACCAGTTGGGGAAAGGTAAAAAGTCTCTACCAGACCAGTTATATGTCTACTGGCGTAATAACTCCACGGACTACACCACCGTTGTCGACGTCACCCCTCAAATCAAAGCAGCAATGGTGAAACCTTATCCGCATCCTTGGCTTGAAGGGCAGCATTGTTATCAAACAGAGTTTTTATTCGGCCTATTACCGGATGGGCGTGCAAAATTATGGCTTAAAGGTTGCGACTATTATACCTATAT
>NZ_JACVEG010000030.1 GCF_014596725.1 Vibrio sp. Y2-5
CTCCCAATAATCACTTTACTAATTATTCAATACTACACTTATTAAAAAGTAAAAAGTTTTTGAGTTACTTTTTTTAAACGTATTTCAAATGCTTTTAAGTTGTATTAGGGGTCACCATACATGCCCATCAACTTAAGAATTTTCACTACCCCCAAGTGACAAAAAACGTTATTCTTTCTAAAAAGCTAGCTAGAAAGGGTGACATTTTTTATGAATCTTTCGATTCAAGATGAATTACAACTATTTTCTGAAGAACTGTATCGTCATTTAACCCCTTCTCTTTTGGAAGAACTCGCAAAAGAATTAGGTTTTGTAAAAAGAAAACGAAAGTTTTCTGGAAATGAATTAGCTACCATATGTATTTGGGTAAGTCAACGTACAGCGAGTGACTCGCTTGTTCGACTATGCAGTCAATTACATGCGGCCACAGGCACTCTTATGAGTCCAGAAGGACTCAATAAACGCTTTGATAAAAAAGCGGTTGAATTTTTGAAATATATTTTTTCGGCATTATGGAAAAGTAAAATCTGTGAAACATCGGCCATTTCAAGCGCGGCGCTCACGTATTTTCAACGAATTCGTATTTTAGATGCGACGATTTTCCAAGTACCAAAACATTTAGCCCATGTATATCCTGGATCAGGTGGTTGTGCACAAACAGCGGGTATCAAGATTCAATTAGAATATGACTTACATAGCGGACAGTTTCTAAACTTTCAGATAGGTCCAGGAAAAAATAATGATAAGACCTTTGGAACAGAATGCTTAGACACATTACGTCCAAGCGATTTATGTATCCGTGATTTAGGTTATTTTTCATTAGAAGACTTAGATCAAATGGATCAACGAGGTGCTTATTATATATCCAGATTAAAATTAAACCATACCGTGTATGTAAAAAATCCGTTTCCAGAATACTTTCGAAACGGAACCGTAAAAAAGCAATCACAGTATATCCAAGTTGATTTAGAACATATTATGAACAATTTAAAACCCGGTCAAACATACGAAATAAAAGAAGCTTACATTGGAAAGAATCAAAAACTATTCACACGTGTAATTATCTATCGTTTAACAGACAAACAGATACAGGAACGTAGAAAAAAACAAAGTTACACTGAAAGTAAAAAGGGTATTACATTTTCAGAAAAGAGTAAACGATTAACGGGTATCAACATATATGTCTCAAATACGCCTGAAGGAGTTGTTCCGATGGAACAAATACATGACTTTTACTCCCTTCGCTGGCAAATAGAAATTATTTTTAAAACGTGGAAATCCTTATTTCAAATTCATCATTGGCAAACTATCAAAAAAGAGCGATTAGAATGTCATGTGTATGGAAGACTTATTGCCATCTTTATCTGTTCTTCTACGATGTTTAAGATGCGTAAACTTCTTTTGCAAAAGAACAAAAGAGAATTAAGTGAATATAAAGCCATTGGGATGATTCAAGATCATGTATCGCTGTTATATCAAGCGATACAGAGAAACACCCAAAATCTAACAAAGATTTTAATCCGTTTGTTCGACCTCCTACAGAAGAATGGACGGAAATCTCATCGATATGAGAAGAAAACTATCTTTGATATTATGGGTGTTGTCTATGAGTATAATGGGTTTGGAAAACAAAAGAAAGCTGCATAATTTTTAAAATGAAACTCGTTAGAGTTTATTTGGTGTGTGTACTTTTCAATACCAAAAGTACATTACGTGTTTTTTAGTTTGTTTGAACGAAAGTTCATTTTGTTTTCGTTCTTAAGTTGATGGGCATGTGGCGGTACCCCTA
>NZ_JACVEG010000031.1 GCF_014596725.1 Vibrio sp. Y2-5
TTCGCTACCTTAGGACCGTTATAGTTACGGCCGCCGTTTACCGGGGCTTCGATCAAGAGCTTCGTCCGAAAACTAACCCCATCAATTAACCTTCCGGCACCGGGCAGGCGTCACACCGTATACGTCATCTTACGATTTTGCACAGTGCTGTGTTTTTAATAAACAGTTGCAGCCACCTGGTATCTGCGACTCTCATCAGCTCCATCCGCGAGGGACTTCACCGTCAAGAGCGTACCTTCTCCCGAAGTTACGGTACCATTTTGCCTAGTTCCTTCACCCGAGTTCTCTCAAGCGCCTTGGTATTCTCTACCCGACCACCTGTGTCGGTTTGGGGTACGATTCCTTACAATCTGAAGCTTAGAGGCTTTTCCTGGAAGCATGGCATCAATGACTTCACTACCGTAGTAGCTCGACATCGTGTCTCAGCCTTAAAGAGAGCCGGATTTACCTAACTCTCAAGCCTACGCACTTGAACCTGGACAACCGTCGCCAGGCCCACCTAGCCTTCTCCGTCCCCCCATCGCAATTGTAAGAAGTACGGGAATATTAACCCGTTTCCCATCGACTACGCCTTTCGGCCTCGCCTTAGGGGTCGACTCACCCTGCCCCGATTAACGTTGGACAGGAACCCTTGGTCTTCCGGCGAGGAGGTTTTTCACCCCCTTTATCGTTACTCATGTCAGCATTCGCACTTCTGATACCTCCAGCATGCTTTACAACACACCTTCAACGGCTTACAGAACGCTCCCCTACCCAATGCGATAAATCGCATTGCCGCAGCTTCGGTTTACTACTTAGCCCCGTTACATCTTCCGCGCAGGCCGACTCGACTAGTGAGCTATTACGCTTTCTTTAAATGATGGCTGCTTCTAAGCCAACATCCTAGCTGTCTGAGCCTTCCCACATCGTTTCCCACTTAGTAGTAATTTGGGACCTTAGCTGGCGGTCTGGGTTGTTTCCCTCTCCACGACGGACGTTAGCACCCGCCGTGTGTCTCCCGGATAGTACTTACTGGTATTCGGAGTTTGCAAAGGGTTGGTAAGTCGGGATGACCCCCTAGCCTTAACAGTGCTCTACCCCCAGTAGTATTCGTCCGAGGCGCTACCTAAATAGCTTTCGGGGAGAACCAGCTATCTCCGAGTTTGATTGGCCTTTCACCCCTAGCCACAAGTCATCCGCTAATTTTTCAACATTAGTCGGTTCGGTCCTCCAATTGATGTTACTCAATCTTCAACCTGCCCATGGCTAGATCACTCGGTTTCGGGTCTATATCCAGAGACTGAAGCGCCCAGTTAAGACTCGGTTTCCCTACGGCTCCCCTATACGGTTAACCTTGCCACTGAATATAAGTCGCTGACCCATTATACAAAAGGTACGCAGTCACAGGACAAAGCCTGCTCCTACTGCTTGTACGTACACGGTTTCAGGTTCTATTTCACTCCCCTCACAGGGGTTCTTTTCGCCTTTCCCTCACGGTACTGGTTCACTATCGGTCAGTCAGGAGTATTTAGCCTTGGAGGATGGTCCCCCCATATTCAAACAGGATATCACGTGTCCCGCCTTACTCGTTTTCACTCAAAATGACATGTCGGTTACGGGGCTATCACCCTGTATCGCGAGACTTTCCAGACTCTTCACCTGTGTCATTAAAAGCTTAAGGGCTAATCCAATTTCGCTCGCCGCTACTTTCGGAATCTCAATTGATTTCTTTTCCTCGGGGTACTTAGATGTTTCAGTTCTCCCGGTTCGCCTC
>NZ_JACVEG010000032.1 GCF_014596725.1 Vibrio sp. Y2-5
TAGCTAAATGACAATATCTCGTAAGGAAAAAACAATAAAGGATAAATGGCATGAGATTGTATCTGTTAGAGAAGCACAAACAGGTAATGGGACAATGTACTATCTTATGGATGAAAACTTAGATTTTATACTATTAGTAAAAGAATATCTCGATATGATACAAGCAAGAGCAATACGAGAAGTATCTCCTAATACGATAAAAACATATTGCTACAACTTATGGTATTTCATTGTGTATTTGAAAATAAAGGGTTTGGGTATTTTGGACCTAGATGGAAAACCTGATATTCTTACTAACTTCAAATTATGGCTCAAGAACCCGTATAGATTTTATGAAAATGTAGAGATGCTAGATTATGAATACGTTGAAGACGACCTTAAAGTTTCTACTGTCAATGCCATCGTAGATAGGGTAAGTTCTTTATTCCTTTGGCTTAAAGCTAGTGGGAGGATTAAAGACAATCCTGTTGTGTATCGTAATGTCATGGTTACAAATGAGATGAGAGATAAAGATATGTTATCCCACACTCGGAAAAGCAGGACTGTTCAGAAGAACACTTTAAAATCAAAAGTTCCTCATATTATTCCTAAGACCATTGATCAAAAGGATTTTCAGACGTACCTGAAGGCAGTCAATCTCTTACGAGATAAAATCATTCTCTTAACTCTTAAAGAAGGAGGGGTAAGGTCTGGTGAGCTTCTTGGAGTAAAGCTTGAGGACATTGATTATGGCGAGCAAGGCATACATATTCGTTTCAGACCAGACAACGAAAATGGATCAAGGGCTAAGGCTGGGTATGGCAGGGACAGGTTTGTTCATCTCCCACCTGACCTTATGATTTTGATAGATAGATATATTAGTAGCTATTGGGTGAACAGTGACCCTGTTACTGATTTCCTGTTTGTTGTGGTTAATAGTAATAATCCTATGGATAATGGAAAGCCGATGAAGAAATCGACACTTACCTCCACCCTTAATCATTACAACAGGAAAACAGGGATTAAACTGAACACCCATAAACTAAGACACACGCACGTTACTGAATTAGCAAGAGAGTACATCAGTAAAGGTGAGCCTATCAACTGGAAGTATATCCAAGAAAGGGTTGGTCACAAAGATGTTGCAACCACGATGCAAATATATGCCCATTTAAATGCAGAAGACCATAAAAAAGAATACCAACGAATGAGTGAGTATAGAGAAGAGAAACGTAAGGAGCGAGAAAATGGCAAAAAATGAAGCAGCAAATTCATCAAAAGCAAATAACTCGAAGAGTTTGGGAACAAAGGCAACCGTTTCTCCTNAAATGGCAAAAAATGAAGCAGCAAATTCATCAAAAGCAAATAACTCGAAGAGTTTGGGAACAAAGGCAACCGTTTCTCCTTTTCCTATTACAGCTATCGATACCTCTTGGATGACGAAGACACAGAAGAAGTTCTTCGAAGTCTTACAGCAATCTGAAAACCAAGATAAAAAGTATGACGTATTATCTAAATTAGCAGGATTTAAAAGCTCTGGTCCTTGGTATACAGCCATCAAAGATGAAAAGTTCGCTGAACTTTTAGAAAACATGGGTGTTCAGGTAAGACACTACGAAGATGACTACCCTCCCCATCACGAAGTTGAGTACATTAAAAACCCAAAAGAGCGAGAAGAATATCTCAAAGAAGATGTGTGGGATGTAAGAAGGTTATTTAAGAATTATCCAAAACATCTTTCTCCTGTTCAATTTATCGTTAAA
>NZ_JACVEG010000033.1 GCF_014596725.1 Vibrio sp. Y2-5
CCAATACCAGCTAATTGTTCATCCTTACGATCATAGTCATCAATTTTCATAGTCAATTCCAAAATCCTGCAAGTCTCTTCAATCGTTAAATTATTTTTCTCAGCCAAATCCTTCACAGTGTTTATAAAGTTCACTCCAAAGCTATGAAAATACTCCATCCTTGGTTGTTGATTAAATAATGTCCCCACACTATCTCTCCAATCCCTGGTCCCGATTTTTCTGTTGGCTTCTTCGCACTTGTTTTAATCTCTTTTGTTGTTCTTCATGCTCTTGTTTGTGATTCAAGAACTTTTGAGCACCACTTACTTCGTCATCACCAGCAAAATGTCGTTTTAAAAACTTGCGATTCATCTTATCCAGTATACTCGCTTTAACATAACCAATCATTCCTGCAAATTCAGGCAACTTCTCCTTATACAAATCTTTCACTCGATCCAACGTTTTCTTAAGAAAATCATTTTCGCCCTTTAACCCTTCATTCTCTCTTTTTAAATCAGTTACTTTCCTCTCTAAAAAACGTTGTTCTTTATATAAATTATCTTTTTCATATTCACTCTTAACCTTTTCGTTTTTAAGGCGCTTATTTTCCTCTCTAAGCGTTTCAGAAGACTTAGCCAATACTTTTATACTTTCAAAGTCTTCTAATGCAATCTCGACCGTTTTAGAGCGTATAAACCCACCTTTCTCTTTAACAGGGATCTCATCTACACTTTTAGCTTTATCTAAAGATAATTTCAAATCATGAAGACGACTATCTATCTCGTTCTTTTCCTGTTCTAACTTCTCTATTTCTTGTTGCAAAGTCACCGCTTTAAAGCGCTGCGCCGATAAATGTTTCCTGTCACTAGAAACACCACGCTCTATATCAAATCCCTTTTCTTTCACATGTTCATAGATTTTATCTTGTAGATCATGAAGCTCTGATTTGTTTTTAAAAAATGAATACGCTGATAGTTTTTGTTTTTCATTAACCGGAACCATTCCTACATGCATATGAGGTGTTTTTTCATCAACATGCACTGAAGCATATACAAAGTTCTCTTCTCCATACCTTGCCTTTAAAAAACAAACAGACTCTTCAAAGAATCGTCTCTGTTCCGCTTGAGATAAAGAATTCATATAATCAGGACTAGCCGAAATCATAAACGAACAACAAACAACAGCATCTTTCCTAATGGCTCTATCAGATACAACCCCGTCTTGAATTCTATCTTGAATTAGTTTTTTATAATCCACGTTCTCTTTACCATGAATCAAATCATAATTCTGTTCCGTTCGTTCTTGAATAATATCTGGATTTGAATGACTTTCTTTTTCACGTTGATTATGTATTTGTAATCCTTTCACATCTGTNGTTCTTGAATAATATCTGGATTTGAATGACTTTCTTTTTCACGTTGATTATGTATTTGTAATCCTTTCACATCTGTCATCTTGAATTTTTTCATATGACAAACCATGAATCTTGACATGGGCTTCGCTCCTTTTTCGGTGGTAGTTCCATGTAAACTGTAGCACACTACAGTTTACTGCGTAAACACGTGTGCCCTACGGGGCATTTCGGCTACCACCGAGCCATGACAATCATGGCAAAAAACCATGGGCTTTGCCCAAACCCACAAGGGAAAAACTTCCCCTTGACCCCTTACAATCGAACTCCCCAACCCCTCAATCCTT
>NZ_JACVEG010000034.1 GCF_014596725.1 Vibrio sp. Y2-5
TTTTTCAGAGTGTTGGGAAACCCTTTAGGGTTCCCAACACTCTGGAATCTTTTTTGATTTTAGCGAATAAAAACAACATAAAATAATAGAATTTTAAAAAATAGCCCTCCACCTGACCCTTTTTGGTCAGGTGGAGGGCTATTTTTTTCATGTTTTGACAAGCTGCGGTGAGATAAGCTTGCATTTGGACAGACTTCAGCCCTCGAAACCGGGCATAGCGGTAGCCATGTAGTTCTTTGGCGTCCGCAAAGCTTCGCTCTATAGTGGAACAGCGTACTTTATACAACCTTTTCCCTGTAGCTGTTAGCTTGTTTTTTCTAGCAATATCCTTATATTTCTCCCACACATGATGAGTGATAACTTTTTGNTCCCTGTAGCTGTTAGCTTGTTTTTTCTAGCAATATCCTTATATTTCTCCCACACATGATGAGTGATAACTTTTTGTTTTTGTTTCTTTGAAAAGCACACCTCACGTAACGGACAAACAGCGCAGTCTTCTGGATTCGATTTGTATTGACGGTATCCTTCACGATCAGTTGTTACATATTCTAGAATACATCCCATCGGACAAGCGAAAACATTCATTTCTTCTACATATTTAAATTGGCTTTTCGGTACTTCTTTATTCCGTTTTCCAAATCGGCGATACCCCATCACCATAAATATATTCCGTTCTGATAGTTTCTTACAGATATATCCTGTAAAATAGCCAGCATCAAGGGCAACAGCTTCTACTTTGAAGTCGAATTTATCAATCTGAGCTTGGAGGCGTGCTAAATACGGCTCGGAATCTGCCATATTTCCAGCCGTTACATAGGTATCTGTAATAATATTGTACTTCGCATCAGTCGTACGATGATCCAAGAAATGAAAACCATTTGGTTTTCCATCTCTCATTAAAAATCCACTATCTGGATCCGTTGTACTTATACGAGTTTTTTTGGTAGGGGTATCACTTTCCTTTCTAGGTTTTAATTCTTTTTTCCATGTACCTCACGATCTTCGATTACCGCAGCTTCTAGCTCGTCTATATAAAACTTTGCTTTTTCTTTTTTATATTTATGTACAAATTTATTTTTATTGGCATTGGCCTTAATATGTGTAGAATCTGTCATCAGTGCACGTCCTCCTACCATCCGGTGCTCCGTCGCTTGTCTCACAATCTCATCAAAAATTTCTTCGAAAATATTTGTATGAATAAAACGAGTACGACGATTCCAACTGATTGTAGAGTGATCCGGAATAGTATCCGATAGAGAAAACCCTAAAAACCAACGGTAGGCAATATTCGTTTTAATTTCCTTTTCCAATTGACGCTCAGAACGAATACCGTAAAAATATCCAATAAACATCATCTTAAATAAAACAATAGGATGAATGGACGGGCGTCCATTGTTTTCACAGTAATAAGGGCGTAACTTCTCTTCAATAAAATCAAAACTAATTGTCGCTTCAATTGCACGAAGGAAATGATCTTGTGGAACCAACTCTTCTACAGAAACAGATACACGCTCATCACGATGATTTTTTAAAGCACCCATCATAAAAAATCTCTCCTTTTCCTCTTTTTTATCAGTGTTGACACATAAAAAGAGGTTCAGACACAAAAACAGGCTGTGGAGAAGACTTTCTCCACAGCCTGA
>NZ_JACVEG010000035.1 GCF_014596725.1 Vibrio sp. Y2-5
GTAATAACTTAGTTATGTAAAGATTAGTTATTGTTTAGTTCATCTTCTATAGTTTAAGCTGTAAATAAATAGCTTAGGAATCACGCAAATTTGAATTTCTTAGAATAGAATACTTTTAAGTAACTCAACTTTCGTACACTGTTTTATTGGTGCGAAAGTTGAGTATGTTAAGGATGAAACAATGAAAACATTGGTGATCGTTTCTCACCCAGATATGCCAAATTCTCGAATCAATAAAGTTTGGGTAGAAAAAGCAGCGTCTTATTCAAACGAAATTACCATTCATGATCTTTATAGAGAGTATCCTGATTTTATTATAAATGTAAAAAGAGAGCAGGAATTAGTTGAAAATCATNAATGTAAAAAGAGAGCAGGAATTAGTTGAAAATCATGATAATATTATTTTTCAATTTCCATTATATTGGTATAGTTCTCCTTCATTATTAAAAAAATGGATCGATGAAGTGATTATATATGGATGGGCTTACGGATCAAAGGGTAAAAGAATATTTTATAATCGAAAATTAGGATTAGCTATATCAGCTGGCGTAAAAAAAGGTGAATTTACAAGTATGGGTAAAAACAAGCATACATTAACCCAGATGTTAACACCATTCAAATCTTTATGTGCATAGATTCATGCTGAATATGTACCAGAGTTTGTACTTTACGGTGCTAATTCGGATATGAAGGGCGAAGAGATACAGAAAAGTGCTAATGAGTATTTGCAATATATTAAAAAGTATTATTTAAGAGCATAAAACACTTCTGCGATCATGCCAACAATACTAGAAGAAAGCCCATTTCCCCTTAACACATTTAGGGAAATGGGCTATTGAAGTTATTGAAGGTTTTAGCGATTTCATTTTAGGTAGCCAATTCAAAGTGCCCAATAAATTCCAAGAAACACAAATCTGCTAAAACAGCTTGCCATGTAATTTTTGAACTTGATCCTTTAACCGTTCATTCTCTTCTTCTAACGCCTTTATACGGCTTTTTAAGGTTTTTATTAATACGTCCTCTGAACGAGGGCTTTTACTAGGTTTACGGGGGGTTAACTCACTTATCTGCATCCCTCTTAATGTCTCCACTCTAGTTCTAATATCTTTTTGTTTGTAAAGCCATGACTTTGAAACATTTGCTTTTTGTGCAACGGAATTAAAATTAATCTTCTCTTCTTTCAATGCCATCTCTGAAATTGTCTTTTCAACCCTAATTCTTGTTTTCTCCGACTTGTCTTTAGCTAGCTGAACTATGGCAGTTGTGTTACCTTTTCTAATCATTTTAATTCGTCTCCTTTAACGAATGAATAATCTGTTCTAATCTATTTTTAACACGTTCATTGGTTTCAACCTGACGCTGCCATTGGTTTTGTTTAGCCCTATTTAGTATTTCTTTAGTTCGCTCTAAGTGCTCTTCATGTTCAGTAAGAAATTGTTTACTTGTACAGAAATTCGTACAATCTAAACATGCA
>NZ_JACVEG010000036.1 GCF_014596725.1 Vibrio sp. Y2-5
GGCTTGCAAGACCCACGATTTTTTGATTATTGTGGCGAGGAACCAGCAATCTTACACGGACACCACGAGTTACTGCTGTCTTTAATGCCATGATAATATCCGTTTCTGGTACAAAATAGGGTGTTGTTAAATCAATAGTCTTGGTCGCCTGTGTTATACATATAAAGTAAGCTTGCCGAATGACTGGGGTAGGAATTCCAGGGTTTCCTTCCAACGTATGGATATACGCTTTATGCAATGTCCTAGTTTTTCCGGATATGTCCATTTTTTTATCATCAAGGGTGCTCAACTCTGATCCCAATTCGGCTGACCATTTGGAATGATCTGCTCTGCCGATTGAATTGATTTTCGTTACCTCTGATTTTGTTTTCAAATTTGTTTTTGATTTTATCCTTTCCGGCACAGCGATTTCCCAATGAACATCAAAAACAGTCTGCAAGTCGCCTGTTGCTTCCCCTATAATTTGCAAATGAGTGTCCCTCCAAAATCCTACGTCTGGCTTTAATCCTGTATATTCATACCCAACGTTCATACCGCCAGTAAAGGATTCCTTTCTGTCAATCGTCACAATCTTACAATGATCCCGATAATTCCAATTGGACAAAATCCAGGGAAATCGCAGAGGAAATATTGTCCTGCATTCTATCCCTGCTTCAACCATCTGCCGGATTTTTTCACGCGGGAATTTATAACTCCCCAAGCTATCTCTCATAAAACGAACCTGCACTCCATTTAATGCTTTTTCGATTAGCAGTTCTGTGATTCGATTACCAATTTGGTCGTTCCGATAGATGAAATATTCCAGATCAATGGTTNTGATTCGATTACCAATTTGGTCGTTCCGATAGATGAAATATTCCAGATCAATGGTTTCTTGGGCTTTTTGCAGGGATACAAGGAGTTGATCATATTTTGCTATCCCATTGTTAAACACTTGGACTTGGCCCATTCGAAGCCCATTCACAGTGAAATGCCGTAAAGCATTGGCAATTACCGATGCTGAAGCACCGAATGTCTCAGGTAATTTGTTAGATTCATTTTTAGAACAGGTCAATCTTTTTCGATGAATAAACTTAGGGTTTGATATGCTAAGATATAGCCAGAAACCAATGACAGGTAAAAAAAGGACGATTATTATCCAATTCAAAGCCTTGGCAGGCCGACGAACTTCCCAAATTGCTATGAATAAGATAAAGAACGTATTTAACAGGTATAGATAAAAAATCCACTCCAACTGGAATCCCTCCTTCTGTTACTCTTAACATGTACAAACTATGTAACCAGTATACGTATGGAATATGAAGGGATTGTCTGTTATATATTATGGACTACCTTTATAAGAACTTGTATAAGATATTAAGAACGAAAAAAAGAGAATTAAGGTTGGGAAAGTTCTGACATCAAGAAAGGCGTAATGATCTGGGCACTGTCCTAACTAGAGACTTAGTGATTTTGAAAATTACCATCTGG
>NZ_JACVEG010000037.1 GCF_014596725.1 Vibrio sp. Y2-5
GAACTTTTCCTTTTACCCTTTCTTCCATAAACCATATAAAAGGAGTACGCAAGAAGGACAATGGTAACGATGCTGAACAATAACCGATACTTCAACGAGTAGAATGCGATTGCGCCTGCAAACCCAGTGAGTCCAAGGGGAATCAAGATTAGTGGACCCAGGCAACAACCCGCCATAACAAAAGCTGAAAATACAGTGGCTACTTGGGAAACTTTTTCTTTCATGACTTGAACTTCTCCATGCTGCAACAATCATGTGTGGTTGTATCTTTCTTTGTTTCCTCTTTTGTTTCTGGATCAAGTTTTCTCCAGCCCTTGAAAAGAGCGAAAACGAATAACAGACCCATCATGATGAAAATAACATTTTTAAATTCCGTGAAGTATGATCCCAGTGCTGTTCCTGCAATCAACGGAAGTAGTAAAAACAGATGACACGGGCATGTGATGAGTGCGACAAGAAACCAACCTGAACTTTTTATTATGTTTTTCATTTCTGTTTCACCTCTTATTTCTTCATCAGTGTTTCAATAATGGGGCATTCGTAAATATCTTTGTTTTCGGGACATCTTTCTTTAAGATCCATCAGCATTCGTTCAATCCTTTTAAGATCTTCAATTTTACGTTGAATGTCCTCTATCTTCAAAATAGTGAAATCATACATATCACGACACTTCGCTTCATCGCGATCGACAACCCCTAGCAATTTATCAATTTCATTTAAGGTAAATCCTAATTCCTGCATTCGTTTTATGAAATGCAATCGATCGACCGTTTGTTGGGAATACATTCGGTATCCTTTTTCCGTACGTTCAGGCTCTGGAATTAAGCCTAAACGCTCATAATATCGAATGGTCTCCTTGTTAACACCGCACTTGTCAGCCAGTTCTCCGATACGAAATTTCATACGTCTCACCTCACTTACAGCATAAACCACGTACCTTAGTACAGGGTAAATATATAGTTTACTTCATTCATGAGATTTTACTTACCCTTAGAGCCAGATAACGTGCCGCCAAAAACAGCAGCCCCAACCTCAAAGGCTTCCGCAAGAGTCAGCTTGTCCTTCGCCGTTGTTGAATTCTTTTCATTCGCTTTTTGCCAATGTTCCTCAGAACAATAAAATTGAATGGCTGGGCAACAGCTGGTAGAAATGGACGTTGGCTCATTCGATTCGCAAGAAGAATCGCAGCATGCGTTGGTATCGGCAGCATCCGTTGTTCCCAAGCCTACAACCACGGTATCAGGATTGGCAACGGGCATGTTGTTTTTCACATCGATGGTAATCTTTTCACCGCAAAATGCACATTCCGATTCAATAACGGCATCTGTAAACATCGATGGAATGCCAAGGGCATCAATCGCACACATGGAATAAGCTGGCAACATTCCAGCCAATGTAACACGGTGTGGAGTCGGAACTCCTGAAAAA
>NZ_JACVEG010000038.1 GCF_014596725.1 Vibrio sp. Y2-5
GAAAGAGTCCGCAAATGAAATTAATCATTTAATACAATTGATTCAAACAAATACAAAAGATACGGTGAATGTCATGCAAAAAGGTCAACAAAAGGCTACAGAAGGAAAAGAAGCTGCTTATCAAGCAGATCAAGCATTCTCATCTATTATGGTGGCTATTAATAAAATCACTAGCCAAATTCAAGAGGTATCTGCAGCAACAGAAGAAATGTCTGCTGGTACAGAAGAAGTTAATGCTTCTATATCAAGTGTTTCTGAAACTGCAACACAAATAGCTAAAGAAACCACTCAAACTGTACAGTCAATCCAAACACAAGCGGCATCAATTGAGGAAGTATCAAATCAATCTAACAACATAAAAGAAAAAGTAGAAGCATTATCAGAATTAGTTTCAAAATTTATTATTGAAACGCAAAAAAATGGAAAATAAAATAGGATAAACATAAAAAAACTACAGGTTCTTAATCAATTACAGACCTGTAGTTTTTTATTATGATTTATCTATTTTCAACCTTGGCCTTCTTTTTTGTAAAACGAAGTGAAAGTAGGAGTAGTTCAAATCTTTTCAAACATTAACTATACTTCCTGGTGGCGGTCACTAAAAAATAATACCTACAAGTATTTGTAGTTGTTACTTTTAATTATTTAGGCTTGTAAAATATTTCGTATTTCTTCTATACGTAAATTTGTAAACTTTGCAATATCTTCTATTGGCATTCCGTTTTTATGCATACCACGAATAAGTTGCATTTTCCCTTTTTCAATCCCTTTTTGTTCTGCATAAGCAAACTTTGCGGCTTCATCCATCAACGCTTTCTCCCTTGCTTCATACGCTTGTCGGAAAGNTTCTCCCTTGCTTCATACGCTTGTCGGAAAGAAGAATCTTGACTCATACGTTCCCATTTATTCATCGCTTTTTGTAAAATAGGGTCTTGGTTCATCGCAATATCCTCCAATGTTTGAGTTAATTGTTCATCCTCATTCGCTGGAAGTAATAACAACCAACGAACAAAAGAATCTTCCCAGGGATTAACTTGTTCATTCCGCCACTGTTGCATGAGTTTTGGAATCTCCACAATATGAACTTCAATATCATCACTTAACTTCTTTTGTTGTTGCTGATTCCATAAGATTCTTGTTGTATGAAATGCTTCATATTCTGGAAACATTACAAAGTTTAATAAATTAATCGTAATGGTTTTGTGAAGAGAACTATATGGCATTCCCTTTTGTAGTTGGGATGTATATAGCCTTCCCCAGTAAGGAAAACTCACGTTTAGTATAAAAAATACGAACAAAAATGCCAATACATAAATGTATTCAAGACAGTATATGACATTTGAAAAGTTGCTTCT
>NZ_JACVEG010000039.1 GCF_014596725.1 Vibrio sp. Y2-5
AAGTCAAGTCCAGACTCCTGTGTAAAATGCTATACAATGTTTTTACCATTTCTACTTATCAAAATTGATGTATTTTCTTGAAGAATAAATCCATTCATCATGTAGGTCCATAAGAACGGCTCCAATTAAGCGATTGGCTGATGTTTGATTGGGGAAGATGCGAATAATCTTTTCTCTTCTGCGTACTTCTTGATTCAGTCGTTCAATTAGATTGGTACTCTTTAGTCGATTGTGGGAATTTCCTTGTACGGTATATTGAAAGGCGTCTTCGAATCCATCATCCAATGATGCGCAAGCTTTTGAATATTTTGGTTGATCGATATAATCATGAATCAATCGATTTTTAGCCTCACGCGCTAAGTTAATATCTGTGAACTTAAAAATTCCTTTAACAGCTTCTCTGAAAGATTTTGAATTTTTTTTAGGAATGGTGGTAAAGATATTTCTTAGGAAGTGAACTTGGCATCTTTGCCAACTTACGTTGGTGAAGGATTTTCTAATGGCAGAGACTAATCCTTTGTGCGCATCAGAAATAACGAGTTCCGTACCTTGTAAACCGCGTTCTTTTAGGTATTCAAAAAATGTTGTCCAGGTCTCTTCGCTTTCGCCACTTTGAATCATGAAGCCGATAATTTCACGGTCG
The DNA here is from genome assembly GCF_014596725.1 of Vibrio sp. Y2-5. Taxonomy (GTDB): domain Bacteria; phylum Pseudomonadota; class Gammaproteobacteria; order Enterobacterales; family Vibrionaceae; genus Vibrio. The sequence goes on from NZ_JACVEG010000039.1 coordinate 644, forward strand.
CCATCTTTGGTTATTCCAATCGCTATATGACAGCTTTTTGAGAGTACTCGATTTTCTTCTCGTACTTTTATATAGAGTACATCGGTCATTAAGTAAGGATAATTTTTTTCTGATAATAAACGATTCTGCCACTCGTTAACCATAGGTTCTAGCTGTTCTGTTAAGCTAGAAACGAAGGACTTAGAGACGGATTTACCACAAAGTTCTTCCACAATTTTTGATACTTTACGAGTTGAAACGCCTGATACATACATTTCCAACATTGAAGCCATGAGGGCTTTTTCGTTTCGTTGATAACGTTCAAACACTGTGGGTGAAAAATGGCCATCACGTGTTCTGGGTACTTTTAATTCTAGCGTGCCTACACGTGTCGTAAAGCTGCGCTCATAATAGCCATTTCGTTGACTTTGTCGGTTTTCTGTTCGTTCATATTCTTTTGCTTGAATATATTCTGTTCGTTGATTTTCCATTAGTTGATTAAATACCGTTGTTAAAATATTTTTAGAAACGTCATCCTTTACAGAATATTCAATAATGCTTTGAATCTCTTCGCTTTTCAGTGTAAAATGTACTTGGGTCATGTAAAAGTCCTCCTGGGTATGTTTTTGTCGTTAAAAACATTGTACCGTAAAAGGACTGTTATATGGCCTTTTTACTTTTACACAATTATACGGACTTTATCC
>NZ_JACVEG010000004.1 GCF_014596725.1 Vibrio sp. Y2-5
CAAATCCGTGTACATCGGTTCGATTCCGGTACGCGCCTCCACTTTCTCTTAGTTCGCTCTCAAAAATCGCTTAAGACTTTTTCCTTACATATCCACTTAGATAAACGTCTTCGCAATGTTGTCACAGATTCTCAATAAGCAATAATCGTGTAACTTTCAGCTTTAGGCTGTGGTATGGTTTCGTTTGTTTCTAGGCCGTCATGTGGCGCTATATTTCGCGATCAAAAAGTACACTTTATAAGGGTATCAACATCAATATGGAAAAAATCGCCATTCTCGTAGATGTGCAGAATGTCTACTACACCTGTAAAGAACGCTATCAACTTAACTTTAATTACAATCAGTTTTGGCAAAAAGTGACTCATGGTCGCACGGTCGTCAAAGCCAATGCATACGCTATCGCTAGCAAAGACGCGGGTCAGCGTCAGTTTCACCATATACTACGTGGTATTGGTTTCGAAGTGATGCTAAAGCCGTTTATACAACGCCGTGATGGCAGTGCGAAAGGCGATTGGGATGTGGGTATTACGCTTGATGCCATTGAGTTGGCAGAAGAAGTTGATGTGGTTGTACTGGTTTCTGGCGATGGAGATTTTGACTTGCTCGCCAAACGCATTCAACAAAGATTCGGCAAGCAAGTAGAAGTTTATGGAGTACCCGGTTTGACCGCGAACAGCCTAGTAGAAGCCGCCGACAGATACATCGCTATTGATGACGAGTTGTTACTCTGGTGATTGAGTCTCGCCTTCATCTGTCACTTGCGCCGCTTCTTCTGCTTCCAGTTTAGCGCGCTCAGCTTTAGACACGTAGCGAGGCTTATTGCTTTTATGCAGCTTCGAATTTTGCTGCTTAATCTTCTTTTTTAAAATTTGGTTGATCTTCTTTTTACGGTTCATGATTTTCACATCTGAGGAACATGAGGGTGGGGAGCTTAATGGTTTTAAACACTAAGCTCAATAGCCAGTGAGAAATTAACCTAGCCGCTATTCAGTAGGGTTTGATGATGACGAAAGCCAAGTCAATTTTAGTCGGTTCATTACAAACAGAATACAGGACCGTAGCTGCGATGATGGACATCTACTGTCAAAAACATCACAACAGAAAAGATGGATTGTGCGAAGAGTGCCAAGCCTTGCTTGATTACGCTGAAATACGTTTAGACCGATGTCCTTACGGGCAAAATAAGCCGACCTGTAATCGATGTCCAATCCACTGCTATAAGCCAGAGCCGAAAGAAAGCATGAGATTGGTAATGAGATACTCAGGCCCAAGGATGTTGTTACCACATCCTATTCTTGCGATACGCCATCTGTTACATGAGCGAAAGCAACCGCCTATCAAAATAGGAAAAGACGCCTCAAATCGCCATCAACGACTTAAAGCGTCTAATAATCAGTAAACTCAATTTCTGAGCGTAACAGGTGTATTAAGTGTAAACGGTTTATTCACCCGCAACCCATTGGCGCTTGGTTTTAATACTTGCCAGTAGCATATATAGACAAGTCGCCATTTGGATCACCAAAAGATAGCCCAACAAACCTTGGCCATTTTGTAAGAACCAGTCAGCAATCACTGGGCCAACCACAGATCCTACGCTGTAACTGAACAGCATCACTTGAGTTGCGGAAACAATGTAGCTGGCATCTAGTTTGTCGCATCCCAAATTGATAGCGATTGGATAAAGCGCAAACGTCGCCATACCTAATACAAACAAACTTACAGCAAGCATTGCCAAGCTAGAGTCAAACAATGGCAGCATAACGGCACCAGAGCCGATCAAGCAGAACAAAGCCATTAATAGAGTTCGACCCAAGTGTTTTGAAAGCCAAGGAACACTCGGTTGAATTGCCATTCCGCCCAGAATAACCAGAGCAAGAAGCGCGCCCATGTTTGAGTGATCCAGCCCTCTGTTATCAAGCTCAACAGGCATCAAACCGTAAATCGCTCCAAGAGTTAACCCTGATACGATACATCCCATAATTGCGGCATGATTTAATTTAGCCATTTGACGCAAAGAAAGGCTTACCGCTTGTTGTGAAGTCGGTTGAGTTGATTTACCAAAAATCAGTACGACAGACGCAAGTAGTAATAGCGCTGAAATGGTTAAAAATGGCACCGCGCCATTAATACCTATGTAGCTAATGCCTAACTGACCAATGGCAGACCCACCATATAGCGCTGCCATATAGATACCAAGTCGCTTCGCTCTGCCAGATTCATCCCCATGCAGTAACCAAGATTCAACAACGACAAATACACCAGCTACTGCAATACCAGCGATAAAGCGTGCAACTAACCATACAGTTGAATTCGCGATCAAAGGCAAAGTAACAATAGAGAGCAGCAGAATTATCAAAAATGCAATGAAAGCATTTCTGTGCCCGAGACGGTTTACCGCAGGATCAACGATCATTGCACCGATTAACAATCCAGCGTAAAACACACTCGCCAACCAACTGGCTAAACTACTTTCTAGGTGATAATGAGGCAACATAAGGGGGATCAGACTCATTAAATAGCCTGATGCTACAGCATAGAAAGTTAACGCAATGACTGGAACAGAAATGCGTTGAGAAGAAGTTGATATCAACAAGTTGTCCAACGACGTCGCCTCAAAGTTATAGGAGAAAGAGAAAATTTGCGGCGAATATGAGACTTATGATAGGAAAGGTAAAACTAAAATTTGTGATCTTTACGATTAATAAATTTTATCAAATGTCTAATCTACAAAATAGTAAGTTAAGTTGGCATTTTATCCTGATAATAGCCAACTTAACTAGAAATATTTCACATGGCTTATTTTGTTAAAGCTTGGTTCAACCATTGATTAAACTGAGATTTTGGAAGAGCACCATTTATTACATCAACTCTTTGTCCGTTCTTAAACACCATTATGGTTGGAATGCTGCGAATCTGGAACTTAGCAGCGAGATTTTGCTGACTTTCGGTGTCTATTTTTACAAAACGTACTGAACCATTTCTTTCATTCGCTACATCTGAAAAAACAGGCGCGAAACCAACGCATGGATTACACCAAGGTGCCCAAAAATCGACAACAACTGGTTGAGCGCTTTGCAAAATAGCATCAAAGTTAGCTTCTGTTCCTTCAATTGGTGAGCCATCTAATAATGGTGTTTGACACTTACCACAATTCGGGCTTTCTGATACTCGCTCATTGGGAACACGGTTTAATCCATGACAAGAAGGGCAGCGTGTGTTGAAGGTTGACATAGGTTTCCTCTCAAATCGTGATTTGTGTATATGGTCTTTACTTAACTCTATATTGTAAATGAGCGTATAATCCGCCCCTATGCCTAATGTTGGGGCAATTGATACAAATACAATAGACAATATCAGCAGTGAATTGCTCATAATTGCAGGCTAATTCACGCTTGGTATTGGCATAACAATTATAGATTTGGAACGAGTATGACCAAGTTTTACGCTGAAATAACAGGTTGGGGTAAATGTCTGCCACCAGCGATCCTAACAAACGAAGACCTGAGTACTTTTTTAGACACCAACGATGAGTGGATTCGTACGCGTACTGGTATCGAGAACCGTCGAATTAGCCACGTTAACACGTCTGACTTAGCCACCGTCGCGGCTAAACACGCTTTGGCTTGTGCCGGTCTAGAAGCCAGTGATCTCGATTTGATTATTGTCGCCACTTGTTCTCCAGATACCTTGATTCCAAATATTGCCTCGAAAGTTCAACTGAATTTGGGCAACAAAGGTGCTGCTGCTTTTGATATGAATGCGGCTTGTACTGGCTTCCTTTATGGTTTAGAAACCGCGACTCGTTTGATTCAAGCGGGTAACTACAAGCATGCATTAGTTATTGGTGCTGAGCGTTTATCTTTTTATCTGGATTGGACAAAGCGAGATACTGCAGTTTTGTTTGGCGATGGTGCAGGTGCAGCGATATTGAGCCGTACGGAAGAGCCCCTCGGTTTACAAGATGCACAAATTGGCTGTGATGCCGAAGGTCGTGACATCTTGGCGGTGCCTAAGTTTGGTACCGCGATGGATCGTTTCGCGGCTGACAATGGTCACTGGGATTTTAACTTCATTGGCAAAGATATCTTTAAACGTGCAGTTCGTGGCATGGGTGCTGCATCTCAGCAAGTTCTTCAAAGAAGCGGTTTATCCAATGAAGATATTGATGTTGTGATTCCTCATCAGGCGAACATTCGTATTATCCAAACTTTGTGCGATGTTTCTGGTATCAGCCAAGATAAAGCCTTCGTCAATATTCACAAGTATGGCAATACTTCAGCGGCAACGGTTCCTATTGCGCTGTGTGAAGCGCTAGAACAAGGTAAGGTTAATCCAAACGACAATATTCTTGTGGCAGCTTTCGGTGCGGGATTAACGTGGGGAGCTGGACATATCCGATGGGGCCAACGTGTTACTCCTATACATGTAAGTGACGCCGCATTACCAGAATCTGATAAGTCGGCATTGGACCTGCTCCATGATGCGATAGAACATTGCAAACAAAAATCGGTTGAGTAGATAAATCAAAACGAAGGCGTTTGAATTTATGCAAAAAGGCACTCTTTGAGTGCCTTTATCTATTTTTAGCGCCAAATTGCCCATTTTAATTCAGTGAGCATTATTCAGAGCCCATGAATGCGAAGGTTAATAAAATAAATCTTAAATATAAGAATAATCTGACAGCGAGTATATGGAACAAGCCCTACAAAATAAGTTAGTATTTTTTACAAAGCATCCATCCGCTCAAGCATTATGCTTTTAGTGCTTTTTATTCATGGGGTTAATGGAATTGTTCTAGACTGTAGTGAGATATATGCGCGGCTTTGCGTTTAGTATCGCTCAGCGTTAAACAACGGATTAGATAACCAAGTAAGAAATAATTTCTTTTTATACGTTTGAGGCAAATTGGGTATGACACCAAGAAAGGTATTAAAACTTGCAGATGACGGTTACGCGACGCTATTAAAGATGGTCGATTTTCTGCTTATAAACCTTATGCTAACGAGCATTATTGAATCGCTTGGTGATCATGAGACGGCAATTGATATTCTGGCCGCATTTATTTTCTCAGTTATTTTTCTGCTAGTTGGAGAGTACTGCAAACTCTACAGCTATCGTACTCTGCGTCGTATTAGGGCTTCGCTTCTTCGATTGCTTGCCACGTTAACTATCTCTGTTTTAGCCATGGAAGTGGTGAAGTACTTCTTCAAGAATGTTGATGGTGTGACCATCACAAACCTAAATCCAACGGTCTTTTCTTTTTGGTATGTATTAGCATTTACCGTGTTGCTAATGGCTAGGATGGTACCCATTATCTCTGTGCGAACCTTTCGCCAGAAAATGAACCAGAAACAGCGTATCGCGATCATTGGCATGACACCTGCCGGTATTGCTATATCTCGTTCTTTGCTCAATGACTACCACCTTAATGACGTTGAATTGGCTTATTATGACGATCGAGGCGAACAGCGTTTTGGCTATCTGACAAAAATTCCATACCAAGGAAAGGTGGAAACACTAATAGATAAAGCCCGCAAAGGTGAAATTGATGAGGTATATGTAGCCCTACCTATGGTGGCTAAAGACCGTATTCGCCACTATTTGGAGCAATTGTCTGACAGTACTGTGGATACCTATCTTGTTCCTGACTTATATACCTACAACATTAGTATTTCGAAAGTGAAATCGGTTAATGGCGTTCAAACATTTAGTGTCTTTGGTTCACCATTTGATGGGGTCGGTGCTGCGATTAAGCGAATTGAAGACATTATTATCGGTTCCATCATCACTTTGATGATCTCTCCCGTGCTTGTTGCTGTGGCGATAGGGGTGAAAATGAGCTCGCCAGGTCCTGTGCTCTTTAAACAAGATCGCTATGGCTTGGGAGGAAAGAAAATCAAAGTGTGGAAATTTCGCTCAATGAAAGTGATGGAAAACAGCGATGTAGTCACACAAGCAACCAAAAACGATCCTAGGGTAACCAAGTTTGGCGCCTTTATTCGCAGAACGTCATTAGACGAACTGCCTCAGTTCATTAATGTGCTTCAAGGTTCGATGTCGATTGTCGGACCTCGTCCTCATGCTGTTGCTCATAATGAGGAGTATAGAAAGATCGTCGACAACTACATGATTCGACACAAGATCAAACCCGGCATTACGGGGTGGGCTCAGATAAATGGCTATCGTGGTGAAACAGAAACCGTCGATAAGATGGAAAAGCGCATTCAATTCGACATCCAATATATGCAGAACTGGACGCTGTGGCTTGATATTAAAATCATCTTTTTAACTATCTTTAAAGGCTTTGTAAGTGAAACCGCATACTAGCTTATTACTGTGTGTTGGCACGTTGTTGGTTAGCGTTTCTGCGTATGCTGATTTGAAACCAAAATCGCATATTGGTTTCGCAGGTATCGACTTTCAGAGTCGGGTCGGTGCCGCTTACGGTGTTGATGATAACGTCACGTACCAAGTGGATGATAAAGACAAAATAGAGTCGAACTATTTAACGGTATCGCCTGAAATAAAAGCTATAGGCCAGAGAGGGGAAGACCAATACCTATTAATGTATAAAGGCGATTACAACCGCTATGAAGACTCTCGCGAAGATGATTCAGACAGCCACTTTATGATGTTCGATGGCTACTGGCGTTACGGGCTAAAACACGGGTTAAAGTGGAATATCCAACAGGGGTATGGAAAAGAGAAAAGAGGGCTTGGATTAACAGAAGGCTTTGATGAATCTCAAATGGAACAATATGGCTTCGGTGACTCTGGTGTGGACTATTCACAATTTAACACCAGTCTTCGCTACAGCTATGGTGCTCCAAAGGGGCGAGGGAAACTGGATGTCATGCTTCAAACTAAGTCTTTTAATTATGATGACAAAGACCACATTCAATTAGCGGATAATGATTTCTATCAATACGTATTAGAACAAGAGTGGCAAGAAACCACAGGTCTGATTGAGTTGTTTGACCAATACAGTGACGACAGCCGATTTCGCTACAGTTTGATTACTAACCGTCGTCATTATCAAGCCAACAAGCGCAAAGATAGCAACGAATATTATCTACTGTTCGGGATTAAAAGTGTCCGAAGCGGAAAAACAACTATTGAAGCGGACATTGCTGCTTTGTACAAATCGTTTCCAGAAAATGACCACTCAGATAGCTTTCTGGGAGCTAACTGGAATGTCGCGTTGGAATGGAAACCGTTAAAACATGATATTTGGTCTCTGCACACATCTCAACGTGTCAAAGATCCAAGACAAGAAGGTGGTTATATTCTAGACGGAATATACGGTATTTCTTGGCAACATTATTGGTGGGTAGATCGTTTGTCTACCACTATGAGCTATGAATATGAGATGGAAGATTATCGTGTTGAAAATAACAACCGATACGACAAAACCAAAACTGCGAAATTCGCTATTGGTTATGATTTCAGACCGTCTGTTCGTTTTGAAATGAACTATCAGTGGAAAAAATTTAGCTCAAATGAAGATGTAGATGTGCTTAACATCGGTGAATTTGATCAGTATTCGATTATCAGACGATTAGGCTATGACCAATCGTATGTCGAGTTGCAGTTAAAGGTGCAAATATAGATGCGTACATGGTTGGTATTTCTTCTCACTTTGATGATGTCATTGCCTTTACTGGCAGATGAAGCAGTGCAGCAAGGGTCAAACTCAGTTGCTGGTCAGCAGGCGTCAGCGTCGCCACAAGTTGACGAAAACTTAGATGATTACTTATTGGGTACTGGCGACAGAATCGAAATCATCGTTTACGGTGAACCTGATATGTCTATGAAGTTTAAAGTGAGTAAATCGGGCGTAGTGAACTTTCCCTATATTGGTGAAGTCGTCATCGCGGGTCGTACTCCAAGAGCGATAGAAACGGAAATAGAGGAGCGTTTACGAGGTGATTACCTATTGAACCCTATGGTTACCATCAATATGGAATCTTTCCGTCTGTTTTACATTTTTGGCGAAGTTACCTCGCCCAATGGCTATGAATATCAACCAAAGTTAACTGTGGAACAAGCCATCGCAATTGCTGGTGGTTTTACTGACCGAGCTGACCGAGACGATATCAGCATTCGTTCGGGAACCACAAATGAAATCATTGAAGACGTTGAGCTCACTCACCCAGTGCAGCCTGGCGATACCGTAATCGTAGAGCAGAGTTTTTTCTAGTATGGCAGTAGGCATGATTGAAAATGGTCAAAAGATGGAAAGTAGCATCGATTTTGCACCATTTATAAAAGCATTAAAAAAACACTGGTGGAAGATACTGCTCTTTACTGTCGTAGTAACGGGAGCATGCTTTCCGCTGATTTCAGGCATGAGTTCGAAATATGTGTCTACTGCTACGGTGTTAATCAAAGCGCAGGAAGACAACGCAACGCCAATCGAAAATGTGGATGGCTACGATTCAACTCGTTCTCCTTACTACGTTACGCAACTGAATTTGATGCAGTCACGTGTCGTACTAGAAAAAGCCATTAACGATCTCAAGCTGAATGAAGATCCTCGATACAACGGTGGCGTAACGGTGGACGACAGCATTCGGGAATTACCAATGACCGAAGCTGATTTAATGAAAGCTACGGTGAAATACATTCGTAAACATCTCTCTTTTTCAGAAGTGCGCTTAACGCAACTGGTACATGTTTCTTTTGAAGCGGAAGATGCGCAAGAAGCCGCACGAATTGCAGATGGTATTGCCCAAGCGTTCATTGATTACACCATCGACAAAAAAGTAGAGAAAACCGCAGCCGCTCAACAATGGAATGAGCAGCAGATGGAAGAACTGCGTGAGCAAGTAGCGAAAAAGAAAAAGGAAATGGAGCAGTTTCTTAACAAAGAAGGCTTGATAACCTTTAACGGCATTGATGGTTTTGAAACTCAACAGCTCAGCATTATGACCGAGCGTTTAGCCAATGCTACTGAACGTCGAATGCTGGCTCAATCTCATTACGAGCTGGTGGTTCAGAACTTAGATGCACCGCTGGATGATCTGGCATCTATTCCTGAGATATCAAGTCACCCACAGATACAAGATTTGCGAATTGCGATGATTCAGGCGAAGCGAACGCTGTTTGATCTGCAAAACCGTTACGGCCCAAAACACAACAAGATCTTAGAAGCTGAAGCGCAAATTAAGGCGATTGAACTTCAGTTCCGCCGACTGCTAACGGAGCTGAAATTAGGCTTGTATAAAGAATATCAAGCTCAGTTGGCAAAAGAGAACCGATATAAAGCGCTGTTGAATGAACAGAAGAATGGTTTTAAAGCATTAGTGGCGAAACGTGATATTTACGAAAGCATGCAGACTGATTTGCAAAAAACCGAAGATCTTTACAAAGACATGTTTCTACGTAGTAAAGAACAAGAGCTTTCTTCAACTTATCGCGAAGCGGATGCTGTCTTATATGACCCGGCCGCAGTCGCTAAAACGCCAGCAAAACCGAACAAATTGTTGCTACTGGCAATGGTGTTCATTATGTCTTTGGCGTTATCCACTTTGTACGTGATTATTCGCACTGCAATGGATCAGAAGATCTACAACCTGACACAGGTCTTGAAAAAATTAGGTTTGAAACCGTTAGCTGATTTACCGGAAATGGGGCAAGTAGAGGACAGAAGCGAACTTGTTAATCTGATTCGCAGTAATCCTTATGCGATGGAATCCTTTCACGGCATAAAAACCGCGATTCAGTTGGCATCACCTTCAGCTTATTGTTTAGGTGTTGTTTCCAGCACTGAAAAGGAAGGGGCAACGCTCATTTCGCATTTGCTGGCCGACAGTTTAAGCCGCAACCATAAGACGCTGTTGTTGGATCTCGATTTCCGTAGTGACACGGGTTTGTCAGTGTTGCCTGAGTTTATTCCACAAGCAGACGAGGCGATGAATGGCGTAGCAGAAGCTAAAGGTGCTGCTCAGTGGGGTGACGGAAACAACGACAATCACAAGCAACTATTTATTTCGCTCAATGATAAGCTCGATTTCTTGCCGCGAGGGGTTCTTAAACAGTCACCTTTGGTGTATTTCGCTAGCGAGCCATTTCTGCACATGATGCAAGAACTGCCAGAGCTTTATGAACGAATCGTTGTGAATTTGCCAAGTCTAACGGACAACAAAGATACGCAGTTAGCCGCCAAAACATTAGATGGAGTCGTTGTGGTGATGCAAGCGGCTTCTCGCTCGGTTCCAGTTATTCGTCAAGATATCGATAAGTTGAATCAGCCTGATATCAATACCATTGGTGCGGTACTAAACCGAGTTCAAGCGGATAACTTACAAAGTGAAGAAAGTAAGCAGTTTATTGCTCAAGGCAGTTTTTCAGCTCTGTTAGCGAAGGACTAATAGCATGGGGCTGATCAAAAGTATCTCGACGATTGCCAGCTCTTCGATGCTCACCCAAGTGATTGGAGCATCGTCCATTTGGTTTGTGTCAAATCGCTATGGTATGAGCGAAGTTGGTATTTACGCCATGGTGTACAGCATTGTGCTGATTGGTGCTCAGGTATGTACTTTTGCTTCACAGCTTTTGATCCCAAAACAGCAGGATGAACATCTCGCGCAGAACATTGTATTTTGCCTTATTCAGACAGTCGTATTAGCTGTTCCGTATACTGCTGTTATTGTTTGGTTGTTCAATAAACCGTTTGCACTCTACTATCTGCTTACTCTCGTTCATGCGTGGATTTTGATCTCAGAAAACCTGCTCTTACGTGATGAAAAAATGAAGCTGTTAGCGTTTCAACGTTTGATTGCGTCAGCTTTGGTTTTAGTGTGTGTGCTCCTTACGCCTACAGCAGAACTATTATATTGGAGCTGGGCGATTGCGATGATCGTTATCGTATTTCTATGGTTACTCTACTCGATGCCATTTCGACGCATGGCGTGGAATCAATGGGGTTGGTCATCCAATCGAGAATTCTTTAAGCGTCATAAAGAACACATTGTTAGCATCGGTAGTGCTGAGGTGCTGGCTATGGCAAACAGTAACTTGCCGACAGTGCTCATCAACTATTGGTTCTCTTCCGTGACGGCAGGTTATTTTGCTATTGTCAGCCGATTCTGCTTATCGCCGGTCGTGATTGTGGGTAATGCTGTACGCAATTCTATCTTCTCTAAATGGTCGTTAGATTTTCGCCATCAGCGCTTCAATTACCCGGAATTTATAAAGGTACGCAAACTCCTTTTTGTCCTTGGTCTAATCGCTACTGCTGGTGTCTTTATCTTCTATCCGATTGTGATGGAATTCGCGGCAGCCAAAAACTGGATCACTTATGAGTGGGTAGAATCAATTTCTACGTCACGTTATATGTTGCCGTATTTGTTCCCCGCACTGGCTATTTGCCCGCTTACGGTTATTGAGCTGGTGTTTGGTTCTCCGAAGTATTTCCTACGTATTCAATTTGAGCAGTTGGCCGTTGTTATTATGGCATTTGTTATTTTGCCGTATTTCTACGACAACTACGCGTATTCAGTGATGACTTATGCGGTGCTTTCGGCAGTGCGTTACGGGTTCATTTATTTGAAAGTGAATCAACGAGCACGTTCCATGCGTGAGGAGAGGAAAGCCAAGTGAACTTGAGTCTAAACAGCGGGCTTTATCTCCAAGTCGTCACATTAACGACACTGGTTTTCTGTGGAATGGTTCAGTATTTCACAGGGGTTGGTGCGGTTCTTTGGCTGCCGTTTTTGATGACCTGTTTAATGGTTCTCTTGTTACCAATGCAAACTCGTTACAGTACTTTTTATCTGGACAACAAAGAACGTATTTTATTGGTTTTGTTTGTTAGTTTGTTTGCGTTAGCCGCAGTATCGACGGTATTGCAAAGCGGTATCAAAGTGATGATTGTCGGAATGAAAAACGAGTTAGCAATATCGCTGATTATGTTCTGCTTGTTACTAGGTTTTGTCCGCGAATCGCAAATTTACCGTATTACTAAAGCGCTCTATTGGGTTTTCTATATTCAGTTCCCCGTTATTTTGTACCAGATTCTGATTGTTGTACCCAAGCGCGTCGCCTTCCGCGGAGAATATGAAAAGTGGGATGCAGTTGTGGGTACGTTTGGTGGTGACCCTATGAAAGGCGGTAACACTGCGGCCATGGGGTTATTCTGTTTACTGATCATGTTGCTTAAGCTTTCTGAATATAAGCATGGTCTGGCGACAAAACTGAATACCGGCTTGCATATTGTTGCTGCATTTACCTTGTGTATTTTAGGCGAGGTGAAATTTGTTATTCTGATCTCTCCACTTTTGTTGGCATTTGTCTGGTTTTCACCGAGTTACCTTACCGGAATGAAGCGCCTCGATCTAAAAACAGCGTTGATGATCATTGGTGGCCTATTCGGGCTTATTTCTATCGCCATCATGATGCTAGCGGCGTCTTATGCTACTGCTTTTGAGGGAACTCCAGATAAAGGCGCGCTGGATATATTTGTCGACTCTATCTCGTATGTGTTCGATCCCAATTACATCTTGGTAAAAACGGGGGAGTTGGGAAGGATGACCACCATTTTTTTCTGGGGTGAGCACAGTGATTTATGGGGATTGCCCAGCCAACTATTCGGATATGGGTTAAATGCAACGAACCGTGGCAGTACGGTTGCTCCCGGATTTCTCAATGTCATCTTTAATGTGTTTTTGGATTCTACTTCTCTAAGTATGTTGCTATGGGAACTCGGGTTAATTGGCACGTTACTGTTCTTTGGCATCATAGTTTATACCTTACGTATGGTCATGCCAAAACCACTAATACCGAGAGATAAAATCACTAAGGAAGATGTGCGTTTGCTTTCTTTCCAACCTGCATTTATTGCCTTTGGGATCGCAGGTCTCTTGAGTCTCCCTTACAGCCAAACTTTGATGATCGTACCTATGTTGCAGTTTTTGTTCTATTTTTCATTAGGTGCCGCGTTAGTTATCCGAAAGTCAGCATTAACAACAAGTGAGCCTTCTTATGGGTGAAGAGATTAAAATCAGTGTCATTATTAAAACGTATAATGAACAGGCTGGGATCGCGAAAACCATTACTAGCATTCGCGAGAATCTATCCAATTACTCTCATGAGATTATTGTCGCCGACAGTCTGTCATCAGACGATACACAAACAATTGCTTTGAAGCATGGCGTTAAGGTTGTGACACTAGTACATGGTGATGAACGCTGTTGTGGTGTAGGTCATCAACTAGGGTATCTTCATGCGCAAGGCGAGTTTCTACTGCTTATGGACGGGGATATGGAACTGGCGCCCGGCTTTATCGAGCAGGGGATTGCTTATTTAGATACTCACCGCGATTACGCAGGTGTAGCTGGTATGGTGGAAATGGATGATGCACAAAGCTATGAGTTCAAGTCCCGTAAGCAGCGTATTCACAAGATCTATCCTGTAGGTGATACCTCTCATCTTGGTGGCGGTGGCTTATATCGTCGTTCTGCTATTGAAAAAATCGGCTATTTAACCAATCGCAACCTTCATGCGTATGAAGAAGCTGAACTGGGTATGCGATTAAAGCATGCGGGTTACAAACTGCATCGACTGGCGATTCCATATTTCTCTCACACTTCTTATGACATGTCTTCCATCGAACTGATGAAATATCGCTGGAAAAGTGGCTATTTATTTGCCGCTGGCGAACTATTAAAAAGTGCTTGGGGAAAGCCGCATTTTAAAGACGCGCTGCTCGTAGTGAAGAACGAGGCAATCTTTACCCTTTACTTGTTTGTGCTGGCGATATCCATTTTGACTTTCCATGCAAAAATTATCTCGATTGTGCTACTGCCGCTGGTTGCCTTCTTTGCGTTGAAAGCAATTAAAAACCGATCACTAAGAGACGCTCTTCAAAGTGTGGTGAATCTGAGTGTGTTTTCCGCTGGGCTTGTCCGTGGGTTGAGCTGCCGTTTGAAAGACCCGAATCAAGCGCCAGATAACCGACGGATTAAAGGAGAAGAACAATGAAAATTCTTCTAGTAAACAAGTTCTTCTTTATGAAAGGCGGAGCTGAAACCGTGTTTTTTCAGGAACGCGAAATGTTAGCGCGCTCTGAAGCAACGATTATAGATTTTTCCATGCAGCACGAGAAAAACGTCGATTCGGCTTTTAGTGACTATTTTGTTTCTAATGTTGATTATCATGACGGTAAGAAAAGCTTGTTAGGTAGCGTGAAAACGGCGATCAATTTTATTCATAACAGTGAAGCTTGCGAGAAATTGAAAGACTTAATTACCAAAGAACGCCCTGAAATTGTTCATTTTCACAATATCTATCATCAGCTTACGCCATCGGTCATAAAAGTCGCCAAGTCATTAGGCTGCAAAACGGTGCTGACCGCTCACGACACAAAAATTGCATGCCCTAGTTACACCATGTACCGAGATGGACATACCTGCGAAGCGTGCTTACAGGGTTCGGTATGGAACGCGTTTAAGTATCGCTGTCAGGAAGGTTCGCTGTTTAAGAGCGCGTTATTGTCGCTTGAGGCGACTTATCAATCATTGGCAAAGAACTATCAAGCCGTGGATGTGATCGTCTCGCCCAGCGAGTTTCTCGCCAGCATTATTCGGCAAAAATTACCCCATAACCGTATTGAAGTTATTGTGAATGGTATTGACGAGCATGTTGAGCGAAATGGAGTAAAAGACGGGCGATACTTCCTCTACTTGGGGCGTTTAAGTGTCGAAAAAGGCGTAGCGACTTTGGCTGAAGCTTATCAACTCTCTAAGCAGGAGATGCCATTAAAAGTGGTTGGTGATGGTCCTTTATACAATGAGTTAGTTACTCATTACGACAATATCGATTTTCTCGGTTTCCAAAGCGGCGAAGTTCTACATACATTGATAAAAGAGTGCAGCGCGGTCATTGTTCCTTCTGAATGTTATGAAAACTGTTCTATGTCGGTTATCGAAGCCATGGCTTATGGCAAGCCGATCATCGGTGCCAATATCGGAGGCATTCCAGAACAAGTAAGAGAAGGAGTAGAAGGGCGTTTGTATGAATCTGGGAATCCAGATTCTTTAGCACAAGTGATGGATGATTTTGCCCAGCACCCAGAGTTGGTCGTTGAGTTCGGAAATCGTGCTCGTCATCGCTTAGAGAACAAGTATTCTCTGGCTCGTCATGAAAATACGCTTATGCATTTGTACCAAGAATTATTGAGTGAGAAGTAATATGACCATCAAAATCACTGTGCTAGGTACACGAGGAATTCCAGAAGTGCTTGGAGGTGTTGAAACTCATTGTCAGCATCTGTATCCAGAAATAGTGAAACAAACAGGTGCAGAGGTATGCGTGATTGCGCGTTCCCCTTACGTTCCTTATCAGCATTCTGAATACCAAGGTGTGAAAACCAAGGCTATTTGGGCGCCAAAAAAGAAATCACTCGAAGCGATTGTTCACTCGACCCTAGCTGCATTGTCTACCTTAACCGATGGTTCAGATGTGGTGCATGTACATGCTATTGGCCCAGGTTTAGTGGTGCCTCTGTTACGCTTGCTGGGCAAGAAAGTCGTGTTTACTCACCATGGTCCTGACTACGATCGTCAGAAATGGGGCGGTTTTGCTAAGAAAATTCTGCAATTAGGTGAAAGATTCGCGGCAAAATGGGCAAGCGAAGTGATTGTTATATCTGATGTGATCAATACTATTATCAAAGACAAATACCAGCGTTTTGATGCTAATTTAATCTATAACGGTGTGCTTAAAGCTAAGCCGTTGGACGCCGCCGTTATCGATAAGTATTTAACCAATCACGAATTGTCAGCTAAAGGTTACATTGTGGCGGTTGGTCGATTTGTTGAAGAAAAAGGTTTTCATGACCTGATTGATGCTTACGCAAAATCGGGATCATCTCTACCTTTGGTATTGATTGGAGATACAGACCACGAAACGGTTTATAGCTCAGAGTTGAAAGCCAAAGCACGCAACACGAAAGGTGTGACACTCACCGGATTTGTAAAAGGCGATGAACTGACAGTTCTATTCTCTCAAGCAAGAGTGTTTGTTATGCCTTCTTATCATGAAGGCTTACCCATTGCGCTGTTAGAAGCTATGTCATTTTCACTTCCAGCGATTGTCAGCGATATACCTGCAAATACCGAAGTAGGGTTAAATGAACAAAGTTATTTTCCGGTCGGCGATGTCGATACGCTAACGAGTAAACTTGCGAGCCTCCCAGAACATGTCGAAGTGGATTACACCACTTACTTGGAAAAGTATGATTGGGAGAAGATAGCCGCTCAAACGGTTGAGGTTTATAAACAAGCGCTTAGCGGAAAGTCACGAACAGGTATTAAATAAGTGTCGTCTAACAATCGGTCAGATAAAGTCATCAATCAGTTTTATCACACTTTAGACAGTGATATTGCTGAGACGTTAAATGACGAGCAAAAGCATGCCATAGAGCATGCAGTCAAATCGATGGGGTTGGTCGCAAGACATTCCATTGATGTTCGAGAAACCGTGCCTTGGTTCGGTAAGCGTTTCTATTTTGTTTTTCTGTGTGGCAGAGATCATCGAAAACACGTACGTGAGCGTTCAAAGCCGGTTCACTTTGTTGTTACGTTTTTAGTCCTAATTGGAGTGGTATCAATCAGCCTTTTGGCAATGCTGGCTTTGTACTTAATTAAGTCAGCACTTGGTATTGATATTTTTAAGGGATTTTCATTCGGAATTTGGGATTGGTTTAAAGGATTATCATTGTAAATTAACCCCGAGGTTTTTATGAAAATACAGCCTTACAAAGCTGTTGTATTGGCAATGCTGACAATGTTGCCTCTTAGTTCTGTACTGGCAAAAAAGCCGGATAACCATCCATCAAATAGTAACCAGTCGTCAAATAATAAGCACGATCAGGGATCTGAAACTGAAACCAGTACCGGCGGTGGCGAAAGCGAGCTGGTGGATTTGAACGATCAAACCTTTATAACCGTTTATCCTACTGCGCTTACAGGCCCAGTTACTAACCCGGGTATGGGCGTTGAAACCTTCCATGATAATTGGGGAACCACATTAAGCCTTAGCGAATATCCGGATGCTGGTATCGACTACTACCGATTCTACTGGAATGAATTAGAACCAGAAGAAGGTAAGTATGCCTTTGATAAGCTGGATAAGATTCTCAGTGAAAATCGTAATGAAACACCACCAAAAATGGTGGCGATTCGCTTTATGACAGCGGATGAACCTGAAACCGGTAGCAAAGTGCCACAATGGTTAATCAACAAAGGCATTAGTGGCTATTGGACAGAAGATCATAAGACCTTCGTACCAAACCTTGATGACAGTTTGTACCTTTACTACGGTGAAAAACTACTGAAAGCGTTTGGTAAGCGTTACGATGGCAACTCTAACTTAAGCCATATTGATATTGGTATGGTGGGTTCTTGGGGAGAGTGGCACAACAGCAATTTTTCCGGTTTAGAGCCGTTGCATCAGAAATACAGTGATGCCGACCTGAACAAGTGGGTTGACCTGTATTTTGAAGCGTTTCCGAAAACACCGAAAGTGATGTTAATCAGTGGTGGTAACAGTTTGGCTTACGCCACTGAAAAAGGGGCAGGATGGCGAGCAGATTGTTGGGGAGACTGGCACCATTTCTCTACGACATGGAGTCATATGAAAGATGACTACCCATATCGTATTCAGCAAGCTCAAAATGACGATCCAAACTTTGATACCAGTTGGCAACGCGGACCTATCAGTCTTGAAACTTGTGGAACAATGCAAGGCTGGGAAGCAACGCAAGGCTATAGCTATGAAGAAGTGAAAGCCAGTTTGGACTGGGCAATTGCGCATCACGCATCGACGTTGAATTTGAAATCAAAGCCTATTCCGACTCAATATCGTGGTTTACTTGATGAAGCGCTAACTAAAATCGGCTATCGAATTCGTTTAGAAAAACTCAATCATCAAGTGGAACTAAAAGCTGGTGGTGTGTTGAACGTGAACGCATTGTTTGTCAACGAAGGCGTTGCTCCTCCTTATCAACATCGCTATTTGGCTTACAGATTAATTGATGCAAATGGCAATGCTGCTTTCTTTGGCACTTCTAGCTACGATGTGCGTTCATGGTTACCGGGTGAACACGAAACACACAGCAGCCTCACTTTACCAAGCACACTTGAGGCAGGGCATTACTATCTTGAGCTGGCTCTGGTAGATAGCCATGGTGATGCGCGCTTGAATTTCGCTAATGTTGGCAAGCAAGATTCTGGCTGGTATCGTTTTTCAGATTTAACGATTTTGTAAGAGTGACAACGTAGCGTTACTCAGTGTGTTAGCAATTGAATACTATGAAAAAGCCCAAGTAATACATACTTGGGCTTTCTTTTAACAATCAGTTTTAAGTAATCATTACTTAAGCTGGGTTATGAACACCTTCTGCTTCAGCTGTTTTCTTCTCTTGGTACATCTTCACTAGGAAGTATACGTTCACAACAGCGATGAAAGTGTTTGTTGCTACAACTGGCAGCGCATCGATCATAAGACCGTAAGCTGAGAATAGCGTACAACCGATAAAGTTCAGAATACGAAGCTTCACGATGTCTTTCATAGTTAGAGAAATAGCAACCATGATTGACGCTGCGTAACCCATGATTTCAATTGTTTGCATATCCATAATATAGACCCTCTTTATATGCCGGACTTGGTATCACCGGTACCAATCTTCTCGTCGTGAGATAAATGAGGGAGCTCCATGCCTCGAATGGTCTAAGTTGATTAACTGGCGCTAATATACCAACAGTCAAAGTGTGATGAAAGCCTCAATATTTAGGAAATAGAAGGTTAGCGATTACGCAAACGTTTTACGTAGCAATCAGATGAAATTAATTCTGTGATCGACTGAAAAAGCTCAAAACATAGAAGGAAGAAGGTTAACTAGCGTTCGCCTATTAATCCGAATAAAGTGCTTTTTATAGATCAAATAAGGTTTATCGCTTGGCGATGGGGTGGTCTGGGTTAAGCTGTAAGAGATCCCACAAGTTGCCATAGAGATCTTCAAACACGGCGACAGTACCGTAGTCTTGTTGTTGCGGATCTCTGACGAAATTAATACCAATTGATTTCATATAGTCATAATCTCTCCAGAAATCATCGGTGTTTAAAAAGAGAAACACTCTTCCACCAGTTTGATTGCCGATAAAGTTATGTTGTTCTGGCTTTGATGCCTTCGCCAACAACAGGCTAACGCCATGTGAATTTGGTGGAGCAACCACCACCCAGCGCTTATCTTGCTCAGGCTGGTACGTATCATCAATAAGCTCAAACTTAAGCTTGTTTACATAGAAATCAATCGCTTCGTCATAATCTCTAACTACTAATGCAATGTGTACGATGTTTTGTTTCATTTGTTGGCCGGCTAATAAAGTGTATTAAATCAGGTTTAGTGAGCAGAGGAATACTGTAAAGATATTCTCCGCATTGTTCGTCGGGGTCAACTCGTTTTATGTTCGTAAAGTACATATTCATCGAACCAATAATCACTGCAATAAATATGTCATCAATGAATGACAAATATGATAACAATCACATTAAATATGAATATTGATGATTAGTATGCATAATTGTTGTGAGCAGCAACTGATAATAATCCAGCATGTAAGGATATAAAATGCAAAAGAAAATAATTGCTCTGTCAATTTTGTTATGCGGTGTTATTTCAACAAATGTCAGCGCCGACCCAAAGACCCCCGGAACCCATAAAGGATATTCAACAATTGAAATGCTATCAGCTGGAATCCCATCTGATTTAAATATGGTATCTGTGGAAGACCTAGCGAAAGAATTAGGAAACAAACCATCAATTGCCGTTGGCTTCGATATTGATGATACGACACTATTTAGTACACCTGTGTTCTACCGTGGACAGGAAATGTTCTCTCCAGGTGGTTATTCTTATCTTTCTAATCAGGAATTTTGGGATAAAGCTAACTGTGGCTGGGATGCTTTCAGCCGACCAAAAGAAATTGCTCGTAAACTGATTGATATGCACCAAAAACGCGGAGACTCAATTTACTTTATCACGGGTCGAACTGGCTCCGACTGTGACTTCACGACTAAATATTTACAGAGTACTTTTGATATCAAAGAGATGCATGATGTGATCTTCGCGGGTTCTAGCAAAACAGAATATACGAAAGCCAAATACATCAAAGAGAACGGCATTAAAATTTATTATGGCGATGCTGACGGAGATATCATCTCTGCACGTCAAGCTGGAGCTGAAGGCATCCGTGTCATGAGGGCTTCAAACTCTAGCTATACTCCTATACCTAAAAATGGCATTTACGGTGAACGAGTATTACGAGATTCAGAATACTGATTTCGTACTCAAGTAAGTAATTCTTTAAAGTACTAAATGCCGTTGAAGTCTATTTAGCGGCATTTTTATATAAACAGGAAAGACTTCTTTTTATTAAGGTTCCAGTTTCTTGGGCAATAAAAAACCCGTCAAATGACGGGTTTCATTAACTGGCTTCAACCTTATTTCTTAGGTTGGTTCGCTTGCTTGTCTTGCTCTGTTAGCTCGCGGATACGACGGCTGATGTCGCGGCGCTCTTTTGAAATTTCTGCGCTCTTAATGATGTGGTCATCAACACGATCTTCGTAGTCAGCTTTCATGTTTTTAACGATAGTCATGATCTCTTCTTGAGTCATTTCTGGTTTGATGTAATCAACCAAGTTTTCAAGCAAGTCTACACGTTTGCGGTTATCACGAACTTTCTTTTCGTTATCAAGAAGTTCACGTTTCAGTTTGTTTTTGCGGCGAGCTAAGCTCACGATTTCAAATACGCTGTTCATAGGTTCCTTTTCCTATCTCAATGCAACTAATAGTGATTAAAGCACATCGTTGCAACTCATAACAGACTTAAGATCAAACCTTACAACAACTTGTCCATTTATTCGCCAGTTAGCGCTTGGCTTGATTGTACTTCACTCTATAAGCGCTATATCATGTGCCCAGTTAAACTTTAAGTACCGAAATGATCATGCTGTCCTCAGAAATTGTTGTCTCCAAAGTCGATATCGCACCAGTTGAAGAACAATACAACGTTAAACTCCGTCAAGCTTACCTTCGCGAGCGTAAAGTCATGGAACATCTTGATATTGAGTTGAACCGTTCAAAAATCGTTATCATGGACGAGAACGGCAATATATTGAGGTTTGCAATGACTCTCGAACACTAAACTGTTCTTTAGTTGCGGTCATTTCTCCAAAGAAGGAAATATAAAATGAATATAGAATTGAGTCCTTTAGAAGCACGAGTCATTGGCTGTTTAATTGAAAAGGAAGTCACGACACCTGATTATTATCCGCTAACCTTAAATAGTTTAACTGCCGCTGTTAACCAAAAAAGTAATCGTGAGCCCGTTTTGTCACTGAGTGATGCGGAAGTTCAAGACGCAGTGTCTGAACTTGTCTCCCGTCGTTTAGTGAGTGATGAAAGCGGATTTAACAGTCGTGCGAGCAAGTTTCAGCATAGATTTTGTAATACTGAATTTGGTGACTTAAAACTTGATGCGCAAGAACTGGGTATTATTTGCTGCCTGTTACTACGAGGCCCTCAAACTCCGGGTGAACTAAGAACCAGAACCAATCGTTTATGTTCTTTTAACGATGTTAAAGAAACCGAAGCGATACTAGAACGCTTAGCCGCTAGAGAATCGGGCGCATTAGTAGTGAAACTGCCTCGTGAACCGGGTAAACGCGAGTCTCGTTATCAGCATCTTTTTTCCGGTGAAGTAGATTTAGAAGCGCTAGCGGTTGAGTCGTCTTCTGCAAACAATTTTTCAAGCAACAAAATGGAAATGCTTGAGGCTGAAGTCGCAGAGCTACGACAAGAAGTTGCTGAATTAAGAACCATGCTAGAAAAGCTTCTTTAAATGTCGACGTTAAACAACTCAGAAAAATCGTGGTGGGTGTACTTTGTACGCACACCACAAAATTCCCTCTACTGCGGTATTACTACAGATGTTGAACGTCGTTTTGGTCAACATTGTTCAGGTACTGGTGCAAAGGCTTTAAGAGGGAAGTCGCCTTTAGAGTTGGTGTGGTCACATTATGTTGGCGACAAGAAAAGTGATGCCCTTAGACTTGAATATCGAATCAAACGTCTGTCTAAAATTCAAAAAGAAAAACTCGTTCAACAACCTTCGTTACTAAGCGTATATATACCCAACTAAGTTTCTTTCAAACGTGGGTTAGCTTATTTCCTGCCTTATCTTCCTAAACAATATCTGTATTCTGAGACAACGATCGTAGGGTTTCCTGTAAATATTGATTTTGTGTATTAATCTTGAAAAGGGACTAATACGAAAGGTTGATATGGAAATGAATAATTCAAAGAAAGTACTTTCTATAGCAGTGTGTGGATTGGTTGCAACCTCAGTGAATGCGGCGAATACAGTCGCCGATGCTCGTGGTAACGGTATGGGTAATACTGGTGTGACAACCGCCGACTATCTTCTTGCTCCTTTTTACAACCCCGCGTTAGGCGCGATATATCGAGACAGTGATACTTTTGGGATCTTGTTTCCCGCAATTGGAGCAACAGCTCGTGACCCAGACGAGTCCTTAACAACAATTGATGATTTGCAAGACAGCATTAAAACCTTTGAAGACGCTAGTACTCCGACCCAAGATAACATCAATCAAATAAATAATTATCTTGACCAACTCTCTGACGATAAACCTTTGGGTGTTTCTGCAGGCGCAGGTATGGCTGTAGCGGTTCCGTTAGAAGCTGTTTCAGTGAACTTTATCGCACGTGGATACGCTGAAGTGTTGGTAAGAACGGACATTGCCGCTTCTACTGGTAACTTAGAGGCGGATGCCCAAAACCGATACGAAAATTCTAGTGTGGATTTGTTGGCTTTTGGGTATACAGAGTATGGTTTGTCATTTGCGAAAACTGTCTCAATCAAAGGGCAAGAGTTTGCTTTTGGTGTTACACCTAAATACCAACAACTGCGTACATATAAACAAGTTGTTACGGTAGAAAGCTTTGATTTGGATGAGTATGACAAAAGCGAAGTGAAAGACAATGCGTTCAACTTGGATTTGGGTGCGGTATGGATGCTCGATAATTATAGAGCGGGTGTTGCTATTAAAGATCTCTTTTCACAAGCGCTTAAAACCTATGACGGAGTTAACAACTATAAGCTGGACACTCAGGTTACGGTTTCCGGTGGGTATGTTACTGAGCTGTTTACCGCGGCCGTGGACATCGATTTAACCAAGCAGGAGCGATTCTCAGGGTATAACGACAACACTCAATATGTTCGGTTTGGTGTTGAAGGTAATGCATGGGGGTGGGCTCAGTTAAGAGCGGGTTATGAGATAGATATTGAAGATACGCTAGATGATGCATTTACCCTTGGGATAGGAATTAGCCCGGGAGACCTGGTCAGTTTTGATTTGGCAGGCAACTATGCGGGAGATGGGCAGTTTGGGGTATCAACCAACTTAGCTTTCACTTTCTAACCCTCAAAGCTGCACAATACTTAATCGAATACGGGTACCTAATAGAATTTTTAGGTGCCTGTACTATCAATTAGGCAATATATGCATAATAATCCTTACATACTCGTTAAGCTTAGGGCGGCTATGTTATTGAAAATGTTCATTTGAATAGCTGCTGTTTCAAGTTGTATCCTTTCAACTTCTTAGCATTCAGTGTAGGTATTTTATGTCTGCTTGATACACTGATACTAAAACCAAATTAAGGGCTTACTGGGTGAATAATCAATTAACATCCTACAAAATGAATACGAATAGAATGAAAAGAGCCTTATTGCTTTCACTTATTTTTAGTGCCTCACCTACATTAGCGGCTCAAGTTTTAGATGGTTATTGGCATTACAAAGAGTTTCTAAGCATAAACCCATCAGAGAATGAGCGAACCCTTTTGCTTTCGGAAGCGGTGCGTAACAAACCTGTTCCCATTTCTGTTAAGCAAGACAAACCTGTTACAATATCAGTGGTTTACCCCGGTCAACAGATTTCGGATTACTGGGTTCGTAATATCAAAGCTTTCGAAAAGCGAATGGAAGAATTGGGTATCAAATATCAGTTAAACCAAGTGTTTACTAGACCAAATGTGGACATGAGACAGCAAAGTCTGTCTTTGATGGAAGCGATAAAGAATAACACTGGTTACCTAATTTTTACTCTAGACACTACGCGTCATAGAAAATTTATCGAACACGTGCTGAACTCCTCTGAAACCAAACTTATTCTGCAAAATATCACAACGCCTGTTCAAGGTTGGGAAGAGCGACAACCAATGATGTATGTTGGTTTCGATCATGAATTAGGTGCTCATAAAATTGCAGACTACTATAAGCAGCACATCCCCAATGGTAGCAAATATTCTGTGCTTTATTTTTCAGAAGGTTACATCAGTGATGCTCGCGGCAGTAGCTTCATTCAAATGATGGAAGAGAATGACAGCTATCAGCTTTCTTCTTCTTTTTACACCAAAACGACTAAGCAGAGTGGTTATGAGTCGACATTGAAGATCATTGAAAAAGAACCTGATATTAAATTCATTTATGCCTGTTCAACTGACGTAGCATTAGGTGCAGCCAAAGCCCTTAAGGAACTGAATCGTCAGGACATCGAAATCAATGGATGGGGAGGCGGTTCTGCTGAATTGGATGCTATCGCGAAAGGTGATTTGGATGTTACTGTAATGCGAATGAATGATGATACAGGTATTGCAATGGCGGAAGCCATTAAATGGGATATTGAGAACAAACCCGTGCCACTTGTCTATTCAGGCGATCTCGCAGTTGTCACTAAAGAAGACTCGAAAGAAACGATAGAGAAACTCAAACAACGCGCTTTCCGATACTCAGATAATTAATAGGCAGATAAGTAGTGGTGAAAAGTATCAAACCCGTCAAGCAAAAGAAAAATATAGCTTCTTTTATAAGCCATGCAATTGTGGTGGCGCTTGGTACTTTGATCATTATGGTACTGTTTCAGAGCTATCAAATTAGTAGTCGATTGATTGCCCAAGAAGTGATGAGAACTTCAAAACAGACGTCGAGCTTAATCCAAAGTTTGTTTGATTTTCGTCTTGCAACACTTCAGATACACCAAGACAGTAGCGCAAAAAATACAACTCTGGTTCAAGCAATTCACAGTGGAAAAGAAGAAGAGTTAGATCAATATTTTCTCACAGTGGATCAACTTGAGCTTTCAAATACCCCAGACATTCGTTTTATCACCAATCAGAAAGAAATGCTTTGGGATGATGGAAACTCTCAGTTTTATGGTATTGAAACCAAAGAACTAGGGAAAATAGTACGCAGAGTATCAACTAGCAGCAACTGGCACCTGATTAAGAGTCCTTCACAACTTGGTCCCACTTATCTTTTAGTAAGAAGGTCTTCGATAGTTGATCCAGCCTCCGGTGAGGTTCTTGGTTTTCTTTATGTATCTATCGTGCTCAATGATAACTACGCGTTGATTGAAACAATCAAAGACAATAGCAATGCTCAAAATCTGGTACTGGCTGTAGATGAAAACATCTTGTCGTCGACCTTAAATGGCAATGATCTTTATACTGAGCAAGAGATCATTCGCAGTGTTACTGGTGAATCATTGGACGATAAGAACATCGTCAGCAAAACGATGTTGGAACTTGAAGGTGTACCCACTTATCTCGCGGTTTTTTCAGTTCAAAGCAACCAAAATGCATTGAAATTAAGAGACAGCTATTACTTTTGGATTGTGTTTGCGTTAATCGCTTTGCTTGGTGTAACCATTGTTACTCGTTGGTGGTTGCACAAACGTATTAAACATGAAATCGATCAGCTGATGTCCTACACCCACAAAGTTGCGGTGCAGGGTAAAGAGTACTTCTTCCCGGGGTCATCAATTTATGAGTTTGATCATTTTGGGCGCACGCTTGAGAACACCTTCCAGCGTTTAACCGAACAAGAAAAGCAGTTCGAAGACCTGTTTAATTTCTCTCTTTCTCCGATCATTCTTTGGTCTACGGATGGTTACATTATTCGAATGAACCCTGCAGCTCAAAAGGAATTCATTGGCAAAAAAGGGGAAAGCAAGAGGTCGTTTAGAGCGCTGGAAAAACAACTTTTGCCTGATATTCAATCTGCAGCAACTGGTGATATATCAAAAGAAGTGATGACAGAAATCGACAAGAAGGTATTCCGTTGGAGTATCTCGCCTATTGTTATCGAAAACAAAATTGAGTCGATTATCACGCAGGGTCAAGACGTTACAAGTTTTGCCGAAGCAGAAAAGCAAAGTCGTTTAGCGCGAAAAGAAGCGGAAGAATCCGCAAGAGTCAGAGCCGACTTCTTAGCAAAAATGAGCCACGAATTACGCACGCCATTAAACGGTATTTTAGGTGTTTCCCAGTTATTAAAACGTTCGGTATCAAGCCCAGAGCAAATCGATCAACTCAATGTACTGTGCAGTAGTGGCGAGCATTTGCTTGCAGTACTTAATGATATTCTCGATTTTTCCAAAATAGAGCAGGGACAGTTCCGTGTCCCATCTTCTGAGTTTCCACTAATTAATGTTGTTTCTGCTATTGCTCAAATTTACAAGCCAATGTGCCAAGAAAAGAACTTGGCTTTTGATATCGAATCTGATGTTGAAGAAGGCGTAATTGTTAACAGCAATCAGGTTCGATTAAATCAGATTCTATATAACATTATTAATAACGCTCTCAAGTTTACCTCTGAAGGTTCTATTTATGTTCGTATTTCTCTGAAATACGGCGACCCAGATCAGCTGCTTGTCACGGTCAAAGATACTGGTATTGGTATCAGAGAGTCTGACCTCAAGATCATTTTTGAGCCATTTATGCAGGCAGAACCGACAACGACACGGGAATATGGTGGTAGTGGGTTAGGTCTGGCTATTGTGCATAGCCTTGTTGAAATTCTCGGTGGCACCATCCAGGTAGCATCAGAGTATGGTAAAGGAACCCAATTTTCGGTTGCGCTACCGATAGAAGTTGTTTGTAGGAAAAGTATCTCAGACAAGAAACAAGAAGAAACTCAACGTTTTGCCTTATTTGATAATTCATTAAGAGTATTGTTGGTTGAGGATAATCATACTAATGCGTTTATTGCTAGAGCGTTCTGTGAAAAGTATGGAATGGAAGTGGTGTGGGTCACAGATGGTTTACAGGCAATAGAGAAAGCGAAAACGGAACACTACGACATCATTTTAATGGATAACCAATTACCTTATCTCGATGGCGTGGACGCAACTAAAGTTCTGAAGAAAGAGATGCAGCTAACCACGCCTGTTTTCGCTTGTACTGCCGATGGAATGGAGTCAACCCAACAAGCTTTTTTGGCTGCGGGCGCAGAGTATGTGATTGTTAAACCAATAAGAGAAGAGAGCCTATATCAGGCATTAGTCCATTACAAACAAACCTATTGCTAGTGATATAGAACAGGTCTTTTAATTAGACATAGTTCTATATCGAACCAGCTGAAAAAGCGTGCTCCAGTACTTCTTTTCTCATTTCGTCTGACATATCGATGGTTTCATCGAACTTAATACCTATCAAATGCCCTTTAGGCTCCCTACTGATTTTCACAATGTGACAGCCAAGACCCTCAGGAAGCGAAGTTATCAAATCGCAGCGGATATCGACTTTACTGCCAGTCTGTAACTCGTTTTCACCAGCGACAAAAATCCCACATCCAGAAACTGACAAATCCGCCATGGTGCCCGATACCTCATTGTCTATTGCGCTGATGCTGGCAGGTAGTGATATTGAATAACGCTCATGCTCGCGAATCGTTTTCGTCGCAAAATGTTTTGGTGGGCGTAAGAATAAGAGATTAAAAGGTCGTCTAATAGACTGATAAGTTGAGGTTTTAAATGCAACAATATGACCGTAGTCTTTGTTGCAGATACCTCTCACTACGGTTTGTACGTTGGAAAGCTTACGCATGACCAGTAATTCCAAAGCTTTAATTGGAAGGTCAAGGATCAAATAATGCTGCGTCTTATGTCCGACAAGTGTAGTTGTGAAATCGTAAGTGTCGTTGGGACCGAATTGAAAACTGACTGACAGTTTCATGCCAATTTGAAGAAATTTTCCGAGTTCATCGATATTATTAGAACTTGATGTCGACATATTTATTATAACCCTGCCGTGTCGTTTTTATTATTGAGAACGGTATAAGGTTGAGTATATTACAAAATTCTTCGAATTTTAGTCTATTCTAAATTAAATATGACGACATCATTTTGGGAAAGTGACCTAACGCTCAACTAGTAATTGAAGCGTACGCCCATCGCGATCTGAGGTCCCCAGATACCAGCGTTTCTTGCTTCAGCACTCAATGACAACTGGTCAGTTGAATGGAAACGGACGCCACCAATAAATACACCGCTTTCATCGGCGCGGCCAATTTTAGCGTGAACTTCAAGTTGGTTAGTCAACCATACTCGGCCACCAATGTTCAACTCGTAAACAAATTCAGAATCATCACCTTCTTCTTCGGTATAATTTACGTGATGCAGCAACATTTGTCCGTATACATCTATGAATTGATTAACCGGACCATTGAAACCAATACCGCCAGCCACATCCCAATCGTTATCAAAGCGAGTATCCGCGCGTAAGATAAAGTGAGAGTTATCGGTAAAATTGGTACTAAATTCACCGCCGAACGACTCAGGGCTAATTGCAGTTCTAACTTCAAGAAAGTTGTAGCTAAAGTTGTTCGCCATAGCGGTGTTTGGTGCTGCAAAAGCAAAACCAATTAAACTTAAAAGACCTGCCTTTTTAAACATAAGTGTATTCGTCCTGAGTGAATTAAAATGTAAAGATACATTATTTATAAGCAAATTACAGGCCATTGTATCCTAACTAATAAAAGGTGATTAAAAAATTTGATGAATGTAAGGTTTGTTTGCTGTTTACCTGGTCTATTTTTGCGTCATTCGTTTTGATATTCAGGACATTAGCTCAAATTTGGGTATAGTATGTCTAAAAATGCTGTTTAAGAAACACGATGAAAATGAAGACTCAAGCTCTAATGGTACAAGGTACCACTTCTGATGCTGGCAAAAGCGTATTAGTGGCAGGTTTATGCCGAGTATTGGTAAGACGAGGCTGCAAAGTTGCGCCATTTAAACCACAAAACATGGCCTTGAACAGTGCGGTTACCGCAGATGGCGGTGAAATTGGCCGCGCTCAGGCTGTGCAGGCTCTTGCGTGTGGTATTGAGGCTTCAGTTCATATGAACCCTGTTTTGCTCAAGCCTAATTCAGATACAGGTGCACAAGTTATTTTGCAAGGCAGAGCACTCTCGAATATGGAAGCCCAGAGCTATCATGACTATAAGAAAGTCGCGATGGAGACGGTTCTTGATTCATTTGGAAAACTGCAACAACAGTATGAATATATTGTGATAGAAGGGGCGGGCAGCCCAGCAGAAGTGAACTTACGAGAGAACGATATTGCCAATATGGGGTTTGCAGAGTCGGCAGATGTTCCTGTAATCATTATTGCCGATATAGATAGAGGCGGCGTTTTTGCTCACCTTTATGGGACCTTGGCTCTGTTATCTGAGTCTGAACAAGCGAGAGTTAAAGGTTTTGTTATTAACCGCTTCAGAGGTGATATTGCACTTTTGCAGTCAGGGCTGGATTGGCTGGAAGAAAAAACAGGCAAGCCTGTACTTGGCGTTCTACCTTATTTGCACGGTTTTGATTTAGAAGCAGAAGACGCTATTACTGCGCTTCAAGTTAAGGGTGACCAAACAAAGCTTAAGGTGGTTGTTCCGGTCTTTACTCGTATTAGTAACCATACCGATTTTGATGCGCTGAGGCTAAATCCTGATATTGACCTGCGTTATATCGGTAAAGGCGAGAAACTTCAGCATGCTGACCTCATCATTTTACCCGGTAGCAAATCTACTCGTGCGGATATGGAATACTTGCGTTCGCAAGGCTGGGATAAAGACATACAACGTCATATTCGTCTTGGCGGTAAGGTAATGGGAATATGTGGTGGCTATCAGATGCTTGGGCATTGGATACACGATCCAGATGGTGTTGAGGGTGAAGCGGGCTGTTCGAAAGGACTTGGTTTGTTGGAGATGGAAACCACATTAACTTCACAAAAACAACTGACGAATGTTAAAGGTACTATCCACCTCAATGGCGAAAGCGCCCGTGTCTCCGGTTATGAAATTCACGTTGGCATATCCGAAGTTGCGGTAGACGCGCAACTAGAGTCTCTTATTGCTCTTGATAGTGGCAGTAATGATGGACTCGTCAGTCCGTGCGGTCAGATCCTAGGAACTTACCTGCATGGTGTCTTTGATGAGTTTGAAGCTGCGAGTTTGATTTGCCGTTGGGCAGGTGCAGAACAATTACAAGAATATGATCATGTGGCGACGAAAGAGTCGGCAATCAATAGAATTGCCGATGCTATTGAAGAGCATATGAATTGGCGTTCCTTATGGGACGGAGCATGCAAGGTTAAATAAAATGAAGCAGATCATATTTTGGCTAGGATTACTCCTTTGTAGTCATTCAGTTTTGGCCAAAGATACCGTTACAATCTACGCTGCATCCTCAATGACCAATGCTGTTGGCGATTTGGTCGATGCTTATAAACAGCAGTATGATAGTGACGTTGTAACTGTGTTCGGTGGTTCTTCCTCGTTAGCCCGTCAGATTGAAAGCGGCGCTCCGGCGGATGTTTTTCTTTCGGCGAATGAAAAGTGGGTAAGTTACCTCATCAACAATAAGTTGGTTGAATCAGACAAAGTTTCGTTGATAGCCGGTAACCAACTGGTGTTGATAAAACCTGTGAGTTCACCAACACAGTCATTCGAATTAGGTCAAATTGAAGAGTGGGCTAGAGTGCTTGAGGATTCTCGAATAGCAGTGGGGAATACGGATTCTGTACCCGTCGGTATTTATGCTAAAGAGGCGCTATCTAACTTAGGAGTCTGGAGTGATGTTAGATCCAAATTGGCTCAGACAAATAACGTTCGCAGTGCATTGGCGTTGGTTGAGCGTGGTGAATCGGCGTTAGGTATCGTCTATAGAACGGATGCATTGCTTTCTGAAAAAGTGACTATTGTTCAGGTATTTGAATCGTCACTGCATGGAACAATACATTACCCATTGGTACAACTTAACGACAAGTTAAGCAGCAAACAGCTGGTGGATTTTATTCAGTCTGATGAGGCCAAAACCATACTAAATAAATACGGATTCCGTACAAACATGGGAAATGAGAAATTTGCTCAGTGACTTTGTGCTCAGTGATTATGAGTTAACCGCACTGCTATTAAGTTTGAAAGTTGCCGCACACGCCGTTGTGTGGCTGCTACCAATCGGGGTACTACTTGGTTGGGTGCTTGCACGCAAAGAGTTTGTTGGAAAAAGCGTGTTAGATAGCCTGATTCATTTGCCCTTAGTACTTCCGCCAGTCGTGATCGGTTATTTACTATTAGTCTCGATGGGGCGGAAAGGCGTTATTGGTAGCTGGTTATATGACTGGTTCGGCGTTTCTTTTAGTTTTAGCTGGCGCGGGGCTGTTTTGGCTTGTGTGGTAGTGTCACTCCCTTTGATGGTGCGAGCGATTCGTTTAAGTGTAGAAAGCATTGATCTTAAGCTTGAACAAGCGGCAAAAACGCTTGGTGCATCGCCTATAAAGGTATTTTTTACGATTACCTTGCCTTTAACTTTGCCAGGCGTAATAACAGGAATCATGCTTGCCTTTGCAAGAAGCCTAGGAGAGTTTGGCGCGACGATAAGTTTTGTTTCCAATATTCCCGCCGAAACTCAAACGATTCCGTTAGCTATGTTTACCTTCCTTGAAACACCGGGAGAAGAGATGGCGGCCGCGCGCTTATGTATTATTTCAATCGTTATCGCGCTTTTATCACTTTTAACTTCAGAATGGGTAAGTCGACGAGTAAGACGTCGGTTAGGAGTGACTCAATGAGCCAAGGTATTGCGGTTACTTTTAGAAAGCATCTTGAAGACGTTGAGATGGATGTGAGTTTTGTCGCGCCCAGTCATGGTATTACTGCAATTTTCGGACGTTCTGGAGCCGGAAAAACCTCGATAGTGAATGCTGTAAGTGGTTTGTTAAGCCCTGATTCGGGTGACATCGTTGTGAATGGACGAACCTTATTTGATAGTAAACAGGGCACTAACATTGCGGTTGAAATGCGTAATCTTGGTTACGTGTTTCAAGAACCACGACTTTTCCCGCATTACACTGTTGAGGGTAACCTACGTTACGGTATCAAAGAAAAAGACGAAGATTATTTCAACTCCATTGTTGAATTATTGTCTTTAGAGCAGATGTTGACTCGTTATCCCAAAGCACTTTCAGGTGGAGAGAAGCAGCGCGTTGCAATAGGCAGAGCATTACTGTCAAAACCCGACTTATTGCTCATGGATGAACCTTTAGCTTCTCTAGATTTACCTCGTAAACGTGAAGTTATGCCTTTCTTAGAGATGTTATCTAAGCAAGTGAAAATTCCTATTTTTTATGTGTCACACAGTTTGAGTGAAATTCTCAGATTGGCAGATCATCTAATCGTGGTCGATCAAGGAAAGGTTGTCTCAGATGGAAAGATAGAAGATGTCTGGTCATCAAAAGTGATGCGCCCTTGGCAATCTTTTAGTGAGCAAAGTACATTATTTTCAGCGACGGTTAGCCAGCACAATCTGGAATATGGTTTGACTCAATTGCAATTCGTAGAAGGGTTAACATTTTGGGTTCAACAAGTCGATGCAGATGTTGGCTCAACCGTTCGTCTGCAAATTAGAGCAAATGACGTTTCCATCGCTCTAAATAAAAATGAGCAATCTTCCATTCGAAACATCCTGCCTGCTCGTATCGCGAGTATTGAATATCAGCAATATGGTGACAATAAAAAAAGTGTCGCTGTAAAACTGGATTTGAAGCAAGGTTGCTATTTATGGGCAACGATAACGAAATGGGCGTTGGACGATCTTAAGTTACAAGAAGGTATGGAGGTTTTCGCGCAGATCAAAGGGGTGAGTGTCTCACAAAGAGATATTGCGATTACTCATCTTTGATATAGGTAAGTGAAGGTTAGATATGGATATCAAGTAAACTGCCGATCATATCTTGCTCGCGTTGAATAACATTGGCACCGACGCGATTATATTGAGCCGCTTGGTTTAACTTCAACATAGGCTCAATATCGCTCTGAGAACGATGGGCTTTTTTATGTTCGATGGCATTGAATTTTAGCGCGTCATTGTTCGAAAAGTCATTCTTGAACGAATTGGACTCTTGAATATCTCTTGCTGCTTCGTCAGCCATTTTATATGACTGCTGAACAATAGGGTAACCAGACTGTAGAGATGAAATTGACATACGCTAATCCTTCTTAGTGATAAAAGCTTATGCCTTGTTCATTTATTATGCAAGTTAATGGCTTGCAAACGTAGTTATGAAAACAACTTAGAGATAAGTTCCAACTCTTCAGACGTCACCAGCTCAGACTTTTCAACTTCAAGAGAATGAGAAATTGCACCTTGCAGAGCACGCAATTGCTGAGGCGTCAACTGTTGTAGCTGTGATTTAAAATTATCAAACTGAACACTGTTCATTCTAATATCCTGCAATAACCTATTTTCACTTCTCGCGATGGTCTTATGATTCATGAGCACTTAAACCTTACTGTGTAAGATAAGACTGATGTTCATGTTAGTATTCGTGTTGATGCTTATGTCCGAAAAGTGTCAGATTATGCGCCTATTAGTGTAAAAAATAAGCATGTGGGTGTCATTTTACTCAATGACACCCACGGTGGCGCTATATGTGCGCTTGCTTGCTAGGTGGTACGCGAACGGCGAATTTGGCTGCTAGTGAATGCAGCTCGGGTAGCATTCGGTAGATTAAGTGGAGTTGCTGAAGTACCAAGCGAGCAGAACTGTTGTCTTCTTCTCGCCATTCACTCAAACGTTCTTTTAGCCCAGAATCATCAATGTTAATTGCGTCGGATTCAGTGCAGTGATTATACAGTTGCTGATAAAGCGCATCTAAGTGTTGGTGTATCACACGATGAGACTCCAAAACTAATTGGTGCACCGTTTCATCATCAATTCGAGTTCGGTGAGCGCCTAATGCAGAGGTGTAGCTGAGTAAAGCATGATTAAGCGTGAGGAAGCGAAAACTCTCATCTGTAGCCGCTCTATATTTACCAGGCTCGGCAAGCATATTACTTACCGCTAGAGCTAAAGCCGCATCTTGGTTATGAGCCTGACGCCTGGAGATTCGATAACTCAGGTTATCTTTCTTACCAATTCGATATTGACCGATGATCTGATCTAAATACTGTTTGTTGGCGTCTACAGCATCGGCCATTACTTTGTGCAGGCGCTTTGATTGCCAGTCGGGAAGAATAAAGTAAACCGCAAATACTGCTAGGGCACAACCGGTCAGCGTGTCGGCTAGGCGTGGGAATACAACCGCATAGCCTTCTCCGAGCTGGTTGAAGCAAAACAACACAAGCACCGTAATAAACCCAGTCGCATAACCATAATTATTAATGCGGAAAGCGAAGAACATTACTCCAGAGAAGACAATAAACACCAATTGGCTTTCGAGCGATGGGAATAAGGTTAATAGCGGTACGCCAATCAGCAAGCCTGCAATCGTGCCTATTATTCTTGCTTTCAGTTTTTGCCGCGTTGAAGCAAAGTTTGGCTGGCACACGAATAGAGTTGTCAGAAGAATCCAGTAACCACGTTCTATCCCTAACCCTTGAATGATCCCATACCCAGCGGTTAACGCGAGAGACATTCGAACGGCATGTCGAAACAGTAATGAATCAGTAGTGAAGTTAGATTTAATTCTTAACCAAGCCATTTTTAGTGTATGAGCTTCGGTGTCCTGCAGGATGCCATCTTCAAGTTTTGTCGTATCAGGATTACTCACGTTACATAATTGTTTTTCCACTGTCGCGAGGTTGTTGAACAAATACCCCAGCTGAGCAAGCGAAACTTTCCACTCTTTATTTTCTTGTTGTTGAAGGTGGTTGAGGGATAACTGAAGTTCATCAAGCGCAATGATCGAATCACTATCGTGAGTATAAGGTAACCCTAACTGAATGGAATGCGCGGCTTGATGACAAGCTTGTGCTTGTTTTTGCAACAAGTGTTTTAACCGAAACAGAACATCTGATCGTTCGAATTGCCCTGAAAGTTCTTGGTAGCGATAATGGGTCGAGCTCACTCTTTCATGTATATCCTGAGCCAGAAAATAGATATTAAGAAAACGGTCACTGGCGCTGTCTACGTGGCCTTTTTTTGATCGCGTAAGGAACACCGCTTTACACTGATTGAGAGCAGAAACCGTAGCAGAATTTAAGTTGGCTTCAGTAATTCGATGTGGCTGAGGGGCTAAACCAGATACCGGGTGGAACAGTTCCGCTTTAGCATCAAGGTATTTCCCAAGCTGAATAAAGACATTGGCGAGGCTTTGTTGCACCGGTTGAAGTGGCCACAGAACATGCCAGATCATAGAAAGGAAGTAATACCAAGCACTGCCTGAAAGTAATAAAAGTGGCTGAAACCAGATGTTGGTGCTTTGGTGTGCTCCCAACATGGTGTAGATAGCAATAAGCAACGAACCGAAGGCGATGCTTGCATAACGGCTACCAATTGCGCCGAGCATGATGAAGCCAAAAGTTGACGTAAACAGTCCGATAGCGAAAAGAATTGGTGTTTTAAATAAGATCTCAATAGAGAAGGCTGCAATAGCAAAACAGAAAAATGTTAGTGTGATGGCCTTTAGTCGACCAGTGAAGCTGTCGTCTCGCTCGGCGAGTGCCGCAGCAATAACACCGAGTATGAGCGGTGTTACCCAAGTATTTAGACTGTAATACCAAGTTGGAGCGACAACACCAAGTAATGCAATGAAAATAAGCACACTGTAGTTGATGGTTTTATTAGCCCAAAGAACACGAAGTCGTTTTAACAAATACACGATGACCCATCACTGTGATAAATAAAAATTGAGTGTATCAGACTGTGTTGATAACTTTTTGATCAAATTAAATAAATAATCTCATGCGAGCACAAAGTAAACATCAAACATTATTGACATTATTTTAGCTTCACGCAAAGTGGTTAGGGTATGATGGATGGCAACGAATTCAAAGAGCAAATATCAATGCAGCTGAAAGCAAATAAGACTGCACAGTTTTTTATTTCTAGTGAATACAATCAAGTTGAGCTTGGTGAAGAATGTGTGATTCTCTCATCGCTAATGAGTGAAGAGCATATTCCTTTTAACGTGTGGAATGGCAAAGTAAAAGTTCAGCGAGGGGTCGTTTGGGGATCTCTTCAATTTTTTGCGCATGAAGAGTACGGTAAACAACGAACTTGGTTAGTTCAAGGGCTACCTTGGCCTGATTGCCGCCAGTTCGCGCACAAAGTGGTTGCCATTTATCAGAATTGGCACAATCAACAATGTGCACAGTTGAGTAAGTATCTACCGCAATGGCAGCAAGAATTGACGCGCCTTATCCGACTTCCATCATTCTTACCGCATTCACTTTTGGATAGCTGGGTCAATTGTGTATACGACGATCTGACAGCGATGGGCATGTCGTTAGAAGAAGCGCATAAGCGTTTGCCCGAACACATTGCCAGCTTGTCTCCTTGGATCCTCAATACGTCTGATCAACTTTCAGAGAGAAACCGTCGTTGGATTGAAAATGAAAGATTGAACTGGGAAGTTTTGTTCAATCAGGTTGAATCTTCACCGCTGAATATTTCTCAGCAGCATGCAGTGTTACTCAATGACGACCACAATCTGGTTTTAGCCGGTGCGGGTTCAGGTAAAACAAGTGTGCTTACTGCAAGAGTCGCGTATCTCTTACAAAGCCATTTAGCCCAAGCCGAAGATATTTTACTTGTTGCATTTGGCCGTGAAGCTGCGGGTGAAATGGAGCAAAGGTTAAAGAATAAAATTGGTCTAGCGGCTGAGAAGATCCAAGTAAACACATTCCATCAACTTGGCTTGAGTATTCTAAATAAGGTTGATGGTGGGAATGCCGTTCTCTCTCCGATTGCTTTAGATGAAAAACTCAAGAAGGCATGGTGTATTGATTGGCTAAAGCGTCATTGGATGACACCAACAAACTTTAAGCGTTGGCAAAAGCATTTATCGCAATGGCCAATTGCTTATCTGGCGGGTGATGACGAACTCGGCAGCCATGTTGAGAACCCTAAATTAATTGCTTGGCTTGAGAAACAGTTGGATCAATTGGCTTTACTTGGAATATCCAAAAAGTCTGTTCAAGAGCGCTTGGTTGAGCATCGAGATTATCCTCGACTTAATAGCGAGCTATCTCTGTGTTGGCCTTGTTATCAAGCTTGGCAAGATATGCTTAAAGAAAACAACCATATCGATTTCAACATTATGATCAGTCGTGCTACCGATTATGTGACGAAAAGGAAATTTTCAGCACCTTGGAAGTTCATCATGATTGATGAGTATCAGGATATCTCTCCGCAGCGTCTGGATCTTATCCAGGCTATATGTGGGCAGAACCCGAACCAATGTAATTTGTTTGCCGTTGGTGATGATTGGCAGTCAATATATCAGTTTGCAGGCTCTGACGTAGATCTGACTACCGATTTTGAATCACGTATGCCTTATTCGACAGTACATCATTTAGATACAACTTATCGTTTTAACGATAAGTTGGGCGAAGTTGCAAATCGATTTGTTCAGCAAAACCCGCTGCAGCGTGAAAAGACACTTAACAGTGTCAAAACTCAAAAAAGCAAAGCAGTGGTATTGTCACCAAGTACTAGTGTCGAGAAAATCTTAGATGGTTTGAATCGCAAAGCATCAAGTGTAAAAACGGTACTTTTACTTGGTCGTAATCATTATCACAAACCAGAGCTATTAAGAGACTGGCAGAACCGATTTTTATCACTGAAGTTAGAATTTATGACCTGTCATGCCAGCAAAGGCAAAGAAGCTGATTATGTGATTATTCTTGCTGTTGATGAAGGGCAATTCCCTGCGAGAGTTAAAGCGTTACACCTTGATGGCGCATTGAGTGCCTCTAATGATGATTTTGCATTCGCAGAAGAAAGACGATTATTTTATGTAGCAATGACTCGTGCACGAGAGAAAGTATGGATTACTTATACCGGAAGTGGTTCAGTATTTGTACAGGAGTTGTTGAATGGCGATTATCCAGTGACTAAGAAAAGTTAAAAGGATTCCATATGACCCAAGCATTATTATTAGTGGATGTACAAAATGATTTCTCACCATCAGGCGCTCTTCCTGTGGCTGAGGGTGACCAAATTGTTCCCGTCATAAATCGACTCATCCCTCATTTCAAACACATTGTTGCAACCAAAGACTGGCACCCAGCAGGGCATTCAAGCTTCGCGTCTTCTAATGGTCAGAAGGTTGGAGAAGTGATCGTGTTAGATGGTATACCGCAAATAATGTGGCCGGATCATTGTGTGCAGGACAGTGGAGGCGCGGGGTTTATTCCTGGTCTAAATACAGAGGCGATTACAAAGATCATTTACAAAGGAACCAACCCTAAGATTGATAGTTACAGTGGTTTTTTCGATAACCAAAGACTTCAAGCTACGGGATTGGCTGACTATTTAAATTCGAAAGGAATTAAAAAGTTGGTGATTGTTGGCCTTGCAACCGACTACTGTGTGAAATTTACAGCGTTGGATGCCGTATCTTTAGGATTCAAAACATCAGTTGTCCAAGATGCTTGCCGAGGTGTGGAGATGCTGGAAGGTGATGTAGAAAGCGCTTGGAAACAAATGCAGCAAGCAGGATGTAAGCTCATTCAGTCGGCTGACATTACGGGTTAGTACTCCTTTGTATGTTAATAGAAAAAATCCCCTGAAAAGGGGATTTTTCGTTTATTGGTTATAGACGTTCTGCTAAGTAGGCTTGGTAATCAGGGATTTCGATACTTACTTCTTTGTCCATAAATTCTGAGCTGAACAGGAATTTTGCTGTAGCGCGGTTAGTAGCAACAGGAATATTCCAAACACCCGCAATACGCAGCAAAGCTTTCACATCTGGATCGTGTGGAACGGCATTAAGTGGATCCCAGAAGAAAATTAATACGTCAATTTTTCCTTCGGAAATCAATGCACCTAGTTGTTGGTCACCGCCCATAGGACCGCTGATAAGGCTTTTAATAGGTAAGCCAGTTTCTTTGTTCAACATGTTACCGGTGGTACCAGTAGCATATAAGAAGTGACCCTGTAGCTTTTCTTTGTTCTCTTTAACCCAGCGTAGAAGTTCTGGTTTACAGTTGTCATGTGCAACGAGTGCTACGTGTTTTGACGCAGCCATTGTGCGGGTTGTTATTTTCATCTATTTGTTCCCAACAATTGGATTTGTTACTTAAATAACGAAATACCTGTGGTTATTCAATCCCTTTTATTGAAAATGTAGTTATTTCGTCAATTCGTTCCTTAAAACCATGATACAGGTTTCAATCGGTTAAATTGTGACAATCGCTGGTTGCATGTGTTTCATCATCAAATGTTTTGAGATAACAGAAGTTTGACTAGCAAAATAATGGGCTCGATTGCAAAACTAGCTGGATACAGAGTCAATTGACCAGCTAGTTTTGGGGGAAGTTCGATAGGTGAGTTGTTATGAAAACTTATAGCTCTCAGGGACGACGACGATACCTTTTTCTGAAATCTTAAAATGTTTAGCATCTTCCGCAGGGTTCAAACCTATCTGCGTATTGGGCGGTATTTTTACGTGCTTATCGATGATGCAGTTGACAAGCTGGCATCCTTCGCCCACTTCAACATCATCAAATAAAATACTGTCGACAACGGTGGCACTGTCATTGATCACTACACTACCAGAAATGATCGAGTGATGAACTGAACCACCTGAGTTGATTACGCCGTTAGAGATGATCGAGTTGATGAAGATACCCTCGTTTCCTGTTGCTGAAGAAACGGTTCTCGCTGGTGGAAGTTGGGGCTCATAAGTTCTGATCGCCCAGTTTTTTTGGTATAGGTTCATCGGTGGAATCGGCTCTAATAGATCCATATTGGCTTCATAGAAAGAATCTATGGTGCCAACATCTCGCCAATAGCAATCCCGATCAACACGTCCTTTTTCATTACAGAACTCATATGCATAGACACTGCGGCCTTCGATGAGTTTTGGAATGATATCTTTACCAAAGTCGTGTGTAGAGGCTTCAACTTCCGAATCTTCATGTAGAGCTTGTTTCAATACGTCCATAGAGAAGATATAAATTCCCATAGAGACAAGACTGGAGTTAGGGCTATTTGGCATTGATGGCGGATCATTGGGCTTTTCAACAAAGGAAGTGATGCGATTCTCGTCATCGACGCCCATGACGCCAAAAGCAGAAGCTTGATCTCTTGGTACTTCCATACAAGCAATGGTAAGTTTTGCTCCCTTTGCTTTATGTTCTTCAAGCATGGCGGCATAGTCCATACGATAGATGTGATCCCCCGAAAGCACTACCACGTGACTGGCATCACTGCGCGAGAGTAACCACATGTTGTGAAATAGGGCATCAGCTGTACCTTCATACCATTTCCCTCCTTTTCGCATTTGAGGTGGTACAACAGTGATAAATTCCCCAAGCTCAGGATTGAAAACAGACCAACCATCTCGTAGATGCTTTTGTAGAGAATGGGACTTGTATTGAGTCAATACGAGTATTCGACGTAATCCGGAATGTAGGCAATTGGTTAAGGTAAAATCTATAATTCTATACTTGCCGCCAAAAGGAACTGCGGGTTTGGCTCGATCATCAGTGAGGGGGGATAATCGTGAACCCATACCGCCGGCTAGTATTACCGCTAAGGTGTCTTGCATCTTATTTCTCCCTAAATATGTGCAATTCGTTTTCACTTTTTAGAGAGTAGTACAAGTTTCGAGCCAAAGTTGAAAGCCCTGTCATTTCTTGGGGTATTCATATAAGAAAATTCTAATGCACCAATGTGATGCATTAAGCCTTCAGGATTAGTCTTAAAATGGTGCAAATAATTGCTTATAATTGTGCCCAATAGTAATACTCTGATTGCACAGTTAAATCACTTATACGGAAAAAAGATTTACAATGTAAATCTTATATGTAGCAAGACTTATGGCTGCGTAGGAGAGGAGATGTGTTGTAAAGTCAGAACTTCCCTATCGTAGTAACGTCTCATCGTCGCGAGTTGTTGTTTAAGGTTGGTTAATTCTTGTATTAGTTGTTTATCCGATTGCACGTAATGTTGCGCAGCCACTTCGTTGGTGATTAGTCTATCAACTTCACAGTCTTGCCTAATTCTGTCCCACGCAGCGATTTGTTCTACCACATCGTCAGTGATTTCATCGAGGTTCGGTGATAAAGAATTAATCTC
Source organism: Vibrio sp. Y2-5 (assembly GCF_014596725.1). Classification (GTDB taxonomy): domain Bacteria; phylum Pseudomonadota; class Gammaproteobacteria; order Enterobacterales; family Vibrionaceae; genus Vibrio. The sequence continues at coordinate 41,452 of NZ_JACVEG010000004.1, forward strand.
TTGTCTCGATTCTAGAGCCGCTTCTACTTGTCTATCAATCTTATCTCGGAAATGGTTTGCATTTTTAGCCCAGAGATAACTGAGTTCTTGGTTCGAAAATTCAAGGTGTAGAAATATCGATTGCTGAAAACTGGGTAACCATCGGTTGTATTTCAACGCTACAGAATTGTACTGACTATCTAAAGCTTGTTGAGAAACAAGTGCTTTGTTCCAATCTTGCTCATTACATTGGCTAGCTTGGGTAAGCCAAGATAAAGTTATCAAGATAATGGTCGTTATAGTGATCAAGTGCGTTTTAGAAAGTTTCATTGTCGAATGTTAATGTACTCACTAGAGTGATAATCCTAGTGGTGGTCAAATAATCACCACAGCTAGTATTATTGTAGTTAAAGAAAAGAAAGAATTGAGAATCCTCTAGGCTCAAACCATAAGGTATGGCGTATACACATGAAAAAATTGCTGATGGTTGTATTTTTGCTTCTAGGAGTTGCTGGCGCAGGGGCAGGTTACTACCTGTTTTACTATAAACCACAACAGGAATTGGCCAATCAAGCTGCTGCTGTCGATAATAAAGAAGAGAAAATAGAACAAGAGAAACCACAAAGCATTGCAGATCTAAAGCCCGAGAATATGGATTTCTATGTCGATGCTGAAAAGCTTGGGATCCGAGAAGCGGCTAATCTAGATGCTTTTGTTCAACGCTATCTTTATAAAGGTGAAAAAGTTCGTCTACTCGAAAAGAAAAACGGGTGGGGACGTGTTTCAGCGTACTTTGTTTATGAACAGGGTGGGCCTGAAGTTGCTGAGTGGATTCCATTGGATGGACTGGTCGAGCAAGCCCCCGTGATCACTCCTGAAGAGCGGAAGAAAACCATTCAAGGCTACATTGCTGCATCTGATGACTTGGTGCAGTTCGAAGAGATGTTCTTAAAAACGACGGACAAGCTACTCAATGATGGAAGCTGCTCACCTGTCGACTTTGAAGAGCTCGGTGGTTGGGTAAAGTCGACTAAATATGCTGATCGTGATGTGTATTTTATTTATTGTGGCGGCCTTAAACTTGCCGACAAGATTTATTTGGATGTGCGTACTGGGGAAGTTTTTTATTGAGCTACTAGGTACATATCATCATGAATTCCCGTCTTAGTCTTAGCAAGGTGTTTGCTATTTCTCGAAGCTTAACCGAGCGTTAATCTCAATTGATGTAGAACAACTGTTTCTTCAAAAGGTGATTTTCGCTCAACTCATTTCCTCAAATGTTAACTAATCTATTTAATGACTATGCGTTAAATATTGTTTGGCAATATTTAACGCGTGTTCTTCGTTTCAACGTTTAGGAGGACATATGAGTATTGAACGACATGGCTTATCTATTGGTTTAGATAGAATTGGTAATGAATTCTTCGTGTCGATCAAAGCTGTTGGTCGTCTTACCCATGACGACTATCAAGTCATCTCGCCGATGATTGATGCAGCCTTGATCAAAGTGAACCAACCCAAAGTAAAAGTTTTATTCGACGCAACGGAACTTAAAGGGTGGGAACTGAGAGCCGCTTGGGATGATTTCAAGTTAGGTTTAAAACATGGTTCAGATTTCGATAAGATCGCCTTGTATGGCAATAGAGAGTGGCAAGAAGTCTCGGCAAAAATAGGAAATTGGTTTCTCTCTGGTGAAATTAAATATTTCGAAAGTTATGACGATGCGGTAACGTGGTTGAAAAACTAATGCTGGAAAATTAGTCTAGTCAGAAACCATATGAGGAAGGATCCTCAGTCTCCATGGATAGGGAAGTAATGGATAAATTAACACCTATGACGTCTATGTACTTTGAGCAACTGCTTAGTATTGCAAGGCGTAAAAGCGTCATCGATACCACTAGTGATTGGTTTAACGGATCTCAGACATATCTGAACGAGATGCGAACTGAACTTGATGAAGTGTTGGAAGAAATCCCCCTTAACCGTCGTTGTTACCTAGAGCAGGAATTGGGGGATTTACTTTGGGACTATCTGAACCTCATTCTTGCATTAGAATCTGAGGCTGGGCTACAACTAGAAAGTGTTCTTGAAAGAGCCTGCATCAAGTTCGAACAGAGAGTTAACGGGCTAGAAAATGGCTTTTCATGGAGCGACATCAAAGCCAGACAAAAGATTTCTTTAGCCGACGAACAGCAAAAATTGGAATTACAAAGCTGCGTACCGCCTTCCTGTCATTTAAATAAATAGCTGAATATAAAATCATCTCTGAGGTTTGTTATAGACCTCTTGTAAATTTTATATCGATAAAGGGTATATCTATGTCTAAGCATGTCGCTAAAGTCTCGTGGTTTCGCCAGGATGACGAAGTGTTTCGCGACAACAAATACAGCCGCGCTCATGTGTGGGAATTTGACGGTGGTGTAACCGTTCCGGCTTCTCCATCACCAAGTGTTGTTCCTTTACCATATTCGGTGGAGGCTAATGTGGATCCAGAAGAAGCCTTTGTTGCCGCTTTATCGAGTTGTCATATGCTCGTATTTCTTTCCATTGCTGCCAAAAAGCGTTACGTCATTGATGAGTATGTGGATGAAGCGGAAGGCGTACTCGAACTTAATGAACAGAATAAGGAATCGATGACCAAAGTGATTTTGCGCCCCAAAGTCACGTTTGTTGGAGAAAATGTACCTAGCAAAGAGGTTTTGGAGAAAATGCATCATCAGGCACACGACAACTGTTTTATAGCCAACTCAGTGAAAACAGAAGTCATTACCCAAATAGTTTATTAAGGAACGAGGATGAACATAGGGATATACATTTACGATGATGCAGAAGTGTTGGATTTTTCTGGACCATTTGAAGTATTTAGCACAGCTAAGAGGCTAGCGAATACCGATTGGAACGTATTTTTGTTCGCAGAAAAAGCGCAATTGGTCAAAGCGCGAGGCGGGTTTGAAGTGAAGCCTAATTTCTCATTTGATACGGTTCCAAGCATAGATCTTCTTATCATCGTAGGTGGTGTTCACACTAAAGAATTGAAAAAGCCAATCGTTATCGAGTGGATTAAGCAGCATGCAACAAAGTCCAAAATGGTTGCTTCAGTGTGTACTGGAGCATTCTTGTTGGCAAAAGCAAGCATAACAGACGATCATTCAGTCACAACGCACTGGCAAGATATCGCAGATTTAAGGCGAGATTTTCCAAAGTTAGATGTACAGGAGAATATACGTTGGGTGCAGCAGGGTAACAAGATTGCATCTGCGGGCATTTCCGCGGGCATCGATATGAGTTTGTTTTTGGTGTCTGAAATTGCGTCTATGGACTTAGCATTGAAGACTGCGAGACAAATGGAGTATGACTGGCAGAAAACCGCTTAGCCTTCTTGCTGATCTTCGGGCGAGAACAGGCTTACGCTAAACGATATAGCGTTTAGCCACACGCGAGTTGTACTCTTGGCATAACGCGCTCAGGTGTGCCAAGAAAATAGCCTTGATACATATTGAGATTCAGCGCCTTCATCGCTTCAAACTGTTGTTCAGTTTCTATTCCTTCAACGACGGTTTTTGCATTGGCTTCTTGAGCTACTTTGATCGCATTAAGTAACGGTGCGGTATTACCATTCATATATTTATTAAGAAGGCCACGATCAAATTTGATGATATCAGGAGAGATAAGGTCAACTCGTTCAGAGTTTGATGCTTGTGAACCGTAGTCGTCAACAGCGATGTGAAAGCCGTAATTTGACAGTGCTTGAGTTGCTTCTTTGAGCAATTCGTCATCATCAGAGTGTTGTTCGACAATCTCCATGACTATTTGTGGACGTCTTAGATTTAGATCATTAATACGATGTGATAGTCGGAAAGAGAAGTTTTCATTTTGCAGAAGATATTGGCTAACTGAAGGTAAAAGATTTAAAAATAGCCTGATATTTTTAAAAGGAGAATTAGCAAAATTTCTTACGTGAATCGCTCTGCTCAATAATTCAACGTTAATTTGATCGATTTGGTTATATTGATCAGAGTAAAAAAATAAATCTGGGCGGATTTGTCTGTGTCCGTTGGTATATATTCTGACTAATGCTTCAACACCAACAATTCTCTTTTCCCTAGAAAATATCGGTTGGAATACACTACGTAGTGTCAAATTTTTATAATAGGCTACGTATTGTCCCGTGTTATCGGAACGAATGTGTTTTTCATATTGGCGAGTATTGATAAGAATCATAGAATTAGCCATATCCCAAAATAGTATTTAATTTACGCATCCATGCGTCAAATGGTATTGATTCACGTCATAGTATTGACGATATTCATATTCTGTCAATCATTAATGACGAGATCAAAAATAATGCATGATCTTAAATAAGATCAATTAATGATCGTTGAAAATCTCGCCGTTCAAGGATGAAATTTTTACTTTTCAGAATGCTATTTTTAATGTGGGAATGCCTAGTATTACCTAAATGTGTGACGGTTAATACCTAGACTGGGCAATTTTTGTGAAGATCTTAATTTCCCAAATTAAGCAAAATTATGATCGCAAATTAAATTAAAATTCGTTCATTTTCTTTTAACGATCGTCAAAAAAATCTTTATTTCGGATATAGCGACTCATTAAATGATATGAGAATGGCCTTATAGCCCATGAAACAATACTTTTCCCTAGTCTGAGTAACGTTGGTGTATTTTCATACACTCTTTCATTATGTAACCACAATAATTTGCCTACATGCCAATAGTAAAATGGCAAAGGTGGTAAAAACGTCACGATATCTAGATCGCAACAGACTCGATATGTTTTATGTGAAAGAGAGTATTGTTTTTTAAATTGATAGCCACCAATCGCTGGTTGTCCAAACGTTACCACTCGTTTTATTGATTTTGGATATTTCTTTTCAATTAAATCGGCTAGAACTGTCCCTATTGCGCCACCGGAAGAGTGACCGGTAAAGGTAATTTTCTTTCCCATATCAATGAGAGGAACGATATAGCTTAACAATCGTTCGTAAACGGTGATACCTAACTTGTCGGTATTATAGCCCGGTCGGCTTTCTTGCAATATCAAGTATGAATAGCCCGCATGAATGGGGTAATTAGTGCAAAGTGTCTTAGGGGTAACTTGCCACATTCCCAGATTCAATAACCAATCCCAAAGTGAATGAGATCCTTTGATTACAACGATGACTTCTTCGCTTTTCTTACTCCAGAGCACTCGCATCATGACTTTACCAAATCGGTTATAGACTATGCGCTGACCATTTGGGTCAAAACCGTAATTGGTCTGCTTGAATATTCTTGGATAAGCGAGATTACATAGCACTGCATATCTTTCGTACTGGTATCGCTTTAAACTTTTCACAATAAAATCAAAAGTTAGGTTTTGGTTCACTATGAGTCAGAAATATGTAGAAAAAGTGACAGTGTGAGAAATTTTGAAAAGATAGGGATGGGGTGGGTAAATGGGGACGTATTATCCCCACTGTAATACCGCGTAAAGTTGGATGTATTTTCTCACTAACTGCTGATTTTTTGAGTGTTTCAACGGATGTCCAAACTTAATGTAACAAGGGCTGATTTGATATCGAGCTTCTAAAGCTTGAGTTAAAAGTGAATCGCTTTCATAAAGTGTTATGCCTTGTGCACTGTATTCGTCAATTTCGTCAGGTAATTGCCCAGTCCACCAATGGAGCAACTCACGGCTTTTCTGGCTTTTGCTTATCCAGTGATCGGTTAAAAGTATAAGAAGATCGTTTGGTTGAATGGCATAAGAATATTCTTGTTTCCACTGAAAAATATCTCTCATCAATTTGTCTCTGCATGTTTTTCCTGCACTGACTAAATGATGAGTAAGAATCCAAACCGTCCCCATTTCACAGGTGACACGGAAGTGATGAGGCATATCGGTATGATGAGTGGACTCGATAGAATCATAATCGCTGGTATGACCAAATTCCGTTAAGGTGCGAGACAAGCGGCGAGCGAAAGCCAAACCTAAATGGTGCTCACTCATACCCTTATTGTGAATAGTAGGATAATGCTTTTCACACAATCTCAAGCAGTCGGTTTGGAATTCATTGACGCTTTGTGTGACTAAGTCCAATAACAATTACTTATTCTCCATAATTTAAGCTTAGTTAGATTATCACAGTTACATCTTCTCTCTAGTGATAAATGATGGTTTTACATCACCAAAACTTGAAATTTATGTTTCTCGAATTCGCCAATTTCAAACAGTTGCAGCGGTGCCGTGAAAATGATGTCCCTTGATGGTTATAATAAGCGCCTAATTTCATTTCGGGAGAAAGTAATGAGTGATATTGAATTTACTCAACAACAGAAAGAGGGCTTAACTGAAGCGTTACAAAAATACTGTGCTGATGAATTGAATATTGAGATTGAGCAGTTTGACGCGTGGTTTTTGTTAGAGTTTGTTACAAATAAGATCGGCCCAGTTTATTACAATAAAGGCCTATCAGATGCTCAATCTGTTCTTGAAAGAAAGATGCTTGATATCGCAGACGAACTCTATCAGATTGAAAAAGATAGTGAATTTTAATCTCTAATCGAAGTTTGATCTTTTAAAGTTATTCAATTTTTCTGAACAAGTTCTTCAATCTGTACGGCTAGCGGCAAGGTAAATATTGGTAAATACTCTGTTAACGCTATGTATCCGGTGATACCGTTTTATTGGATGATGGTATCAACAATAGTAATGAGAGAAGTAGGTATGAGTTCCGAAGTTACACACTACAACATCGTTTCACGATTTATCCACTGGATATCAGCGGTGGTTATTATTGGAATGTTCGCCGTCGGTCTCTGGATGACGGATCTTTCTTACTACAGTGCATGGTACACAACAGCGCCTCATTGGCACAAATCTATTGGATTGTTACTGGCCGGACTTACGATCTTTCGTGTTGTTTGGAAATGTGTAACGGTGTCTCCAATGATCGAAGGCTCATCACTAGAAAGATTAATGGCTAAAACAGCCCATTTATTTATCTATTTTGATCTGATCGTGCTGTTTGTGTCTGGGTACTTAATCTCAACCGAAGATGGCCGCGGTATCGATGTGTTTAACTGGTTTACCGTACCGGGAGCGGGCGCTCTGTTTGAAGGGCAGGCTGACTTAGCAGGCTTAATACACCTCTATGCTGCCTGGACTTTAATCGCAGTAGCAGTGATACATGCATTCGCAGCATTTAAACACCACTTTATTAGTAAAGATAATACGCTACGCAAAATGATAGGAGTATCGTAATGAAGAAAACGTTATTAGCAGTTGGATTAGCTGCAAGCATGATTGCATCGTTTGGTGCAAGCGCAGCGGATTATGTGATTGATTCAAATGGAGCACACGCTTCTATTAGTTTCAAAGTTAGCCATTTAGGGTATAGCTTTATTAAAGGTCGCTTTAATAAGTTCGATGGCGAATTCTCATTTGACCCAAAAAACATTAATGCATCTTCTGTCGAGGTGAATGTAGATACAACAAGTCTAGATTCAAACCATGCAGAACGTGACAAACATATCCGTAGTTCAGACTTCATCGATGCTGCAAAATTCAGCACGGCTACGTTTAAGAGCACTAAAGTTATCGACAAAGGCGAAGGTAAGCTGGATGTAGTGGGTGACTTGACGTTACACGGTCACACTAAGAGCATTACTATTGATGCTGAGTTCATCGGTGCTGGTGAAGACCCGTGGGGCGGTGAAAGAGCTGGTTTCGAAGGTTCTACACGTCTTGAACTTAAAGACTTCGATATCGCTGTGATGGGGCCAGCAAGCTATGTAGATATGGAACTCTATATTGAAGGTATTAAGAAGTAATTTGTTGTTCTGATTGAATGAAGCCCCTGCATGCAGGGGCTTTGTTTTTTTGCCAACTGTTGTTTTTGTTTATTTATATGCTGTTATGCACGTTCTAACTGCTGTTCTTCAACTACTGTTAAACGTTCTCCATAGATGGGGCGAAGAGCTTGCAATACGTGGTGACGATCGACCATGCCAACCAAATATCCGTTATCTAAAACAGGAAGTTGATGAGGTTTTTGAACTTTCATGCTCTTGGCTCTTTCTTCAACCGACAACGTACTGAAGCGAGTCGCAATTCCCATACTTGTCGTTGGATAGAGTTGTTCTCTGTCTATGCAAAGAAACTCTGCAACATCAACCAATTTGTCATTTACATCAATGGCGATAACATCACGTGACATCAGGTCAACCACTTTTTGATCTTTGGCTGGAATGTAGTTCTGGCACCAAAGTTCAACCATGACATCATGAGCAGAAAAAATACCCACTAGACGATTATCACTATTAACAACAGCAGCCACGTTCACTCGATTATCTAGCAACATATCGATAGCAGATTGAACCGGAGTATCGGCACTGATAGTTAAAGGATTTGGGTCCATAATATCTTTCATAGTAATGGTACTTTTCATAGCTGTTTCCTTACCTGACGAAATTGGTGTTGTTTGCGTTATTGATGAAATTTGGGCCGAGATGAGTTTTGGTCGGCTGTATATAGACCAGTTTGCTAGCCCCACTAATACTGCGCCTCCAACGATATTCCCAAGAGTGACGGGGATTAAGTTGGCAGTAATAAAATGCAGTATGTTGAGGTCTGAGTAGGCTGAAGCACTAACACCGACTTGTTGCCAAAATGAATCTGGAGCAAAGCTATGTATCACTATGCCAAGGGGAACCATAAACATGTTGGCAACACAGTGTTCAAAGCCGCTTGATACAAACATAGCGACAGGCATAACTGTCATAGCAGCTTTGGTCATAGCGTTTGCAGAACTGAAGGTTAGCCATATAGCTAGGCAAACCAATAAATTACACAAAACACCTAGAGAAAAAGCTTCTAGTTTTGTGTGGTGCAATTTGTGTTGGGCAATATTTAGGGCGTTCAAACCCCATTGACCATGATCCAGTTGGTATAGGCTCGCTGCTGAAACTAATAACAGCAAAAACATTGCACCTATAAAGTTCCCAATGTAGACCTTTCCCCAAACGGTTAGCATTTTGCTAAAGCTAATTTGTCTGTTGGCCCAAGATATGCTGGACAACACAGAGCTGGTAAACAGCTCACCACCGCAGATAACAATGAGTATTAACCCCATGCTAAATGCTAAGCCACCAACAAAACGGTTAAGCCCCCATTCAGCGTTAGCATTTCCTGTGGTCACCGTGATGTAAAACAAGAATGCCAGCCCTATAAAAGCCCCCGCCATGATGGCTAGGCTGATCGTCATTCCGCTTGATTTTTGAGCTTTGCTTAATGCGAACTTTTCAGCTTCTGCCATCATTTCTTTTGGCGAAAAATAATGTTGATTGTAAGACTCAGTTGATGCCATGTCTGGTCTCCCAATAGATATCCATCGTAATCTCCTTATTAGAAAACAACACCTTATGTGCTGATTCGTTACTAGGTTAACGGTCTGAGTTTCAGTAAGTAAAATTGATAATATTAAAAGCCCCTATCAATTATGTTGATATGCTGTGTTTAGTCGGTAGAATGCAACCGTATGCTCATAGATGAGCAAGAGGAATTAAGTAAAGGAGAATAGGTGCGATGAGATATTCACTGAAGCAGTTGGCTGTATTTGATGCTATTGCTGATGCTGGTAGTGTCAGTGTTGCTGCAGAAAAGCTGGCGTTAACTCAATCGGCAACAAGTATGTCATTAGCACAATTAGAAAAAATGCTTGGCCGCCCTCTGTTTGAGCGTCAAGGTAAACAAATGGCCTTAACGCATTGGGGCATGTGGCTTCGACCAAAGGCAAAGCGTTTATTGCAAGATGCTCAGCAAATTGAAATGGGCTTTTACGATCAGCAGCTAGTCAGTGGAGAAATTTCTATCGGGGCTAGTCAAACGCCCGCTGAGCACTTGGTGCCAGATCTCATCAGCATTATTGATAACGACTTCCCAGAGATCCGAATTGACCTGAGTGTAAAAAGTACTCAAGCCGTTATTGAAGGTGTGCTGGATTATAAGTTTGATCTAGGCATCATTGAAGGCCGCAGCGATGACAACCGTATCCATCAGGAAGAGTGGTGTAGAGATCATTTGACCGTCATTGCTTCTTCGCATCATCCTTTCGCAAAACGTTCCACAGTCAGTCTCGCTCAGCTAGAACAGGCTAAGTGGGTTCTACGGGAAAGAGGTTCGGGCACTAGAAAAACTTTTGATAGTTCTATTCATCATTTGGTGGAAGATCTGGATGTGTGGCGAGAGTACGAACATGTACCTGTTATCCGCAGTCTTGTGGCCAATGGTCCTTATCTCACTTGCTTGCCGTATTTGGATGTAGAACGTTACATTGAAATGGGAAAACTAGTCGCATTGAATGTGCCCGAGCTAAATATGGGGCGAACTTTGTCTTTTATATGGCGAGCGGATATGGCGGAAAACCCATTGGCAGAATGCATTATGCGAGAAGGATTCCGAATGATGAAAGGTCGTTCGCTTTTCCTATAAATTCCTTTAAGGGGCAGTGCCCCTGTCTCGTCAAGTCAACCAGTAAGCCACTAAATTAATTATTACGATTTATGTTGTTTTATCGCTTACGTCACTAAAACAATGCAACGACAATATTGTATTCATTATTAATGTGATTAACATCTCTTTATGGTGGATAAACTCCCTTTACTATCTGTGCTTAATTCAATGATGCGGATCTTAAGCAGAAACCGCTTTCTAGAGGGTATGATGAGCACACTTTTAGCAATCGCGATCACAACAGGTATTCTTTCTGGCGTGTGGGGATGGGTAGCCATTTCATTTGGTTTACTGTCCTGGGCTGGATTTTTAGGATGCACCAGCTATTTCGCTGCTCCTAAAGACGGTGTTCGTGGTTTGTTACAAAGTTATGCGACTAACTTGGCGGGTGTTTTCTGGGCGATGGTTATAATCACAGGTGCTCAATATATGTCTATCGACATACTCGGCTATGTACTGACAGGTGTCGTATCATTCCTGATGTGTATTCAAGCGAAAAAGCAGTGGCTGAGTTATATTCCAGGTACATTTATTGGTTGTTGTGCGACATTTGCTGCAAATGGTGCATGGCAAATTGTAATTCCATCATTGTTGCTAGGTGGTGCTTTTGGCTTTTCGATGAAAGCAAGCGGGTTGTGGCTACATAAGCGTGCATCATCTGAGAAACCTGTTCTTAGCTCAGCGATAAAAGAGCAAGCACACTGAGTGATACAGCATATCAATATTTCTTATATTTCAATTCAGTTATTATTTAATCAGATTATTAATAACAAAGAAGGCATACCTAATCGTATGCCTTTTTTCAATATGTCTGTTCCATCCGAGTAATTAGGCTCACACGAGCAACGAAAACGGAGCGTCAAGTATTGCCATTAGCCATGGTGATGACGCGTTTTAACGTCCACCTCAAAAGTACGGGAATACATTCAACTCCACCAGCTTCACAGTGAGAAACAATCGCTAATGCTAGATCTGGTTTGGCGTGTTTCTTGAGCACTCTTGTCACGACTTTTTTTGCAGGGATAGGTTGGTCATGTGGGATCTTAACCATGTCTTTAAAGAAAAATTCAAAGCCGTGTGAGTATAGGAAGTGTTCAATGTCTTTGTCTGGTAATTCAGTTAAACGGTGCCTTTGTTGATCATGCCCAAGCATATTGATAACCGTAGCAGAGTACTTTTTCCCAGCAGAGTCGCCATCAGTTACCACATGCCAGTCAATGCCAAATGACTTGGCTACCTTGATTAAAGATTTGAGTCCCGATTGTGCAAATTCGATGATCTGCACACCTTCAGCCGCTAAGTTGTAACCGCACTGTCTTGCCAGTTCACTGAACAGCCAAACTTCGGTTTCTCCTTCGACTAATAACCAGCAACGAGCAAAAAGGGCTCCAGTACGATGGAAACGAATGTGGAATCCAATTCGTCTAAGTTCGTCTAGACCGAATCCTTTTATTGGCATCGAAGTCGCGATGGTTTTATCAGATTTACGCACCAGCCGGCGAATTGAGTGTATGGGGACAGAACCTAATAACTCGCCGCTATTGGTGGTCAATATTTTCTGCATAGGTAGCAGTTCGAGCAAGCTCCATGCGCGAGCCAGATGGGTAGGGTGTAAACGGCCTTCAGGATCTTCGACGATCAATATAGGTCTTGCGCAGCGGCGAATATCTTGTGGCCCCTTGGCCTGCAAGTAGGCATTGAGAAGTCCTAAAAACAAAAGCCGTGTTTGACGATCTTTAGTTTCACCGACGATCTGCTTTAAGCTTTTTCCGTTGGTTGGTGTTGAGTAAACCAAACTGTCGCGTTCTAAACGAGGATTTTTTCGGCTCTGACTTTTAAAGGAAAAGTAGTGGTCAACCAAAGCATTCATCGCATTTAGACTGCTTCGCATTTCACCTTTGTTTACGTGACCGGGAATGGCCATCAGTCGTCGGCAAGTATTATCAATGCGTTTTTCTACCCGTTCATTTTCATTGTTGGTTTTGCCAAATGGTCTTATAAAACGGCGAGAATCTCGCAAACGGATGACGGGATGTAAGCTCATCAACTCGCGAGCCAGTTTCTCACTATGGTGAACAGCAATCGGATTGCCTTTTAGATCCAGAAAAGTATACGTTGTGGAGATATCGTATTTAACGCGAGAAGCGCTAACTCGATAAATAATACGGTGCGTACCTTGTTCGTCTTCACACCAAATAGGTTTGAGTTTTCTGTAGCGACCAGCGCGGTATTCGTTTTTGTCTGTCGTGGCAAAGCTCAGTACGATTTGCAGGTTCTGAGTCTGTGGATGGGACACCGAGTAATCTACGTGGAAGTCTTGTAACTCAAATTGATAAAGTTCTGATGACGCAGGCAACATAACCGATAACGCATCGAGTAAAGATGATTTACCCCACGTGTTTTCACCAATTAAGGTCGTTAATTCATCAAATGAAAGAGATAAGCGACGAATACCTCGAAAACCAGAAATTTCGATACGTTCTAATAGCATCGGCCAGCTCCTCATGCCTCGAATGTAAAGGAGGCTATTTATGATTTTTCTTTAAGCATAATGTAAAACTGCAATATAAGCAGATGGTTACCTCACATAAACGTACACCTCGTTTAAGCATTGATAAATCAAGCAATGTTGTTGGTATCAAACTTTCTAACTTTCTTTGCATTATCGTTTCATTACTATCACGAATCTGTCATGATTTGTGCGCTAGGATTAGAGTGAAAGTAAAGAGAACACAATATGAAAAATAGAAAAGACACCAAAAAAATTACATCAATCACTCTGGCACATATCAACGATACCCATTCTTATTTTGAACCTACGTCACTACAGTTAACTTTAGATATTAATGGTAAGACACTCACGCCTTTCGTTAGTGCTGGTGGATTTGCTCGTATTGCTACACGAGTGCAGCAATTGCGCGAAGATGCACGTCGTATGGAAAAAGGCTTCATCTTTTTGCATGCGGGAGACTGTTTTCAAGGCACCTTATACTTCTCCTTGTTTAAAGGAAAAGCAAACGCAGACATGCTTAACGCCATTGGTTTGGATGCGATGGCGCTGGGCAATCATGAACTTGATATGGGGAATGAGCCGGTCGCTATTTTTGCTAAACGTACCAATTTTCCTCTTCTGTGCGGAAACTGGGATCTCTCAAATGAGCGTGCTAACAAACAACATCGCTTATCTGATAACGAATCGGTTATATCGTTTAATCCAACATTAGGTTGTGCCAATTGGATTACCAAAGAGGTCGATGGTAGCGAGATCGCTATCTTCGGTCTTTCATTAGACAAAATGGTTGATATCGCAAACCCGGATAGTGATACGCCGTTTATGAATGCGCTAGAAACCGCGAAGAATACGGTTGAGCAAATACACAAGGCTGGTATCAACAAAATTATCCTGTTAAGCCACTTGGGTTATGACGCAGACAAAGAACTTGCACGGCAAGTAAGTGGTATTAGCGTGATTGTTGGCGGTCATAGCCATGTGTTGCAGGGCGATTTCAGCGCCTTAGGGCTAGAAACTCAAGAAGAGTACGGTCAAAAAATTAATAATACCTATGTCGTTCAATCTGGCTTATATGCGTTAGCAGTGGGACATTGCCAAATTGATTTTGATGAACAAGGTAATGTCGTTAGTTTTGAAGGTCGCAATGAACTGTTGCTAGGACGTCGTTTGTTTATCGACGCAAGTATGAGTGAAGCGGGCAGCGATGGTACACACCTAGAGGCCTGTGAATACGTAAATAATCATCCAAACGTTGTCGTCTGCAAGAAAGATCCAGATGTACAGGGTATTTTGATCAACAAATATATTCCTCGAGTCAGAGAACTGCAGTCGCAGATGATCGCAGAAGCGCATAATTCATTGAGACATGTTCGAGTACCGGATGAAAACGGCCCAAGCGAGTTAGCCCCGCTTGTTGCGCAGTCATTTGTACATGCTATGCGAGAAAGAGGCCATAAGGTGCAGTTTGCCATTCACAATGCTGGAGGAGTACGAACCTCTATCCAGCCGGGCAAATTATCGGTTGCCGATATAGCTGGAAAGTTATTGCCGTTTGCCGTGCCGATTGGTGTTTATTCTGTGAAAGGAAAAACCATAGCCCTTACACTTGAAGGTGCTATCAATAACGCAATTAACAATGGTGTCGATGGCACTGGATCAGGAAGCTATCCTTATACTCACAATTTAAGCTACCGCTATCACGCAGATAAACCGATTGGTGAGCGCATCAAAGATTTAAGAATTTGCATTGATGATGAGTGGCAACGTGTTGAAAATGAAACCATTTATTGTGGTACTTCATCTGCTTATACCATGAAAGGTAAAGAAGGCTATGATGCAATAACCGCAATGAAAGGAGAGGGCTACGTAAGTAACGTCTCTATGGCTGACGCCTTTATTGGCTTACTGGCTGCTCAGCCAGAGCTGCTAAATTACCGTCCAACAGAACAATTACATAGTCACAACGAATAACTTGGCATACTGCTTGCTGACTAAGTTTCAGTCTTTATTTCTCAAGTTACGAGAGGAAAAGGGGGAAACATGTGGTTTCAAGACTGGCTTGATACAGCAGTAGTCGTTGGTTGGATAGGTGCGTGGTCTGCATTAGTGTACTTATTACCCATTGCTGGTTTTTAAGACTTGCCAAGTGGTTATAGGCAATGAGAAAGAAGGAGCTATTAAAGGCTCCTTTTTTGATCCTTGCACTAGATATTAAAAGTGTTGAGGTGCACGTAAGGGCAACTTATCGTTTAGCATTTCCTGATTTTTCTGCGAACGTTTTCGCATTACTAGGATTACGTTCATTAAGCTTCGATTTAAAGAAAATGAAGCATAGATTTATTGATCTTAAGCCTGCGCTTTCGTTTATTGGGCGGTTTATTGGTGTAAAAATGCTATTGGTGGATTCTGAGTGGGAAGTTTTTATTTATATTTCCCTGCTTGTTCCTTTAGTGGCAATGACGGTGGTAGTGTTGTGTTCTGTTAGTAAAATTAAGTCTTGAGTGAGAAGTAAATTAACTCACGTAAAATCAGTAAAATAGGAAACTATCTTACAGTGTGTAAGTCATGATGAAGTTTTTAGGCAGGGTTGGCAAAATCTTAAATATTTTATTTGTTAACAAACTGTATATATTCATTGTCCGTCAATTGTTTTAAGAATAATTATGCAGAAATATTTCTTTTTGATGGTTTTTTAGTCGTGTATTTCGATTTGATATTTTTAAGCATGTAAATGAATTGTTTCATTAGAATATCTAATCTGAAAATCCAAATTTTGTCATTTTTTAACACGTAAATTATTGCCTATCATTGCCGCATATACAGAAAGTTACCGATTTATTAAGAGAGGCTATCATGGCACAAGCAATGTATATGGGTAGTGTAACAGCGACCACCTCTATGGATAAAAAGACCTATGCGGTTAACTTCAAAGGATTGATAACTCATTTGATTGATATTTTGTTTGTAGATAGCAAACCAGCGAATCATTACTACAGTGCTGATTTGTCTAACCATATCCAACGTGATATTGGTCTGCATCGTTAATCAAAAGCGTACGAAATAAAAAGCCGAAAACTCTATGAGTCTTCGGCTTTTTTGATCTCAGTAATACGTTGCGTTGCTTGTGAAATGGCTGCGTTAACATCAGCTATTTCACAAGCAACATCAGGCATTATTTCTTACGGCAGTACTCAGCAATAATGTACATTGACTGACCGTTCGCTTTACCTGAAATAAGTTTAGGATCATCAGCTAAGCTAATACCGCGAACAACAGTACCTTGTTTAATCACTTGAGATGAACCTTTAATCGGCAGGTCTTTAATGATTGTGACGTCGTCACCTTTCTTAAGTTCTACACCATTAACATCGCGTGGTTTCTCTGCGTCATCGTCCATTCCGATTGCAGCCCAGTTTGCGACTTCTTCTTCCATGTACATCATGTCTAGAAGATCTTGTGCCCAACCTTCAGTTGCCGTCAGACGTTTTAGCTGACGCCATGCAAGTACTTGTACAGGTGGAACTTGGCTCCACATACTGTCATTTAGACAACGCCAGTGATTTGCATCTGCTGTTTCTGGATCTTCGATTTGACTCTTACAAGTGTCGCAAAGCATCGCAGAGTGATCTACGGTAACTTGAGTATGTGGTGCAACCACAAACGGAGTCAAAGAGGTTTCTGCAGAGCAAAGCTCACATTTAGATTCGCAGCGTTCAAGCAAAGTTGCTTCAGTAGACATATTACCCACCTTTATAAATTTCGTGAGGGCGTATTATCCACTTTATGCACAGGATTTAAAGGGCTATTAATTCAATATACGAATATCAGATACATATAACGTATTGTTTTACGTTTACCTTACAAGTGGCATAATCCCGTTCCAAGCTAAACTAAGAGTAGAACAGATTTGTGGAACTATTAAGTACGGAATTATTCGGTCACCCTCTTCGTCTTGAAGGCTCTATGGCTGGATGGCAGCAATTGTTTTGGAACAACACTTTAGTCTCTCAACGAGAAGCTCAAGCAGACGATTCGAGTACAATCAGTCATAGCTTTAAGCTACAAAGCGCAGAGCAGGTCATTGAATGTCGACTCGAAGTGAATTTAACGTGGCAACCTTTTCGTCTTACCTATCGAATAATGGTTGACGAGCATCTTGTTGAAGATAGCGTTAGAACGGAAAAAGACGTTGAACGACAGGTTCCATTTACACCGCCACCAGCTGAAAGACGCTTTAGTTTGATTGGCATTGCGTCGCTAGGTATGAAAGCTCTAAAAAGTGCCAAGCTGATTAAAGTTTTACTCGCGTCAGCAAGTCTCGCCGCCTATTCGTGGCTGTTCTCTTATCAGTTTGCTTTGGCTTTAATTCTTTGTTTAGTGTTTCATGAATATGGTCACATAAAAGCGATGAAGTATTTTGGTATGCGTACCAAAGGTATTTACTTAGTTCCTTTTTTGGGTGGACTTGCTTTAAGTGACGAAAAGATAAATACGCGCTGGCAAGACGTTGTGATTTCTATCATGGGGCCTTGCTTTGGTTTCATCCTGTCGCTGATTTTGTTAGTTGTCTATTGGGTAACCGGAAGCCAGTTATGGGCAGCTCTGGTGGTGTTTAACGCGTTCTTAAACCTGTTTAATCTTTTGCCTATATTGCCTTTAGATGGTGGGCACGTACTGAAGAGCATCAGCTTTTCGATGAACAGCCGAGTGGGGATGTTGATCTGTATCGCGGCGATTATTGGTGGAATCGCGCTGAGCTATATATTGAGACTAACTCTGCTTGGGTTCCTGCTAATCATGGGTTCACTTGATCTGGTGTTTGAGTGGAAACACAGGCATCAAAGCCATCTATTACCTTTAGATAGATATGGTCAGATTGTTTCATCCGTTTGGTATATAGGTTTATTGATAGGCTTAATCAGTATTATTGTTGGCTTTGCGACTACTGGCGACACCTTGCTCAGCTTACCACTACGGATACTTGGAACATAAAGCTTGGAACAGAGAATCTAGAACTCATATGAGGAAGGGAGCGTTTGCTCCCTTTTCTATATTTGGCAATTTGGACGTTTAGCGTTGCTCGCTGGTAGCGTTTGGATTTTATTCGTCAACTCTTGAATTCGAGTGCTGTGAGATGGGTGAGTAGAGAGCAACTCTGGAGGTGCATTTCCACCCGAAGCTTTTGCCATGTTTTTCCACAAATCAATACTCTGTTTCGGGTCGAAACCGGCTTTTGCCATCAACTCCAAACCAACGATGTCAGCTTCTGATTCTTGTGTTCTTCCATAAGGAAGCAGGACACCATATTGGACACCTACACCAAGTGCAGCCATGGTTAAACCACGATATTGAGAATACTCAGAAGATCCAAGTGCAATGTCAGTGATCTGTAATCCTGCATTAGCAAGTTGTGATTGTGAAAGGCGCTCGTTACTGTGGTCTGCGAGGACGTGGGCAATTTCGTGTCCTATTACGGTAGCAAGCTGATCCTGATTGACCGCCACCTTTAATAGACCCGTATAGACACCGATTTTACCGCCGGGTAATGCAAAAGCGTTGACTTGGTCACTATCAAAAACCACCACTTCCCATTGAGAAAAACCATGTTGCTTAGGCACATACGCCGTGATGGTATTCGCTACACATTGTACATAAGCATTGGTCTTGGCATCTTTGCTAATAGGAGTATCGATTTTCATCTGTTCAAATGACTTCGTCCCCAAACTGCTCATATCTTGATCAGAAAATAGGATCAATTGATTTCGCCCAGTAGGAGACGAGCTACAGGCCGCTAAACCGAGCGAAGTAAAGAGCAAGGATGCTTTTATTATCTTATTCATCGTTCGTTCCCAGTCATAAATAATAGGGTTATAGTATCATTCCAAATCAGTGCCGCTACAATAATAAATCTTTAAATCGATTCAGGACGTTACGATGGAAATATGGAAGAAACCAATAAGCTTAGACATCCTCAATGCAAGCAACAAAAACACCCTGATGGAGCATCTCAATATTGTGTATACCGCAGTTAGTGAGAATACAGTTACGGCGACCATGCCCGTATGTCATTTTACTCACCAGCCTTTGGGTATGTTGCATGGTGGTGCTTCAGTTGTCTTAGCGGAGACGTTAGGCTCAGTAGCGGCAAACTTCGCTGTAGATAATGAGAGTTATTGTGTTGGTTTAGACATCAACGCAAACCACATTCGTTCAATGCGTTCAGGACACGTTATCGGCACCGCTAGTCCTTTACACATTGGAGTTTCAACACAAGTCTGGCAAATCAATATTACCGATGATCGCGAGAGATTGGTCTGTACAAGTCGTCTGACGATTGCCGTTAAGAAAAAGCGTAATGAACGCCAGCAATTGCGTACTGAGGAATAAATGGTTATTGAATTCAAATACGGCAGAATTATCGCCACTCAGCACGAAATTGTGATTCGTTTAGACGGAGAGCATAGAGTTACCTTGCAAGCGAGTGCTGAAGCGGTTCAATTGATGGGCAATGGAGCAAATGTCATTGTGGTGAATTGCAGCGAGGCGAAATGGTCAATGAAACTTGATAATCAAACTCAGCTTGAACAACTCGCAGAATGTTTAGGTTGTTCTATTCACTAAAATTATTATCAACTCACTTGCATCAATAATTGAAAATAGGGAAACTCACTACAAGTTTGAGTTATGTGAGATTTCCTCTTTATGAGCAGCCCCCGCTTAAGAGTCCAGTTCGAAACGTTGTTTGAGCACTTCAATGGTCAAGATGCTGATGCTCAGCTAGAAGATGTTGTCGATATTTTGTTTTGTACACGCCGAAACGCGCGAATTGTACTGAATAAAATGGAAGAAGAGGGCTGGATAGAATGGCATCCAGCGGCAGGGCGAGGGAAACTCTCCAAACTCATATTTAAGAGAAGTCGGGCTGATGTCAGCGAAAATCTGGCTCGACGATATCTCGATGAGGGTAAGATTGGTCAGGCATTTTCCGTACTTGACCATGATGCGAGCAAGTTAACACAAGTCATTCAAAGCTATCTTGGCGTTCAACACCAAGAAGGGCTGCAAGTCGTTCGTCTTCCATACTACCGTCCGCTTTCTATGCTTAACCCGTTAAAGCCGATGCGTCGCTCTGAGCAGCATATCGCTCGTCAAATTTATAGTGGGTTGACACGCTTTGACGAAGAAGAGCAACTGAAGCCCGATCTTGCTCATTCATGGCAATCCATTACACCTGAGCATTGGCGTTTTTACTTGCGTCCGGGAGTCCGTTTCCACAATGGGAATCTGTTGACGACAGAAATGGTTGTTGAAAGCTTATGGAATCTTCGCTTCGTTAATCTATTTTCCCATATCGATAGAGTTGAAACACCAGCAGATTGCATCGTTGATATCTGGTTACAGAAACCAGACACGCGATTACCATTACTCTTAGCTGAATGTTGTGCAAAAGTATTACTGCCCGAATCGCAACGTGGGGAAACATTTGATTTAATGCCAGTCGGTACCGGACCGTACAAAGTGGTGCTGAACGATGAGAAACGGCTCGTTTTGCAAGCGTTTGACAACTATTTCGGCTTTCGACCTCTGCTGGATCGTGTAGAGGTGTGGGTCATCGATGAAGCCCATTCTTCGATGGTTTTTCCTAGCCTTTCTAATCCCGTTAAGAATAAAAGAGGTTCCTCAACTGAAGATGTGGACTTAGACCCTGGTTGTACTTATTTGCTTCTTAATCGTCGCCACGGTGTTGCCGCAGATGAAACTTGGGCTGAGTACCTATGCCACAAACTGAGTGCCATGAATTTGTTTAAATTGTTGCCTGAACAAAACATTGTTGAGCTAGGCGTGTTGCCAGCGCATGGTTTGAAACCCGGATGGTATCATCAGGTTCCAATAAGTCACAGTGTCACTCCAAGTGAGCCTAAACGCCTTACCGTTGCTTATCATGCCCAGCACCCAACGTTTCCTATGATTGCAAAGGCAATTGAGCAACTTCTCAAAGAAGATGGAATCGGCGTTGATTTTATTAAGTATGAATTAACGATTGAAAATGCAAGTGAAGTGGACATTTGGATTAAGCCGATGGGGATTGCAAGCCACAGAGATGACGCATTAGCAGGGTGGCTACTCAATGACTCTGATATTGAGCATTTAAGCCGACCTGATGATTTCCATCGATGGTTGGGCTTGATTGACCAATGGCGTGCAGAATCACAAGCAAATTTTCCCGGAAAAGAAATTGGGAAATCTCTTGTAGAGGCGCGACAAGTGATTCCGATGTTTCACTGCTGGCTTGGTGTCAGTAAAGATCAATGTGGTTCGTTGCAAAATGCTAAATGTAACGCTTTAGGTTGGTTCGATTTTAGTCAGGTATGGGTTAAGCCTGAATTTGAGTCCGGTTTAGTTGAATAGTAATTGAAATGGCAAAACCTAACAAAAAACAACCAGAAAAGAGTGTCGATATCTATTGCAGCAAATGTCGTACCCAACTATTTAAGTACAAGAAGGGTGGTAAGGGAGCACTCGTAAAATGTTTTAAAGAGCGAATTGTTCAAAACTACGTGACGGAAGCGTGTAAATGTCCAAATTGCGCCAGTGAATTTGCACGGGAATCTATGATAAGAGGCGCTCCCGCCTACAAAATCATCGGCGGAAAAGTCGTAACAAAGTAGTTCTTTCGTATGAGTTTTATTGCTCGATAATGGCTAAAAACGCTAATGAAAATTTACATTTTTAGCAAAAATGTAGGTAAATTGATCACGGTCGATAAAATCGATAATTTTTGTGCTTATGAGTAGCTTAACTTTATATAAGTGTTAAAATTGCGCCGTTAAATTTATTAGGCCAAATCATTTTCAATTTCTTGGAGTTGTCATGGAATTAGCGCTAATCATCACTTTTATCGTCGCGGCTTTGGTCATGGTGAAAAAAGAGATGGCTGAAAACAAATAATTTATCGCATTTACTTCATTTTTCTATACCTTTTTGAATGCAATAAACCACTATAATGAAGCCAGCTTTTGCTGGCTTCATTCGTTTTAGTCCACGTAAAACAACTTCTTAAGTATAATTTCTTAGAAAATATCGCTAATATCGATGTGTCATTCATTTATGTAACCGATAAGAGATTTGCAAACTCATTTGCGGAAATTTCTTAGAGTTTTACTTTTAGAATAAGGATATCGTTTTGCACAGCCCTATTACTCTTGAAGCACTGCATATTCTTGATGCAATTGATAGAAGAGGCAGCTTTGCATCTGCTGCTAATGAACTGAATAGAGCGCCTAGTTCTTTGAGTTATCAGATTCAAAAGTTAGAGCAAGACTTAGATATCATGATTTTTGATCGCTCTGGACACAAAGCTAACTTCACTGAAGCTGGAAAATTGCTGTTAGAGCGAGGTAGGGCAATTCTTTCCGCAACCGAAAAGTTGGTTAATGATGCGACTTTGTTGGCCAACGGTTGGGAGCTAGACATTACGGTCGCCTTCGATGGAATTATTCCTGTGGCTTGCTTTTTCCCTATGGTTGAAGAGCTAGGGAATGTGAGTAAAACGCGAATCAGGTTACAAGAGGAAATTTTAGCTGGTTGTTGGGAGTCTCTAGCCACTGACCGATCGGATTTACTGGTTTGTCCGAAAGTGGATACGCTGCCTCAAGATGTTAAAGCTGAAACGTTAGGCACTATGTCGATGGTTTGGGTTGCAGCAACTCACCACTATGTTCACAAACGAAGTGGTGAGTTTAATGAAGAAGCAAGGCAGAAGTATCGCGTTATTGCTATTGCTGATACGGCAAGAGATCAACCAGCGATGAGTGTCAATATCCTTCAGAAGCAACCCCGTCTAACGGTGACGAATTTCAATGCTAAATGTCAGGCGCTGGTGGAAGGTCTAGGTATTGGGTCTTTGCCAAAGCATGTCGCTGAACCTTTGATTAAGGAAGGTAAGCTTAAAATCATCAACGGTACTCAGCAATGGGACATGGAACTGATTATGGCATGGCGAAGAAACAAGATTGGCGAAGCGAAATCTTGGTGTATTCAATACCTTAAGAAAAATTGGAAGCTCGTTTAAGTTGAGTGATGGGCAATAGATCTTTTAAGATCCTATCGCCCCATTCATGATTTTTAAGGGTTGAGAGGCAGCACCATATCAGCGGTACCATCTTCGAAGTGCACATCAACTTCAAAGCCTAATCTTTGAGCCAGAGTTAACATCCCTCGGTTGGTTGGCATTGTCATTCCAGACATTTGCTTAGTGCCTTTCGCCTTACAGTAATCAATGATTCTACTCATCAATATCTTGCCAAGTCCTTTTCCTTTAACATCTGTACGAATGAGAATTGCAAACTCTGCATCGGTGTTTTCGGGGTTGATCAACGCTCGCGATACGCCAATAATTTCTTCCTTCGTACCGTCTTTAATTACGGCGACAAAGGCCATCTCTCTGTCGTAATCAATCTGAGTTAAATTAGCCAAAGCTTCATGATGAAACTCACCAACATCTGAGAAGAAGCGTTTGTACAGATCTTCTTTACTGACTTTTTTGATGAACTCTGCATGATGGGGCTCATCTTCCGGAAGAATTGGCCGCACGGTAATCCGTTCGCCGTCTTTTGCCATACATTCTTCGACTAACTCGGTTGGGTAGGGACGTATAGCGAGTCGGCTTTGTGCATCACCTTCAAATTTCTTCAAGGTTAAGTCTGCATCAAGTATGGTGAATTGGTTGCCGTTTACTAATACTGGATGGATGTCCAGCTCAAAGACTTGGGGGCACTCAACCACCATTTGTGAAATACGAACAAGAAATTCAGAAAGCCCGTTAATATCAATAGGCACAGGTAGCTTTTGCAGACGAATTTTTCCGCTACGTATGGCTCGCACGATAAGGTAACGCGCAAGTGTCATATTCAGTGGAGGGAGTGCTGCCGCAGCATCTGAAGCTTCATTCCATTCAGAGCCACCTTGACCAAGCAAAATTACTGGGCCAAAAGTACTATCGTGTTTAACCTTGATTCTTAACTCTTCACCGCCTGCAAGTTTAGCCATGCCTTGAACGAGTAGACCGTGGATATTGGCTGAAGGGTAGTGAAGCTGAGTCCGATCAAATATCGCGTTGGCAGCACTGGATACTTCTTGCGAGTTTCTTAGGTTCAACATCACGCCTTGTACATCTGATTTATGCGCAATGTCTGGTGATCTCAGCTTGACGGCTACGGGATAGCCGATCGTTTCAGCAATATGAACAGCTTCGCTTGCGTCACTAGCGATCCATGTTGGTAGCAAGGTGAAGTTAAAACACTTCAGAAAGTTACCAATTTGATGGGTATCTAAATGTAACTTATCGTTGTTGTCTAGATGTTCATCGATCCAAGATTTTGCTGCGTTAATTTCGGATACGTGCACCGCTTCAGAAGTTGTCGGTGTCTCCATCAGTTGTTTTTGGTTTCTTCTGTATTCAACTAGGTGCATGAATGCTACGACTGCACTTTCAGGCGTTCTGTAAGTTGGAATCCCAGCTTGGTTGAACAACTGCCTTGCAGGTCGAGCTGTGAGTTCACCGGACCAATTGGTCAGAATGTTAAACCGTCTTGCTCTTGGATGAGATTTAACTATGTCTATGACCGCTTGTGCTGTTTGTTCTGATTGAGCAATCGCTGATGGGCTGTGCATGATCAGAATTGCATCGGCATTATCACTATCCAACACTGCCTTTAACGCATTGATATAACGGTTATGATCCGCATCGCCGACGATATCAATCGGATTACCGTGTGACCAACTTTGCGGTAGGCATTGATTCAGTGCTTCGTAAACGGAATCTTCCAGTTCGGCTAAGCGTCCACCGTGGTCTAGCAAGGTGTCGGTCGCCATAATTGCTGGACCACCACCGTTGGTGATAATGGCAAGTCGTTCGCCGCGCAATGGAACTGAGTGGGTTAGGGTTTCTACAGCTGCAAATAATTCATGAGTATTGTTCACTCGCAGCATACCTGTACGACGAATAGCGGAATCGTAGATGATATCGAGCGTGTCATCTCCGCCGGTGTGCATTTGTGCTGCTTTTTTACCTGCTTTCGTTCTTCCGCCTTTTAGAACAAGTATTCTTCTATTGCGTGAGGCTGCCCGAGCTGCAGACATAAAACGTCTGGCGTCTCTGATTGTATCCACGTACAGCAAAATGGCGTCGGTATGTTTATCGGTACTCAGGCAATCGAGTAAATCGGAGAAATCTATGTCTGTTGCATTCCCCAAGGATACAAATGCAGAGAAGCCAATTTGTTTGTCGTTAGCCCAGTCAAGGATTGTGGTACAGACAGCAGCAGATTGAGAAATAAAAGCGATATTGCCCTTAGTTGCCGTAACGGGTGAAAAGGAGCCGTTAAAATTTACCCAGGGTAATATCAAGCCAAGGCTATTTGGCCCTAGTATGCGCATACCCGACTGCTTTGCTATTTCATTACATTGGGCTTGTATCTCACAACCTTGCGCGTCCAAAGTGTACATATCAGACGATAACACAATGACATTTGCGACACCGAGATCAGCCAATTGTTTAATTATGGTTACATTTCGGCTTGCATGTGTGCAGAGAATAGCGATGTCAGGTACTAAGGGAAGCGAAGCAATAGTCTTGTATGCCAGAACACCACAAACGGCAGGATAATAGGGAGTAACTGGCATTATCGCTCCATCAAATCCTCCCTGGAGTAGGTTCTTCATAACGATGTTGCCAGACCGGAATGGGCGAATAGAAGCACCAATTACAGCGACTGATTGAGGTTTAAGTAACTGACTTAAATTGTTCATGGTGATCTCGCCATATATCGACTCTGCTTATATCCTAACCAATTAATGGTATATCTGTTTGCGTATTTACTATCACTGTGATCATTAAAGCACTGTTCAAAGGCCACTTTGTGTTCTAAATCACACGTTACCGTTATATATTAGTTGCCTAAGCTTGATTCTAAGCGCCTCTATCGGCATGATTTAATTAATTACAATCAGAGCGTTAATAATTCCATGAAAAAAATTTCAATTGTAGGCTTGTCAGCAATTTTAGCTGCGTGTTCATCTGGTACATACACCACTGATGTCACCTCAGAAAGTCACCGCGAAGATTACAATGTCGCTACCGTCCAACAGCCTGTTGTCTCTGATTCCGGTATGGCGACAGGTATCACTGAAACAAATGTAGAGCCTAAGGTCATTCAAACTGCTCCTCAACCAGTTGAGAAAAAAGTCGTTAAGATGAGTCCTAAAGCAGCTACTGTTTCTATCACTCCACCTACAGCAAAACAAGTTGCAATGAATCCTCGCTATGGATACACCATTCAAGTTGTTGCTGTTGGTAGTCAAAACAAAGTGGATCAATTTGCTAGCAAATTGCCGAAAGATGGCCAGCCAATCTGGGAAAACTACAAAGTAGTTAATGGCACAAAATGGTATACGATTCTTTTTGGTGACTATGCAACGCGTCAAGATGCTGTAAAAGCTATCTCTGAACTTCCAGCGGATTTTCAATCCTTAAAACCGTTTGCGAAGAGTATTGACTCTATCAAAAATTCAGAATATCCAACGCTTAACAAGTTAAATTAAGCGTAGGTTATTAGTAGAAAGGGGCATTCGTGCCCCTTTTGACTGTTATCTAAGCAGTTAAAACAAACAATTGCTAATAACGGTGTAAGTTCCACTTGAATTTACTATGATAGACGAGCAATTTACTCAAAGATGTCACGGATATATCAATGACAAACACTACAATCCTTCTTTTATGCGGCGGCGGATCTTCAGAGCATGCTGTATCCCTTGTTTCTGCTAATTATGTGCAGCAGCAATTAGCATTAACACCTGAATTTGAAGTCATTCGTGTCGAAATGAATCAAGATGGTTGGTTCACTGAAAGCAACGAACTCGTTTATTTAGATACCAATACTGCGACTCTAAATGGCGACAGCTTGGTAAAGAAAGTGGATTTTGTCGTTCCGTGTATTCATGGTTATCCGGGCGAGACGGGTGATATTCAGTCAATGCTGGAACTGGCTGGAATTCCTTATCTAGGTTGCGGCCCTGAAGCAAGCAGCAATAGCTTTAACAAAATCACGTCTAAGCTCTGGTATGACGCACTAGGTATCCCGAATACACCTTATCTGTTTTTAACCGAGAACACTGAAGAATCCTATGAGCTTGCAAAACAAGCTTTCAATAAATGGGGTAAAGTGTTTATCAAAGCTGCTCGTCAAGGTTCGTCAGTAGGTTGTTACAAGGTCACCAAACTTGATGATGTTGCAGGCGCTGTTGATGCGGCATTTGGTTATTCTGATCAGGTTCTGATAGAAAAAGCGGTGACACCTCGTGAACTTGAAGTCGCTGCGTACGAGATCAATGGTGAGTTGCAAGTATCTAAGCCTGGTGAAATCATCGCGCCAGAGGACGCTTTCTACACGTATGAAGAAAAATACAGTGCTGACAGCCATTCAACAACAGAAGTTGAAGCGAAAAATCTAACAGATGAACAACGTCAAGTTATCCATCAAAGCGCAGTAAAAGTTTTTAAACATATGAAGTTAAGACACCTTTCTCGTATCGATTTTTTCCTTACATCAGAAGGGGAAGTGTATTTAAATGAAGTCAATACATTCCCTGGTATGACTCCAATTTCAATGTTCCCTAAAATGCTTGAGAACAACGGACATCAGTTTTCAGACTTTCTAGCTCAGTGTGTGAAAAGTTCTATTATTCCCAAGGCTTAAATGAGAAAAATTTGAGCTTCTCTTGTTCAGCTGTGCCTTTATTACCCACGTATTGGTAAGGCATAGCTGGACTAAGCCATCTTCCAAATTCTTGAATTTCTTTTATTTTATAACCTTGTTCAGACAGCTCCTGAACTGCCCCAACTCTTGCTGATTGTCCAGAAAATTTAAGTTCCGGTTTACCTAGTAAAGTACCTGCACTTCTTAGAATTCGAAATATCGATGAGTCATTGAGAATGCTCGTTGCAATGTTGCCATGTTTATCTATTGAGCGAAAAACATACTTGCTATCACGAGTGACTATTCGTAGCCATTTAGTCAGACAATTTGTTGCGTTTTGGGAAAGTTGATATTGAGATTCTCCAAACGATAAAACTAAATATTTATCATTAGTGCCGATTTGACTGAAAGTCAGACTTTTTAATTCGGAGCGTTTCAACGCGCATTCAAACATCACATGGTAGATCGCTAAATCGCGAATATCTTTGACCGATTTACTCGTCGAGTATTTTGCGTACAACTGCTCTAGGTGAATACTGGTAAAGCTAGTAGCTTGTTCTTCATCGCCTTTTTTATTAATCCGAAGAGTCATAAGTGTTTGTCTTACTTGAGGATTAGTTGTGGGGTCCTTAAGCGATAGTAAGCGATGTATAAGGCTAATTGTTACGCTGTAGCGTCTAATCGAGCTGTATTTTCGTACTTTAGCTTCAGATTCTAGGAATAGGCGAGTTGCTGTTACTGAAGCGGGAAGTGCCATGACAGATTTACTTTGGCAATAATTTACAAACAAATTCCAATCGTTCTTCAGAGCTAACAAAGAGTTATGGGCATAAGAGTGTTGTGTTAACTCATCCATTTGTTCTAGACTTACGGACTGATTAAACTCAGTAACCCTATGTTTTAGAATATTTTGATCTGTGACGTAAGTTAGCTTTTTTCTCATGCTGAAGCACTATAACTTATCAATTTGCTAAATAATATACTTGATAACCATGCGTATACAATTATTATTTAGTTAATACATTAATATGAGCAGATTAAAGTATGGCTAATGCGAGTTATCGAGGTTTCACACTTCAAACAGCTAAACAATCCGCAGATACTTGGCAGGTTCGAATTAAGAGCCATGTTCTGTCTGGTAATTTAGCCGCTGTTAAAAAAAGCATCGACTGGTGGTGTGATACTGCATCACTGATTGACCCCAGTGAATTTGAGTCTGTAGGCAAGAAAAGAGAGGCGCAAGGCTCAAAAGAAGAAAACTTTAATGGATTTACGTTAAAGAACGACACCGGCGAAGCTAACGCTTGGTACTGTTTTTTTAATGGACGGTTGATTAAAGGCTCTAAATTAGCTTTACAAAAACATATCGAAGCATATTTATTAGCAAAACAACGAGCAGCAGCTCAGCAGAGAAAGTAGTATGACTCTAGTATATTCGACCGAGACAGGTCGTATTAAGCAAGAACCAGAAAAAGTTGAAAGACCTAAAGGTGATGGCATTGTTCGAATTCATCGAGAAACTAAAGGTCGCAAAGGAAAAGGTGTGAGCATCGTAAAAGGTTTGGATTTAGATGATGCGCCACTAAAATTATTAGCTGCAGAGCTTAAAAAAATATGTGGTTGTGGTGGCTCCGTGAAAGACGGTGAGATCGAAATTCAGGGAGACATGCGCGATAAAATTAAAGCACACCTTGAGAAAAAAGGTATGAAAGTAAAACTTGCTGGTAGTTAATTCGTGCCCATTTAAATCTAGTAAAGAAAACTTCAGTGCTAGAATTCTTTACTAGATTTCAGTTAATAGGTAAGTCGTTTTAACCTAATAATCTAGAGTCACTAAAGGTTATCGGGTTGCTAGATTTGCTTTACTCAATAATGTTTCATTTCTAAGAGAAGTAGCGTAAGAGACCATATGCTTACTGCTTAAATTGTCGTCAATAATCTTTTCCATCCGTTTAAGTTTCCGTAATACTGCTCATGTGGCAACTTAACAAGAGAACCTTCATGCTCCGCAATTAGGGTAGGATATCCCGACACAGCTAAGGTTTGCATTAATGAGTGACTATGAAAAATATTCTCATCAAGTAACGTATTGCTCGAATCTGAGTTCATAAATTCAAGCCACACAGACATATCAATATCGAACTGACTAAATATTTTTTGTAGTTCGTCTAGTTTATAAACTTCCAAACCTTGGACATAATGAGCGTTTTGAATCGCTTTTAATGTTTTGAAGCAACTTACACCAAGAGATTCTGCAACCAGAATTGCCTTCGTAGGTAAGTAGGAATCAACAATAAATTCTTCACTGTCCCGTAGGCGTGCAATGTAGCTTTCACCAAACTCAACACCAGTTAAAGCAGCAATTCTAGGGTCTGCAGTCATGATGTGTTGTTTAAATTGTTCAGAAATACTTCTTTTTTCAATCATTCCACCTGGATGAAAAATTAGTTTCATCGATGGATGTTCTTCTATTGCTTGAATTAAAGATGTAGCTCCGTAACACCAACCGCACATAGGGTCATAGAAATAATGAATATTAGTCATGTTGTCGCTCCCAAATGATGTTTTCATTAATATGCGAGCTAATATATTAAATTGATAAGTTCAGAAAAATATCTAATTATAGACATCAGTGTTTCATAAAACGTACTAATCAAATGGATAGATTAAAAGCCGCAAGAGTGTTCATCGATGTTGCACAATCAGGCAGCTTTACTATGACAGCGGAAAGACTGAGTATGTCACGACCTATGGTTACCCGTTATATAGAGTCGATGGAAGAGTGGTTAAACGTTAGGTTACTACATCGTACAACAAGAAAGGTAACTTTAACGTCAGCAGGCAAAAACTGTTTAACACAGGTGGAAAGTTGGCTACTTGCAGGTGAAGCTCTTGCCGATCTCACTCATTCTGGATCAAACGATTCACTAAAAGGCAGAATAAAAGTTTCAACCAGTATGTCTTTTGGATTTTCCCAGTTAGTACCTGCCACAAAGCTCTTCATGGACAAATATCCAGATGTAGTAGTAGATATTAATGTCGAAGATACAGTTACCGATCTGGTGGAGCAGCAGATAGACCTAGCGATAAGAATATCTTCTAATCCTGATCCTTCATTAATTGGTAAACCAATTGCTGATTGCCACTCTGTTTTAGTCGCTTCTCCAGAGTATATAGCTGAGCATTCGGCAATTGTTAATCCTAGAGATTTGCTGAATCATAAATGTCTTGGTTATAAACACTTCGAACAACATGTATGGCACTTAAGCCATGGTAAACAGCATGAATCTATTGAAATCGAACCTTGCTTATCTGCAAACGAGGCTACAGTACTATTAAGTGCTGCAAAGTGTGGGATGGGGGTGACACTTCAACCCACGTATCTGGTTTCTTCGGAGATCGAATCTGGTTCACTGGTTCATGTTTTACCAGATTGGCAACCAAGTAAACTCAAGATTTACGCTTTGTATTCATCTAGAAAGTATTTATCTCAAGCTGTCAGGGCTTATATCGATTTTATCTCTGAGTACTTTTCAAAGCATCGATGGTAGCGACCATCTAGCAGCCCAAACAATAGATGACGATAAAGACGAATGCCTTAAAGCAGGCATGAATGACTTTATGCTTAAACCAATGCGTATCAATGAAATTTCTTTAGTAATAGAAAGGTTTACCGTCTAATAACTACATTTTTATCACAGATGATAAATGTAGTTATTAGGTATTTTATGGTAAATACTAATTATGTAAAACGCAGAGGTAACAGAGTAGTTATACGTGCAATACAGGTATGTTGTTCGAATCTAGAAAACCATATTTAACATAATACATGTAATGCGCACTGTGTTATGGGTTCTAATGTAGCGGCAATCGAACCGCAACTCATTGAGTTTGAATTGGTACTGCCGCTGAATCTTCATTTCCAGCATTTTGATGACCCTCATAAGTGGATGGGACTCCCCAAACGTTCCATTATCCTCATTGACGAATGCCATCAGTTTTTTCTTCCTCGTGCTAATGGCTATCGCGTTCCTGACGCTATCGCGGCACTTGAAACACATCGACACGGTGGTTATGACTTACATTTTATTACTCAAGATAGGACTTTATGTGATGCCAACCTAAGAAAACTGGTTGGTAAACACATTCACTTTTTCAATCCTTTTGGCGGTTCTCGCGTCACTCGTAAAGAAGCACAAAAGACCTTTGACCCAAACGACTATCACGACTCCAAACAAGCAACAAAGAAAGTCATTAAACGGGATAAATCGTTCTACGGGGTTTACTGGTCTGCGGAAATTCACACTCATAAAGGCAAAATCCCGATGATGTTTTATGTGGGACTGTTTTTGATATTGGGTATTGCGTTTGCGGTCTACACGTTCAGTAACAAGTTTTTGGTCGAAAAACCCAAAGTTGAAACGACAATCCCTGATGTATCAAGCTCTACAACGGTAAAAGATACCGGTTCTAATTCTTCTGACACCTTAGAAGAACAGCTAAAAACGCAGCTTAGCCAATTGGTCAAAGATGTTTATATATCTGGTTCAATCATGCGTGTAGGCTCTAAGTTCAAATCCTATGAATATGTTTTCTATCGTGCTACTGATGAAGCGATTTTTGACCCGTATTCGATTGGTTTGGTTGTTGAACCTATGGACAAGTGTCTTGCAAACGTAAAGCTTGGGGGCATTGTCTACCCTATAACTTGTAACCCGTTTTATGTTCGACAAGTTGTTGAAGACACTGATGAAAGTAGTAACGATATGGAGGGACTAGGTTCAAACCCTGATAAACATAAGCCTAATATTAAGCTGTTCTAGCCCCGCAGGGATAAGGGAGCAAGCCTGCGACCGAGGCACCAAGCCACTCGCTAAGGTTTATTGGTTCTCTTCATTAAACTGGCGCGGTTTCTAACTGACCATGCTAACTGGTCACAAATTGCTCCCTTCCTGCTAAGACCTCTTTCAATTATTCTTGTAAGAATGAATTATAAGTAGTGACATTAACATACAAGTTTGTTGATATTTTTACGTATTTGCAAAATAATAAGGTAATTTTATAACCTTAGAGATTTAATTTTGATTGGTGATATTATAAAAATGAATGGTTATTCTGCGGCTTCAGTTCTATCTATGTTTGTATCTATAGTTAGCCCTGGGGTCTTAATCAGCTTTCTTTACTTCCCCGAAGTTTTTCAAAAATTAGATACAATTAAAATTACTTTGTTAATACTATCGGCATCTTCACCGATATATTTTTTAAATTGTATTATTATTTCTATATTTACCTTCCTTTACAATCATGATAAGGAGCCAAGCTATTTCGCTATAGGTTTAATTGGTTCAACGGTAACTTTCGTCGTCTACTTTATTGCTATAATTGTATCTTATTTATCTGAATTTGGCTTTGACAAATTCCTTATTTCTCTAAGTGTAATAGAAGTTACTATAATGTTAATTATTTCTATCAATGTTTACTTGGACAAAAAAGAGTCAAAATCATAAACTAAACTAACACATAGGAAGTCATGAATTCACCATTTTCATGACTTTAAAAAGGTTTTTAGATTTGAATAAATAGGCATAAGTTCGTTCCCATTACATTCAGATTCGAATTCCATTAGAAATATAGCACTTATATATTTATTTTCACTATAATTTATTGGTGCCATGCAAAAATCTATGGCTTCAAATATTTTCACACAAGTAAGTTGAAACTTAATTAACACATTTTTCGGTTGACCCTTAATATAAAATGATTTTTTATCACCATTTGAATCAATGAAATCTAATTTATTTACCCTTCCTGAAATCATGTCATCAATACTATATTCATTAATTGAATAACTAGCACACAAAATCCCAGTAATTTCATTTATTTTATTTAGATGGTTACAAAAGTTCTCATCCACAATCTCAAGTTTACTTAATATATTTGTAAATTCAATTATATATTCTATTAGGGATTCTATAATCTCTTTATTTACAATCAAGTCGCCTTTTATCGCATCTGGGTACAGTGTATTGTGTAGATGATTTGGCTCATTAAAAACATCTTCATTTTTAGATAAATATATAGAAAACTCCTCTCTATGTTTAAAATAGTTAGTGAAGTTGTTTTGACTGTTAACCAATTCTATCTGTTTTGCTGACTGCACAGACCTGTGGTTGCTTGCAATGATTGCGACTGCTGGAATTATAAGCGCTAATACACCTAGAGGTACTTTAAATATTACTAGAAGGTTATTTATTCCCTTATAACTTGGTAAGTACACAAGATCTGAATGTATTACTATCCATATGGAAGAGCCAACACTCAGAGAAATGATTATCACAATTGTTATCCATAATGATTTGAGTTGTGTAATGCTTTTATTTGCTACCACTTCAATATTTCCTAAATTTTTGGTTTGTTTAGATTAGTTAAAAATCGAAGCGTGATCAATTGATTACTAAAGTATGCCTGTAAAATTATTTTAGAAAGTAGTCTTGAATACTTTATTAGTTTACTAGTAGTTTTTAGCTCTAATTCTGCCCCGATTTCTAGGACACTTATTGCAGTTAATAGTCTCTGTGGCGTTATTCCTTGTCCGTTGGGGAGTACTAGATAATCACCTTGCATTTGAAATCCTTCCCAGTCGGGTTTGCTGTGCAGTTCTCTGCCTTTAATCATGCGCATAAGTCTCTTGCATTCGGGTGGTATGTCTGTTTTACCACCGTCCCACAACTTGACTTGCCTCACAGTTTTAAACATAGTTCTGCGGTCTCTTCAACGGTTAAACCGTATAACACTTCCCTGAAAAATAGGTTTTTGTGCATTTTGCTGTACTTCATGTTTTTCCACCTTGTAAAAGGTGGAAATGTAAACCATGATTACGTTAATAATGAGATGCTAAAACTTTGATTTATAAGGACAAATATTTACCACAAGACGAAATTATCACTACTTGTCTTTGAAGTGCTGTTCCATTGTAATGTCAGTGGCAGCGACCACAACACAATCCAACGCAACACTTAATTCATTACCTACTGTTGCAATGATGAGCATTAATTGTTCTCTATATCTTTCATGATTGACGTGCTTAATGCGAGTTAAAGCTATAGATATACTTACCCATGTCATCATAGCTTCTGTTTTAGCAGACATTGCTAATTTAAACAGAGGGTCATCTACTGTAAACAATGCTTTTCGATAGATAATTAGAATGAGAGAATGAAACGGTTCATTGTTTACAGGTTCATCCAACTGTGTTTTTAACAAATGAAGATGTCGAGATATATAATCTTCTCTGTATCTAAGCTCGACATCTTGGGCGTTGAGCTTCATATCTGAACGCTGTAATTCAATTTGTCGAGCTAGAAATAGTAGTGAGAAGAAGACTAATATTGGACCAAGTACTCCGCCAAAATAGCTTCCAAATTCAGCCCAGCGTTGATGATTCGCTGAAAAAGCGCCTTGGAAATGCCACCTATAAACAGCAAAAACAATTATTATCAATATTCCTGCTATTACAACGACCTTAGTTTCCTTAGATTTCATCATTACCTCGTTAGCGCTAAGTGGTGAGCAACGTTAACCACCGAGAGTTGTATATTCGTCTAGAATGCTTTGGTTAGCAGTAATTACCATCTAGCGTAATCGTATTGTTCAAATCTAAAGCTATTCGCATGACCAAAACCGTCTAGGTCCGGAAATAACGTTAAATACCTAACGTCAAATGTACCAGATAATTGTTCTAGTATTTTTTGTTTATTCTTAGCTTTAATAACGAACGCGATATAATCATCTTCCTCGCTTTCTATTGCTAGGCTTCCAAATTTATTATCTACAACTCTACTATAGAGGAACTGAGCGCTTTGAGCTGCAATACGCTTAGTAACTACAGGAGGTTCCCATGTTTGAGGGTGGGTAAATATAGGTAATTTATCGAAGATTTCTTTATAAGTTCGCAGCTCTGACTTAGCTTCACCACCACCTAGTAAATCAGAATGTATACCAAAAAGTAATCCATCTTTTTCAGGTTCAGATGAACAGGCAAACCACAAAGCGACTAACATATTTCTACTACAATCAATTAGTCTAGTCGCAGCTCCATGATGCTGAAGTTTCGCTAAAAGCTCAAAATCAGAAAGCCTCCTCCCATTTTCAAATCTGTAACCCTGATGTTCTGCTCTTGCTAAAAGTGACATCTCATAACGTTGCATATTTGATTCAGTGACGTGACTATTTTTTAGACTTAAACGTCTATATGCACCGCTGTGTATTAGCCAGTCTGCATTTCCCTGCCCACGCCATAGGTAAACATTCCTAGATTTTGGTCTATGTTCCTGAGTAGCTGCCAAAATATCAGAAACTTTACTTGGGCAAAAAGAGCGCCCCCATAAATTGTGCTCGATAACTTTCATATATTTCCTAACAGTACCTTTTAGCTAAAATCGTTCTGTACTAGTTTAGAAGAGAATACATAATGTAATTATCTATCGCATTGTTTTATTTACCTAAAACAAGGTGCTAGACACAAGGTTTAGACGTGCCGGAACAACATCTCATACGAACACGTATGAATCATTAAGTGATAGAATAAAAGATAAGTTCGTGTTTAATGTATGAGCCGACACGTTCCCAGTTAAATCAATCTTGATAGCATGCGTGCATACTTGATTAATTTGGACGTGGTTTTGATTTCAATCTCGGATTCTATTTCTAACACGCTAATTGCAGTAAGAAGTCTCTGTGAAGTAATTTGTTGACCATTAGGAAGGATCAAATATTTTCCACGCATTTGAAACCCATTCCAATCGTGTTTGTGATGCAGTTCTCTGCCCTTAACTAATCGCATTAGTCTTTTGCATTCTGGCGGTATGTCAGTTTTTCCGCTATCCCAATACTTGACCTTCCTCACAGTTTAAAACACAGCTCTGCCGTCTCTTCGACCGTTAAGCCGCATAACACTTCCCTGAAAAATAGATTTTTGTGCATCTTATTGTACTTCATTTGATTTCACCTCTTTAAAAGGTGAAATGTAAATTAAAGTTTCATTAAAGATTTACACTTAAATGCCTGAAATCTAATTAATTTGATTTACCATAAGGCGAAATAATGCGCACTTGTCATGCCGGAGAAATTTAGTGATGTCCGGTTTGGGCAACTTAGAAATATCCTCTTATGCTTAATGGGCTTTCATTCACTTGATGACCAAAACCGATGCTAATTCCAATGGCGACCGAGACATTCTACGGTTTAAAGTTCTAACAGACGTACGTGAACATCGACTTAGCCAAGTTGATAATGCCCTACATTCTTTGATTCTTTTCCTCAACTATTTCTTCATTCAGTAATTCGACAAACAAGTTCTTTACCATATTAAGGAAAATGTTTGGTTTCGCCGTCTTCGTTTATCCATAGGTGAACAATTGTTTCAAATTCAATTGGAGCCTTTGATGTGGCTGACTTTCGGAATACGTATCAGGAATATATTAGTATTTCCTCAAGTAATTATGGCAAAAGCGCGCATATAACCCATACTTTTTTCATGGATTAGACCCTTATCTGGGTATTCTTATTTTTGTTAAGGACGCCAATTATGATTAAAACCATTTTTCATCAACAACTGGCAGACAATGCAAACCTCAAAATTGATTCGCTAGGCGAAATTCCTTCGCCACGGCCTATTTGTCGGCAAGACAATGGTAGCTTAAACATCGGATTCCAAGCTTTAGACTGTCATTTGAGTGAGCCTATCAGAGACAAACTGGCATTACGTTGGATCAGTAAAAACGATGAAATTGTCGATTACAGTTACCTAGACTTATGCCAACAAACAAGTCGATTTTCCGATATGTTATCGCGACTTGGCCTACCTCAAGGTAGCCGTGTGTATAGTCTAGCTGGACGTAGACCTGAATTGTATATCGCAGCACTGGGCACACTTAAAGCCGGTTGTGTTTTTACGCCGTTGTTTTCCGCATTTGGTCCGGAACCCATTCGTTCCAGAATGGAAATCGGTGATGCAAACCTTATTATTACTACCCACAGTTTGTATCGTAAAAAACTGAAAAATTGGTGGCGCGAGTTACCAAACATGAAAGCCGTGTTGCTTATTGATGGCAATCCGGATGATGAACCCGGTTGCTACGATTATATGAGTTTGATGTCGGATGCAGACCCCAAACGCGCATGTGAATTTACGCAAGCTGAAGATATGGCTCTACTTCATTTTACTAGCGGAACAACAGGTAAACCCAAAGGTGTCATTCATGTGCATGAAGCGGTGAAACACCACATCAATTCTTCCTTCTATGCATTGGATCTAAAACCGAACGACATCTACTGGTGTACCGCTGATCCCGGTTGGGTGACGGGAACAACCTATGGAATTATTGCTCCACTTTGTCACGGTGTCACAATGATTGTAGACGAAGCGGAATTTGATGCAGAACGTTGGTACCGGATTCTGCAAGATCAACAAGTCACCGTCTGGTATACAGCTCCAACAGCTATAAGAATGTTAATGAAGGTTGGCGAAGCACTTCCTAAGCAATTTGATCTTTCTCACCTGCGTTTTATGGCCAGTGTTGGTGAGCCTCTCAACCCTGAAGCAGTTGAATGGGGTGAAAAAGTATTAGGTATGCCCTTTCATGATAATTGGTGGCAAACCGAAACGGGTGGCATCATGATTGCCAATGTTCCCTGTAGGCCAATTAAACCCGGTTCTATGGGCAAGCCGCTTCCAGGTATTGAAGCAGGAATATTGAACCCCGATAGTGATGGTGTTCTTCAAGTCGAAACAAAGCCCATGACGGTCGGAGAATTGGCTGTCAAGCCGGGTTGGCCATCAATGTTTCGAGGCTACTTGAATCAGCCAGAAAAGTACCAGTCATGTTTTACAGACGATTGGTATCTCAGTGGCGATTTGGCAATGAAAGATGAAGACGGTTATTTTTGGTTTGTTGGCCGCAAGGATGATTTGATCAAATCTTCAGGCCATTTAATTGGTCCTTTTGAAGTCGAAAGCGTTCTAATGGAGCATCCGGCAGTCAGTGAAGCGGGGGTCATCGGCATCCCCGACCCTGTTGCAGGTCAAATAGTTAAAGCATTCGTCGCTCTGAAACCGAATTTTACTGCGAACGACGACTTACTACAGTCTCTACTAGGACTCGCTCGAAAACGTCTTGGTGCCGCTGTTGCCCCTAAAGAAATCGTATTCCGTAACAATCTGCCTAAAACGCGCAGTGGCAAAATCATGCGCCGATTACTCAAAGCAAGAGAACTTGGTCTACCTGAAGGTGACATTTCTACCTTGGAGAGCGATGAACGATGAAACAAAGAATCCATATCAATCGTCAGCACTTACTTGGTCAACTTGAGCAAATGCTGCGAATTCGACGTTTTGAAGAAAAATGCGCCGAGCTTTACGCCCAGGAAAAAATACGCGGATTTCTCCACCTTTACATTGGCGAAGAAGCAATAGCGGTTGGAGTTATGTCTACATTGAGTGCGCAAGATCAGATCGTTGCGACCTATCGAGAGCACGGGCATGCATTAGCTCGCGGAATGAATATGGGCAGCATATTGGCTGAAATGTATGGACGTACCAATGGTTGTAGTCATGGTCGTGGTGGTTCGATGCACTTGTTTGACAAAACGCTGCGTTTTTATGGTGGTAATGCCATTGTCGGTGGCGGCCTTCCGCTCGCTACTGGGTTGGCGATGTCCAATAAGAAAATGGAACGAGATGCTATCGCCGTTTGTTTCTTTGGTGAAGGTGCTGTGGCTGAAGGGGAATTTCATGAAAGCTTGAATTTAGCTGCACTGTGGGGTCTTCCAGTGCTGTTTATCTGCGAGAACAACCGATACGCAATGGGCACTGCCCTTGCCTTTTCTGAATCAGAAATTAACATCGCCAAAAAGGCACAGAGTTACGGCATAGAGTCTGTTCAGGTAGATGGAATGAATGTTGTCGAAGTTGAGGCGGCAGCATCAGAGGCCGTGGAGTATATAAGAGAAAATAAACGCCCCTATTTCCTTGAATGCCAAACCTACCGCTTCCGTGGACATTCCAGTTTCGATACTCAACTATATCGCGATAAACAAGAGATCGCTCAATGGGAAGAAAAAGGCCCAGTTAAACAGTTGATCAAATGGCTAAAAGATAACTCACATTTCCAAGCTCAGGAACTATCTGATATTGAAGCGAGAGTAGCTCAGGAAATTAGTGATGCAATAGCATTTGCGGAAGCTGGAGAATGGGAATCGGTCGAGCAATTAACTCGTTTTGTGCATAGCCCTGAAGTGAGTCCATCAGTAAATATTGAAAAATCGGACCAACCGCCAGTGACCATGACGTACCGAGAGGCATTGCGTGAAGGTATTCGTGAGGCATTGGAGACAGATTCACGAGTTTATCTCATGGGTGAAGATGTTGGACGATATGGTGGCTGCTATGCCGTCAGTAAAGGATTGCTTGATCAGTTTGGTCCAGAAAGGATCATTGATACACCTCTTAGCGAATCGGGATTTGTCGGTATTGGAGTCGGGACTGCGTTAGGTGAGATGCGACCAATTGTGGAAGTGATGACGGTTAACTTTAGCCTGCTCGCCATGGATCAAATCATTAATACAGCGGCGACTTTGCTGCACATGTCCGGCGGTCAATTCAATGTTCCGGTTGTGGTGAGAATGGCTTGCGGTGCTGGTAAACAACTTGCTGCTCAACATTCACATAGTTGGGAAAACTTCTATGCTCATGTCCCAGGGTTAAAAGTCCTTAGTCCGGCAACCCACAACGATGCCCGTTATATGCTTAGTCAGGCGCTGGCCGATCCTGATCCTGTCCTTATTTTTGAACACGTTATGTTGCTTAATGAACAAGGTAACGTTTTTGATGCCCCAGATGCGCCAATGGATAAAGGAATAGTGCGCCGCGAAGGAAAGGACATCACATTAATTACTTATGGAGGGAGTTTGAACAAATCCCTTCAAGCCGCTCAACAGCTTGAAAGCGACGGTATCTCCGCAGAAGTCATTGACCTTCGTTCGTTAAGACCACTTGATAAAAATACGATCATTTCGAGTGTGAGCAAAACTCATCGAGCCGTGGTTATTGATGAAGGTTGGTATACCGGAAGTTTGGCTGGAGAGATCAGTGCAATCATTATGGAACAGGCATTCTGGGAGCTTGATGCGCCTGTCGCAAGGGTTTGCACAGAAGAAGTTCCGATCCCTTATCCTCAACATCTTGAGCAAGCAGCTATTCCTCAGTGTGAAAAAATTGTACGCGCAGTTAAGGCAACATTACAGGCTCCAGATTGGCAAACTGAGGGAGGTAAAGATAAAAATGGATAACAATAAAAATTCAAATACGGTTATTGA
Source organism: Vibrio sp. Y2-5 (assembly GCF_014596725.1). Taxonomy (GTDB): domain Bacteria; phylum Pseudomonadota; class Gammaproteobacteria; order Enterobacterales; family Vibrionaceae; genus Vibrio. The sequence continues at coordinate 82,582 of NZ_JACVEG010000004.1, forward strand.
TATCACTATGCCTGCCCTCGGTGCCGATATGAGCGAAGGTACACTGCTCGAATGGCTAGTTAAACCGAATGACTTGGTAGACAAAGGTGCAATTATCGCTGTTATTGAAACGAGTAAAGGCGCTATTGATATGGAGTCTTATCATCGAGGTAAGATTCGAGAGCTACTGGTTTCCCCTGGTACTAAACTTGCTGTCGGAAGCGTAATGGCCCATATGGATAGTGACGAAAAACTGACAGAGGCTACACCTTTACCTGCTGTTTCTCCTGCTCCTATTCAGGAAGTCTCAACGAAAATTGAACATGAATCACCGATTGAGCAAGCTGCTATTAGGGTAGATGATAAAACACCGCACAAAGATATAAAACGAACTCGCGCTTCACCACTGGTTCGTAAGACGGCCTACTTATCTGGTCTGGATTTAACAGGTGTCGTCGGTACAGGTCCACAAGGAGCAATCATATATCGAGATTTAGCAAATGCTGCTCGCTTGCAAGAAGCCAAAGAGTCAAAACCAAATTTACAATCCGATTCATCGAATATGTCTCCGATGCGTCAGGCCATCAGTGATGCTATGAGCCGTTCTAAACGAGAGATCCCTCACTATTACCTCTCGTTAGAGATTGATTTAACCAAAGCGCAAAAATGGTTGGGCGAACAAAATCAGAACAGAGAACCGGAACATAGGTTATTGCTTCCAGCCCTGTTGTTAAGGGCAATTGCTGATCAACTCACTCACTTCCCTGAACTCAATGGTTTTTATGTTGATGGACGTTTCGCGCCTTCGCCATCCGTTAACATTGGTAATACGATAAGTTTACGAGAAGGTGGACTTGTTATCCCTGCAATTATCGATGCCGACCAATTATCGCTAGACCAATTGATGGAGGCACTACGAGATCTTGCTGAACGCAGTCGTCGTGGGCGACTACGCAGTTCAGAAATTAGTGAAGGCACAATTACGGTGACGAGTATTGGTGATCGTGGAGCAGACAGTATTACCGGCGTCATTTATCCGCCTCAGGTTGCGATAATTGGCTTGGGGCGGCTTCGGCAGGCCGCAGTAGTCAAAGAAGAACACTTGAATATTGGCGAAGTGATGACGGTAACGCTCGCCGCTGACCACCGAGTTAGTGATGGAATAACAGGTGCACGCTTTTTGCGAGCACTTGCTAAACAACTGCAACATCCGGAGGCTTTATGAACAGCAATAACATTGCGTCTCTTATCGCAGACGCGGTAACACACATCGCACCAGAAATTGAGATAGAAGATATCGATCGAGATGAGGATCTCAGAGAAGAATGCGATCTCGATTCAATGGACTTTTTGAATTTGCTCACTTCACTTAAGAAAAGTACACAAGTCAGTATTCCTGAAAGTGACTACAACAAAGTTCGTAGTTTTAATCAACTGTTGAACTATATCCAAGAGCATAGTGCTTAGCGGAGAACAACTGCGTGCTTTGAAATACTTAAGTGGATTGTTCGGCGCTAGGTGTTGTTTGGACTTAGCGCTTAATTGTGAGCAATTCCCGTAACCCCTACTATTATCTCGAATACACTCTACTGAAAGAGTGACAATGTCACATACATTGAATCACTACTATTTATTTAACTTCTGACGTCAATATATCCATTCTTCCTCTTAAAGCGTTTTCGCCTTCTAGATTTTCTTTCTATTAAATTCGTTTTTGTTTTGTTCTAAATGTTCAAGCTATTACATATAGGGCTTATAGCAGTAGTGAGTAATCACACTGTCACGCCACAGCATAAGATTCTGCATAAAAATACCCCTTGTAACTCCCTGTGTAATAAAATTACATATCATGAGAAATAAAAATCAAAACAGACAAATGCTCTGCAATAAGCAGTTGTAACTAAAGCTTTATTTATTGAATTTCTGTTTGTTTGAATGATTTTTGAGGTGTTTGTGTGGGTGGTCATGAGGTACAAAAAAAGGCACTTACGTGCCCTATTTGTTTACTGTTCGTCTTGTTGGCTTTTCTCTTGCCTTATTTGTTGTGCAATAATCTTTATTGCTTCTGCGGTACTTATGCCCTGCGCCATGAGAGCTTGTATTTTTTCAACCGCTTCTTGTTGTTCGGCATGGCTAAGTTGTGGAATATCATCAAACATAAAAAAGGCTCCTGAATAAGGAGCCCTACTATAGAGAGTTGACTAGTAACTCGCAAGGAAGTTGATGTATGCCCCCATGGCATTCTCATTAGTGTAGCTCGCTGCTAAATCTAACTGGAACAAGTTCAATGGAGAAATTCCAATACCAGCGGTCATCGTCCCTTCGCTATTATCATAAGCAAGATTTTTGTAATAACCTGCTCTAAGTTTCAGTTGTCGAAGAATATCTATTTCACCACCAACTCTAATCATTTGCGTGTTGTCGTTAAAATCGACGTAGCGCTCTTTTTCATTGAGGTCGTAGTCAACACTTAGTGTAAAGTAATCGGCAACGATCCCTGCCCCAACTGTATATTGAGGATGCATTTCGTACGCGTAGCTAATCGAAGGATTACCCGAGACTGCCGATGGTATAGTCAATGTTTGCACATCACGACTAACCATATCACTTGCTGCTATACCAACTCGAAATGGCCCATAGAACCACAGTGCGCCAGCATCAAGGTTAAACATTGTTTCACCGTTGCCATTGTCAGCAACATCTGCCAAATCATAATTTGACATGCTTGCTTCATAAACATAGGTGTAGATACGTTGTAACTTTGGCGTCACGCCAAAGGCAATGTGTTGCCCAAGAAACGTTTGGTATTTGGCTAATGATATACCCACTTCAGTAACGGCGACTGATACGGCGTTTACAGTACTGCGTTGAGCTCGGTCTACAGTACATTGCTGAGTTGTCAGTGACGGGTCACAAGAACTGGCACTTGCTATTTTGGGGTTTGAAAAGGTTTCTGAGTATGCTTTTCCGTAGACGTTAGCAGCAATGAATTGGTTTGGAATAGCGAATGCAACTACACCACCTAGTTCAGCATTAAGAATGCTGCCATCGATGTGATCTAAAGTCGTGTCAAGCTTGTCAACATTGCTGTAATCACCATTATTTGCTTTATCGAGAATATCTGAAATGGTGTCTAAATCATCCATCATTCCATCTTGGTCGTCATAAGAAAAACCAATACTTGGAAGGATCATGCCTACATCATCATTGCGGCGATATATTGCAACTAGTGCGGGGTTATAAAATGGGCCGGTAAGAAAGCTTCCAGATACGACACCTACTCCACCCATTGCGTCTCCGCGGGCTTCAATTGCATAGTTAGCAGCAAACGCGGTAGGAGCGCTGAGCATAATTGAGAGTGTGAGAAGTTTAATTTTATTTTTCATGACGATATAAAGCGTTAGTTCCTTTTCGTTTATAACGGCATATTGTGTACTAACTTTAGTTATTCCTCTACGGAAATATCATATGTCTTACTGATAACCTGAGATTGCTCAATAGAAATCGATCCTTGCCAACGTAAATGCGTCATTGATACCGCTAGAATGTACCTATCGGGTGGAAGATTCGTTGCTTCCAGATTAGTTGGATAATCGGACTCGTATTCTTTTGACCATACTTCTTTATATTTTCCATCAATGTAGTCATACACATTAATATCAAGTTTGGGTAGAGGGCAAAAACGATTGAGTAACGCATTTTTATCCACTGTCCACTGATCTTTGGAAGCCCAGCGAACCGTCTGTTTTGCTTTACTCTCGGTAAAAATTACCCAAGTGCTCCATGACTCTTTGTCTGACGTAGAAATATCTAAACGATATAAGCCCATATCTGGTTTGTTGTTTAAGTTATAGCGCTTAATAAAAGACGTAGAACCTTGAGTGACATTGTCACGGCTAATTTTGGTAAATGTTGTATCACCAGATAATGGTTTGTCTACCCATTGTGTTAGCTCAATAGATTTGATTTCTTTTTGGCTTTTTGCATCAACCAGAACTTGATAAGCATCTCTACCCGGACTTCTTATGTCGAGTCGTCGAATATTGATTGAAGATATCCAGCTAGGTAAAGGGTTTGCATCTAATCCTTTGCCACAATCCACCGTTAAAGCTTGGAGTAGCAAATCGTTAAGGTGATTTTTAATATTTTTGTTATGTTCGAGTTGCCACACTTCTACAAGTGAAACGAACATATTTTCTAGGTCGTTATTTAAAAGACGTTGGTGTGCTTGTGTGAGAGGCGAATTGCTTTCAAACCACTCAACACTATTTGCAGTTAATGGCACGCAACATAGCGTGCCAACGATAAATGCTATTTTTTGCATTGATTACGCTTTCATCTTATACCCTACACCGCGTAAAGTTTCGATCTCAAGACCTGGCAATTTTTGGCGTAGTTGCAGAACGTGTGTATCTACTGTTCGTGTTGTTGGGAAATGATTGTAACCCCAAACATGATCTAACAGTTCATCACGTGTAAATACTCGACCTAAGTTACTCGCTAAGAAGAGTAGCAAATCAAACTCTGTACGTGTAAGTGTCACCGACTCACCTTTGTAAAACACATCACGAGTCGCTTTGTCTATTGTTAGTTCTGGTAACACAACTTTAGTGTCATCCTGACCATCTGATTCCGGAGAACGTAGCTGAGCACGAATACGTGCGAACAATTCTGCTTCAGCAAAAGGTTTTGTCAGATAATCATTAGCACCTGCATCAAGGCCTGCTACTTTGTCTTTTACTGTTACTAACGCGGTTAATAAGATGACGGGTACATCTTTTAACTGTTTCCAATCTGGTAAATGTTGAACAGAATCACCATCTGGAAGTTGGCGATCTAGAATCACTAAATCAGCCTTCTCCCAATGCTGCTTAACATCTGCGATTGTTTCTGCATGTAAACAGTCATATCCTGCTTGCTCTAAGCTTACTAAAAGACCATCAGCTAGGTTTTTGTCATCTTCAACAAGAAGCAACGTCTGTTTCACAGGGTATCTCCAATATAAAAGTAGTTGGTGGGCCAATTAGGGTCATTCTACCGCCCATTCTATCGACCATCGATTCTACTATAGTTAAGCCAAGTCCTAAGCCACTCTTACTTACAAATGGCTTACGTAGGTGACGCCAATCCTTGTTTGTTAGTGTCCCTTGATCGGTTACTTTAATCGTAACTGAGTCTGATTTTGTTATTACTTCTAACGTCACTGGTGCAACGCCGTACTTCACGGCATTACGTATTAAATTGTCTATGCATGTGCCTAGCCAATATACATTTAATTTCGCTGCAATATCATGATTAATGACCAGTTCAATACCATTATTAAACTCTTCTTCCACTTTGTACTGCAGCCATTCTTGCACAGATGGAACCCAATCCGTGGCAAGAGGCTTATTGTCTGATTGCAAATAGTCTTTGCTTGCTTCAGCCAACTGCCTTAAACGTCGAGAATCTTCGCATAGCCGACGAAATTCATCGTATAGGGAATCGGGTAAGCGTTCAAATTCTCGTCTAAAGCCTTCAACGGTAAGAGATAAACTTGCGATTGGCGTTCTAAGCTCATGCGTTAGTATTTGTAGTACCAACATACGGCTTTTCATCTCTTGTCGTTTGCTATTCCAACGATAAATTGACCACCCAATGACCAACAAAATGTTGGCGATAACAAGTCCGATCATACTTATGCGCAAAAGATCGGAATGATCTTCAACATCCCAACAAATATTTCCTCGCTGAACAAAACAAGTATTGTCAACGGAAGCGATACTGTAAGTTAAACCCGCCTGAGTTGAATTCGCATCCCAAGTATCTTTATCGAAAATATAGTACTCGTCGCCTTTTCTAAGCCAAAGTTCCTCTCCTTCTGCGAACATCATCGCTCCAGAGATCAACGCTGTTATGGATTCTTCATCCATCGCCTGTAAGCGTCCTAATAACGAATTAGGTTCCGCTTTTGCGCGCTCCTGAATATGCATGTATTGCTCTAGTTCAATCAGCTTATCAGGATACTTTTTTACATAACGTTCAGCATATGTTCCTCCACCAGGATGAATCAGACCACTTCGAGCAAACCAACGTGAAGACAATTGAGTGCCTTTACATGTTGCTCTGGTAAAAACAAGCGGTTCTGTCACTAATGGATTCAGTGGAAGGTTCCCTGCACAATTCAATGCCAACTTATACAACATTTGAATATCTTTGATTGGATATTGAGCTGTTTGCGGAAGCATGCTTTCAGGAGTGAGCAAACGAGTTGGGTAGTCGGTTTGTATTCCTCTGATATCGTAAAAATCGACGGCGGAATCATAATCAAATAGCGACACAAACAGATCAATACGCTCTGGGAGCGAATCTGCAAATGTAGTAGCCGAAAAAGTGGTCACAATTAAGGCAAATGTTAATTTAATCGCTTTTATCAATTTGATTGTTCGTTAAATCATAAGTTTAAAAACTATAACGTATTATGCTTAAAATGAACATCTAGCATGTTATATCGATGTCAATAATACTTATTTACGGTTTTATTGATTGCATTGTCTGAAATGTCAGATTTTGTTGAAACCCACGTATTGGGTAAATTTTGTGAGAATTTAGTCAACGACAAGCAAAAAAAAGAGAGCAACGTAAGTTACTCTCTTTCTATTCTATAAAGGTCAGCCGACTAGATGTGGCTCAAAATATCATTACAGCTCTGTTTCGCATCGCCGAACAACATTTGCGTATTCTCTTTAAAGAACAATGGATTCTGAACACCAGCATAGCCCGTATTCATTGAGCGCTTAAACACAATAACGTTTTGTGCATTCCAAACCTCAAGTACAGGCATACCTGCGATTGGGCTGTTTGGATCTTCTAGAGCTGCTGGGTTAACAGTATCGTTTGCGCCGATAACTAACACGGTATCTGTGTCTGAGAAGTCATCGTTGATTTCATCCATTTCAAGAACGATATCGTACGGTACTTTAGCTTCGGCCAATAGCACGTTCATGTGACCCGGTAGACGACCAGCAACTGGGTGAATACCAAAGCGTACAGTTACACCTAATGCTCTTAGCTTCTCTGTAATCTCATAAACAGGGTATTGAGCTTGCGCAACCGCCATACCGTATCCAGGAGTAATGATGACAGACTTAGAGTTTTTAAGCATATCGGCAACATCTTCCGCATTTGTTTCGCGGTGTTCACCGTACTCTTCATCTTCGCTGATGACGACTTCTTGACCAAAGCCACCTGCGATAACACTGATGAAAGATCGGTTCATCGCTTTACACATAATGTATGAAAGGATGGCACCCGAAGAACCTACCAATGCGCCCGTAACAATCAATAGATCGTTTGCTAACATGAAACCAGCTGCCGCCGCGGCCCAGCCAGAGTATGAGTTCAGCATAGAAACGACGACTGGCATGTCAGCGCCACCGATAGATGCAACCAAGTGATAACCGAAAGCAAAAGCGATTAGTGTCATCACGATCATTGCAAACATGCTTCCATCAACATTAATGAAATGGATCATTAGCAGTGTTGAAATAACAATTGCCGCTAAGTTCAGCTTGTGTTTGTGTGGCAAGTTCAATGGAGAAGATTTAATGATCCCGCGAAGCTTAGCGAACGCAACAATAGAACCAGTAAATGTTACTGCACCGATGAACACACCAACGAAAACTTCAACCATATGGATAACGTGTTCAGCATGAGTTGCCACTTCTGGAGCATCTAAAAAGCTGTTGTAACCAACCAGCACCGCTGCCATACCCACGAAGCTATGAAGAATTGCCACTAGTTCTGGCATTTCTGTCATTTCAACTTTCTTAGCGAAATGGATACCAATACCGCCACCAATCACCATAGCAATGATGACCCAAGCAAATCCTTCGGCACTTGGGCTAAAGATAGTCGCGATCAATGCGATTGCCATGCCGGTAATGCCGTAGTAGTTACCTGCTCTAGCAGATTGCTGTTTCGATAACCCAGCCAAGCTCATAATAAAGAATAAAGCAGCAACAATATAAGCTGCTTGTACCAATCCTGCAGACATTGCTTACTCCTTTAGTCTTTACGGAACATTTCAAGCATACGTTTGGTCACAGTAAAGCCACCAAAGATGTTAATGCTTGCTATAAGAACGGCGATAAATGCCAAGAAGCTTACAAAGCCATTACCTTGCCCGATTTGTAGCAATGCGCCCACAACGATAATGCCTGAAATTGCGTTGGTTACTGACATTAGCGGAGTATGTAGAGAGTGAGTCACGTTCCATACAACGTAGTAACCCACAACACATGCAAGTACAAATACAGTGAAGTGACCTAAGAATGCAGCAGGAGCAACACTTGCAACCCATGCAAATGCACCAACACCCACCGCTAGGCCAATAATTTTCTTAACTGGAGAAGTTGGTTCTTCAACTTTCGCAGCTTTATCTTCAACTTTTTGTGGTTTGGCTTGTGGCTGTACTGAAACTTGAATTGGTGGAGCCGGCCATGTGATTTCACCGTCTTTAACAACGGTAACGCCACGCAGTACTACGTCTTCAAAATCAATGTCGATGTTGCCGTCTTTTTCTTTGCACAACAGTTTTAGTAAATTCACTAAGTTAGTTGCGTAAAGTTGCGAAGACTGAGTTGGTAATCTGCCGACCATATCGGTATAACCAATGACTTTTACCCCGTTCGGAGTGGTAATCACTTGGTCTTTGACTGTGTACTCACAGTTACCGCCATTCGCTGCAGCCAAATCGACAATGACACTACCTGCTTTCATTGAGTCAACCATCTCTTTGGTGACTAATTTTGGCGCAGGACGTCCTGGAATAAGAGCCGTAGTGATGATGATATCGACATCTTTAGCTTGCTCTGCATAAAGTTCTGCTGCTTTTTTATTAAACTCATCAGACATTTCTTTAGCATAACCGTCACCAGAGCCAGAGTTTTCTTGGTAATCAACTTCCAAGAATTCTGCCCCCATAGACTGAACTTGCTCTTTTACTTCAGGACGTACGTCAAACGCTCGAACAATCGCACCCAGACTACCAGCAGCACCGATAGCTGCTAAACCAGCAACACCTGCACCAGCAACAAATACTTTCGCTGGTGGCACTTTACCGGCAGCGGTAATTTGTCCAGTGAAGAAGCGACCAAATTCATGCGCAGCCTCAACAACAGCACGGTAGCCCGCGATGTTAGCCATTGAAGACAATGCATCTAAAGATTGCGCACGAGAGATTCGAGGTACAGAGTCCATAGCTAGCACATTAATGCTTTTTGTGGATAGTTTTTCCATTAACTCTGGATTCTGTGCTGGCCAGATAAAGCTAACTAATGTTGCACCTTCTTTAATAAGAGCAATTTCGTCAGATTCATCATTCGATAAAGGCGCATTAACTTTCAGAATTAAATCCGAGTTCCACACTTCATCTTTTGAAACGATTTTAGCTCCAGCCTGTTCGTAAGATGCATTATCGAAACTGGCCAAATCACCGGCATGAGATTCAACTGAAACCTCAAACCCCAGTTTAATAAGCTGCTGAACCGATGAAGGAGAAGCAGCGACCCGCGTTTCTCCCGCGAGTATTTCTTTTGGTACACCAATCTGCATAGCGATTCCTTGACTATTGGCACTGTGAATGATCTTTTTTATCTAACGCCTAATTCAAACTCAAGATATTTATAACAATATTTTAGTTTTATTGGTTATAACGTTAAGTAGCGACTGTTTATCAATTTTGCTGAAATTACAAAGCGTTTATTTGAAGTAAGAGCTCAAACCAGTATAGGTAAGTATTCAATTTCTGTAGTGCCAAAATAAATAAAGAGCTACAAGACTATACACTTGTAGCTCATAAATTTATGATTTCCGTCAACGACTTGATGGGTAACTAAAAGATCCGACCAGACATTTGGTCTATGAACATTTGAGCCTTCTTAAGCATGAGCTCTTCCGCATCAGTCTTATTCGAGAGCACATCTGAACGAATGAAGCGGTGAGTTTTGAGCTCCCCGTCCTCTTCTTTAGTGATTCGGCCTGCAACTCGGTACTGGCCACCTTCAGCAATAACTTCTTGGTAAATTAAAAACTCTTTGTACTCTACGGGTTCAACCGACGCTACTTTTGCTTCTGCATTACTACCGAAAAAACGAGAAAAAAATCCCACAATAGCTCCTTAGGATAAGTTGTGTTGCTTGTGGCCAAGAATAGGCTTTTCATACCACTCTAACTCGGCATCTTCATCAAACTGTGTTTGAGACATTACAATAGGTATATCTGAATCTCGATGCTTACGTCTGTCGTCAATGATCATACTTTCTGCCGCTTCTACTGCTGTCTGAGCATGTTCCTTCAAAATGACGAGACGCTCTTCGGGCAATGCTGAAAGAAAATCGATATCGAATCGAATGTAGATTGGACGAAGTTGGCTTAGAGCCAAACACGCGAGATCAGCTAACTGGTCATGATTATATGTCATAGCATACTTGTCTTGCGCTATCACTTGTCCAACGAGAGTTTCCATATAATTATGCACTTCAACATTCAGTTGCATACGAATTCTCCTATACCGAGGTGTCGGTTTGATACGTTCAAGTAAAGTTATTGCATCAATGATCTTTAATCAAACGAAGATCGAGCTTACTTGAGTAATCTTTGCTCAAGCGCGCGCTTTTATAACTAAAGTTTAGCAAAAAGCTTGGAAATTCATTAAATAAAGTTATTCTTAGTTCATTAATCATCATCACAATTAGTAGTTAATCTGTTGGCTAGTTTATAAGCATGTCGTCGAGTTTAGTTACGTCGCCTTGGTTTCGTTTTACATTCCCTTTAATGCTTTTAGTAGCTATATGGTATGGAATGAACAACGTCATTGTTCTTACCCGAGCCAATAGTGGTTTAGCGGGTGGTCTACCCTACGCGTTATTTCTCAGCTCTATTGCCATCGCCTATATTTTTAAGCAAAGCCGTATGGCAATGGTGGCTTGCACCATGCTGATTAGCTATTGGGTGATTCAGTACCGATTGCAGTCTCCCCTATATACAGGCTCCACCCTTCTTGAACTCTCAATTCTCAGCTTTGTATTACCTGTTGCATGTTTATTGAGTTATGCATTTAAAAATGGCGATTTGCTTAGCCGCACTTTTTTTGTGTACTTAATACTATTGGCATGCTTTGGTCTTTGGGCGTATATAACGGTTGATTACTACGTTTCTGGGGGATATGGAAGCCTCAAAGATACCTTCTTGTTTTCTGTTCCTGAGATATCAAAGCTTCCATTTATATTAGTACTCTACTTGCTCGCAATGGTTGGTATTACAGGTATCTTTGTGCTGACTAAGAACCGCATTATGGATGTATTCATCTATACCGCTATTTTGATGTCTTCAACCACCTTTATATTTTTTCAACTTCAGTTTGTTTCCAGCACGATGTTTTCATTGTCTGGTGCTCTGATGATGCTCTATTTAATCTCCGCCAGCCATGAGATGGCCTTTAACGATCAATTGACACAATTACCCGGACGGCACGCTCTCGACATCGATTTGCGAAATCCAGGTCGTAAGTTCGCCATCGCCATGGTTGATATTGACCATTTCAAATCATTTAACGATTCTTATGGTCATGATACTGGTGACGATGTACTCAAACTTGTCGCTAGTCGTATTCGTCTCATTAAAGGTAAAGCAAAGATCTATCGCTACGGTGGTGAGGAATTTACGATTCTGTTCAAAGGGAAAACAGCCGATCAAGCAAAAGAGTATTTGGAACATATTCGCCAAGATATTGAACAATATGATTTAGTGATTCGAGATTCAGATAGCCGCCCCAAAGATGATAAATTTGGAGCAACAAAACGTTCCGGTAAGGGCAACCAATCGGTCAATATTACGATTAGTGTTGGAGTGTGTGACAGCACTATGGAAAAACGGGCCAAAGATGCGATAAAACGAGCAGATGAAGCGCTCTACCAAGCGAAAAAAGCGGGCAGAAACAGAGTTAAAGTAGCGTCTTAATCTTGGTTGAAAAATAGTACCAAGCTACCGCCTTTAAATGCGCTGCCATAATTAAACGTTAATCCTAAACCTATGTTGTCAACAAAGCTCATTTCAAATGGTGGTGTCATTAACCATCCAACCGTAGCTTCGTAATAGAACGTAGTTCCTAGCGGTTTTGACACATCGCTCCCCACATCGACCCTGCGAACGGTAGTATAAACAGATTGAACTGAGCGCCCTATTTGCTCTATATCGTATACGAGCGTTGCACTGTTAACGATATACCATCCTTCGCTGTTACCAATTTCACCTTGGTTTGCATCTCCCCATCCGTAGCCATAAAAATAGTGTCCAGCAGAGGAAACTTGCCATTTTCCCCAATCTTCATTTTTTTTGTAGCTGAGCTTTAAATGAGGTTCGTAGATATTGGCCCAAGCTGTGGTGTTGAACAGTAACCCATCCAAAATAGGAGCGTATGATTTACCTGTGGCACTGTTATAGTCCATAGTATTTTCATAACGCATTAAATGCGCCCCTATTCCTGGTGTAATTGTCCAGCGTTCATCGAACCTGTACTCATACCGATAAGCGGTATAGATATCTAAGATGGCTTGACGAAAATCGTCGTCAACGGACTCATTTCCCCATCTGACTTTTTCATCCGTTGCAAGACCGGACATGCGGAAAAAGAGTTCATGTTTATTGTCCTCTTCTTCATCATTCAGGCGAAAGGATAATGGTAGAGTTGATATAGCGTACTTCTTTCTATTGGCGATGGAATCTTCCGTTCCTAGTTCTGGATTGTCAGTGTTAAACAGTTCGTTAGGATTGAAATCCTTAATCCCTACGGTGAATACGTCACTGTCGCTTAGAACCACGGTATAGGCAAAACTTTGCTCTAAAAAATTTTCGATAACATCGAACCCTTTTGCATGAGCATTACACGCAAAAATTAGTGAACAAAGTGATAACACTGCGGCTCTTTTAGTAAACACTCAATACAGATCCTTGTTATTTGAAATCCAGCTCAATATTAATGGAAATATGCATCTATAGTAATAATTTAGCAGTATAAAACTTAATTGTTGCCTCATTCATCAGTAAAAGTGGCGTTATTTGGAACCTAACGCTAGTCTTGAAATGTGTATAACCAAATAATTAATATTTTCGTTAAATTTTAGAACAATAGAGTGCTTTCCCAAAAACTAAAAGCAAATATAAAGGAAGTATAGGGATGGAAGGATCTTGCCCAGAAAGACATTCGAGGCTTGGTAGCAAGTGGTTTAGCATTATTTTGAAGCCAATATTGATTACACTAGCTTGGGTACTTTTATGGCGTGCAGCCGCACTTATGGAATACGCCCCACATGCCAGTATTTGGTTTCCGCCATCCGGCATAACTTATGCGGTTTTTCTTGTTTTCGGATGGCGCGCAATACCTATAGTATTATTTGCGTCGATAACAACTACCTTCTGGGAAGACGTTATCTACCAATCTCACGAGAGTAACTCCACGTTACTTATAACGGGACTACTTTTCGCTACTGCACACTGTTTTTCCTATTGGCTTGGTGCCACTGTTTTAAGAAAGCTCAGCCAGACGGGCAAACAATTTCGAATTCCTTATCTAATTCTGATGTTTCTCACTATCGCTGCAAGTTCATCTTTATTGGCGGCAATTGGCGGGTCAAATGTACTGGCTATTACTGGCATAATTTTACCTAGCGAAGTCATGTCTCTATGGGGGCCTTGGTGGGTAGGTGATTTAGTCGGTGTTGTCGTTATAGCCCCTATTACTGTTTCTATACTTGCAAAATACTACCCTGACGAAAGCCATTGGCTGGTAGAAAACTTTAAGTCATCCTATGAACAGTCATCATTACTAAATTATGTATACAAGCAAGCGATAGCAATTGTTGTATTGGCTCTAATCAGTGTTTTAGTGTCTATTTTCCCTTCGTCTAGCGTGGTGTTCTGTGTGTTCTTCTTGGGCATAGTTCAGATGTGGATTGTATTTACTGAAAGTGCGGGACGTGCATTTCTAAGCTTGGGATTGCTGAGCACATCGACTGCCATCTTAGTTTCTTGGTTGCAGTTGGGACACCACGCAATGGTTTATCAGTTTACGATTTCTCTTCTAGCTGCAAACACCTATTTTGGTCTTTGGGTGCCACACATATTGCTTGATAACAGGAATCTACGCATTCTTGCAGAAAGAGATGTCCTTACCGGAGCGCAGACAAGGCAATATTTTATTAAAAACGTGAAGAATGAAATTAGCCGCTGTCGACGAGTTAACCAACCATTATCATTGGCTCTATTTGATATTGATGGATTTAAACAAATCAATGATACCGTTGGTCATACAATTGGAGACAAAGTTCTCACTGCTGTTTCTCAGCATGTTGGAAAAGAGATACGTCCAGCCGATCTGATTGGTCGTTTTGGTGGCGATGAGTTCATGCTGTTACTACCTAATGACGATTTAAAACACGCAATTCAAGCCGCTGAGCGTATCCGAGAGAGTATTGAGTGTTTATCCATCCCATCCTTAGAAAGAAGCATTACATGCAGTTTTGGTGTGGTAGAGATTTCACCTAAAGATACTTTTGTTTCGGCTTTTGAGCGTGCTGATAACTTCCTTTTAGAAGCTAAAAAATCCGGCAAAAACCAAGTAAAACCTACTTGTTAGTTAATGGGGCTTGATCTGTTACAGTGTAACAGATCAAGCCCCAAACTTATCGCTTAAGCAATCCAAGATTTTATTTTCTCTTCCGAAGGAACGCCTCCAGCATGGACAACTTGTTCATTCAATACAACAGCAGGCGTTGACATAACACCATAGTTCATGATGGCTTCCATATCCGTTACTTTTTCTACCCTCACCTCTACGCCCGCCGCTTGAGCTGCATTCTCAATCAGTTTTGCGGTGTTTACGCAGTTTGCACACCCAGATCCTAGCACTTTAAACACTTTCATATATACCCCTTCATATTTCCCAGATAATCATATTGAACATCCACCCGATAATGGTGAACGCGCTTAGTAATAGAACAAAAAGTATCCCGAGCAAACGCCACTGCATAACTTGTTTAAGCATGACAAATTCAGGAATACTCGCTGCGACTGTACTCATGCAAAACGCTAATGTCGTGCCGACTGGTAATCCGTTACGCAGCAAACTTTCCATAATAGGAATCACACCAGTGGCGTTGGAATACAGAGGTATACCAATGAGTACCGAAGCAGGAACAGACCACCACTGCCTACTCCCTAAATGGCTTTCAATCCAACCGTCTGGCACGTAACCATGTAGCGCAGCACCCACACCCACACCTATCAGAACCCACTTCCACACTCGACTGAAAATTTCGTGTGTTTCGTTTTTAGCAAATTCATTTCGCTGCTTGAATGTTATCGGGCTGGTTTCGTTTTGAATAACGGCTCCAGAAGCAACATTAGGCGCATTCTTCATCGCTTTAGCTGCAAAAGGTTGAAGCCAACGTTCAGCGCCTAGCAAATCCAATAACCAACCACTGAACATTCCAATAACCATACCGGCTAAAACATAAAGAAGAGTAAACTTCCACCCCAAGAGGCTGATGAGGAGTAATACTGCTATTTCGTTCACCAAGGGAGAAGTAATAAGGAAAGCCATAGTGATACCTAGTGGTATGCCCGCTGTCGTAAAACCAAGAAATACTGGAATACTTGAACATGAACAGAACGGAGTAATAGCGCCAAAAACGCTCCCCATAAAGTAGCCAACAACGCGTTTTTTACCAGAGAGATAGTCTCTCACTTTTTCCACATTGAGAGAGGCGCGTAAAAGAGCTATCAAATAAATCATTACAGCCAATAAAACGAGGATCTTACTGGTGTCTTCGACAAAAAAATGGATGGCCTGCCCCAACCTCGTATGGGCATCTATTCCCAATAGTTGGTACGTAAACCAATCTGCTAGTGACGTGAAAACCCAGAACATCTCTTACTCTCCTTACATTAAATACTAAATAGCAATCAGCTTGTTGCTGTTTAGTAAGACGTGGCAAGCTCTAAAAAGACGCAAGAAAATTTCATAAAAAAATAAAAAGACGCTTAACGTATACCTAGAAAAGCTAGGAGCGTTTAGGTGTGAAGCAGCAGACTTTATGTTGTTCATCGAAGATAATGTGGCAATTGGCATTAAGTTTCGCACGGAGCTTGGGGCGAGCGCGTTGAATACGCGACTTAACGGCAGTTAAAGTTAAGTGGTGGATTTTCGCGAATTCCTCTTGACTGTGTCCTTGTAAGTCACAGAACTCAATTACGCTGCGATCCTCTTCACTTAAGCAAGCAAGTGCCTTGGGAAGACATTGAGCTAGGCTTTCAATTGGTTCACGTTCTGAGCTTATGTATATAGTGTGTAGGTCATTGCTGTCAGTAAGACATTCTAGCCGTCCTGATTTACGCCACTCATCAACAAGCAAGTTTTTAGCAACCGAAAACAACCATGCTTTTTGATTCTCAATATCACAAAATGCACGATCTCTTTGCAGTGCACGAAGAAAAGTGTCCTGCAATAAGTCATAGGCTAAATCTTGGCAGGAACAGTGTTGAGTTAACCATCGATACAGAGCTGGTTCGGTCGTAGTCCAAGTATCTAATAAACAAGGTACTGGAGATTTGCGAGTTGAGTTCATATACCAAACATACTCCCAAGTAATCGTTGGTGACTGGAATTTAGTGGTCAATGTTCAAAGAATAGGATCTATTTCCACGCTTTTTTGAGATCTGACGCATTCTCTAGTAATAAGCTCTCCGTGTTTTGATTGGCGTTTGTCGGTGAGTTGGCGGAGATACTCATTATTTAGGTGAACTAGTTAATAAATCAATTCCAATAATTAAGTTATAGTGCGTTATAGCATAAAAAATAACCGGATGACGCTACACATCCGGTCGAGATAATAATATTTAGGCGTTATGAGTCTGGTCTTAAAGCATACTTACCTGAGCCCAAGAACAACGTCGCTATACCTGCAAACAGATATACAGCGATTCCCTCAACGGCCCAACCGCCAAATTTGTTTAAACTGAAAAAGTCATTCATGTGCAATAGGTAAATTACCACCAAACAGGTACCGATAACGAATATTGACGACAAACGAGTAAAAACACCGACGATAATGAGAAGCGGAGCAACAACCTCCCCTAGGTAAACACCATAAGCGATAAAGGCTGGTAAACCGTGTCCAACCAGTAAGCCTTGAATGGAATCTGTCCCGCCGTAGATTTTGTGAATACCGTGCAGTAAAAACATAAGTGCGAAGCTAACACGTAGTACAAGTTTGCCAATATCCGGTTTTGCTAACTGCTTATCAAGTTGATTTAAAATGTCTAGCATGACAACCATCCTTTTAGATCTAATAATCTTAACTATAGAAGCCATAGCACACAGCATCACCTAAAAGTATTAATTATCTTCATCAATTTTTCCGAATAATCTCATTGATGTAAATCAAATCTCAAAGGCCATTCATCATGTATGAGAATACTCGCCCCTATATAAGGGTCGTTTAATTCTTCGAAAATACTGAATATCAATTCATCATTTTTAATTATCTTTTCGATAAAAAATTTTTAGTTTTATTGGGGTATTTTTTATTGCGTGAGAAAAAGTATGACTTTATTATCGCCCTGCTTCTTGATGATAGCCAATCCGAGTACATCACAGCAGTTTTGTGGCAAGGCGATAGAGCAACTATCCAAGAGTGACTTTGACGGCGCGAATGCGCTTTTATTGACGCTCCACTTTTCATCATCCAAGACCATGAAAAGTGCCTTGTTATTTTGGAGAATTGCTATGGCTAATTCAGCTTCTGTATTGGATTTTCAATCTTTTTCTTCTCACGCTCTGTCTGCAGAATCTATCGACCTAATCGAAACCTCTGTTGCACAGTTTGGTGCACCTTTGCTGATTCTTGATTGCGACATTATTCGCTCTCAATATCGTGCGCTAAGCAATGCATTACCAAATGTAGCACTGCACTTTGCTCTAAAGCCGCTCCCTCATCCAAATGTTGTTAAAACACTTTTGGAAGAAGGTGCATGCTTCGATTTAGCCACTACAGGTGAAGTTGAACTTGTTCAACAACAAGGTGTACCCGCTGAACGCACAATCCACACACACCCAATCAAGCGTGACCGCGACATTCGCGACGCACTAGCCTACGGTTGCAATGTGTTTGTGGTAGATAACCTCAATGAGTTAGAAAAGTTCAAACCATACAAAGATAAAGTGGAACTGCTTGTTCGCCTGAGCTTCCGTAACACTGAAGCTTTCGCTGATTTATCTAAAAAGTTTGGTTGCTCTGCTGAGCAGGCATTGGTGATCATTGAAACCGCAAAAGAGTGGAACATTCACATCAAAGGTTTGTCATTCCATGTCGGTTCTCAAACGACTAATCCACAGAAATATGTAGACGCAATTCGCAGCTGCAAACAAGTGATGGAACAAGTATTTGAACGTGGCCTGCCGGCTCTAAGTACACTAGATATTGGCGGTGGGTTCCCAGTGACTTACACACAACAAGTGATGCCAATTGAGCAGTTTTGTGTACCTATTAACGAAGCGTTAAACGAGTTGCCAGAAACAGTACAAGTGATCGCTGAGCCGGGTCGATTTATCGTGGCTCCAGCAGTAACCAGTGTTGCTTCAGTTATGGGGCAAGCTGAACGTGAAGGACAGATCTGGTACTACCTAGATGACGGCATTTACGGATCATTCAGTGGCTTGATGTTTGACCATACTGAATACCCGCTCGTAACTCTAAAGCAAGATGGTGAATTAGTACCTAGTGTTTTATCAGGACCAACTTGTGACAGTATTGATGTGATCGCAGAAAACATTATGCTGCCAAAATTAGATAATGGTGATTTGGTTATTGGCCGCATGATGGGCGCATACACAAGTGCAACAGCCACTGATTTTAACTTCTTCAAACGCGCTCAAACTATTGTGACTAATGAGTACGAAGAAAGCAGCAAACGCATGATTGGCTAACATAAAAAGAATCCAGAAAGCTCCCTAACGGGAGCTTTTTCGTTTAAGCATTGTGCCAACGATTTCCGTACGCAGAGCTATAGTCAGGAGTTTCAACAACATCACTTAGTTCACCAACTGCTTTTAGTGGCCCTACAACGGTTCGATATGGCATGTAACCTGCCCATACCGGCAGTTCCAAGTCTTCTTTATCGTCGTTAACTACACCGTTACTGACTTTAACCGATGCTTCCGTTAAAGGAATACGAAGCAACATGGTTGCACTCAGTTCTCTTTCGTTGCTCAAGCGAACTTCCTGAGTACGTCCTGGGGCAATGTGTTCTACAAAATGATTCAATAAACGATCTTTTTCTTTGTTGTCATCGACCACAGAAAACTGACCAAATACAACAGCAGAACGATAATGAGCACTGTGATGAAATGCAGAACGAGCCAGTATCCATCCGTCAAATAACGTAAAAGTCAAACAGGTTTGTTGCCCGTTTTTGAGTGAGCGTAATAAGCGACTGTTGTTTGCACCATGGATGTAAACATGGTCTTCTACCCGCCAAGCCAACATCGGAATGACAACCGGTCCCTGTTCGTTATTAATTGCAATGTGTGCGATTAGGCTTTCATCAATAATTTGATGAAGACTCTCCAAATCAAACTGAGCTTTATGTACTGCTTTTTTAATTTGCGTTCTCGGTGTATTTGAAAGCATTGGCTATCCCTATCAAATTTGTCTTTATGGTTGCAATGTAGCAACACACTGGTACCTTAAAAAGAACCAGTTTTGGATTAAGGATAGATCCGCTTTGCAACCCATCGACTCCGGTGATTTAGTACTTCAAAGTGACAAATCATCGAAACAGGAAAGCCTGTTCCACGCTATACGTGAAAAAATAGTAAAGCAGCTTTGGCATAAAGGAGGAAAGCTTCCTTCAACGCGCAAACTTGCCGAAGAGCTGCAGCTTAGCAGAAATACAGTCACAGCCGCCTATGAACAGCTCGCTGCTGAAGGATACATCGAAGCACGCTCTGGGTCGGGATTTTACGTGAGTGTCGAACTTCCGGATCACTACTTGCCAAACGTTAAAATCGTCAAATCAATCGAAACCCACAAAAACACGTCTTCTATCAACAGCGCCTTTGCACCGGGTGTTCCCGATCTGCATCAGTTCCCAATTGCTAAGTGGCACAAATATGTTCAGCTGCATTCCACGCGCCAACACTTACTTGGCAATAACGGTATCCAAGGTGATAGTGATCTTAGAATGGCTTTAGGTGATTACCTTGCGACAAGCCGCTCTGTACATTGCGATGCTAGCCAAATCATCATTACGTCAGGTGCGCAGCAAGCATTGATGATAGCCCTGATGGCTGTAATGGAAAGCAACGATTCGATTTTGATGGAGCAGCCAGGCTACTCCAAGATGCGTAAGATCATCGAACTATTAAATTACCAATTTGAGCCAGTTCATGTTGAGGAATATGTGGGTTTTGATTTGGAAAACATCCTCAACAGTAAAGCGCGAACATTGTATATTACTCCGAGTAACCAATATCCAATGGGCACAACCTTAAACACTGAACAACGTTTAAAACTGATCGAATGGGCAACTCAGGGTGACCGTTGGATTATTGAAGACGACTATGACAGTGAGTTTCAGTTTGCACATCGTCCATATACTAGCTTGCAAGGTCTATCATCTGAAATCGGTAACGACTCGCGAGTTATCTATGTTGGGTCATTCAGTAAAACGATGTTTAACAGCTTAAGGATGGGTTATCTCATCGTTCCATCAGCTTTGGTTAACAAATGTTTAGCAATAAAAGATGCATTGACTGGCGATTCCCCTGCCCACATCCAAGCAGCCATTGCGGATTTTATCAGCTCAGGAGATTTTTTACGTCACATCAGAAAAATGCGCAGACTCTATAAAGATAAGCATCAACAGATGACTGTCGCTATCCACAAGCATTTTGGTAACGATGTTGAAATTATCAGTCAAGCAGCAGGTCTGCACGTTACGCTAAAATGGCAAAATGGCGCTAACGAGGTGACATTGTCACAGAAAGCACTAGAGAAAGGAATCATTGTGCGGCCATTAAGTTATTATGAACATCCAAACTTCAGGCAACGCAACTGGCAAGGTTTGGTACTTGGTTTTGGCAATACCTCAATGGATGATATTGACGTAAAAATTAAACAAATAGCCGATCTGTTTTACAACTTAGGTATCCAATTGTGATCAACATAAGCCATTTCGTTAAACTCCATTCACCTCACATGGATTAAGATCTTTTATGTCGCAAAGCAATAAAAAGACAACCATTACAGACGTTGCTCAACACGCCAATGTTTCGGTTACCACCGTATCACTTGTATTGAGCCAAAAAGGTCGAATTTCGGCACAGACAACCGCTCGCGTCCAAAAAGCCATTGATGAGTTGGGGTTTGTACGCAATCAGACGGCTGCCAATTTGCGAACTCAGTCGACCAAAACGATTGGATTAATGGTCAACAACAAGAATGACTTTGCAACTTATCGTATGGTGGCTGGAATAAGTGATGTACTTGAGCAAAATGGATATATGCTCTATCTGACACAATGTGGTCAAAATGCAGAGATCTATGCTCAAAAGCTGCTATCCCTTTATCAACAAGGTGTCGAAGGGATCATTTTATCTCCTATCGATGACCAACATTTACTTTCACTACGTAAACCAGAAAGTTTACAGATACCTTTAGTTTGCCTTTCTTCAGCAAAGCTAAATAGCAATATCGATTACATTACTCCCGATAACACACACAGTGCAAAATTGGCGACAGAGCACCTTATTCGCCAAGGTCATAGACGTATCGCTTATGTTGGCGGAACAACAGGCTCTCCAAGTAGAGATGAACGCATCGCTAGCTACCGTTACACGTTAAGCCAATATGGATTACCTTCGAAGCAGGAGTGGATTTTAGACGGTGATTTGATTTCGGAAGATTTGGTTCAAGCTGTAAATCTATTGCTTTCAGAGCAAACTCAAATTACTGCCATACTCTGTCACGATGCATCGAGTGCTCTAAGTTGCGTTAACGGTGTTAGAAAAAGCGGTCGAGAGATTGGCAAAGAACTGTTTATCGATGAGCGCGTAGCCTTAATCAGCTTCGACGATTCTGAACAGTTAATGCTCAACCATCCTTCTTTGACATGTGTCTATACAGACCCTTATTTAGTAGGTGAATCTGCTGCACTGCGTTTGCTAGACAGTATTCGAAATCCTACCGATGCAGAACATAAAAGTATGATACTGCCCGCGAGGTTTATTCACCGTAACTCAGCATAAAAAAGCGACGGGATATCCCCCATCGCCTTTTATTATGTTACCGTGTCACTACGCCAATTGCTGTTGAAGTGTCTCTATTTGGTCGGAAAGAAACTGTGCGCGCGCACCGAATATAATTTGAATACCAGTATCCCCGACATAAACCACGCCTTTTGCTCCCAAATCACTCAAAGCATCGCGATTCACTTTGTCTTTGTCTTTCACTTGCAAACGCAAGCGAGTGATACAAGCCGTTGAACTCGCGATATTATCCATGCCACCGATGGCCAACAAAATTTGTGTCGTCAGTTCCTCATCAGTAATTTCATCTAGATTGTTAGAAACATCCGTTCTTCCTGGTGTTTTCACATCCAACTTACGAATCACGACTCGGAAAACACCGTAATAGATCATTGCCATAGGTATGCCAATGAAGATAACTTTGACCCAATTCGTTTCAAAGCCATTTAGAGACGGCATGATGCCAAATGAAATATAGTCGATTAACCCCGCTGAGAATGATTTGGCGATATGGGCATCGAGTGCATACATCATCATGTACGACAAACCAGCCATGACCGCATTGAATACATATAAAATTGGCGCAACAAATATAAAAGTAAACTCTACTGGCTCAGTAATACCTGTAATGAAACACGTCAGTGCTGCTGAGAACAAGATACCAGCTGCGATCTTTTTGTTCTTAGTATGAGCTTCGTGATACATAGCCAAACATGCTGCGGGTAATGCAAACAGCATCAGAGGAAACTCACCTTGCATAAACTTACCAGCATCGTTGTATGTATCTGAGCTAAATGATTTCACACCATCTGTAAGCATCTTGAACCAGATAGTTTGGTCTCCATTAATCACAGAACCTGTTGGCGTCACATACTCACCAAAGGTAAACCAGAAAGACGGATACCATACATGGTGTAAACCCAATGGAATCAGAGCCCTTTCTGTCAGTCCGAAGATAAAGGTCGATAGCATTTGGTTGTCGCCATTAACCACGGTTGAAAGAGCATCAATACCATTTTGAACGTATTGCCAAACGTAGGGTAAAAGTAAGCCTAATAGAAAAGAGTAAAACGCACATGAAATGGCAACGAATCGCTTACCGGAAAAGAATCCTAAAAATTCAGGCAGCCTGATATCGTGATATCGCTTATAACAGTATGCCGCCAAGATACCTGAAATAAGACCACCAAATACCCCCATTTGTAGCGAAGGGATACCGAGCACTAATGCGTATTTGCCTCCTTCACTTGCCATTTCTGGAGTAATACCAAGCAACGCACTGATTGTAGAGTTGATAATCAGTATTGAAACCGCGGCTGAAAGCGCGGCTATGCCCGATTCCGACGCCAAACCGACTGCGGAACCAATTGCAAAAAGTAAAGGCAAATTGTCAAATACCACACCACCAGCATGCATCATTAAAGGCATGCCAAACTTGTCACCAAAAGCAAGTAATAAACCTGCCGCCGGAAGTAGTGAAATTGGCAACATCAGCGCACGCCCAATGAGCGATAACTGAGATAAAGGGGATGCCAAAGCCCGTAAATATTTGGTCATATTCAGTCCTTAAATTTATAGCCACCATGGAAAACACCATGTTTCCGCTATAATATGACTCGCTAACAAGCTGATTTACAAAGCAATCGAATCAAGTAAAACGTTTTACCTCGCAAACAATGGTTATAGATAAAACGTTTTACTAATACATCTAGTTATATAAACGCTTTGCAAGAAAGACTGTTTCGAATATGCCTACAACAGACTAAACAAAGTCTTTCTTAGATGGTTTATACCATTCAGAACAGACGCAATACATATGGAATTGAAATGTTGCGTGTATGTGTGGAGAGTATTGATACAAAAAAGAGATGGGATAGCCATCTCTTTACCTTTAAAGCAGCTGATTAACACTGGTAAATTTACAGTGACAATCCTTTAACTGAGTCAGAAACCAGATTTGCTTCCATTACGATTTCTTCGATAACCGCTTTAATCTCGATGGCTTGACTCTCTCCGTAACTCGTTTTCTCAAGCGCAGCTCGAATATGTGTATCTATGTTCTGTGTAATGGTGGTGTTCTTAGCGATGACGTCAGCAATTTCTGCAGTTGATTGTGATGTACGGGCTGCCAAATTACGAACTTCTTCAGCAACCACAGCAAAACCTCTACCCTGTTCACCAGCTCGTGCGGCTTCAATTGCAGCGTTAAGTGCCAGTAAGTTAGTTTGCTCGGCAATCGCTGTAATAGTTGAAACTATAGCGTTCACACTCTTTGCTTGTTCATTCAGTTGACCGATCAAATCTCCGACACCTTGAACCGAACCATTGATATCTTCTGAGTTAAATAGAAGAATCTCTACTCTCTCTTTACCCTTTTCTGAAATATCTACGGTTTCCTGAGCAGTTTTGCATGCGATCAAAGCAGCCTCTTTCACTTTCATTGCATTTTCCACTCGCTCAGTAATATCACTCGCGAGCTTGATGATTTTTACGACCTGATTAGCATGGTTATAAATTGGGTTATAAGTGGCTTCTAGCCAAATGGTACGCCCATGCTTATCTATACGTTTAAACAGGCCACTTTTGATCTTTCCTGTGGTGAGGTCTTGCCAAAAAGTAGGATTCTCTCGATAGAACTCTTCATCACAGAACTGTCGGTGGTGTTTGCCCACAATCTCATTCAATGAATAGCCAAGGCAATTGAGGAAGTTTTTGTTCGCTCCTAGCACTGTGCCATCAGGTAAAAAATCGATAACAGCCAACGACTTATCCAACGCCTTCAATAAGGCTTGATTTCTTTCTAATTCAGCTTGCTCGGTCGTCACATCAGAAGCGACTTTGGCGACAGATTCTACCTTGCCATTTTTGATAATCGGGAAATAGGTTGCCTCTAGCCATACCGCATTCCCCGCTTTGTCTTTGCGAATAAATGTGCCATTTGTAGACTCACCATTCGCCAAAGATTGCCATAGCTCTTTGTATTCGCGTTTATCCACATCTTCTGGAAAACACAACACACTATGGTGCTTATTCATCACCTCTTCCAGATGATAGCCAAAAGAACTCAATAAAAGATCGTTCGCATATATAACGTTCCCTGTTGGGGTAAATTCGATATAGGGAACGTTTTTTTTGAGGGATTCTCTAAAAGCACTCGTTGAAGCGGATTGATCCTTTAAATCTGCAACAATCTTTTTGTGATAACTGCTTGAGACAAACATTGTTCACTCCTGTTAAACAACACACGATTATGTTTAGCCTATAGTTCCGCGAGTATCAACATTTATCCAATCTTTTTGAAGACTTACGAGCGTTAGTGGAATTGAATTTAAGTTCGAGCCAGAAAACAGTATCGACCTAGCGTTATTGAACGCTTATTTTATAAAGCCAGTACCCCTAAATTATTCATCTGTTTTAATACCCAGTGAACTCGCTGCTGCACATAAGGCGTCATGGGCATTGGCTGTATTTTGTAGGGGTTTGGCAAAACAACCGCCAATTGCGCAGCTTGATAAGGCGTTAACTGATGTGCCGAAACGCCAAAATAATGCTCACTTGCCGCCTGAACGCCATAAATACCGGGGCCAAATTCAACAACGTTCAAATACATTTCCATGATTCGTTCTTTGCCCCACACCAACTCGATCAGCAGCGCGATATAAAGTTCGTAGGCTTTACGCAGATAGGTATGGCTCGGAAACAAAAAAATATTTTTTGCTGTCTGCTGAGTAATGGTACTGGCACCTCTTTGGGGACCCTGGTCACCACTGCTACTAATCACCGACAGTAATGCCGAAACATCGACGCCCCAATGATAGGGAAATCTTTGGTCTTCAGAAGCCATAATGGCTAAAGGCAATGAGGGTGATGTGGAATCAATGGATACCCACTGGTGTTGGGTCTGTTCAGGGTATCCCTTGGGAGGAAATAACGTTCGAGAAACCTGCCAACCCCAAGTTGGTGGATTCACAAATTTCAAGATAACAACCAGCACTACAGGCAGACAAAAAGCCAAAGTGATCAATGTAATCAATAATCTACCAATTCGTCTTTTCAATTTTCGGGCAATACCTTTCAAACCTGTACCTTTATATAGAATTGCAATGCTAAGTAATTCACGCTCCCTACTTTTCCTAACACTGTATATGGTTAAGCTATATTGATGTCCAATCTCGCGTCCGAGGTTACACGAGATCACTTGAAACAATGTTCAGTCCATGTAAATTTCATCACTCATTTGTTTTTTGAATGTTTACTATTGAGCAGCAAGATACCCTTATTTAGTGCTATTCTCGCCTTGCAACGGCAAAGCTCTCTAATAAATAAGGAATGTTTAATGGTCTTAACGCCTGCCATCTGGATATGGTTACCTCTGATTGCTGCAATCTTCAGCGGATTCACCCGCCATAAACTCATTACCGTTGTTTTGTTGGCAATAGCATTAGCATGCGCACTTATCGTTGGGCGTATAGAACTGTTGGCGATGGGTATTTCCATCGTTTTACTTTTGGTTGCTCATTACATTCCCAATTTAGTCACACATAAGCGCAGTAAGCGGCTTATCTACCTTTGTTGGACAATTGTTATCGTGACTTGTGGCCTTCTATTCTTGCATCGCCTACCCGGTTTTAACAATTTGCTGGTTTTGAATCATGTCTATGCAGGTCCGCAAAGTCTGCCATTTACGATGTACTTAAATTTGGACAAACCGATTGCGTTTTTTGCCCTGCTGTATGCCTATCCGACACTTTTGGGGAACACAAAAAAACTGCACTTCAAGGGGATCTTGCTGGCAATAGTGTTACTCGTAAGTTTGCTTCCCTTAGCCTCTTTAACCGGAGCCTTAAAAGTAGAACTTAGCCTACCTGACTGGTGGTGGCTATTTGCAATCAATAATTTAATGATTACCTGTGTTGCCGAAGAGGCGTTATTTCGTGGTTTGATTCAACAGTCACTATCCCGTCGCTACACTTGGTGGATCGGTTTAGTTACTGCCAGCGCGTTGTTTGGTTTAGCTCACGTTGGTGGTGGGATGTTACTTGTGTTTTTCGCGACTTTCGCAGGTTTAGGGTATGGATTGATTTACCATTTTACAGGACGACTTTGGTGTTCAGTACTTGCCCATTTTGCATTCAACTTTGCTCATCTTGTTTTCTTTACGTATCCCGCATTAGCACATTGAATCGAACTTGCCGTAACTATGTAATGAAAGTAATGTAATCGCCATATCAAGGCACTTGTAGTAACAATGCACACCACGAGTGCGGGCATAATTCTGAATAACCGGTTTATTCGCCACTTATCATTTGTATCGATACGTTGTATCGTACGCAGTCTCAGCAGGATTAACATCTTAATTTCCGTAGCCAAACGCATTCAAACAAGAGAATTCAATATATGTCACACCGTAACATCAAATTTATTGCAACCGATATGGATGGAACACTTCTCAACGGCCGCGGACAACTTGACCCTGAATTTTTTACGCTTCATCCAAAACTGGTTGAGAAAAACATCATTTTTGCTGCGGCTTCCGGCCGTCAGTACTACAGCTTGCTTGATACCTTTTCAGAGGTAAAAGACCAAATTATGTTCATCGCTGAAAACGGAACATTGGTGATGCATAAAGGCCAAGAGCTGTATAGCCTGCCTTTAGACTCGGCGGTAATTAATGATTTAATCGCGGCAGCGCGTTCGATTGAAGGTGCACATATTGTTCTTTGCGGTAAACGTTCTTCCTATATAGAAACTGAAGATCAACGTGCTCGTGAAGAGGTTCAGAAGTACTACCACCGCTGTGAAATCGTTGAAGATTTAACGACCATCGAAGACGAATTTTTGAAAGTGGCAATTTGCCATTTTGAAGGATCAGAAAAACATGTTTACCCTGTAATTGACCCTGTTTTCGGTGATACACAAAAAGTCGTGATCAGTGCAAAAATCTGGTTAGATGTGATGAACCCAGCCGCCTCTAAAGGTGAAGCTATCGAATATCTACAAAATCAATTGGGGTTCACTTACGAAGAAACAATGAGCTTTGGTGACTACTTTAATGATGTGGAGATGCTGCAAGCCAGCTACCACTCTTATGCGGTAGAAAACGCCCATGAAGAGGTTAAATCTTTTGCTCGCTTCAGCGCACCTAGCAATGACGAGAGTGGCGTTCTAGTGGTGTTAAAAGAGTTATTAAAAGAACTCGACTAACGATTGAGCAAGAAAAGAACAAGAAGATAGCCACACAGTTCTAAAGCTCAAAATCGTCTCGTGCTAAACGGGCTTGTGCAATAGTACAGCCCGTTTTGTCCATCAATTCTGCCAGAGTAATATTTTCATTTTTCGAAATCAGAGCGGCTAACCGTTCAGGAAGAGAAGCTTGCTCATAAGGTTTCAGAGCCTCACTGATTTTTTCAACGATGAATGGCGTATCTGTGACTATGCCAGATACTTTAAGCTGTTGGTTGTAGTCAGATAGTTGCTCAAAAAAACCTGATATCTGCCAGTTTCTTGAGCGTCGGATTCTTTTAAGCTCACATCTATAATCAGATGCCAACGCTTTTAACTCTTTCGCTTTCTCGCCACCGACACGACGAACTAAAGAAGGAAAGAAGATCGTTATTTTTTCATGCTCAACACTCAAGGTTTTCAAAACGACAACCAACACCTATAAAACACATTGCGCCAATTATCACGTCACTCATAATCAAACACAACTTAGTTTGTGTTTTGAAATGGTTAGCCCATTGCTTTCCCAGTAATCCATCCAACTTTCGTCAACCGAAAATCTTGTCTCTGGTGATGAGTAAAAGCATCATTGGTCACATTTAATGCTGTAACAGATGAAATAATGTTCTATTTATGAAACGTGACGATATTCAGCAACACAACTAGCAGTAAGAAGATAATATGAACATATGTTTGGTTAATGGACATATGTTTGTGACACCTAGAGAAGAACAGATACTCGCCCTACTACGCGAGAACCCAATGATTCAGCAACAGGAACTGGCTGATCAACTGATGATCAGTCGCAGTGCGGTAGCCGGACACATCATGAACTTAACCAACAAAGGTCTAATTAAAGGCAAAGGCTATATTCTCGCCTCGCAAAAAACAGCAATTGTTATTGGCGGTGCCAATATGGATCTTTGTGGTAAGGCATCTGTACCTTTGCTCAATGGCGATTCGAATCCGGGTACACTTCATTACAGCCCCGGAGGCGTTGCTCGTAACATTGCGGACAACTTAGCCCGACTTGGTAGCAAAGTCGAACTGATCAGCAGCATAGGTAACGATCAGTGGGGAGAGCAATTAGTTTCGGCCTGCATAGATGCGGGAGTTGGTGTTAGCCATCTTCTGCGCTGCCAACAAGGCAGAACAGCGACCTATCTCTCTATTCATGACAATGAAGGCGAAATGCAAATCGCACTGAATGACATGAAAGTGTTGGAGCAACTCAATGCTGATCAACTGACCAAACATAAGTCTCTTATCTCTCATAGTGATTTAGTCGTTATAGATGCAAACCTGAGTGAAGATGCTCTCTCCTACCTGTTTAACTGTATCGACAATACACGTATCTATGTCGATCCCGTTTCAGCAAACAAAGCGTTAAAACTCAAACCCTATTTGTCTCAAATTGACTTATTAAAACCCAACCTTATTGAGGCTGAGCTTCTTTCCGGTATCAAAGTGACATCCGAAGATGATTTTCCTCGAATTTGCGATGCTTTACATCATCTTGGAGTCAAAGAAGTGGTTCTAAGCCTTGGTTCAAAAGGCATCTTTGCCAGCAACCAAAATGAGACCCTTCGACTCAAACCAAGAACCACCAGCGTTACCAACGTTACAGGTGCAGGCGATGCATTAATGGCTGGACTGGCACACGCCACTTTAGAAATGTGGTCTTGGAAGAAGAGTATTGAATTTGCTTTTAGTTGCGCTGAACTTGCAACGCAATCTTATGACACTATCAACCCGCGCATGTCAGACCGCGCCGTCCAACGCTTAATGGAGATTAACCATGCTGAATGATTTTCTTGATATCCACCCTGAAGTACGCGCTGCATTAGAAAATAATCAGCCTGTGGTTGCCCTAGAATCAACCATCATTTCTCATGGTATGCCGTACCCACAAAATGTAGAAACTGCATTAAAAGTTTCAAATACCGTACGTGAATCAGGTGCAACACCAGCGACAATTGCCATCATCAACGGTCGCCTCAAAGTCGGTTTAACTCCGGAAGAAATTGAACTTCTGGGGAAAGCGGGACAAAGTGTGGCTAAAGTAAGCCGTCGGGATATCCCGTTTATTGTTGCTGCTGGAAAACACGGTGCAACAACGGTGGCTGCGACTATGATCTTAGCGGATATGGCTGGCGTTCGCGTATTTGCTACTGGCGGTATCGGTGGTGTGCATCGCGGTGCCGAAACTACCTTTGACGTATCAGCAGACCTGCAGGAATTGGCTCAAACAAATGTTGCTGTGGTTTGTGCTGGCGCGAAATCGATACTCGATCTTGGTCTAACCTTAGAGTACTTAGAAACTCATGGCGTACCTGTAATTGGTTATAAAACAGAAAGTTTGCCCGCGTTTTATACTCAGTCGAGCGATTTCAAAGTTGACTATCGTCTGGATTCGGCGAGCGATATTGCTTCAGTACTAAAAGCCAAGCAGCAGTTGGGTTTAAAAGGCGGAGCCGTTATTACCAATCCAATTCCGACAGAATTTGCTATGCCAAAAGATGTGATTGATAACGCCATTGAACAAGCTCTTCGCGAAGCTGACGAACAAGGTATTCACGGCAAAGCATCGACCCCATTCCTTCTTGCTCGTGTATGTGAACTTACCGGTGGTGACAGCTTGAGCAGCAACATTCAACTTGTCCTAAACAATGCAAGACTAGCCTCGGCTATTGCTATAGCGTATTGCGCATAAACTGAATAGTTGTTCGAACTCATCGGTGCCCACATAAAAAGTGGGCACCATAATATGCTAGCAACCTTATTACCGAGACATACTGTTTAGAATGATCTTCGGTTTGATCTTCTTAGAACAACTAATCAAGGTTCCTTGTCGGTTCGGGAATGAAGCGATTCAGACGGTCAACTTTACGATTTTTTGAAAAGAAGGCTTCAAACTCGACAAATATGCCAGGATTAAGTTTGTAATCATATTCTCTGGGCACTTCTAATTGAGGCGTTACAGTTAAAAATAACCAATTCTTGTAGAGCTTCTGTATCCATGAGGCTGATAACCAAATGTTGCTCACTTCATCTTCATCGTAAGGCAATACGCTGATACCTAATGAATACTGCAAAAGTTGTTTTTCGTTGAGACGGTCAAAGTATTGAGCTTGATGAAGAACTTCCCATCTATCGTCATCATAAAGATATTGGGCACTAGTCCCGATGGTGAAAATCTGCCCTGCTGCTTCATTCACATCGTAATAAAAATTTAGAGCACTGAGTGAACCCAACCCTTTGGAATTAAAGTAGAAAAATTCTTGACTCACTTTGGTTGTCCAAGACTCGGAAAACTGTGCAACCCTATAAATTTCTGTCCTAGCAAAGGGATCTAAAGGCAGTCTTATCTTTATGCCGATGTCAAAACTGGTTCTCCAGTGACTGATTTGCTCATCTTGGAGACGAATGCCACCAAATGCACCTTTTGAATCTGGGCTAGATGTATTCAGACCACGCTGTTTACTCTCTAGGTCATCATAATCATCGGGGTCAGTCTCAAAGATAATCTTCCAGTTATGTTCTGTATGAGGTAAATCGATGCGAACCGCGATACTTTCATCGGTATCCAAATCGCCACGATGTGAGTACTTTCCGGCAGATATGATCTTGATATAGCTTTTGTTTAGTAAGGGTTCCTCATCGTCTGCCTTCGCGAGTCCATGATCAATGGACTCACTGAAATCCAATACCAACTCTGAGAGAAAATCATTGGTTTCATCAACCCATGAAATTTCTTCTTCAGTAAGAGGTACTGAATAGCGCAAGTCTGAATTCGAACGCTCGAATTCAGTTGTGTCTGGAACGGCTCCAGTAGGTACTGCTAGCGCATAAAATGGCAGAGCTGTAAGGACAACGACATGAACGTATTGAACTATCGCTTTACAAATTTTTCTTCCCCAAAAAACCTGAACAATCTCTGAATTTTGATGCCTAATACCTGTACGTTTACAAATATTTATATGCAACATAAGTCCTTATTATTTTTTATCAGTTAGGACAATTTCATTAATTCGTATAGATTTATAAATATGGTTGTAGCTTAACCAGCCTTTAAATGTGGGTCTCATGATAACTAAACATTTATTTATTTTATTACTGCTTTCCTTTGTTACTCTCTCTAGCCGAGCGCAAGCTATTGAGGGTGTAAATGGCGAATATTCTGTTGATATTGGCCCAGTTAACTTAGGTCAGGTAGTTATGTCATCTACTTGTAAAGATAGCACCTGTTTTTACAAGTCGCGTGCTTATGGCGCTTTTTTATTTATCAAGGCGAATGTCATTGAACTGGGTTCATATCAACAACTTGACGGTCAAATCATCCCCCTTTCATCCAAATACTCTGAGCGTATAGGCTCGGATAGAGAGGCTTATACCTACAATTTCAGTTCACTTGAAATAACCGATCAAGACAGCAAAACAAAGGTGTCTGAGTTGGATAAAAACGCTTACCCATTTATTCCATTGCTAAACCAAGTGACGCTAGATTTAACTCGTGGGGCGTTGAAAAAATCGTATCAATATGTCCTGAAAGAAAAGATTAAAGATGTAGAAATTGACTCTTATTCGACGACGAAAACAGAAAAGGGAATGCAGCATCGCATAGTGGTGAAAAATAAAAACCGCGAGATGGAATTCTTGTTTGTAAACAACGGCCAAAAACTTCAGTTTGAAGAGTTCAACTATCGTGGTTTCAAAATGTCGCGTATTAAATAAGCATAGAGATGACATTCGTAGACAGTGTTATCTGGATGAAAAGCCGCGGATGCTGAGCGGCTTTTAACATCACTTTCTTGTTCAAGAATCAACTATTCAAACTTTTTGTCTTTGAAATAGAATTCTTTATCTCGCTCGCCAATCTCTCGCAGTACTTTGCATGGATTACCCACCGCGACAACATTAGCAGGAATATCTTTTGTAACGACGCTGCCCGCACCAATTACACTGTTCTCACCTATAGTAATACCCGGTAAAACGACAGAGTTGGCACCAATCCAAACATTGTCTCCAATAGTCACAGGAATATTAAACTGCGCGACTTTTCTGCGCATTTCTGGATCAACTGGATGCCCAGCCGTCGCAATGGTGACGTTTGGACCAATCATCACATAGTCACCGATGTAGATATAAGTGTCGTCCACCAGTGTCAAATTGAAATTGGCGTATACATTTTTGCCCAAATGGGTATGAGCACCCCAGTTAGTACGTAAAGGAGGTTCTATGTAGCAACCTTCGCCGACTTCAGCAAACAACTTCTCCAAGATTGCTTTGCGCTTTTCAACTTCACTTGGCCGAGTCTGATTGTAATCGTAAAGTACTTCAAGGCACTGCATTTGCGCCTTAGCGAGCTCTTCGTCATCACAGAAGTAAACTTTCTGACTATGCATTATGTGGGAATCATCCATTAGACGCCCTTCCTTCAATAACCAATAAAAACACGTAAGTTACTAAATTGATTAGGTGATTAATCAGAACTATCTCCCACATAAGTGATTCAGGTTCGCTTTAAATGGTAAAAACTAATACGTGAAAGGATCGGGTATTTCATGATCATTGAACTTGCCTTTCACTTCCATAATTGCCGGAATCTGCTCTACAAAAATCTCTACCAGTTGCGGGTCAAAGTGTTTGCCAGACTGACTTTTCAAGAACTCAAATGCATCTTCTATTGACCATGCTTTTTTATACGGACGCTCACTGGTTAACGCATCAAATACATCCGCAATCGCCGCCATACGACCTTCGACAGGAATGGCTTCGCCCGCCAAGCCATTAGGATACCCTGAACCATCCCACTTTTCATGGTGAGAAGTAGCAACAGCATGGGCCAACGAAATCAACGTGGAACGAGGATTAGAGAGAATATTCCCACCAATTTGTACGTGCTTTTTCATTTCGACAAACTCTTGTTCATCAAGCTTGCCCGGCTTAAGCAAGATATTATCGGGAATACCTATCTTGCCAATGTCGTGCATGGTGGTCGCCATTCGTAACTCTTCGGCTTGTTCTTCTGCCATGCCTGCTGCCATTGCAAGCATTTTGGTGTAATGACTCATGCGCTGAACATGCATGCCTGTTTCGTTATCTTTGTATTCCGCTGCGCGCCCTAGCCTTTGAATTAAGTCAATTTGAGTTTCACGCAAGACGTCAATTTTAACTAGAGACAAATGCGTTTTTACCCGTGCCCGAACAATCGCAGGGATAATAGGCTTCACGATGTAATCAACACCACCGAGTGCAAAACCTTTCTCTTCGTCTATAGAATCACGAAGTGCTGTCACAAATATCACTGGGATAGAGGCCGTACTTGTCTCATCTTTCAGTAACTTACACAACTCAAACCCAGTCATTTCAGGCATCATGACATCGAGAAGGATTAAATCGACGCTCTCTTGCTCTAATCGCGCCAGCGCTTCTTGACCAGAACGAGCGAATGTTAGGCGGTAATCCTCTTGTAGAACTTGGCGAATCACTTTGAGGTTGGCAGGTTCGTCATCAACAACAAGAATTCGAGGTAATTGTTTGGTAAATAAAGTCATGAATTATCCTTCTTGCTGTAACGCTTCAATGGCATTTCTAATGAACTGTTCTGCGGATGCAAAGTCAAATTCTTCAATAGCATTGACCGCATCATTAATATTTTTCTTGATAACATCGGGGGAACCAAGCTGAAGTTTAGCCACTGTCTCATCGTGCAGCTCACCGGATTTGGTTGCCGCTAGCCAATCTTCAAGTAGATCCTGTACATTTGAATTTGCGAGTGCCGATTCCGGCTCAGCCATCTCTGCCTCTGGGTAGAGGCTTTGTAGTTGCTCGATGTCGTGAGTCAAATCTTTCCAGATTATTTTAATCTGTACGACTGCTGACTGAGCTTGCGCGGGCATATGCGAATCGACAGCTCTCTCTAGATCAGCAAAGGCATGGGACAGAGAAATAAGAGCCAGATTGCCTGTTAAACCTTTCAACGCATGAGCTTGTTCACCTAGTACTGGCCAATTTTGCTCATCGACTAACTGCTTGAGTGTGCTACTCAACGCTTCATGTTTATTAGTTAAACGAACAAGTTCTGCCAGATATAAGTGTACATCTCCCCAAAGTTTCAGCGCTTTATTCAAACTTATAACTTTATATTTCCCAACGGCATTATCTGTTATTGAAGTCGCGTCGTGTCCATCCTGAGCCTTATGCTCAAAATGCAGTACTCGCGCCATTTCTTGGGTTAAAAGAGCGAAATCGACAGGTTTGTTTGCAAACCCGTCCATGCCAGATTCTCGTGCTTCCACTCTATCTTCAGCAAGGACACTGGCGGTTAAAGCTACAATAGGTGTTCTGACCAATTTGTTCTGCCTTTCCCACTCACGAATATGCTTGCTTGCACCCAAACCATCCAAATTAGGCATTTGAATATCCATTAAGATGATATCTGGTTGAACCGCTTTGAATTGCGCAACAGCTTCATGCCCATCTTGAGCGGTGAATACTTTGTGATTTTGACGTTCGAGAAGAATTCTCAGCAAGTTAATGTTTTGCTCAATGTCGTCACACACCAACACTCTTAGTGCTGGCAGTGTGATGACATGAGAAGAGCGAGCTACTGTTTCAGCTTCACTTTCTTCCAATGGTAGTTCAATGCTAAAACAACTCCCTTTGCCCAATTCGCTGGTCGCATGAATTGTTCCGCCCATTAGCTCGACCAGTTGTTTGGAAATCGTAGTGCCAAGACCCGTTCCACCGAAACGACGGCTCATGGAAGCATCTGCCTGCGTAAACGGGTCAAATACGGATTTAAGACGAGAAGGATCGATCCCGATCCCCGTATCAACCACGCTAAAACGGAGCCAATCTGATTTGTGTTCGACCGAAGAGACCGTTAGAGATACACCACCACTTTCAGTAAATTTGATGCCATTGCCGACAAGGTTCATTAACACTTGGCGTATACGGTCTTCGGCTCCGACAACGACTTGAGGCAAATCATTGGCCATATTCAGATTGAGTTCTATGCCCTTATTTTTCGCCGTTAACCATAAGGTAGAAATAACGGTATCGACACAGGCTGCAAGCTTGAAAGGCACCTTCTCAATTTCGAGTTTGTTTTTCTCTAGTTTGGCGCTATCGAGAATATCGTTAAGCAGATGCAGTAACGAACGAGCCGATTGCGAAATGGTTTGAAGGTGTTTTCGCTCTTCTCCTTTGACTTCTGAATCAAGCAGAATGTCAGTAAAACCAATGATAGCATTCATCGGTGTGCGAATTTCATGACTCATATTAGCTAAAAATGCAGCTTTACTGTCCGCCGCATGCTCAGCACGTTGTTTTGCCTCAACCAGATCTTGTTCCATCTGTTTTCGACTTGATATATCAACCATGACACCATCAGCCCAGACGGCATTATTTGCCTCATCTCGAACAACCATGCCGTTTTCTAACACCCAGACGGTATTGCCATTCTTATGATGGATACGGTATTCAATCTCGTAAGTATCACGTTCATCGATATTCTCACGCATATTGGCGCACAAATCGCGATCTTTGCCTTCATAAATGCAGTTCGCGAATGCAACACTGCCAGATAAAAACTCATCAGCACTGTAACCTGTGAGCTCCACAATACCTTCACTAAGAAATACGGGCGTCCAATTGTGATCTAGCAAACGTCGAAACGAAGCGCCCGGAATATTTTGCATCAGTGAACTTAAGCGCTGTTCGCTCTCTCTTAGCTTTTCTTCCATAGCTTTACGTTCTGAAATATCAGAGACGAAACCGACGAACAGAGTTTCACCATTTTCCAAATTGACACGCCCTACAGCCAAACGGATAGGAATTAAATCCCCAAATCGATGACGAGCGTATAATTCTTTTGGTGAACCTATAATTTTTGCGTTCCCCGTTATGAAGTAATTCTCTAAGTAGGAGTCATGCTGAACTTGATGGTTGGATGGCATTAACATTGAGACATTGCGCCCAATGACCTCATGTTCAGACCAACCGAATATTGTGCAAGCTGCGCCATTGATACCGCGAACAATACCACGCGCATCAATTGTGATAACGCCATCAGCGGCCGTATCAAGAATTGCTTGAAGTCTCGCTTCACCAGCAGTTTTCTCTCTCAATAACTGTCGGTATCGAAGTTGAGAACTGACGTTAACCGCCAAAGTTGAAAGAAGCAGCGTAAAGATCGAAACAATGATGGCCAATTGTGTGTTGTCTTGTTCGGTAAATGCAGGGGTAACACACTCCATCTCTTCAATAAAGCGAGCCGCTTCCATACCGGTATAATGCATGGCAGAAATTGCACTACCCATAATTGCTGCGCTAATCAATTTAACGTGGATTGAACCTAAAGCAGGAAATGCATACCGGAGTCTTGATCGAACCGTCAAAGCGATGGTCGCCAATCCAACAGACACAACAATAGACAAAGCAAACCAATAGGGATCGTAACGAAGCTCAAGATCCATATCCATCGCTTCCATACCGATATAGTGCATCGCGCCAATGCCTGCGCCGACAACCATTCCGTTCCTTAACGTGACTTTAAATGAATCCGTTTCATTGATTAATGACTTTAAGACAAAATAGCTGGCCAATACTGCAGGCACAAAAGATAGCGCGGTAATATGGTGGTCATATTCCATTGTATGAGGCATAGCAAAAGCTAGCATTCCGACGAAATGCATACTCCAGATACCACCAGCCATCACAAACGAACCTGCCAATAGAGCTGTCAGCCTATGGCTAGGAAGCTGAATATGCCTTGCTGTAGAGGCTAAACGCAAAGCGAAAAATGATGCCATGGAAGCAAGAAAAACGGATACCACCACGAGCCAAACATTGTACGTACCAGTCACAAGCTTATCAGGGCTAACATCTACAACAAAAAAGTGGTCAAACATAATTTATAACTCAATAAAACTGACACGGGCTTAAGGCAATATCGCCGCTGAGCGTGCACGTTACTATTGTTCACACTTAAAGTTAAGCGTTACGTAAGGTAAGTCTTACAATAATAAACCCATAATATTGTTAAGGTTTTTTTGCTAATAAGGAGTGGTAAGAACAAGTAACTGAAGCTAAAGCAAAAACAGCCATCACTTTTATTTAAGGTGATAGCTGTCGAATTGTTTTTAATACAAAGTTATTTTTGAGGTTAATGAATCTTTAAGCTTTGCACAATTTTCTTAACCAATTTTTCCAAACATTCTTTTGATGGTTTCGTGGTCGCAAAAGATCTCAAACCATAAATGTTCATTACCAGAAAATCGCTGAGCAACTCGCAATCCGAATCCTCAGGTAGCTCACCCTTAGCCTTCGCGGTCTCAATTTTTTCTCGAATATTGAGTTTCCATCGATTAAGCATACCGCAGATGATGGCTTCGACTTCTTCATCTTGCTGCTCCAGTTCACTCAAAGACTTTTGTAATAAGCAGCCTTTATTTTCGTGGCACTCTTTAAACTCAATAATGTCGTTCAGATAATTTTCAAATCCACAAAGAATGGAATCACTATCAACAAAGAACTCTTCAAACGACTTGGATTTGGTTTCGGCATAATGATTGAGCGACGCAAGTAGCAATCCGCGTTTGTTTTCGAAAGCACAGTAGATTGAGCCTGGGTGCAAGCCTGTCGCTCGTTTCAAATCCTGCATACTGGTTTTGTTATAACCTTTGGCGATGAACTCATTCATCGCAGAGCGTAAAACATACTCTCGGTCAAATTCTGCACTTCTCATTACACTTTGCTCTTAGCTTTAAGACGCAATCAGTGTACTGGTTTGAATACCCATGCACAAGATACTTGAACGAACATTCAAAAAATAACTTGAATGTTCGTTCAAGAAAAGGTTAGGATGTGCACATCAAGTCCACATAGGGCGTATAAGGAACAGCAAAATGACAGCAACACTATTTGAAACCTATAAGCTAAACGACAAAATTACACTTAAAAACCGTATTGCAATGGCTCCACTGACTCGTTGTATGGCAGATGCAAACCTAGTTCCAACGGATGCTATGGTCGAGTACTACGCAAAACGTGCTGACGCAGGTTTGATCATTTCAGAAGCGACAATTATTCGTCCTGATGGCCAAGGCTATCCAAACACTCCGGGACTTTACAGTGAAGCGCAAATTGCTGGCTGGAAAAAAGTAACAGAAGCAGTACATGCAAATGGCGGCAAGATTTTCGCTCAACTATGGCATACAGGCCGAGTAGCACACCCTCACTTTTGGGGTGGTGAATACGTATTAGCTCCTTCAGCAGTAGCATTTGATGGGACTGTTCCTCGCATGCGTGAATTGGTTTACACCGTTCCTAAAGAAGCAACAAACGAAGAAATCGCACAACTGGTTGAAGATTATGCACAAGCTGCACAAAACGCGATTGAAGCGGGTTTTGATGGCGTAGAAATTCACGGTGCTAACGGCTACTTGATTGACCAATTCCTACACTACGACACTAACCGTAGAACAGATGAATTTGGCCAAACAGCGGAGAACATGTCTCGCTTCCCTCTTGCTGTAATTGATGCTGTAATTGCACGTATTGGCGCAGAATTGACAGGCCTTCGTGTATCTCCAGCGGGTTATGCCCATATGACGACAGATGCAAGAGATCGTCAGGTGTTCGATTACTTCCTAAAAGAAGTTGAAAAGCGTGATTTAGCTTACCTTCATGAAGGTATGTTTGATGACAGCATGGAATTTGATTTCCTAGGCGGTAAAGTTTCAGACTACATGCGCCAAGCATACTCTAAGACTCTAATGGCAGTTGGTGGATACAATGCAGAAACCGGTGCTGAAGCAATTAAAGCAAACAAGTTTGATTTGCTAGCTATCGGCCGTCCTTTCATTGCTAACCCAGACTACGTGAGCCGCGTACAACAAAATAAAGAACTTGTTGAATACGATGCTGCAATGCTGGAAACCTTAGTGTAAGGTTCCATCTAATAATTTGTATATATAGCGGCCCTTATCGGGCCGTTAATCTATCTATAATATACAAATCACATTAGAACACTCATTACTATCAGGATATTTGAGCAATGGATCTAGCTACCCGACTCGTCATGCTTTTAGAAGTGCATCAACAAGGCTCATTTGCCAAAGCAGCAGACATCCGAGGGATAGACCGCTCAGTTCTTTCAAAGCAGATAAAAAAGCTCGAAGATTCATTAGGTTTGCGTCTTCTAAATCGCTCCACACGCTCCCTGTCATTTACCACCGCCGGCCTAGAAATCGTTAAACAAGCGCAAAAAATAAGGGATACCCTCGAAGAGACCCACCATCTCGCCAACACTTTTAACGAAGAGCCTAGAGGTATCTTAAGGCTTTCAAGCACCCAATTGTTTGGCCGAACTTATCTCAAGAAAGCCGTCGTCAATTTCCTCAAAAAGTACTCACAAGTCAGTATTGAAGTGATTCTTGATGATAGAAAAGTTGACCTGATTAGCGACCGTTTCGATATTGCATTTAGAATTGGCATTCCTGACGATTCCAACCTTGTTGCGAAGAAACTTGCTGACCACAAAATGGCGATACTGGCTTCGAAAGACTTTATCGAAGAACATGGTTACCCAGAAAATCCAGAACAACTCTCGGCACTACCTTCGGTCATCTATTCAAACCGTTCTTTTACTTTGGACAAGGTAAAACTTTTCTCCGAAGCGGAAGAAGAATCTTTCACTCTTAATGCCCAAGGGCGTTACCGAGTTAATGAAGTAGAACTGTTAATGGATGCAGCGCAAGAAGGATTGGGCTATATCATTGTCGGCCAGATGATGTTGACCAAAAATATTGATGATTTAGGCCTAATCAAGCTGTTACCAGATTTCCAAGTATCTTTTACCGGTGGGCTCTACGCACTGTATTCTCATCGTAATCCGCCACCTTTAGTCAAACTTTTCATCGAAACCGTTCAAGACACCATTGGCACCCCGCCTGTTTGGGAATCCTATCTCAACGATTAGCTCGGCTCCATTAAATCTCACAACAATATATTTGTGTAAATTCAATAGGTAACCACCTATTCGCACCCTTTCGCATAAAATCATTACCATCATGTTTCCGACTCAATTCTAGTGTATGTTTTAACAAATACCGCTTTTTGACGAGTAGATCTTCTATCGAAATTTCAACCCCTTTATTGGTGCCGTTTTGTCCATAGTAAAATGCCGAAAGTGATCTTCATCACACCTAAAAAATTGCTCATAATGCCCCCATCGAATGACAGACAAATCTGACATTCCGTAAGAAACAATAAAGTCTATTCTTCAAAGGTGAATATTATGAACAAACTAATGACCGTAGCAGCAGGCCTACTTTTATCAACTTCTGCATTTGCTTCTAACGTGACTCTACACAACGACACAACTGTAATGACTTCAAGTTTTGCTACTAAAGCAGAAGCATTAGATGCAGGTTTCAATGTTGCTCAAAACCTATCAGACATGAGCCAAAACGAACTACGTATCCAACTACCAGTAGATGCTTACCAAAATGTAAACAACATCAACATCGATAACACTGAAGTAAAAGTTGAAGAGTTCGCGCTGGCACGTGGTGAAGTTCAATACCGTGCTGTTGTGAATGTGGGTTACCACTTCAACGCTAAAGAAACACGTTAATCAACACTTAAAAACCACTTTTAAAGTCCATATTTCAAAAGGTAAATATCATGAAAAACACTATCATTCTTGCAACAGGTCTACTTATCGCTTCTTCTGCTTTCGCATCAACAACAAGTGTAAGTGACAACGCAACTTTTAAAACTGAGACATACAGCTCTAAAGCTGAAGCTTACAATGCAGGTTTCGACCTTTCAGATTCAGTTAAAGCGATGGACCAAGCTCAACTTCGTTTCAACCTTCCAGTGTCATCATACACATTGGTTAAGAACATCAATGTAGGTCAATCTGAAGTAACGGTTGAAGAAATTGCAAACAGCAACGGTGACATTCAATACCGTGCTATCGTTGATGTGGATTAT
This sequence comes from Vibrio sp. Y2-5, assembly GCF_014596725.1. Classification (GTDB taxonomy): domain Bacteria; phylum Pseudomonadota; class Gammaproteobacteria; order Enterobacterales; family Vibrionaceae; genus Vibrio. The sequence goes on from NZ_JACVEG010000004.1 coordinate 125,135, forward strand.
CAATTCAACGCAAAAGAAACAAACTAAGTGTCACTAAGCCTCGGGGATATGGATATCCCACGGCTTACTCTCTTCTCTACAACCTCTTCCTTTCTACTCCCTAAACTTTATTCCTTTTGTATCTTTTCATTGCTCACTCGTTTGCAGCCCCAAATAACTGATTAAAAAATAAACCTTAGTACCAATTAATCTCACATCAAAATGAAACGTGTCGCAATAAAACATCATATAGTGATATATTCATCGAGGTTAATCGCTGTTAAATAAACGCTTATCCATTAACAGTAAAAAAAGGAATTTAAAAGGTAACGCCGTGGAACTACAAAATCTCTCTCGACCAGAATTAGCTATTGTATGTAAGCTTTTTGGAGCACTCTTTTACTACCCACCCAGAGATTTTAACCAATTCCCATTTGGAACTTACTTCGAGGAAGACGAAGTAGAAACACCGATTCAAGAAGTGAATCAGGTTTTGAACAGCTTTAAGTTTACCAATCAACAAGCGTTGCAAGAGGAACATGACCGCTTGTTCACCATGAATGATGATATGCCCGCTCCTCCTTGGTCTTCTATGTATCTGGATAGAGAATCGGTCCTATTTGGTCAAGCACATAAAAAATATTGTGACTTCATTGAACACTGCGGTTTAGGGCTGCGTGAAGATTCAACCGACCCTGAAGACCATATCGGCCTGATGCTGATCATTCTGGGTATGCTGATCGAAGACGAGCAAGAACAACACGTCAAAGAGATGTTGGGAGATTATCTTGTTACATGGTCTGGCTACTACTTTGCTAACCTGAAAAAGTGTTCGGCAGACAGCGTCTACTCAGAGCTTGCCGATCAAGTAAAACGTCTTCTAGAACTGCTTTGCACAAGTTATTCGGCTCAAGTGCAAATTAAGAATAACTACTTTCATCCGGTTAAGGATTAGTCATTTTTCTATGCAACAAATCTACTTAGCAGGTGGCTGCCTTTGGGGTGTTCAGGAATTCATCAAATATATCCCCGGAGTTATTGATACTGTAGCAGGCCGAGCCAATGGTGCCACTCACTCAACCAAGACCGAATATGATGGTTACGCAGAATGTGTTCGAGTTCAATTTGACGAAACCATCCTTTCTGTCGAACAGCTAGTTGAACATCTTTTTGAAATTATCGACCCATACAGTATTAATCAGCAAGGGCATGACGTAGGTTTAAAATACCGCACTGGTGTATACAGTGATGATCCTTCGCATTTAGATGCAGCAAATCAGTATATTGCCTCACGAAATGACGCAGAAAAGATAGTGGTGGAAGTGTTGCCATTGACCAACTTTGTTCCTAGCGACGAAGAGCATCAACATCGATTGACCCGAATTCAAGAAGACCACTACTTGTGTCATATCCCTTGGGATCTGCTGCATAAATACCGCACATAAATGCCACTAAAGATCAACTTTTTGCCTATTTGGTTAACGTGTCTTTCAACTGCCAACCGTGGCTAATTGGTTAGTCGTTCGCTTCCTAACAACCGCAAACTTTTACTTTATTTCTCCCCGTATTCTTCGCATGATACAGAGCTTCATCGGATTGTTTGATAGCGATTTCGAACTCGTTTTTTTTGAATGGCTTAGCGCAGATACCAAAACTCGCCGTCACTTGTTCGTTGATTGGCAACATATCAGCATTTTGTAGACTAACTCTTAGATTTTCAGCAACCATGCAAGCTTGTTCGATGGTGACGTTGGTTAACAAGACTAGAAACTCCTCACCACCCCAGCGAATAAGTAGGTCACTTTCACGAATATCAGATAGGCATTGACTAGCAGCCTCTAAAACTTCATCACCGATATGATGACCAAATCTATCGTTAATCGACTTAAATCGGTCAAGATCGATAAGAATAGAGACAAATTCCTGATTTCGAGTCTGCATGGTCAGCCATTGTTCAAGCATTAAGCGATTACCTACACCTGTAAGCTGATCTCTCGTTGCTATGTTTTCTAGCTCTTTTACCGCCAGTTCAAGAGCTTCCGTACGTTCTTGGACAATCTGCTCTAGTGTTTCGTTGTTTCTTTCCAGTTCTTTTGAAGTCTTTTCTAATTGTCGTTCGAAGCGTTTACTAAGAGTAATATCACTAAAACTCCCCACCATACGTATAGGATTGCCGTATTGATCAAACTCCACCACTCGGCCTCGATCATGCACCCATAGGACTTCACCATCGGCACGTACCATTCGGTGTTCACTATCGTACTGGACGCCCTCTTCCAAAGCCTTGCCAAGAGCCATCATCATTTGTTTTGCATCAGTAGGGTGAATAAATCTTTTTAGTATTGACATGTCGTGAACACGCATATTGCCTTTTAGTCCCAACATGTCACACCATTTGCTATTGTGATGAACTTTGTTATTTACAATGTTCCAATCCCAAATACCCACGTTAGACGCTTCCATAGCAAAGTTATAACGTTTTTCACTTTCTTCAACCGCTTGATACGCATTTTTTAGCTCAGTAATGTCATGTGCAACGATCAATAATAGTTTGCTTCCATTCGGAGCGAGTATTGGTTTTTTAACAGATTGGTAATACCGAATTTCACCCGTTTCGGCGTTGGTAGACATTTCGATGGTAGTCGTTGTTTGACCTGATTCCAGAACTTCACGAGCACTTTTTATATAAGACAAAATTTGCTCAACGTTTTCATTAAAGTCAGCGTCCGTTTTTCCTACCATTTGCTCTGGTGTTGACCCATACAAACTTGCTAAAGCCTTATTGCAGAGTAAAAATTGCCCTTCCCAGTTTTTTATACAAATGACATCCGGCGACTCATCGATCACCGTTCTAAACAGATTATATCCAGACATCGACACCATGAGCGCTGGTTGTTCACCGATGTTTGACTTAGGACCTCGAGCCCCACAATGACTGCACTCCAACGCATGCTTATGATCAGCAAATTTTTTCACTTGCAAGCTATCACACTTGCAATGTGGACATTGGTCTTTGTTTGAATGAATTAAAGTGCTAAATACCATGGCCTACCAAGGACATCTTCATTGAATTACTGAGTATATTAACAGGTCAATCATTAGCAATATGTCGGGATTGCGTTTAGTGGAATGTAGGAAAAAGGCGATCCATTCTAATACGTGAAAATATCGAAAACATATTAGCAGATTGATTGGTTCAATCTTTCATTTACTAACGGCGCAGCTAGTGCTTGAATCAATTCAACCGACTTCACAAGAGTTCAAACTTCATCACATTTATAACATCTCATTTCGTTGGAATATTACATCATTGTTAGATTATTTTTGTCGCGCAAACAGGACATAAGTGACGCACAAAGAACAACCTTTATACAAATTAGCCCTCCTAAAGGCCAGTGTATTACAGTGTTTCGGCGTAAATATTTATAGATTAGATTAAATTGTTGTTAAAAATATTATTAAAATTGTGTAACATTCAATCCTGTTTTGGTTGTTTACTTACTACGGAAACATCCAAAAACGGGAGTTTTTCTACAGACAGTGCTCAATCCTAAAATACAACTAAAACTTTGAGCGAAAAGTGTCGGTAGCTGTAGAAAACTAAAGTGAGTTAAACACTTGTAATGTTTGCGATTTAGAGAGATTTAGCCCCAAAATGAGTAACGTAACTGGTCACAAAGGATTCAGCCAGCTTAGTTCTAATGCTGCAGAGAAAATGGTCGATGTGGTTTTAATCGGTGGTGGTATCATGAGCGCAACGCTCGGTACTTTAATCCAACAATTAGAACCTAATTGGACTATTAATATGTTTGAGCGACTCGATAAAGTCGCAGAAGAAAGCTCCAATGGATGGAATAATGCTGGAACTGGCCATTCATCTTTAGCTGAATCAAACTACACACCACAGTCTGCCGATGGCGAAGTAACCATGGGTAAAGCGATAGAAATCTACGAACAATTTCAACTTTCCCGTCAGTTCTGGGCTTATTTAGTTGAACAAGGTTTCATCAGCGATCCAAGTACCTTTATCAACAGTGTTCCCCACATGAGTTTTGTCACGGGTGAGAATAACGTCGATTTCCTTCGTAAACGTTACCAAACTCTTCGTAGTTCACCACTGTTCGATGGTATGGCCTACTCTGAAGATAAAGAGCAAATTAAGTCTTGGGCTCCTCTGCTTATGCAAGACCGAGACGACAATCAGCCTATTGCAGCAACACGTTCACGCTTTGGGACAGATGTTAATTTTGGTGCGCTGACTCATCACATGGTTGATATTTTAAGCCAAAATGAAAACTTCACCTTAAGCACGAAACATGAAGTAAAAAGCCTGAACCGACAGTCTGACGGTACATGGAAAATCAGTGTTAAGAATTTAGACTCCAACAGCATTCGCACTGTACACACCAAATATGTCTTCATTGGAGCGGGCGGTGCTTCACTCACTCTTTTACAAAAATCTGGTATCCCTGAATCTCGCCAGTATGGTGGTTTCCCTGTGGGCGGACAGTTCCTTGTCACTGAGAACCCAGAAATCGTAAAACAACATCGTGCAAAAGTGTACGGAAAAGCGGCTGTAGGCGCGCCACCAATGTCGGTTCCGCACATGGATACTCGTTTTATTGATGGAAAAGAGGTCGTACTATTTGGTCCCTTTGCTAGCTTCTCTAGTAAATTTCTAAAAGAAGGTTCACTGCTTGATCTGTTCGGTTCTGTAACGCCCTCAAATTTGCTTCCAATGACTCAGGTTGGTCTAAAAAGCTTCGATTTGATCAAGTATCTGGTTGGTGAATTGCTTCAAAGCAATGAAGATCGAATGAAAGCACTGAGAGAGTTCTTCCCTACTGCTAAATCAAAAGATTGGTCTTTATGGCAAGCTGGCCAACGTGTACAAATCATCAAAAAAGTCGCGGGCAAAGGTGGCGAACTGCATCTTGGTTCTGAACTTGTTCACGCAGCGGATGGCAGCTTGACCGCACTTCTTGGTGCTTCTCCCGGAGCATCTGTGTCAGCCGCTGTAATGCTGGAGTTATTGCAACGTTGTTTTGCCGAACAAATGGCAACGGAAAAATGGCAGCAAAAGATCAAACAGATGATTCCTTCTTACGGTATCACTTTGAATGAGCATCCTGAGCTAAACCAAGAGATTCTGCTCAACACCAGCAAAGTGCTCAAACTTACTCAAGACCTTGTTGAAGTGCGTTCAATCAAAGAAGAGATTGAAGAAACAGTTCAACCCACTTTCGCAACCACAGCTTAAGTGTATTAACCGTCAGTAAAGTTAACTAACTATTCTTATGTGTTAGCTTTACTGACATTATCATTTCCCCGCCTACCGAACCTTCTTGTTACATTGTAACTTAAAAGTAACTTCAAACTGTGCTGAGTAGAGTTTAAGTTTAGTGTTTACTACATTGATTACGCCACTGAGTTGGCGACAATCCTGTCCAATCTCTAAAATGACGACTGAACACAGATGCTTCAGCATATCCTAGTTGAAGCGCAATATCGGTAATACTTTGAGCATGATCAGCCAGTGATTTTTCTGCTACTCGTTGCCTCACTTTCTGCAAAATTTTCCGATAACTTGAGCCATAGTTTTTCAAGCGGGATTGCAAAACTCTCGGCTGTAAATCTAGTGCTTTAGCTACGGCTTCAACACTGCACTCACCTGTTGCGAGTAAACGAGAAATAAGTTCTGAAGCCTGATCATACAAGTTATTAGGATAACGTTTGTTTAAGTACTGAAGATGTTTTTCGAAATGACGCTCCAACAATTGGGGATCTTGATGAACTTTTGAGGTCAACTGGCTTGGTCTCAGCAATATTCCATTAAATGGCTCGTCAAAGAGTATTTGCGGTAATTCCGCATTTGGATTTATTGCCCTATCGGGAACTCGCGATTGAGTTAAGTGGAGAGTGAACCGACTCACATCACTATTGAGTATACTAGCAACAAAATTGGCAAGCTGAGCCACACTCAGTTGTATGACCTGTTCTTTACCTATCTCATTCTCTACATCAATGTTCAATGAGACCTGAACCCAACCATTGATTTCTTTGAGCTCTAGAGATACGCCAGATGAGTGTAAGTAGAGGTAGTCATTTACCTGTGAAAATAACTCTCCTACCGTTTTCGCTCTCAACAGCAACATAGGAATATCGCCCAGACTTTGTAAACTTTGCCTTTGTCCAAGCATCACGCCAAAAAGAGGTTGATTACATTGTAACGCAGCTATTTCCATGAGATCCGCTAACCGTGAGTAGGCAATGTACGTATCGGGGTCACGAAACTGAGTCGCAGACAGACCTACTCGGTTCAATATATCTATTGGGTTTTGGTTTAGATCATGAACCAATCTGTCAAACTTGTCTGCTGCACCACTTCTAACGATATACATATTCCAACTCAGTAATGTTAACCAAATGTGAATGCAATATATCAAAAAACCTTCGTGAAAAATCAAGTGAACAGAAATTTCATGATGTAGATTACGAAAACGTTAACATTTCATTAACAGGAGTAAGTGCAATGGATCTTTTCAACAAAGTCGCCATCGTTACGGGTGCAGCTGGTGGTATTGGTAAATCTATTATTAATCAGTTACTTGAAAAAGGCGTTAAAGTGCTTGCAGTCGATTTGACGGAGAAATCCCTTGATATCTATCAAGGATTTGACGAACAACAACTGCAAACTTTCGCTGCTGATGTCACAGACTTCAACCAAGTAGAAGCCGCAGTGAAAGCCGCTTCGACACTATTTGGCTCATTGGACATCATGATTAATAACGCTGGTATTGGTATGGCTAAACCACTACTAGAACACGATCCTATCCGTGATTTCGAGCCAACGACAAAAGTTAACCAAAATGGCGTGTACTACGGAATTTTGGCTGCTGCACGTCAATTTAAATCGCAAGGATCTAAAGGTGTCATTCTCAACACATCATCGGTCTATGCACAAATGGCTTCTGAAATGACGTTCACTTACAACGTCAGTAAAGCGGCCGTTGATATGATGACCAAATGTGCGGCGCTTGAACTTGCTCCACTTGGTATTCGTGTGGTCGCAATCGCTCCGGGGCGCGTGGACACACCGATGCTCCGTCAGTATGAAGCTCTGGGACTTTGGGAACACATTAGCAAAGAACAGATGCGTCAAACATTCACTCAACCTGAAGAGATCGCTAATGTGGTGACTTTCTTAGTCAGCGACCAAGCAAATTGTATAAACGGTTGTACTGTTAGTGCATCTGATGGTTTCGAAAACTTCAAATACCCTCTTTTGGGATAAGAAATTAATAAAAACAAGGAAGAGAACAATGTCATTACCAGAAGTGATTCTACATCAAGATTTTCTACTCACACTAAACTCAAACGAAGAAAACATCGTCAAAGATGCATTACCCGGTGTTGATGTATATCCACTGTTTTTAGATCCTGAGAACGGCACATGGGTTGTGCGTGCTAAGTTCGCACCGGGTATCACGCTGCCAACACATTATCACACCGGCGTTGTACATTTTTATACATTAAGTGGGGCTTGGCACTACGTTGAATATCCAGATCAAGTTCAAACCGCAGGTAGCTACCTGTACGAACCAGGCGGTTCTATCCATACTTTCCACTGCCCTAAAGACTCTGGTGGTGCTGACGGATTTATGGTGATCTCAGGTGCAAACATCAACTTCGACCAAGACGGAAATTTTGTAAACATAATGGATGCGAGTTGGATTGAACAAGTAATTATTGCCGCAGCAAAAGCCCAAGGCATTAATACCCGTTACATTAAACCAGGAGCAATTGCTCAACTTAGCGATCAATAATTCGCTAGCGATGTTTCAAATACAAAGCACCAATTTCAACGTTTGGTGCTTTTTTTTGTTACTCGCTATCTTTTAGAGACTTAGTGTACACATGGGTTGTCTTACTTCTATCAAAACCAACTTTGGGATAGAACAGATGAGATTCCACTCTTTCAACATTAGATCTCACAACCATTGTTTGTAATCCTTGTTCCATAGCCCAGTTTTGTGCCGCCTTCACTAAGGCATGTGCAATACCAAGACATCGATATTGTTTACCGACGACCAAACCCGTGATTTCTGCTTTAGTGCCAGACTCAAGAAACATTCGTTTCTCAACCACCAGCCAACCGCACACATGGTTATCTGATACTGCTATATAAACACAATGCAAAGGCGAATCACCCAATTGAGTTAACCAGGTTTCTGTATCTTTTGCATTGGCCTTATAGCCCAACTCTTGCGTCAAAATTGCAATCTGGCTGGCATATCTAGAGCTCGCTATCGTGATATCAAATTTCATAACGTCCCTTGCAACATTCGGATTCTGGTTCGGAATAGAAAATAAAATGACAGTATTGGATCATCATCACAATCAATTTCAGCCGCAAGTGAAAGCTGACGAGATCTACTTTATCAAGCAAGATTGCCACTAATTTGAGTGTCAATGCATCACAAATCCATTTATTTCAAAATAACTAAATTTGCTGAGTTGGTGGTAATTGGCAAATAAAGAAACCCAACACCTTATTCACTGGGGAACGTTACGTTGGGTTTGGCTTTTGAGTGTATGTGAGCAGGAAGTAATTAGATAATGCACTCTTTAACAGAGCTAGCCTTACCGACACCCTTTTCAATGATAGCTAACATTTGATCGTTCTTTACCGAAGAGACAATCTTATCGAGTAGATTCTCCGCCGTCTCCTCGGAGGAAACTTCAACTAAGCAGTAATATGAGTTGGAAATCTGCTCTGTGACAATGCGGATTGCCTCTTGGTCTCCCAGCTCAGTTTTCATAAGCGTATCGATCGATTGAGTAAACTCTTTTGCTCTTTGCGCAGCATCTCCGAAAACCTCAAGATTCAGGCTATTGAGATCGATTGACTGAACTTGCAGTTGCAAAGTATCCACGGCTTTATTTGCGGCCGCTTGAGCTTGGTCGATGACCTTACTCGCGTCATCACAACCAACCAAAGCAAAAATCACAGCCAACGTCATTACCGATTTTTTCATTTTTAGCCTCTGAGGAATAATTGACGCATTGATACTAAACCAAGGTCAAAAGTCAGTGAACTAAAATACCGTAACAAAATACGAGAACAAAACCGAACCGTCATGCATTCTCCCGCAACTTCCTCTATATAAGCCACTTAAACGACTTTACTAAAAACTTATCGGTATTTTCTTTGACGATTTCACCATGAGCCATGACCAAAATCTTAGTCTCCCAACTTAGTAACTTATCGAGATGTTTCCGCGCATCTTGCTTGCCAAACATGAAACTTAAACGCCAATCCAGCGGTGTTTTACCATTAGGAGCAAGAATACCAACTCCTCTTGCAACCACTCTTTGCCAATAGTTAAAGTCATGCCCTGAAAAGTTTTCAACCAAGTCTGTTACGATTAAAGTCCCTGATACTTTGTGGTAAAACACACATTCTTCCATCAAGGGAGAACCTGAAAACAACTCTTGATCGATATCTTCTTGCCAGGCCCAACGTTGCTGGCTATTCAAAGAGCCATGGAAATGAATGTCACTGCGTTTTTTAATCACTTCATCTGTTCCATATACTTGTACATCTGGATAAGACGAAATCCATTCAGATAAGAACAAATGGTGTAAATGATTTGGGGCAATTAAGAATTTCACACTGCCAAGTGCTTCTATTTGAACTTTAATTGTTTCAGACAGTTTTATTGGGCTATGTATCCAAAGATCACCGTTGGACAGACGAACAACCGTCATACGAGTGGAATAAGGCAGACCGAAGAATGGCACTGGGTCACCGTTAAATATCCAAATTTCATTAGCTAACTTTTCCATACTCCTCCAATAACACAAAGTCACCGCAAATGAGGATCAAGCTAGATAGCTAAACACGGTGATTGTGTTTTTATCTATAACACCAGACATCAGTATTGGTGTCGGAAGCTCCAAAAGAGCGAATATTATGCATTTAGTTGCTTTACCTTAAACTATTTTAAGATAAAGCTAAACTATCGCTTGGTGACAACAGTCTTTATTGAGACAATCCATGCTGTCACTTCCATATTAACGGACAACTATGAAACTATTAGTACGCAACCTTGCTCGAACAACGACTGAACAAGACATTCGTAAACTATTCTCAGAACACGGAACGGTCACTGAATGCACTCTCGTTTTAGATCAAGAAACGGGTATCTCTAAAGGCTTTGCTTTCGTCGAAATGCCAGACGCTTCAGAAGCTAAAGTTGCGATTGCAGCACTAAATCTTACCAACGTTGCTAAAAGTAAGATTCGAGTCAAAACGGCTCAATAAAACGAATTATCAAGCCAGCCGAAACGCTGGTTTTTTATTGTCTAAAACTTGTTTGTTTGAGCACTACAAAGTTTATTGTTCGATCGAAATACGATTGATGACAGAAAACTACCCTCACGCATATTTGCGAAGAACATTCCTTAATACTAGTTACACAGCCCTGACAGAATCTTGTGCTTATTGATTTCGATATATTCTATATCTCGCAGGTAAGATTGAAGGTGGCCTTGATCAATATTCTCTGAAAACTGTTGGTTACCTTTGTTTGCTTCCCGACGCATAAAGTTAACAAGGGCGTTTAGCCGTTTAATCATAAAATCGGGAATTTGTTTTTTCTGATCATAGGAAGTTCCATAGCTATCGCAGAACAGCTTTGCTCTTGATATTTGCTCTTCTAGCGTTCCGAGCTTGTCGTCACTGTTGGTCTTAAAAGGCGCCCAGCAATAGAGCGAATACGCGAGATCCCACACTCTGGGCGCTGGGTGTGCTGTGTCGAAATCAAAAACGCCAGTTACTAAATTGTCCGATAGCGCGACATTATAGGGGGCGAAGTCACCATGACATATGACCTCGTAGGGTTCCAGAGGGGGCAACATCCAAGTAAAGCTCGATATATTCTCCTGCTGCACAAATCCGACTGAAGCATCGTGAATTTTTCGCAGTAACTTAGCGGCGGATACCAGAGCTTCCGTGCTCGCAATAGCCTTCGTTAATGGATAGTTGTACGTGTCACCAGCTACAAATCTCAACATCTCTTGGTCACCATCGATACCAATAAACTTAGGTGACTCAATTAAACCAGCTGCTTGTAGATGACTGAGGAGGTTATGTATTGTTGAGCTCCAAGGCTGAAGTGGACGATATACAGTATCACCCACTCGATATATTGACTCTCGTCCACCTGTCAGTTCTTGCGCGTCTTGCACGGTATCTCCTTCATCGATATAGCAACTATTCCCTATTGGAGTTCCCTATTAGAAATGCTGGTCAATCAAATATCACTTCTTGAAAATGAGGATTCTCTATAGTGACTTTCAACTTAAAGATTGAATCTAATACCACTAAAAGATCACTGTCTTGAGTGAACAATTTTATACATTCTTCGCCTAGACTGTTTTTCGCTGTATCCAGCGCTTTGCCAGAAACAACTTCGCCTGATTTTAACGTTATTTCAATCGGATACTTAAACAAACACACTATTTCTATGTAGTCGTAGTTACCACAGCTAATCATACATGCACCCTATTAATTGAGACGATAAATTCACTCTTACAAAACTAGACTACCAAGTTAGCGTAATTACTTCATTCACTTCCAAGATTTCAACATTTGCTCGTTAAAGAAAGAAAAATGTCGTCACTATTATCGGCCTCATTTGACCATCGAAAAAGCGACAAATAGAGGCATAACGTCTTATGCTGCGCTTCGTTTAATGAACACGTTAGCTCATGGTTTTTTGAATATTAGCTAATCTATTTTTTATTAGGGGGATGTATGAAGAAAACTGTGAGTGATAGATAAGAATAAGAAGGCTGGTTAGCTTAACAAGGTCGGAGATAAGGAACCTTGAAAGTTTTCTTGGGCGGACGAATTAATCGCTAACCAGCCGTATTTTTAAAATAACATTTGAACCTGTCGTTAAGCTGACAGATACCAAATTAACTCATCATCCATAAAGGAATATTTGAGCGCATCAATAGCTTTTGTGTTACACCGCCAAATACTTTCTGATGTATTTTTTGGTGAGCAAAAGCGCCTGAAACAATAACATCGGCATTAAGTTCAGAAGCAACTTCCAACAACTGAGAGCCAGTATTTCTACTTTTATGAGTGAATGTAATGCACTCAACCTCAATATCATGACGAGCCAGATAACGCGCTAAGTCGACTTGAGTGGGTTGCTTTGGTAAATATTTCTCACTTGTCACAACCACGACTTGCTTGGCTTTCTTCAATAAAGGCAGCGCACTATTCACTGCATTTGCACCGGGTTTATCACCATTCCAAGCAATCATTATTGTTTCTGGATTAAAGTCTGTTTGCTTACGGGGCATAACCAGAATTGGTTTGCCTCCATGATTGACCGCCGCCTCAAAACTTACACTGGTTTGACCGTTTAGCGATTGAGGAATAATAATCAAATCTGATACTTTCCCCCACACCGCAACGATTTCACCTCTGTATCCAAATATGTCGTGCCATCTGGCACTAGACTTGTTCGAACCTGCTACTTCATCTTCAATCTTGAGTAGTGAGCATAAGCGTTCGAAACTTTTTTTTGCTTGTGCCATGTCATCATGAACGTAATCGCGAACGAGTTTATCAATCTGATCGTAAAATTTTCTTGTTACTAACAACTTTTCGCTGGGCATAAGCTTCTCTGTGCCCACTTGTGCATGTAAAACATCCAAATGAGCATCAAAGAATCGGGCGACATTCAATGCCCCCTCTAGGCGCTGCTCACCATCTTCCTTTGAAGCAAATGGCATAATAATTGATTTTACTGACATTTTGCTCTCCTTACCCTAACGGCCATGGTAGCGAAACAGTTTCTTGTAGTAAGCCCGAAGGCAAATCAAGCATCATAAGATGAGTAAGTCCAAGCAGAAATCCCGAAGCAGCAGTTGTCACCGTCAATGACCGCCACAGACTCATCCCAGCCTTATTCATTAAGAACGCACAGAAAAACAGAGAAATAGCGATAATGTAACCAACTAAATAGCTACCTAAGATAAGTGCTGCAATCCAGTATACGTAGTGCATAATCGACGCAGTATTACTGTCGTATGCGTACCCCTGTGCATATTCATTGTCGTAGCAAACCGCAGAATCATCTGGGCGAGTAAGAAGCTGTACCACAACAATTGCAGACAGTAGCCACATAACACTGGCAACAAAGATGGGGAAAATGCCGCCTAAGAAGCTATGCTGGTAACCGTCATAAATTCCATACGCGAAGACAATATTAACCAAGACAGCAAACAGCACTTGAGGATTACGGGTAGGTGCTTTATATGTTTTCTCCGTTTTGCCGACTGTATCGGTATCTGCTGACTTTTCCTTTTTCATATTCTGGCGAATCATGAATACGAGTGACAAGATAGTAATTGCTCCGATTATCATCACTCCGGGACGAAGCAAAAAGCCTACGCCGTCAAACTGAACTGCTTGGTATAAATAAGTTTCCATTCCTGATGCGAGTACAAAGCCGATGAGAAAAGCAGGTCGAGGCCAGTCAAATCTTTTCATTAATACACCAAGAACACCGATAGCCAACAACGTTACTAAATCCGCCAAGTCACGAGTCGCTTGGAATGCTGCAAAGCAAATAACCATCACCATGAAAGGCGCTAACAATGCGTATCGAACAGTGGTGAGTCTCGCTACCCAAGGGGAAATAAGCATACATGCTGCCGCACCGAAGATGTTAGCTAACGCAAGCGACCAAACAATCGTATAAGTAATGTGCAGATCATTACCCACCATCGCAGGACCTGGCTCTAACCCAACTAGCACCATTCCTCCAAGGAATACCGCCATACTACCTGAACCGGGAATGCCAAATAGCAGCGTTGGCACTAAGCCGCCACCCTCTTTGGCATTATTGGATGACTCTGGTGCAAGAACACCTCTTACATCACCATGGCCAAAATTAGGATTATCTTTCGTGGTTTGAACAGCGTGCCCATAGGCAATCCAGTCGACAACACTTCCGCCTAAACCAGGCAATGCACCAATGATACAGCCGATCACACTACAGCGTAATGCGAGCCATTTGTTTTCAAAGAAATCCTTGATCCCTGTGAGCCAGCCTGATCCCAATTTACTGGCATTCGCTATCGGTTTGTTTTGACGTAACAAGTCAATGATCTCGGGCAGAGCAAAAATACCAAGGCCTACAACAACCAAAGGTATTCCATCCATCAAATAGAAGTTATCAAAAGTCATTCGGTATTCACCAGTAGCAGGAGCACTACCGACACTTCCTAACAGAATTCCAAGCCCACATGCAGACAGACCTTTGACCAAACTTTTTCCTGCCAATGAGCCAACCATGGTTAATCCAAGCAGTGTTAGCATAAACAGCTCGCCGGAGCCAAATGCAAGAATCACCGGTCGCGCGATGAGAACAAAACCAGTTAGGACAACGGCACCAAATAAACCGCCAAATAACGAAGCAGTAAATGCAGCAGAAAGTGCACGTGCTGCTTGTCCGTTTTTAGCCATTGGGAAACCGTCTAGCACAGTCGCTTGCGACCCACTAGAGCCGGGTATCCCCATCAATACTGAAGTAAAAGTGTCTGAAGTTGGGATAACCGCAACTAGGCCGACTAGCATTGCTAAAGCAGACACGGGGTCCATCCCATACAAGAATGGTAGCAATAAAGATAAACCGGCTATTCCTCCCAGTCCTGGGAAGATACCTATTGCTAAACCCAGCATTACACCACCAAGCATATAGGTGAGGTGGTGTAATGTTAAAATTGTCTGCAAAGCGGTAAGTAATTCACTAAACATCCTTGAATCCTTTTATATTCACATTGCGCTAAGGTGAATCTGAGCATCGCACTGCTTATTTTATCAGTGCGATGTTAGATATTATTTTGTGTTGTACGGTGAGAACATCAGCATTAAAGGTTGGTGTTGTATTTATCTTTCAACCACTTAGCAACCCACTTTTTGCTCTCTTCGTCCAGAGAAAGGATGGCATCAACCGCTTGATCTGCTTCAATTCCGGTAAGCTGTTTATAGTTACCTAGAACCTCTTCAGCTCGATCTAGAAAAGCGGGATCTTCTACAAGTTTGGTCATTGAGTCGCGCCAAGCTAGCTGGATATCTTCTGGTGTTGATTTTGGTAGGAAGAACACTTTTTGAGCAACGAAACCAGCCACAAAGAACGAACGCCAAACTTTGAATCCTTGTGAGGTTTCTATGTCGCCTTTTGCAAGTTGATATACTTCACCAAAATGAGGAATATCTGGGAAATTTGGATCGCGTTGTAACTTACCTTTCTCATCAATCACACCGAAACTAAACAAAGGAACAGCCTTGCCTTCTTCAACAAGTGGTAGCACCTTTTTCAGGTAAGCAGAGCTTGTTTGAGAATCGAGATTCACTTCACCTCTTTCAAACGCAAGTCTACCTGCGCCACGTCCTTTCATACCAAAAACAGCTTGTACATCGGCACCAATTAGGTCGAGGGCTAAAAGTGGAACTAGATCAATGGTTGTTGCCCCTTGGCTTGCATACTTAAATTGAAGTTTGTCTAGATTTTGGACGAACTGTTCAGCATTTTTAATCCCCTCTTTAGAAGAGATATAAACGACTCCACCCGTTGGCGTTGCCAGTACCGCTTTCCAATCGTTATAGTCATATTTAACACGGCGATCATTGAGTAAATAGGTATAGTGAGTTGAAGCAGAGCTGGCCAAAATGTCCAAACCGTTATCTTGTGCGCGGCGTGCGAACTGGTTTGCGCCTTTGGTTGAGCCACCACCAGGTATGTTTTTAATCATAACAACAGGCTCGCCAGGAAGAGACTGTGTCATGTAAGGGCCGAAGAAGCGTGCCCAAGTGTCCGTACCACCGCCTTCCTTATAAGGTACGGTCATTTCAATTCGTTCGCCTTCAAAACTCACCGGTTTTGCATTCACTTGTGATGTTACACAGAAGGTTGTTAAGGCAGCGAATGTGATATGGCGGCTGACTTGTAACATGGTTTTGTTAAATTTATGGTTAAGCAGCATAGCGCCTCCTAAAACTCTTTTGGCAGTATTAAATGTCAATCGCGTCATTGCGATGTGTATACCGTAAGAATCCAAACTGTCACCAAACTGACATACGCACTCGCCATTAACATTTTTGCTACATAGATCTCAAGTTACCCTAGGTTGATAAGATGCAACTTGCATACTCTAAGCAACGTAAACATCCCCTTTGAATAGTGGTCTTGCCGTTCTGACCAACGCCGCTTGAGCAATAACAGGCTCAAACTCCCCTTCAAACAAAGTGATTTTTACATCAATTTTTCCGCTTGGATGTTCAATGACTACCGTAGACGATGGATCTTTGGCTTGCTGATGAGTAACTGTTCCTTCAATCAAACTTGCCGCGCCAACACAGATAGCGCCAGTAACAGCATGGCTTGCATGACAGTTATGTGGGACCAGATAACGAGAAGTGATGCTACCGACACCATGAGGAGGAGAAACAATCGATACTTTTGGGATAACACTGCCGCTAACATCCCCTAAACCCATTTTTTCACCGGCTATGATACGAATTGATTCAATCGTTTTGAGCAGTTCGGCGTTGCTGTCGATCTCTAGTTTGGTTTCGTTACCAATCAAACCAAGCGCACTAGCTGGGATATGAACCATAGGGACAGCGGCATCGATACAAGTTACTTCAATGCCGTTAATGATTTCTTTAACAGAGCCGGTTGGGAATAATTTACCCGTTTTAGATCCACCAACATTTAAAAAATTGAGTAACACTGGAGAACCGGTACCAGGCACTCCATCAATTGAAGTGGTACCATCAATTTTGAGTTTCTTATTGGGCGTTTCTGCTGTTACTTCAATAATAGTATTGGTATTGATATTTTTAACGCGAATCGTCGTCGAACCTTCATTCAGTTCAACCAAGCCTTTTTCTGAAGCGAACGCGATAACACCTGAGAGTATGTTTCCGCAGGACGGTTTGGTATCAACGGTTTTATTTTCAACTCCTACCTGAGCAAAGAGATAGTCGATTTCAGCGTCACTGGATTGGGATGGCGAAATGATCGCAACTTTACTGGTTAAGGTTGTACCACCACCTATACCGTTGATTTGCTGTATATCGCCAGAACCCATAATTTTGATCAGCAATTGATCTCTAGCTTCTGGTGATTGAGGAAGGTCACTTGCGAGAAAATAGGCACCTTTTGAAGTACCGCCGCGGATAAGCATGCAAGGAATATATTGAGATTGTGTCATTTTTAGCTCCTTTACCATTATTTCCACTTTCAAGTCCCAAAAGTGGTGGTATCAAGCTACAAAATGAACCTGTCAAATCACTGACTCGTCATACAGCAAAATCACTTAACGTAATGTCAGTCATAGTTTTTCAGCGCGTTCTCCCATTCGGTAGTCACTATCTGACGCTTACTTTTGTCTGTAAATACCAGCAGACGAACATCTAATGGCATAGGTTTCAGCTCTTCAGCATATTGTTCCCGCATATAGGAAGCAGAATTGACGATATTAATATCAGAACGTATCGATGGCATATTCGTTTGTTCAGCCATCACCCACTGACCAGAAGAAGAAAGCAGATAATCAATGAATCTTTTTGCTTCGAGTTCGTTCTCAGTCGTCTTATTAATCAGTGCGGTTCGAATGATCACGGGGGTGTAATCCTTCATAGTCGCGATGGTGACGTTATCGTTCAGCTTTTGCCAACTGCGTGCATAAGAACCCAGGATGTTATAGGCCATAGAAATCTCACCTCTGCTTAGCGCATCCAACATCGCTCGTGAGCTACCGAATGTGCGTGCATTATGGTAGTTGAACAGCTCTAAAAACTGCCCATAGTTACGCGCTTGTTGACGTTCAAAAGCCCACAACAAATACCCAATGCCTACAGTGCGAATATCGTAGAGACCAATTTTCCCCATAAGCTCATCACTATGACGTCGAATAAACGACAACAATTCAATACGATTAGAAGGAACTTGTTTCCCCTCAAGAAACGAACGATTAAACACAATAACCGCAGGTTCAAAACTAAAGCCAAAAAGTTCATCCCGCCATTGGCTCCATTCGGGTAAAGCACGAGGATAACTTTCGCCACTTTTAATCTCTCTTTTGTGTTCGAGAGAATAACCATCGTTTACTAAGCCAATCTGTAAGTGCATGACAGAACTAATAGTGATATCGGGCTGTGGTTCTTTCTGCTCACGTATGTAATTGTCGAGAACTTCACTACTCATCCAACGATATTCAATCTCTATGTTGGGGTTACGCATAGAGAAATCGTCAAGCAAGGGTTGCATCTCCTCCTGATAAGCAGCACCAAAGATGCGGAGCGTTTTAGGTGAATCACTGATCGCGAAGGCATTCGAAACGCCTAACAGAAACACTATAGATAAACATACTGAGCGAAATTTACTCATTGAATTTCCTCCCATTTCCGGTATGGAAATTGTATTTCGACAGTTAATCCTTGTGGATCAGTGTCTCGCAACATTAATCGAGCGTGATATTTTTCAGCTACATCAGCGGCAATGCTCATTCCTAAGCCAGTACCCGAGTGCGTATTTTCAGATGTTCGATAAAACCGCTTAAATACATGTGGTTTATCTTTATCTCTAATTCCGATACCAAAGTCTCTTATCAAGATAATGGCTTTGGTTCCTCGTAAAGCGACTTCAACTTCTACGACACTATCATCAGGCGAATACTTAATCGCATTTTCTATTAAGTTGGATAACATTTGTTTCAACGCAAATTCATCCCCTTTAATTTGATACTGTCCGCTTTGCTGGAAGCTTAGACTGATATTCCTTTTTAGCGCATTGATAGCAAGCTCTCTGCATACAGACTGTGCAAGTTTGTTAATGTTGATGTTCGTGGGTTCTATGCTACGAAAACGGTGTTTGATAGTAGCATGATTCAAAAGTTGTTCGATTGTGCGTTCTAAAATACCGCAAGCTTCCAAAACGCGTTTTAACGATTGAGCCGTCTGAGGAGAACTGTCCCTGCTCAATATCAGTTCAACCTGTGACCTCATTCCCGCAAGCGGTGTCTTCAACTGATGCGCCGCTTCACTGGTAAAATTTTTCAAGTTAACTAAGGTTTCATCCAACTGAAACATGAAGCTATTTATCGTTTTGACCAGATGCATCACTTCTTCTGGCCCCTCCACTTCTATTGGCGTCAGGTCAATGTTTGAACGCTGGGAAATTTTTCTATTGATACTTTTAATTGGCTTCAAGACCTGGATGATCAAAATAATAATGACGATAACAGTACAGATTACGACTCCAATAATGAGCTGAATTGCCGCACTCGACAATTGTTGCTCCCATTCCTTCCTGGCTTCTGTCGTTTGTCCAACCAACACATAGACATGATGCGGCCCCTGTCTGGTATTAATAACACGGCCAACCAAGGAAAAACGCACATGCTGTTGTTTAAACTTTAAATCAAAGAAATGAGGAACTACTTCCAATCTCAGAGGATTCGAATCGATTTGCGAGGTAACAACATCTTCGTTCAGTAAGGACTCGTATCCGGTCACATATTCTTTTTGCTTGGTCGTTATCAAATAAAAAACTTTGTCTCGCGGTGAATCAGCAAGCCCACTAAATGCGGAAAATGGCAAATCAACACTCAACTCATCACCTTCAAGTCTCACTTCTTCCAGAATTTGTAGTGCGGTGTTTGCCAGAGGGCTATCAAAGATCAATTGAGCCGTTTCATACGCATAACGCTTTACCGCCAACATTGAAATCAAACCGATAAACAGCAATGCGCTTGCGGAATACGCAAAGAGTTGGAAGCGTAGTGAGCGTGTAGAAATAGATAGTTGGAACATTATGATTGCACAGCCAGCACATACCCCAAACCACGCAGAGTTTTAATCTCTACATTGCTGCTAGCCAAAGCTTTGCGTAATCGTCCGACATAAGTTTCAATGGCATTGTGATTGGGAGGATTGTCATAACCGTATAAATGGTCGATGATTTCTTCTTTACTCAACACTCGGTTTGGGTGGCTAATGAACACTTCGAGTAAACGATACTCTCGCTGTTTCAGTTTTATACTTTCTCCGTTCACCAGCACTGTTGCAGTTGCAGAATCAAAACTTAGGTTCCCTAGTTCGATGACATTGTGGTCGTTACCTTGACTTCGGCGGACGATACTACGGCAGCGAGCCTCTAGCTCTCCCAGGTCAAAGGGTTTACTTAAAAAATCATCAGCCCCGAGATCAAGTAAATTGATGCGATCATGGATCTCTTTTCGAGCAGTCAGTATCAAAATTGGGGTGTTTGAGCGTTGCCGAATTTTTTTGGTAATTTCTTCACCAGAGCGATTAGGGAGATTTAAATCTAAAATAATTAAATCGTATTGAGTATGGCAGACGAGTGAATACGCAACAGCCCCATCATAAGCGCAGTCTACGCCATGTCCGAGATCGTGAAAACGTTGCTCAAGAGATTCACTTATTAATCGATCATCCTCTACAATCAAAATTCTCATTAGCTTGATAACATCCTTGAAAATCAATTTGCGAAGTTAGCGCACCGCCAACCTGCAAAATATCCAAACGCCTAACCTGTCACTTTCTATACCGAGTGCATGGTTCGGACTAACGTTACACCAATCAACGCTTGTTAAAATACTTTTGTTAAATTATTTCTAATACTAGTCACAGTTATGAATATTTTGTCAAAAAACAGATCACTAAGTCAGCGAAATGACAGGTTTGCGACACCCTAATTTTAGAACATTTACCAAGAATGGGATGCAAACAGACTGGTTGGGAAATTGCCGTCAGAACTGTATAAAAAAGAGGTGTTATTTCAGTGAAATAACGCCTCTTTAAGTTGCAGTTGAAATCATCTAGACAAGATGAGCTTTGATATAAGAAAAATACTTAAACAGTCTGGCTGCAAAGGTGTTCATCAGTGCTGCAAACACAATCAGCGCTATTCCGACTACCTGATGTTTGGTAAAACTTTCATCAAAAAACAGAACCTGCCAAATCATCGTAAACAACAAATTGGTGAAAATAAGTGGCGCAAGCTGAGAGCTGCTTTCCACCAGCTTGTACGCTTTCGAACGTAAAATTTGATTCCCTACCACGGTGACGGAAAGACCCAATAAACATACCCATACAAATACGTTATTTTGAGGCTCAAGCAACATCTGAGTATCAAAATCGGATAACCCAAAGATAAACGCTAAAGGAAGTACACTTACGGCGGCGATAAGAAATGTCCAACTGTTTAACACTGAAGCTTTAACCTCTCCCTTGCTGGCGCGAAACAAACTCACTTGAGAACCAGCGTTAAATAAGCCAGCCCCTAAACCAATGAGTAGCTCTGGTCTAAATTGAATGCCAGACACGTCCCCAGCCAACATTAAAACCCCAGCGAAAGTGGCAACTAAGCCAAACTTGGTTTCAACCTTGATTTTCACTTTAAAAATCAGCTTTTCCAAAACGGCGATAAATATAGGGCCAGTAGCAAACAACACGCTTGTCTCGACAAGTGACAGAGTGTTTAGTGACGCGATAAAGCAAAGTTGACATGCCGCTATACACAGGCCCCGAATGATCAATGCTTTAATGACCGAGCGAGGTGGTAAAGGTAATCTGGAAACCCCCACGATGGCAAAAAGCAATAATGCAGGCATAAAGAATCGTAGAAATGTTAGAAGTTCAATCCCCATCATTTCGGTAAGTTTTTTTAATACAAGCCCAGTTAACGACATACTGAATGTTGAAATGAGCATATAAGGTACAGCGCGATTTTTTAACAACATAATCTTCCCCTATTGACCGGCTCATAGTAGAGCAATGACAACAAAGAAAAAAACGAATATATTTAAACAAACCTGTTAGATAAACTTACATATGAATAGACGACCACCACTCAAATCTCTTTACGCATTTGTCGCTGTCGCTGAGACAGGTAGCATGACTGAAGCGGCTAATTTACTTAGCGTAAGCCATTCTGCAATCAGCCAAGCTGTTAAAAATCTTGAATCATTGATTGGCCAGCCACTGTTTCAGAGAATTGGCAGACAGGTTCAGCTTAATGCCATAGGTCAGAGGTACTACAATGACGTAGCTCCTGCGTTAAAAGCGATTATTGCTGCAACGGAGTCGGTCACCCAGCAGCCTCAGTCAAACCGAATTACGGTGAATATGGTCAACTCACTCGCCATGCACTGGTGGGTTCCAAGAGTGGGTGATTTACAGCAATATGCTCCCAACATCGATATCCGCCTTTCCAACTTAATTGGCTCATTTGATTTAAACCAAGAAGGTGTTGATGTCGCGATCATCCATGGTAAAAATGATGAATGGCAAGATTACTATTGTGAAAAGCTCGGTGACGATGAATTGCTGTTGGTATGCAGCCCTGAATTACTGGATTCGTTTGAAGCAAGCCCCTCCGCAGCTGATCTTCTAGCACGTTACCCAGCCATTTATGCTGAAAACCTGCGCAGAAAAATGGACTGGAGCGTTTGGTGTGAAGGAAATTCCCTTCCCGTACCAAAGCAAAATAAAAACCTTAACTTCATCGCTTCCATTCATGCAGTACAAGCAGCGATTCGAAAGCTAGGCATTTTGGTCACTCATCGCTTATTCGTTCGTGATGATATTAAACACGGTATGCTGGTTGAAGTAGGTACACCTGTTAACAACCCACATCAGGAATTTTTCTTCGTTTGTAGACCAGAAAAGCTGCGTAACGAAAATGTCGTCACCCTGAAATCTTGGTTACAAAAAGAGTTTACTGAAACGCCCAACAGACAGTGAGCCAACATCATTAGCTCACCTTATAAATACTTCGAATAGTGTTCAGTTTCTGGCAAATCATTTAAAACACCAATGTCTTTTTTGAGATGTTTGCTCAACGCTACAGCATCATTATTCCGTTTTGTTTTTTCCTTTTTAAGCCATCTATATATAAAGGATACATCGATAACCACTCTTCTTATTTTTGCGATTAACAGCATAATTTCACCTTGCTTCCGTTCGAGATAGAGATATTATCTGAGCAATACACAAGAGTCGCGAACAACGATTTCTTACACTTACTATTAGTACAGGTTATGGATAAACGATTACGTCATCTCTCTTCTCTTCGCTATTTCGAATCAGCGGCAAGATTGAAAAGCTATAGTAAAGCTGCTGAAGAACATTTCGTTACTCAAGCGGCAATTAGCCAAAAATTGCGACAACTGGAAGAAGAATTAAAGTGCAAATTATTTATTCGGCGAGGTCGAGAAATGCATCTGACCGACAAAGGACAGATACTGCATAAACACATCGATGACGGATTTAAGCAGATCATTACCGGATTAAATCGAATTCAAAATGAACCACTTGAAGGACTGCTCAATGTCAGCGCACCTCGCTCCTTTTCTACACGTTGGCTAATGCCTAGGTTATGGAAATTCACCATGGAATTTCCGCACATTCCAATTCGTGTACAAAACATCAAAGATATTGATATTCGTCATACTGAAACCGATGTACTGATCTGGCAAGGCGAAGAAAATGTCCAACATTTGGAGTTGGAACAAGAAACGTTGTTTGAGGAAGCCATCTACCCTTACTGTTCACCCGAACTCGCTCAATCGATAAAATTTGAAAGCCCCGAGCAATTACTAAAATGTTGGTTGATTGATTTCCATTCGGCATCATTCAGTTGGGATCACTGGTTCGCCACAGCACAAGTCAATGCGAGAAGAGAAAGCCTACAATGGATGGAAGTCGGAACCTTTGATATGGCAATTAACGCAGTTATTGCAGGACATGGGGCTTGTCTCGCCACTGAAAGTATTTCTGCTGATTTTGTCGAACGCGGATTATTAGTAAAACCGTTTGATATTGGTTTAACGCCGGGGATTCGTTATTCACTGATAAGCGATCCGTCTTCTTCGAGAGCGTTAAGAGTTGAAGCATTTAAATCGTGGTTGAAAAACGAGCTATCGGCCAAATAGATATTCAAGCCATCACTGGAGAAGAGAAAATAATCTGCCAGTGTCGAATCATTTCAAATTCGCCACTGACAGGCAGAAAAAGATGCAGGAATTACAAAGTAGTCACTACTTCTTCTAGCGCTAAACGCGATTTAGGTAGAGCGTGGTTATAATCTTCATCTTCTTTGTGATAACCGATTGCCAACGCTACTTCACAAACATGGCCTTCAAGTTCTTGTTTGAACTCTTCACCAATAAGTTCTGCATCAACACCTTCCATAGGCGTAGAGTCAATGCCTAGACGAGCCAGTGTGTGCAGCAAGTTACCCAACGCAATGTAAACCTGAGCTTTAGTCCAGTTGCTGTTGCTACCGGTTTCATCAGTATTCAGCTCAGCAAATGCGTAAGCACCCATACGTGCTTCAAATTTTTCTTGCGATAAACGGCCTGCAGCAACTTCTGCATCTAGACGTTTAGCGTATTTTTCTTTAGTGAACTTTGGATCATGCGCAAGCAGAATCGTGTGTGACGCTGTTTTTGCATGTGGTTGGTTGAACTGGTGTTTATTGGCAAACGTGTTGTAGAAGCGTTGTTTTGCTTCATCACTTTCAATCACAATAAACTTCCAAGGCTGAGAGTTAATTGATGACGCAGACAAACGAATTGCTTCTTTGATAATCGCCATATCTTCTTTAGAAATACGCTTCGATTCATCGTATTTTTTTGTCGTGTAGCGTATGCTTAAATCTTTGATAATTTGATGAGACATTACTGCTCTCCTTAACATCAATTATTAAAGGTACGTTGTGTATCAAAACCATCACGGACCTCAGAGTTGACCCTATGATATAGACTCATCAAAAATTGAGAATACTTTGTTTTCTATAATCACTTTATTTATTTTGTTGAAAATAAAAGCCAACAACGAACTTGTTAAGTCCTTGATATTGTGAAACTGATTTGATGAACAGACGCTGTTGTTAACCCACTTTCTTTTGTCTAATCAAAGCGATGACTCATAGAGTTAAGTAGCAGAGCCATCACTAAGATCAGCTTCCCAATATGCTGGCTGTCCGTAGTACTCAGAGAAGTAGTCAATAAAAGCTCTGACCTTTAACGCAATCAAGCGAGAACTTGGATAAACCGCCCAGATACTTGCATCCATCGCTAGTGGGTAATCTTGCAGAATTTCCACCAATTCGCCGCTCTTAAGTTGCTTATACACACTCCAAATAGAGTTAATGGAAATGCCCAAACCACCCGTTGTTGCATCACGCATTGCATCTCCGTTGTCACATCTCAGTCTGCCCGAGGTTTTCACACTGATAATCCCTTCGTTGGTTTTAAACGTCCAGTTATCCAAACCGATCAAGTTAATACATTGATGGTTAGCCAGATCTTGCGGTTTTTCTGGAGCCCCAAATTGATTCAGGTACGCAGGAGAAGCAACGACAATTCGGCGATCGGGAGCAAGTTTTCGAGCCACCAACGATGAATCTTTTAGCTCTGCAGCTCGAATAGCCACGTCAAAGCCACCTTCCACCATATCAATGATCGAATCTGAAAATCGAAACTCAATATTGAGTTCAGGGTAACGTTGCATAAACCCGTTCATTGCCGGTATCAAATGCATACGTCCAAACGATGCAGGCGCCGTTACCCGCAGAGTACCAGTCGGATTACTGTGACCAACACCAACCGCACCTTTAGCCGCTTCTACGGATGCCAATACTTCTTCCGCATAGGGGAGAAACGCCCGCCCCTCGGCGGTAATGGCTACTTTACGAGTGGTTCGATGTACAAGGCGAACCCCAAGGCTTTCCTCAAGTTTATTGATATGCGAACTTGCCACAGCCGGAGACAAACCCAACTCCTGTCCAGCCATACTGATACTTTGGCTAGAAGCCAAACGTACAAACAGCTTTAAGTGCTCTACATTCATGATTCAGTCTACTTGTTCTTTGTGTACTCGGAGTGTTGAAAGGCGAATACCAGTCAACTTGATTTCAAGATAGTACGGTAAATCAGATATGTTTTTCCATTCGGACTTATCTTTAAACATTTAATATCATGTCAGTTGTTGACATTGCCCTAGGGGAAAGCTTTATATTCTAGCCAAATTCCCTGATTCGGTTTGTCATGCGCTTAAACATCATTTCAACAACTTGGATTACAATCCTGACATTAGCAGCCTTGCTTATGTCCGGCTTTGCTTCAAGTGCAGGAATGATGACCAGCCCAATGTCGCATGATATGAAAACCTATTCTCCTGCTTGCCAAACACAGCAAATGTCTGCGCATCACAAAATGCAGATGGAGCAAGATTCCATAGGCAGCCAATGTGAAATGTCGAAGGACATCATTCATAACTGTTGTGACACCACTTGCACCACAGCCGTAGCTATTTTGCTTGTTCCAGATGTTTTGATAACAGCAGAAACCTCATTAGCTTTGTTCTCATCGCCAACATCCGGTGATGTTGTCCATACCCCAAGAAGTCTAGAGCGGCCGCCCAGCGCTTAAATCCATCAATCATATTTAGGTTCCGTAGATTCATGCGGAAGAATTCTCGTGCGCGTCATGCGCTCAGTGATGGATTTATAAATCGTGAAAATTCAACAATGCCTTTTGGCGCTGTCTATCAGCGCAGCGGTATTGACGACTACACCTCTATACGCTGGTGAACCGCTCGTAAATGAGCAAACCGCGGACAGTGTAGCGTCAACGTCCGAAAAAACGCTATCGCAGTTAATTGAAGCTGCACTTTCTAATGACGGAACTCGACGTCAGTACTACGCAGAAGCTCAGGCAATGCGCGAAACGGGTAAAGCCAGTGCAACCCAAATGGACCCAAAACTGAAATTTGGCGTCACTGGATTACCAACAGATAGCTTCGCGTTCGATGAAGACCCTATGACCAATATTTCCGTTGGTCTTATGCAGCAATTCAACCGTGGCGACACTTCAGATCTCAACGATAGAAAAGCAAGTCAGCAAGCTGGCGGGCTGGAAATGAAAGTTTCAGCAAGAGAGCTGGAAGTCGCAAACGCCATTACTCAGATATGGCTGGAACTTGGTTATCAGCAAGTGGCAAATAAAGTTCTGCTTGAAAACCGCTCGCTTTTAACTGAGCTGGAAAGCTTCATTCAAACCAATTACTCCATTGGTAAAAGTGAAGCTCAAGACCTTATCAACGCACAACTGCAAGTCGCTAAACTGGATGAAAAGATCCAAGCGAATGAGCAAATGCAACAACGCTTGAAGGCTCAGTTATCTGAGTGGTTAGGTTCAGATTGGCTTATCAATACAGACCAGCTTGAAGCTTCCAATCAATTGGACTGGCGTGCACTGCAAAATATTGAAAATACCGCGAGCAACAGTAATTTCTACTCACAACTGAATCAGAACCCCGCTGTGCGAATGGTGGATTCTTCGATTGATGCACGTCGTACACAAGTCGATATTGCACGCGAATCTTATGCTCCGCAGTTCGGCGTCGAAGTGATGTATGCCTATCGTCAATCAAACAACATGCGGGGTGAGCCGGCATCTGATTTAGTCAGTGCCTATATCACTATGGATATCCCTCTTTTCACGGGTAATAGGCAAGATAAGAACTTAGCCGCGGCTCAATACCAAGTGGGTGCAGCTCAGTCTCAAAAAGACACCTTGCTCAAACAAATGAACGCCAAAGTCAACGCTCTGCTGGTTGACAAAAATAACCTCACTCAACGTCTCGAACGCTTCGAATCGACTTTGCTTCCGCAAGCGGATTCACGTGTAAAAGCAACGGAGAGAGGTTACCAGAATAACACTGCTCAATTTAACGATGTGATTTTAGCGACTCGTGATGCACTTGCATTAAAGCTGGAATTTCAGCGCCTCATCACCGACCTGAATCTGGTTAATAACAACTTATCCGCATTACTCAATAGCTACAGCTATCAAGTTGATAAACCGAAAATTACTACAACGTCAGAGCAGCAATAACAAGGCAGAAGAACAATGAAAACAATTCAAGTAACAACACTCGCGCTTGTTATCGGCGCAACTCTGGGCTTTGGTGCACAAACACTCTTGTCTCAAACACACACTTCTCAAACAGATGGTGCTGGTCACGAAGAACAAACAAGCCAAGTTCAGTCTAGCAATGAGCCGCTATATTGGGTTGCCCCTATGGACCCGAACTATAAACGCGACAAACCGGGCAAATCACCGATGGGTATGGATTTGATCCCCGTTTATGCAGAAGATGCAGCCCAAGACCAAGCGCCGGGAACCGTTAAAATCGACCCAGCCGTTGAAAATAATTTAGGCGTAAAAGTGGCGTCTGCGCAGATGACACCTCTCACACCAAGTATTGAAACCGTGGGTTATGTGGCTTTCGATGAAAGCCAGTTATGGCAAACCAACGTGCGCGTAGCAGGCTGGGTTGAAAAGCTGAACGTCAACGCAATCGGCGATAAAGTAAACAAAGGCGATGTGTTGTTTACTCTTTACTCGCCTGAGTTGGTCAAAGCTCAAGAAGAACTGATTAATGCCTATCGCACAGGCAGAGAAGGATTGGTCAAAGGCGCGACCGAAAGACTGGTTACGCTGGGCGTAGATCGTCAACAAATTCAATCTATCGTCAAACGTGGCAAAGCGTCTCAGTCGATTGATATCAAAGCAAAGGCTGACGGTATCATCGCTAATCTCAATGTTCGTGAAGGCGGTTATTTGTCACCCGCTCAGGCTGTGATCAGTGCTGGCCCACTTGAGAATGTATGGGTTGATGCGGAAGTCTTCGAGCGCCAGTCACACTGGGTTAAAGCTGGCAGCACTGCCAAGATGACGTTAGATGCTTTACCGGGCAAAGAATGGCAAGGTGAAATTGACTATGTCTACCCTATCTTAGATCCGCAAACCCGTACTTTACGTCTGCGCCTAAAATTCCCTAACCCGCAAGGCGAGCTAAAGCCAAATATGTTCGCCAATATTTCGCTACAACCAGTGACGGAAGAATCAGTACTGACGGTTCCTAAATCATCAGTGATCCGCTCTGGCGGAATGACTCGAGTAGTCTTGTCTGAAGGTGATGGCAAGTATCGTTCTGCACGCGTTCAAATCGGACGTGAAGCGGGTGATAAAGTGGAAGTTTTGCAAGGTCTTACTGAGCAAAGCAAAGTTGTAACGTCAGCACACTTCTTACTTGATTCTGAATCTAGCCAAACGGCAGATCTGGCTCGTATCGATGGTATTGCAGTAGATATGGAAAGTGTGTGGGCGAAAGGCGAAATCAGCGATGTTTTATCCTCGTCTCGCACTCTCACGATTAACCACCAGCCAGTGCCTGAATGGAATTGGCCGGGCATGACCATGAACTTCACTGCTGGCGAGAATGTTGATATTGATGCTCTGAAGTCCGGACAAATGGTCGAGTTTGAACTGCAAAAAACGCCGGATGGACAATATCAGGTCATCGACATTAAATCAGACGGCAGTGTCGTAGCGGGCGAAGTGTGGCTGGAAGGCGACATCACAATGCTGATGCAAGACTTCGGTATGATCACGCTTCAACACCTACCGGTTTCAGAATGGAACTGGGAAGCGGGCGAAATGAACTTCACTGTCAATCCTGATATTAAACTCTCCGGTCTTGAGGAAGGTGAGCGTGTTCGATTTCTAGTACAGAAACAGAACAACGACTTCACCCTGAAGAGTATTGAGCGAGTCGGAGGCAAACAATGATCAATGCCATTATTCGCTGGTCTCTGAAAAACCGCTTTATTGTCCTACTGGCAACCGTTGCGCTTATGGCTGGCGGCTTATTTAGTGTGAAAAACACACCTGTCGATGCGATTCCCGATCTCTCTGATGTACAGGTGATCATCAAAACCAGCTTTCCTGGACAAGCACCGCAAGTGGTTGAAGATCAAGTTACTTATCCGCTCACAACCGCAATGCTGGCGGTACCTGGGGCTGAAACCGTACGTGGTTACTCGTTCTTTGGTGACTCTTACGTGTATATCATTTTCAATGATAAAACCGACATGTACTGGGCTCGTTCGCGAGTGCTGGAGTATTTGAGCCAAGTTGCGCCTAAGCTACCAGCCAATGCCAAACCAACACTGGGACCTGATGCGACAGGTGTGGGTTGGGTATTCAGCTATGTATTGCAAGACAAAACCGGTCAACATGATTTGGCTCAGCTACGCAGCCTGCAAGACTGGTTCTTAAAATACGAATTGCAAACGGTTGATGGCGTCTCTGAAGTGGCCACCGTAGGCGGCATGGTTAAGCAGTATCAGATCCAGATTGATCCGGCTAAATTGCGCGCTTACAACTTGACGCTTCAACAAGTCAACATGGCGATTCAAAACGGTAACCAAGAGACTGGCGCTTCGGTTATAGAAGTGGCAGAAGCTGAACATATGGTTCGCACCACCGGCTATTTGACCAATATTGAAGATATTCAGTCTCTGCCGCTTAAAGTGACCAACAAAGGTACACCGTTGCTGCTTGGCGATATTGCAGACATTTCATTAGGTCCACAAATGCGTCGTGGCATCTCTGAACTCAATGGCGAAGGTGAAGCGGTTGGCGGCGTGATTGTGATGCGCTTTGGCGAGAACGCAAGCCAAGTGATCGACAACGTCAAAACCAAGCTTGAAGAGCTTCAGCGCGGCCTGCCTGATGGTGTAGAAATCGTACCTACATATGACCGCTCTACGCTTATCAATGCTGCCGTTGAGAACCTTTGGAAGAAGTTAGCGGAAGAGTTCATCGTGGTAGCGATTGTGTGTGCGCTGTTCCTGTTCCACATTCGTTCCTCTCTAGTCATTGCTCTGAGTCTGCCTGTCGGCATCTTGTCTGCTTTTATTATCATGCACTGGCAAGGCATTAACGCCAACATCATGTCTCTGGGCGGCATAGCCATCGCCATCGGTGCCATGGTGGATGGTGCAATCGTCATGATTGAAAACGTACACAAGCATATAGAGCGCACCCCACTGACGGATAAAAATCGCTGGCAAGTCATTGGTGATGCCGCGCAGGAAGTGGGTCCACCGCTGTTCTTCTCGCTGCTTATCATTACGTTAAGCTTTGTGCCTGTGTTTGCGCTTGAAGGCCAAGAAGGGAAAATGTTCTCTCCTCTCGCCTTTACTAAAACATACGCGATGGCAGCTTCAGCAGGTTTAGCCATTACCTTGGTTCCGGTATTAATGGGCTATTTTATTCGCGGAAAGATCCTTCCTGAGCATAAAAACCCAGTTAACCAAGCACTGGTAGGTCTTTACCGCCCTCTGCTTAACCTAAGCTTAAACTTCCCGAAATCGGTATTGGTATTGGCCGTTGCGCTAATGGCGTCCGCCTATTACCCAACCAGTAAACTGGGCAGCGAATTCATCCCACCATTGGATGAAGGCGATTTGATGTACATGCCGACCACTTATCCGGGGATTTCGATTGGTAAAGCGCGTGAGTTACTGCAACAAACCAACAAATTGATCAAAACCGTACCTGAGGTAAAAACGGTATGGGGTAAAGTCGGCCGTGCAGATACGGCAACCGACCCGGCTCCACTCACCATGATCGAAACCGTCATTCAGCTTAAACCGCGTGAAGAGTGGCGTGAAGGTGTCACCACAGAATCACTGCGGAAAGAGTTTGATAACCTGATTCAATTTCCCGGTTTAACTAACGCTTGGGTAATGCCAATCAAAACCCGAATCGATATGTTAGCCACTGGTATTAAAACACCAATTGGTATCAAAATCGTTGGTCCTGAATTGAGCACCATTGAACGTATCGGTTCACAGTTGGAGCCAATTCTTAACCAAGTCGAAGGCACTGCCTCTGTTTACGCTGAACGCGTTGCGGGTGGCCGATACGTGACTGTTGATATTAAGCGAAAAGCAGCGGCACGTTACGGACTGAATATCAAAGACGTACAACAAGTGGTTTCCACCGCAGTTGGCGGCATGAATGTGGGTGAAACCATTGAAGGATTGGAACGTTACCCTATCAACGTTCGTTATCCGCAAGACTACCGTGATTCGGTAGTGAAACTGCAAAATCTGCCATTGGTGACACCAAACGGTGCTCGCATAGCATTGGCGGATGTGGCGGATATTCGCTACGAAGATGGCCCACCGATGATCAAAACAGAAAATGCGCGTCCTAACGGCTGGGTGTTTGTTGATATCGAAGGTCGAGATCTCGGTTCTTATGTATCTGAAGCACAAAAACGCGTAGCAGAAGAACTGAAACTGCCAGCAGGTTACTCGCTCGCATGGTCAGGTCAGTACGAATATATGGAGCGTGCGAAAGAGCGTTTAAGTGTCGTCGTGCCAATTACATTGACCATCATCACCCTGCTGCTCTATTTCAGCTTCCGACGCGTAGGTGAAGTGCTGATTATCATGGCGACCCTGCCATTGGCTATGGTTGGCGGCTTATGGTTGATGTACTCACTCAATTACAACATGTCTATTGCAGTGGGAGTTGGCTTTATCGCCCTTTCCGGCGTGGCGGTTGAAATA
Source organism: Vibrio sp. Y2-5 (assembly GCF_014596725.1). Classification (GTDB taxonomy): domain Bacteria; phylum Pseudomonadota; class Gammaproteobacteria; order Enterobacterales; family Vibrionaceae; genus Vibrio. The sequence goes on from NZ_JACVEG010000004.1 coordinate 157,672, forward strand.
GGCGTCATCATGCTGGTTTACCTTAACCAAGCCTGGCACTACACCAAGCTCAAAGCCGAAGAACGAAACATCCCGCTTAGCAAAGATGACCTCAATAACGCCATTCGCGAAGGTGCCGGGCTGCGTGTTCGCCCAGTAATGATGACAGTTATCACCGTCATCATTGGCTTAATACCCATCATGTATGGCCATGGTACGGGTTCGCAAATTATGCAACGCATCGCGGCCCCTATGATTGGCGGAATGGCGTCAGCCTTACTACTTACCCTGCTGGTAATCCCTGCAATCTTTAAGCTGTGGAAACAGCGTGAAACCAAATAAATACCGAATTGATAAATAAGGAATTAATGATGAAAAAACTTACTCTAGCTATCGCACTAACCATCAGCTCTTCTGTCGCTTTTGCCAATATGAGCCACTCAAACTCTAATGACCAGGGTTCTATGAATAGTTCGATGGATCACAGTCAGATGTCGTCTAACACTACGATGAAAGACATGAAGATGGATCATAACAATATGATGAACATGGATGGGATGTCTGATGTTGGTATGCCAGCCATGGGTTCAAAACCGGACAAAGTGGTTCACGTAATGCTGTCTGACGACATGAAAATCACCTTCAAAAAAGAAGTGAAAATTGAACCGAATGATGTCGTGCAGTTTGTTGTGATGAATACAGGCAAAATCAATCATGAGTTCACTATTGGCTCAGTGACGGAACAAATTGAGCACCGCGAAATGATGAAAAACATGAATGGTCAACACATGCATGATATGGGCAATGCAGTAACCGTAGAACCGGGCAAAGCGAAGCAAATCACATGGCACTTCCACGGTGACAAAAATGTAGAGTTTGCCTGCAACATTCCGGGTCATGCTGAAGCTGGCATGATGAAGAATATCAGCCTGTAATGGCAAGCAGCCCCGACAGTGAGCTGTTGGGGCTCTGTTGGAGAAATGAACGATTTCATGAACAGTGTAAAAAACCTAATAGTCGGCGCCTTGTTTTCTTTGGTCAGCTTAACGGCTCAAGCAGAAACATCGCCTAATGTGGAAACGGGTATGCAGCTTTTCAGAACCGCTGGCGGTTACGGCTGCGTTGCCTGTCACGGTCAGTTTGCTAACGGCGCAGGCAATGTTGGAGGAAACATTCGTGGCAAAACGCTGAATGACATCAACGCCAGCTTGGCTAACGAACCAACCATGCAGCTTCTCGCCAGCACACTGTCAAACGATGACAGAGAAAACCTAGCCGCATACCTAGAAGCATTAGGGCAAATCACTCTGGTGGAATGGACGATAGAAGAAACCTCGACCAGTTCAAGCGTCACTATTGACGCAGATAACCCTGCCCAGTTGGTCGTTTTTAACAAGCTATTTGAACCTGTTGAACTTTCCCTGCCTCAGTTAACTTCTGAGAAGACCGTTCAACTTAACCCGTATGAGACTAAAGCGATTGATTGGACTCCGAGTAAAGGGGCTATCACGCTAAACTACAATCAAAGTTACTTGACCATTGATGTGAAGTAAACTTTTACACAAGAGGATGAATGATGAAAACCTTATTAAAAGCGATAGCTCTGTCTGCATTAACATTGAGCTTTTCGGCGTTTGCAAAACCGACGATTGATCTCTACAAATCCCCTACTTGTGGCTGCTGTAAAGAGTGGGCAGCAATCATGGAAGAGAAAGGCTACGAAGTGAACGTACATCATCAAAACGATTGGAGCTCAGTGAAAAAGCAATTTGGTATGCCGAATCAGTTGATGTCTTGCCACACGGCGGTGATTGATGGCTACATGGTTGAAGGCCACGTACCAGAATCAGATATCGCGCGTTTGCTTACCGAGCGTCCAGCGAACATTTCAGGCTTAGCCGCTCCGGGAATGCCACAACATTCACCGGGTATGGCTGCGCCTAATCAGCCTTATAAAGATTTCAATGTGATTGCGTTTGATAAAGACGGCAAACTTTCTCTGTATAAGAAGTACTGATCGTTAGACAGTACTAACCACGCAACTCTGCTGGCTGGGTATATCTCTTACCCAGCCTCTTTCTTAATTCTCTCTTCATCAACGAAAACTATACTCAAACTACTTGGAGTTGCAGGTAGGCGGCAAGTGAGTGAACCCCATAAGCATAGAGAGACTATGTGATTGGGGTGAACGAACGTAGCCAACACCGCTGCAGCTTCAAATAGGAAGAGTATAAACCAAATTTCGATTTCAAAACTTACCTCAGGTTGGTAGAGTCTACTTCGTGATCACTTTAAACTTTTACAAACAAAAGTGATAAGTGTTCATTTCTCCTCTCTAACAATGAAACAACACAACAAATATAAGAAACGTCAGCAATGCAGTTATATCAACATCTAAAGTGGTTTTTCCGCCAGCATCGTTTAACTTACGCCATCGCGTTATCGATGCTTTTTGCCGTCGCTATGCTCAACATGGCGGTTCCGTGGCTTATTGGTAACGCCATCGATAAGCTTTTACAGACCAAAGATTTTTCGCAGGCTGAATTCTATTTATTTGCACTGTTAGGCGTGAGTATTCTTGTTTACTTGCTGAGATACGGATGGCGCAGAATGTTGTTTGGCACCTCCTATAAATTGGGAAACATACTTCGCGAACAGTTCTATCACCGCCTTCTGCGCCAAGGTCAGGCGTTTTATAACATCCACTCGACTGGCGATTTAATGGCGAGAGCAACCAATGATATCGACGCCGTCGAAGTCGCGGCTGGCGAAGGTATCTTGTCTGGTTTCGACGGATTACTGACCTTTATTCTGGTACTGATCATGATGTTCATTTTCATTGATTGGCAACTGGCGATCTTAGCGATTATTCCGTTTCCGTTTATGGGATATGGTTTCTACAAACTGTCGAATCGTATTCATCACCAGTTTAAGGAAACGCTGGATTCGTTCTCCACACTTAACGAACAAACCCAACAATCGGTGTCCGGAATCCGTTTGATCAAATCGATGGGGCGTGAAGAAATTGAGTCAGACAAGTTTGCACAGATTGCCCAGCAATCCGCTCGCACTACCTATAATGTGCAGCGTTCAGAAGCCTTGTTTGACCCGATCATTCAGCTCAGCCTTGGATCTGCACTGCTGATTGCTTTGATCGTGGGTGGTTGGCAGATCAGTCAAGAGAGATTGACCGTTGGTCAGCTCACCAGTTTCACCCTGTATTTGTCTGAACTGATTTGGCCAATGTACGCATTCGGCTGGCTAATGAACATTTTGCAACGAGGTAACGCGGCTATTGGTCGCTTGGAATCGTTATTGAAATTGCCAGATTCCGTTGTAGATAAAGGCACACAAATGCCTGACGGCTACGCGCTGGCAGTAAAAGATCTGACATTTGATTACCCAGACACCAATCAAAGCACACTGAAAAACCTCTCACTCACTGTTGAGCCAAACCGAGTGCTAGGCGTTACGGGAGCAACTGGTTCAGGGAAATCGACTCTGCTTCATTTGTTGATGCGCTATTGGGAATCTACTCAAGGGGATATTTCCGTTTCTGGTGTTTCGATAGCTGATATTCCTTTGGCGAAGTTGCGCGGTCTGTATGCCTACGTTCCACAAGATGCTTTTCTGTTCAGTATGACCATCATGGAAAACATCCGTATTGGAATGCCAAACGCAACCGATGAAGATGTCTATCACGCGGCAAAACTGGCTGCGATTCACGACGACATACTTCAGTTCCCTGATGGTTATCAGACCCTAGTAGGAGAACGAGGCGTGACACTCTCCGGTGGCCAGCGTCAACGGATTTCAATTGCCCGAGCTTTAATTAGCCAAGCGCCGATTTTGGTGTTGGATGATGCCCTGTCCGCCGTTGATATTAAAACTGAAAAACTCATCATTAAGCACCTTCAACAACGTAGAGAACAAACCGTCGTTGTGGTCAGTCATCGCCTGTCTGCCATTGAACACGCAGATGAGATCATTGTGCTTTCACATGGCGAAATCATTGAACGCGGTAAACATCATCAGCTTATTAGCCTTGATGGTTGGTATTCACGAATGGCGGCTTATCAACAGATGGAGCAAGCTTTGGAGGAAGAGCTGATATGAGCAAGACAATGAAAGAGAAAAACAGCTCAGGCTCAATCAAACTCCTGATGAGCTATGTATTCGCTGAAAAAGCACTGTTTATAAAAACCTTGTTACTGGTGGTACTCGCGACCGGTTTTGACGTGCTTGGCCCTATGCTGAGCAAAGTGTTTATCGATGAATTCGTGATGCAGAATCACTACCCTGTTTGGCCTGTGGTTGGCGTTATCGCTCTGTTCATCATTTCAGTGCTATTGGGTACCTATTTAAAATATCAACAAACCCTACGCTTTTTAGATATTGCGCTTAACGCGGTATTAGACATACGTAAGCGATTGTTTAAACATGTGTTGACCTTGCCTGTGTCGTTTTTTGATTACTCACGGACAGGTCAGTTGGTGAGCCGTATTACCAACGACACCGAATCAATCAAAGATATCTATGTGCAGTTCTTATCGAACATCTTAGCCAACTTGGTTTTGCTGATTGGTATCTTGACCGCTATGGCAATACTGGATTTGCAGTTGATGCTGGTGGCGCTGGCGTTGATACCTGCGGTTGTGAGCTTAATTTATCTCTATCAGAAATTCAGTGTTAAAGCGGTGACGCAAAGCCGTCAGCTACGCTCTGATATTAACTCGACTATGAACGAGTCGATCAGCGGTATGACGGTTATTCAAGCCACTAACCAACAGCAAAATAAACAGCAGCAGTTCGAACAGATTAACAGCCAGTATTACGATACGCGTTTAAAAGCGGTGATTGTCGGCTCAATGTTGCTTCGCCCTGCGATTAACTTGTTAAGCATTCTGATCTTAGCTGGCGTGGTGTGGTTCTTTGGCTTGCAAGTGGTAGAAGGCGTGGCGGAAGTGGGTGTTCTATACGCTTACTTGAGTTACTTAGGGCGTTTTACTGAACCTCTGGTTGAGATCACTCAGCGCTTCAGTCTTTATCAGCAGGCAGTTGTCGCCGGTGATCGTGTTTACGAGTTGCTGCAAGAGCCTTCTTCAGGACAAAAAGAAGTGCGCTGGAATCACATTGAACAAGGTGATTTAAGTATTGAAAACTTGACGTTCAGTTACCAAGCGGACAAACCAGTGCTGCACAATATCAATGCCACCGTAGAGTCAGGAAAGTTCTTCGCTATTGTCGGCCATACGGGCAGCGGTAAATCAACGTTACTCAGCCTGCTGCTTAACTTCTATCAGCCGCAGTCAGGATCAATCAAGATCGACGGGCATGAACTGAACCAATACGCCCCCAAAACATTGCGCCAGTTGATTGGCTTTATCCCACAAGAGCCTTTTGTTCAAGCAACAACCGTGTTTGATAACATCGATATGGGTAGAAACTTGAGCCAAGAAGCCGTTGAGCTGGCAGCCAAACAGGCACATCTGCACGATGTAATCATGCAGATGACCGACGGTTATCAAACTCAGTTAGGTGAAGGCGGATTAAGACTATCAACCGGACAAAGACAACAACTGATCATTGCTCGCGCTTTAGCTGGTTCACCAAAGATTTTGCTGCTCGATGAAGCAACAGCCAACATCGACAGCGAAACAGAACAAATCGTACAAAGAGCGTTAAACGAGTTGAGAGGCAAAGTCACGCTGATCGTTGTTGCGCACCGTTTGTCTACCATTCATCACGCAGACCGTATATTAGTGCTGGATAAAGGACACCTTATCGAACAAGGTAACCATCATCAGTTGATGCAAGTGGATCATGGGCGCTACAAAGCCATGTACCAACTTCAGCAGCAAGAAAGAATGGTAGCCGAAGCGGAACGATAAGAGAAAAGAGTGGCTAAATAGCCACTCTTTTTTTGAATAGACAACCCAATATGTGACATTGTCACCAAATAACATAGTACTATCGCTTAAAGTGCTAGTTTCGAGTTTCGAATTAGTAAGAGAGAAAATTTGTGCCTATCTCCCAATACTCATTCACCAGCCCCACTTGAAAAATTGCCTAATCATCCACAAATAGTCACAGTACTGTGTAAGCAGCTGGCATTTTAAAATGCAGAGAGCGCTTCACTGATTAGTTTTAATACAAAAATATCAATAAATTAGTTATCAACGTTATCCGGAATAAGTCACCTATGTTAATTGCAGCTTGATTAAATTGATTTGCCTAATATTCTTACACTATTCACTTGCTCACAAATCTAGCCACAGCGGTTCGCAAATGGCTAAAAGGAAACTCTATGAGTCGTACAACACCTGTCTCCGACACTCATTCCAAATTAGGTAGCTTGATCGAAAAATGGACAAGAACGAGTAACCAGTTTGGCAATCACACGAGTATTCCGGGACTAAGGTTAAGCCACTGGGAAGCCCCAACACCGCCCACCAGTTACACTCATAATGCGAGCATCTGTTTGATTGCTCAAGGTAAAAAACAAGTTCTCTTAGGAGAAGATAGTTTTATATACGACGCCAACCATTTTCTCATTTCTTCAGTGAATCTCCCTATCACTGCCAACATTATGGAAGCGAGTAAAGAGAAGCCGTATTTAGGGCTAATATTAGAACTGGATTTGCAGGAGATCTCGCAACTGATTGTCGACAGTGACTATTCTTTTACCCACAACAGAGAAGCACAGAAAGGCATCGCTGTCGGTACTCTTTCTCAACCACTGCTCGACGCTTTTGTCCGTCTGCTTTCACTAATGGATGAACCTGAGTCGATCAAAGTTCTCGCTCCGGTGATTAAACGCGAGATTTTTTATCGGCTTCTGATGAGTGAACAAGGATCTCGATTAAACCAAATCGTTACCGACGGTAGTCACAGCCATCAGATTTCAAAAGCCATTGAGTGGTTGAAAAGCAACTTTGTGAAACCGCTTAGTGTCGGAGAACTTGCCTCTTACAGTGGCATGAGCAAGTCTGCGTTTTACACACACTTCCGATCTATGACCTCTATGACACCGCTACAGTTTCAGAAGAAACTGCGTTTAAGCGAAGCGCGACGCTTGATGCTGACTGAGAATCTCGATGCTATGGCGACCACCTTTAAAGTAGGCTATGAAAGTCCTTCTCAATTTAGCCGCGAGTACAGCCGCTTATTCGGTTCTCCCCCTTCGAAAGACATCAAAGCATTGCGCGAATCCAACATGGTTTAAAGCCAATAACTTGTGCTGCTGAGTGATTTTTTGGAAGAATAGGCAAGACAAAGAGAGGATCTGACATTCATCGATATTCGTTCTGTATATAGAATATCTCTTATACTAAACGTCATCTGCTTTGAATTGTGGATGCATAACCCGGTTAGCGTCAGGCTAAGCCAACACGCGAACTGTAACTCTCAAGAAGGGTGTGACAATGCAATTAGATTTCTCTTACTACAACCCAACAACCATTCATTTTGGTAAAGACTCACTGGCGAAATTAGACAGCGAACTGCCTAAGTTCGGTGACACGGTTATGTTGGTTTATGGCCGTAATGCAATCAAATCAAACGGTCTGTACGACAAAGTTATCGCAAGCCTGACTGCTGCAGGTAAGAAAGTTGTTGAGCTTTCTGGTGTTATGCCAAACCCTACTTACAGCAAAATGATGGAAGGTGTTGAGCTTGTGCGTGAACACAACGTTGACCTGATTCTGGCTGTAGGTGGCGGCTCTGTCGTAGACTGTGCAAAAGGTATTTCAGTCGCGGCACACTGTACTGACCAAGACCCATTCCAAAAATACTGGATTGAGTGGCAAGACGTTTCTAACGAAGTGGTACCTGTGGCTTCAATTCTGACTATGGTAGGTACTGGTTCAGAAATGAATGGTGGTTCGGTTATTACTCACGAAGAGAGCAAAACTAAAGCGGGTCGTGTATTCCCACCTATCGCTTATCCTAAGTTTTCTATTTTGAACCCAGAGTACACCTTCACGGTTTCTGAGTACCAAATGGTGAGTGGCGTGTTCGATACAATGTCACACCTGATGGAGCAGTATTTCTCTGACCAAGGCGCAAACACCACTGACTACGTCATCGAAAGCTTATTGAAGTCTTCTATCGATAACCTACGTGTTGCGCTTAAAGATCCTCAGGATTACGAAGCTCGCAGTAACATCATGTGGAACGCGACCTTGGCACTCAACACAATTACCGGTCTTTCTAAGACTCAAGACTGGCAAGTTCATATGATTGAACACCAGTTAGGTGCTTACACTGACTGTGCACACGGTATGGGTCTGGCGGCTGTTTCTCTGCCTTACTATCGCCTAATCTACAAATTTGGTTTGGATAAGTTTGTACGTTACGCAACTCAGGTTTGGGGTGTTTCTGCAGAAGGCAAAACCAAAGAGCAAATCGCACTTGAAGGTATTGATGCATTAGAAGCATTCACAAAAGAGTGTGGCATCGTAACGTCACTTGAAGAACTTGGTGCAACCAAAGAGATGCTGCCAAAAATCGCAGAATCTACCGTTATTCTAGGTAATGGTTACAAAAAGCTGACAACAGAAGAAGTACTGAACATTCTGGAAGAGTGTTACTAATCCTCCTCTTTGTTCATTGTTGATAGACAAAAACGCCAGCATTACTGGCGTTTTTTTATCACCTTTAATTATGCAAGATCCGCCAAATGATCTTTGATATAGGTGTCTAAACTACGTGCTGGTTTACCGGTTAACACTTGTACCGCATCGCTTACACCCGCAGTCCAACCTTCGCGAACTGGATAGAAAATCGAAGTCAGAAATTCCGCGTAATCCGCTGGTACACCCACCCCTTTTAGCATGTCACAAAACGCGCCGTCTTCCATTGCTTGATACTGTACAGGCTTACCTAACGCTGAACTGATTTTAGCTGCTGCTTCTGCATAGCTGAAAGCTTCTGGCCCCGTTAGATTGAACGCTTGATTGTCGAACTGATCGGTCGTCAAAACTGCTGCTGCACTTTCAGCGATATCACGCACATCAATAAAGCTCGACTCGCCCTCTGCTGCTGGAACGGCAATCACGCCTTGGTCAATCCCCGCTTTCCAGTACGTGTGGAAGTTATCAGAGAACCAGTTTGGACGAAGAATAACGTAAGGAACGCCTGAGTTTTCCAAAGCAATTTCAACCTGACGGTATGGGATAGAGTCATCGGCATCCACGCCCAACACACTTTGGAAAACCACTTTGACATTGCGTGCTGCCGCAGCTTCGATTACTGGAATTAACAGTGCTTTAGATTCCACATAACCGCCCGCGAGCATGACGTATGCGCGGTCAACACCGTCAAAGGCTGACTCAAATGTTGAAGGATCAGTGTAATCAAACACCACACCTTCTGCTGCACCGAACGATTTACCGCTGCGGGATGCGGCTTTCACTTGTTCACCCTTTGCCAATAATGCTTCCACTAAAGGGCGGCCAACATTACCGGATGCGCCTAAGACCAATACTTTACTCATTGTTAAATCTCCTAAGTATATTTTCGATACTATGTTGTTGAAGGATACTTAATGATTAATCTATACTCTTCAAACCGAGTTGTGAAGAAGGCACTTTTTGGTAACAAGGTAACTTTGAAGTAACCATCCTGTGATTTGAGCATAGAGGATAAATCGTGGATTTTGCGTATGACGTTTATGAAAACCGCTGCCCGACGCGAGCAGTTTTGGATCGCATTGCGGACAAATGGGCAATGCTCATCTTAGATAAACTGAGCCATGAGCCGGTTCGTTTTAATCACTTAAAGCGAGATATCAAAGGCATATCTCAAAAGGTGCTATCGCAAACGTTGAAGAAATTAGAGCGGGATGGATTAGTCACAAGAACCGTGTTCCCAACGGTTCCGGTTACGGTTGAATATGCGTTGACCCCATTGGGAGACACGCTCACCGAAGCTGTCGCAGCACTCGCCCACTGGGCAGAGAAAAACATGGATGCCGTGATTACCGCTCAAGAAAATTACGATGCGAAGTTGGCAGAAAATTAATTTTATTAGCAGCTAAATTCGCGCACAACAGTGTCGAAAACACGCTCACCTTGAACAAAAAAAACACCACTGCATTACACAGTGGTGACCCATACCCGGGAAAGGTTAATAGAATCAGAAGCAGCAGTCCCTCATTGGGGGTGTGAGACCGCTTTTATTATTAAAATATCTTAACGTTGTTTCTTCATTGCGCTGTCCATCCAAACCGCCAGCAGTAACACACCGCCTTTAACAATGTATTGCCAGAAAGTCGGCACATCCATCATGCTCATACCGTTATCGAGTGACGCCATGATAAACGCACCGATAACCGCACCAAACACAGTGCCCACGCCACCAGCCATACTCGTACCGCCGATGACACAAGCTGCGATAGCATCTAGCTCCGCGATGTTACCTGCTGACGGTGACCCCGCACCTAAGCGAGAACTCAAAACCAATCCAGCAACAGCGACTAAGAAACCATTCATCGCGTAGACCAACAGTTTTGTGCGTTCAACATTGATGCCTGATAAACGGCTGGCTTCAATGTTGCCGCCAATAGCGTAAATGCGGCGGCCAAATCTCGACTTTGTAGCGATGAAAGAGCCGACAAGTACAAAGAAAGTAAGCAGTAGCACTGGTGTAGGTACACCACGGTATTCATTAAGAATAAAGATAACGGAAAGTACACCAAGGCCAATTAGTGTGTTTTTGACCAGAGATATCTGCATTGAAGGCACAGACAATTCGTATTTCTTACGCATCACATTGCGTTTTTTCTGCCAACCAAAGTAAACCGATAGGCAGCAAACACCGGCAATAATACTTAACATGTTTGGCAGATAACTTTGACCGATGACGCCCATCACTTCAGAAATCGGAGCCACTGTCGTGCCGTTTGTAATACCAATTAAGATACCCCTAAAAGCAAGATATCCGGCTAAGGTTACGATGAAAGAAGGTACTTTGCGGTATGCCACCCACCAACCATTCCAAGCGCCCAAAACTAAACCTGAACAAAGCGTAATAAGAATGGTCACAGGTAGCGGTAAACCAAACCAAACATCGAGAATCGCTGCTAATCCGCCAAGTAAGCCCATCATTGAACCTACCGACAAGTCAATTTCGCCACTGATAATGACAAAGACCATGCCTATCGCCAATATTCCAGTGATCGCAGTCTGTCTGAACAGGTTGGAAATGTTTCGCGGAGTTAAGTAGCTCCAATCAGTCATGATGCTGAAAAAGATCATGATAAATACGATCGCTAGTGCCATCACCAGCATCTGAAAATTGCCGCCTTTTAATCGACTTAACAGGCTAGCGTTGGAGTCTTTAGTTAATTCTGTTGATTGTTCCATCACGCGGTTACTCCTTCTGATAATGCACAATCCATAATGATTTCTTGAGTCAGGTCTTGGTTAATCAAATCACCTTTGATGACACCTTCGTGCATCACAAGCACACGGTCACTAATGCCCAGCACTTCAGGTAATTCGGAAGAAACCATGATGATGCTTATGCCCTGTTTAACTAATTTAAACATCAGCTTGTAGATTTCGTATTTTGCTCCGACATCAATACCCCGTGTTGGCTCATCCAAAATTAAGATACTTGGATTAACCATTAGAAATCTTGCCAGTATGGCTTTCTGCTGGTTACCACCCGAGAGATTCTTAATAGAAAGCTCAGCATTTGGCGTTTTGACGGTTAGCTGTTTGATGTTCTCTTTGATAATGTTTGATTCGAGTGTGTCATTTAACACACCGTATTTTGACAATGAATCGAGGGCAGACAGAGACATGTTTTGTCCAACAGACATGATCGGCACTATGCCATTTCTCTTGCGATCTTCAGGCACCATCGCGATACCAAAATCCAAGGCATCCTTACTGTTGTTTATCTCTATTTTCTTTCCATGCAGGAAATATTGGCCTTCATTTCTGCCAAGATAACTGCCGTACAAGCACTCCATTAACTCAGTGCGACCTGCGCCCACCAGCCCTGAAATACCGAGAATTTCACCTTTACGTAATTGGAAACTCGCATTTTTTACTTTTGGAATAGCGGAATTTGATTTGTCCCAAGCGTTAACATTTTTGACTTCCAGTACAACGTCACCAATGTCGTGCTCTTCTCTTGGAAAGAGTTGCTTCATTTCCCTGCCAACCATCATGGTGATGATGTCGTCAGTTGTCATATCACTTGCTTGTTTAGTACCGATATGTACCCCATCGCGGATGATACAGATATGGTCAGAGATCTCTTTTACCTCACCAAGCTTGTGAGAGATATAGATACAACTCACACCCGATTCTCTGAGTTCTTTTACCAGGTTAAGTAAGATTTCTGTTTCCGATTCGGTTAAAGGCGCCGTTGGTTCATCAAGCACTAATAGCTTGGCATTCTTAGACATCGCCTTAGCAATTTCGACTAACTGCTGTTGACCTACCCCCAAGTCTCCAACTTTTGTTTCCGGTGATACAGGCAAATTAACCTTTTCTAATAATAGTTTTGCCTCGTAATGCATTAACTCGTGATTTAATATTCCGCGCGTGCAAATTTCTGACCCTAGAAATAAATTTTCTAGGATACTCAATTCTTTAACTAAGGTGAGTTCTTGGTGAATAATTGCGATACCAATACTTTCCGTATCAGAGATGTTTTTGGGTTCAATTACTTTTCCGTTATATATAATTTCGCCTTCATAATCGCCATGAGGATAGATACCGCATAAGACTTTCATTAAGGTCGATTTACCTGAACCATTCTCACCGCACAAGGATAATACTTCACCTTTATTAAGACTAATACTAATACCGTCAAGCGCTCTTACAGGGCCAAAGCACTTAACGATATTTCGCATTTCTAATAAAGAAGACATAGTTGTCTCTCCCAATAAAAATAGCGTTAAGAGAATCTCTTAACGCTTTTATTACTATTATTGATAAATTTCACTTTCAGCGTGGAATCCATCTCGAACAACAGTTGTTTTAATGTTTTTCGAAGTAACAGCTACAGGATCTAACAAATAAGCCGGTACATCTTTCTTACCGTTATTGAGAGAAGAGTTTTGTGCTGGTGTTTTGCCATCAGCGAGTTCCACTGCGATTTCAGCAGCACGGCTTGCAAGCGTATTAATTGGTTTGTAAATCGTCATAGTTTGAGTGCCATCAACGATTCGACGTAACGCCGCTAGGTCAGCATCTTGACCTGAAATAGAGACTTTACCCGCTAAGCCTTGCGCTTCTAGTGCTTGGATAGCACCACCTGCCGTTGCATCGTTTGAAGCAACCACAACGTCAATCTTGTTGTTATTCGCAGTTAACGCATTTTCCATAATTTTCAATGCGTTTTCTGCTAGCCAATAGTTAACCCATTGATCGCCGACAACTTTAATATCGCCTGAGTCAATTTTAGGCTGAAGAATATTCATTTGGCCTTTGCGGAATAGTTTCGCGTTATTGTCCGTAGGTGCACCACCCATTAGGAAGTAGTTTCCTTTAGGTTTTGCATCCAACATTGCTTGCGCCTGCATTTCACCCACTCTTTCATTGTCAAATGACAAGTAGAAGTCGATATCTGCATCACTAATAAGGCGGTCGTACGCTAAAACTTTAATACCATCGCGTTTTGCATCACTAATTACGTTTGACAGAACTCCGCCGTTGGTTGGAATAATGACTAATACATCAACGCCACGTGAGATCATATTTTCAATTTGAGAAATCTGAGTTTGCTCATTCCCGTTTGCTGACTGGACATATACTTTCGCTCCCAGTTCTTCAGCTTTATCAACGAAAATATCTCGGTCTTTTTGCCAACGTTCTAGTCGTAAATCATCAATGACCATGCCTATTTTTAACGACTTAGCAAAGGCAGGGGAACTTAGACAAACAAGAACGGAGCATACAAGAATTAATAGCTTTTTCATTATACTTTCCTTTGTATTGCACTATTTATTTGTAGGGTTTATTCACCATTAATAGTGAACACAAGAATTCTATGTAGAATAAGTTTGAAAAGTCTTTTCTCTCATCTTATTTGTGTCTTATGTTTTTTTGTTTTTTATTTCAAATGTGATCATCATAGAAATATATGATTTAAGTCACCACATAGCTCTGAATCATGAATACTTGTGCAACCTATTAAAATCAACAACTTAAAGTCAATATAAATAGAGAACCCCAAATTAATTCTGGTTATTTTTGACCAAAGTCTCATTAATAAAATAGGTAATATTGAAAACAAAAAAACATAATTGCCGAATATGATTAATTCATAAAATATTAAACCTGCATTTAAGTCAAAAGATTAACGGAGCCTCGACGATGACTGAATTTTTTAAGAATATAAACAAAATTAAATATGAAGGGAGCGAATCAACTAACCCTTTAGCATTTAAACACTATGATGCAGACAAAATGATCTTAGGTAAGAGCATGAAAGATCATTTACGTTTTGCAGCATGCTACTGGCACAACTTCTGCTGGCCAGGCAGCGATGTGTTTGGCGCGGGAACTTTTGACCGTCCATGGGCAAACGGTGCAAACGATATGGAAATGGCTATGGTCAAAGCTGACCATGCATTTGATTTCTTCACCAAATTAGGTGTTCCTTACTACTGTTTCCATGATGTTGACGTTGCACCAGAGGGGAATAGCATTAAAGAGTACATCAACAATTTCGCGCAAATGGTTGATGTATTAGAGCAAAAACAAAATGAAACCGGTATGCAGCTACTTTGGGGTACTGCGAACGCTTTCTCTCACCCACGCTACATGGCAGGTGCAGGCAGCAACCCAGATCCTAAAGTATTTGCCTACGCTGCAACACAAATCTTCAACGCAATGAACGCGACACAACGCTTAGGCGGTCAAAACTACGTATTGTGGGGCGGTCGTGAAGGTTATGAAACACTGTTGAATACTGATTTACGCCAAGAGCGCAAACAACTTGGCCGCTTAATGCAGATGGTTGTTGAGCACAAACACAAAATTGGTTTCAAAGGTGCCATTTTAATTGAACCAAAACCTCAAGAGCCAACCAAGCATCAGTACGACTATGACACTGCAACCGTATACGGTTTCCTAAAGCAGTTCGGTCTTGAAAACGAAATCAAAGTGAACATTGAAGCCAACCATGCAACTCTTGCTGGTCATAGCTTCCATCACGAAGTCGCGACAGCTACATCGTTAGGTCTGTTTGGTTCAATCGATGCAAACCGCGGTGACGCGCAATTAGGTTGGGACACTGACCAGTTCCCGAATAGTGTGGAAGAAAACACGCTAATTATGTACGAAATCTTGAAAGCTGGTGGTTTCACTACAGGTGGCTTTAACTTCGACGCTCGCTTACGCCGTCCATCTATCGATGCAGAAGACCTATTCCACGGTCATATCGGCGGTATGGATACTATGGCACTTTCACTCAAACGTGCTGCGGACATGATTGAGAACGACGTTCTATCTAAGTCAATTTCTCAACGCTACGCGGGTTGGAACGAAGAGCTAGGTAAAAAGATTCTTGCAGGCGATATGTCTTTAGAGTCAGTGGCTCAATATGCTGTCGACAATAACATTTCACCAGTTAAAGAATCTGGCAAACAAGAGTTGCTTGAAAATATTGTGAATGGTTTCATCTACAAATAGTTGATTCTAAGTTATATAAAAGCCAACCTTAATAATCTTGAGGTTGGCTTTTTTATTTGTGTTCAATATATGTAATTCAATGCTTATAAGTATCCGTCTTTATAAATTCTTTAGCCCATATAAAAAGTGTTGCTTATAAATAAGCAACACTTGATTGTTTAACCTGAATATGAATATATAACGACTAAAATAAATCTTTCACTTGCGTATAAAGTGCTTGGAATACCTTCCTCTTCGTCTGATACAACTCTTTTTTGCTTTCATCAGGCAAGTGAGTTTGTACTAATTCAGGCACAGGACAAACATCTTTGACCGTCACTCCTACTTCTGTGCCTAACCTTGCTAACCTCGCCGCCCCCAGCGCCGGACCAACCTCACCGCCAGAACGATAAACCAGCTTCATGCCTGAGATATCAGCCAGCATTTGTCGCCAGTAACTGCTTTTCGCCCCGCCACCAATCAGGGAAATTTCGTTCGGAGCAGAGCTCACTGAGTGTTGGGCATCTAGACCATCAGCCAAAGCAAAACTTACCCCTTCTAGCACAGCTAATGCTAACTCAGCTTTAGTAGTGGAATGAGTCATACCAAAAAACACACCTTTGGCGTTTGGATCGTTATGAGGCGTGCGTTCACCTGAGAGATAAGGTAAGAAAATCACTTTTGATTTTGGATCGGCATGCTCTTCAACGTCTTTGAGCATGGTTCCTACGTCTTCTTGTCCGGTAAGCTTAGCGACCCAATCCAGACAAGATGCGGCACTAAGGATCACAGACATAGTATGCCAAGTCTTCGGTAACGCATGACAGAAACTATGCAGCGCCGATTCAGGATTCGCGATGAAACCGTCACTGACCGCAAAGTAAACACCCGAAGTACCAAGAGATAACATTGCCTGCCCCGGTTCTGTGATGCCAACACCTACCGCTCCTGCAGCGTTGTCTCCAGCACCCGCAACAATAGGTACACACGACATTCCCCATAACTCAGCGAGTTCTTTCTTCAGGTGTCCGGTCACTTCTGTACCTTCATAAAGTTTAGGCATATGCTCTCTGCCTAACCCTGTCGCTTTGAGTAGCGCGTCGCTCCAGTCTCGCTTATCCACATCCAACCACATGGTTCCCGCAGAGTCAGACATGTCTGAGGCGTAATCACCAGACAGCATGAGCCTTAGGTAATCCTTAGGTAACAGTACTTTATCAATTTGGCTAAACACTTCTGGTTCATGTCTTTGTACCCATTTCAGTTTAGGCGCAGTAAATCCAGGCATCATCAAGTTGCCAGTGATATCTCGACTGTTTGTTACCAGTTGCTCTAACTCAACACATTCCTCAAAACATCTGCCATCGTTCCACAATATTGCGGGTCTTAACACCTTGCCATTCTGGTCAAGCAGTGTCGCGCCGTGCATTTGACCGGATAACCCAATGGCGCGTACTTGTGAAAGTTCGAACTCATCTTTTAACTCGCTAACAATGCTTTCTGTCGCCGTCCACCAGTCAACCGGATTTTGTTCCGACCAGAGCTCATGCGGTCGAGAAACCGATAAGGGCTTTGTTTTTGATGCTACGATTTTGTCATGTTCGTCCAGCAGTATTATTTTTACTCCAGATGTACCTAAATCGATCCCCATATACATGGTTATGCTCCTTCCAAATTTTGGATTTAAAAATAAGTTGACCTGATTTTAATATTCTTCCGGTTTGCTAGAGCGAACAATTATGTTTTTTTGTACCACCATTCTTCAATTTGCTTATTGTGTTATAGATCACGTGAGATAACTGATTTCAAGTGTTAGTATCGCGGGTAAAAACGAAATAAATAAAATATGAACAAACATTTTCGCATCACCCTGCTATTTAATGCCAATAAAGTATATGATCGCCAAGTGATAGAAGGTATTGGTGAATATTTACAAGCATCTCAGTGTGCTTGGGATATATTTTTGGAAGAAGATTTCACTACACATTTAGATAATTTAAAACATTGGAAAGGTGACGGTATTATCGCCGACTTCGACAATCCTAAAGTTGTCGAAAGCCTAAAAAATATCAATGTGCCGATAGTTGCTGTAGGTGGGTCGTATACCAAAGAAGAAGACTATCCCAACGTCCCTTATGTGGCGACTGACAACTACGCTCTGGTTGAACTAGCCTTTCAACACCTCAAACAAAAAGGTTTAGAAAATTTCGCCTTCTACGGTATTCCTTCCCATTCTTGGAAAAGATGGGGACACGAGAGAGAAACCGCGTTTCAAGACATCTTGGCGAAAGAAGGCTACAAAGGCTCAATATTCAGAGGAAACCAGACGTCTTCCGATACATGGCAATACGACATGAACCGCCTTGCCGACTGGATTCAAATGCTACCAACACCAACCGGAATTATTGCGGTGACAGACTCAAGAGCGCGCCATATCCTTCAGGTATGTGAACACCTAAATATTATGGTACCGGACAAGATCTCCGTTATCGGCATCGATAACGAGGAACTGGCTAGTTATCTGACACGGGTTTCACTAAGCTCGGTAGGTCAAGGATGTAAAGAGATGGGGTTCCGAGCTGCTAAAATTCTTCACAAAAAACTCACCGAACATTCCGCTGAACCGACTCCTTCGCCAGCTAAAATCCCTCGCATACTTGTTCCGCCAACAAAAGTGTTCGAGAGACAAAGTACCGATTTTCACGCTTTAAAAGATTCTTATGTCATTCAAGCTATGCACTACATCAGGCACAACGCTTGTAAAGGCATTAAAGTCGATCAGGTCCTCGCGGCTGTCGGTATATCAAGATCCAACTTGGAATCGCGATTTAAAGAAGAGTGTGGACACTCTATCCATGAAGAGATACATAACTCCAAATTGAAGCGTGCCTGTAATCTACTCAAAACCACGTCTTTGCCGATCAGTGAAATCGCGGAGTTGTGTGGCTACCCATCGTTGCAGTACATGTATACCGTGTTTAAGAAGAACCTCGACCAAACACCAAAAGACTACCGCAACAACGCTTCGAACGAAGATTAACGATTAAAAACGGCGAAGATGGTGCAAACCGTCTTCGCATCGCCTTTTCCAAGCTTAAACAAACCAAACTGAAGCGAAGTTTTCATAGAGAAGTTTGCTGGTCATGATCAAGGTGACTGAGATAAACACAGGTCTCACAAGACGATTACCATACGAAATGACGCATTTGCTGCCAATAACTGACCCTATGATTTGTCCACCAGCCATAATTAAGCCAAGTTGATAATCAACACTGCCTAACCAGATAAACAGAATCAAAGAAATAACGTTGCCAATTAGGTTCAAAGGCTTTGTCGCCATCGTCGCTTGTTTAATGGTGTACCCAAGCAGACTGATGAACGCCAACATCCAGAACGATCCCGTACCCGGTCCAAAGAAGCCGTTATAAAAGCCAATCAACAAACTACATACCACCATAAAATGCGTGTTTGATAGCACAGGTTCTGTTGCTTCCGTTGCTTTCAGTTTCTTGGCAAAGATTGAATACAAGGTGATCGCAACCATCAGGATAGGCAGTAATTTTTCCAACACTTGTTTGTCGATGACTCCAACCGCAAGGGTTCCAAGCACTGCGCCAATTGACGTAAATACCAAACCTAAAACAATACCTTGAGCGGGAAACTGTCTGTTTCTCATAAACATCACAGAGGTGGTCAGTTCGCCGATTACCGCTTGCAGTCGATTCGTGCCCAATACCGTCATAGGTGGTAAGCCAACCAGTAGCAGGCTTGGTACAGTAATCAGCCCTCCACCACCAGCAATAGCATCAACAACACCCGCAATAATTGAGATTAAAAATAAAAATACATAAACCCAGTCCACCGTACTGAATTGAAACAAGTTGTCCATATCTCCATCACCTAGTCGTAAATTTGTGTGCGTGACTATTTGTACCACTCGGCAATATGTAGTTAAATTAACGATAATTTACTTAATCATTAAGGTTAAACTTAATGCTATCGTCACAAGATATTGAATTTTTTATTACTGTAGCGGGCAGTCGTTCATTGGCTGCTGCCGCGCGAAAGCTGAATGTTACGCCTCCCAGTGTTTCGCAGCGGCTGCAAAATATTGAACGCAAGCTTGGCGTTAAGTTGATCGACAGGAATGCTCGAATCACCTCATTGACGACCGAAGGCGAAGTGCTGGCCAGTAAAGGACAGGCGCTGTTACAAGATCTTGAACACTTAACCCAAGATCTTTCAGAGAAGAAACTCGCCATTTCAGGTGATTTAAAACTCGTTTCATCCCTTGGGTTCGGTGAAAAGCACATCGGCCCTTTAGCAGCAGAATTTCAACAGCTATACCCTTCTCTTCGTATTGAACTGAATCTATCGGATATTCCAAAGTGGTCTGCACACAACAGCCCAGACATCATGTTCTACATAGGACACCTTCAGGACTCTGCGTTAAAAAGAATTGTGTTGTCTAAAAACCGTCGATTACTGTTAGCCTCACCGGCCTACCTTGAATCTGCACCAGCACTTGAGCAACCAAAAGACCTAGAACAGCATCGCTGCATTGCTTTGCGAGAAAATGATGAAGATGCCACCATGTGGCGGCTTACCCATACCACAACCAAGAGTGAAACCAGAGTTAGAGTGGTTCCTGTTCTTTCAAGCAATGTCAGCCGCGTGACCAAAGATTGGTGTATTGATGGTCAGGGTATCATTCAACGTTCTGAATGGGATGTAAAAGAAGAACTTAAAAGCGGGAAATTGGTTCGCGTAC
Source organism: Vibrio sp. Y2-5 (assembly GCF_014596725.1). Lineage (GTDB taxonomy): Bacteria > Pseudomonadota > Gammaproteobacteria > Enterobacterales > Vibrionaceae > Vibrio. Next base: position 178,057 of record NZ_JACVEG010000004.1, read on the forward strand.
TTCCTGACTATCAACTGCAAGAAGCAGACATTGTAGCTCTTCTGTCTTCTGAACAGTTTCATCGTTCGCAAAAAGTAACCGCATTTTTAGAGTACGTAAAACAACGGCTACCTGAGCGTTTATCTATAAGTTAGTAATTGATAAGAAGCATACCGTTAGCGGTGTTCATACAAATTATTTTCTAAACCATAGAGCATCATGGTGCCCGTTAATTGAAACCCAACGTCTTTTAGTAGTCGGTTTGAGGTATCGTTATCTGGGAAGGTCACTGCATAAACTTTTTCGATCTTGTTTACTGGTATCTCAGCTTTCATCACTGCAGTCGCCGCCTCTCTGGCGTAACCATTTGAGTGATATTGTGACAAAAACGCATAGCCGAGATCTGGTGAATCGAGCTCAGGCCTTTTCAAGATGCCGCACATACCAATAGGAGTATGTGTCTCTTTTAATTCAACCATATTCAAACCAAAACCATTGGTCTTATAGCTCAACAGTGGTCCGTTGGATAAGTAGTTCATCGCATCTTCAATGCTTCTGACATTCTTATCACCGATACAGCGAATAAACGCCTCCTCATTAAGCAGGCGAACAATGAATTCCGCATCTCTTAGTTCAAAATGTCTAATCACCAGCCTAGCTGTTCCACATACGATCTTCATTTATTCGCCTTATTGACTGCACTGACAAAAGTATTGGTTCGAACTGGATCAGCGATTGTGATTTATATTTTTGTAAACATCAAAAATAGATGATGTCGATTCGCGCACAATCAGATCGATTGGTGGAACGCGTACGGTATGGTCTTCACCACTGAGCATTTTAAATATCGCGTCAGCGCACACACTGCCTAACTCTTCAATTGGTTGACGCAGTGTCGTGAGTGCTGGCGTGAAGTAACTTGACGTTTGAAGGTCATCAAAACCGATCACCGAAACATCTTGTGGAACCTTTAATCCTCTATCGTGCAGCGCTTTAATGGCTCCATAAGCTGTTTGATCATTAGCGGCGAAGATGGCTGAAAAATGGACTTTCGAGTCAAGTAACTCAAGAGTTTTTTGATAACCTTGCTCTGAACTAAAATCCCCTTGCTTTACCAATCGAGAATTAATGGCAATTCCCCTATCTTTTAATGCACGCCGATAACCTTCATAACGCTTGTGCGCATCTGGCTGAGTACACAGCCCCTTAATGTGCGCAATATTGACATGTCCCTGTTGTAATAAGTGCAAAGTTGCCAGATATCCGCCAAGAGCATTATCAAACTCTATGGTCAGTATGTTATTCGCTTGAATCTTATTGTATCCAACGGCGACGATGGGTGTGTGCAACGAATACTCGATCAGCTCTTCGTCAGATAAGTCTCCAGACACAATAATCACACCATCAACATGGCTTTTGAAAAAGTAGTCAAGTGCATGTTTTTCTAGCCGCCGCTTCCAGTGACCTGTCGCGATCACCAATGAATAACCTCTGCTACTCAAACTGCCTTCCAGATCCTTCAGTATTGCATTCATAAACGGACTATCTGCGTTTTGTAGCAATACACCAATGGTCATCGAGCGCCCTTTGACCGGACCTTTGACTTTACATGTGACCTTGTAACCACTCTTTTGTATCGCTTTCTCAATATTGTAGCTTTTCTCATCAGACACATAGGTTGAACGATTCAAGTACCTAGAAACTGTGCTGGGAGAAACCCCCGCTAACTTTGCAACATCATAGATGGAGGCAGGCTTTTTACTCGTCATCATGTCCATTATTCATATATCCATATAAGTCTTTCGCTGCTGCTGTGCTAAAACCACAGACGTCTGATATCCATATAACAATGCACTGGCGTTTTTTTAGAGGTAAGAAGAAGGTAGATTAAGACCATTAACCGAGCTGGTTTACGCAGATTGGTTAAGTCATGACTACCCCAACATACAACTCTAGGATAATAGAGCCGACCTATGGCCGGATTTGCATTGCTAATACCAATGCCAGTAATTAAATGGTCAGAATTTTGCGCCGAGAAAACTACCGAGAGCAAAGCAGAATTTGCAGTAACTAGTTATTCTAATTATAAAAATTCTAACGCTGCTATCGGTGATTTTAACAAGCAATAATGATTAGATAATTGCTGGAATTGGTATAAATATTATTATTCAGCTTTAACGTCACATACCATTCGCCATGCTTCTGGCAGGACGTTAACGTCGCCGACTACACGAATTCTTTGACGGAACTGAATGTCAGTCGAAGAAGAGCCTATCATCAGATCAAACTCCCCGCCTTCAACAACACGCTGGTTGTTACGGTTGGTAAGGTTGAGCATATCAACAGGAAGCTGGAAGGCGACGGTTTTGCTCTCACCTGCTTTTAGGAATACTTTCTTAAAGCCTTTTAATTCCTTAATCGGTCGGACAACACTCGATACCACATCACGAGCATAAAGCTGTACGACTTCTGCGCCATCAACACGGCCTGTATTCGTTAGCGTCAGCGATAGCTCGACGGTGTCTTCGAAACCTAACTCTTGTGAAGCCACCTTAAACCCAGTGTATTCAAATTCGCTATAGCTTAAACCGTGACCAAAATTGAAACTGGAACCAAAGTGATAGGCTATAGGTGTTCCTGCACTCTTGAGCTTGTGATTATAGAAATACGGTACTGCACCCACGTTTTTAGGAATCGAAATCGTCAGTTTTCCGCTTGGGTTGTTTTTGCCAGTGAAGGTATCAGCAATAGCGTCTGCACCCGCTTGACCCGGAGCCCAACCCAACACAATTGCCGCCGCTTCATCTTCAGCGCGACCTAGATTGTATGGTCGCCCACCGGTCACCAATACCACTACAGGTTTACCTGTATCCAAGACCGCATCAAGCATTTGCTGCTGCACACCCGGCAGCGCTAAGCTGTCGCAATCTGAACCTTCACCAACCGTGCCTGTTTGGAACAAACCCGCTAAATCGCCAACACAAACCACAGCGACATCACTTTCCGCCGCCGTTGCGACAGCCGCTTCGATCTGCCCCATATCTCGGCTGATAGGCGACTCTGCCGCCTGTCTGATCGCCATATCAACATCCCCAGGGAAAACTGGAGCATTGGCGTGACGCTCTGTCAAAATGTCACATCCTTTGGCGTACATAACGGATTCAAAACGCTCTTGAAACGCTTCCAAAAGCGTTTTCGACACTTTGTCTGTGCTGTCTTCCTGACTCAAAATAAGATGCACAGGGAAACTATAACCACCTAATAGTGCAAGCTGGTCATCCGCCGTCGCTCCTATCAGTGCCACTTTTTGATCCAATTTCAGCGGCAATGTCTGATCTTGATTTTTAAGCAGAACAATCGATTCACTTGCGACTCTGTAAGCAATGTCCTGACTCGCGTCATTGTGTAGAGGGGCAAGTGGAACGTCTGTATAAGGGTTCTCAAATAACCCCATTTCAAACTTTTTACTTAATATACGAGCAACAATTTCATCGATTTTTTCTATTGAGATAAGACCGCGTTGCAGTGCTTCTGCCAATTTTGTTGAGCATGCATCATCGGGCAGTTCAACATCCAAACCAGCATTGAAAGAAAGCGCCGCTGCGCTTGCACGATCTTCTGCAATTGAATGGTGCGAGCTTAACAAATCAATACCGCCGTAATCCGCGACAATCAATCCATCGAAGCCCCACTTTTCACGTAAAATCTCAGTCAGTAAGAAATGGGATGCGTGGCAAGGTTCGCCATCAATATCATGGTAAGCAGGCATGACAGAGCCTGCATTCGCCAGTTTTACAGCCATTTCAAACGGCAGTAAAAATGTATCATTGAGCTCTTTAAAACCCAGATTTACCGGAGCGTGGTTACGTGCACCTTCACTTGCTGAATGCCCAACAAAGTGTTTAAGCGTTGCCAGCAAATCACGTTTCTCACCTTGTAACCCTTTCACATAGTGAGTTGCCATGATGCCAACAAGATAAGGATCTTCACCCAATGTTTCCTCTGTTCGTCCCCAACGGACATCACGAGAAACATCCAATACTGGCGCAAGCCCCTGTTTGGTGCCAATCATTCGCGCTTGTCGGCCAATGTCCATTGCCGCTTCTTCAATCAGCTCAGGATTCCAAGTGTGACCATAATTTAACGATGATGGATAAAGCGTACCGCCTTTCGCCATGAGACCAACCAAACACTCCTCATGTGCCATTGCAGGAATGCCAAGTCGAGTCTCTTCGACTAAGAATTTTTGCAGCTGATTTAGCGCTTTCACACCATTTATAGCATCAACAGTATGAGTTCCAAGCGGGCGGGAAATCTGACCAAGGCCATACTTGAGCTTCTCTTTGACGGTTCGCTCAACGTTTTCACTTGTCATTTCAAGCTCACGTTCTTTGTGCTCGCCATCCGGGTCAAGTATCAACCATTGAGCCCCCATTTGTGCCAGTTTTTCTTCAACCGTCATATGGGAAAGCAGGTCGCTCACACGTTCTGCTATCGAAAGAGATGAGTTCTTGTAGTTCATATTTTTTACCTAAGCGATGCTGATGACTTTGATAGACTTAATATCTACTAAAATATTGCCTATTTCTTCCATGTGGAACTCAATTACCAAATATTGAACACCTAATACCAAATATATTATCCGCTATAAATTTCTTTTTAGAGCCTTCATTAAATAGTTGTTTTATATTTTTTGAAAATGGTCAAATTAACCACTTTTAATAAGCCGAATATAAATATTCGTAATAGTGATTGAATCAAATTAAATGATATGAAAATGCAAAAAATTAAGAAAAGTGGAAACGACTGAGATTGCTAGATAGCAAGCGGAGGCTTTAGATAGAAAAAGCGGCCGTTCAATCAGCCGCTTGTTAGTGCTTAGTATACGATTAGTGAACTTTCGTGTTTTCTGTCACTTCAAAATCTAATGAGATCAAATCTTCATCTTTTGACGAAGAGCCAACCATTAAACTAAATGTTCCAGCCTCGACGATCTCTTCAAGTTCTGCATTGACCAACGCTAAATCAGAGAAATTAACCGTCATTGTTACATCGACACTTTCACCAGCCGCAATATAAACACGTTCAAAACCGCATAGCTGTTTAATTGGTGTAGTAACAGTAGAGAAATGATCATTAAAGTAAACCTGTACAATTTCAGTACCGTCAATATCCGATTTATTTGTCACTGTGAGTGAAAGTTCAATATCGGTATTTGGTTCAATCACAACTTGTTTCAAATAAACATTACTGTATTCAAACTGGCTATAAGATTTACCTTCACCAAAGCTAAACAATGGTTGTTCTGGCATATCGATGTAGCGCTCTTTATGACCTGTAGTGTGAGAGTTCTGTGCATGCCAACCTTCATACTTGTTATAGAAAACAGGCAACTGTCCAACATGATATGGGAAAGAAATGGTCAATTTACCCGATGGATTATGCTCACCGACTATGACTCGTTTTACCGCTTCCCCACCCTTAGTACCTGAGTTAAATCCACACAACAGGGCATTCGCATTCTCTGCAACCCAAGGGATTGTCATCGGCTTAGAGGCAACCAAGTTAACAATCAATGGTACGCCCGAAGCTTTAATCTGCTCTAACATGGCTTGCTGTTTACCAGTTAGGTCCAGATTCGCTCTGTCATGGAACTCACCATTTTGCGCTAATGTATCTCCGACACAAGCAATGACAACATCAGCTTGAGTCAAGGCGCGAGCTAACTCTTCAGGTTGCTCAAACTCGCCGTCAATGCAGTCCGCACCTTTCACGTACTCAACCTTGAAGCCATATTGCTTTGAAGCGGCTTGGAAAGCCTGAAGCGTCGTAACGGCTTGTTCACGATGAAAAGTATCGTTTGTAGCACCAGCCTGCATCGAACCAAACGACCAGTCACCCAATTGCGCAATAACATCATCGGCATTGGGACCGGCAACCAGTACTGTGAAATCTTTGGTTGGTTTCAACGGCAAAATACCATCATTTTTAAGCATTACGATACTCTTGAGGCTCGCTTCCATCGACAGATCTAAGTTCTGTGGAAGACCGAAGATTTCTTGGCGATCTGGCGAATAGAATCGCATCTCATCGAACAGGCCTAACTCAAACTTTTTCGCCAGAATACGAGCAACGGCGTTGTTAACAACTTCAATGTCCACTTGCCCGTCTTTAACCAGCTTAACCGCCGCTTCATAGAACTCCGCGGTCGACATCATCATGTCGTTACCCGCGACCAAAGCGCGATAACACGCATCCTCAATTGTTGGGCTTACTTTCTGCTTAGTGTGCAGCGATTTGACGTTATCCCAGTCAGTAACAATAAAGCCGTCTAAACCCCAATCCGTTTTCGCTACATCCGTCAGCAACCATTTGTCAGCGGTACAAGGCAAACCATCGTTGGAGTGATACCCCGTCATAAGAGAAGCCACTTTTGACTTTTGCACTGCTTTGCGAAATGGCGGAAGGAAGATCGATTTGAGCTTACGGCGAGACACATCGGCTTCGTAAGAGTCTCGGCCACCCGTTGTTTCGCCATAAGCGACATAGTGTTTAGCACACGCGAGAATAGAATCTGGGCTTGCGAAATTCTCACCTTGATACCCTTTAACCGTCTCTGCTGCCATCTCACCGATTAACCACGCATCTTCACCATAGGTTTCATTCACACGCCCCCAACGTGCGTCTCGTCCTATACAAAGCACTGGTGAAAACGTCCAGTGAATGCCCGTGGCGCGTACCTCTTTAGCCGCCACTTTTGCCATTTCTCTCATCAGTTCACGATCCCAGCTTGAGGAAGCGGAAAGCTGAGTGGGGAACACGGTCGCATCGTTATCGAAACAGTGACCGTGAATAGCATCAATACCAAAAATAAGCGGGATACCAAGACGTGTTTTTGCAGCACGCTCTTGCAAACGCATTGCTGCATCACCGGTGCAATGAAGGTAACTGCCTATATGCCACCCTTCCAGTTTATCCGTGTTGCCTTCGACGTTGGCAGGAAGTTGAGTCAACTGACCGATTTTCTCCTCAATGGTCATACGGCTCAACAGATCAGATACACGTTCGGACACCGTCGCGTTTTTGTTCATGTAGGTTTCTGTCATTATTATTGTTCTCTGTTTAGAAAGAGCCTCTATTGGCATAGTGACTCTTTGGCTTCAGCAAAAAGTATTTAGATTCAGCTTACTGGTTGATTGGTGGTTGATAAGAGGACTCACCTTTGGATGCAGCAAGCAACGAACTATAGACTGCTTTAAATGCTTGTTTCGGTTGATAGTTCTCATCAAACATCAGAGCACGACCATAACCAGTAAACCAACCGGGCACCCAACTGTACTTATCCGTCACGCCCCAAGTGGTGTACATATCCACCTCTGGATAATAAATAGCCATATCCATCAAACGGCTAAATATACGTGCCTGCGTATCAAGTGCGAAGTGACTAGCATTGTCGCGGATACGCACATCTATTTCAGTGAAGTGAATCTTAAGACCGAGATGTTTTAAGCGATCAATGTTGCGTGTAATGTCCTGCTCATTAAGAGAATGTTCTCCCATCAAATGCAGTTGGAAACCAACACCGTGAATAGGAACGCCCTCTTCCACCATGCTTTTCACTTTTCGATATATGGCGTTCGACTTAGCGCCCATCCCTTCATTGTTGTAATCGTTATAGAACAGCATCGCATCAGGATCCGCTTCATGGGCAAACTTGAAGGCGAGTTCCAGATAACGCTCACCAAGCACTTGGTACCAAAGGGTTTCACGATAAGAGCCATTTTCATTGAAACTTTCGTTCACCACATCCCAGTACTTCACTTTTCCTTTATAGTGACCAACAACTGTTTTGATGTGTTCCTCAAGTACTTTTTCCAGCTCAGGTGCGGTCCACTGCTTTTGAGTTAACCAGTCGGGATTTTGGTTGTGCCAAACCAACGTATGCCCTTTGACCTGCATGCTGTGCTGCTGCGCAAAATTCACCAGCTCATCACCTTTACTAAAATCGAATCGATCTCGCTGTGGATGAATGTTCACCCATTTCATCTCATTTTCTGGAGTGAGTTGGTTAAATTGACTTGAGAATGTTTTGGCAAAGTTAGGTTCTTTAAGATGACGAGTTTCTAACGCTGCACCGATATGGATATTGGACTGCTCTGCGAGTGATTTAAGGCTGGGAACTGGAAGTTCAGAAGCATGAACAGCAATTGGAGAAATGAGCGAACAGCTGACAACGAGCAAAGTGGTAATTGGGTGTTTCATTCTATTTTCCTTGAAAAGTATCAAGTGGAATAAAAAGAGAGCTGCTCAAATCGGGGGTCGATAGTGATGAAAGCAGCTCTGGAAAATTAGCCCTTAACCGCGCCTGAAGTTAATCCATCGATTAAACGACGCGAGGCAATGACAAACAGGAACAATAGCGGCAGAACGGCGATACTCGCTCCTATAGACACGGCACCCCATGGCACTTGGCCGGTACCTTGCAGCGCACGAAGTGCTAGAGGTACGGTGAACATTTTCATATCGTTCATTACAACCAGTGGTCCCATAAAGTTGTTCCAGGTACCAATGAAAGTAATCAAACCCAAGGTACCAAATGCTGGAAGAATCAGAGGCACAATAATGCGGTAGTAGATTTTGAACTCACGACAGCCATCCATACGCGCCGCTTCAACAAGCTCTTTCGGAATTGAGCTCGAGATGAACTGACGCATCATAAAGATACCCATTGCCCCACAAGCTGCAGGAACAATCAGTGCTTTGGGATCATTCATCCAACCCAGTTGCGACATCACCATTGCCGTAGGAATCATGCCAAGAAATGGTGGTATCAACATAGTTCCCATGATCATCACAAACAACGCGTTTTTAAAGCGAAACTCAAACATAGAGAATGCGTAGCCAGCCAGTGAACAAAACAACAAATTCAATGCTGTCACCACAATGGCAATAAACAAGCTCAATGCAAGGTTGTGCCAAAAGTAAGGCAGATAATCTATGAGCGTGTTGAAATTCGTCACCAAGTAGTCACCAAAGGTAATTGGTGGCGGCACAGATAGAATGCCCGTATTGGAATGCGACGAGAAAATAAACATAAAGTAAAATGGTGCCAGCATGATAATCGCACCGATAAACACGGTGATGTAAGCTATCAGCTTATCTTTGCCCATTGATTTCATTAGTCGTTTCTCCCACCTAATAGTTTGCTATTGAGCCACGTTAAACCCGCAATGATCATAAATAGAATCCAGGAAATAGCAGACGCCGTACCAAAGTCACTCTCTACGAAAGCAGTAATGTACATGTGCATAGCCGCAGTTTTACCCGCTTGCTCAATACCACCTGTACCACCGGTAATAATGAACGGTTCTTCAAACAGCTGTAGGTTACCAATGATGGTTAAAGTTACCGCAAAGAACGCCATTGGTTTTAGCATTGGAAGTGTGATGTGCCAGAATTGCTGATAGCGGTTTGCACCGTCGATAGTCGCTGCTTCATAAAGATCTTTCGGGATCGTTTGTAACGCAGAAAGATAAAGCACGGTATTCCAACCTACGAAGCGCCAAAATACGACAAACGAAATCATATCTTTGGTATAAGCAGGACGAGACCAGTCAATATTCTCTGTTGGGAACAACCATGCCAGAACTTTTATATCTGCAATTGTAAAATTCCCCAATGAAGTAAGCACTTGGTTAATCATGCCGTAATCACGTGAGAATAGCGTGGTAAACACAAGTGAAATCGCCACTGTAGAAGTAATGTACGGTACAAAGTAGATGCCAATGACCGTGTTTCTCATGCGTGTAAAACTAGTATGAATAAAGTATGCCAGCGGCAAAGCCACTGCATGCTGAGGAATCCCCGATTTCAACGCGATAATAAAGGTGTTGTAAATGGAAGATTGGAACCATTCATCCTCAAGTGCGAAAACATAGTTTTCTACCCCAACCCATTCCATTGAAGCCAATCCGGCTGCAGGCTCCCAATAGTGAAAAGACAGGTATAAAGAGAAAAGAAGCGGGAATAAGCCAAACGCGCCGAAAATAATAAAGAAAGGGCTGACATAAAGATATGGCGCTATTTTGTTTCCTTTTCTTAGCCAGAAATTTCTGCGTCTGGAGGCATTAAGTGGACGTGTCATTGTTGTCATAGGATTATTTCCAAAATTGCTATATGACGCGGGGCTACCGATGCAGCCCCGGTTCTAACGATGAATTAACGACGACGAGCACGACGTTTGATTTGTTTCTCTGCATCTGCCAATACTTGGTCAATGTTGGCATCTTTCTCTAGAACTTTTTCCAGAGCATCATTCACCACCTGACGCGCAACTTCATCGTAACGGTCAACGGTCAGTGCTGGAATGTGTTTGGTTGTTTCACGCCAAATTAGACGAGCCTTTTGACCACCTAAGTATGGGATTTCTTGGTTGAAGAAATCATCGTTGTGTGTAGAAACCAGCACAGGGAACGCGTTAATTTCTTTAAAGCCAGCTAGCTGAATTTCTTTGTCAGTCGCCATGAACTCGATGAATTTCCAAGCTTCTGCTTTGTGCTGCGCTTTTTTAGGAATCGCGTAGAATGAACCACCCCAGCTCGCCATAGCGCCATCTGGCAGTTGAGAAGTACGCCATAGGCCAGTCGCATCCGGAGCAATCCAACCTTGTAGGTGACCGCCGAGCCAAGCCCCCATCATTTGAACAGATACCGCTCCACGACGTAGACTTTCCGTCCATTCGTTTGACCAAGCAGCCACTTTCGCGTCAATACCTGCATCACGGGCCTTCTTCGCTAAACGGAACGCTTCTTTAAAACGTTCGGAGTTAACAAGGATATTGTGGTCTTTGTCGAAATAGAGCCCCTCGCCTTCTTTAAGGTTTGAACGAATAACAATGTCTTTAATGTCTACCGCATTAGCGATCAGGTAGTTACCCGTTTTCTCTTTGATCTTAATACCCGCTTTGATAAAAGAGTCCCAATCTTTTAGTAGCTCTTCTTCTGTAACACCAGACGCGTCTAAAATGTCTTTACGATAAAAGGTTGCACCCGGACCGATGTCCGCAGGAATTGCTGAAAGAACACCGTCAGAGTTGGTTGCTTGTGCAACAGAGTAAGGCACCAATTTATCGGTAAATGCACCGGCTCCATAAGGCGACATGTCATCCAGACCGCCGCTCTCAATAAACTGACCCACATAGCTGTATTCGATACCCATCACATCTGGAAGGTTCGCGCCAGTTGCAAGTGCAGTTGTCATCGCATTGTGATGGTCCGCATAAGCGAGAGTGACAACTTTAACCTTGATATCAGGGTATTTTTTTTCAAACATTGGTACCGCAATTTCTGCCACTTGGTTGAAATTGGGGAAAGAAGCAACCGTAATCTCAGTGGGTGCAGCAAACGCTGACACTGAAAAAACAGACGCTGCTATAGCAGAAGCAATGATGTTCTTTTTCATAATTTTTCCTTATTGGATTATGACCTTGTCGTTTTTATCAAACACATGAACCTTGTTTTTATCGAAATAGAGTTCAAATTTGTCGTGAATCTTTTCATCGGTATAAGGCACTTCAGCAATGATTCTCTTATTGCCAAATAAACATTCGATATGCTTTACCGCGCCCATTAACTCAACCTGTTTGAGTTGAACCGTTATAGAGGCAAGATTTTCAGTTTCTATATTTGTTGGAGACAGATGGAAATCTTGGGCTCGGATACCTACCGATAAAGGTTTTACGTCACCAACCCGTTCGATTGTCGATTGGAAAATAAAGGGTCTTACCGCGTCACCGAGGTTTTCCAAGATGTTCATCTCAGGGGAGCCAATAAACTTGGCAACAAATTTACTATTTGGATGGTTATAGATTTCTTTTGGAGAGCCGATCTGTTCAATCACACCGTTATTGAGAATGGCGATACGATCCGCTAGGGTCATCGCTTCAATTTGGTCATGTGTCACGTATACCACGGTTGTTTTCGTGCGTTTGTGCAACAGTTTGATTTCTGAACGCATCTGACCACGAAGCTTAGCGTCTAGGTTAGAAAGAGGTTCATCAAATAGAAACACATCTGGGCTGCGAACCATTGCGCGCCCCATAGCAACGCGCTGGCGTTGCCCGCCTGAAAGTTCTTTAGGTTTACGTGATAACAGTGGAGTCAGTTCTAAAACCTCTGCGATTTCAGAAACCATACGCTTACGTTTTACTTTATCGAAGCCCAAGTTTTCGAGAGCGAATGCCATGTTCTCTTCCACCGTCATATGTGGATAAAGCGCGTAGCTCTGAAACACCATTGCGATGTTACGTTCAATAGGGTGAAGTTCGTTGATCACTTCATTTTCAATACAAATTTCACCATCGGTTATGTCTTCCAGACCAGCCAACATGCGCAGGGTTGTTGACTTACCGCAGCCTGATGGTCCCAATAAGACAATAAATTCACCATGTTGAATATTAAGATTGATACCTTTAACAACCTCTGTATCACCATAGTTCTTAATCAAGTTTCGAAATTGAACTGATGCCATGTTCCCACCAAAATATGTAATTAATAGCTTTCTTAACAACATATTATTCAGGTCGCTGATAGTAACAATTACCAATATTTGAAATTGTAATTACGATATTTCCTAATTGTGATAAGAGTCTTCAGAAAGGGTATTCCACGAAACTGTTTCATGAATTTTAAGTAAGAATCATCATTTATTTATGGCGTATATCACATAAAAAAACCAAGTAATAATACTTGGTTTTTTTTAGTTTATTTCCCACTACTCTGCTGCGCTTTTCCGATACTCAAACGGGGTATAGCCAAAGCACTTTCGGTATAGCTGGTTGAGATAATTTTGCCCCAAGTAACCACAACGTCTTGCTATGCTGTCCACTGGAAGAGATGTCTCTCGGAGTAGTTGCTTAGACTTGTCTAGACGCAAATTTGAAAGGTATTGATGCACAGTTTCCCCTTTCAAATCTATAAATTTTTTATCAAGTGTTTTTCTTGAAACCTTACAATAATCAGCTATTTGCATAACACGAATGTTGCGACTATAGTGCTTGTGAATGTAGAGAAGAGCGCTATTGACCACACTATCTGACTCAATGGCTGATTTTGCCGAACTATCAACATAGAGCTGTTTAGCTTTATAGCTTTGCTGTTTGCTTGAAGGTCGAGGATTGAGAAGAAGTTCGATGCACTCTCTTCCCAATTGTTTAGGATTTAAATCAATAGAGCTAATGGGTATTGGCGATATATCTCGCTCCAACTCGTCATAATCCGTTCCAATTATCGATACTTTATCCGGTACTGGAATATTATTCTCTATACAGTAACGTATAAACTTTCTGGCTGATCGATCTGTTGTACAAAACACACCGATTCTATTTTCTGAAGTTGTAATAGCTTCAATGGCATTAGAGTAATAACTGCATCCTAGTTTTAAAGCGAGTGAAGAGAAGCTATTTTTTCTTTCCGTAGCCCAAGACTGATAATAATCACCCAAGTCGGAATACACCGATACATGACGAATACCATCATTTATAAAATGTCCTAACGCAATATCTGCGACATACTGGTTGTCATTATAAATACACAGCACTCCATCTGGAGCATGTTCAACCCGTGCGTTGGAGAAAACCAGCTTTTTACCTGACAATTGTGAAATAAGATTGTCACAGCCACCTTTATCAAAGTCAGCTATCACATAGTTCCACTTTCTAGACAATAAATAGGTCGCATTTTCTATCGCATCTATATGAATATTAATATTCATATTTAATTCGTCGAGCTTAGACTTTACTCCTTTTAGTAACTCGCGATCATAGTGAATCATGGTATCGATAAGTAGCAGTAACTCCACACGAACCTCCATAATATAAACAAGGTTGCCAAAGATTAAACATCTATAGCAACCTTCTCACTTAGATAATATGACCAGATTGATTAAATACATGGCAGCAGTTTGGGTCAAAGAATAAGTTCATTGACGTTTTTCCATTCAGGTCTAAATCGGCTTCAACTTCAGCCACTAATTTTTGCTGTGCCATTGCCGCATTAATTTGTTGTGTGCTACCGAGTAATTCGCTGTTCATTACAGAAACATGCAGGCCTATGCTGCCTTCACCTTGACTGGCGTGAATATCCGTCGGACGAATACCCAAAGTAACGCTTTCTCCATCCATAGCGTCGTCGAAAGACTTACCTAAATCGACTTTTTGATCACCCAATACAACATGCCAGCTATTAGAGTCACGTTGTAATTTGCCTTCCATCATATTCATTGTCGGAGTACCAATAAAACTCGCAACAAATTGACTTGCTGGTTTATGGTACACCTCATAAGGCGTACCAACTTGCTCAATTTCACCATCGCGTAAAATAACGACTCGGTCTGCAAGGGTCATCGCTTCAACCTGGTCATGGGTTACATAAACCGTTGTTTTTGAATATTTATTATGTAAACTCTTAATTTCCCTACGCATTGAGTTTCGCAGTTTAGCATCCAAATTGGACAGCGGCTCATCGAACAAAAACACGTTTGGCGTACGAACCATAGCTCTTCCCATGGCTACCCTTTGGCGTTGACCACCGGAAAGCGCCCTCGGTTTACGTTTTAGCAACGGAGTCAGTTGGAGCATTTCCGCGATTCGATTGACCTCTTTCTCAATCTCAGCTTTTTTCTTGCCTTCCATTTTTAGTGAGAAGCCGATGTTTTCAGCAACGGTCATGTGTGGGTAAAGGGCGTAGCTCTGGAATACCATCGCAATATTACGTTCTTTCGGATTGAGGTCATTGACTACGACACCATCAATGAGAATCTCTCCGGAGCTGATATCTTCCAGACCAGATAGCATACGAAGAGTGGTTGATTTCCCGCAGCCTGAAGGGCCTAAAAACACAACGAACTCGCCGCTCTCAATCTCCAAGTTGATATCCTTAACAATATGCGTATTGCCAGAATAAACCTTGTTCACATTTTTAAAAGTTACCGAAGCCATCTTTATTCCCAATATGATTTCTAACATTAACAGTCATTCTTGCCATGTTAAATTTTTTCGCCAATTACCTTTTTTCTTAATCGAGTTTTTATATTTCACGATTGAGCCTTGGATCACGCATAAAAAGCCAACCCGCGGAAATCTCAATTTTTCAGCAGGTATAGACCTCACACTTTTCCATCCCATTTAAATATTAAAATAACGACTTAACCCTGAACAAATAATAAATTTGCTGTTCAAGCCAGTCATTTAATCTGCTTAATTAATCAAACATTAAATGTTATTTTTTAAATATTTACGTTTTGAAATGAGAAGTTATTCTTCAAACATCATAATAAAATGTCTTAAAGTTAGATATTTTTAGCCGTCTTAGGCTAGCTATCAGCACGAGTTCATAACAGTTTACTTTTTATTCTGTTATATTTTAAACGTTAGCGTCTGTATCTTTTCACACTAATCGGCTTGAGTAAGATACGCTTATCCTGAAGTCATCGTGACTCTTTGTTCATTTCTCACTGTTGAAACTATGAAAGAAAAACACTGTAAAGATTGCGGCGCATTGCTCGTCGAAAAAACCTGCGTCAACGAAGGGGTTGTACCTTTCTGTTGTCACTGTAATCAATACCGTTTTCCGGCATTTAACACCGCTATCAGCGCCATCATTTTAAGCCCTGATCAAACTAAAATTTTGCTGATACAGCAATATGGCAGCAAGGACAATATTCTGGTTGCAGGGTATGTCGCTCTAGGTGACAACCTAGAATCAACCTTGAACAGAGAAATTCAAGAAGAAGTTGGACTATCTGTCCACAGCTCCCGTTACATGAGTAGTGAGTTTCATTCGGGCTCAAATACCCTAATGTGCAACTACCTCTGTGTTGCTAGCTCTGAAGACTTATCGGGCACAAATCACGAAATTGATCATGCTGCATGGTTTTCTTTTGATAACGCTGTGAGTGAAATTAAACAAGGTAGCCTGGCAGAAACGTTTTTGCTGAGAGCCATAGAGTCCCTTAAATAGGTTTACATAACCTTTCCTTGCCAATACTCTTCTGCTGAATCGTTTTAGAGTAGACAGCCTACAACAATAGATTGGCTAAACTGTGAGTTATGAAATCAGATAAGCAAACACATTTCGTTTTAGATCGCCAAGCTAAACGAGAAGCCCTATGGGCAATCCTTCTCGCTTTAGGGTATTTTTTCTGGTGGTTCTTTAGCGCCTACATTGTTGCCGCGCCAGTAGATGAACAACAATTACCTCCATTATTTTGGGGCATGCCTTTATGGTTCCTGTTGTCCTGCGTCGTTGGACCTGTCGTTTTTACTCTGCTTTGCGCACTCATGGTGAAATATCTTTATAACGATATTGACCTCGATAGCTATGATGAAGACCAGTATGAATAGTCAGCTTATTATCCCTTTGTTCATTTATCTTATCGCCGTTTTCACATTGGCCTTTCTGACTCAGCGTTACAAAAAGGCCGGCAATTTTCTCACCGAATATTTTGTTGGTAGCCGAAGCATGGGGGGATTTGTTCTCGCCATGACCCTTGCAGCAACCTACGCCAGTGCCAGTAGTTTTATCGGCGGGCCGGGAGCAGCATACAAAATGGGGCTTGGTTGGGTATTGCTGGCTATGATCCAATTACCTGCGACTTGGCTTACTTTAGGTGTACTTGGGAAAAAATTTGCAATAGAAGCAAGACGCCACAAAGCACTGACAATAAATGACATGCTTTATGCCCGTTATAAGAGCCGAAAAGTTGTTATTTTCTCTTCACTTGCGCTACTTCTGGCTTTCTTCGGTACTATGGTGGTGCAATTCGTCGGTGGTGCAAGGCTACTTCAAACTGTCCTTGGAATTAGTTATCAGAATGGATTGCTATTGTTTGCCTGTACGGTTGGAATTTACACCACCATCGGTGGTTTTCGTGCCGTAGTCATGACAGACACCATTCAAGGGATAATGATGGTTATCGGTACTTTCATTCTACTGGCTGGTGTGATTCATGCGGGAGGAAGCTTAGAAAGTCTCGTCACTAAGCTTCACGATATCGATCCAGCACTGGTATCGCCATATGGGCCAAATCATTTCCTGAGCCAGCCGTTTATTTTGAGCTTTTGGATTCTCGTCTGTTTCGGCATTATCGGGCTGCCTCAAGCAGCTGTACGATGTATGTCATACAAAAATAGTGCTTCATTACATAGAGGCATGGTGATCAGTACTATCATGATTGCACTGCTGATGTTCGGAACTCACCTAACCGGAGCTTTGGGAAGAGCCTTGGTTCCTGAAGTCGCAAGCCCTGATCAGATCATGCCAACACTCATGATGACCGTTCTTCCACCGATACTTGCAGGTGTTTTCATTGCTGGGCCTATGGCAGCCATTATGTCGACTATTGACTCGCAGTTAATTCAGGCTTCATCAACTCTGCTTAAAGATCTTTATATTAACTACATCAATCCTCAGATCGTTGAAGACCAAAATGCGGACAAAAAATTAAGCCGGATTTCTCTATGGACAACGGGTATCTTTGCTAGTTTAGTTTTTGTTGCAGCGACCAATCCACCAGACATGATTATTTGGCTGAATCTTGTGGCTTTAGGCGGTTTGCAAGCCGTCTTTTTATGGCCTTTGGTATTAGGATTATACTGGTCGAGAGCTTCTTCTACTGGGGCTTTATCTTCTATGGTCTTTGGGCTAAGCGTTTACATTAGCTTAGTTTTGCTAAAGCCAGATATGGGAGGTATACACCCCATCGTTCCTACCATGATCACAGGACTGTCCGTGTTCATCATTGGCAGTATGTTGAAACCTCACAAAGAACTTAAACAGCGCTTAATGCCAATAAATCAAGATAGCTAAACAGTTTGAAAGAGTAAGACGCTATGTAAATACCTGATTTAATGCCCACAAGTTCTAGCTCATTGTAAATACAAAGCTTTGCAGTGTAACTAGGCATCATGGATACGTTATAGATACAAAGCTTCACCAGCGCTTGGGGATGCTCTCTATACCTTTCATGATTCATTAATAATTAACGGTCAGTTACAGAATATCGCTCAGCCACAATACAGATGTCGATAAAGCGAGCACTGCTCATGTTGAAACGACGCTGGATCGTTGCAGATCAAAAAAGCCATCGCTTAATCTCGTACCTATTGAAAATAAGTATGATAGCGATGGCTTATACCGAACTAAGCTAATTTAAAATTGCTTAATTACCAACCCGTTACTTCACGTAGCGCTTTACCGATTTCAGCAAGACTTTTCACTGTCTTAACGCCAGCAGACTCTAGTGCAGCAAACTTCTCGTCAGCCGTACCTTTACCGCCAGAGATAATCGCACCAGCGTGGCCCATACGTTTACCCGCAGGAGCCGTTACACCCGCAATGTAAGAAACAACAGGCTTAGTCACGTTTTCTTTGATGAACGCTGCCGCTTCTTCTTCCGCAGTACCGCCGATTTCACCAATCATTACGATTGCTTCAGTTTCAGGGTCTTCCTGGAATAGTTTCAGGATGTCAATGAAGTTTGAACCTGGGATAGGGTCACCACCGATACCAACACAGGTAGACTGACCGAAACCTTCGTCCGTTGTTTGCTTAACTGCTTCGTAAGTTAGAGTACCTGAACGAGATACGATACCTACTTTACCTTTCTTATGAATGTGACCTGGCATGATACCAATCTTACACTCATCTGGAGTGATAACACCCGGACAGTTAGGACCAATCATACGTACGCCTGTCTCTTCCAGCTTCACTTTTACATCGATCATATCGATGGTTGGAATACCTTCTGTGATAGTTACGATTAACTCGATACCTGCGTCAATTGCTTCGAAAATAGCATCTTTACAGAATGCTGCTGGTACGTAGATTACTGTCGCTGTAGCGCCAGTTGCTTCTACTGCTTCGCGTACAGTGTTAAATACCGGTAAACCTAGGTGAGTTTGACCACCTTTACCCGGAGAAACACCACCGACCATTTGCGTTCCGTAAGCGATCGCTTGTTCAGAGTGGAAAGTACCTTGACCGCCAGTGAAACCTTGGCAAATTACTTTAGTGTTTTTGTTAATAAGTACAGACATTATTTGCCCTCCACAGCAGCAACAACTTTCTGAGCTGCGTCAGTTAGTGACTCAGCAGCAATGATATCAAGGTCAGAACCAGCAAGGACTTCGCGACCTAGGTCAGCGTTCGTACCTTCAAGACGAACAACAACAGGAACGTTTACGCCAACTTCTTTAACCGCACCGATAATACCTTCTGCGATCATGTCACAGCGTACGATACCACCGAAGATGTTTACCAGAACGGCTTTCACATTCGCATCAGATAGAATGATCTTAAATGCTTCAGCTACACGCTCTTTTGTTGCGCCACCGCCAACATCTAGGAAGTTTGCAGGTTTGCCACCGTGTAGGTTAACAATGTCCATTGTACCCATTGCTAGACCAGCACCGTTAACCATACAACCAACGTCACCATCCAGTGCTACGTAGTTCAGTTCCCACTGAGCTGCGTGCGCTTCACGCTCGTCTTCTTGCGAAGGATCGTGCATTTCACGTAGCTTAGGCTGACGGTACATTGCGTTTGAGTCGATGTTAATTTTACCGTCTAGGCACAATAGGTTGCCTTCAGTAGTAATAACAAGCGGGTTAATCTCAAGCAATGCCAAATCATATTGAGAGAACATTTCGCCAAGACCCATAAAGATCTTCACGAATTGCTTGATTTGGTTACCTTCAAGACCCAGTTTGAATGCAAGTTCACGACCTTGGTAAGCTTGTGGACCTACGAGTGGATCAATTGCAGCTTTGTGGATTAGCTCTGGCGTTT
This sequence comes from Vibrio sp. Y2-5, assembly GCF_014596725.1. Lineage (GTDB taxonomy): Bacteria > Pseudomonadota > Gammaproteobacteria > Enterobacterales > Vibrionaceae > Vibrio. The sequence continues at coordinate 197,880 of NZ_JACVEG010000004.1, forward strand.
CTTCAGCAACTTTTTCAATTTCCACACCACCTTCAGTTGATGCCATGAAAACAATCTTACGAGTTGCTCGGTCTACGACTGCGCCAAGGTATAGTTCATTAGCGATGTCAGTTGCGGTTTCAACCAAAATCTTTGAAACTGGCTGACCATTTGCGTCTGTTTGGTAAGTTACTAGGTTTTTACCTAACCATTTTTGAGCGAATTCTTTTACGCCTTCACTCGTGTCGTGAAGCTCTACACCGCCCGCTTTACCACGGCCACCAGCGTGAACCTGACACTTAGCAACTTTTTTACCCGTGATACGCTTAGCAGCTTCAAAAGCTTCTTGTGCAGTATCGCATGCATAACCTTCAGATACAGGCAGTCCAAATTCGGCAAACAGCTGTTTAGCCTGATACTCATGAATATTCATTACTTATTTCTCCTGTGAATAAGATTTTAGCCGTGGATGGCGCGTTTATCTGCCGCTAAAGCGGCTTCGTGCAATACTTCGCTTAAAGAAGGATGCGCGTGCATAGTGAGTGAAATATCTTCTGCCGAAGCTTGGAATGCCATTGACATCGTAACTTCGTTAATTAGTTCTGATGCTTGTGGACCGATAATTGTCGCACCAACCAGTCTGTCGTTGTCTTCACGGACGAACAAAGTACAACGCCCACCATCTCTGCCTAGCGCTAATGCACGACCATTGCCACCAAAAGGTGCGCTGCCTTTTTTAACGCCCGCACCGGGTTGAGTGACCCCTACCCAAGCAACTTCTGGGTCGGTGTAGATAACCGAAGGTATTGCGTTCAAATCAACAGGATGAACTGGTTGTCCAGCAATCGATTCTGCGACTTGAATACCTTCATGCATTGCTTTGTGCGCCAACATTGGACCGCGAACCAAGTCACCAATTGCCCACAAACCAGGTTGTCCTGTGCGGCATAACTCATCGACAACGATCACACCGCGATCATCTTTAGTGATACCTAGAGCTTCGACGTCAAGATCATCACTGTTAGGCACTCGCCCGATAGCAACGATCAGTTTGTCAACGGTAGTTTTATGCTCTACACCAGCTTGTTCCCAATGAAGAACGATGTCCTTACTGCGTTTTTCAACACGCTGAATCTTGACGCCAAACTCCATGGTCAGGCCGCTATCTGTCAGTGCTTTACGAACCTCAGTGGATGCACGTTTCTCAAGCCCTGGCAGGAAAGAGTCCGCAGCTTCTAGCAATGTGACTTCTGAACCTAAGCGCTGCCAAACAGATCCCAGTTCCAAACCAATCACACCAGCGCCAATTACGCCAAGACGCTTAGGACAGCTTTCAAGCGCTAATGCGCCTGCATTATCGAGAATATCGACGTTGTCGACTTCGACGCCTGGCAACGCACGTGGTCTAGAACCCATCGCCATTACAACGTTACGCGCTTGTAAGGTTTGCGTATCTTTTGATTGAGCAACCGAAAGTTGCCAAACTCCATCTTGGCAGAGTACTGGCGTAGCTCGACCATGAACGAACGTGATGCTATTGCGATCAAATAGCATGCGAATGCCCTGAGTTAGTCGATTCACAATGGCATTTTTTCGTGAAATCATTGCTGGTACATCCAGCTTCGCACCAGTAACACTGATTCCGTGCTCAGTGCCTTCGTGTTGTAACGCGTGATACAACTCAGATGACTGAAGTAGAGCTTTAGACGGTATACAGCCTACATTTAAGCAAGTGCCGCCAGGAGATGGTTCCCCTTCAGAATTTGAGAAATCATCGATACAAGCGACCTTTAGTCCAAGCTGTGCAGCTCGAATAGCTGCAACATATCCACCTGGTCCCGCGCCAATAACGGCAACATCAAAAAGTGTACTCATAATGGTTCCTTTTAAATATCTAGTAAAAAGCGCTCAGGCGATTCCAACAAGCGGCGAATGTGCACCAGTGCTTGTACTGCTTCCTGACCGTCGATGATTCGGTGGTCATAGCTCAGTGCCAGGTACATCATTGGACGAATAACAATATTTCCGTCCTCTACAACAGCACGTGGAGTGATAGCGTGCATACCCAAAATGGCTGATTGTGGTGGGTTGATGATCGGAGTAGACATCATTGAGCCGAACGTACCGCCGTTAGTGATAGAGAAAGTTCCGCCTTGTAGGGCTTCAAGAGGCAATTTGCCATTACGCGCCTGAATTGCATACTCAGCGATTTGGCTTTCAATTTCCTTAATTGACATTTGTTCAGCATTACGTAGTGCTGGTACAACAAGGCCGCGAGGGCTACTTACCGCAATACCGATATCGCAGTAGTCGTGCCAAATGATATCTTTACCATCAACACTAGCGTTAAGAATTGGGAATTCACGCAAAGCACTCGTTGCTGCTTTTACAAAGAACGACATAAAGCCAAGTTTCACATCGTGTTTTGCAGCAAAGTCGTCTTTCCAACGTTTACGTAAATCCATTACTGGCTGCATGTTCACTTCGTTGAACGTAGTCAAAATGGCGTTTTCACGCTGCGACTCAAGCAAACGCTCAGCAACACGAGCACGTAGTCTCGACATCGGCTCACGACGCTCTTCACGAGAGCCAGAAATGATTGGAGCTGCTGGTGCTTTGGTTACAACAGGTTCAGGGGTTTGTACAGGCGCTTTTTGCGCTTCAGCTGCACGTACTACATCTTCTTTTAGAACTCGACCGCCATTACCACTACCAGTAACTTGATCCATAGAGATGCCCTGACGTAACCCTTCCTGACTTGCTGCAGGCATCACCGGAGCAGAAGCTGGCGCCGCAGCTTCTGCAGGAGCTGCTGCCGGAGCTTCAACTGCAGCAGCACTCTGAGGCACTATGTAAGCTAACAGCTGTTCAGATACTACTGTATCTTCTTCCTGACAGATGAGTTCATTCAACACACCGTCTTGTGGCGCTGGAATTTCAAGGATAACTTTGTCAGTTTCAAGTTCAGCTATGACTTCATCGCGCTTTACCGCTTCTCCTGGCTGCTTACACCAGCGAGCCAAGATACCTTCCGAAACGGATTCTGGGAGTTGTGGGGCTTTAATTTCAATCATAATTATTTTCCTGAGGTAATTTGTTATCTACTGAGCCTATGAAATCGAAGCAAACGCTTCGTCAAGTAGATTTTCTAGTTCTTGACGATGTACAGAGCCATAACCAGTTGCTGGTGCAGCAGCAGCTGGACGGCCTGCATAACTCCAGTTTCTCCCTTCCGTGATAGAAACAAGATTATGATGAATCTGACGCCACGCGCCTTGGTTTTCCGGCTCTTCCTGTAGCCATACTAAGTGTTTACAATTGGTTAACTGTTCCAACTGAGATGAAAGCTCTTCTGCTGGGAACGGATAAAGTTGTTCAAGACGGATAATTGCTACTCTGTCTTCCAATCCACGTTTCTGACGTTCTGCCACTGCGTCATAGTAAACTTGCCCCGAACAAACAATGGCTTGCTCGATTTGGTTCGCAGGCTGGTTTAACGGATCAGCAATCACTGGTAGGAATGTGTTGTCAGTGAAACGAGTCAGGTCGCTCATTGCTGCTTTAGCTCGCAACAGACGCTTGCTCATCATAATAATCAATGGCTTACGTGTTGAACGTGTGACTTGACCACGTAACAAATGGAACATCTGGCTAGATTCACTAGGCATAACCACTTGCATATTGTTTTCCGCACACAACTGTAGCCAACGTTCTGGACGTGCAGATGAGTGCTCAGGGCCCTGACCGTCATAACCATGAGGTAGCATCACAGTTAACCCGCTAAAACGTTGCCATTTGGTTTCACCTGAACAGATGAATTGGTCGATAGCAATTTGGGCACCATTCGCGAAATCGCCAAACTGAGCTTCCCAGATAGTTAACGCTTTTGGAGAACTAATCGAATAACCATATTCCAACGCTAATATCGCCTCTTCGTTCAGCACAGAGTCGATGACCTCAAACGTTTCCTGACTAGGACTGATATTTTGCAGCGGTATGTAGCGTTCTTGTTTTTGTTGGTCGTGCAATACTGCATGTCGGTGACTAAACGTACCACGGCCAGCATCTTCACCAGAAAGGCGAACTGGGTGCCCGTCTTCCACCAAAGATCCCCATGCCAGTGCTTCTGCCATACCCCAATCAACAGGCTGATCACCAAGAGACATCGCTTTGCGTTGAGCTAACTGGCGTTTCACAGTTGGGTGAACCGTAAATCCATCAGGTGCGGTAGATAACACATCGCCTAGTTTTGCAATACGTTCACGAGTAATTTGAGTACAAGAAATTGGGCACCAATTAGTCTGGTCGAAGACGCTCCAGTCGTTGCTCCAACGATGGGTAGCGGATTTCGGCGCGCTTTCTGAAGCAGGGCTATCCAGCCATTGTCGGGTTGACTCAACCATTTCAGACGACTGCTCTGATGTCAGAACTTGTTGTTGAACCAGTTTGTCCGCGTAAAGACTGCGTACACCCGGATGGTTATCGACAGCTTTATACATCTGTGGCTGAGTCAGACGTGGTTCGTCACTCTCGTTATGACCATGTTTGCGGAAACATACTAAGTCAATGATGATGTCTTTATGGAAAGTCTGTCTCCAATCCGCCGCTAACGCCATTGCATTACAAACTGCTTCAACGTCATTACCGTTAACATGCAGTACCGGCATACCAGCCCCTTTCGCAACATCTGTACAATAACGCGTTGAGCGCATATCTTGCGGATGAGAAGTTGTGAAACCGACTTGGTTATTGATGACGAGGTGAATCGTACCACCTGTACTGTAGCCGCGAGTTTCTGCAAGAGCGAAGGTTGTTTGGTTTACACCTAAACCACCTAGTGCAGAGTCACCATGAATCAATAGCGAAGCTACTTGCTCGCGGGCAATGTCACCACGATTATCTTGACGAGCGCGAACTTGTCCCTGAACCACCGGGTTTACAATCTCTAGGTGTGACGGGTTGCATGTCAGTGAAAGATGCATGCTACCGTGTGCGGTATCAATGTTTCTCGAATATCCAAGGTGATATTTAACATCACCTGAACCTAGAGCCTTCGGTTGTTTGCCCTCAAATTCTTCACATAGTAGAGCTGGAGATTTGCCCAACACATTGACTAGAACATTCAAACGACCACGGTGCGCCATACCGATCACCAACTCTTCGGCTCCATGCTTGCTTAATTGATCAATCAATGCATGAATCCCTGGGATAGTGCTCTCACCACCTTCCAAAGAAAATCGTTTCTGTCCTACAAAGCGAGTATGTAAGTAACGCTCTAAAGTTTCAGCTCGAGTTAAATGTTCTAAATGGGTAAGTTTTTGGTCTTGCTTAAAATCAGCGGGAGAAGCTTGCTCTATTCGCTTTAGCAACCAATCAACCTCTTGATCGTCTTCTAAGTGCGTCACTTCATAGCCAGTACTACCACACCAAGCTTGCTGATACAGAGAAAGAATCTGATTCAGAGGCATATTGACTTGTTGACCAGCAAAAGGAACGTAAAAATTCTGCTGCAAGTCAGCTGTTTCCAGCCCCCACTCTTGCAAATTCAGTTGTTGTAACGGTTTGACAACTTGTAAGCCAAGCGGATCTATTTGTGCATTATGGTGACCTTTGTCACGAATCATTTTTGTGAGTAAAGTAACCGCAATTTGCTTTTTCACAACAGAGGAAGATACATTACCTTCTGCTGCGCCTTGTTCAAAAATAACACCTTCTGTTTGTGTAAATAGTTGCTGCCAGTCTTCTGAAAGCTGTTCTGGAGATTCAAGCCACTGACGGTATTGCTCATCAAGAAAACTTAAGTTTTCTGCGTTAAATAGAGATGATGGTTCCATTGTGTCTCCTTTATTTTTGTAGGGGGAGAGTTAGTAACGCATTTTATATAGCAGCATTTGTGCCAAAAAAAATATTGTCGTATCTAATTGATATATATGAATTTATTTTTTATCCCATTCAATAAACACGGCGGCGAAAGTGACACGAAATCCGCACCTGAGCGGATATACACACAGCTTCATTCAAATTTTTAATTTCCAAATATCTCTCTTTCATTCCGATGAACATTTAAGGCATCGACAGATTAGTAATCGCTCTGAATTTGTTTATTACGTCAGCAATTGGCTGCTCACACATTCACATCGCCTATGCAAACTTGTCCTAAAAAGTCTTCGGAAAAGGGGAAACCGCCATCATTTCAAGATAAAGAAAATAGAAGGTGTCAAAACAAGAAGAAAGAAAGAAAGAAAGAGAGAGAAAGAAAGAGAGAAAGAAAGAGAGAAAGAGAGAAAGAGAATCTTAATGTGTTTGTCTTTATTAATCTGTTAAAAATTTGATTCCCGTTCTCTCTATATTGTATGAAATTAGTCAGAATTTACTTAAAGTTCAATGATTGTGATATCACCAAAATCATTACTCTATTCGTTTGGTGCGTACTATGGTTATATTGTCCACCTCTGCTTAGAAAAATTACTGCATGAAATATATTTATTAATTTTTACATTTATGTAAATAAATTGAAAATAAATTTAAGTTAGAACAATATTTCTATGGAATTTGCTACTAGTAGAGAATTAAAATTTTGGAGTAATTGCATTTTAGTCCATAGATTTACCACTGTAATACTTTGCTACATTTATCGTAGGGTAATTCTTATAGAAGCTTCAAAATTGTTATAACCACAAGTTTCGAGGCGAAGAATAATGATATTAAATTTAATCCTGTTTAGAGATAAAAGAAATTTTATCATTTTTGAAATATTGTTATTTTTGTTCATTGTTTTCGCTGGCGTTTTGTTCTTACGATTTTTTGTCTTTACATTTACAAGTGCAGAAAAAATGCGCTTAGAAATGTATAACGCAACCTTACATTCTACTATTGAGCAATATAACCATTTACCATTTTTGCTTTCTCAGGACCGTTTAATTCATACTAATCTTGTTGCCTCAGACCCAGATTCGTTGAAAGCCTTAAACTTACACCTTGAAGAGTTCAATAAAGAACTACGCACAACTGCACTTTTTATTTTAGATCCACAAGGAAAAGCGATAGCTTCTAGTAATTGGAACGAAGAGCAAAGTTATATCTCGGAGGACTATAGCTTTCGCCCTTACTATACTCAAGCGATGAAAGGACAGTTAGGAAAGTTTTACGGTATCGGTAGCACGACATTACAACCCGGTTTTTTTCTTTCATCTCGAATTGAAAATGAAGGGAAAATCATTGGTGTCATGGTGATTAAGATCAGCCTCAATGATATTGAAAAAGCATGGTCTGAAGGTCCGGATAAGATATTTGTTGCCGATGAACATGGGATTATCTTTTTGAGTGTTAATCCCAACTGGCGCCTCAAGTCAATGAATAAGCTGACCTCCCCTGTTTTAGAAACAATTGAAAAAACCAAACAATATAATAGCAACGCTATGGAACTAGTGGAAAATTATACATGCTATGAATTCTTGGGCATTAAATTATTTAACACTAGCAAAACCCAAAGCTGTTTATTCCCTAGAAATTATCGGCAATACATTACAATTCCAGAATATAATTGGAAGGTAGCCTCCGTATCTTCAATGCAAGAAGTTTATATTTCAATTGGTGTTGTCGCTTCAGTTATACTCTTTATCTACCTGTTTTTATTAATGCTATTTAAATATCTTCGAATGCGAGTACATGCTCAGAATGTTTTGAAGAAAAATAACGACTATCTTGAGCGAGAAGTTACCAGCAGAACGCGAGCACTGAGGAAAGTCGATCAATATCGGCTTAATGAAATGAAAGATAGAATGGCCGCAGAACGTTCCTTACAACATATTCGCAGCGAACTAGCAGAATCTAATAAGTTAGCTGCACTTGGGCAAATGGTCACGGAAATTGCTCACGAACAAAACCAACCCTTAGCAGCCATTCATGCTCTAACTGATAACGCACGCAAAATGCTTGATCTCAATATGTATAGTGAAGTAGACCAAAACCTTAACTATATTACTTCCGTGATTGAGCGAATGAGTCACAATATTTCAGAAATGAAGTCATTCGTCAGTCGTAATAAAGTACCTAAAGGTAACGCAGCTAATATAATTAAAGCGATCTACAATTCGCTGGCGCTACTAAACCATAACCTTGAAAGAAACTGCGTTGAACGCCGTATTAACGTTTCATCTTCCTCGTTGATAGTGAACTGTGACTCCGTAGGTCTGGAGCAAATTTTCAGCAACCTAATCATTAACGCGGTCGATGCAATGGAAGATCAACCCATAAAACGTCTGGATATTACTGTCCGCGAAGATGACAAAATAATAACTGTCACCATTAAAGATACTGGGGCTGGTATATCGTCAGAAGTTCAAAGTCGCATGTTTGATTCGTTTTTTACCACCAAACGCCGAGGAATGGGGCTCGGGTTGGCGATTGTCTGTGAAATAGTGAACAACTCAAACGGAACAATCTCCGCCGATAATCACCCTGACGGCGGTACTATGTTTACACTTACCTGGGATAAATTGAGGGGCCAAGATGAATCAACATCTTCCTGATATAAAAGTCATTTATATTGAAGACAGCGATATTGTGCGCTTTGCCTGTAAACAGGCAATGATGCTAGCAGGATATCAAGTTATTGCATTACCAAATGCAGAACAAGGGTTAGAGGCAATAGAAAAAGAAGAACATGCCATTGTTATCACCGACGTCCGTCTTCCCGGAATGTCCGGTCTAGAACTCCTAGCGAGAGCCCAAGAGTGGGATAGCGATCTGCCAGTTATATTGATAACAGGTCATGGTGATGTAGAGATGGCCGTTAAAGCAATGCGTAAAGGTGCCTATGACTTTATAGAAAAACCATGTAGTTCCGAAAAATTGCTCGAAATGGTGAATCGCGCAGTTGAAAAAAGACGCCTTGTGATAGAAAACCGCCAACTTAGAAGAGCAGCAATAAAGGATGAGGGGCCTTTGCTAATTGGTCGCAGCCCAGCGATGAATGAACTTCGAAATACACTGACACATATTGCTAGCACAGGTGTGGATGTATTAATCCACGGAGAAACCGGCAGCGGTAAAGAAGTAGTGGCTAGAGCTCTTCACCACTGGAGCAACAACAATCAAGGCAATTTTGTAGCACTGAACTGCGCAGGTCTACCGGAGACTTTATTTGAAAGTGAACTATTTGGGCACGAACAAGGCGCGTTTACTGGTGCAACAAAACGACGTGTTGGCAAGGTAGAGTATGCCAATGGTGGCACGCTGTTTCTAGACGAAATTGAAGGTATGGAAATGGGCATGCAAGCCAAATTGCTGCGGGTACTGCAAGAACGACAAATCGAGCGACTTGGTACAAATAAACTTGTTCCGATTAATTGCCGTGTAGTCGCCGCAACAAAAGTCGATCTGCTGGAGCTTAGTAAACAAGGAGATTTTCGACTCGATCTCTACTATCGCTTAAACGTGGCAACCGTTCGCATACCACCGTTACGTGAACGACTCGAAGATATACCTGAGCTGTTTTACTGGTTCGCAAGCCAAGCTGCACAGAAATTTCAACAGCCGATGCCGGAAATATCACCATCCTTCATTGCGTGGTTACAGTCCATGAGTTGGCCCGGGAATGTTCGCGAACTCAAACATACTGCCGAACGCTTTGTTCTGGGACTACTACGATCCTCTCAGTCAGAGTCTGTATCGTTCCCTATTCAGGAAGAGTGTGGTTTGGCTGCTTGTATTGATGCTTTCGAGAAAAAATTAATTGAAGATATGCTACGTCAGACAGGCGGACAAGTAAGCCTGACAGCAAGGCAGCTCATACTGCCTCGTAAAACGCTATACGATAAAATCAATAAGCACCAAATAAATCCACAGGCTTTTAGGGATTCAGAATCCGCTTGTTAAACGGTGTCGATAAACCAAAATAACTCCTTCCATTGCTAACAATGTGATAACCCAACTTAATGCTATTGAATGACTGGCAGCAGAGCCTGCTGTCAGTATTCAATACCGCTTACTGTATTCCAGTATTAACTATCGAGCCTATGGTTTCGTTTATTTAAGGCAATACATAAAATCATTCTCAAACCCCATCGCGAACACGTTACTTTTATTCGAAAATAGACTCGTATCCATCAATTGCACTCATTGTTCTAACTCTTATAACTATGACTTAAGTGGTAATCCCCTCTTCCCATAGTTCATCTTCCATCACTTCAAACATCACTTACTCTGTAGAATTTTCTATGATTACTTGATTGCCCTGACATCTCCCGTACAACAAAGGAAACAATCATTCGTACAGTCAACGTTGAATAAACAAAACAAATCAATATGTTAAGCATTAAATAAAAGCATAAAAAAAGAGCCAGTAACCTAGTTACTGGCTCTTTAAAGGTCTTACAAACCTTAAGCTTCAGCCATCTCTGGCTCCTGAAGATCTACTCCTTTTCTAGAATAGTTTTCAGTAATCCATTGCCAAAACTCTGAGCTTACAGTAATGCTTTCGCTATGTGCTGCGCGCTGCTTCGCTTCCGGCATACCTGGGTAAATCACATGATCAACACCAGCTTGTGGTTTAGTTCCTAGTAAATATTCAACAAATTCATTTACTTTCCCTTGAGTCTGGTGCACATCACCAAACTTGCTCGGGTCAATCAATAAAGTAAACAAATGATTGTGAGCTGATCCGTTAGCACTGTGATCTTGAGCGATAGTATCGCCGCCAGACAGTATACCTGCCATTAGCTCAATCATTAGCGCCATACCAAACCCTTTATGCCCACCGAAAGGCAATAAAGCACCAGCAGCCTCAGAAAAAAGTACCCCTGGGTCTTCGCTTGGATTGCCTTGCGCATCAATTACAGTACCTAGTGGTACGCTCTGCCCTTGTTGTGCCATAACACGCGCTTTGTTGATTGCGATACTACTTGTAGCGAAATCGACCAACAACGGCGGATGCCCAGAATTCATCGGCCAAGCAAAACAAAACGGGTTAGTGGTTAGTCGAGCCTCAGCACCACCACATGGAGCCACGACAGCAGGACGACCTGTAACGTTGCTGACAGCAAATAGGCTTAGTCCTTCATCTGTAGCCATCTGACCATAATGCCCTAACCGACCTAAGTGATGCGCATGGCACAACGTCATCAAACAATAGCCTTCTGATTTGGTCTTTTCGATTGCCGCACGCATAGCTACCTTAGCAGCATGTTGACCAAAAGCATTACGAGCATGAAAACGCATCATACCACTGCTTTCAGCAAGCAATTCTGGTCGAGCAACAGCGGTAACCTCTCCCTCATGCATATTGCCAATATATTTAGGTAACAACGAAACACCGTGACTGCTATAGCCGTTTCTATCGGCTTCCACCATATGTTCCGCTACATTCTGAGCAATATCTGAAGGACAACCATTCATCTCTAACAGACCTGCAGCCAACCATCTAATTTTTTCTATTGAAACTTTCATCTGCTTTTTTCCCCTGTTAGATAAGACCTAGATAGCTCCACCAAGTTGCTGCAAATAAGAGCAGCATCAAGTAACCAATAACCGTCAATATCAAACCAATGCGGGTAAACTGACGAGGAGTGAAGGTATCTGTACCCATACACACCATGTTTTGCGGAGCATTAATCGGTAGTATGAAACCAAAACTAACAGTGAAGGCGAGCAGAACAGTCATACCTGCAGCGTTTACGCCTGAACTTTCAGGTAAGCTCACTAGTAGGCTAATCAGAATCGGCAATAAAGCTGCACACAATGCTGTCGCACTAGCAAAGCCAAGGTGAATAAGAATCAAAAATGCAGCTAAGACAGCGAAGATAGCAAAAGAATTAAGAGATTCTAAACCAAACCAATCGACTACGAAATTTGCAAGCCAAGGTGCAGCTTGCGTATCTAGCAATGTGGTACCAAGACTAATACCTACACCAAACATCAACAAAGTGCCCCACTGAACGCGCTTTTCGACTTCTTTCCACTCCATAATCCCAATTCCCGGCGCCAACATAAGAGCTAAACCGATCAGGGTTGCAGAAGTAGTATCTACGCTGTGTAATTTCCCGCCAGTTGCCCATACGCTCAATAGCATCAGAGAAATACCGATCAAACGTTTTTCTTTACCTGTCATAGGACCCAGTTCAGAAAGAGATTTTTTAATGGCTTCTGCACCACCTTCAATATTTTCTACTTCAGGCGGCATTACTTTGCGAGTTACAAAGTACAGAACTACTGACATACTGATACTCCATGGAGCACCTGCAATTAACCAATCCGTCCAACCAAGTACATGCTCTGGACCCATCGCTTTGCTAATAAAGCCCATAGAAAGTAAGTTCTGTGCAGCTGCGGTCTGAATACCTACGTTCCAGATACTTGTTGACTGCGCAATCACAATCATCATTGAAGCCGCTAGACGTGAACGCTTGTCCACATTAAAAGCAGCAATAACACCTAACATAATTGGAACAACACAGGCAGTACGTGCTGTTGCACTAGGTACCACTAAGCTAAGTACGATAGTTACGGCGATCGCACCAACCAAAATACTTTTACTGCTTGTACCTACTTTGGACATGGTGAATAGCGCAATACGTCTATCCAAACCTGTAATTGTCATAGCTGCCGCGATAAACATCGCAGATGTCACCAACGCGACTACAGAGCTTGAAAATCCAGATATAGCCATACCCAATGCTTTTCTGGTACCTAACATGACTTCCGGATTAGCCATATTTGGAGCAAAACCTATGAGGATTACAATCAATACCGAAATGACAACAGCACTGACTGTATAATCCATCGCTTCACTAACCCAGACAATAACGGCGAAAGCTAAAATTGCGATCATATGTTTACCTGCTACAGGAAGCTCTTCACCTCCGAACGGTACTAACAAAATGATTGCGGCGACGATAATGGCGACAAATAACCCGGGATTGGGCATCGACCATTGCTTATCTTGTGTAGTAGAAATACTAGACATAGTGACCTCTGTTCTTTAAACGAAAATGTGTTCGTTCTTTACATTGCAGGGGTCGTGCCACTCTTTAATTTAATCGTATCTAATTGTTTTTTATTGGTTTTTTTAAATATTTCCACACAAATACTGTGCGAATTTCCACACAGCTCATTTTAGATGTGTGTAATTCGGGATACACCAATAGCACTTCGTTAGTACGAACGATGGATAGAATTGCTTAAAATACAACAGGTTTTAGTTGAAAATAAGGTTCAAGTTGAAGGGTTATTTGAAGATATGAATAGCAACCACGAATAGATAATGGTTTGTATGGAAATTGGGCTTTATAGCAATACAATTCTTTAAATGCTATTTGCCATACGTTACTACTTTAGGCACCTACAAATTAACGTGAACGAATACACAATAAATTCACAAATGCTAGATATGCAAAAACACGCATTAAAGCGTTTTATTATAGGTTTAGGGATTTTTGGAAAGTAGAAATACTTGGAGCGGGCAGCGGGAATCGAACCCGCATCATCAGCTTGGAAGGCTGAGGTAATAGCCATTATACGATGCCCGCGCATCGAAAGGACGTTGCTACTATGCCACAGAGTAGAAAAAATGAAACTGTTTTTTCATAAAAACCTGTTTATTTGCATAGTAAGTAAGCAATTGATGTTAAAGCGGTTAGATTTGCATCTACAATCATTTCCTCAAATGTCTAAAGGCGCAAAAAAGCCTCCCAAAGGGAGGCTTAAACTAAAAACCAGTAAGCCTACAAAGCTTAGATTTTAGAAGTCTGAACGTAGTTAACCAATTCTTCATTAGAAACGGTTGTGATGTATTCATCATTCAAGTAAAACGCTACGCTGTCTTCCCCTTTCTCACCACGTAAAACCTTGTGAGAGCCATCTAGATAAGAAATATCCATTTGCATGGTGTTCTCATCGATCTGTTGCATTGTTGCTGACTTAACATCGCCATTATTTGAAAGTGGAACTTCCGTCATTGAAGAGTCTAGGCTGTCATTCACTTTCAACATCGTATCTGCTGGAGTATCAACAACCGCAGGAGACTTACCAGAAAGTGGGTTAGTTCCTGTCCAGAATTCTACTGCGTTAAAAATAAACAAGTCAGCAAAAGAAGCGATAGCGTAGACTGGTGATAGAAGCAGGAACATACCTTCACGACCGTAACGGTTATCCACAACTTCTAAGTTGAATTTGCCAACCAAACCTGTGGTTGCCATTTGGCCCATACAACCAGTTAAAGAACTCACGCCCAATGCTGCTACGACAGCTACTTTAATTGCTTTGTTTTTCATTAAGATCACCACTGAGTTGGATAAAAACTAAGTGTAGTCAATCATTTGCACATTAGGAAATATCTGATAAGAATATTGACAGAAACCTTACATAACTTAATGAATTTATTTTATATTTTCATATTTGAGACTGTGATAATTATTGTTCTAACCTGAAGAATTCAACACCTGAATACTTGAATGAGTCCAACACACTAGGAAATCATCGTATGTGGTCTACAATTGTGATGAGAAACGGTCTCGTGTCATTCACCGTCATATAGGAGGTGCTAAATGAACATTCGTGAAAGCATTGATGCACTAGAGCAGCAAATATACATAGCGTGCTCAGAGGGAGATTATGAAACGGTTAATATGCTTGAAGCGCAATTGGAAAGGTTACGTGGCAAAGCCGAACACCCTTTCGATGAAGATCCCTACGCCCTAGAAGGTCGACCTTCTTTCGATGACGACTGGAGTTAAACAAATGGGGAGCTGATGCTCCCCATTTTAAAACTTAAATTTAGAAAAACTTGATCGCTCCCCTACCACCAATCTTTTCTTCTTTAGGTTCTACTTCTGCTGGCTGTGGTTTTGGTTTTGAATTCGGCTTCTTATTTGTTTTTTCTTGCGCTGTTTTTTTCTTTTCCTGCTTTCTGTTTTTCTTTTCTGCTTGAGGCTTTGCTGGCACGACTTCTACGTCTTCAACCGCCTCTTCCGTCACAGGGGCGTCACAAATAACCAAGTAAAACTCTTGGTTAAATTCGATTAAATCACCATCATACAGTTTCCGGCGCTTGCGGATTTCCACCTCACCGTTAACGGCAACATAACCTTCTGTAATCGCATACTTCGCTTCACCACCACCACTGACTGCATCAGCAATTTTCAGAACTTTATAAAGCTCAATGGGTTGGTTATCAACTTCTACGCCAATAGCCTCTATCTCGATTTCTTCATCATTTTCAAAATCGGATTCAAATTCGTTCATTTCACATACCCATAAAATTTTTCTGCAGTTTAGCGTTTTACACTTTGTTTATAAACCGAAACTCATTTATAAAACTAAACTAAAGGAAAGCGTATAGAAAAGGATGACTAATAATGCGCAGAATTTGGGTAGCCATGTTAAGTGGATTAACATACATGCCAATGGGCTATGGAGAAACAGTCACTGTTGAAATTCTCACTGATGAGTCCTACCCGCCTTATACTTATGCGGAGGATGGCGAAGCCATTGGTATTTATCCAGATATCGTTCATGCAATAGATGAAAAGCTCAACGATTTCGATATAACTATTCGCCCTGTTCCTTGGAAGAGAGGGCTGAAATTGATTGAATCTGGACGCAGTTTTGCGTTAATGCCGCCCTATTTTCATCCGGAGAGTCGTGATTATATTTCCCCTTACTCTCGTCCAATGCTTAATGAAGAAGTCGTTGTTTTTTGTGACAACAAAGTGATCAGTAAAAGCCCTAGGAAAATATGGCCTGAAGATTTCTATGGGCTAATCATTGGCATTAACTCAGGGTTCAATATAGGTGGGCCTGATTTCTGGCAAGCATCAGACGAAGGGAAATTGACTGTCTCTGAAGCTAAGGGAAACCAACTCAATCTTATTAAATTGCGTAGTCGGAGAATTGACTGCTATGTGAATGACCGCATCTCAATCCTTTGGGAAACAAAGCGTTTACTTGAAGAAGAAGTACTAGTGAAGCCTCTTACTTTTAGTCTTGCTACACATATTAATACTGAATCGGGATATATGGCTTACACCAACGTCAACGAAGAGAAGTATCCATATAAAGAAAAATTTGTCAGAGAATTCGATGACGCGCTTATCGAGCTGCAAAACTCAGGGGAAATAGAGAAAATTGTTCAATATTACACCGGAGAATAATTCCAACATAACATTACCCACTTTCCCACTTGGAAAGTTCGCTTTTCCACATCTTCTGTAAGAAAAACCCTATAGTAGTTCCAAGAGTTAACACTTAACGAATTAACCGAGGGTATACAACATGACAACCAACACAAAAACTGCACTGATTATCGACAGTTTCCCAATGGTACAACAAGCGATGCAACAGATGCTTAAAGCGAACAATGGCTTTGACAAAGTATTGTTAGCCGGCGACGCTTTTGCAGCGGCATCAGCATTAAGACAACATGATATTGACTTAATCATATTAGATATTCAGCTGGTAGGTTTTGATGGTTTGGATTTCCTACGACGTATGAGAGCAAAACAGTTCGCAGGTAAGATATTGTTTGTATCAAGCAATGAACACAGTATGTATTCGAATGCTGCTAAAAAAATGGGCGCAAATGGCTATGTACTAAAAACAGAAAGTACAGAGATCATTCAAGATGCTATTTCTAGTGTCCTACGCGGCTACAATGTATTCAAACACAACAGCGACAACGAATTTTCGGCATTATCAAAACGCGAAACCATTGTGTACAACTACCTTGTAAAAGGTTTTACCAACAAGCGTATTTCTGAACTGCTATCAATCAGTACAAAAACAGTAAGTACATACAAGAGTCGTATTTTGAACAAATGTAATGTGGATTCAATTATTGAACTCGTACAACTGAAAGAGTCCGCTTAAGGCGCTGAAAATCTATCGACTTTCTTTTTGATAATATCTGAAAGCAAAATGTGCAAGGGATTGCTTTTGTTACTCGCCTTCATCACCGTCACCAACGAATAATTATCAATTTTTTGGTATATCTCCGGAAGAACACGGAAGCAGAATCTATCATCCGTGACATCAAACAATTGACTAATCGAAAACCCTCCAATTTTATCAATTGTGTTCAACATACAAATTAAGTTATCAACGTAGGCATACTCGTTCAGGTCATGCCCTACCGCCGCTGTAATTTCTTGCAGTATCGCTTTTATGTCGTGCCTACCGCGCGCCGCCATTCCAACGAATGGTAAATTGAGTATTTCTTCATCACTCAAATTTGCCAATCGGGAGGGAAGAATAACACCGTGACGTAATAACTTGATGCGCCCCTGATACATCGATTTGCTTAATGTAGGATTAAAGTAATTCACACCTAAATCAATATTTCCGTTGATGATATCTTGCGTAGTGTTGTTGTCATAAGTTAGCAACGAAATAGAGGCATTGGGGAATGTTGCTTTAAGACCCATCAACAGATCTGAACCAAACTGCATGTGCATTACGGGCATAATAGCGATAGAGATGTCACCATCATAGTTCTCGCTATCGATGGTATTTTTAGCAAGTGCTGACTGAATGGTGTTGATTCCATCGATGATATTTGGAACCACTTCTTCAGTAAAAGCCGTGGGTTCAAGACCTTGGTTGTCTCGGACAAAAAGAGGATCATCGAGCTGCTCACGCAATTTGGACAATTGCTTACTCACCGCACTTTCAGTCACCCCAAGTGCACGGCCAGCTAACTTTAAGTTTTTGTGTTTGTACAATAAAACAAATGTTTGCAGTAAGTTGTAGTCTAAATTATTTGGCATAACAAATCCGATTCTCTACCACACGTTTGCAAAACAGCAACTTAAAGTCTGTTTTGCGAAAGAACTCTTATCTCTGCAAACAATTTATCACTCTTATTGAGTATTGGCGAATCCATCAAGGGACTGAATTATTCCTGTTTATCTTTATACAAATTTTCATCAGCTCGGCGGATAGCTGATTCGACAGGCTCGTTTTCCATCATTTCAACAACGCCCACCGACACTCCAACACTTAGAGCGTATGGAGAAAATGTGGTTTCACAAACACACTCCTTTAAACGAAGAGCTAACTTGGCAGCGTTCGCTTTTTTACAGCCAGGCAATACCGCAAGAAACTCATCACCGCCGGAGCGAATTAAGTAGTCCGTATCACGGAATACTTCTTTCATGGCATTAGCTATTTGCTTTATCGCTTCGTCGCCAACATGGTGTCCATAGGTGTCATTGATCGTTTTCAGCTTATTACCATCAATAGCAAGGATACTGGCCCCTTTCTCCTTGATGGCATTTTTGAAATCGTCGCTTTCAAGCACGTTTCGGTTCATAAGACTCGTCATCTGATCGTGGACAATACTGCTTTCTGCTTCGCTAAGTTTGATCTTATTAAGATGCAATTCTTTAAATCGGTATAAAACAAATCCGCTCGCTAACCAAAGGATAAAGAAAAACACAAAAGTGTTATAGACAATAGATAACACCGGAACTCTATACACATAGACGGTTGAGTTATCCGCTACAAAGTCAATGGTGTAGGCAAACTTACTGTCAGTCGTTTCGTTACCGTAAATAAAGTCATAGAAAGTTACACCATTGATGACTTTCTTTTCTACACGAACTTCCGATGCCCCTTCAAAACGCAACATGAATATATCAATATTCACATCACCAATGATGCCGCCTTGGAAATAGATTGGACTCGATACGGTGATAAACACCTTTCCTTCTTCATTTTGATATGGGTCTGATATCAGTATCCGATCGACCAATCGTCTCTCAGAAGCTTCTAAAGCACAATTTCGTTGACCAGAACACTGCTCAATTTCGATATTGGCGTCTTTCTTATCGACTGACGTCAAGGAGCTGATGTAAGAGCGGTAATACATCACATCTTCTTCCGGCAGAATAGTCGGCATTTCCTCAACCAACTGATGAAACTCGTTTTCAATTGCAATATCAATATTGGTCAGTTCATCACTCACATTAAAGTGGGAAAGGCGGCGATTTTGACCATCTGGTAGCGTTTGGTTTTCCGTTTCAATGGCGTCGTACTTACTCACTTCACTTTCAAGTATTTTGCCAGTGAAAAAGAGCACTTGGTTGTACTGCGCCATTGTTTTCGAAAATTTTTCAAACTCCAGTTCACGTTCATTAATATGCGAATCCACATAAAATCCCATCGAGATCACGTAAAGGATCAAGCTGACCATAAAACTGGTCAGCACAATTTCGTTAATGTTTTTTTTTGTTGTCATCGCCATATTATGTGAACTAACTATTAGATAATGTTTTTGTTGATGCTCATTAACTCAACAATCGATTTGACGTTGTACTTCTCCAATATACGAGATTTATACGTACTAATTGTTTTCGGACTTAGAGACAGAATGCTAGCAATCTCTTTGTTACATTTGCCATCAACCAAGTAAGTGAAAACGACAAGTTCTTGTTTAGACAGTTGAACATCGTTTGACCCACTGTCTTTCATTAGTTTGTAGAAACTATAGCCGTTTAAAATACATTCAACCGCATCATTAAGAATATTTAAATCTTCTGACTTACAGACATATCCGTCTGCACCCAGTTTGTAAGCCGTTTCAGAGTAGAGTCGGCTATCGTTGGCAGATATAAACAATGATTTGCCCGTAAAGCCATGAGACTTTATACGACGTAACAACTCAAAGCCATCTGACTTTACTAGATTTACATCTAAGATTAAAAAGTCGATTTGTTCTTTTTGAATCAGTTTTTGCGCTTTAATTGGATCTTGTTCAACGATGATAGTTTCGAATCGTCCGCCTTTGTCTAAAAGTTGTTTGATTGCAGCACATACTAGTGGGTGATCGTCGACAACAAGACAAGTTAAAGAAGTATTTGTTTGAATCATTTTGGGTAGCCTCGTTAAGCCATTAATTTATATTCAATTGGTTGGGGTCTGCCTGTAAAATAACCTTGGCAAAGATCTATCCCCATGCTCTGTAAATGCGCCCAAGTTTCATTGTCTTCGACTCCCTCAGCAACAAGACGCATACCCAGTTGTTTCGCCATTGAAACAACCAAAGAAAGAATCGCGTTTTTCCTTTTATCGCGATGACAGGACGTAATCAGCGCCCTATCGATTTTCATTTCGGTGAACGGTAAGTCCGCAAGTTTTATTAGCGAAGAATATCCCGCGCCGAAATCGTCAATAGCCAGCTCAACGTCGTTAAGACGTAAGCGAGCGAAGTTTTCAAACATGGTTGGATTGTGTTTGTACACTTCCATTTCCGTCATTTCGATAATCAAATTTCGGGGAGAAAAATCATAACGCTCACAATACTCAAGCACCTGAAAAGCAAAGTTTGAATCACCGAAATTGGCTAAGGCCGCGTTCACTGAAATAGACCCCGATAGCTTTCCACTACGATGGTCTTCCAATGCTTGTTCCAATACGTAGAAAAACAGACGCACATGCCATTGTTCTTTATCGATAATCGGCAAAAAAGCATTTGGGCTTAGATAACCATACTCTGGATGATTCCAACGAATGAGAACCTCATTACCGCTTTGCGTATCATTGTCAAAATGGCATTGTGGTTGATAAAAGTTGACCAACCGGTTTGAGTCGAAAGCTGAATCCAGATCTGAACGTAAGAACTCGATCACGTTGTCACTCACCTTAGGAGTAGGATTCGCCTGAGCAACTGATTTCAGTACTGATGCCAAATCTGTATTCGAGATTGGCTTCTTCTGTGATGCAATGATGCCAAGACCAAGTTGGCGACACATCATTTCAGCCAACGCAATAATGCTTTTGTCATGGCCGCTCAATAGACACAATTTACCTTGGTAATTTTGCTTTTTAAGCGCATTTAAAAACGTTAAGCCATCTTCTTCCGGCATAGACAAATCACAAAATACAAGATCAAACTCTTGAATCTCACAAATTGCCAAACCGTGTTTGCTACTTTGTGCAACACGTACATCGTCAATACCAAAGGTCTTCAACTGTATTTTCAGCGTAATACACTGAATAGGATCATCGTCAACGATAAGTACTCGTTGAATTCTATAAGACATGATTGTTTATCCACGCTTTTGTTTGTTCAATACTGGTAGTGATATTGCCTACCAAATGCTCAAATAATTGGTCGATGTTGCCATCAGAGTTCAACAATCCATTTTCTAAATCCATTGCACTTTGTTGAACCGTGATTTCACCAATCGTTCCAGAACCACCTTTAATACGGTGAACAATTTCCTTGGTTAACTTGCGGTCGCCTTTGTTTTCTAATAGCAAAGCCAAGTCACTTTCCATAGTATCTACATACACTTGTGACAAAACTTGAGCGTCTCCTGCATCGTATTTCGCCAACCAAATATCAGCATCTGATATGTCAGAAGAAAGATATTGCGCAAGCAGTTTATACATTCGATTAATGCCATAAGGTTTGTACAACATGGTATCGAAACCAGAGTTCGCAGCCTTCTCATTCGCGACTCGAGAATCTTCAGCAGTACAACCAATTAGCGTTATATGGTTTAACTCTGGTTGCAAGCGAACGCGATTCACGAGTTCATAGCCATCCATTACTGGCATATGGCAATCGGTGATTAGAATGTCGTATTCCTTCGGTTTTGCTTGTAAAAGCTCAAGTGCAATTAAACCGTTATCGACAATATCAACGTCCACTCCCAATTCGACTAATTGTTGTTTGAACACCAACTGATTAATTGGATTGTCTTCAGCAACCAGCACTTTGCCTTTCAGTAGAGAACGCATATTTTCTTCATCAGAAACTGGCATTTTTTCATTGCCGACAACTGCATCGAACAATAGATCTGGAAAGAAAGGGGTTGAGTTCAGGTAGACACAATGACCATTGCTGCTGCGGAACACATCAAGGTTTTTCTTGATAATAATGTTGTGTTGAAACTCACAGCTGCGCTCATCGAAATTTTCTTCGTCATAAATATCAATATTTTCGAGTGAACAAGCACTACCGCTGTTGCTCGTCCATATATTTATCCAATTGGCGATCAACGGGTCTGTGCCGTGATAAGTTGCACATACCACTTTCAGCGACTCTTCATATGTGCGAACCAGTTCGTGAGGAATGGTAAACGACACTGTTGTCCCAATATTTGGTTCACTATCAATGTTAATCTTACCGCCCATAACAGTGACCAAGTTGTGGACAATTGCCAAACCTAAACCTGTACCGCCGAATCGACGAGCAATTGTAGAGTCAGCCTGGAAGAACGGATTAAATACGCCCTTGATGACATCTTTACTCATCCCAACGCCAGTATCTGTTACTGCAAGAGATACCTGATTTTCATCCAGTGAAACATCAACTCTAATTTTTCCAGCATCGGTAAACTTGATCGCATTCGACAGTAAGTTATTAATAATCTGACTGAAACGTAGTGCATCGATTTTAACCACTTTTACCGTCGTTGGTTGCCAATTCACCTCAAACTTGAGTCCTTTCTTCTGAGCTGAAGCACAATGAACTCGCAGCAATTCTCCTGCTTCACGCAGCAAATGGCATTCACCCAAATCCAGTTCAAGTTGCTGAGCTTCTAGCTTTGAGAAATCCAAGATATCGTTCACTAACAAATGCAGATGGCGAGTAGAAGTAATGATGTTATTGATCATCATTAGAGTGTCTTCATCATCAGTGCGAATTTTCAACATTTCTAACAAACCGGCCATACCGGCAATTGGCGTACGAAGTTCATGGCTCATACTGGCCAAGAAACGTTCACGTGCTTGTACTGCATGCTGCGCTGTTTCATTCGCTGCACGCAATGCACGCTCTTGCTCTTTCTGTGCCGATACATCATGTACAACAGTTAAGACAAATTCTTCGTTACTACCAGAGCCGCTGATACGAGTTCTGAAATAATCAATCGTCTGCAAACCGGCACTACACATCTGAACATCCACGTCACGCTGAATGGTTTCACCCACTTTTAGCACGCGTGATAGTTCTTCACCATTTTCAATCACCTTATAATCAGGGCGTTCCTTCTGAGAAAGGCTGCAGTTCTTACACTTACCGCTTTCGACACCACAACAGTTGCTCAGCAACAACTTGTGGCTCGCATCGTGAATGAAGATTTGGTTCGGTAACCCGTTAATAATGTTCTGTAGGAAACGTAAATCATTCTGTGTTCTTTGCGCTTCTTTTTCTTTCAGTGATACCTTCAACTGAAAATTTTTCTTCCACAGATAAAAGATAAAGACGAGTAATAGAATAATGCTGGCAAGAATCGACAAGCCAACAATGACGTAGTTTTTGTCATAACCATAGACGATATTGAACTGCGTATACCCATTTTGTAGACGATGCAACTCTTTAGGGTTGATAGTTGAAGCTACTCCGTCAATCAGATCACTGATTTGTCGTCCATCTTCTCTTACCATGATCGCAATATCGATCTCTTTATACGAGTTACGCTTAATAACGAGCCTATCGTCATCATCATTTGCAACCAGATAATCGAGTATATCTTCACGCACGTAAGCTTGACGTAACTTGCCATCTCTCAGATCTTCCATTAACTGCTTAATGCTGACGTAAGTAATTGTACTTTCGCCAAAAACTCTATTCTTAACGCTTTGATAAGCAGGAGTGTCGTCAAACAAAACGCCTTCTTTCGCTTTCTCTTTATAGGTCAAACCCTTATAACTAATTGGATAGTATTTGATCGATGCCAGTGGGTTCGATACCGCAGTCCAGTCAAGATCATGAGAATCCATG
Organism: Vibrio sp. Y2-5; assembly: GCF_014596725.1. Lineage (GTDB taxonomy): Bacteria > Pseudomonadota > Gammaproteobacteria > Enterobacterales > Vibrionaceae > Vibrio. The sequence goes on from NZ_JACVEG010000004.1 coordinate 221,584, forward strand.
ACAACGGCTGGAACAAAATCTATCTTTTTTTGCTCAAGTAATCCTAGAGGTGTTTCATCATCTGGCAGAGGAACATACTGGAACCGCATTGATGTACGAATTTCAATTAACTTGAGTAAGTCAGGAAGAAAGCCCGCAATTTCACCGCTGGTATCGCGATAAAACAGGGGATATGAGTCATCCCAAAACGAATATCGAATCGTTGGGTTGCCGTCTGTCGATACGGCAGTACGTGCAGTATCTATTTTGTGGTAAACATTATCTGTATGGAAACCAGACCGTTTTGCTTCTTGATTCAATGCCAAGTTGATATTTTTCAACAAAAATTCGCTATTCTTAAGCGCGGCAATACGAATATTCTCTGTCTCAAACCAATCCGGTATTTCTATACGACCAATGGTTTGAGTAGAAGAGTTCACATACGCCAATAACGAGACATAACTGTCAAGAACTGCATCCGCCTGACCGGAATTAACCTGCTTGATAGCATCAGCAAAGTTCCACGCTTCATAAATATTTGGCAAATTACGTGAAACCAATTTTTTGCAATAAATGGAACCTTTCACACACGCCCATTTCATTGAACTAGGTGAAACATGCATCAGATTTTTATTTCGATACCAAATAGCAATCGAACTTTGATACAAGGTTTGACTATAAATATAGTTGGATGAGCTTGTATCAGATACGCCTATAGCTAAATCAACTTCTGTTTTATCGATAGCGTTATGCAATGCTGAAATTGTCGGATAAACGATATATTCCACATCCAAATTGAGACTGTTAGCTAGGCTATTTACCGCGTCAGTCTCAATATCATACGTAGGATCATGATATGCGAGATTGTCTAATGTACGAGAAAGCAATGCCACTCTAATCTGTTTTGGCATTGCGTTTGTACCACTCTGAGCTGACAGAGCGTAGGTATTAAACACTACTGAAATAACAGCAATAAATAATAGGAATAAACGGTTCACAATTTACTCATACATATCAAAAATAGAATGTAAGAATAAAAAAACTGCGAGTAAAGTCAAATGACCTACAATTTAAACAACACAGTAAGATATTGTTATATAACGATTTTATTGGTTTTTGTAAGCGCTATCTGACTACATTATCAGATGTAACCTAATCGCTGAGGCGCAATATATAGGAAGTAGGAATGAATATTCTTATAAACAATTACAATAATGTAGGAATAAAGTGTTACTTAAGACTAAGCCTCCTTTTTATTAATCCGAACAAACAATACTCAATTTCATTCGCTCAAAGAAAAATAATAAGGAGGCTATAATTAATTATTGCTGTAACTTACTGGAATGCTGGGCGTTGAGATAACTCATTAAACCAACGAGCGATATTTGGATACTGGTTTAAAACATCAATTTGTAGGGCTTTTTCCGCAAATCCTACAAATATAAAACCAGTAATATCTGCAATTGTTAATGCTTCAGTAACAATGAATGATTTATCTGTTAGCTGCTGCTCTAGTTGAGGTAGGAAGTTTTCTACACGACGTTTACTTTCAATACCCCACTCTTCCACACACGTTTCGCGATCTTTATAAATACCTGAGATGTTTCTGAATGCTTGAAACCCCGTGTACAGACCTTGGAATTCCAGCACACGGTTCCACATTTCAACTTGCGCTGTTTCTAAATGTGTTTCACCGAAAAGGTTTTTCCTGTTGGGTGTAGCCTCATGGAAGTAACGACAAATAGCAACGCTCTCACAAATAGTGACACCACCATCTAATTCCAACATAGGCACTTTGCCGTTGACGCTTTTTTGCTTGAAATCATCCACTAGGTTCTCGCCTTCACGCACATTGACTTGAACGCGTTCAACATCAACACCTAGCTCTTTGAGGAAAATGGAAACTCGGCGACAACTTGGAGTTGGGGCAAATTCGTATAGTTTCATTGTTGTTCCTTGTATTTTGGCTTTAACTAACCGATCGTTTAGGTTAGACTTTATTCGTTTTCTAAACGATCAGTCAAGAATTAATTATTGCAGGTGAGAGCAGCGATATGGCGAGAAAAAGTAACTTTGATAGAGATGAAAAGCTTGTTCAAGCGATGGAACTCTTCTGGCAGAAAGGCTACGCCAATACTCCGATCTCTGAACTGATTGATACATTACAAATCAACCGTTTTAGCCTTTATAACACTTTCGGCGATAAGCAAAACCTGTATTACCAAGCATTGGAGAAATACCTATCAAGCATTTCTATTCCCACGCTGTCGTCATTGGAAAATCAGGATGCTTCACTCGAGGAACTGGAACAATTTCTTAAGCAATTTGCAGAATTGCAAAGGCTGAACAACCGCGGTTGTTTTATGCAAAACGCCCTTGTGGAACATGCAGGAACTGATGATACCGTATTACAGAAAGGCCATTTTTTGTTCGACCATTTGATAGAGATTATTTCGAGAGCAGTTAGCAATGCTCAACGCCAGAGTAAGCTGCGTGCATCTCACAACCCGCAAGCGTTAGCTCAGCTTATCTTAACGCAGATGCAAGGCATGCGAGTGCTCGGTAAAGCGAAACGCAATGAAGATTTAGAGACGGCTTTGAACACTTTACTTATGTTGATCAAAGCATGACGAAAAATTAAAACGTAGACAGGTTCACCAACTCCTGAGTATACGGATGCGTAGGCTTATTAAACAAAGCTTGGGTTTCCCCTTGCTCAACGATTTCACCTTGCTTCATCACGATGGTGTAATGACACAGAGACTTCACTACGTTTAAATCGTGACTAATAAACAGATAGGTTAAACCATATTTTTCCTGAAGCGATTTAAGCAAATCAAGCACCTGCGCCTGAACCGTGCGATCTAACGAGGACGTTGGCTCATCAAGCAATATGAACTCAGGCTTTAAAACCAACGCCCTTGCAATCGCAATACGCTGACGTTGTCCGCCGGAAAACTCATTTGGGTAACGATGGCGAGTTTCAGGGTCGAGATCGACCTCTTTCATTACTTCACAAATGAGCTGATCGATGGTTTGCTCGTCATGTTCAAAATGCACTCTAAGCCCTTCGCCAATCACTTGAGCGACTGACATACGAGGGTTTAACGCCGAAAAGGGATCTTGGAAAACCACCTGCATTCGGCTTCGATAAGGCAACATGCTTTTTCTGTCTAGCCCTTGCAGCTCGTTTCCTTGGTAGCGAATAGAACCTTCGGAATCCACCAGTTTTAGTATCGCCATACCAGTGGTTGATTTACCCGATCCACTTTCGCCCACTAAGCCAATAGAATGTCCTTTTTTCAGGTCAAATTTCATATCAGTAACCGCTTTGATATGCGCAATGGTTTTTCTTAGCAGCCCACCTCGAATTGGGAACCACACTCTTAATTGTTCAGTCGACAGTAAACTTGGGCTGTTTAAGTCGACGTTAACGGGCACACCACGAGGATCAGATTCGATTAATAGCTTGGTATATGGATGCTTTGGTGAGGAGAAAAGTGTCTTGCACGCTTCTATTTCCACCAGCTTACCGTGCTGCATAACCGCAACGCGATCTGCAATCCGTCTGACAATACTTAAGTCATGAGTAATGAACAGCATCGCCATTCCCAACTCTTGTTGTAACTCCTTCAGCAAATCGAGTATCTGCGCCTGCACAGAAACATCAAGTGCAGTTGTCGGCTCATCGGCAATTAATAACTCAGGCTCGTTAATCAACGCCATCGCTATCATTACTCTTTGGCGTTCACCACCAGAAAGCTCATGAGGATAAGCATTGATTTTTTGTTCGGGATGACGAATACCAACTTTAGCTAACCAGCCTACTGCCTGCTCTTCGGCTTTTTTCTGCCTGACTCCACGATGAATGGCCAGTGTTTCCACCAACTGTTTGCCAATTTTATGCAGAGGATTCAACGAGACCATAGGCTCTTGGAATATCATACCAATGCGTCCACCTCGAATGCCTCTCAGTTGGCGCTCTGAACAGCTAAGCGTATCTAACCCTGAAAACTGGATATTACCCTCAAGATAGTGAGCAGAGCCCTTCGGTAACAACTTTAAAATTGCATTGGCGGTGACCGATTTCCCAGAGCCACTCTCTCCCACCAGCGCGAGTGTTTCCCCTTTGTTGATGGAGAAAGAAACTTGCTCTGTTACTTTATCAATAGCGTCTCCACGGCCAAACCCCACAGAAAGGTTTTCGATTTTAAGCAGGCTTTCGATTTTTAACGAATGTTCGCTCATCTATCCTCTCCTTTGCATATTTGGGTCAAAGGCATCACGCACTGCTTCGCCAACGAAAACGAGTAACGTCAGCATCATAGAAAGCACGACAAACGCAGAAATACCGAGCCAAGGAGCTTGTAGATTCGCTTTCCCCTGCGCAAGCAATTCACCCAATGAAGGCGAACCCGCAGGAAGACCAAAGCCTAAGAAATCTAAAGAAGTTAATGTCGTCACTGAGCCAGAAAGAATAAACGGCATCATAGTCAGTGAGGCCACCATAGCGTTTGGCAACATATGGCGCAGCATAATGCGCGAATCACTCACTCCCATCGCTTGCGCCGCACGGACATAATCGAAATTTCGGCAACGCAAAAACTCTGCCCGAACAACACCGACCAAACTCATCCAGCTAAACAGCACCATGATTCCCAGTAACCACCAAAAATTCGGTTCCACAAAGCTCGATAGAATGATCAACAAAAACAGGGTTGGCAGACCAGACCACACTTCAATAAAACGCTGCCCCAGCAGGTCTAGCCAGCCACCGTAATACCCTTGAGTTGCACCAACAATCACCCCAACAAACGAAGAGACTACTGTTAATACAAATCCAAACAAAACGGAAATACGAAAGCCATAAATGATCCGTGCCAGTACGTCTCGTCCTTTGTCATCTGTGCCTAACCAGTTCACAGCATCAGGTGCAGACGGCACCGAACCTTGAATGTTGAAGTTAATCGTGTCGTAACTAAAGCGGATCACAGGCCAAATGATGTAGCCTTTCTCTTCAATCAATTCGATGACGTACGGGTCGGTATAGTCCGCTTCGGTTTCAAACTCGCCGCCGAAACGCGTCTCAGAATAGGCGTTCGTTACAGGGAAGAACCACTGATTATCGTAGGAAATAAACAGCGGCTTGTCGTTGGCAATCACTTCTGCGAATAAGCTGACAATAAACAAAAGTGAAAACAGCCACAATGACCAGAAACCACGGCGATTGGCTTTAAATCTTTGCCAACGCGCGACGGTAAGCGGATTTGCTGTTGCGTTTTTTCGTAGCGCCCCATTTTTTACTACCACAATCAGCGCGCCTCAAAATCAATACGCGGATCAACCCATGTATAAGTTAAATCCGAAATAATACCGAGCAATAGCCCAAGCAGAGTCATGATATACAGTGAACTAAATACCACCGGATAATCCCTTTGAATGGTAGATTCAAACCCCAATAAGCCAATCCCTTCCAGAGAAAACATCACTTCAATCAACATCGAACCCGTAAAGAAAATGCTGATAAAAGCGCTGGGAAATCCCGCAATGATGATCAGCATGGCGTTACGGAATACATGCTTATACAGAATACTGCCCTCATCCAGCCCTTTTGCACGAGCGGTTACGACATACTGTTTGTTGATTTCATCCAGAAACGAGTTCTTGGTTAACATGCTCAATGTTGCGAATCCACCAATCACCATAGCGCACGTAGGTAACGCGAGATGCCAGAAATAATCGATGATCTGCTGGTACCAATTGAGACTGTCGAAATTATCCGAAATCAGTCCGCGCAAAGGGAACCAACTAAAGTAGTTACCACTGGCGAATAAGATGATCAAAATGATAGCGAACAAAAAACCGGGAATGGCATAGCCGACAATCACCAACGCGCTCGACCAGATATCAAAGCGGGACCCATGATGTATCGCCTTCATAATTCCCAGCGGGATGGAAATCAGGTAGATGATCAAGGTGCTCCATAATCCCAGAGATATGGAGACAGGCAGACGATCGACAATCAAATCAATCACGTTACCGCCACGGAACAGGCTTTCTCCAAAGTTAAACGTGACGTAGTTCTTCAGCATATCGAAATAACGTACGTGTAAAGGTTTATCAAACCCAAACTGACGCTTTATCGCTTCCACTACCTCAGGGTCCAAACCGCGAGAGCCTTTGTATCCACCGCCATTGCTGTTGTCTGTACTCGACAAATCAACTTCCTGACCACCACCGGAAAAACGCTCCATTACACCGGATGTTTGTCCTTCTAACTGAGCGATAGCTTGCTCTACAGGCCCTCCCGGTGCAATTTGGATGATAAAAAAGTTGATAGTGATGATTGCCCACAAGGTGGGAATAACCAATAACAGACGACGAAAAATATAGGCAGCCATATAACCTCTTATCGACGTTTTTCAGGCAGTTTTTCGGCTTTCTCTTTCGAGATCCACCAAGTGTCTAAGCCCAAATCGTATTTCGGCATCACACTTGGTCGCTCAAACTTATCCCACATCGCTACACGATAAAGGCTCGAATGCCACTGAGGAATGATGTAGAAGTTCCACTGTAAAATTCGGTCAAGTGCACGCCCCAAACTTAACAGCTTTTTCGGTTGCTCCTGATTTTTTGAAATCTGAAACGTCAGATCATCAATGACAGGATCCATCACTCCAGCAGTATTGTAAGTTGAATCTATGTAGTTTGAGTTCCATACAATCATCAAGTTAGAGCTTGGGTATGGGTTAGCAAAGTAAGATGAGGAGACCATATCGAAATCGCGGTCACGTAGTCGCTTAATATATTGCGTGTTATCAACGGTGCGAATTTTCATCTCAATCCCCATCAGTTTGAGATTTTTTTGCAACGGTATCGCTATGCGCTCAGTGGTCGGGTTGTAGATAAGCAGTTCAAACGTCATTGGCTCACCGGTTTTAGCGTTAACCATCACTTTATCTTTCAGTTTCCAACCTGCGCTTTTTAATAACGCAAAAGCCGCTCTCATTTGCGAGCGAATACGACCACTGCCGTCTGTTACTGGCGGTTGGTACTCTTCCGTAAATACTCGTGGCGGAATTGCTTGTTTTATCGGATTAAGAATGGCTAACTCTTCCGCGCTAGGCAAACCTTTCGCTTCATAGTCTGTGTTTTGAAAATAGCTGCGAGTGCGTGAATATTGGCTATAGAACATGTTCTTATTCATCCACTCAAAATCCATCGCGTAGTTTAATGCTTCTCGCACTCGTACATCTTGGAAAATGGGACGTTGGGTGTTAAACACAAAACCTTGCGTACTGGCTGGTGCATTGTGTTCAATTTCTTCTTTCTTGATAAAGCCATTATCAAAGTTAACGCCAGTGTAAGATGTCGCCCAGAACTTAGCTTGGCTCTCTTGGCGTAAGTCGAACTCTCCCGCCTTAAACGCCTCCAGCATGACAGTATCATCGCGATAATAATCGTATTGGACTTGTTTGAAATTATTGCGTCCAACATTGACGGGAAGATCTTTAGCCCAGTAGTTTTCATCCAGCTGATAGGTCACACTCTGACCCATTTTGTAGTCTGATATTTTGTAAGGGCCGCTACCTACTGGTGGCTCATTTAAAGGCTCTGCGAAGTTTTTGTCTTTCCAGAAATGTTCGGGCAACACTCGGGTTCCCTGAGCAAAGCTAAACAACTTTTCTCTATTGGGTTCCGACATGTCAATACGCACGGTCAGTGGTGCTATCGCCTTAACGGATTTGATCTCTTTGTAATAGACGCGGTACTGAGGTACGCCCTCAGTCATGAACTTGTTAAAGGTAAATTCCACATCGGCTGCGGTGATTGGCTCACCATCCTGAAAACGAGCTTTAGGATTAATGTCTAATTCAAGCCAGGTGTAATCATCGGAATAGCGCACTTTTTCAGTGATAAGGGGGTAATAGGAGTCAATTTCATCGGTTGGTGAATACATTAAAGAGTCATAAAGCTCACCGGTATAGATTGCAGGAACACCACGCGAAGCATAACGGTTAAAATTATCGTAAGTACCGACCTGTCCGTAAGTGATTTTGCCGTACTTGGGAGCATCAGGATTGACGTAATCAAAATGAGTAAAGTCTTGCGGATACTTTGCTTCACCAAAGCCAACCAAACTGGTGGTTTCAATAACTTCCGCCAAAGAAAAGTGGCTAATTGCAGTAAGCACAATCCCTAAAACAAGTGGTTTGGCATTTCCCATTCCGCGAATCCTTCTATTTATCAAAATGACACTGAGTTAACCATCGGCATATACATAGCTCATATCGAGATAATGCAGGATATTATTAATAATTCAGTCACTTGGATAAGTATAGAGAAGTTTCCACAGAACGAAACCGCCAAACCGTCAGCAAATTGCAACAAATCTACATTTCAGCGGTTTCTTATGTTCATGTCTCACGCTTTAGAGATTTCAGAGCATTTCTTGAGCAATCAAACGCAGCAAATAGGTTTCACGCTCGATACTCATTCCCTTTTTCGAGCTTTCTAGAATGGTTTTTTCGTTGTGAGCTATCGCTTGGTGAATATTAATCCAACGTGGCTCCATGCCATTGCGTATTTCGTAGTCTTCAAATTTGGTATCGCCAAGTTCACGATCAATCTTGCAGGTGTAGCAATACGAGATCATATGCATCACGTCAAAATCGTTTTTGTACCAAGGACGAAACTCCTCGTAGATACCATAAGGCTTAATGGAATGGATATTCTTCGCCCCGGTTTCCTCTTCCAGTTCACGTACCAAACCCGCAAGCACATCTTCCCCGTCATCTAAGCCACCACCGGGTAGAGTGTAATCATGATATCGCTCGGTATAGAGCATCAAAATATCCTCACCATCAACCACAATCGCTCTTGTCGCTTTGCGTTGCAGAACTGTGTATTGGCTTAATCGTTCAACATCTGGATGAACGGCAGTTTGTAAATGTCTCATGGTTGTTCCCTTAATTTTCTCGGCGCGAATTCTAACATAAAAAAGCCCCGTTAAACGGGGCTTGAGTCATTTGGAACAATCCATGAATTCAACCTTCTGCGGTGATTCGTTTAATCAACTCTTGCTCAACTTTCGAAGCGAGTTCAACATCAATTTGACAAGTCCCCGCGGCATGATGGCCACCGCCTCCATATTCAAGCATCAGTTCACCCACATTGGTTTTCGAACTGCGGTCAAAAATAGATTTCCCCGTGGCAAACACGATGTTCTGCTTTTGAAATCCCCACATTTTATGAATTGAAATATTGCACTGTGGGTAAAGGGCATAAATGATAAAACGGTTACCTGCGTAAATCACTTCTTCACCAGTGAGATCCAGCACCACCAAATTCTTATATACGGTGCCGCACTTCATCACCTGCTCTTTAAACTTGTTTTCGTGCTCTCGATACAACTCTATCCGCTCTTTAACATCAGGCAGATCGAGAATTTGATCTATGGTGTGATTACCACAGTAATCGATCAGATCCATCATCAAGTTGTAGTTTGAAATCCTAAAGTCGCGAAAGCGCCCTAAACCCGTTCTTGCGTCCATCAAAAAGTTAAGCAGGTTCCAACCCGTAGAATCCAGTACTTCATCACGTGTGAACTGTGCTGAATCACCTTTGTCCACCGCTGCCATCATTTCAAGCCATGCTTCCGGAAACACATCCAGACCACCGTAATAGTCCCATACCACTCTCGCAGCAGACGGTGCATTAGGGTCGATAACATGGTTAAGTCTTGGTTCAGTATTGCGAATGGTTTCAGAAAGGTGATGGTCAAATATCAGGAAGGCGTTTTCAACATAAGGTAAGTTGGTGGTGATATCGTGCTCTGTGATTGAGATTTTTCCATCTTGCATATCTTTCGGATGCACAAACTTAATGTCATTAATCAAATTAAGTTTTTTTAGCAACACTGCGCAAACTAATCCGTCAAAGTCACTTCGGGTGACAAGCCGATATTTGTTCTCCGCCATTAGTAAATCCCCTAAATTTTCATACTCGTCATTCTTCCCCTCATGCTTTCACCACTATTGATGCTCAACTCAAGAAAGCACTATGCCTTAATTTTAGACAGCATCACTTTTTTAACAAACTTAAGACAATGGTTTTTAAAAAAATATTCTACAATTTCCATATAGCGTAATCACTTGACCTTACAGCCCATCGTTAAATAGCCGCTTCAACCGACACATTGTTATACGTGTAGAGGAGTCATTGACGGCAGAAAGAACGGCTTTTGCATCAAGTAGAACGAAGTTATAAGAACTCAACTAGCCCATGGAGATACCCGATGAAAAAACACAGTATTGTGATTTCAGCTTTAATAGGTAGTGCACTACTTGTTGGCTGCTCAAACGAACCGGATGAATACGCTGTGAAGGAGTATGAAGCAACCACGAGCCCAGCCTCACTCTACTGTGTGCAGCAAGGTGGAAAATTAGCAATGGTCTCTGAAAACAATAAACGCGTGACCTATTGTGTACTTTCAGATGATGAGAAGGTCGAACAGTGGGAATACTACGAAAATCGACAAGAAAAAGATAAGCAATAAGTAGACAGCTATCCACTCGGTAAGCAGTTAACAAAGGCAGCAAAAGCTGCCTTTATTTTAGTGTCCAACAGAGCAAAGCCATTTTTTATGTGTGTTGGCTAGCTCATATCAGGGGTAAACAAACCGCGCTTCATATAGAACTTCACCCACAGCGCACCAATGATACTGATCAGTAACAAGATACCACCCGCAACACTAAACACCATTTGGGTCATGTCCTCAGATGGCGAGTTATGTAAGGCGACGTAGCCCATAGCGACAATGCCAAGGATTTGTGGAATTGGGAAGAACGGGGTTTTATAAGGACGTTTGTGATTAGGCAGTTTCTTACGCAATACAATAACATCAATATGAGCCACCATGTAAGCCAGTAACCAGCTTGTCGTTGCGGCAATAACCAACACAATCAGTGAATCAATATCAACCAACATGAACGCTATCGCAGTACATGCTGCAATCATTACCACTCCAGCCCACGGCACATCGTAACGGTTTTTCGCTTTTAGCTGAGGGAACGCTTGTCCTTGCATCGCCATGCCGTGCAACATTCTAGGAATAGACGCCAGAATTGTATTAATCGTACTGCATGTCGCCGTCAGTGCCATCACAGTCGCGATTAACAAACCACTTTGACCAAACACACCGTTTGCATAGTTTAGGTAAGGAATCGGTGACGTAACTAATGTTTCAGCATCCAGATACAGTGTTGCACCGTAAGCAAATGCTAGAAAAATGGCAAATATCATCGTTAATGACCAGTGCATCGCACGCGGTATATTCTTTGTCGGATTCTGCACTTCATTGATCATTGGGCAAATAAACTCAACGCCAACCATCAGCCACATCGCTAATGCGATTAAGCCAACAAAGCTGCCATCCAGCACTCCACCGAAGCTCCAGTCAACACTGTCGCCAGTTAAAACTGGATGTGGTTCAGTAGCACCAGTAATGGCAAAGATACCTATCAAAACAAGTGCACTGACCAAAACAAACGCTAACATGTTTTGAACTTTCGCAAACACGTCAGCGCCAATCAGGTTGGTGACACTTAAAATCACCAAAATCGCAATCGGCACTAACTTTTCAGGGAATACGCCCGGCAGTAATTCTGCCAACATTGCATCTACCAAGAACATTTCGACAGGTAATGCCAAAATCGCGACCACCACATAACCCGAAAAGACAGACACTATTGCGGGAAAGTGACCTATCGCTTTTTGCGTGTAAGTGGCTAGCGTGCCTTCTTGAGGAAACATGAGAGACAGTTCCGCAAAACTCATCGCGTTGAATTGTGCCAATATGTATGCACAAACCATCGCAGCAACAAATGCCATTCCACCTATGCCGATACCCTGCGTTGCGGAGATCATCGAACCTTGTACAATGACAAGCCCGATGCAGATTGCCATCATGGTTGGCAATCCCATTTTCTTGATTTTCGTTTTATCCGCTGATTCAGCAGCGGTTGCAATTTTGCTTGAGTATGTAGTATCGCTCATATCCAAATTCCTTTTGTAAATTGAGTCTTATGACCTAAACCAAATGTTCAATCTATAGTCTGTCAAACCGATAAGGTGACGGGTCTATGATTGGGTTCATACCACTAACTAAATCTGCGGCTAACTGCCCTGCCGCAGGTCCTGTACCAAAACCATGCCCTGAAAAACCGGTCGCGATGGTTAATCCCGGAATATCCTGTATCCGATCAATAACAGGGTTTGAGTCTGGTGTTACATCGATTTGTCCAGCCCAAGCTTCTTCAATTTGTGCGCTATCAAACGCTGGCCAGGCTTTGCGTAAATTGGTTAAGGCCTCCTGATTTAATCCACTATTATGTAATGGATCAATCGTTCTCACCTTCTCAAAAGGTGAAGGAGAACCGCTACCCCAACGTCTTGAAATTGCTAAATCTTTTAAGAAGTAACTGCCGAGTGAAACACGCAAATAACTTCTCTGACTCTTAAGTTGTCTCAAGTATCGGTGTCCGATGAGTAGATGGTCTAGGCATAAAGGCGCATCCAGAGCACCACGTTGAGTAATGATGAATCCTCCGTCCTGATGTTTACGGAAAGAGAAGTTTGAAGCGCCAACGGCAATCTCGGTTGGACCTGCCATTGGCTTAGTACGCATAACTGAGCAAATCAACGGCAAAGTAGGAAGAGCAATACCCTCGTTGTCCAAGAAGCGTCGTGACCAAGATCCACCCGCTAGCAGTACTTGTTCACATCGGATCTCGCCTTGTTCAGTGACAACGCTTGTCACTTTTCCCGCCGAGCGCGATAGTCCTCGTACCGCGCAGTTCTGAACTAAAATAGCGCCTTTTCTAACGGCGGCTTGAGCCATTGCACTGGTTGCAATCGCTGGCTCAGCACGACCATCCGAAGGAGTATATATTCCCCCTAACCATTTACCTTTCCCACCCTGAACCATAGTGTCGACCTCCGTAGGTGTTAACATACGAGAGTCTAATTCCAGCGACTTAACCGACTCTAACCAGCTTTCATGCATCGCCAATTGTTCTTCTGAATCGGATAAAAACATGATGCCAGCTTGTTTATAACCAACATCACGTCCGACTCTTTGTGACATCTGAGCCCAAAGTTTATCTGCCGCTAGTGCCAACGGTACATCATCAAAATGTCGGCTTGTCTTACGAATCCAACCAAGGTTTCTTGAAGACTGTTCTCCGGCTATATGTCCTTTTTCGAGCAACACCACGGGTATATTTCTTTCTGCTAAAGTCAGTGCAGCACTAACACCAACAATTCCTCCACCAATGATCACCACACTGGTTGATTCTGGAATTACATCTGTAGTCTGAATTCGTTCAAGTGTTTTAGTCATAATCCTTTATCCCCAAGAGGATGAGGCATAGCCCCATCCACACTCCTTTACGCTATGACGATTTGTTGTGTTTCCAAACCTGAAGCACCTCGGTACGCTGTTACCTCTAACTCAACCTTGTAAATGGTCGAACCCAAAGGTGGGCACGTAACTGTTGTCGCTGGGTTTATTCCTTTGAACTTAGTGCCAATCAATTCCATAACGATCGATACATCTTCAGGGTTTTGAATGAACACTCGCGACATCACCACATCATTGAGCGAGCTATCTAGCGCGTATAGAGCTCTTTCGATATTGCTAAACACTTGCTCAGTCTGTTCAAGCACACTTTCACTTATCAATTGTGTGTCGGGATTACGCCCTGCTGTATTTGATACGTAAATCCAATTGTCGATGGCAACTGCTCGTGAATAACTGCCCATTTCTTCGAACTTTGAACCGGTTTTAACTTTGACGATCTGCGTCATGCTGATTTCCTAAATGAAAGTGAAGTACCAATATGTTGTGACTAGCGAAAAATTATATTTAACGCAGCGCTGGTTCGTCCCAAAGATTCAGTTTCACGCCAATACCTTGTTCAATTGCGTTGCGATAGACCACCGTACCCCAAGCCACGTCTTCAACGGGTAAACCGCCCACCGACAAAATGATGATCTCCTCGTCGTTTTGACGACCAACCGCATCTCCAGCAACGATTTTGCCTAAGTCTTCAAACTGCTCTTTTTTCATCAAGCCTTCTTCAATCATGTCCATAAAACGAACGCCGATGATTGGGATGTATTGGTGGGCGGGTTTTGGCACTTCCTCAAACCATGCTTCATAAAGACCAGGGTTATCCGCTACTTTTCGTACATCTTCTTTTTCAAGATCGGAATCTAATCGGCAGTACGCAGGCATTGATAGAAAAGCGCCCGGTTTTACCCAATTGCGTTTTACCTCTGGATAGCTAGACACATCACCAGTCTCACCGGAGTTGCAGTAAGTGACGATGTCAGAATCACGAACAACATCCTCAATGGTATCGACAATTTTTACTGTGGTGATTTGTGGGTAGTTCACGTGAACCCATGTAATAAAATCATCAAGACTCTTCTTACCTCGCCCTTTCACTTTAAGAGTATCGATTAGGGGACACGCAGCCATGAAAGCCGCTACCGATGTTTTACCCATCACTCCCGGGCCTAATAAACCGATAACTTTTGCATCTTTTCGTGCAAGGTGACGAGCGCCTACACCCGGAACTGCACCTGTGCGATATGCAGAAAGCAGGTTAGCGGACATATGAGCCAAAGGAGCGCCAGTGTCAGCATCATTAAGCGTGAACATCAAAATCGAACGTGGCAGACCTTTTTCTCGGTTAGCGATATTAGAGCCATACCATTTCACGCCACAGGTTTGGAAACTACCACCTAAATATGCTGGCATCGCCATCAAACGGCGGTCTGGAGAGTGCTTTGGCATGGTTGCAAATTCAGGTTCTTCAGGGAAAGTGATCATTGCCCCGTGAGAATCGTTGTTTGCTCCCGCCATGCGGTAGTCACCGCGATAAAGCAGTGCGAACATCTCTTCCATCGTGTCCACACATTGAGGCATGTTGGTTACGCCTGCTGCGATCATGTCCTTTTCAGATAGATAGATAAAATCAATTTTCGTGTTTGCTGACATACATTCACCTGTATCCATAGGGTTAATTGTTAGTCCTCTCTCGTAGCCTTCCCACCAACACCAAAGTTCAAACCTTAGCGTGATTTTTGAGACTCTTCCTTGAGTGGATAACTCGATACTAGTGAGCGATTTTTTGTGCGTATTGTATTTTTGCGACACAGACAAAAATCTTGTCCGCCATTTTTGAATTCTGATTTTTGGCACACTTGCTGCTAACAACGTAAACACAAGGGAAACAAAATCGTTACGATTTTTTAATATTTCAAGCGAACGGAAAGGCAAGAAATCATGTTAAGTTCACTTCACTCTTATCAGGTAGCAAACATACACTCCAAGCAACCTTGGTTTGTGCTCAGTGCCGAAAAATATGCCACGAACTTAACGACGGAAAACCCGGTTATTTCTCACTTCTACAGCTTTGAAGTGGGTAAATCTCAAACTCCAACAACAGCCATTCCGGACGGTTGTGTCGACCTGCTTTTTGATTGTGATTCTGACAGCCCTGTGGGTTTGGTTTGCGGTACAACTTTGGAAGCGACTGAAGTCGCTTTTAACCAAAATCATCGCTATTTCGGAATGCGTTTTGTACCGGGTTTTATCCCTGACTTTATTGAAATTTCAGCCCCAGAACTGACTAATAAACAGTGCAATATTGTTGATGTAGTAATGAATTCTCAGGATCTGGTTGAGCAAATTGTAAGTGCCAGCTCTTTTCAAGAGCAGGTACAAATTGCTAAACAATTTATGCAGGGAAAACAAGGTAGAAAGCCAACCAACTTAACCCATCAAGTCGCCGCCAAAATTTGTCATGAGAAAGGGAATATTCAGGTTCAGGATCTCGAAGCATTTACGGGCTATTGCAGCCGGACTCTACAACGCCAGTTTCGCGCAGATCTAGGGCTTACACCCAAAGCATTTTGTCGTGCAATTCGCTGCCAATCTGCCATTTATGATATAAACCATCTCGATAAAATCGCTTTCTCTGACCTCGCTTTTAACTTAGGTTTTAGCGATCAATCCCACTTTCTCCGTGAATTTAAAAAACTGGTCAGTGCAACTCCGCTTGAGTATCAGAACCGAGTAAAACAGAAGACTTACCTCGATCGAATTCAATGTTATTGAACTTATTTGGGGCAATAACACTCAATTTACGCACAAAAAGTGTGCTTTTTATTTCCATAATCACCCTGAGATCTGGATGTAAACTTTCGTAAATGACAATTATTATCATTGATAAGCTGCATTTTTACAGCTAAAGTTACGTCGAAATTAATAAGAAAATGACGATATTGTTACCAGTACGAAAGAAGTTACTATGCAGAAAAATCAAAGAAGCGCTTACCCATTAACGGTTATCGACGCTGCACAAGTTTCACCCAGCATTCAAAGAATTACATTACAAGGTGATGCTATTGCTCACTTTGGAAAACAAAACGAAGGCGACTACATTAAGCTTCTGTTCTCACCACAAGGCTCAACTCAACTCTCGGATTTAGAAGAAGACGCAAGACCGATCATGCGCACTTTTACAATCCGTGAATTTGGTGCGCAGAAAAACAGCATTGTTGTCGATTTTGTCCGCCATATGACTCACGATCCATCGTCTGGATTCGCTGCCCGTTGGGCAATGAATGCGAAAGCAGGCGACACCATTTCTATTGCAGGACCGGGGCAAGGTCAATCTACGAATCCAAATGCAGATTGGGTATTCCTTGTCGCTGACATGACTTCACTACCAGCACTGGCGGTAACACTGGCAAACCTAGATAAACATACGCGCGGTTACGCGGTTATCGAGGTCAACGAACATGAAGATGTGCAAACACTGGAAGCACCACAAGGTGTAAAAGTGATGTGGGCCATTGCTGAATACGGCGATAAATTGGTTGAACTGGTCAAAACACAGACTTGGTTAGAGGGGCAATGTGCCGTTTGGTGCGCGTGCGAGTTTGATTCAATGAAAACCCTGCGCCAATACTTCCGTAATGACAAAGAGATAGACAGGGATTTCATCTATATCAGCAGTTACTGGAAAAATGGCGTGAGCGAAGATGGTCACAAAGTGATTAAACGCCAAGACGCAGAAGAACAACACTAGTTTTCGAACGGCGAACAGACAGATAAAAATAGCCTGCATTAGCAGGCTATTTTCTTGCTTTGGATTTTTTATCTGGAGAATTGAGCGACTGATTCGATACTGATAGCGTCATGGCGCCAATACTCTATATCGCAACATATTGCATCACCATTGGCATCATAGTTAATCCTCTCCACTACCATGGTTGGCGTACCATCGGTTGCTCGAAGAGCTTGTGCAGTTTCACCCAACAGTGAGCTTGTCGAAATCCGATAACGTACCGACTGATACTGCGTCGAGTAGTGTTCTTTATAAAGTTCGGTTAATGACTGTGACATATCGTGAGACAGAAGATCGGGAAACAGCTCAGGGCGAATGTAGTGAGTTACAAATACCACAGGACGAGCATCAAGATATCGCACTCTGTCCACCCGATAGATATCTGAGAAGGGTTTTAATCCAAGCAGTGCTGATGCTTGTTTGTTGGCTATCATCGCTTTCGCTGCAAGCAGCTCAGTTTTTGGCACACGGTTCTGTGCCTCAGCCATCTTATTAAAATTGAGCGTTTGAGTAGGATCATAACGTAGTGGATCTGGAGATATAAACCAGCCACGTCGGTCTTCACGGAATACACGCCCTTCAGCTTCAAGTAGCGATAACGCCTCACGCAGTGTTACGCGAGTCGTATCAAATGACTCTGCCAATTTACGCTCAGAAGGGAGCTTCTGTCTTGGAGATAACATGCCAGCGTCAATTTGTTCAACGATGGCATCTTTAATTTTCACGTATTGCACAGTATTCCTTTCACCTACATCTTGTGATGTACACCTGTTGAGTACGAATTATGCTAACAGAATACTACGCAACTCATGCAGCGATTGCACTTCATAATGCGCATTAATCCCTTCGGGTTTTTGATGTTGATGCACATTCAACCAGCATGTTTCAATACCGAAGTTTAAGCCACCAAGAATATCTGAATGCGGATTATCCCCGACCATCAGTACTCGCTCTTTGCTCGGGTTCCCCATTTTCTCCATTGCATGCTGGAATATGCCTGCATCAGGCTTAGCGACACCCACTTCTTCTGAAATCACTACATGATCAAAGTATTGAGTCATTCCGGTTCTTTCCAAACGAATGGCCTGAAGTTCCGTAAAACCATTGGTGATAATACCCAGTTTCGCTTTGCCGTTTAATGCATCCATCAACTCTTTCGCGCCCGGCAAAAGAGTACAGATATCGGCCATCGCTTCTAAGAATGCGCTGTTCAATTCCGCAGTGGTGGTCTCGAGTTTCTCAGCCCAGGCTTTAAAGCGGATATGCTTAAGTTCTTCGGCAGTAATAGTACCGTTTTGATAATCGACCCAAAGTGGCTTATTGACCTGCTGATAATGATCAAAATCTTGTTGTGTAAAATTCACGCCTTTGCGTTCAAACATTAACTGCATGCCTTTTAAAGCATCGAAGTGGAACAAGGTTTCATCAGCATCAAATAATATCCAGTCGTACTTCATATCTGTCTCCTCAAAAACGGTGTGCCTAGTGTAGATTGTTTTCCATAAAATGATAATCTCTAGCAACGGAAACTTGTTGTTAATTTAGAGGCAACAATAATTATGGACAATACGTTCGCTACCATCCCTATTTTCGTCGCTGTCGTCGAATGCGGAAGCTTTTCGCTCGCCGCCGAAAAGCTGGGCGTTACGAAATCAGCAATCAGTAAACGCGTTACCCAATTGGAAGATGAACTTGGTATACGTCTGCTCAATCGAACCACACGAAAACTGAGCCTGACTGAAGCAGGCAAACGCTACTATGACCATGTTTCTCAAGCGCTAGCATTGGCACAACAAGGGATGGACGCCGTCACTGAGCTGCAAGGAGAACCTAAAGGCAAGCTTAAGATAACCGCCCCAATGTCATTTGGCGTGCTTTACATCGCCCCTATCATTGCCGAATTTCTTGAGCAATTTCCAAAGGTCACCATCGATCTGCAACTTGAAGATCAAATGGTCGATTTAATCGCAGGAGAGTTCGACCTCGCCATTCGTATCGGTAACCTCCCCATCTCAAATCTGGTGGCTAAGCGGCTGGTTAATTGCAAAAGCGTTTTGTGTGCCTCACCAGAATACATCAATCGTCATGGCTCGCCGCATAAGCCCTCTGATTTGATCGACCATAACTGCTTGGTTTACTCCTATTTTAGAGGCGGCAGTGAATGGACGTTTGAGCAGCAACATAATGAGTTTAAAGTGATTCCTAAAGGAAACTTCATTGTTAACAACAGTGAGGCTATCCGACGCGCGCTCATCGAAGGATTAGGTGTTGGCCAATTACCGACCTTTTTGGTGAGCAAAGACATCTTGTCAGGAAATTTACTGCCAATCATGAGACCTTACTCTTTGCCCGAACACGCCATTTATGCCGTGTTTCCTGAACGTAAACATCTTCCTCATAAAGTAAGGGCATTTATGGAATTTGTTGCGGATAAATTAGGTAGAGACAAACCTGTTTGGGATGAAGGCATATTCTGAGTCACAACAAAAAAAAGGCGAAATCGACAAAAAGGCCTGTTCACTGATTTAGCACAATAAACGTCGGCGATTATCGACATATAAAAACCGTTAGTCATTGTTTAAAAATCAATTGGATTTACTATGAAACACTTCTTGCCTTCATCTGTAATGCTTATTCCATTCGTTGTGAAACATTACCCAGATAGTGACACAGACTCACAAAGTGAAAATGAACAAAATTCGAGCTGTGATCTGTGCGACGATCCAACTTCCGATCCTCAGCTAAAATTATCTACCGATAACCAAGTCAAAGCGAAAAAAGGTCGTAAGCTTTAATAGATCCCCGCGGAACAAAAGGAATCAGTCGATGAAAAAAGTAGCCGTGATTTTAAGTGGCTGTGGTGTCTTCGATGGCTCAGAAATACATGAAGCTGTCTTAGCACTCCATGCCATTGAGAAGCAAGGTGCAAGCTGGCACTGTTTTGCACCTAACATCGAACAACTGCATGTGATTAATCACCTGACTGGTGAAGTGATGACAGAAAAGCGCAATGTTCTGGTGGAGGCCGCTCGCCTAGTTCGAGGCAAGATAGATGATGTTGAAAAACTCAAAGCAGACGACTACGACGCGTTACTTCTTCCCGGTGGATTTGGCGCGGCCAAAAACTTGACCGATTTTGCAGTTAAAGGCACAGAGTGCACCATTAATGCTCATGTAGCTTCAGCTTGTCGAGCATTCGCTCAATCGGGTAAACCAGCGGCTTATCTGTGTATCGCGCCAACCATTATTCCAATGATTTATGAGCACGGCGTTCAAGGCACGATTGGCAACGACAAAGATACCGCCATCGCTTTCAATCACATGGGTGGTGACCATATCAACTGCCCAGTAGATGACTTCGTCTATGACCATGAACACAACGTACTCTCTACTCCAGCCTATATGTTGGCGGGCAGTATCTCAGAAGCCGCATCAGGTATCGAACGCTTGGTTGAGAAGCTAATACAATTGGCGTAGTGAATACCTCTGGCATAAATAGCACAACTCTTTAGAATGACAACAGCAAGGTGATCATATTGGTCACCTTGCTGTTTTATAAACTTTGTTCATCATTTCCAGTTGAGTGACTATTATCCAAGACTTGACACAAATCAGCATTATTTTGAAAATTACTGCAATCGCACAATCCTCTTGTAAAAACCCTTTACATCGATTTAATTCTAGATAATATTCCGGCGCAAACGTTTGCCCCACTAAATACAAACACCTTCTGAGGATTTTATGCTATCAGACATCGACATTTGCCGTTCTACTCAATTGACTCACATTGATGCCGTTGCTGAAAAGGCAGGCTTACTTGCTGAGGAGTTCGAAAGCCACGGACATTACAAAGCAAAAGTCTCATTAAAATGTTTAGAACGTTTGCATACAAAACCTGCTGGCAAGTTTGTGTTGGTAACAGCAATCACTCCTACTCCACTTGGTGAAGGAAAGACCGTTACGACGATCGGTTTAGCTCAAGGGTTAGCGAAATTAAACCAGTCGGTCTTTGCCTGTATACGCCAACCTTCTATGGGGCCAATTTTTGGAGTGAAAGGTGGAGCCGCAGGTGGTGGTTATTCGCAAGTTGCGCCAATGGAAGAGCTAAACCTGCACTTAACTGGTGATATTCACGCGGTTACCGCCGCCCATAACCTAGCCTCTGCTGCTATTGACGCTCGCATCTACCATGAGCAACGTAACGGCTACGAAGATTTCGAGCGCAGAACCCAGCTTAAAGCACTACGAATCGACCCACATCAGGTTGTTTGGAAACGTGTTGTTGACCATAACGATCGCGCACTACGCATGGTAACCGTTGGCCAAAACGAAATGGGCAAAACCATCAACGGTTATGAACGTACTGATGGCTTCGATATTTCTGCTGCGTCTGAACTGATGGCGATTCTGGCCTTGGCTTCAGACCTTAAAGACCTACGCCAACGTATAGGCAAGATTGTGGTTGGCTACAGTTTCGATGGTCACCCTGTTACCACGGAAGACTTGCAAGTCGCTGGCGCGATGACGGTCAGTATGAAAGAAGCGATCAAACCAACTTTGATGCAAACTTTGGAAGGTGTACCAACCCTTATTCATGCTGGACCCTTTGCCAATATTGCTCACGGTAATTCCTCTATCATTGCTGATGACATCGCTACACGTTTAGCCGAATACACAGTCACAGAAGGCGGTTTTGGTTCTGACATGGGCTTTGAAAAAGCCTGTAACATCAAAACCAAAGCATCGGGAAAAACACCGGACTGCGCCGTAATCGTGGCAACTCTACGCGGGCTAAAAGCGAACTCTGGGCAAATCGATTTACGCCCTGGTCAAGCAATCCCCGATTCATTGTTCACGCCAGATAATGACGCGTTACTGGCTGGTTTTGAGAACTTAAAGTGGCACATCAATAACGTAAATAAATACGGCATTCCTGCCGTGGTCGCGATTAACCGTTTTCCACAAGATACCAATGAAGAGCTACAGCAGCTTATTGAACTTATCGAAGCTCTGCCAAACGATGTCGAAGTGGCGCTTTCTGAAGGGTTTGTCAAAGGTGGTGAAGGCACTAAAGAACTGGCAGAGAAGGTCATTAAGCAATGTGAGAAAGAATCTCTGTTTGTGCCCCTATACCAAGCTGAAGATTCGCTCATAACCAAAATTACCAATGTGGTCACCAAAGGCTACGGTGCAGGTTCGTTTATGCTCAGTTACAAAGCGCAAACTCAGTTACAACAGCTTAGTGAAGAAGGCTTTGAAAACCTGTCGCTCTGTTTTGCAAAAACACCGCTATCCATTACTACAAACTCTTCAATCAAAGGCGCACCAAGCGGATTTGAAGTGATGATCCGAGAACTCAAACTCTGCGCTGGCGCTGGCTTTGTGTATGCTCTGTGCGACAACGTCATGACCATGCCCGGCCTACCAGATAAGCCCGCCTTTATGTCGTTAGACATCGACGAACACGGACATATTATTGGTTTGAGTTAATTGCACCCAATCAATATCAACAAGGCAGTTTTTCAATAGAACTGCCTTTTCTTTAGCTATCGATTTATTTCTTTATTAAACAGTTTGAAATTTTTCACTTCGTGTGCCGTTCTTTTCTTATATCGATAATAAAAACGGGTAAGAACAGTCATGAAACGCTCAACAGCACTACTGCTACTCTTTGCAGCAATACCTTTATCAATTTTTTCGTTCAGTCATGCCTCCAGCGAAATGGCATCAACTCACTCTGATCAAATGAAATCGGGACAAACGGAAGTAGCGACCTTGGCTGGTGGTTGCTTCTGGTGTACTGAGTCGGATATGGAAAAACTGCCGGGCGTCATTGACGTTGTCTCTGGTTATGCTGGCGGAAATGTCGATAACCCCAATTACAAACAAGTCTCTTCAGGCAAAACTGGACACATTGAGTCTGTACAGGTGACTTACGATCCTAAACAAGTCACATACGAACAAGTACTGGATCAGTTCTTTCGACATATCGACCCAACCGATGACCAAGGTTCTTTTGTCGACCGTGGCAACCAATACCGCCCTGCTATTTTTTATCACAATGATGAGCAAAAGCGGATTGCCGCCAATTTCATCAAAGAAATCGACCAAACTGGAATTTTCAAAAAGCCATTAAAAACCGAGCTGATTAAATACACCAAGTTTTGGCGTGCGGAAGAATACCATCAAGACTATTACAAAAATAACTCACTGCGTTATAAGTACTATCGTTATGCGTCAGGACGTGACCAATACCTCGACGAGATTTTCGGTGAAGACCGAGTTGAAAAGCCAGTCACGTTACGAGAAATTATCGATAAAACAAAAGCTCTCAACAGTGTGAAAGCATACACTCGCCCGTCTGATAAAGAGATTAAAGCAAAACTGACAGAGCTACAGTATCACGTGACTCAAGAGGAAGGCACCGAACGTGCTTTCCAAAATGAATACTGGGACAACAAACAAGCAGGTATCTACGTGGATATCGTTTCTGGCGAGCCTCTGTTTTCTTCCACCGATAAATACAAATCAGGGACAGGCTGGCCAAGTTTCACCAAGCCAATCAGTTCGGCGTACATTGTAACTCACGATGACAACAAACTGTTTTATACCAGAACTGAGGTTCGCAGCCGTTTTGCTAACTCTCATCTAGGCCACGTGTTTGATGATGGCCCAGCGCCAACGGGTTTAAGATACTGCATGAACTCGGCTGCGATGCGTTTTGTACCTGTCGATAAGATGCAGCAAGAAGGTTATGGCGAATGGCTTTCTCTGTTCAATAAATAATATTTATGTTGGATAGATTTCAACGAAGAAATCGCTTAACGACACTCACATACTGATATTTTGACGCCCGGCCTCTAGTTTGGCTGGGCGTTTCAGCAAATAGTAACTTGTAGTAGTGATTGAATGTGCCTAAATGATAGAAGCCGTAATGCAATGCGATATCGCAAATCGCTCTTTGCTCATCTATGTTAAGTAAATCTCTTCGAACGGCGTTGAGCCTACAATCTCTAAGAAACGTATTTGGGCTTAAACCCAATTCTTTTTCAAAACAATAGTGCAAGGTTCTTTGACTCACACAAGCAATCGAACTCATTTCATTTATTGTTAATGGATAATTACCCGTCTGCTCAATATGATTGTTGATGCGTTTTAAGGCCTCACGGCGGGTTACATAACCTCGAGAGTGTTCAGGTGTACCAGCAACTTGATACTGTCCTAACCTAGTAATGAGCGATTGTTCCATCAGATGAATCAACTGCGATTGAAGCTTAATTTCATTCGGATCAGTCAAATTAAGCAACTTGCGTCCCAACGCTGTGTGGTGACTAAGAGATTGCTTTATCAGGTCTACCAACGCCCAACAGCCGTGCGATGCTTGAGAATTTTCGATTAAACACGTGTTTTCCCAACCCTCAAGCTCCTCTAAGCCAATACTATTTGCGAGCAGTTCTCTATCAATCACAATACCAAAGATGTTGAAGTTGTCAGGAGTGGTCAACTCAAAGTGCTCGTGAGCAGGTCGAATCATCAGCTGATGTTTTTCAGCAGTCCTTCCGTTCACCTTTGGACGCTGTTCATCTAAAGAAAATCCTATCCAGAGTGCATCTGGGTTTACGCAACATTCTTGATGAATGGTTTGACTGGTGTATTCCTCAAAAAGGTGCAGCTTTGGCAACTTTAATTCGTCCAAATAGCCGTTAAACTGCCCAGAACCGTGCTGAGTATATCTTTGTTCCCAAGCACTTAGTGTCTGTGCCTGCTGATTGACATCAAAACTGTACTGTTTGCACCTCACTGGTGCGCATGAATTATCTTCATCATGCGATTGAACTAAATTCATATTCCTACCTTGCACCACCACCAAACAGCAACCTAATTAACCTTTTGTTTTTAAATACTTTTTCAATTTTGCACGTTTCCGTCATAGAAAAGGAACGAAATTAGCAAACTCGATAATCAACTGAAATGCAAAGTTCACACCCAGTTTGAGAGGTATTATGGGTTCAAACTATCGATATCAATTGGGTTGCCAAACCTACCAGTTTGCATCGCTAAAAGAAGTGATGGCAAAAGCGTCCCCGCTGCGCTCCGGAGATCAACTGGCAGGTGTTGCTGCCTCTTCAGCAGAGGAAAGAGTAATCGCACAGATGGTGATAGCCGACTTGCCATTGAAAACCTTCCTGCAAGACTTACTGATCCCGTATGAGCAAGACGAGATCACACGACTCATTATTGATGAACACGACGCACAGGCTTTTCTCGAAATCGCTCATTTAACCGTTGGTGATTTTCGAAACTGGCTTTTGTTAGAGTCGACAACCTCGGTTGAAATTTCTCGTGTCAGTAAAGGCATAACGCCTGAAATGGCTGCGGCTGTAAGCAAAATCATGCGTAACCAAGACCTCATTCTGGTTGCAAAAAAGTGCCAAGTAATCACCGCGTTTCGTAACACCATCGGACTGCCGGGTCGCCTTTCTACCCGCTTGCAACCGAATCATCCAACTGACGATGTCAGTGGCATCGCCGCATCAATGTTCGACGGTTTAATGTACGGTAATGGCGATGCCGTTATTGGTATCAATCCAGCTACAGACAGTGTTAGCCAAGCCTGTAAGCTAATGAAGTTAATGGATGAAGTCATTCAGCACTACGACATTCCAACCCAAAGCTGTGTACTCACCCATGTGACTAACACGATAGAGTGCATTGAGAAAGGCGCACCCGTGGATTTAGTTTTCCAGTCTATAGGTGGCACAGAAGCAACCAACCAGGGTTTTGGTGTCAATATCAATGTACTTGCAGAAGCGTACGACGCAGCGCTGAGTCTGAAACGCGGCACTATCGGTAATAACGTTATGTACTTTGAAACCGGTCAAGGTAGCGCCCTCTCAGCGAATGGTCATCACAACGTCGATCAGCAAACCTGTGAAGTGCGCGCCTATGCACTCGCCCGCAAATTTAATCCGTTACTCGTGAACACTGTAGTGGGATTTATAGGCCCAGAGTATTTGTTTGATGGCAAACAGATCACACGCGCAGGACTTGAAGACCACTTCTGCGGAAAATTGCTGGGATTACCGATGGGCTGTGATATTTGCTACACCAACCACGCCTACGCCGATCAAAACGATATGGATAACCTACTGCCACTCCTCGGAGTGGCAGAATGCTCATTCATCATGGGAATTCCTGGCTCTGATGACATTATGCTTAACTACCAAACCACCTCTTTCCATGACGCTTTGTATGCTCGCCAAGCGTTAAGTTTGAAGCCAGCACCAGAATTTGAAGCGTGGCTTAAGCACATGGAAATTTTCAGTCAAGATAATCAGTCCCAGTTGACGAATCATCTTTCTCCGCACTTCCAAACACCACTCGGTTTAGTTAAGGAGCTACGATGAGTAACGTCGTTGAACTGAATCAACTGGTTCATAAAGATCCATGGAACAAATTGCGTCAATTCACACAAGCTCGCGTTGGTATTGGCCGTGTCGGGACGAGTATCCCTACAGAAGAATTGCTGCGTTTTCAGCTCTCACACGCGCAAGCTATTGATGCGGTGCATGTGCCACTAGACGAACAAAAACTGTTATCCGACCTTAGTGCCAATGCTTCGTTATCCAAGTGCTTACCAGCTATCTCTTTACATAGCCAAGCCACAGACAGACTAACGTATCTGCAACGACCAGACTTAGGTCGTAAGTTAGATGATATATCCATTGATGCGCTCAAAAAGCACAGCGACCAAACACCAACACCTTATGATTTGGCAATCGTAATTGCTGATGGCTTGTCTTCTTATGCCATCAACCACCATGCGGCTCCGTTCTTAGATTCTTTGGTATCACTGCTCTCTCAGGACAACAAACACGATTGGAATATCGCGCCTTTATGTATCGTTCACCAGGGACGAGTTGCTGTCGGTGACGATGTCGGTGAGTCAATCAATGCCAAAGAGGTGTTGGTACTGATTGGTGAGCGACCAGGGCTCAGTTCTCCAGATAGCTTAGGGCTCTACTTAACTTGGAACCCGCACCGAGGGAAAGAGGATTCGCTTAGGAACTGTATTTCCAATGTACGCCCTGAAGGTTTGCCATATCAAGCGGCAGCTCATAAGTGCTTTTACTTGTTGTCGGAATCTCGCCAACTCAAATTAACTGGCGTGGGGTTGAAAGATCGTTCTGACGATACCCTGCTGGAACAACAACCAAACGGACATTTTTTTTCACTAACCACTTTTAAATAGTCATTTTTAATCACAAGGATTTTTAGGGATTACTGTATGGAAAACAACAAAACAGGTCTAAAACGGACTTTAGGAAAATTTCAGTTATGGGGCATTGCTGTTGGCCTCGTAATTTCGGGCGAATATTTCGGCTGGAGCTACGGATGGGCACAGGCGGGAACACTAGGTTTCCTCATCACTACCATTATCATTGCCACCATGTACACGGCATTTATTTTTAGCTTTACTGAACTATCCACGTCGATACCGCACGCGGGTGGACCATTCGCCTATGCTTATCGTGCTTTTGGTCCTGTGGGTGGATACATTGCAGGTTTCGCAACCTTAGTTGAGTTTGTCTTCGCCCCACCAGCCATTGCTATGGCGATCGGTGCTTACTTGAATGTTCAGTTCCCCACTCTCGATCCCAAACTGGTCGCAGTGGTGGCTTACATCATCTTCATGGGGCTCAATCTGATTGGCGTTAGCATTGCTGCTACTTTTGAATTGTGTGTCACCATTCTTGCTATCGTAGAACTTCTCGTCTTCATGGGTGTAGTGTCTCCTGGCTTCTCGTTTGCAAACTTTGCAGCAAATGGTTGGGCTGGCAGTGATGTATTCTCTGGTGAAGCGATGTCAGGCATTTTTGCAGCCATTCCTTTTGCAATTTGGTTCTTCCTTGCGATTGAAGGCGCTTCAATGGCAGCAGAAGAAGCGAAAGATCCGCAACGTACCATTCCAATCGCATTTGTTTCAGGCATTCTGACGCTGGTTGTTCTTGCGGTTGGCGTTATGTTCTTTGCTGGTGGTGCTGGCGACTGGCGTGCACTTTCAAACATCAACGATCCACTGCCTCAAGCGATGAAGATGATTGTAGGAGAATCAAGTGGATGGTTACATATGTTGGTATGGCTGGGTTTGTTTGGTCTAATCGCCTCTTTCCACGGCATCATAATGGGCTACTCTCGCCAGATCTTTGCTTTATCACGCGCAGGTTTCTTACCTAAATCATTATCTAAAGTAAACCAACGTTTCCAAACTCCACACTGGGCCATTATTTCTGGCGGTGTTGTAGGTATTGCCGCTATTTTCTCAGACAATCTGATTGTGATTGGTGGTCAACCGCTAACAGCAAACATAGTGACTATGGCTGTATTTGGTGCGATTGTGATGTACATCATTTCAATGCTTGCTCTGTTCAAACTGCGTGCAACTGAACCAACGTTAGAACGCCCGTTCCGAGCACCACTTTACCCGTATGCGCCAGCAGTAGCACTTGTTTTAGCCGTAGTCGCACTGGTTGCGATGGTTTACTACAATGCCCTACTATCACTAATTTTCTTGGGTTTGTTTGCCCTCGGTTTTGTTTATTTCAAAGCAACACATCAACAAGACGCCGTCAAAGAAGGTAGCGACGCCCTATTGATTGCTCAAGTTGGTGGATCGATGTAAGTCTGCGGTTATCTGAAGTCAAAAAAGGGCATCCACTATGGATGCCCTTTTTATATTCTTTACGCTGCATTCAACAGCCGCTGCTCAACGTAAACCGTGAAGAAATTCAGCGCGTGTTGCAGGGTTGGATTTGAAAATACCGCCGAGCGCAGTGGTAGTCGTTACGCTGGTTGCGTCCATCACACCACGAGATTTCACACAGTAGTGGGTAGCATCAATAGTGACAGCCACATCATCGGATTCCAGAAGAGCTTGCAGAGCAACCAGAATTTGCTGAGTCATACGCTCTTGAACCTGAGGACGCTGAGCAAAAAAGCGGACGATGCGATTGATCTTAGACAGACCAATAATTTTGCCACGAGGAATATAAGCAACAGCGGCTTTACCATCAATCGTCACTAAGTGATGTTCGCAAGTGCTGGTTACTGTGATGTCTTTCACCTTCACCATCTCACTCACATTCATCTTGTTTTCAATCACAGTGATTTTGGGGAAATTGCTATAATCTAGACCTGAAAAAATCTCATCCACATACATCTTTGCAATACGAT
The DNA here is from genome assembly GCF_014596725.1 of Vibrio sp. Y2-5. GTDB lineage: Bacteria > Pseudomonadota > Gammaproteobacteria > Enterobacterales > Vibrionaceae > Vibrio. Next base: position 251,001 of record NZ_JACVEG010000004.1, read on the forward strand.
GCGGTGTTTCTTCTAGGCTATCATCGGTCAGATCAAGACCAAGTAAATTGAGGATTTCACGCATGTGACTCTCAATCTTTTCTTTCTTCTCTTCACGACTCACCGTATTTGGTAACATTGGCGTTTCCAAACCACGGCGCTCTAGCGCATCTTTAACTAACTTTGCTGATTCGCTAAGACCTGATGACATTCACATTCCTCTTACTTTACCCCTTTCGGATGGCTGACAAGGATACTCGGATTCTTACATAATTACACCCCTATTTTATAGGTGGAAATGCTGTCCCTATCTACGAAGCAAGGTATGTCCCTGTCAGTAAAAAGGGCATATGCAAATAGCTCTACTATGTTAGAGTATCTCCCAACAAAAAAGACTACAGGAATAACGAATGGGCTGTTGTGACGCTCCAGGCTTAATGCCTCTTGAAGAAGCTTTAGAAAAAATGCTGGCTGGCATTAAACCAATTCAATCGACACTTCAACTTCCACTCGCAGACGCCATCGGCTATGTACTTGCAGAAGACATTCTTTCACCTATCAACGTACCACCATTCGATAACTCTGCTATGGATGGGTACGCGGTTAGAATCAGCGAATTAACGCAAAACCAACCTCTGCCAGTTGCGGGTAAATCGTTTGCTGGTCAGCCTTTTGAAGGCCAATGGCCGTCAATGACCTGTGTACGTATTATGACTGGTGCACAAATTCCGCAAGGTTGTGATGCGGTGATCATGCAAGAGCAAGCGACACCCACCGAAGACGGCGTTGTTTTTTGCCAAACTCAGGTTAAGCCGAATAATAATATTCGCCCTGTTGGCGACGACATTCGCCAAGGCGATATCGTTCTCAGCAAAGGTGCTCGTCTGACCGCTCGTGATATTCCGATGATCGCGACCTTAGGTGTTAGCCACGTAACTGTTTTCAGAAAACCGAAAGTTGCCTTTTTCTCTACTGGTGACGAGCTGAAACCATTGGGCACTGAGCTTAAAGCTGGCGAAATTTATGACAGCAACCGTTACGGAATCAAACCGCTAATCATTAACTTTGGCTGTGAAGCGATTGATTTAGGCATCATTCCTGATTGCCCTAAAACCCTTAAAGATACATTTGAAAAAGCACAAAGCCTTGCTGACGTGGTTGTAACCTCAGGTGGTGTGAGTGTAGGTGAAGCTGATTTTACCAAAGACATCTTAGATGAAGTAGGTCAAATCGGCTTTTGGAAACTGGCGATTAAACCGGGTAAACCTTTTGCTTTCGGTTCTCTGGGTGATGCTTGGTTCTGTGGACTTCCGGGCAATCCTGTCTCTGCAGTACTGACTATGTATGTGTTGGTTCAGCCTATGTTGGCTAAGCTTGGTGGTCATTCGCTATGGAAAGCACCAGAATCGATTCCGGCGATTACTCGCACTGCTTTCAAAAAATCACCGGGCAGAACGGATTACCAACGCGGTATTTACACTATCGAAAATGGTCAGTTCGTCGTAGAAACGACGGGGAATCAGAGTTCAGGCGCATTCCGTTCTATGAGCTTAGCCAACTGTTTTGTGGTACTTGAACGTGAACGCGGCAGTGTTGAAGTGGGTGAAACCGTCAACATTCAACTGTTTAACTCAACGTTATATTAGGCTCGAATATGGAAATCCTAAGCGATGCAGAAATGCTGCGTTACAACCGCCAGATCATCCTAAAAGCATTTGATTTTGAAGGACAAGAAGCGCTGAAACATTCTTCGATTCTGATTCTCGGCGCTGGTGGCTTGGGATGTGCGTCGAGCCAATATCTCGCCACCGCTGGCATTGGAAAACTGACGCTGATTGATGACGATAAAGTAGAGCTGTCGAATTTACAGCGTCAGGTTCTTCATCATGATGCGGATATCGGCACGCTGAAAGTTGATTCCGCTGCACATGCTTTAAAAGAACTTAATCCAGAGCTTGAAATTGTTACCGTCGCCAAGAGACTGGATGATGAAGCCTTATTAAGCCTGATTCAGAACCATGATTTGGTGCTGGATGCCAGCGACAACGTAGATACGCGTAACCAGCTTAATCGCCTCTGTTACCAAACCAAAACACCGTTAGTTTCCGGCGCCGCCATTCGTATGGAAGGCCAAGTGAGCGTGTTTACTTATCAGGATCAGAAAGAGCCTTGCTATCAATGCTTAAGTGCTCTGTTCGGCAGTAATGCACTTTCTTGTGTAGAAGCGGGTGTCATGGCACCGGTAGTAGGCATTATTGGTGCAGTTCAGGCAATGGAAGCGATTAAGGTCATTGCACGTTTGGGTAAACCGATTCAGGGCAAGATTCTAATGCTTGATGCTATGACCATGTCTTGGCGCGAAATGAAGCTAATGAAACAACCTCACTGCCCTACTTGTGGCAGTTGAAAGTAACTGCGAATGTCTTCATCTAAGAAACTGACCATACTGTTGTTACTAATGACCTTATTACTGGTCGCAATCCTTTCCTTGCGACCAGAGCGTACTCAAACCGAACTTCAAGTTCACCTTATCGACAATACGCTAACTCAATCACTGGACGGTCAGAGACGCTATTTCCTAATTGAATCAAAGGATATCGGAAAGCAGCTTATCAACGTACCGCCAACCACAGATTGCCAGATCGGCGAGGTGATCACTGTGCAGAAAGTATTAACCGAACAACAAGATGTCTATTATCGTTTTATTTCTTGCCCTTAATTGAGTACTTTAATGGACTAAGTTTTACGTGAACCCAACTAAGGATTTGTTGAATGTCACCACTTGTTTCACCCGAATGGCTTGTCGAGCGTTTGGAAGATTCTCGCCTAGTTATCCTAGACAGCAGCCTAGAATTTCAGATCCCCTCAGAATCAGAAAAAGACTGGGTAAATAGAATCCCTAATGCTCGTCGCTTCGATTACGACAAAGAGTTTTGCGACATTGACTCGTCACTTCCACATATGATGCCAAGTGAAGAACGCTTCAATCATCTTGCCCAAGAGTTAGGAATCCATAACGATTCCATCATCGTTGTTTACGATAACAGCGGCACCTTTGCGTCCCCTAGAGCCTGGTGGATGTTCAAAGCCTTCGGCCATTCACAGGTTTACATCCTTAATGGCGGCTTAACAGAATGGAAAGCAAAAGGTTACAACGTCACTCAGGAATATCTCACTGATATAGAAAAAGGCGACTTTAACGGCACTTTACAGCCAAACTATTTCGTTGATGCTAATTACGTTAAAGAGAAAATTGATGACGACACAAGTTTAACCGTCGATGCTCGTTCCCGTGCTCGCTTTCTTTCTCAAGTAGCCGAACCAAGAGCGGGGCTACGCAGTGGTCATATTCCTAATTCCTGCAACCTACCCTTTGCCGAATTAATGGATGGACATAAACTCAAGACAGCCAATGACCTGGCTGCGATATTGAAATCAACACTGACCAAAGACGCCGATGAATACGTGTTCAGTTGTGGTTCAGGTGTTACTGCTTGTATCGTTTTGTTAGCCGCATTAGTGTGTGGTTACGAGAATCTTTCTGTTTATGATGGCTCATGGACAGAATGGGGAGCTTCATCAGATTTACCTATTGAAACCAATCAGAAAAATGAAAACTAAATATTCGACACTAATTGGTATTGGTGTATTGGGTTTAGCAAGCGTTGGTTATTTGGGTTATTACTCTTACCAAGCATTAACTTTCGGCAGTGAAGAGTTAAACTGGATGTGGGTTGAAAGCCCTTTACTACGTTACGATACAACCGCGACACAAAGTACGAGAACGAGTGACACCAAACAACTGATTTACAGAAAAGTAGACTTAAAGCAACAGCTCGCAGTGTCATTAAACACTACCAACAATCGCTATTTTATGTTTACTTTCATTAAGTCCATGCACTGCGATGAACAAACTAAATACAGCGTATCTCTTTATGTGAATAATCAAACACCAGACAAAGCGCAGTTTACTTGTTTAACTCCCGATACAGCAATTTTTAGAATCGCTAGACCTTATTTTGAGCAGCTGATATTACGAGGAAATGATCTTAAATTTGAACTTGATATCAATCAGTGGGATTTCAATTCATTAAAGAAAGATGATTATATGCAACATAACTATAAGTTCTTTCGCCAACACAGTTCTGAGCCCATCGAACAATGGTCTAGAGATTAACAACCCGTATAAAAAATGTACAAAAGCTTAGTTCCCATTTAAAGACTAACTAGAATTGTTATAAACTCACACACAATCAATCTAAGTTGTTTTAAGGTATAAGAATGAATCCAATTATTGCACTGTTGAAAGAGAACAATGTAAACAACGACAAAATCCAAGAGCTATTCCAAGCATTGACGCAGAATCCTCTTGCTGCAATGGCGATTGTCGGTCAACTCGGTCTGCCTCAGGAGCAATTGCAACTGCTGATGGGTCAGGTAATGCAGAACCCAGCTCTAATTAAAGAAGCCGTTGAAGAACTAGGTTTGGATTTTTCTAAAGTAGAAGAAGCAAAAGCGAAACTGCAACAATAAGCTTGGCTTTAAACAGTGCCAGCAACGCATAGCACTATTAACTCAATATAAGGCCGTCAATTTGACGGCCTTATTATTTGATAAAAAAGCGCCCTATACTTGCGAAAGCTCCCTGCTCTGTTGTCGATAGTTCATCAGACAAATTACCACGATAATGGCAAGAGCAATCAAGCGATTCACATCAGATAAGAACAATACCCCTAGAGCCATACATAGTAAGACCGCACGTTGCCACATCAATAAAGGGGCAAATAAGCGCCCTTCTATTCCGCCAGCAAAGGCGATAAACAAACTAGTGGTTGCTATGATGCCGATGGCGAAATGCAGATGCTCACCTTCAACCCAAATCAATCCTGAAAATGCCATCATTGCCGGAATTAGGAAGAATCCCTGCGCAAGTTTAAATGCCTGAACGGCTGAGCGCATTGGTGACGCATTCGCGATCCCCGCGCCTGCAAATGCTGCAAGTGCAATTGGTGGTGTTACGTTAGAGGTTTGCGATAACCAGAACACGATCATGTGCGCAGCCAGGAGGGTCACACCGAAGTCCATTAATGCTGGTACCGCCATTATCGACAACACGATATAAGCTGCGGTAACCGGAAGTCCCATACCTAAGATAACTGCCGCCAACGCAATAAGCGCTAACGCTGACCATAGATAGCCACCAGACATTGCGATCAGAAATTGGGTAAATTGCAAACCAATCCCCGTTTGGCCAACCACACCGACGACAATACCTGCCGTGGCGCACGCTACCGAAATAGGCAGAGCCAAGAGCGCACCTTCTTTAAGACCTTCCAAGAAAATCTTCACACTGATACGGCTGTGTTTACGTGTCATAGCAGCTAAAAGGATTGAGGCACAACCAAACACACCCACCAACACTGGTGAATAGCTCAACATCAACAGTACGGTGATAAGAATAAGTGGAACCAAATAATGCCAACCACTGCGCAACACTGTGACGATTTTTTCGGTTTGAGTCATCCCCTGAAGATTTAACTTACACGCCATAAGATGGACATAAAGTAGCGTACACGCGAAATACAAAATGGCTGGGGCAATAGAAACAATTAAGATCTCGCTATAAGGAATACCAGTAAACTGCGCCATTACGAACGCACCAGCACCCATTACTGGAGGCATAATCTGCCCACCTGTTGATGCAGCAGCTTCAATACCCGCAGCTTGTTCAGATTTGTATCCCAGCTTTTTCATCATAGGGATGGTCAAAGCGCCTGTAGTCACAGTGTTCGCTATGGCTGAACCAGAGATTGAACCCAATGCAGCAGAAGCGATAACACTCGCCTTAGCAGGTCCACCGCGATATTTACCCGCAACAGAAAATGCCATATCAATAAAGAACTGACCTGCACCTGTTACTTGCAAAAAGGCACCAAAGAGAACAAACATAAACACCACGCCCGCGGCAATCGCCAACGGCGCACCGTAGACACCATTGGTTGAATAGATATGAAAACGGATGATCTCTTCAACACTAAAGCCTTTGCTCGCAATGTTATCCGGAAGTACATTGCCAAACATGGCATACACCAGAAACAAAACCGCAATAAGCACCATCACCAACCCAACCGTTCTTCTTGTTGCTTCCAATAACAACAGAATTAGAACGATTCCCGCAGCCTGATCTAGTGACTGCAATCCATCCAGTAAGAAGCTGATATCATCGTAGTCAAATAAAGCAACTTGTGTTGATGCCCAACAGGTGACCACCACGCACACTAAGTCAATAATTCGTCCCAAAAGATAGATAGCAAACGGCTTTCGGTCACTAAACAGTGGGTATACCAAAAATACCAGTGCCAATACCCAGCTAACGTGAATTGGTCTAAAAACAGGGGCTGAAAGATTGGCTAAGATTCCCTGCCAAATCTGAAAAACAGAAAGAGCGATAGCCGCAATCGCGGCTATCGTAACAATGACATTGGTAATTTTTTGGTTACGAGGATGAATTTCACTCATCACTTACTCCATGTAACATTACTTGTAGTCCATTTTGTCTGTCGCAAGTCCGTGCATTTGAGAAGCAAGACTTGCGATCAGACATTACAACGCTTACTTCATTTGTTCTTTACGATACTTCTCGGCACCTGGGTGAAGAGCGATACCTTGCAGCTTAGTCATATTCTCAATCGTGGTGAATTTAGTTACATCAATCACTTGGCGGATTTTGTCGATATTTTCAAACGCCACTTTGGTCATGTTGTACGCCATATCTTCACTCATATTGTTATTAACAACCAACACGTTCCAAACTGCTGGTGCTTTAAAAGCAGGTACTTTGTTGTAAGAATCTGCAGGGACATCAATTTGAATGTATGACGGATAATCTTGAGTGATTTTCGCTAATTCCTCTTCGCTAAAACTTAAGATACGAATATCACGAGTCAGAGCAAGTTCGGTAATCGCCCCTACGCCCACACTGCCTACAACCACACCCGCATCAATTTGATTATTCGCCAGCGCACTGGTTGTCGCGGTGTAGTTCAGCGATTGAGCTTTGATGTCATCTTCGGTGATACCCAAGGTATTTAAGATGTTAACTGCACTCACGCGAGTACCTGAGCCCGGAGCACCCAATGAAATACGCTTACCTTTTAAGTCAGCAATGGAGTTGATATCAGATTTAGCAGGAACGATGAATTGCACCACGTTTGGATATAGTGCAAAGAGAACGGATACGTCGAGTTTTTTAGGAAAAGGTTTAACACCGCTCGCGGCTTGTAACACAACGTTACCCTGCGCGATACCGACCAATTGTTTGTCTGTAGAGACCTTAATGGTATTTTCAACCGATGCCGCTGTTACTTCTGCGCGCATATTAAAGTCAGGTAAGTTTTCGCTCCAAATCTTAGCCAGCATACCGCCCAATGGATAATAAGTACCACTTTGGCTACCGGTACCAATAGTATAATTTTCTGCCATTGCAGGCAGAGAAAATGCCATCGCTACAGCCAATAAACCAGTCCTTAGTTTTTGATACATAAGTGCTCCTTCAACATGTTGTTATATGGTTGTATATGATCAATGTTTCTATAGTGTTATGAAATGGATAACGCGAAATAGCAATATGGCTTGCGGCGAAATGAGAGTTTGATATGCAAATACGCCCCTGTTTAAAAAGCAGTCGTGATATTGACCTCACTATCAAAAAGCAATGAGGAAGGGGTAATTTAAAACTACTTGAACTGTTCTGATATAAAAAAAGGAGGCCATGGCCTCCTTGCGAAATCATCTAAAGCTTATTTTATTTTTACGAACGAGAGATACTGCTCATCTGCTCATCCAAGTTCAAAACTGTTAGGGCGTTGCTAACACTGGTCGCAATTACATCAATCGCGCCAGTACGCAAAGCCCCTAATAGTGCCAGTGGTTTACTGTTTTCTGCAGCAATTGCCACCACTTCTGAAACTAAGCGGAATTCATCGATACTCAAACCAATCACTCGGTCATTCATTACCGTATTAGCAATCTCGCCCTGAACATTGAAAAAGTCGTGACCAGCGAAATCCCCTACTACGCCTTGTTGTAAACGTGATTGAACCACCTCTTCCGCGCTAAACCAGCCAAGGTCTACCATGTAACTGTTCTCGCTCATATCACCGATACCAATCAGAGCCATATCGGCTTTGCGCGCCAAATCCAGAGTCTGCTTCACCGTTGCGTTCTGCATGAATGCCAGTTTCTGATCGCGATTTTCTGCATAAGCAGGCGCATATAAGGTTTCAGAAGAACCACCGTATTTTTTCGCCAACTGACGACAGATATGGTCAGCATTAAACATACCACCGCGAGGGTGAATACCACCGATACCGCAGACAAACTTACAATCGCGAGGTGTAATTACACCAACGTGGTGTGCTACCGCGGATACATTACGCCCTTGGCCGACACTGACCACCATGCCATTTTTTAACGTATTGGTTAGATAGTGAGAAACTAAACCTGCTACTTGCTGACGTTGCTGCTCTTCGTTAGGTTGATCTAGAGCGATCAGCGCTCGCTTTACGCCAAAGCGTTCAATCAAACGTTGCTCAATCTTAGCACTGAATACTGGATGGTATTTAACTGTAATTTCAACAATACCTTCATCACGTGCTTGTTTGAGCAAGCGACCGACCTTTGCGCGAGAGAGTGCGAACTTCTTAGAAATCTCTTCCTGAGTCGCTCCGTCTTGATAGTAAGCGACCGACACTTCAGTCAATAAGTCTGTGCTTTCTAGCGAAATCTCTGGGGTTGGATTGTTCATCATCAACTCTTATCTGTGAAATTGTGCTCATTGTATTTAAAACTGAGCATCCGCTCATTGACTTAGCATATGTTAGCCCTATGCACACATGCAACATTTGCTCATAACAATTACATTTTCTCACTCCATTTTTGAGAGATTGAACATGCTTGTTACGTTTAACAAGGCTTGCGCAATCGTTTTGTCGTATTCATCCTTTGAACACAAGTAGATTAATGTTGATTTAGGTCACTAGAAATGAGAAATCACAATTGACATTCACCGCAGATCAGATAAATATGAGCACATCATTTACTCATAGGTTGAACATATGTTCGTTACAAATGTTCGAGCTGTGAAAAACATTATGTTTATGTGAATTGAACAGTGTTGTTGAACTCATATGTAGAGTTAAAGTAGCTACAATGTTTTCTTAACCTGTTTGCAATGCCAAGCCACTATTTTGTCGTACTAAGTGACACTTTTGTCTTGTTAAATGACATTGTCTTGCTCTGTGACAGGCATATTAAATGGCAGGCAAAGCCCAACGAGAAACGAGAAATAGGACGATCGAAATGAGCAACAAATTAGAGCAACTTCGTAAACTGACTACCGTTGTAGCAGACACCGGTGAAATTGAAGCAATCAAAAAATACCAACCAGAAGACGCAACAACTAACCCTTCTCTAATTCTTAAAGCTGCTCAAATTGCAGAGTACGCACCACTTATCGATCAAGCTATCGAATACGCGAAAACTCAAAGCAATGACAAGGCTCAGCAAGTTCAAGATACTTGTGACATGCTTGCAGTGAACATCGGTAAAGAAATCCTAAAAACGATCCCAGGTCGTATCTCTACAGAAGTAGATGCTCGTCTTTCTTACGACACTGAAGGCAGCATTGCTAAAGCTCGTCAACTTATCAAAATGTACAACGATGCTGGCATTTCTAACGATCGTATCCTGATTAAACTGGCTTCTACTTGGGAAGGCATTCGTGCTGCAGAAGTTCTAGAGAAAGAAGGCATCAACTGTAACCTGACTCTTCTATTCTCATTTGCTCAAGCTCGCGCGTGTGCTGAAGCAGGCGTGTACCTAATTTCTCCATTCGTTGGCCGTATCATGGACTGGTACAAAGCAAAAGAAGGTCGTGACTTCGCTGCTCAAGAAGATCCAGGTGTTCTTTCTGTTTCTACCATTTACAACTACTACAAAGAGCACGGCTACAAAACTGTTGTTATGGGCGCAAGCTTCCGTAACATTGGTGAAATCCTAGAGCTAGCTGGCTGTGACCGTCTAACAATTGCTCCTTCACTTCTTGCTGAACTAGAAGCAGCGGAAGGTGAAGTTGTAGCGAAACTTGTTGACTCTAATGGCAACAAAGAGCGTCCAGCAGCGATGACTCACGCTGAATTCCTATGGGATCACAACCAAGATCCAATGGCAGTAGAGAAACTTGCAGAAGGTATCCGCAACTTCGCTATCGACCAAGGCAAACTTGAAGCGATGATCGAAGCTAAGCTTTAATCACAAAGTTAACTGAAGCGAGTGAAAACTCGCTTCTCTTTTTATACCCTATTCCTTTTGAGCAGAGTCCGCTCTGTTCGCAGCAATACTAAAAACTTAACTGAGTAACGACTATGAATCGCAAACAATTGGCTAATGCAATCCGTGCTCTAAGCATGGACGGTGTTCAAAAAGCTAACTCTGGCCACCCGGGTGCACCTATGGGTATGGCAGATATCGCTGAAGTTCTTTGGCGTGATCACCTAAACCACAACCCACAAAACCCAGACTGGGCTGACCGCGACCGTTTTATCCTATCTAACGGCCACGGCTCTATGCTGATTTACTCACTGCTTCACCTCACAGGTTACGAGCTTTCTATTGAAGATCTACAGAACTTCCGTCAGCTTCACTCTAAAACTCCGGGTCACCCAGAGTACGGTTACGCACCGGGTATTGAGACTACTACTGGCCCTCTAGGTCAAGGTATCACTAACGCTGTGGGTAT
>NZ_JACVEG010000040.1 GCF_014596725.1 Vibrio sp. Y2-5
TAATGCCCCCGTTAAAGGAAGCACGTTTCCGTCATAGTCTGGGTAAGTGTAACGGCGGTAGTTTTCCATATTCAATCGAGGCCCCGTTAGGTTGCCATAAGGCAACATCATGCTGGTCCAATCCTCTACTTCATTCACGCCGTAAGCTTCTTCAACCGCAGAAAAGTAATTATAAGAGACAGCAGCCCCAATTTGCCAAGCTTGAAAATGGTCGTCATCGGGGTAACCTTGGTCAGTACAAGCCGTGGTACTAATAAGCGCCGTAATCGTTAATATGAGCATTTTGTTCACACGTTGGTCGTTCCTATTCAAGGCTTGTGGGCAAGAGAGGCTAAGATTTTTCATCACGCATTTCATTTATGTACTGCGTTAAAANACCCAGACTTGTCCGTCCATTCAGGTTTTGTCACTTCGGACCCTCAGAGACGGGGCTAACGCTATTCTCAACATAGGTAATGCGGCCATTCGAATCAGAGGAGACCACATCTTCAAGGTTTTGCATTATATGGTTCGTGCTGTGCCATACCTGATTCACTTTATCCCACGGAATGGGTTTGTTTTTTGCCAAAGAAGGGTCTTTAGGGGGCATAACTTTTGTTGGTTCATATTCCCCGATATAGGTATAAAGCAAACACCCCCTTAACCACAGTTTTGCTCGTCCATCCGGTAATAAACCAAAAATAAAATCTGTCTGATAACAACTTTGTCCTTCAAGCGAGCCACTCTGATACGTATATTCCTTTACCATGGCTGCTTTGATTTGAGGGGTGACGTCGACAACGGTGGTGTAGGTTGTTGAGTTATTTCTTGATATCCAATAAACATAAAGCTCATCAGGCAATGATTTTTGTCCTTTTCCCAATTGATTGGGTGTGAAATTAATCGCGCCAGTTAATGGCAATACATAACCATCGTATTCAGGATAGGTATATCGCCTCATGTTTTTCATATTTAGTCTAGAAGGTCTCGCCATATTTCCAGTATATGGCAACATGATACTCGTCCAATCTTCTTTCTCATTGACTCCGTAGGCTTCATAAATCATAGCTGGAAATTCATAAGAAATAGCCCCCCCAATTCGCCATGCTTGAAAATGGTCGTCATCGGGGTAACCTTGGTCAGTACAAGCCGTGGTACTAATAAGTGCCGCAATTGTTAATATGAGCATCTTGTGCACACGTTGGTCGTTCCTATTCAAGGCATGTGTGCAAGAGAGGCTAAGATTTTTCATCACGCATTTCATTTATG
>NZ_JACVEG010000041.1 GCF_014596725.1 Vibrio sp. Y2-5
TATATCGTTATTAAAAGAGTGGGTGGCACGTACTAGAGAACAAGGAATAGAGTCCTTAAACTCTAAATGTACAAGGTATGACATTCAGTTTAAAATGGAAGTATTGAATTTTATGAACAATACAGGAGCTTCGCCCCTACAAGCGGCCGCTATGTTCAACGTTCCATCTCCTCGTACCGTTAGGAAGTGGCGATCAATGCTAGAATCACAGGGGATAGATGCTCTTCGTAAAACAAGTAAGGGGTACTCCACCGTGAAGAAGAAACAGGCTATTGCACCTAAGAAAAAACAAAATATTAACTCTAAAAATGATTTACAAAAAGAAATTGAATACTTACGCATGGAAAATGCTTATTTAAAAAAGTTACACGCCTTAATTCAACAAAAACAACAATCTCTGAAAAAGACAAAGCACACATAATATATGAGTTAAGGCATGAATATAAAATTATCGACTTGATTAAAGCGGCTGAAATGGCTCGTAGTACATATTATTACTGGGTGAAACAAATGAGTCGTGAAGATAAATATAACGAGGTTAAAGAAAGTATTAAGCAGATTTTTCAGGAACACCAAGGGCGATATGGCTATAGGCGTATCACACTTGAATTACGTAATCAGGGCTATACCATTAACCACAAAACCGTCCTTCGCTTAATGAATCAATTAGGTTTAAAATCGTTGGTAAGAATCACTAAATACCGCTCTTATCGTGGGAAGGTTGGGAAGGTAGCGCCAAATGTCTTGAAGCGTGATTTCAAGGCCTCTAAGCCTAATGAAAAGTGGGTTACAGATGTTACTGAAGTTCATTTGTTTGGTGAAAAACTCTACCTATCTCCTATTCTAGACTTGTTTAATGGTGAGATTATTTCCTATAATGTTGAGAAACGCCCTACATTCCTTCTAGTCGAAAGGATGTTAGATAAGGCTTTAAAATGCTTGGATAAAGAAGATACTCCTATCCTTCATTCAGATCAAGGTTGGCACTATCAAATGGATAGATATCAATATATTTTAAGAGAAAATAATATAACTCAAAGTATGTCCCGTAAGGGAAATTGCTTAGATAATGCAGTCATTGAAAATTT
>NZ_JACVEG010000042.1 GCF_014596725.1 Vibrio sp. Y2-5
GAGGAAAAAGTAGTTCTCATGGCTGCTCTCATGGCGATGGGAACTAACATAGGTCTTACTAAAATGGCAGAAGCGACACCAGGAGTTACCTATCATCAAATGGCTAATGCAGCGCAATGGCGTTTATTCGATGATGCTATAAGTCGTGCACAAGCGACATTAGTAAATTTTCAACATAAGCTTAAACTAGCTTCCTATTGGGGAGATGGAAGTACCTCTTCCTCTGATGGAATGCGCGTACAGGTTGGTGTTTCATCGTTACATGCCGATGCCAATCCACACTACGGGTCTGGAAAAGGGGCAACCATTTATCGATTTACTAGTGATCAATTTTCAAGCTTTTATACGAAAGTCATTAATACCAATGCTCGTGATGCTGTACACGTTATCGATGGATTACTTCATCATGAGACAGATTTAAATATTGAAGAGCATTTTACAGATACAGCTGGCTACGCCGACTCAGTATTTGGATTGAGTCATTTACTAGGATTTCGCTTTGCACCAAGGCTACGTGATTTAGCTGACTCTAAGCTATTCACCATCCAAATGCCTAATGAATTCCCAAAACTAGAAAATATACTCCGTGGTCGTATTAATACTAAAATTATTCAAGAGAATTTTGATGACGTATTGCGCGTAGCTCATTCTATTCGAGAAGGAAAAGTGTCTGGTTCACTTATTATGGGGAAATTAGGGTCATATGCGAGACAAAATAAACTTGCAACTACTTTGCGAGAAATGGGGAGAATCGAAAAGACCATTTTTATTTTGGATTACATATCTAACGAAACACTACGCCGTCGAATTCAGCGAGGACTAAATAAAGGGGAAGCCATGAATGGGTTAGCAAGAGCCTTATTCTTTGGAAAACGAGGTGAGTTACGAGAACGAGGAATACAAGACCAACTACAACGTGCAAGTGCTTTAAATATTCTAATAAATGCTATTAGCGTATGGAATACCGTTTATCTTACAGAAGCAACAAAATTATTGAAGGAAAAGGGGAATTTGAGAGAAGATTTACTTAAACATGTTTCTCCGTTAGGATGGGAACACATTAATTTTCTTGGTGAATACAACTTTG
>NZ_JACVEG010000043.1 GCF_014596725.1 Vibrio sp. Y2-5
AATTGACTGTTGATACTTTTCACAAGTTCTACATCCCTTACCATTTTTCACTCTTAAATTTATTTTTTCTCTCCACATATGACCTTCTTTACAAACCCACATTACTTCTTCATTTGAAGTATAAATTGCCTCATATGGATTTCGGAATTTCTGCCGATAACATGTGTCAAAGATACAAAACTCCTTTGCTATCTCTGGATACATTGTTGCTAATGAGTTGTCTTTGCAAACTTTCTTATTTGAACAGTATGGACACACAGTTTTATCATGAAGTCTACTTCTAACAGACTCCTTCCACTCATGACCCTTACCACATATCCACCATCTAACATTCCAATTCTCTTCATCAATCATCTCATTATCAGGTGTTACATCTGCATTTCTTTTGAAATTCCATTGCTTAGATAAATCTGGATCAATACATCTAAGTGATTTAGCTTCTATTTTATTAACATTGTTTAATTTATCTAGCTGCTGCTTTTTCTTCATACACTTTGGACAAAGCTCATCTTCAACTTTCAGCCTATCATTAGGAGTTGATCCCCAAACATGTCCCTCAGAGCACTCCCACCAAATATATTCGTAACTTCCATATGTAATATCTTCAGGATTCAAGTGACCATTCTTGATAGGATGCCATTCACTTAACANTAATCATAGTATTCTCACCTCTATTTTTCTGATTCAATCCACCATTTGTCTGCGTTCAATTCTTCTGTAGTCATCTCATACTCATCTAATTTAACAATTTCATTTTCCCTATTAAAAAAGCAAGGCTTTACAAATATAGAAGCATTTCTATAACTATAACTTTCACCTTTATACGCTTCAATTTTAGAAATTTCTAGCTTATAAACATATAATGGATGTGAATATATTTGTCCAACTTTAAAAGTTTTATCACTATTGTTTTCCGAAGAAATCTCTTCAACTATCACTTTACTTGGAGTACCATGGAAATGACTATCCCACATTACGTTTCACCCTAACTTTAAATTTATTTAATTCTATTGTATCAGAATATTCACACGTGCAATTAGGAAAAAGGTATAATTTTATCATTATT
>NZ_JACVEG010000044.1 GCF_014596725.1 Vibrio sp. Y2-5
AGTCCAGCGGAGCGAAGGGCTGCCGCTATTTCTTCGTGAGCACCTTCTTGTAGAGGTAGTAGCGGACCTCGAACTGTTGCATGCTCTAAAATGCCACGTGCAACCAGTCCTTCTTTTAGAGCCACTGTCCCTTCCATATGTGAACCGCGGTGATAAACATTCTGAGTTACTGGGAATAATTTGTCGTGAATTGCGCGCGCTTTCGGATAATTACGTTCTTTACCAGCAGCAATAAGTTCAACTAAAGGCTCTGGAGCAAGACTTCCGTAGCCCACTAGTGCACCGTCAACATCAAACATAGTATGAAGTAGATATTCATCGTGACAGGTCAAAATAGTTAACTCTGGACATTCACGACGAATAATTGGAATTTCCGTATCCCAGCGACGCATGTTACGAACACCATTTTTCATCGCAATCACACCAGGTTGCTTTGCAATATCTAACAGGGTTTGCAAACTATAAGTAGCCTTAGTTACATCAGGATATTGGAACAAAATTAGTGGTAAACCACTTTCTTCATATACTGTTTTATAACGTTTTTGTGGCGCTCCTTCTTGGTAACCAAAACGTAGCCAACCATGTGAAGGGTACAGCAGACCAGCTGAAGCGCCAGCTTCAAGCGCTCGCTTAGCTTCCAACGCCGCAACCATATCCCCTTCACCAGTAATACCAGCAATAATTGGGATTTCATCATTTACCGCATCTTTAAAAGCAGTAATAACAGCACACTGCTCTTCAGGCGTTAAAAATGTACCTTCGCCAGCATGGCCAAGCACGACAAGACCTTTTACACCATCAACACTTGCTAACCAAGAACCTAAACGTTTGATTGCAGCAAAGTCAACATCGCCGTCACGAGTAAAAGGAGTTACAGGGGCAGGCACAAGACCTTTCAAATTAATTTCATGTTTCATCATTAGTTCCTATTTATTTATATTTTTTCGTCAACATGAAAACGTTCTTGCAAACGTTTTCATGTTTGGGCTAATATACTGCTAACTAGATTTGCTTCAAGAAAGGTTGATTCTTATTGCAGATGAATTCACAAAAAAAA
>NZ_JACVEG010000045.1 GCF_014596725.1 Vibrio sp. Y2-5
CTCGGCCCGTTACTAATTGGAATGGACGAGTATGGATTTCTTTACCAGCACCAGCTACTCCGATAATAATACTTTCGCCCCAACCTTTATGACATGCTTCAAGAGCGGATTTCATTACTTCAACATTACCAATACATTCGAAGCTATAATCCACGCCACCATCTGTCATTTCGACTATAACTTCTTGAATTGGGCGATCATAATCTGCAGGATTCACAAAATCAGTCGCTCCCATTTTTTTAGCGAGTTCCCATTTTTGGGGATTCAGGTCAACTGCAATAATTCGGCTTGCTTTTGCTTGAACCAATCCTTGAATAGCTGCTAATCCAATCGCTCCTAAACCAAATACAGCTGTTACAGCTCCTTCTTCAACTTTTGCAGTGTTGTGTACAGCANAATAGCGGCTAATCCAATCGCTCCTAAACCAAATACAGCTGCCACAGCCCCTTCTTCTACTTTTGCTGTGTTGTGTACCGCACCAATCCCAGTAGTCACACCGCATCCAAATAGGCCAACCTTATCAAGCGGCGCCTCTTGGTCAATTTTTGCTAAAGAGATTTCAGGAACGACTGTATATTCACTAAATGTACTTGTTCCCATGTAATGATAAATAGGCTCTCCATTATAAGAGAAACGAGTTGTTCCATCAGGCATTAAACCTTTACCTTGTGTTTCTCGTACAGCACTACATAGGTTTGTTTTACCAGAACGACAGAATTTACATTCTCCACATTCAGCTGTGTATAGTGGAATCACATGATCACCAGGTTTTACTGAAGTCACTTCATCACCCACTGAAACGACAACACCGGCACCTTCATGACCTAATACAGCAGGAAATACGCCTTCTGGATCGTCACCTGATAATGTAAAAGCATCTGTATGACAGACAGAAGTATACAGTATTTTTACCAATACCTCTTTTGCTTTTGGTTCTTCTACATCGATTTCTACGATTTGAAGTGGTTCTCCTGGCTTAAATGCAACAGCAGCTCTACTTTTCAATTGAATCCCTTCTTTCTTTTGTTTTCTAATTTACTTTTCCATAA
>NZ_JACVEG010000046.1 GCF_014596725.1 Vibrio sp. Y2-5
GCATTTATTACGGTAATAAACACTGTAATGAATACGTAATGATTATAAAAGATGCATTTTAATAAGTGAAAATCCATGTAAAATTTTTAGTTCAGTTCACAGAATTTTAAGGTGATTTTGTACATAATCAAGTGTTAATCACGCTCACCCGACTAATCACCGCTCGATAACATAGGTATTATTGGTATGCAGCTAAATAAATGAGCAGTGAATGATTGAGTGATCAGGTATAAAAGTCCATGATATTTTATGTAATCTACAAAGGGGTTCTTTTAGTTTCTATAGAATTTTTATATAATGTATTATAGGACAGGCATCATATAGTTAGGTGGTGAGCAAATGATTGATGAACAGTTAAGCGATGGTTATTATCGCGTATCTGAAGTAGCAACCATGCTTGATATTCCTGAAAGTACTCTTCGTAGATGGTTGAATGATTTCGATGAGTACTTGAACATAAAAAAAGAACGCCAACTTAAATATGTTCATGAGGATAGTATTGATACAGTAAAAAAGATTAAACATTATTATTCTGAGTCAAAGAAAAAGCACGAAATTGTTGGGCTTTTAGATATGGATCCGACGGTTATTCGCAATGTTTATGCTGAAGATGTTGACGGTGATGGTGAACCAAAAGAAACATCACTAGTTAAAGCACAACAGGTCAATCCAGACTTTATAGAAGCTTTGACGGAAAAAATTACTGAGGAAGTTACAGCTAAAGTGACTGAAGAATTAACAANAGGTCAATCCAGACTTTATAGAAGCTTTGACGGAAAAAATTACTGAGGAAGTTACAGCTAAAGTGACTGAAGAATTAACAAAACAAAATATGGAATTCTTCGCTGCGGTGGCTAAACAAAGTCAGGATAATTTCGATAGAATCAATAAGCGATTAGAGGAACGTGACGAAAAGTTAATGAGTACTATACGATTAATTCAAGAACAAAAAAGTGCTAATGCTCAGCGACAAGAGAATACTGAACAAAAAGGCGGCTTTTTCTCTAAGCTTTTTGGAAAAAAATAAAAAGGCTATCATTTGAT
>NZ_JACVEG010000047.1 GCF_014596725.1 Vibrio sp. Y2-5
CCCAGTGGGTTTGGGCAAAGCCCAAGGTTTGTTTTTTGCCAGGCAAAGCATGGCTTGGCGGAGCCAAAGAGCCTCGCAGAGCACGTCCAAATGAAATTTGGTATAACGTGCTAGACCAAATTTGGTTTTTCTTCTATCCCCATGTTAAACTAGTTACCAAAAGGGGGGGTCTTGCTCATGGCTCACGTTCAAAAATATGCAAAAGGAAATGTTCAAGGATTGTCCATCCACTGGGACAGAAAAACAGAAAATCATTCGAATCAAGACATTGATAATGAACGGTCACATTTGAATTATGATTTATGTGAAAAAGAAGGAGATACACTTTCACGCATGAATGATCGGTTAAGTGAAGTGCATTGCTTGAATCGAAAAGATGTAAAAGTCTGTGCAGATTGGGCTGTTACATTACCGGAAAGTTTGAAAGATGCTTCTGAGAAGGAACAACGTGAATTTTTTGAGAAAACCTATGAATTTTTAGCGAACCGTTATGGTGGTGAAAAAAATGTGTTGTCAGCCAATGTACATAATGACGAAACAAGACCGCATATGCATTTTGCTTTTATGCCTGTTGTTTGGGACGAGAAAAAGCAACAGGCAAAGGTTTCAGCTAAAGAAGTTTTAACAAGAAAAGATTTAAAAACATTTCACCAAGATTTAGATGAGTTTTTGAAAAAAGAAATACCACAAATCTACAAAGAAGGTATTTTAAACGATAAAACGATTGGCGTTGATACGGTTAAAGATTTGAAAAGGTATTCTGAAGAAATACAGAAACAAAAAGATGTAATGGATGCGGAAGTAAAGGTCAAAGAAAGAGAGTTAGAGGGGAAAATTCAATCATTAGATAAAGAATTGGAAAGTAAAAAAAATGAGTTTCTGAATTTGAGTGAAGCACTCCCTTCAAAAATTAATATCAAAGTAAAAGGAAAAGAGAAAAAAACAGAGGTTGTAAAAACAGGTTTTTTAAAATCAGAAACAGTAACTACAGAAACTGGGAATTGGATTGTTTCTGATAGTGAAATGAGAAGGATGCAAAAAGT
>NZ_JACVEG010000048.1 GCF_014596725.1 Vibrio sp. Y2-5
GTCCTAAGGTAGCGAAATTCCTTGTCGGGTAAGTTCCGACCTGCACGAATGGCGTAATGATGGCCACGCTGTCTCCACCCGAGACTCAGTGAAATTGAAATCGCTGTGAAGATGCAGTGTACCCGCGGCTAGACGGAAAGACCCCGTGAACCTTTACTACAGCTTGGCACTGAACATTGAACCTACATGTGTAGGATAGGTGGGAGGCTTTGAAGCACAGACGCTAGTTTGTGTGGAGCCGTCCTTGAAATACCACCCTTGTATGTTTGATGTTCTAACTTAGACCCGTTATCCGGGTCGAGGACAGTGCCTGGTGGGTAGTTTGACTGGGGCGGTCTCCTCCCAAAGAGTAACGGAGGAGCACGAAGGTGGGCTAAACACGGTTGGACATCGTGTGGTTAGTGCAATGGCATAAGCCCGCTTGACTGCGAGAATGACAATTCGAGCAGGTGCGAAAGCAGGTCATAGTGATCCGGTGGTTCTGAATGGAAGGGCCATCGCTCAACGGATAAAAGGTACTCCGGGGATAACAGGCTGATACCGCCCAAGAGTTCATATCGACGGCGGTGTTTGGCACCTCGATGTCGGCTCATCACATCCTGGGGCTGAAGTCGGTCCCAAGGGTATGGCTGTTCGCCATTTAAAGTGGTACGCGAGCTGGGTTTAGAACGTCGTGAGACAGTTCGGTCCCTATCTGCCGTGGGCGTTGGAGAATTGAAGGGGGCTGCTCCTAGTACGAGAGGACCGGAGTGGACGAACCTCTGGTGTTCGGGTTGTTACGCCAGTAGCATTGCCCGGTAGCTAAGTTCGGAATTGATAACCGCTGAAAGCATCTAAGCGGGAAGCAAGCCCTGAGATGAGTTCTCCCTGGCACTTTAAGTGTCCTAAAGGGTTGTTCGAGACTAGAACGTTGATAGGCAGGGTGTGTAAGTGCTGTGAGGCATTGAGCTAACCTGTACTAATTGCCCGTGAGGCTTAACCATACAACACCCAAGGGGTTTTG
>NZ_JACVEG010000049.1 GCF_014596725.1 Vibrio sp. Y2-5
TTTACATCTTCTTCAGCTTCATATCGATACTTGTATTTGCATTCTCCCTCACCAATTTTTTCGTATATAATCTCTTTTATGCCATTGATATAAATATCTGTTACATCTTTATCATCAATCAGAGGTTGAATAATTCCAAATCCCACAATATCGTCACACACCATGTTCAGTAACTGTTCAGAAGGTACCTCTGAAATGACGACTTGATTACTTAATAAGAAACTTTTGATGATTNAACTTTTGATGATTTGCTCTACAGCTGCTTTTTTTTCCTTATTCATAAAAGATTCACTTAAGATATCACGATGTTCTTTAACTAAAAACGCACGAATTTCATCTGTTATATCTTTAATTTGTTGAGCTGTAGTTGTTCCTAACTTTCGAGCTGATTTAGAACGAATCATATAACCAAAATGATATAAATCAACTCGATTTCGCTTTAAGGCGACTTGTTTTCCCTGTAAATAGCCCCACATACTACTGCCTCCCTTTTAATTTCGTAAACCAAAGAGACCCTTTTTCATAGAGGATGTATGCTGGGTTGGAATATCAAGACCAGCTGCTTCCATAATGTGATGGACCTTTGTATTAATTTGCGGGGAACCAAACTGCATCCCCCATTCATAACTCGTACGATCCCTGTCATACGGAATTGTCACCGCAATTTTTTGGGAAGAAAGCTTTTCAATATCTTCTACATAATCCTCATCTCCCATATTTAAAACATGAATCATACGAGGCAATGTTAGCTTTGCTTCTTCTAGTAGTTGTAATTCTCTTTTAATTGCTATTGCACCACGAGGGTTGCCGTTTAACACATGAACAACAAGGTCTGATTGGTATAGGATTGGATAACTCAGAACCTCAGATAATTCAGTTGGTACTGATAGAATAATAAAATCGTATTCTGTATCTACAAGTGATTCTATAAATGTCGTTACAAACAGTTCTTTGTTTTGAATCTCTGGGAATTGAGCTAAGTTATAACCTGATGGAAACAC
>NZ_JACVEG010000005.1 GCF_014596725.1 Vibrio sp. Y2-5
GTGTGGGGTCTCCCCATGTGAGAGTAGGACATCGCCAGGCTCATATTTAAAAAGGAGCCCGTCTAACGACGGGCTTTTTTAGTCTTGAAGACACAGCTTCTTGCTGATATGGCTCAGTCGGTAGAGCGCATCCTTGGTAAGGATGAGGTCCCCAGTTCGATTCTGGGTATCAGCACCATGTATTAGACTTGCGATAAGCGGTCACAAAATTTGCTTAGCGACCATAGCATTGTGGACCCACCTGATTCCATGCCGAACTCAGAAGTGAAACATAATAGCGCCGATGGTAGTGTGGGGTCTCCCCATGTGAGAGTAGGACATCGCTAGGCTTTATTTCCAAGCCCCTGTAGAGATACAGGGGCTTTTTCGTATCCATTAACCGAGCTGTCTGTTATTTCTTTTCATTCAATTTCCAGTCGTACTCATATTTTATATCCCCTTGATAATGGCTTACTCCAGTTCGGTATTTACTCAGATGCTCGAATAATTGAGGACGGTTACCAAAATCTTCCGCAAACCAATCATAAATAGATGAAAGGGTCAGATGGTTATCTTGATACGAAACACCTTTGTCACTATTGATGAATTCACGTGCAGCTTTTTCTAACAGAAGCTCAGTGTTTTCCGCGGTGAATGCCTTTGGTTGCAGGTTGGGACATCCTAAGCTGGCACAATTGATCGCATAATGTGTTCTCGGATCTCCCCAAATTGGTCTTAAAATTCGATGCTCTATATCATTGAGCGTTAAAGGCTTTCCTACCACATTTGCGATTTCATCATCCCATGGACCAAAACCAAACCAACTACCGATTTTGGTGATTGAAGCAATAGGGTAATTATCCAATATTAGCTGTACTGTAAGGGCGTTATAGAGATTTACCCAATACGCATACTGTTCTTTTTTATTCAGTTCTCTAGGATCGGTTTTCGATAACTCAGATAAATATTCAGTGAGCTTTTCTTTGTCTGATGGTGTGACTTGAGCGTATTTAAACAAGGTGTATTCACCCTGAGAGATTAGATAAATGTCTAGAATGGCTTGCCATTTGTGGTGAGATAACGAGGTACTGCTTTGTTGATTGCTGACATCCCAATAAGACCATAGATCGGATTTAGGTGCCGAAAACGAAAGTGGTGAGAACAGCAAAAGTGCGAACGCGAGGAGTCTTTTCATAAACGTGTCAGCTAAAGGGTATGTAGATAATAAGACCAAGATTAATCGTGTTTTATTTCAGTGATAAAAAAGGGTTGCTTGCCTGCAACCCTTTATCATTTCGTTATCTTAAGAATGAAGGAATTTTCGCTTCATACTCTGCAATTTTTGCTTCGTGTTGCAGAGTCAGACCAATGTTGTCTAGACCATTTAGCAAACAGTGGCGGCGGAATTCATCGATTTCGAATCCATATTCTTTACCGTTTGCCGTCACAATCATTTTTTCCAGATCAACGGTAACCTGCGCCCCTTCGTTTGCTTGGACATATTGGAAAATCTCATCAACTTCTTGCTCTGTTAAACGAACAGGAACCATTTGGTTATTGATAGAGTTGCCATAGAAAATGTCCGCAAAACTTGGAGCGATCATCACCTGAATACCATAGTCAGCAAGCGCCCATGGTGCGTGTTCACGAGAAGAACCACAACCGAAGTTCTCACGTGCTAGCAAAATACTTGCCCCTTTGTAGCGATCTTGGTTCATGACGAAATCTGGATTTGGTTGCTCTCCAGCATCATCTAGGAAGCGCCAGTCATGGAATAGGTGCTTGCCGAAACCAATACGGTTTACTTTCTGTAGAAACTGCTTAGGAATAATTGCATCGGTATCGACATTCGCTGCATCTAGAGGAACAACTAAGCCTGTATGTTTTTGAAAACCTGCCATTTAAATATCCTCTATCCTTAGTTGTTACGAATATCGACAAAGTGACCAGCAATCGCTGCTGCTGCAGCCATTGCAGGGCTAACTAGATGAGTTCTACCATCACGACCTTGACGTCCTTCAAAGTTACGGTTTGAAGTTGATGCACAACGCTCTCCCGCACCCAAACGGTCATTGTTCATCGCCAGACACATAGAACAGCCTGGTAAACGCCATTCAAAACCGGCTTCGATGAAGATTTTGTCTAAGCCTTCAGCTTCTGATTGAGCTTTTACCTGCTCAGAGCCCGGAACGATTAGTGCCTGTACATGTGATGCTACTTTCTTACCTTTGGCAACGGCGGCTGCTGCACGCATATCTTCAATACGAGAGTTAGTGCAAGAACCAACAAAGACTTTATCGACCTTGTAGTCTGATAGCATTTTGCCAGCTTCTAGTCCCATATATGCCAACGCTTTTTCAGCAGATACACGTTCGACCGGATCGCTAAAAGATTCTGGTGAAGGAATTGGCGTATCGACAGCAATTACTTGACCAGGGTTGGTTCCCCAAGTGACTTGAGGACGAATACTTGCTGCATCTAGTGTTACAACTGCGTCGAATTTCGCATCGTCGTCGGTTTTCAGTGTTTGCCAGTACTCAACTGCTGCATCCCAATCTGCGCCTGTTGGAGCAAACTTACGGCCTTTGATGTAATCAAAGGTTGTCTGGTCTGGAGCAATCAAACCGGCTTTTGCACCTAGCTCGATAGCCATGTTACATACCGTCATACGACCTTCCATAGAAAGATCGCGAATCGCTTCGCCACAGAACTCCACTACGTAGCCTGTACCGCCAGCCGCAGTTGTTTTACCTATAATGGCTAGAACGATATCTTTTGCAGTAATTCCCGGAGCGACTTTGCCTTTGACTTCGATTTTCATCGTTTTAGCGCGAGCTTGTTTTAGCGTCTGAGTCGCCATGACGTGTTCAACTTCAGATGTACCGATGCCGAATGCCAGAGAGCCAAATGCGCCGTGTGTAGCCGTGTGAGAGTCGCCACAAACGATAGTCATACCCGGAAGAGTAATACCTAACTCAGGGCCCATTACGTGAACAATACCTTGGTATTTATGATTGATGTCGTAAAGGGTAACGCCAAACTCTTCGCAGTTTTTAGCTAGTGTCTGCATCTGAATACGAGCCATTTCGCCAGATGCATTGATGTCTTTCGTCGTCGTTGAAACGTTGTGATCCATGGTTGCGAAGGTTTTGCTTACTTGGCGCAGTTTGCGTCCTTTTTCGCGTAAGCCATCAAACGCTTGAGGTGATGTCACCTCATGAACCAAATGACGGTCGATGTATAAAATTGGGTTTTCGCCTTGAGCGGCAACTACGACGTGAGCGTCGTAGACTTTTTCATACAGTGTTTTGCCCATGTGTTTGCTTCCTTGTCTCGCTCTTCTTGACTAGCCAATGACTTATAGAAAAGCCATTGGCTGGCGAGAGTACTAATTATTATGAATTAAGAATGTATTCAGCGATCTTGTCGCCCATTTGTGAAGTGGTTAGAGCAGGCTTGCTGCCTGACAGATCTGCTGTTAATTCGCCAGCTGATAGTGCTTTGCCTACTGCAGCTTCAATATCTTGTGCAGCCGCTTCTTCACCTAAGCTGTAACGAAGCATTAGTGCTGCAGAAAGGATTTGCGCGACAGGGTTAGCAATGTCTTTACCTGCGATGTCAGGAGCACTGCCGCCCGCGGGCTCATAAAGACCAAACTTGCTTTCATTCATACTTGCAGATGGAAGCATGCCCATAGAGCCAGTGATCATTGCACATTCATCCGAAAGAATGTCACCGAAGATGTTTGAACATAGCATGACGTCAAACTGAGATGGGTCTTTAATTAACTGCATAGTCGCGTTATCAATATACATATGTGATAACTCAACATCTGGGTAATCTTTTGCAATTTCAGTGACGACTTCGCGCCATAGAATCGAGCTTTGAAGTACGTTTGCTTTGTCGATAGAACAGACTTTCTTACGGCGTAGACGAGCTGATTCAAAAGCAATCTTAGCGATACGTTCGATTTCAAAACGATGGTAAACCTCAGTATCAAACGCTTTCTCGTTAGCGCCTTCACCTTCACGGCCTTTAGGTTGACCAAAGTAAATACCGCCCGTTAGCTCACGCACAACCACAATATCAAAACCGCGATCAGAAATATCCGCACGAAGAGGAGAGAACGCTTCTAGTCCCTTGTGGATCTGTGCTGGGCGCAAGTTACAGAACAATTGGAAATGTTTACGTAGTGGTAGAAGCGCGCCACGCTCAGGTTGTTCGTTTGGTGGAAGGTGTTCCCATTTTGGACCGCCAACAGAACCGAAAAGAACAGCGTCTGATTCTTCACAAGCGCGAAGTGTGCTGTCAGGAAGTGGGCAGCCGTGGTTATCAATTGCAATACCACCAACGTCATGTTCTTCACGCACGAAAGTTAATTTGTGTTTTTGTTCGATGGCATCAAGTACTTTGTGTGCTTGTTGCATTACTTCTGGGCCGATGCCGTCACCTGATAATACGGCAATCTTATACGTTTTGTCTGTCATGCGAGTCCTTCACTAATTTTGATAATTCGTTCAATGTTGTGTTTGCTGTCATTGCTTGTATTTTGGAAGCGAATTAAACGCCAGCAATGACTTTCTTCTTCTGTTTAATTTCTTCAATTTGATTTGCGCGATGAATGCTGTTAATTACATGCAATAGCGCTTGACCAGAGGCTTCAACAATATCGGTTGATACGCCTGTGCCGTGGTATTTACGTCCTTTGTAATTCGCAATGATGTCTGCCTGACCTAAGCCATCTTCGCCTTCGCCTTTTGCGGTTAAGTCGAACTTGTCTAGCACGATGTCATAGCCAGTCACGCGGTAGATACATTGATATAAAGCATCTACAGGACCATTGCCAACTGCCGCTTCACATTTCTCTTCGTCGCCACAACGCATTTTCACGCTGGTTGTCGCCATTACACTACCAGATTGAACGCTCAAATAGTTCAACTTGTAGTAATCATCTTCATCGCGAAGATTTGAGAAGTGCATTAACGCTTCCAAATCATAGTCGAACACTTGGCCTTTGCGATCCGCCAGTTTCAAGAAGTCTTCGTATAACGCGTTTAGGTTGTATTCGTTTTCGTTGTAACCCATGGAGTCCATATGACTCTTCACTGCTGCGCGACCGCTGCGACTAGTCAAGTTAAGTGCTTGGTTTTTCAAGCCAATCGACTCAGGCGTCATGATTTCGTAAGTATTCTTGTTTTTCAACATACCATCTTGGTGAATGCCTGAAGAGTGGCTGAATGCGTTTGCACCAACAATCGCTTTGTTGCTCTGAATCGGCATATTGCATAGTTGGCTTACCAACTTGCTGGTACGGTGAATTTCTTCGTGTTTGATAGCTGTATGAACGCCCAAAAACTCCTGACGAGTTTTGATGATCATGGCGATTTCTTCTAGGGCACAGTTACCAGCACGTTCACCGATACCATTGATAGTGCCTTCGATTTGGCGAGCACCGGCTTGAACTGCTGCAATGGAGTTTGCAACAGACATACCCAAGTCATCGTGACAGTGAACAGAAATAATCGCTTTATCAATGTTTGGTACACGGTTGAATAGGGTTTGGATGATGCCACCAAATTCACTTGGCACTGTGTAACCTACCGTGTCTGGAATGTTGATAGTGCGAGCACCTGCATTGATAGCCGCTTCAACCATACGGCATAGGTTGTCGATAGGTGTACGCCCTGCATCTTCACAAGAAAATTCCACATCATCAGTATATTGGCGAGCATGTTTAACCGCTTTCACCGCCATTTCTACGACATCGTCATAACTACGACGAAGCTTGTCTTCAACGTGGATGGTTGATGTTGCCAAGAAGGTATGAATTCGGAACTGTTCAGCTACTTTTAGCGCTTCAGCAGCCGCATCGATATCTTTCGCAACGGCACGTGAAAGCGCACAGATTCGGCTGTTTTTGATATTTTTCGCGATAGTTTGTACAGACTCGAAATCGCCCGGTGAGGAAACTGGGAAGCCCGCTTCGATCACGTCAACACCTAAGCGTTCCAGTGCGTAAGCGATTTGCAGCTTCTCTTTTACCGTTAGGCTTGCTGACAACGCCTGCTCACCGTCGCGCAAAGTTGTATCGAATATGATGACCTGATCGTTCATGTTTACTTCCTTACTCGAAGAGTTAATCGTTTACTTCCTGAATTTAGTTATAAAAAAACCCGCATCGTGTGCGGGTTCTTGTAAATCTGTTGTGGTGTCTTCCGTCCACTCATTACCCGCGCGATTGATTCACGATAAGGAGCAGGTTCAGGAGCAGAGAAGAACGAATTGTCATTATTAACATCCACAAATTTGAATTAACAAATTAGTACCGTACTCAACCGAGCGCGTCAACCCTAAAGTCATTTTTTTGTTCATATCGGAGCAGTTACTTCGTCAATAAGGCAAAAATCAGCAGTTTGTTGTTGAAAGCATGTCGCCAATGTAACCCATTTAAGCTTGAGTGTAAGACTAAGGTAAACAAATTTATTGCTGTACTACGACTAACTGTCATCCATTTACAAACAAACAGTCACGGATTTGCAATCTATAGCTTTTAGCTTGGAGGTAGGAACATTTCTATTTGAAGCATTTTCAATTGAAAGTAAGGGGATGCCATGAAAACCATCAAGCCCATCGCAAAACTTGATTTAGCTTTTTCGATGCTTTGTCTACAGCACAGGTTTAATCAGCCAGTCGCGAGGATCAGTAAAGCGGTCTCCCATACCGGAGATGGACATTTATATGCTCTATTTGGTGCATTGGCTTGGGCGATTGGTGGTAGCCATGGCTCAAACTTCTTAGCTGCGGGGTTGGTGGCATTTGCGATCGAACTGCCATTGTACTGGTTGCTAAAAAACAGCTTCCAACGCCGACGACCTCAAGAGCTTTCGCCCGTATTAACTGCTTTTATTACTCCGTCTGATCGTTATAGCTTGCCTTCAGGTCATACCGCTGCGGCATTTGTGATGGCAACCTTGATAGGTCAGTTCTATCCAGATGGTTATGAGGTTGCCTTTATGTGGGCGGCACTCATTGGCAGTGCGAGAATTCTGCTTGGTGTGCATTTTTTAACGGATGTGATTATTGGCGCCATTCTTGGTGCTAGCTGTGCAACGATTTCAATGCAGTTGTTGGAGATGAATTTTTGAAAATTTTGTATGGTGTTCAAGGTACCGGTAATGGTCATATTGCGCGTGCTCGGGCAATGAGTGAAGCTTTCAAACAGACTGATGCGAAAGTGGATTTCTTGTTTTCCGGTCGCGAAGCGCAAAAGTTTTTCTCTATGGAGAGTTTCGGTGACTACCAAATCCGTCGTGGATTAACCTTTGTGTTTGAGCAAGGGCGGGTAAATTATCTCCAAACCGCATTGAATAATAGCCCTTTGCAACTCATGCATGAAATCCGCCAATTGGATTTATCGGGTTATGATCTGATTCTGAATGATTTTGAACCTGTGTCTGCGTGGGCGGCCAAGCGCCAAAAGAAGGAAGTGATTGGTATCAGCCACCAAAATGCGTTTCGTTACCCAGTGCCATTAAAGGGTGCCAGTTGGTTGGATAAGCAAATCATGCAGCGATTTGCGCCAGCAAAGCATAATTTGGGCCTACACTGGTATCATTTTGATCAACCGATACTGCCACCGATTGTTCATACCACTTCGCAAGAGATGTTGAATCAAGACTTCATTTTGGTTTACCTGCCTTTTGAAGATGTTGATCAAGTGTGTGAGTTGCTATTTCGCTTCGTGAACAAATCTTTTATCTGTTATCACCCTCAGGTTATTGAACCGGAAACGGTAGAAAACGTTGAGTTAAGACCGCTATGTCATAGCAGTTTTCAGTACCATCTCCATCGCTGTGATGGCGTGATTGCCAACGGTGGATTTGAGTTGCCTTCAGAGGCTCTTTCACTAGGTAAAAAACTGTTATTGAAACCTTTGATGGGGCAGTTTGAGCAGCAGAGTAATGTGGCTACTTTGGAAACCCTTGGTCTGGCGTCCGCAATGGATTTTCTGGATGTTTCATCGGTGAGCAAATGGCTAGATGAAAAGCAGGCTGAACGGGTAATTTATCCTAATGTTGCTAAAGCCATTGTCGAATGGATCTTGCAGGGGAATTGGTCCAATCAACAAGATTTATGTGACGGTTTATGGCAACAAGTCGATTTCCCCAGTTATGCTTCGGTTAATTAACTTCTGATATTTAGCTGCTCCTAGCCGTTATATATGAAAAATAAAAGTTGCAGCTTATAGGCTGCAATTTTTTATTTTCCGGTACTGAAATTACCCCCAATAATTGGATTTAAATATAGTTAATATCAATGCTTTTATATCTGAACCCTCTCTTTCTAACGTTAGTCTTTATCTCTTTTGATACTTTCGATAGAGCTTGGTAATGCTTGTGTTTTGTAGGTTTATTCCTCTTTCTGATGTCAAAAAATCTGACTTTCCCTTGATGCTATTGCCATTCGGCAAACGAATGAATCATAGTTGGGCCAGCTTGAAAATATCCAAACAACCAATAATAAAAGTACAGGTTATCTATTCGCTTACGAATGTTTGATATTTGATTGGATAGATTAATTTAGAGGTATAGCGAATGTTAGATAAAAACGGCGGCATGGGAGCCATTTCTAGTTATCGTATGGAAAGCGTTTTACGTGGTGTCGATTTAAACCTACTGACGGTTTTTGATGCTGTAATGCAAGAGCAAAATATTACTCGTGCAGCTCATAATCTTGGTATGTCGCAACCTGCGGTAAGTAATGCGGTTGCTCGTCTTAAAGTGATGTTTAATGACGAACTGTTCATGCGCCAAGGTCGTGGTATTCAGCCTACTCAACGTGCTCGTCAGTTGTTTGGTCCTATTCGCCAGGCTCTTCAACTTATCCGTAATGAGTTACCAAGCTCTGTATTTGCGCCAGAAACATCAAGTCGCTTGTTCAAATTGGCTATTTGTAGCCCGTGTGATATTCGTTTTGCTCCGAAAATCATGGAAACCATCCATGAAATCGCGCCAAGTATTCAGTTGCACTTAGACGCTGAATTTGACCGAATGTTGGCGGAACGTATGCGTTATCAAGATACTGATTTTGTTATCGATTATGCGCATTTTGATGGTCAGGGTTTCTCTAGCACTGAGCTTTTCCAAGATGAATTAGTCGTTGTCGCAGCGAAATCTCATCCTCGCATTCAAGGTAAAGTGACCCGCGATGAGCTAATGCAAGAGAAACATGCGAAGCTATCAAAAATTCACGGCCAACGTAGTTTTTCAGAGCAGGCTTATCAAGAATTGTATTGCTCTTCAAGTTATGAAGGCACGAGTTTAAGCAACGTACTGTACGTGGTTGGTCAGTCTGAGCTCGTCACTGTCGCTCCTCGTTGGATGGTAGAAAACGTTGCAAATGCAGACATGTTACAAATTCTAGACTTCCCGTTCGAGAACGCAAAAATCAGTGGTTACTTAAGCTGGCATGAGTCAAGCGAAAAAGACCGTGGTCACATTTGGTTACGAGATCAATTGATGATGATTTGCCGCGAAGTAATTGCTCGCAAATAAGACGTAATTTTACGTTAATTATTTAAAACAGGATGTTAAGTAAAAGCCTTGGGAAGGAAGACCAACTCAAGGTTTTTTTATTGTTTGTTACGTCTAAAATTATCCATAAGTTTGATGTTTGTCAGTTGCCTTTTGTCTTTCAATCGGTACACTTGTGCGCTCGATTAGGCTTACAGGTGTAAGCTATAGGTAGATAGATGACTAATTTAGATTTTCATATCGTTAAACGTGTTCGTGAGCAAGTTGCTCACAACGGTGATCGTAGTGCCCTGAAACATAAACTAGGGGATGCATGGAAAAGCATTAGTTGGACACAATTTGGGCAGCAAATCGACGCGTTATCGTTAGCGCTTCTTTCTCAACATATTGGCGTTCAGGATAAGGTTGGTATTTTCTCCAACAATATTCCTCAATGGACTATTGCTGATTTTGCAGCATTGCAATTGAGAGCCGTCACTGTCCCTATCTATCCGACCAATACCGCCGATCAGTCTGCCTATATCTTGCAAGATGCAGATGTCAAAATTCTCTTTGTTGGTGAACAGCCTCAATATGACATCGCTTTGGACATATTCGAACAATGCGAACAACTTCAGCTTGTCGTCGCTATGGACGACAACATTGACCTGAAGGGCTTTGAGAGTGCTATTCATTGGTCTCAATTTACCGTGTTGGGGCAAGAGTCAGATCGTGAAGAGCTAGAAGCTCGTATTGCTCAGGCTAACTTTGAAGATCTGATTACCCTAATCTATACCTCTGGCACCACAGGTCAGCCGAAAGGTGTGATGCTGGATTACCGTAATATCGGTGCACAGCTAGAGGGACATGATCAGCGTCTTAATTTAACTCAAGACGATGTTTCGTTATGTTTCCTACCGCTTTCTCACGTATTTGAACGAGCTTGGACTTTTTACGTACTTTATAAAGGTGCGACTAACTGCTACCTACATGATGTTTCTTACGTACGTGAAGCATTGAGTGAAGTTCGTCCAACGGTGATGTGCGCGGTTCCGCGCTTTTATGAAAAGATTTTCTCTGCTATCCACGAGAAAGTGGCTAGAGCATCGTTTATTCGTAAAGTCATGTTTACTTGGTCCGTCAATATGGGCGCAAAGATGGCGGTATGTCATCAAGAACAGCGTAAACCTTCCTGGTTACTCACTAAATGCTATGGCATCGCGGACAAAGTGGTTTTGTCTAAACTGCGAGGATTGCTAGGTGGGCGCATCAACTTTATGCCATGTGGCGGTGCGAAGTTAGATGAAACCATTGGCCGTTTCTTCCATGCCATCGGAATTAACGTGAAACTTGGTTATGGTATGACCGAGACAACGGCAACGGTTTCTTGCTGGGATGACAAATGCTTCAATCCAGATTCTATTGGTCTTTCTATGCCGGGTGCTCAGGTTAAGATTGGTGAAAACAATGAAATTTTAGTTCGCGGTCCAATGGTGATGCGCGGCTACTATAAGATGCCGGAAGAGACAGCTAAGACATTTGATGAACACGGTTTCTTAAAAACGGGTGATGCTGGTCATATCGATGAACATGGCAACCTATTTATTACCGATCGCATCAAAGAGCTAATGAAAACGTCGGGTGGCAAATATATTGCTCCTCAGGTTATTGAAGGAGCAATCGGTAAAGATCACTTCATCGAACAAATCGCTGTTATTGCTGATACACGTAAATTTGTATCGGCGCTGATTGTTCCTTGTTTTGATGCGTTAGAAGAACATGCTAAAGAGCTGAATATCAAATATCACGACCGTTTGGAATTACTGAAAAACAGCGAAGTATTAGAGATGTTCGAAAAACGCATTAATGAACTTCAAGATGGTTTGGCGAAGTTTGAGCAGGTGAAAAAATTCAAGCTGCTACCGAAAGCTTTCTCTATGGATGAAGGTGAGTTAACTCCGACGCAAAAGCTGCGCCGTAAAGTGATCAACACTCGCTATCAAGATGAGATTGAAGAGATGTATCAGGAAAAGAAAAAGTAGTTTCTCCTTACTGATTTCTAAATACCGTGCTTTCTAAACAGTGACAATAAACATCGATCCCCAGTGAGATTATCTCTTGCTGGGGATTTTTTTATATGTGGCAGAAAGTAGCGTGTTTCGCCGTACATTACTCGACAGGTGTGAATATTTTGTACCGTTTTTTATTGTCGTTCTAAAACTATCCTCTGTATCGATGCTTTGAGGTAATCTTTGATACTTGTTGAATAAGCTTCTGCAATATATCGCCGAGATTGTATCAAATTAGTGGTTAGACCTAATGCTAAGAAAGGGTTAAAGTTGTTTCGTTACCTTAGCTTTTGTTATGACAAAAGCGGGACATAGCTGAAAGCGGAAAGTTTTCGAATTAGGCTACGAATAAGCCCTAGACTATGTAAAACCAGACCAATTAACCGACCGCGTTAATCGGATTCTGGTAAGGAGAAAATATGGCAATGTTATCCGGCGCAGAGATGGTCGTTCAGTCTCTGATCGAAGAAGGCGTAGAACAAATTTTTGGCTACCCAGGTGGTTCCGTTCTTGATATCTACGACGCCCTCCACGAAAAAACCGAAAAAATAAAGCATGTTCTTGTTCGTCATGAACAAGCTGCAACTCACATGGCTGACGGCTATGCACGTGCTACGGGTAAACCGGGTGTTGTGCTAGTGTGCTCTGGCCCTGGCGCAACAAATACAGTTACTGGTATCGCAACGGCATACATGGATTCGATCCCGATGATCGTAATCTCAGGTAACGTGGCAACCAATCTGATCGGTAATGATGCTTTCCAAGAGTGTGACATCGTTGGTGTTTCTCGCCCGATCGTTAAGCACAGCTTCCTAGTGAAGAAAGCAGAAGATATTCCAGAAACGATCAAAAAAGCCTTTTACATTGCATCGACCGGTCGCCCTGGTCCAGTGGTGATCGATCTACCTAAAGATGTAATGAATCCACAGATTAAGCTTCCATACCATTACCCAGAATCGATTAAAATGCGTTCTTATAACCCAACGACTTCAGGTCACAAAGGGCAAATCAAGAAGGCATTAAAAGCACTATTAGAAGCGAAAAAACCGGTGCTTTACGTGGGTGGTGGTGCCTCTATCTCTGGCGCTCACGAACAAGTGCAGCAGCTAGCTGAAAAACTGAATTTACCTGTAGTCAGCACACTCATGGGTTTAGGCGTGTTCCCAGGAACACATAAGAATGCCTTAGGTATGCTTGGTATGCACGGTGTGTATGAAGCGAATATGGCCATGCACAATTCAGACTTGATCTTCGGTGTGGGTGTTCGTTTTGACGATCGAACCACCAACAATCTTGAGAAATATTGCCCAGATGCGAAGATCATGCATATCGATATCGATCCATCATCTATTTCTAAGAACGTGAAAGTTGATCTGCCAATCGTAGGTTCAGCCGATCAAGTTCTGGAAACCATGCTTCAACTCCTTGGCGAGCAAGACGGCAGTAATGATGCTGAAGCCATTGATGAATGGTGGCGCGAAATTCAAGTGTGGCGCGATCGCAAATGCTTGTCTTATGAAACTTCAAGTGAACGTATTAAGCCTCAACAAGTCATTGAAACCTTATTTAAACTGACCAATGGTGATGCGTATGTGGCATCAGACGTTGGCCAGCATCAGATGTTTGCTGCACTTTACTATCCGTTTAATAAACCACGCCGTTGGATCAACTCGGGTGGCTTAGGCACTATGGGCTTTGGTTTACCTGCTGGTATGGGCGTTAAGTTTGCCATGCCGAAAGAAGAAGTGGTGGTGGTAACTGGTGACGGTAGTATTCAGATGAATATTCAGGAACTATCAACCGCATTGCAATACGATATTCCAGTGAAAATCATTAACCTGAACAACCGTTTCCTAGGCATGGTGAAACAGTGGCAAGACATTATTTATCAAGGGCGACACTCTAACTCCTACATGAGTTCAGTACCGGATTTTGCAGCGATTGCAGAAGCTTATGGTCACGTTGGTATTCGAATCAACACACCTGATGAGCTAGAAGCAGGATTGCAAAAAGCATTAGATATGAAAGACCGATTGGTTTTTGTTGATATCAATGTCGATGAAACTGAACACGTGTACCCAATGCAAATCAAAGGCGAGGGTATGGATAAAATGTGGTTGAGCAAAACGGAGAGAACCTAAGATGAGACACATTATTTCAATATTGATGGAAAACCAACCTGGTGCTTTGTCTCGCGTTGTTGGTCTGTTCTCTCAACGAGGCTACAACATTGAGAGTTTGAACGTATCTCCTACTGATGATGGCACTTTATCGCGTTTAAACCTGACCACGACCTCTACTGAGATGCAGCTTGAGCAGATTCAGAAACAACTGCATAAGCTAATTGATGTGCTTAAAGTTCAGGAAGTGACAGAGTGTGAGCACATTGAACGTGAGCTGATGTTGATTAAAGTGAAAGCGACGGGGTTCGCTCGCACGGAAGTGAATCGCACAACGGATATTTTCCGAGGTCAAATCGTTGATGTAACGGCTTCTCAATATACAGTTCAGCTTGCAGGAACCAGCGAAAAACTCGATGCTTTCATTCAGGCAATGGCTGAAGTGACAGATGTGGTTGAAGTTGCCCGCAGTGGTGTTGTTGGTATTGCACGTGGTGAGAGAGCACTACGTAGCTAACAATCCATCGCTTTAGCAAAATATCTCATTGAACGAAAAAACCAGCCGATTGGCTGGTTTTTTACTTTCTATCACTTAACCACCCGTTTCAGCTGGTGGTCAGTTTTAGAGACTAAAAGATTAGTGAAGGATACGTGCGCGAATAGTGCCTTCGATGCCTTTTAGTTTATCCAGTGCTTCTAACGAGCGATTTGCTTCAACATCAATAACCACATAGCCGATGTTTGCCGTTGTTTGTAGGTACTGAGCTGCGATATTGATGCCTTCTGATGCAAAAATGGTGTTAATTTGCGTCAAAATACCCGGACGGTTTTCGTGAATGTGTAACAGACGAGAACATTGACGATGTTCTGGTAGTGAAACTTCAGGGAAGTTTACACTTGAAAGTGTAGAACCGTTATCTGAGTATTTCGCTAGCTTGCCAGCAACTTCAATACCGATATTCTCTTGTGCTTCTTGAGTTGAACCGCCCACGTGAGGAGTCAGAATTACGTTATCGAATTTCATTAGCGGAGATTCAAACGCTTCTTTGTTTGAACCTGGTTCTGTTGGGAATACGTCGATGGCTGCACCCGCTAGGTGACCAGATTCCATCGCATCGCATAGCGCAGGGATATCTACTACCGTGCCGCGTGCTGCGTTAATGAAGATTGAACCCGGCTTCATGCGGTCAAATTCCTCTTTACCCATCATATTCTTTGTTTCTGGTGTTTCAGGAACGTGGAGAGAAACAACATCACACTTATTCAGCAGTTCACTCATGGTATGAATCTGAGTCGCATTACCCAGTGACAGCTTGTTTTCGATATCGTAGAAGTAAACACGCATACCTAAGTTCTCTGCGATAATACCTAGCTGAGTACCAATGTGACCGTAGCCGACGATACCTAGAGCTTTACCACGAGCTTCGTATGAGCTGTCTGCGCTCTTCTTCCAAATACCGCGATGAGCAAGCGCATTCTTTTCAGGGATACCACGTAATAGAAGTAGGATTTCACCCAGAACAAGTTCTGCAACACTACGTGTGTTCGAGAATGGTGCGTTGAACACTGGAACACCGCGTACAGCGGCAGCATCAAGATCTACTTGGTTTGTACCAATACAGAAACAGCCAATTGCTACCAGTTTATCTGCAGCTTTAATCACTTTTTCTGTCAGGTTAGTACGGGAACGAATACCGATAAAATGAACATCTTTGATTGCTTCAATCAGTTCACCTTCTTCGAGCGAACCCTTGTGGTATTCAATGTTGGTGTAGCCAGCAGCTTGCAGAACTTCTACCGAAGATGGATGAAGCCCTTCAAGGAGTAGTATCTTAATTTTTTCTTTTTCCAGTGAAACTTTGGCCATTATTCTCGTCCTTAAAATGGAAAGGGAGGGCTGATGCGTGAAACATCAAGCGAACTACACAATTATTAATCTAAATTAAAAAAGCAAACGTTTTCGTTGCGTTTGTTATGACCATTAAGTTATCAAATTTTTTTGTGATTGGGTAAGAAAATTACGGAATAAGGCATAATTTTCTTTATAGGAAAGCAACAAAAACGGCACCATAGGTGCCGTTTGTAATCTAATAACGAAAATAGCTCGTTTTATAGAATTATTCTTCGATTTTGGCGCCTTCAGGAGTACCAGTGATCACCACATCGGCTCCGCTAATAGCGAACAGACCGTTGGTTACCACACCTGCAATACCGTTAATCTTTGCTTCTAGGTCTTTAGCATCAGTAATGTGTAGTCCGTGAACGTCTAGAATTACGTTACCGTTATCGGTCACAACCCCTTGACGGTACACTGGGTCACCGCCCAATTTAACTAACTCACGAGCTACGTATGAACGAGCCATTGGAATAACTTCAACTGGAAGCGGGAATGTGCCCAGCACATCAACAGCTTTTGTATCATCAACGATACAAACAAATTTATCGGCAATAGCGGCAACGATTTTTTCACGAGTCAATGCTGCGCCACCACCTTTGATCATCTCACGTTGAGGGTTGATTTCATCAGCACCGTCAACATAGATATCTAGGTTCATGACATCGTTACAATCGAAAACTTCAATACCTAAACCTTTAAGCTTCTCAGTTGAAGCGATAGAGCTTGATACCGCGCCTTTAATATCATCTTTGATTGAACCCAAAGCATCGATGAAGTGATTCACTGTTGAACCAGTACCAACGCCGACAATGCTGCCTTTTTCTACGTATTTAAGTGCAGCCCAACCGGCAGCTTTTTTCATTTCATCTTGAGTCATGCCCATCTCCTGAGACGATTTTTTGAGAAAACTTGATTTCTAAGTGAAAGCTGTATGTTTTATATAAACGTTAGCGTGCGCGGGATTATATACG
The DNA here is from genome assembly GCF_014596725.1 of Vibrio sp. Y2-5. Classification (GTDB taxonomy): domain Bacteria; phylum Pseudomonadota; class Gammaproteobacteria; order Enterobacterales; family Vibrionaceae; genus Vibrio. Next base: position 16,549 of record NZ_JACVEG010000005.1, read on the forward strand.
CAAAAGATTGAGAGATGTACTTCGGTTTCCGAATAATTGAAGTCATACCCTTCCTACTTGAAGCAGCAGGGCTTTATGTTTTGCTATGGGGGCTACGTTCGTTCACCCCAATCACGCATGGTAATTTGTGGTCATGGGGATTCACTCACTTGCCGCCTACCTGCAACTCCAAGTAGTTTGGGTATACGTCACTTCAGTGATGCTTGGTCTTGTAAGTGGTAAATAAGGAGCTTACCACTGCCAAATTTGGCTAGGAGTAACAATTTTAGGCAAGGGAATATCCCACTCTTCAGTTGGCAGTTCGTCGACATGCTGGCAGTCATGGGCCAAACCTAATGGAGACGCTCCTTTACCTGTCGTAAACCAAGGTTCGAGCGTTCGGTCGTAATAGCCTCCGCCCATGCCTAGTCGATGACCTTGAGAGTCAAAAGCAACCAGTGGCGTGCAGATAAGGTCCAGTTCTTTCACCGGACAAATCAGGGTTTGATTGAGCTTAGGCTCAAGAATGCCAAATTTGTTGTAAGTCATCGGTGTCTCTGGCTGATAATGCAGAAACAGTAAATGACCAGCAGAAAAAGGGTGCAAGACAGGTAGGTAAATATGTTTACCTTGTGACCAAAGCCATTCAATTAACGGTTGGGTATCCAGTTCGCCATCGGTCGACAGATAGAGAGCAATCCGCTGGCATGTGTGCATTTCTGGCAGAGTAGAAAAACGTTCGATAAGATCTTGGCTTGCCTGAAACTGAACATCACTGGCAAGTTGATTGCGTTTTTCGCGAATAAGTGTTCTTAGTTCTTGTCGTGAATACAACATTAGGGAACCCCAGAGTGCCGTTGTAGATTGTGGCCCTTGAACCAGCTAGTTCAAGGCGGATCAGCAATGGTAACCGTAGGCTTCTCGGTACGAGCCAAGCTTGCTCAATAGCTACTAAGTACTAATCCTTGGGTATTGCTTATCGGCTCGGGGACTTAAATCCACTGACAAACACCCCAGGGTAAATACTTTTGATGGCGGACGTCTAGATTCGTTCCAGTGTCACCTTATTGAGAGCTTCTTCTAGAGAAACGGTGAGCTTTTCCATGCGTTCACTGATTTCTTGCTGCTGACCATTATTTTGCTGCTGATAAGTTTGCAACTCATAGCAAATGTTCAACGCCGCAATAGTTAAGAGCTTCACTTCATTGGTTACTTTTGTGCGGTCAGTCATTTCTTTTAATCGTCGGTCGAGATCTTGGGCTGCACTAATCAGAGAGTCTTCCTGACCCGCTGGGCAATTTACCCGTGTCACTTTACCTAAAATTTCAACGTCAACCGCTTGATTACTCATGATAAATGAACTCTATTCATATCGCCAAAGATGATACTTCTCAAGTGACCATCGTGGGGGAAACTATAGGTAAAGCGCTCTCAAGATTCAAGCTTTTCCCGATTATCTATCAAAAATGAGCAACGAAAACTCAGTTCTTAGTCAATTTGCGTAAAACCTAGCCACAATTGGTAACTTGAGCGTTTTCGCATGAGTGTTGAAGTGGTAGGATTGGGCTTATTTTTCTGATTATGAGCCCGTTATGAGCGACATTACATTTCCGACTTACGACATTTTATCTGGCGAGCTGAAATCAGCTTCGTTAGGCATAAATCCTGCTGAGCTGCACGGTTTATTGACTGGCATGTTAGCTGGTGGATTAAGTTTGAAAGATGACAGCTGGCAGCCTTTGATTTTCGACTACACCAATGATGGCATGGGCTGGCCAGTTAAAGCGCTTGAAATGGCGAAACAACTTTTAGCAGCAACTAATGCTGAGCTGACGGACACAACGCTAGAGTTGAGCCTTGTTCTTCCGGTTGGTGATGGCCCTGAAGCGCTGTTTGATTTTGCTGATGGCGTCGCGGATTGGGTAAACCACTTTATCTCAGGTTTAGGTTTAGCGGGGGCTTCTCTTAATAAAGCGTCATCAGATGCAAAAGAAGCATTAGAAGACCTTGAAGAAATTACCAAGCTAGGCATTGATGAAGACGATGATCTGGAAGAGCAAGCACACCTATTAGAGCAGGTACTGGAGCACGTCAAAGCTTGTGCTTTGCTTCTGCACGCAGAGCTGGGCATTAAACCAGAGCAAGACAAAGCACCAACTATTCACTAAGGGCAAGGACTGTGAGCCAAGTAAAATCGTTTGATGTGATTATTGCTGGTGGTGCTATGGCTGGAGCTACGCTGGCTCTGGCATTGCATCAATTGAGTCAAGGCCGCTTATCTGTTGCGGTTGTTGAGCCTTTTCAATCCAATCATCAGCAACATCCGGGATTTGATGCACGCTCAATTGCTCTGTCTTATGGAACCGTTCAAATCCTACAACGTTTTGGACTTTGGTCCTCGCTTCAGTCTGTTGCTACGCCTATTGAGCATATTCATGTCTCTGATCGTTCTCATGCAGGAATGACCGATATCACGAAAGAAGAAGTGGGTGTTAACGCATTAGGTTATGTGGTTGAGTTGGCTGATGTCGGACGAATCTATGCTGAAAAAATGGAAAATACATCCAGCATTTCTCTGTATTGCCCGTTAAGTATTCAGAGCATAGAGCGCAATATCAATAAAGTCACAGCGATTTTATCTAACGGTGAACAAATAGAAGCTAAGCTACTAGTAGCGGCTGATGGCGCTGTTTCCACTTGTTGTGAACAAGTAGGCTTGCCATTACAAGAACACGATTTTGAACAGGTCGCCATCATTGCAAATGTGGTCGCGAGCGAAGCTCATCAAGGTCGTGCGTTTGAGCGATTTACCTCTCATGGTCCGATAGCGTTATTGCCTATGAGTGATAATCGAATGTCGTTAGTTTGGTGTTTACCACCAGATAAAGCACAAACTGTTATGGCTTTTGACGACGACGTGTTTCTCAATCAATTACAAGCTGAGTTTGGTTGGCGTTTAGGTAAGCTTGAAAGAACGGGTGCAAGAAGCGCGTATCCGTTGTTATTGAGATATCGAGAACAAAATATCTCACATCGGTTTGCCATTGTGGGGAATGCCGCTCAATCACTTCATCCTATTGCGGGGCAAGGTTTCAATCTTGGTATACGAGATGTTGCCAGTTTGGCTGAAGAGATCGTTCATGCTGAGGATGTGGGAAGTTACCGACTTTTGACAGAATTTAAGCGTAGACGTGACAACGACAGAACGGCAACGATTACGCTAACTTCCAGTCTGGTTCATCTGTTTTCTAATGACTGGCTAACTCTGCGTATTGGAAGAAATTTAGGATTAGCAGTGATGGATAACATTCCGGTGCTAAAAACTCCGCTGTTACGCCGCACCTTGGGTGTGGTTAATCGATAAGGTACTCGAAAATGATGCGAAGTGTAGATATTGCAATTGTCGGTGGCGGAATGGTTGGTTTAGCTTTAGCTGCGGCCTTTAAGCATACCGATTTAAGAATTGCAGTGATTGAAGGAAATCTTCCTCATGAAGGATTGGCTGAGCAACCTGATACCCGAGTGTCTGCTTTAAGCCGCTCAAGTGAAGTGATTCTAAGAAATTTAGGCGCGTGGCAAGGCATTACTATGCGACGAGCTTCGCCATATCAAGCGATGGAAGTGTGGGAACAAGACAGTTTTGCTCGCATAGAGTTTGATGCAAACAGCCTCACTCAACCAGATTTAGGCCATATCGTCGAAAACCGTGTCATTCAACTGGCATTGCTTGATCAGGTGAAGCTGCAAGACAACGTTTCTCTATTTATGCCTGCAAGTTGTGAAAAAATGGCGATCGGAGAAAGCGAAGCGTGGCTAACCCTGAATAATGGACAGACACTTACGGCCAAGCTAGTCGTCGGTGCTGATGGGGCAAATTCTTGGGTTCGTAAACAGCAAGATATCCCTCTGACTCATTGGGATTACGGACACAGTGCTGTCGTGGCAAATGTTCACACTCATAAGCCGCATCAGCAAGTAGCTCGTCAGGTATTCACGCCATTAGGTCCACTGGCTTTTCTGCCTCTTGGCGATCCGAATATGAGTTCTATTGTTTGGTCGACTGATCCCAACCGAGCGGAACAGTTAGTCGCCATGGGCGATAGTGAGTTTAATAAAACGTTGACGGCAGAGTTCGATTCTAGACTCGGACTGTGCAAAGTTGTTAGCGAACGAAGTGCTTTTCCTTTGAAGATGCGTTATGCACGAGATTTCGTTGCAGAACGAGTCGCTTTAGTTGGTGATGCGGCACACACCATTCATCCACTTGCTGGACAAGGTGTAAACCTTGGCTTCTTAGATGCTGCTAGTTTGGCGCAAGAAGTGATTGAGCTTTGGAATCGCGGTGAAGACATTGGCAGTAAACGCAATCTGCGCAGTTATGAGCGTTGGCGCAAGGCTGAAGCGGCAAAGATGATTGCAGCGATGCAAGGGTTCAAGGACTTATTTGAAGGTAATAACCCAGCCAAGAAGTTGATCCGTGGTATCGGTATGCGTCTGGCTGGTCAGCTACCAGGCGCCAAAGATGAGATCATGAAGCGTGCGCTTGGATTGAAAGGCAACTTGCCTGATTTGGCCAAAGTGAATAATGCGCAACCGATGATTTAATACTCTGTGTGAGCTATATAGGTCAGAAACGTAAAAGGGTTGGCAATTGCCAACCCTTTTTAAACTTAACGTTGTATCAAATTTGATGTGAAACTCGTTCGATGAGAAGCTCTATTTAAGCGTACGCACAGCGTAATTTTTTGATTTCTAGATTCACTTCTTTCACGGTCTGAAAATGTCGATGCTCAGCGCGTTCTGGCAAAATCAACTTACCGTTATCAAATTCGAATGTTCCAATTCCGTAGATATAAATTCTTCCTTTAAAAAGACGGCTAACATGTTTAGCAATCATTCCAGGCATGTAGCGCTTAAACAGTCTCATACTTCGATCCTTACGTTGTTCAGCACCTTTAGTATATTAAAATCAGCATAAAGTAAGTGTGACTTAAATGGTGCTTTATGCAGTTTTGGCTGACGTATTTATATTAATGTGTGGTTCTATGCAGTTTTTTGGGTAAATATCCTAATTTGTGTGACCAGAGCCTCAAATGAAAACCATCAATGGAACCCAAGATTTTCTGGCGTGCTTATTGAGCCAGATGAATATTACACAAAAAAGAATAACCCAATTTACATTCTCTTAATCAATATGAATGCGAAATTCGTGCCAGCGTTAGGTAAAAAAGTGCCCGCAAAAATAGTGCGGGCAAAAGTCACAGATGCATTACACAAAAAGTGGATGTCCTGAAACAATCAGTGGATTCACTTTTTTGTTGGTGAAGGGGACCCAGAATCACACATTCTGAATGAGCTTTAACCAACGGTTGGAGATTACTTTAAAATTTACTAAATGACTATTTATTGATCCTAAATGATTAAAAATTCATTTGGTGGTTTTTGTTTGTGTGATGTTGATCGCTATAAATTGTAATGCATTGCATCAATTTAGTTCATTCTTCGCGCTGAATGTGTGCAAAAGTGGGGCAGCAAAGCTTAATCAGGTCTTGAGTTTGAAGGGCTATACCAGCCATTGAGGAGCCGCTACTGATGGTGACAACAGGCTGTTCAAGAATTTGATGGTCAAAAATGACGGGCATTGATGTTTTAAGCAAGAGAGGAGTGACCGTTCCAAGCTGGTATCCGGTTATAGATTCGACATCTTTCATATTTACGCATGTCATGCGTCGCCATTGCAGAAGCGTTCGAACTTTTTTCGGATCAACACTTTTGTCTCCTGGAGCACAAGCTAGCGCTAACTGGCCGCCCATATCACGAAGCAGGATGCACTTAACCATTTGATTTGGCGTGATTCCGCGTTGATTTGCCGCATCTTCAATGGTAGTTGCAGGTGTTTGATGGTGCAGCAAGCGGAAAGCCACTTGCTGCTGTTCAAGGAATTGAGTGAGTTTTGTCTCGCTAACTTTATTCGTCATCGTTTAATGAATAAGGAAGCACTTCGATAGTCCAGCGAGTGTCCGGCTGTGAAGACAGCCTGAATTCTGTTTCTTGGTCTAAATTGTTTGGCAGTACAACCAAACCAATCGCTGTATTATCAGTAAAGGTGTAGTGAACCATAAGTTGGCCTGCTGAACGCCAGTTTTCACCGACAGAACGTTCCAACTGAACGATTTCATCGTTGCTCAATGGTGACTCTATGCTGCCTTTAACAATGTACATTGCACGCTTGTTGATGCCACGATACTTGGCTCGCGCTACGGTTTCTTGTCCTGTATAGCAACCTTTATTAAAGCTGATGCCATTTAGGGCTTGAAGGTTGAGCGCTTGTGGAATGTGCTCATTTTGCTCGGCTTGCGTTACCACTGGGTAAGCCTGCTCTATTTCAAATCGTGTCCAGAGCGATTCATCAACTTTAGCGGCTTCAGTACCATTGATGATCTTTTCTGCTTGCTCGCTGTCAACCAATAGTAGCCAACGTTGCGAATCAATCTTTACGGCACTTCCGCCTTCGATAGAGCGAACATCGCCACGAGTTTCGCTATGAGAATCAATCCAAGCTTGGGCTTGTGCACCTATTAAACCTAGAGCAATATCGCTGCTGTGGGTTATCTCAGCTTTGGAGAAAATTGCATATTTCTTTAGTTCGCGCAGTTCTACGTCGATGGCTGAAAGCGGCTGAAACATTGCATAACCATCGTTATGGTGAAAAATGCGAAAGACAGACCAGACTTTTCCTTTTGCGTCGCAATGTGCACCAAAAGTCATTTGCTCCGCTTCCAGAGAAACCACGTTACAGGTAACTTGTCCTTGCAAGTAAGACTTAGCATCTGTACCTACAATTTGAATCGCGCCCCAAGATGCTAGATGTGTGAGCATGAGCTCAGGCAAAGCGTCATCAGCATTGACAGATAGGGGAGAGAAAGTGTTTTTCCAATCCATGATACTCAACCATAGTGAACAATATTGATCTATGGTAATCCGGATAAGTTTTTTTGTCAGCTTGATTGGGACTGTGATTGAGCCCCTAGTTGATTTTTCTGTCTGTTGGTAGACTTAGCAAAATTACCGTTTGTTAGCCCTAATAACTATAAAGTGAGAAAGGTAGATGTATAACGCTGAAGAAAAAGCTCGAATTAAATGGGCATGTCGTCGTGGTATGTTGGAACTGGACGTCGTTATAATGCCATTTTTTGAAGAGTGCTTTGATGCCTTAAGTGAATCCGAGCAGAAGGATTTTGTGTCTTTGTTGGAATGTGATGACCCAGATTTGTTTACTTGGATTATGGGACATGGGCGTTCTGAAAATTTAGGCCATGCAGCAATCGTGGATCAAATTGTCGCTCATAACCTCAGCAAAGTCCGTTAAGCTAGAACTCTGCTACTCCTATACTGCCCAAGTATTCGCTGCCATTTTTTTCATGGTGTTGATATGGGCAGTCATTGTTTCCCCCATTCCTCTAGCCGCATCAGTGTGGCTACTATCTGTTTTCATACCTCGTCCATTGAGTGATTTTCTGCCGGATTCTTTACACGGTTCTGTTGAGATTGGTTTTGATGGTTATTTTATAATGAATAATCACAAGCAGTCTTTCGAGTCTGTTAGTGATCTTCAATCATTTGCTTTCTTATCTTTTCACACCAGAGGAAAACACTGGTTGTTATGGAGAGACAGTTGCCAAGAAGAGACATATCGTCAGTTATTGGTGAGACTGAAAAGAAAATAGGAGCTTAAGCTCCTATTTCTAATGTTAGGCAGATTATTCTTGCTTAAAGAATCAGCATTCTTTTGGCGAGAGAATGGTAGGTCCACTGTTTTCTAACTGCTCTGGGTAATCCAAAGTGTAATGCAAGCCACGGCTTTCTTTACGTTGCATTGCACAGCGCACCATTAATTCGGCTACCTGTAGAAGGTTACGCAGCTCCAGTAAGTTATTGGAAACGCGGAAGTTACTGTAATATTCCTGTGTTTCTTGTTGTAGCAACTGGATACGGCGTAGTGCTCGCTCTAAACGTTTATCTGTGCGTACAATACCCATGTAATCCCACATGAACAGGCGCAGTTCGTGCCAGTTATGTTGGATCACGACTTCCTCATCAGAGCTGGTGACTTGGCTCTCATCCCAAACAGGAACAGACGGCGGCATATCGATATTCTTAATGTTCTTAACAATATCTTTCGCTGCTGACCAAGCATAAACCACGCATTCCAGCAGTGAGTTAGAAGCCATGCGGTTTGCACCATGCAGTCCGGTATAACTTACTTCACCGATAGCATAGAGGTGCTTGAGATCGGTTTGACCTTGTTGATTAACTATGACGCCACCACAGGTGTAGTGTGCAGCCGGGACAATTGGAATCGGCTCTTTGGTGATATCAATACCCAAATCCATCAAACGGCGATAGATAGTTGGGAAGTGCTTTTCAATAAAATCAGAAGGCTTATGGCTGATGTCGAGATACATACAGTCCGCACCCAAGCGTTTCATTTCAAAATCAATAGCTCGAGCAACAACATCACGTGGTGCCAGCTCTGCGCGCTTATCGAAATCGAGCATAAAGCGTGAACCATCAGGACGTCGCAGGTAAGCTCCTTCACCACGAAGCGCTTCTGTTAGTAGGAAGTTGCGAGCTTCAGGGTGATACAAACAAGTTGGGTGGAACTGGTTAAATTCCAAGTTCGCCACGCGACAGCCTGCACGCCAAGCGATAGCAATACCATCGCCGGAAGAAACATCGGGGTTTGATGTATATTGATAAACTTTCGAAGAGCCACCCGTTGCAAGAACTACGTATTTAGCGCGAACGCTTTCAACGTGCTCTTCATTGCGGTTCCATACATAAGCACCAATCACTTTATTTTTATCACCGCCGACTTTATCTTCGGTAATCAGATCTAAAGCGTTGTAGCGTTCAAAAATAGAGATGTTCGGATGTTTATGAGCGTTATCCTGCAATGAAGTTTGCATTGCCATACCGGTAGCATCAGCAGCATGAAGGATTCGACGATGGCTATGGCCACCTTCACGGGTTAAGTGATAACGAGGGTTATCATCGTCATCATCACAGTCTTCTTCTCTGTCAAACGGTACACCGCCGTCAATCAGCCACTGTACACACTCTTTTGCATGTTCCGCGATAAAGCGAACGGTTTTTTCTTCACAGATACCATCGCCAGCGATGAGCGTATCCTGAACATGAGAATCAATGCTGTCAGATTCATCAAATACAGCGGCAATGCCACCTTGAGCGTAGAAAGTCGCACCTTCGCTTCGAGGTCCTTTACTCAGTACGATGACTTTGCAATGTTTTGCGATACGCAAAGCTAACGACAAGCCTGCTGCACCACTACCTATCACTAATACATCACATTGATGCTCTCGGTTTTCGTTCATAAAACTTTTAAATTCCCGAACTATAGTAGAATCGTACTACTCTATATTGAATTATTTCACTTGCTGATTTGATGAGCCTGATTGAAAAAGAGCGTCATACCAATGACAAAACTATAAAATGAATCAAGCAATTAGGAAACCGAGCTACGTGAGTCCCGCATTTAAATTGTGTTTTTAAAATAATAGTTTTTAAAAGCTATTGTTTTTATAGATTTGTATCCGCAAAATCGTTTAGGGGTTACAAACCTCGATTACATCACATTGTGCATTATGTTTGGCAATTAAATTAACACATAATTGAACTTTATCTTTTTTACTGAGTCACAATAGTGCTCATGTAAACAGTGGTGTCAATACTACATTCTGGATAATTAAAGCCCATATCTGAGAAGGTAAGGGAGATAACAATAGGAGTAACCGCTCGAATGAACGAGCAGCTAACCGATCAAGTATTGATTGAGCGAGTTCAGAATGGAGATAAGCAAGCATTTAATCTTTTAGTTTTGAAATATCAAAATAAAGTCTGCAATCTTATTTCTAGGTACGTGAGCAATTCAGGAGATGTTGCTGATGTAGCACAAGAAGCATTTATCAAAGCTTATCGCGCTATCCCAACTTTTAGAGGTGAAAGTGCGTTTTACACTTGGCTATATCGTATTGCTGTCAATACCGCGAAAAATCACATCGTAGCACAAGGGCGTAGGCCTCCTGCCACGGATGTTGATGCTGAAGAAGCTGAATTTTACGAAACTAACAATGCGTTAAAAGAAATATCGAACCCTGAGAACATTACGCTGTCGAAAGAATTGAAGCAGGCAGTGTTTAGTGCGATAGACGCGTTGCCTGAGGATTTAAAAACGGCAATGACTTTACGCGAGCTGGAAGGCTTAAGTTATGAAGACATTGCAGAGATTATGGATTGCCCTGTTGGTACGGTACGTTCTCGTATATTCCGTGCTCGTGAGGCGGTAGAAAAGAGAATCAAATCTCTTTTGTAGCGTTGGAACCAGTAAGAACCCAGTAATTGGAAAATAATGGTGAAAATAATGGCGGACAAACAACAACTTTCAGCTCTCATGGATGGAGAGATGGTCGACAAGTTGCTAATTCAAGAATTAGCAACTGATCGTGAAAGTATCGAAACGTGGAAAAATTACCACCTGATAGGTGATGTAATGCGTGGCGATGCACCCGAGAGACCGGAATGGAATATCGCTGAAAGTGTGGCATTAGCGTTGGAAAATGAACCTGCACATACCCCTTATACTGCCAATGTTACCGATTTAGATAGTATGAGAGTGGTGGAGGAGCAGCCTGCACCGCACAAAGCACGTCTACAACTACCAAAATGGTTATCTCCATTTGGTCAGGTAGCTGTTGCTGCGTGTGTCTCTTTAATTGCTATCATCGGTGTTCAACAATATGGTGCAAGTGGTTCTTCAGCTGCGGATCAACCTTTTCCTGTGCTGCAAACAGTTCCTTTATCTGGCAGTGTAGAACCTGTGAGTCTGACTCGTGAGTCAGTAAGACCAAGTATAGAATCAAATGCTCAGGAGCAGCGTCGTCGTGTTAACGCCATGCTTCAGGATTACGAACTGCAACTGAGACTAAATAGCGAGGGCTTGGGACAACACCAAGACTCAATCGAACCGGTAACTGAATGAAAAAATTTCTGATCAGTGTGTTGGCGCTGTTCAGTTTGAGCTCTACTACAGCCTTTGCAGAGGACGAATCTGCAGAGGCTTTATTGCATCAAATGAACGAAGCCAGTCAACATCTCAATTATGAACTGTCTTATATCCTGATTAAGAAAAACAGTATTGAACCTTTGCTGTATCGTCATGCTCGTCATGAACAGAAAGAATACGCTCATCTCGTTTATTTAAGCGGGCCTATGCGTGAAGTTTTTCAGCGTGACAATGAAGTGAGCTACATTGAACCCGGAGTCGAACCTTTTACCATCGAATCAGGTAATATGGTTGCGCCTACCATCCCTATGCTCAATAGCGATGTTACAGAGCTCAGCCAGTTCTATGATTTCGTGAAAATGGGACGAGCTCGCGAAGCGGGGACGCCCTGTCAAGTTGTGCGCATTGTCCCTAAAGACGGTTTAAGATATTCCTACATGCTTTGGGTAGATGAAAAAACACATTTACCATTACGGGCGGATCTCGTTGATCGATACGGTGAAGTATTAGAGCAGTATCGATCGATCTCTTACTCGGTCAGTGACAAACTGGCAGAGTTGATGGCAGGTTTTGATGATGTTCAATTACCGGAAGTGCTATCATTACCTAAAAGTAAAGTGAGTGAGACGTTCTGGTCAGTCGGTTGGAAGCCTGATGGTTTTAAATCTGTAAACCTCAATCGCTATCGAATGATGAATACCGAGCGAGTGGTTGAAAATCAGATGTTTTCAGACGGTTTGTTCAGTTTTTCTGTCTATGTTTCTTCCCGTGATGAACATTCACTGCAAGGGCAACTCATAAGACAGGGGCGCCGGACTTTACAAACGTTTATTAAGGGTGACCGTGAGGTTTCGGTAGTGGGTGACATTCCACCAGAAACGGCTAAACGTATCGCTCAATCGATTGTATTTGATAACACCAAGGCTACTGCACAATGATGACTGCGCTTGCCACTGTGATGGCTGTACAAACAAAAGAACAGGGTTTTCATGTTGAGTTGAGCTGTGAGCAGAAAACCAGTTGCAGCAGCTGCTCGTCGGCGAAAAGCTGTGGTACAGGCATTGTGTCCAAAGCAATTGGTGGCAAGTCATTACGCTGGCAGTTAGATACGGATAAGAGCGTATCTCAAGGTCAGGTCGTTGAAATCGGTTTTCCAGAAAAAAGCTTATTGCAGTCAGCTGCATTGGTTTATTTAGTTCCTCTGTTAATGATGATCCTTGGCGCTTGGCTTGCTGATAGCTGGCTTGCTCCCATGTTTGGTATGGGAGAAGGGATTGTCATTTTAACTTCACTGCTCTTCATCGGGCTGGGTATACGCCTAGCTAAAATTTGGTCTGGCTCGCTGGAAAAGCGTACAGAGCAAGAAGTGGTTCTTCTAAGGGTCCTTGGAGAGCCTATTGCCTAAATTATGATGCGATCCCAAAGGAAATTGGGTAGAATCGCCCAACTTGAATGAAAGGGCGCTTTAATTAGCCCTTCATATGTCCTAATTTGCAAAGAGTTTAGTCATCCCAAACCTATGAAGCACATTCGTAACTTTTCGATTATCGCCCACATTGACCATGGTAAATCGACTTTGTCTGACCGTTTAATCCAAGTATGTGGTGGATTAAGTCATCGTGAAATGGCAGAGCAAGTTCTTGATTCAATGGATCTAGAACGTGAGCGTGGTATCACCATCAAAGCACAGAGTGTGACACTCGATTACAAAGCAAATGATGGCGAAACCTACCAACTTAACTTCATCGACACACCTGGACACGTTGACTTCTCCTATGAAGTATCTCGCTCTCTAGCCGCGTGTGAAGGTGCATTACTTGTTGTTGATGCTGGCCAGGGTGTAGAAGCACAAACCCTAGCTAACTGTTATACGGCTATCGAAATGGATCTGGAAGTAGTGCCAATCTTAAACAAGATTGACCTGCCAGCAGCAGAACCTGAACGTGTAGCAGAAGAAATTGAAGATATTGTCGGTATCGATGCAATCGAAGCGGTACGCTGTTCAGCGAAAACCGGTCTTGGTGTTGACCTTGTTCTTGAAGAAATCGTTGCAAAAATTCCAGCGCCAGAAGGTGATCCGGATGCACCACTGCAAGCTCTGATTATTGACTCATGGTTTGATAACTACTTAGGTGTTGTTTCTCTGGTTCGCATTAAACACGGTAGCCTGAAGAAGAATGATAAGATCAAAGTAATGAGCACTGGTCAGGTTTGGAACATTGACCGTCTTGGTATCTTTACTCCGAAACAGATAGATACGACCGAACTAAACACAGGCGAAGTAGGTTGGGTAGTTTGTGGTATTAAAGACATCCTAGGCGCACCTGTGGGTGATACGCTGACTTGGGCGAAAAACGGCAGCGAGAAGCCGCTACCGGGCTTTAAGAAAGTGAAGCCTCAGGTTTATGCGGGTCTTTTCCCTGTATCATCAGATGACTATGAAAACTTCCGTGATGCGCTAGGTAAACTAAGCCTGAACGATGCGTCTCTGTTCTATGAGCCAGAAACATCAGCAGCACTAGGTTTTGGTTTCCGTTGTGGCTTCTTAGGTATGCTACACATGGAGATCATTCAAGAGCGTCTTGAGCGTGAATATGATCTCGACTTGATCACCACCGCACCGACGGTAGTGTATGAAGTGGAAATGACCAACAAACAAATCATGTACGTTGATAGCCCAGCGAAGTTGCCAGCGATCAACGATATTGAAGAAATTCGTGAACCAATCGCGCGTTGTAATATCTTAGTACCGTCGGAATACTTAGGTAACGTTATTACCTTATGTATTGAAAAACGCGGTTTGCAAGTTGACATGGTTTACCACGGTAACCAAGTTGCACTGACTTACGATATTCCAATGGCCGAAGTGGTACTGGACTTCTTTGACCGTTTGAAATCAACGTCTCGTGGCTATGCGTCTCTAGATTACAGTTTCCAACGTTTCGAAGCATCGAAGATGGTTCGTGTAGATGTTCTGTTGAATGGTGACAAAGTGGATGCATTGGCCATCATTACTCACCATGACAACGCTCAGACTCGTGGCCGTCAGTTGGTTGAGAAAATGAAAGAGTTCATTCCTCGCCAAATGTTTGATATTGCGATTCAGGCTGCTATTGGTAACCACATCATCGCTCGTTCAACAGTGAAACAGCTACGTAAGAACGTAATCGCTAAGTGTTACGGCGGTGACGTGAGTCGTAAGAAGAAACTATTGAAGAAACAGAAAGAAGGTAAGAAACGTATGAAGCAAATCGGTAACGTTGAGCTTCCACAAGAAGCGTTCCTTGCAATTCTTCACGTAGGTAAAGACTAATCGTTTTGTCTTGTCTGCAAGGTTTTACGTATTAACTCGCAAGTGAAAGAGTCTCGGCTCTTTCACTTTCGTATTTTTTAGATAAGGGAAGTCAATGGCTAATACATTCTCACTCATCTTAGTTCTTGTAACCTTGGTTACCGGAATTGTGTGGGCGTTGGAAAAATGGGTTTGGGCGAAGAAGCGCCATGAAAACGTGGCTCGTCAGTTAAAAACCGAACCCGATAGCATTGATGCCAGTTTGACGACCAAAGTTGCTCCACAGCCGTGGTGGATTGAGAATTCCGTTTCAATTTTTCCTGTGATCGCATTCGTGTTAGTACTGCGTTCATTCGTATTTGAACCGTTCCAGATCCCGTCTGGCTCTATGATGCCAACACTGCTGGTGGGTGATTTTATTCTTGTTGAAAAATACGCATATGGTTTGAAAGACCCAGTATGGCGTACACAGTTAGTGGAAACGGGCAAGCCTGAGCGCGGTGACATTGTGGTGTTCAAATTCCCGAAAAACCCAAGTATTGACTATATTAAGCGTGTAGTGGGTATGCCGGGTGATATCGTGCGTTATAGCCGAGATAAACAAGTCTGTGTGCAAAGTGCTGGCGAAGCAACCTGTAAACCTATCAAGTTGTCAAACGTGCAGGAAAGTGAGTTCAAGCAGAACGGCATTCCAATGATGAAACTTGACGAGCAGCTAGGCGAAGTGAAACACAATATTTTGATCAACCCGCTACGTATTGATGATGTTCGTCGCTATGAACCTCGTAGTGGTGTCAATGAGTGGGTTGTTCCACAAGGGCATTATTTTGTGATGGGTGATAACCGTGACAATAGTGCTGACAGCCGTTTTTGGGGCTTTGTTCCAGAAGCCAATTTAGTAGGTAGAGCTGTTGCTATCTGGGTGAGCTTTGAGTTCGACCGAGATCCTAACAGTGTCATCCCTGCTTGGATTCCAACTGGTGTGCGCTTAAGCCGCATCGGTGGCATTAACTAGGGCTGAATCGTTCAGCCCCGCAACACATCGAGAGAGTATGACTTCTCCAGTAAGTAGATTAGAAAAAAAGCTCAGTTATCAATTTAACGATCCTGAGCTTCTTGATTTGGCACTGACTCACCGCAGTGCCAATGGTAAACATAATGAACGTCTTGAATTTCTGGGCGATTCAATTTTAAGTTTTGTCATTGCTGACGACTTGTATCATCGCTTCCCTAAGATCAACGAGGGCGATATGAGTCGTATGCGTGCTACGTTAGTTCGTGGTCACACACTGGCTGAACTAGGTCGTGAATTCGAACTAGGAGATTACTTAAAATTAGGTCCAGGCGAGTTGAAAAGCGGTGGTTTCCGTCGTGATTCAATCCTAGCGGATGCGGTTGAAGCAATCATTGGCGCTATCTATTTAGACAGTGGCACTGAAGCGGTTCGCAGCATCATTTTAAGCTGGTATCAAACTCGCCTAGATGCAATTAAGCCAGGTGTGTCGCAGAAAGATCCTAAAACTCGCCTGCAAGAATTTCTGCAAGGCAGAAGAAAGCCTCTACCTGTTTACACAGTGACTAATATTAAAGGTGAAGCACACAATCAGGAATTCACTGTATCGTGTGATGTAGCAGGTATTGGAATGCCTGTGATTGGTAAAGGTACCAGCCGCCGCAAGGCAGAACAAGCGGCTGCTGAGACTGCACTAGAGCAATTAAGCAATGGCTGATAAAGAATTTGATATTGATGCATTCTTTGCATCAGAAGGCGAAGAAGTTCAAAAAGAGGCTTCTTTGCCAGAGAACCAGCACTGTGGTTTTGTTGCTATCGTAGGTCGCCCAAATGTGGGTAAATCTACGCTGCTAAACAATATCCTAGGTCAGAAGATCTCAATTACTTCGCGTAAGCCACAAACCACTCGTCACCGTATTATGGGTGTCGATACGCAAGGTGACTATCAAGCAATTTATGTTGATACACCGGGGCTACACATTGAAGAAAAACGTGCAATCAACCGTTTGATGAACCGTGCGGCAAACAGCTCTCTGAGTGATGTTAACTTAGTTCTGTTTCTCGTTGACGGCACACATTGGACTGAAGACGATGAAATGGTTCTGACTAAGCTTCAGAAAGCGAACTTCCCTGTCATACTTTGTGTAAACAAAGTCGACAACGTGAAAGATCGCAACGAAGTGATGTTGCACATGCAGGCAATGTCTGAGCGCATGAAGTTTGTTGATGTGGTGCCAATTTCTGCCAAATTAGGCAAAAACGTTGAAGTGTTGCGTAAGCACGTTCGCGACCACTTACCAAAAGCAGTTCACCACTTCCCAGAAGAGTATGTGACAGACCGTTCGCAACGCTTTATGGCTTCAGAAATTATCCGTGAAAAGCTGATGCGTTTTACTGGTGAAGAATTGCCTTATTCGGTAACGGTTGAAATTGAACGTTTCGACTACAACCCTGAAACCGACGGTTTCCATATTAATGCCTTGATTCTGGTTGAACGTATTGGTCAGAAGAAAATGGTGATTGGTAAGAACGGCGAAAAGATCAAAACTATTGGTCGCGAAGCTCGTTTGGATATGGAAGAACTGTTTGGCCGCAAAGTTTATTTAGAAACTTGGGTCAAGGTGAAATCGGGTTGGGCTGATGATGAACGCGCTCTTCGTTCATTAGGCTATATCGACGATCTATAATTTCACTGTAAAAGATTATATTCTGGCTCCATGATTGGGGCCAGTTTACTATTTGTCCTTGGTATTTCCCGCTTACGGATTCCCACACTATGTCTGACGGTTTACAGCGCTGCTTTGTATTACACCGCCGCCCATATAGCGAAACGAGCTTAATTCTGGACGTATTCAGCGAAGAATATGGTCGTTTAAGTATCATGGCAAAAGGGGCGAGAAGTAAGCGTTCAACAACCAAAGGCGCGTTGCAGGCTTTCACGCCACTGCTGTTGAAGTGGTCGGGTAATGGCTCAATGAAAACCTTGCGTCAGGCAGAGGCTATCAGTCTTGGATTACCTTTAAACGGAATATCTCTCTATTCGGCTATGTATGTGAATGAGCTTATTGGCCGGGTTTTGATGCCTGAAGTTCCTTCGCCGGGCTTATTTCATGACTACCTTACTGCACTGACCGAGCTAGCACAGAGTGACAACCCAGAACCTGCTTTACGCCGTTTTGAGTTGGCTTTGCTGTCAGCCATGGGCTATGGCGTAGACTTTATGCATTGTGCGGGAACCGGAGAGCCAGTTGACCCTAATATGACTTATCGATATCGAGAGCAGAAAGGTTTTATTGCATCGGTTAGGCGCGATAACCTCACCTTTCTTGGTAACGAATTAATTGCGATCAGTGAACGGCGCTTTAGCACAAAAGAGCAACTTCAAGCGGCAAAACGCTTTACACGTATCGCTTTAAAGCCGTATCTTGGCGGCAAACCTTTAAAAAGCAGAGAGTTGTTTAGGCAAGCAGCTCCCCCAAAATTAAATTCAAGAGGGACTCTCTCTTGAGCACGGAGTGTAGGAAAATGAGCTCAATTTATTTAGGCGTTAATATTGACCATATCGCGACAGTGCGTAATGCACGTGGTACTCAATACCCAGATCCTGTTCACGCAGCGGAAATCGCTGAGCGCGCTGGGGCTGATGGTATTACGGTTCACCTGCGCGAAGACCGTCGTCACATCAAAGATCGTGATGTACGCATTCTGAAAGAAACCATCCAGACTCGTATGAACTTGGAAATGGCGGTAACAGACGAGATGGTTGAAATTGCTTTAGAAACAGCGCCTGAATTTGTTTGTCTTGTTCCTGAAAAACGTGAAGAGTTAACCACTGAAGGTGGCTTGGATGTGATTGGTCAGTTTGAGAAAGTAAAAGCGGCAACGCAAAAACTGACAGAAGCAGGCATTAAAGTGTCTCTGTTTATTGATGCTGACCGTGAGCAGATCGATGCAGCCAAGAAATGTGGTGCTCCGTTTATCGAGCTTCACACTGGTCATTACGCTGATGCGAAAACCGAAGCGGATCAGCAAGACGAGCTGAAAAAGATTGCTGCGGCAGCAAGCTACGCGTCTGACCAAGGCATTACAGTAAACGCTGGCCATGGTCTGACTTACCACAACGTTGCTGCGATTGCTGAAATCCCAGAGATTTATGAGTTGAATATCGGTCACTCAATTATCGGTCGTGCACTGTTTGATGGTCTGCCAAAAGCGGTTGCAGACATGAAAGCAATCATGCTGGACGCGCGTCGCTAATTCGTATGATTGTTGGATTGGGAACAGACATCGCGGAGATTGAGCGCATAGAAAAGGCGCTCAATCGCAGTGGTGAGGCTTTTGCGCAGCGTATTCTGACTGAGAGTGAGCTCGAAGTGTTTACTCACTTAAAGCAGAAAGGGCGCTATTTAGCTAAACGTTTTGCGGCTAAAGAAGCCGCTTCAAAAGCACTAGGAACAGGCATCGCTCATGGTGTCAGCTTTCAAGATTTTGAAATCAGCAATGATGAGAATGGTAAACCGGTTCTTACGTTATCTGGAAAAGCGCAGCAAATTGCGCAAGCTTCCGCGGTGCGCTCCGTTCATATTACGATTTCAGATGAACGTCACTATGCAGTAGCAACGGTGATTCTCGAATCTTAATTCGAATGAGAATTTCAAATTCAAAAAAAGAGGTGCTTAAAGCACCTCTTTTTTTACACGTTAGATAACGCAGCCATATGGTTTAAACCAAATATGGGTCAGCGCTTGCTACCACTTTTTCCATTTCATCCTGAAGTTCAAACAGCTCTGGTTCGACATCTTGTACGCGGGCTCCTGAACGCAGGGTATGCTCTAGAGTCTCACATACTTTCTTCAAGCGTGGTACGCCGCTGTATGAACAGCTACCGTGAAGTTTATGAATATGGTGCAACAAATCTGTCGCAGGGTATTCATCGTCGTTGAGAGCCATCTCAATCACCTGATTGATCTCTTTGAAAGAGGCAAGCAGCATCTTGAGCATGTCTTTAGCCAAATCTTCCTTGTTTGCCGCCTGTCTTAATGCCAGCGACCAGTCTATAGCAATCATTCCATTGGCTGGTGCGGGTTCTTCAACTTGAATTTCTTCCAGCTCAATAGGTTCTTGATGTTCAAGCGTAATGGCTATATCCGTTTCGGTCTTCGGACTCCAATGAAGCAGAACTTGCTGCAAGATATGCTCTTCTATCGGCTTGGTGAGGTAATCATCCATACCCGCTTTAAGTAACCTTTCTCGTTCACCAACCATCGCATGTGCGGTGACGGCTATGACAGGCGTGTGGGTGTTGAGTTTGAGCTTCTTGATTTCGTTACAAGCAGTGACACCATCCATCTTCGGCATCTGAATATCCATTAAGATGATATCGAAGTGGCACTCTTTCGCTCGTTCAATGGCCTCTTCACCACTACTGCATGACACTACCGTTTTCACTCGTTCTTGAAGCAGAGCTGTGATCAGTTTTAGGTTGGCTGGGTTATCGTCAACCGCCATAACTGCGAGAGGTAATTGTTCGATATGAGGAATGAGTTCAACGGCTTTTTCAATCTTTGTCGCTTGATTGGCGATCAATGTCTGTAGCAGTTTCTTACGTGACAGTGGCTTAGTAATACATTGCACTGGGAATCTTTGCATTAACAAATCTGCCAGTGCCAATTCCGTACTTGGTGTACCGACAACCACATTTGCCGCCATAGACAATGCTTTCTCTACCCACTGTTCCACCAGTGATTGATCCGTTTCTTTGCTTGGCGCAAGGTTGAGCAGAACAAAATCGTAATGTTCGGAAGCGGTCGGAATCGCAGAGCGGTAAACCACATTTAATCCAGCCTGAACTAAGGTATGCTGCACGATAGAAGCCGCCTGCATGTTTGGCTCAATAAGTAGTATCTGTTTGTTACGCAGTGCTTGTGGATCCAGCCAGTCATGCATTGGCAAATCGGTGGTCATCAGACGCAAGTTAAACCAGAAGGTTGAACCTTGGTGCAGGCGGCTGGTTAAACTGATTTCGCCGCCCATTTGGCTGACCAGTTTCTGGGTAATAACCAGACCCAAACCAGTGCCGCCATATCGGCGAGAAATACTTGCATCGGCTTGGCTGAAAGCTTGGAAAAGCTGTGCTTGTTGACGTTCTGAAATACCGATACCGGTATCACGCACCATAAATTGAAGTTCAACGAAGTCATCGCGTTGAGAACGCAATTCGACACTAATATCAATGTTGCCACGTTCGGTGAACTTAATTGAGTTGCCGACCAAGTTAGTGAGTACTTGCTGAATACGCAGTGGGTCGCCCACCAAGCCAGCGGGAATTTTAGGATCCACTTTGAGGGTGATTTCCAGCCCTTTTTCGTGTGCACTTGCCGCTTGTAAGTTGACCACTTCTTCCAGCGAGTCTTGGAATTCAAACGGGATATTCTCCAGCGCAAGTTTGCCTGCTTCCAGTTTCGAAAAATCGAGAATATCGTTGATGATGGTCAGTAGGTTATTGGCTGATTTTTCGATGGTTTGTAGATAATCTGCTTGGCTGTTGGTCAGCTGAGTTTTCAGCATTTGGCGCGTAAAGCCGATTACACCGTTAAGTGGAGTACGTAATTCGTGTGACATATTGGCTAAGAATTCAGATTTCACACGCGCGGCTTCCTGCGCTCGTTTTTTCGCAATGTCTAATTCAACGTTCTGAATTTCGAGCTGTTCAAGTGTTTCACGTAGGTCAGACGTTGCTTGGTCGATACTGTGCTGCATTTCTACATGGTATTCAGACAGTGAGACAGCCATGGCGTTGATACCTTTTTTCAGGTCATCTAATTCACCATGCATGCGACCTTCAATACGCACATCTAAATGCCCGCGACGGATGCGGTCAACCACGTTTTTCATATGAATAATTGGGCGGGTAACATCGTGCATCAAGCGGAATGCAAACACGGCAGACAGCACCAAACCAAAAATCAATACCAAACAGGCTGAGAAAATTTCCTGATACTGTTGTAAACGCAGTGAAGAGAGGTCGAGCTCAATAGCGATGTAACCTAAAACCGGAGCTGACGATGTTTTTGCCGCGCTGTCACTGAACAGAGTTTCAGCCAGAATAGGGGTGCGCAGAATAAGCGTATTTTCATCGAGCTGAGAGCTGCTGAGTACCGGAATCGGCTTATCTTTCGGATACATCAAAGATTCGAAGTTCGGATGGAAGTTCGACGTTACGAAGAGCTCGTGGTTGGCATCAAACACCGCAATACTGCGCACTATGGTCGAATTTTTACGATGTGCGTAGCTGATGATGCGTCTTACCGATTCACGGCTTTGGTTTTTTAACGCTTCCTCACTGGCAATTGCCAAAGGTTCGATAATACTTGCACCCGAGTTGAGCACTTGTGTCTCTAAATCGTGATATCGGTTGAATGAGAATAACGCACTCAAAAGTAACCCGATAATCAAGGTTGGAGCCAAAGTAAGTGTAATTACACGTGCGCGTAAGCCGTATCTGGTCATTATTGTCTAAACATCATGGTGTGGATATGGGAAAATAGCCAACTATGCAGCTAGCCAACTACTCAAATTATGGTTAGCTTAATTCAAGAACCTTAGCTTCGACAATGCTCCCCAAGCAGAATAGTGACGCTGGGGCAAAAACTAATACATTAGGCACAGAACATGGCACGTTTCTTCCAACCGAAAAAGCGCAGCGCTTTAGAGACTAAACATCAAGCAGTGAGCGTTCAGAAGCTCGATCATTTAGGCGCAGGTATTGCCTATCTGGATAAGAAACCCGTCTTTATCGATGGCGCATTAGCGGATGAAGAGGTACTGATTCAGCTGACGGAAAGTAAAAGTAAGTTTGCACGCGCAAAGCTGATTAAAGTGCTCAAGCCAAGTCAGCAGCGCACTGTGCCTTTCTGCCCTCATTATGCTCAGTGCGGCGGTTGTGATTTGCAGCATCTGTCGCGTGACGCTCAGATTGAACATAAGCAGCAAACCCTGAGTCAGTTGATGACTAAATTCGCAGGGCAAGAACTTGCGCTTTCCGCTCCGGTTTCAGGGGCAGATAAAGGCTATCGCCGCCGTGCTCGTATCAGCATGATGTGGGATAAGAAAAACCAACAACTGCAGTTCGGTTTTCGCCGTAAGCAGAGTAAAGACATTGTCACCGTCACGGATTGCGCAGTATTAGAGCCCAGCTTAAATGCGTTACTACCTGAACTGAAAGCGCTGCTTAGCGGTTTTAAAAAGCCTGAACAGCTTGGTCACGTCGAACTGGTGAAAGGTGACAATACGTCGGTATTGGTGCTGCGTCATTTATCGCCTTTAGCGGATAAAGATCTTTCCGCGCTAAAAGAATTCGCGCAGCAGCATCTGTTAACGCTTTATGTTATGCCAAATGCTAATCAGCTAGATAAAGTGCTTGGTGAACAGGCTTACTATCAAGAAGTAGGTGTTACCATTCCGTTTCTGCCAAGCAATTTTATTCAGGTAAACCAGCAAGTTAACCAAGAAATGGTTGGGCAGGCTCTTGAGTGGTTGGACGTTCAAAAAGACGATCGTGTGTTAGATTTGTTCTGCGGCTTAGGTAACTTCAGCCTGCCGTTAGCAAAGTTAGCCGATAAAGTTGTCGGTATTGAAGGTGTGGATGAAATGGTAGAGATTGCGAAAAGCAATGCTCTGCACAACGAGATTACGAATGTTGAATTTTATCAAGCAAACCTTGAACAAGAGTTCGCAGGGGAAACCTGGGCACAACAGCAGTTCAACAAGGTTGTGCTTGATCCTGCTCGTGCAGGCGCGGTGGGTATTGTTGACCAACTTGCCAGTTTAGGCGCTGAGCGAGTTGTGTATGTTTCGTGTAATCCTGCTACGCTTGCTCGTGATAGCCAAAGCTTACTTGAGCAGGGTTACCAGCTCAAAAAACTCGGTATGTTAGATATGTTCCCACATACCAGCCATTTAGAATCAATGGCTCTATTTGTAAAAAGTAAAAAAGCAAAAGTGTAAAACTTGGTTAGGTAACGGACTTCCGTTGTCGAACCAGAGTAGAATAGCTCGCAAATTATAAGAATTAGGATAAAAAGATGGTCGCGGTACGTAGCGCACACTTAAACCCAGACGAACAGTTTGAGCTAGAAAAGTGGATTTCTAGTTTACGGCAAGACCCAAAAACAGCGGCAAAGCTTACAGAGGTTTATCACCAATGTGAGCACTTCTTAGTGGGTAACGCCAAAGGCCCACTATTATTATGGCGCGGTCGCGAAATGATCGAAATTTTGATCACTTTATCGATGGACCGTCCAACGCTGGTGGCAGCGTTATTGTTCCCAATTGCGACCAGTGGCTTAGTGGATCGCGAAGAAGTTGAAGAACATTACGGTAAAGAGATCATTAAATTAATTGCTGGCGTCGAAGAGATGGCAGCGATTGGTCAGTTAAATATCACCATGCAGGGTAGTGAAGCGTCAGCACAAGTCGATAACGTACGTCGCATGCTGCTGGCGATGGTGGACGACTTCCGTTGCGTGGTCATCAAACTTGCGGAACGAATCTGTAATCTTCGTGAAGTGAAAGATCAACCGGATGAGGTTCGTCGCTCGGCGGCAAAAGAGTGTGCCAACATCTATGCTCCACTGGCGAACCGTTTAGGTATCGGTCAGCTTAAGTGGGAAATCGAAGACTACGCATTCCGCTACCAACAGCCAGACACTTACAAACAGATTGCGAAACAGCTTTCTGAGCGTCGTATTGTTCGTGAACAGTACATCCGTGATTTCGTTGATAACTTAAGCGCGGAAATGAAGGCGTCGAACATCAATGCCGAAGTGAGCGGGCGTCCGAAGCACATTTACAGTATCTGGCGCAAAATGCAGAAGAAGAATCTGGCATTTGATGAACTGTTTGATGTGCGCGCCGTGCGTATCATCGCTGATAAACTGCAAGACTGCTATGCTGCGTTAGGTGTTGTACATACTCAGTTTAAGCATCTTCCTAGCGAATTCGATGACTATGTTGCGAACCCGAAACCGAACGGTTATCAGTCGATTCATACTGTGATTCTTGGCCCTGAAGGCAAAACCATTGAAATTCAGATCCGAACTAAGCAGATGCATGAAGAGTCGGAACTTGGGGTTGCTGCGCACTGGAAATACAAAGAAGGTGCAAGCAGCGGTCGTAGCGGTTACGACGAGAAAATCACTTGGCTACGTAAACTGATTGATTGGCAAGAAGAGATGTCTGACTCAGGCGAGATGTTGGATGAACTTCGCAGCCAAGTGTTTGATGACCGTGTGTATGCCTTTACGCCGCGTGGTGATGTTGTAGACCTGCCAATGGGCGCAACGCCACTGGATTTCGCATACCACATTCACTCTGAAGTGGGGCATCGTTGTATCGGCGCCAAAGTCGGTGGGCGTATTGTGCCATTCACCCATAAACTCCATATGGGTGATCAAGTTGAAATCATCACGTCGAAAGAACCAAACCCGTCTCGTGACTGGCTAAACCCAGCAACGGGCTTTGTTCACTCTGGACGAGCTCGCGCGAAGATCAATGCTTGGTTCCGTAAACAGAGCCGTGAGAAGAATCTCGAAGCCGGACGTGAAATTCTAGAAACAGAATTAGCGAAAATTGGGGCGACGCTGAAGGACGCAGAGCAGTACGCCTTGAAACGATTTAACGTCAACAGTGCTGATGAACTCTATGTTGGTGTTGGTAGTGGCGACTTACGTATTAACCAAATCGTCAACCACATCAATGCGCTAGTGAATAAGCCGACCGCGGAAGAAGAAGACAAACTCGTTCTTGAAAAACTCAAGGGAGACGAGTCGAAATCGTCAGCTCCTCATCGTCCGCAAAAAGATGCGGTAGTGGTTGAAGGCGTCGATAACCTGATGACGCACCTTGCGCGTTGTTGTCAGCCGATTCCGGGTGATGAAATCAAAGGTTATATCACTCAAGGTCGGGGGATTTCGGTACACAGAAGCGATTGTGAACAGTTAGAAGAACTGAGTCACCACGCACCTGAACGTATCATTGATACCGTTTGGGGCGCTGGATTTATGGGTTCTTACATCCTGACCTTACGAGTGGAAGCGATGGAGCGTGTAGGCTTGTTAAAAGACATCACTAGTCTGCTGGCAAACGAGAAGGTAAAAGTGCTTACCATGAAGAGTCGTAGTGACTACAAACGCCAAATTGTGACCATGGATTTCGAACTAGAGGTCAACAACATCGAAATTCTGGCTCGCGTGTCTAAGCGAGTAGAACAAGTTAAAGACGTCATGCTTGTTAAACGTCTTGGTTAATTCTATATAACAGATTGAAATTGAAGGTAAGTGGTTCGCCACTTACCTTTTTCTTTTCTATCCCTAATCACCGCTTGCTGGTGGATATTTTTAAGGAAACAGATATGAGTCATCCAATCGAGCAGTTAGTCGACATTATGGCGAAATTGCGTGACCCGGAAACAGGGTGTCCTTGGGATAAGAAGCAGACTTTTGAAAGCGTTGTTCCATACACCATTGAAGAAACCTATGAAGTGGTGGATGCCATTCACAATCAAGATTGGCTCAATTTAAAAGAAGAGCTCGGTGACTTACTGTTTCAGGTGATTTTCTATAGTCAGATGGCTCAGGAAAAAGGTTTGTTCGACTTTCGCGATGTGGTTGAGACGGTGAATGAAAAGCTGACTCGCCGCCATCCTCATGTTTTTTCGGATGCAAAATTTGCTGATGAAGCGGAACTGAATGCCAATTGGGAAAAGGAAAAATCCCTCGAAAAAGCTCAAGTAGGCAAAAGCGAGCAAAGTATTCTAGACTCTATACCACAATCGCTGCCAGCGTTATCGAGAGCGAATAAGATTCAAAAAAAATGCGCAAAATACGGTTTCGACTGGGAGACTTTAGGTCCAGTTGTAGACAAAGTGCATGAAGAAATTGAAGAAGTGGTTGCCGAAGCCATTAATATTGATGTTGATGAGGCGAGAGTTGAAGAGGAACTGGGTGATTTGCTGTTTGCCACGGTGAATTTAGTCCGTCACCTGAAAAAAGATCCTGAAGTCGCTCTAGCCAAAGCTAATCGTAAATTTGTAAGGCGCTTTCAAGGTGTTGAAACTCAAGTGAGAGAGCAGGATAAAACCTTGACGGACTTTTCATTGCAAGAGCTAGATGGCATGTGGGAGCGAGTGAAAAGAAGGGAAAAAGGTCTTGAATAAAGGTCTGAATACGACCTTTTGAGACAAAATTAACTCAATTAAATTACTTTGTTTGCATTCTGCGATAAGGCTATTTGATTTGAAGCAAAAAATTAAAAACTGAGTGTGATAGATTTCACGTTGTGGCGGTAATTGGGTTCTGGTATAGTTTCGTCCCGTCCAGAAGAAATCCATTTCCCTCATTCAACCAATTTCAGGTTAAACATGACGACAAATTATATTTTTGTTACTGGCGGGGTTGTATCCTCACTAGGTAAAGGTATTGCAGCAGCATCGCTTGCGGCTATTTTAGAAGCTCGTGGTCTTAAAGTGACTATGATGAAGCTTGACCCTTACATCAACGTTGATCCAGGCACAATGAGCCCTACTCAACACGGTGAAGTGTTTGTCACGGAAGATGGCGCTGAAACAGACCTTGACCTTGGTCACTACGAACGTTTCATTCGTACTAAGATGACCAAGCGCAATAACTTTACTGCTGGTCGTGTTTATGCTGACGTATTACGTAAAGAGCGTCGTGGCGATTACCTAGGTGCAACTATTCAGGTTATCCCGCACATCACTAACGCTATCAAAGACCGTGTAATCGCGGGCTCCGAAGGTCACGATGTGGCTATCGTTGAGGTTGGTGGCACTGTTGGTGATATCGAATCTCTACCATTCATGGAAGCGATTCGTCAGTTGGCAATCGAAGTCGGCCGTGAACACGCAATGTTCATGCATTTGACTCTCGTTCCTTACCTTGCTGCGGCAGGTGAAGTGAAAACTAAGCCAACTCAACACTCTGTAAAAGAACTGCTTTCTATCGGTATTCAGCCAGACATTCTAGTATGTCGTAGCGACCGTATGATCCCAGCCAACGAACGTAAGAAGATTGCTCTTTTCTGTAACGTTTCTGAGAAAGCAGTAATTTCAATGAAGGACGTAGATTCAATCTACAAGATCCCTCAATTGATCAAATCTCAAGGCTTGGATGATTTGGTTTGTGCTCGTTTCGGTATCAATGCTCCTGAAGCTGATCTATCAGAATGGGAACAAGTGATTTACGAAGAAGCGAATCCAACTGGTGACGTTGTTATCGGTATGGTTGGTAAGTACATTGAACTACCAGACGCTTACAAATCGGTAAACGAAGCACTGAAACATGCTGGCCTAAAAAATCGTTTGAATGTAACGATTAAATATGTAGATTCTCAAGACGTAGAAACTCGTGGTTTCGAAGTTCTGCACGGTCTTGATGCAATCTTAGTTCCGGGTGGCTTTGGTGACCGTGGTATTGAAGGCAAGATTATGGCTGCCCAATACGCACGTGAAAACAAGGTTCCTTACCTAGGTATCTGTCTAGGTATGCAAGTAGCGCTTATCGAGTTTGCTCGTAACGTTGCTGGTATGGAAGGTGCACATTCAACAGAATTTAACAAAAACACTAAGTACCCTGTGGTAGGTTTGATTACTGAATGGGTAGATAGTGAAGGTAACGTTGAAGAGCGTACTGAGACTTCTGATCTTGGCGGTACAATGCGTCTAGGTTCTCAGCTATGCCACCTAGAGAAAGGTACTAAAGCTTACCAACTATACGGTAGCGCGACGATCCATGAACGTCACCGTCACCGTTATGAAGTAAACAACAATCTTCGTCCGCAGATTGAGAAAGCTGGCCTAAAAGTTTCAGGCTTATCTGCTGACAAGAAATTGGTTGAAGTGATTGAGAACCCTGCTCACCCATGGTTTGTAGCAGCGCAGTTCCATCCAGAATTCACATCAACCCCTCGTGATGGTCACCCATTATTTGCTGGTTTCGTGAAAGCAGCGGGTGAGTTCCAACGCGGTGAATCTGAGAAGTAACAAGGATATGGACAGTTGCTTTAAGTTGTGCAGCTGTCCTTTATAGTTTTGACATTTAAATTCAACGAGAGGAAACATTAATGTCTAAGATCGTTAAAGTTCTAGGTCGTGAAATCATCGACTCACGTGGTAACCCAACTGTAGAAGCTGAAGTACACCTAGAAGGCGGTTTCGTTGGTATGGCAGCTGCTCCATCTGGCGCATCTACTGGTTCTCGTGAAGCTCTTGAGCTACGCGATGGCGACAAATCACGTTTCCTAGGTAAAGGTGTTCTTAAAGCAATCGCTGCTGTAAACGGTCCAATCGCTGACGCTCTAGTTGGTAAAGATGCTAAAGACCAAGCTGCTATTGACCAAGTGATGATCGACCTAGACGGTACTGAAAACAAATCTAACTTCGGTGCTAACGCAATCCTAGCTGTTTCTCTAGCAAACGCTAAAGCAGCAGCTGCTGCTAAAGGCATGCCTCTATACGAGCACATCGCTGAGCTAAACGGCACTGCAGGTCAATTCTCTATGCCTCTACCAATGATGAACATCATCAACGGTGGTGAGCACGCAGATAACAACGTTGATATCCAAGAATTCATGATTCAACCAGTTGGCGCTGCAACTCTTAAAGAAGCTGTACGTATGGGTGCGGAAGTATTCCACAACCTAGCTAAAGTTCTTAAGTCTAAAGGTTACAACACTGCTGTTGGTGACGAAGGTGGTTTCGCTCCTAACCTAAAATCTAACGCTGAAGCGCTAGAAGTTATCGCAGAAGCAGTTGCAGCAGCTGGTTACGTTCTAGGTAAAGACGTTACTCTAGCTATGGACTGTGCAGCATCTGAGTTCTACGACAAAGACGCTGGCATCTACAACATGAAAGGCGAAGGTAAAACTTTCTCTTCTGAAGAGTTCAACCACTACCTAGCTGGTCTAGTTGAAAAATTCCCTATCGTTTCTATCGAAGATGGTCTAGACGAGTCTGATTGGGATGGTTTCGCACACCAAACTAAACTTCTAGGCGACAAGATCCAACTTGTTGGTGACGATCTATTCGTAACTAACACTAAGATTCTTGCTCAAGGTATCGAGAAAGGCGTTGCTAACTCTATCCTTATCAAGTTCAACCAAATCGGTTCTCTAACTGAGACTCTAGCTGCAATCAAGATGGCTAAAGACGCAGGTTACACAGCAGTAATCTCTCACCGTTCTGGCGAAACTGAAGATGCAACTATCGCTGACCTAGCGGTAGGTACAGCTGCAGGTCAAATCAAAACTGGTTCTATGAGCCGTTCTGACCGTGTTGCTAAGTACAACCAACTTATCCGTATCGAAGAAGCACTAGCTGGTCGTGCTCCTTTCAACGGTCTTAAAGAAGTTAAAGGTCAAGCTTAATTCTTAATTGAGTTAATATTGATTTTATAAACTTTGAAACCCTCGCTTCGGCGGGGGTTTTTGTTTTAATACGGGTGATGAAGAGCGATGAGCCGTTCTGACCGTGTTGCTGCTATACCTAAAAGAAAGCAACCAACTTATCCGTATCGAAGAAGCACTAGCTGGTCGTGCTCCCCTTTCTTTTTACAAGAAGCGGTCTTAAATAAGTTAAAGGCCAAGCTTAATTCTTAATTGAGTAAAGTTAAGCTTTTAGAAACGCTCCACTTCGGTGGGGCGTTTTTTGTTTGGGGCTCGGGTGATAAGGTCAGTAAGTATCGAACACAAACACACATTAATTCATCCATGAAGCTCCAATTTGCCATCCATGGCAAATAAGGTTTGTTTATCGATACTCACTGACCTTCCTTATACATTTTCAGAAACTATCTGTTCTGAATTATTTTGCTGAAGGGGGAATAGGTATGCTGGAGCAAACATACAAGGGCATGGATGCCCTTGTTTAAGTGCACATGGATGTCTTGAACGGTTTGCGGAAGTATTCCTATTCCTTCCCGATAATCAAAGACGAAATCGTCTCAATCCGTCTTTTCTCTAGTTCATCGCGAATCGCTTTGCCCTGAAAGCCATCGGCAATAATATCCTTCACTCCGATACTCAGTGCGGCTTGATACGCAGCCTCAAATAGTGCTTTTTGCGGGTAAGGGTTCTCTTCACAACCTAAACGACCTGAGTGATCTGCCTGACAGCAGAGTAGCACCTCTTCTAAACGCTCTGGCTTTCGCCACACGTCAAGTTTATTGAGAATTTTGAGTTTGGTACTGGCTTTCAGCTCTGCTGCTCTGTGGATGTTTGAGTGCTGCTCACAAACCAGTAGCGCCAACTCTTTAAACTCGTTGGGTACTCGTACTCGTTCACACAGCTTCTTGATGATTTTAATGCCTGTATGACAATGCATTTTATGACTTGGCCATTCAGACTCAGGTGTGACACCTTTACCTAAATCATGCACTTGAGAGGCAAATCGTACTGTCAAAGATGAAGAAAGCTGAGCCGCTTGTTTCGCCACCATAAGAGTGTGAATACCGGTATCAATTTCTGGATGCCACTTTTCCGGTTGAGGAACACCAAACAGACGATCGAGTTCAGGAAGTACGACTCTTAAAGCGCCACAATCTCTCAGTACAGACAGAAATACTTCAGGGTTTTGAGTTGAAAGGGACTTATACCACTCCTGCCATACACGTTCTGCGGTCAAGTGCTCAAGCTCGCCGCTATCAGCAATTTGTCTCATCAAAGCCATGGTCTCTTCTGCAACCGTAAAACCAAGATGGGTCAGCTTTGCAGCGAAGCGGGCTAAGCGTAGAACACGAAGAGGATCTTCAATGAAGGCGTCGGAGACATGGCGCAAAATGCGATCATTGAGATCACGCTGACCGCCATAAGGATCGACAAGTGTGCCATCTTCAGCTTGTGCCATCGCATTAATCGTAAGATCGCGCCTGATCAAATCGTCTTCCAACGTGACATCTGGTGCAAAGTGACATTCGAAGCCTGTGTAGCCAGCACCGGATTTTCGCTCAGTACGGGCAAGCGCATATTCTTGCTTGGTTTTAGGGTGCAAGAAGACAGGAAAGTCTTTGCCAACGGCGGTAAAACCTTGGCTTAGCATTTCATCAGGGCTACTTCCCACCACAACCCAGTCCTTATCGTAAACAGGGATGTCGAGTAGTTTGTCGCGAACGGCGCCGCCAACTAGGTAAACTTGCACTAAACTGCCTCAAAAATCATTAATGTCATTGGATAATCATCAATGGCAATGATACTTTGCCTATATACTCAAGTCACCTCAAGATGCAGGATTCAAAGCTTCATCAACGAGTTGAGTATATTCACTTTGATAGAGGCAGGAGTATGTATCAACAATTTTTCGGTTTAGCTGAGTTACCTTTCTCAATTGTGCCGAATTCTCGCTATTTGTATTTAAGTCAACGTCACCAAGAGGCCATTTCCCACTTACATGAAGGATTGGGTGACGGTGGTGGTTTTGCCATGTTGACTGGCGAGGTTGGTACTGGGAAAACGACTGTAGCGAAAGCGATTCTGGATAATTTGCCCGCCAATACTCAAGCTGGATTTATTCTGAATCCAACCTTTTCAGAACAAGAGCTGTTGGAAGCCATTTGTGATGAATTTGCAGTTAGTTACGGAAAAAAAGCCACGCTCAAAAAACTCAGCCAGGCTCTTAACCAATTTCTTTTAGATAAGCATGCCGCCGGTATTCAGATCCTTCTGATTATCGATGAAGCGCAGCACCTTGCACCTGATGTATTAGAACAGCTAAGGTTGCTCACCAATCTAGAAACGGACAGCCGAAAGCTGCTGAAGGTGTTACTCATTGGCCAGCCTGAACTGCAACAGAAACTTCAATTGCCGCAGCTTCGCCAGCTAGCACAGCGAATTACTGGTCGATATCATCTTCTTCCTCTCGATGAAGTCGAAACGGCTCATTACATACGTTTTCGTCTGCAACAAGCGGGTGGCGATGGGAACTTGTTTTCTAACAAATGCGCCAAGTGGATTGCTCGTGAAACCCACGGAATTCCGCGGCTGATTAATTTAGTCTGTGACAACAGTTTGAAAGGGGCATTCAAGGCTGGGGAAAAAGAGCTAGATTTAGAGCGAGTGAAATGGGCTTGCCAGCAAGTGATGAGCTTTCAATCAACGGTGTATCAGCGCTCAGAAGCAAAACCTTCTTCTCTACGTTTCCCTTTCGTTGCTGTGACGTGCAGTTTAATTGGTCTTTCTTTAGCTGCCGCAAGTGCGTATTGGCTTCCCCCTATCATCAACGAGCAAGTGGCTCATCATTGGCCACTGCCCGAAGCAAAACCAGCGTTGCAAAAGATGGTGTTTCCAAAACAAGTGGAAGAGACTCTCGTTCAAGCTGAGGACCTAAGCAGTGCGCTGCGTGCTCTTTATGCGGTATGGGGGTATAAGGCGTCAGTGACAGATACCTTTTGCCAGTCGGATACCTCATCGCTTTTGCAATGCATGCCAAGTCAAGGTGACTGGCAGACTCTCCTACAACTCAACATGCCAGTAGTATTGACGCTTGAGGTTGATAGTCAGCCAAGCTATGCAGTGTTGTATCATTTGAATGGAGATGAGCTAGAACTTCTGGTGAATGGTGAACATATCCGTATTGATAAGCAGTGGATATCGCCGTTGTGGAAAGGCGAGTTCCATCTAACTTGGCAAGCCAGTTTTAAACAGACCTTAAAGAGCGGAATGAAAGGGCAGGAGATTGCTCTTCTTGATCGCAAGTTATCGCAAATTCTGGGCGAACCGGAACGGGAAACACAAGTGTTTGATGAAGAAGTAAAGCGTAAGGTTTCTTTGTTTCAGCGTTGGCAGAATATGTATGTGGATGGCATTGCGGGAGAACAAACTCTGCGTCGGTTAGAACTGCTTACTCAGCAAAATTCTCCTAAGTTGGAAGATCCTAAATTGGGTTCGCTAAACTTGGTAGGAGATGCATAATGTCGCAAGTCATGAATGCGCTAAAATCGTCACACCAAGGTTACCAGTCTAATACTATGACTACTGGTTATAGCTCTGCG
The DNA here is from genome assembly GCF_014596725.1 of Vibrio sp. Y2-5. Taxonomy (GTDB): domain Bacteria; phylum Pseudomonadota; class Gammaproteobacteria; order Enterobacterales; family Vibrionaceae; genus Vibrio. The sequence goes on from NZ_JACVEG010000005.1 coordinate 49,974, forward strand.
ATTTTCTCAGCAGAGAAGACTAAGAGCTTTCGTTGGTATCACAGCTTATTGTTGATTGTACCGAGTGCAGTAACCATATCGCTGCTGAGCCATCAAAGTTATCAACTTCAACAACAGAATATCAGGCAAGTAATGAGCCAGCCTGCGCTAGTGGAACAGATTCCAGCACCCGCTGAGTTTCTGCCTTATCCTAAGTTTACTGAGCTAAAAAGTACCTATCTCATTCCTGCTCAAACGGAACAGGTTTTAGCTGAAACTGAAGACGCCCCGTCTTCTGATAATAAGCAAACCAATGAAGCGACAGCCACTAAAACATCTGAGCCCTCAACTTCTGTGCAGAAAGAGAATACGCCTTTAAATCTAGAACAACTGGATTTGAGCGGTCTTTCGCCCGCGCTTGCTATGAGAGTTGAGTCGGCGATAAAAAGCGGCGGTTCAGCCTCTACAAGCAGTAACTCAAGAGCGATATCCTTGGTGCAAAATGCCGATAAGTTTTCTGGTCATCTACCAGAGATGGATTTTCAGACCCATGTTTATGCCAGCTCTGAAAGTAAGCGCTGGATAAAAATGAATGGTGTGGAGTATCACGAAGGGGATATGTTGTCAGACGGTGTGATGTTGATAGAAATTAACCCTCAAACAACATTGGTGCAGTTCGAACAACAGCTGATAGAAATTCCTGCGCTTTACCACTGGCAAGGTTAACCTTTTTTAGGGCGGGACAGCGTAAACAAAAAAGGTCACTAGCGAGTGACCTTTTTCAATTTGATTAGCGTTTATGCCCAACCGGCAGGGTTGCGCTTACGACGTGGAATAATGTGCGGAAGAATGAGTCCCAGTAGTAAACCGATACCTGCAACACCGCCACCATAAGTGAAGTATTTCAGTAGTAAGTCTTCTTTCTGTGTATCCAGTTTCGCACGCAATTCACGAATCTCAGTTTGAGACGCTGTGAGCTGCTTACTGATTTCACCGTAATTTTGTTCTAGTTGCGCAATTTGCTGGTTGCGAACTTCCAAAGATTCAACCAAGCCGGCTTTTTCGGAATCTGCACTTTGACGTGCATTCGCTAATTGCGATTTCACCTGAGCCAATTCTTTTTCAAGTTGTGGTAAACGAACTGCCATACTGACTTCACGAGTCACAAAACGGCTCTCCACCCAACCTTTTCTGCCGCGAGAGTCTACAATTTCGCTGTAGTTGCTTTCTTTGTTGGTTGAAACTAGCTGAACTTTCTCACCTGCGTCAATGCTGCCGATAATACGATATTGGTTGCTTGGACCAGAATGCATATAAGTAAACAGCTTATCGGCGATGTAACGGTCTTGTGCAAACGCTGGGCTTGCTAACATGGAAAATAACACCATGCAGATAAGTTTTTTCACGGTAAATCCCTTAGTTATAAATTGTAGCTTTACACTCATGTGGCAAATAGTAAAAAGTTTCTTATTCTCGTGCAACAAAGAAGGGAGGCAAAGCCTCCCTTTATGTGCGTTTGAGTCAATAATGACTTCGTCTTAACAAAGCGCTGACTTAATTACTTAAGCGAAAACGCCTTGAATCGCATAGAAGAACACAACCGCCAATAAAGCACCAGCTGGAAGCGTTACAATCCAAGAAGCAACGATGTTACGTACAACCCCTAGGTTCAATGCTGCGATACCACGCGCAAAACCTACACCCAGAACCGCACCAACAAGTGTCTGAGTGGTTGAAATCGGCAGGCCTGTACCAGATGCTAATACTACTGTAGATGCAGTTGCAAGCTGAGCTGCGAAACCACGGCTAGGTGTTAGTTCTGTAATACCAGTACCAACCGTTGCCATTACTTTGTGGCCCATAGTCGCTAGACCAACAACGATACCGAAACCACCAAGAGGTAGAATCCACCAAGCAATTGAACTTTTCGCTGAAATTTCACCCATTTGTTCGATAGTAGAAACTACTGCAGACAGTGGACCAATCGCGTTTGCAACGTCGTTTGAACCGTGAGCAAATGCCATCGCACAAGCGGTAATTACCATCAAAACACTGAAGATACTTTCTACACCAGAAAAGCTATGGTCGTCTTCACGGTTAGCAAATTTCTTCTGAATGTATAGATAGCCACCAACCATTACTAGTGCAGATACGCCAGCAGACCATAACCAAGCTTCTGTGCCTGAAAGGTGTAAGCCAACGTGCTTAAGCCCTTTCTTAATGGTTACAAGCGCAATCACCATTGTAGTGATGAACATGTATACAGGAACAAAGCGCTTAGCGTTGATAAGCGGTCTTTCTGTATCGAAAATAAGCCGTTGAGCACTGATGAATATGAAGTAAGCAAAGATACCTGAAATCAGAGGCGTAACAATCCAGCTACCCACGATACCTTTAACAGAGCCCCAATCAACCGCTTCAGTACCGAAAGATACACATGCGAAACCGATGATTGCACCGATGATTGAGTGAGTCGTTGATACTGGCCAGCCCATATACGAAGCAAGCAGTAACCAAGTACCTGCTGCTAGCAGAGCTGACATCATGCCATAAATAAGAACGTCAGGATGTTGAGCAAATAGTGATGTATCAATCACGCCTTTGCGGATTGTGTCAGTTACTTCACCACCGGCTAAGTAAGCACCTGCGAATTCGAACACCATCGCGATAAGAATCGCTTGTTTAACGGTTAGAGCTTTAGAACCAACTGACGTTCCCATTGCGTTCGCAACGTCGTTCGCACCAATACCGATAGCCATTAAGAAACCAAAAATGGCAGCAACAATAATCAGGACAGTGCCGTAGTTAGCAAGGATATCCATCTTTATACCTAGTTGTTTATAACAAGCGGAACTATTTCTTCGTGTTTTAGGCACGAATTTAAACCGTTGGCGATAAAAAATTAACGCTTAGTTCAGTTTTATAAAATAGCTCTTAGTTATTTGGTTAACTTTAAATTTATGAGCGAGAAAGCATCACTTCTAGACGAGCACCAACGCGCTGCGCCTGATCAGCGATACCGCCAACCCATTCAAAAATCTTGTATAAGAACATAACGTCAATCGGATTAAGCGAAGATTCTAGGGTTCTTAGCTTTTGACGTAGACGTATCTGAATAGCATCAGTATCGTCTTCGATTTCATCCAATTGATTAATCATTTCAGCAACGAGTGTTACTTCACGGCCTTTGAAGCCAGTCTCTAACAATTCGTCTAGCTCGTTGATCACTTTCTGTGCTTGAGCCGCTGCGTCTAAGCAACGTTTCACATAGATGATAAAGTCAGCTTGGAGAGGTTCAGGAATAATAAGCTCGCGACCAACAACACGACCAGAAATGTCCTTTGCTAGGTTCGCAAGTTTATCTTGCTGTGTGAGAAGTTCGAGCATGTCTGTACGGTCTACAGGCATAAACAAACCACGAGGAAGTTTAAGGCGAATTTCGCGCTTTAACACGTCAGCTTCTTTCTCTAAGTGAGAAATCTGTGCGCGGATTTCAGATGCTTTTTCCCAGTCTCCAGTTGCACAAACTTCAAAGAAAGGCACTAGATAAGAACAGCATTCATTTACACACACTACGTGTCGTTGCAAAGGCTTTATAGGGGACTTTGCAAATAACCCCATAATTGTATTTACTGGCATGGTCATTCAACCTAATAACTATAACCTGAAAAAAACATACACCATTGTATGGCTAAATGTTGAGCGATGGCTATAAAGGCGCGCATGTTAACCCATTAACAGTGTCATGAAAACTGTTTTAGATCATCAAACGGTCTATATTTCACTCTTGCTCAGCCGCGTTTTAGGCAATATCCTTTCGGTATCTGCTTTGAAAGGGTTAAATATGGAAACCGAGATAGAACTGAAGTTTTTTGTGTCACCAGAGTTTTCAGAAATTTTACGTCAAAAGATTTCTGATACAAAAGTACTTCAGCACAGTTGTCGAGAGTTAGGTAATACGTATTTTGACACTCCTGATAACTGGTTACGTCAACATGATATAGGGTTAAGAATCCGACGTTTCGATGATGTTTATGTTCAAACGGTAAAGACTGCAGGACGCGTCGTTGCTGGCTTACATCAAAGACCGGAATTCAATGCTGAACATCATAGCAACGAACCTGAGCTATCACTTCACCCTGCTGACATTTGGCCTCAAGGTAAAGAGGTTGACGTTCTGCAAGCGGAGCTTAATGCTCTTTTCTCTACCAATTTTACTCGTGAACAATGGCTTATCGGTATGCATGATGGTAGCCAAGTGGAAGTCGCTTTTGACCAAGGTTTAGTCATCGCGGGTGATAAAGAGTACCCCATTTGCGAAGTGGAGTTAGAACTGAAATCTGGGCAAACCGATGCACTGTTTACCTTAGCTCGTCAGTTCTGTGATAACGGTGGAATGCGCTTAGGTAATCTGAGTAAAGCGGCTAGAGGCTACCGTCTGGCGGCCGATTATCAAGGCGATGAAGTGAAACCGTTAAGTCTGGTTAACACCAGTAACCAAGACACGGTGGAGTTTTGCTTAATCAACTCACTGGAACACGCACTGTCTCATTGGCACTACCATGAGCAAATTTATACAGAGCGAGATTCCATTCCTGCATTGCATGAAATTAGTAATAGTATTCGCTTTATTCGCCAGATATTAAGCATTTACGGTGGTGTGGTTCCTCGTCGAGCAAGTGCGATTTTGCGTCAGGAACTGAAGTGGCTGGAAGAAGAGTTGAGCTGGTTAAAGTCTTATGACTATCTTGATGATCTTCTCGAAGACAAAGGTTATGCGCTGCGCAAACTCGATGCCCGTAAGTTATTAATTGCGGAGCTGAAAGAGCAACAAGATAGCTTGCCTCAGCGAGAAGAAAATTTACGTTTGCTCAACTCTGCTCGTTATACTGGCTTATTGCTTGACTTAAGTCGCTGGATCCTGACTCGTGGATGGCAGCCATTTCTTGATGAAAAAGCTCGTGAAAAAATGGCGACCAATATTCTTCGATTCTCTGCCAAGCAGTTGGATAGAACGTGGGCTGAATTGATTGAGTCGTTCCCTCCAGAACATCATTTGAGTAGCCAAGAGTATATTGATCAGCAGTATCGCTTGATGCGAAATCTTTATACCGGAATTGGTTTCGCAAGTTTGTACGATGCAGAGGAACGTAACTCTTTCCGTATGCCTTGGACTGATCTTCTGCACGGTATCGACGATTTATTAACGTTAAGAACGTTAGCGCCGTTTGTTGATAAGTTGGAAGGTGAGGAACAAGAGCAGCTACAACGCTGGTTGATTCGCCAAGAGAATTCGATTTTACATGCCATGGAGCAGACTCGAATTATCGGCGTAGAGGCACATCCTTACTGGCGTGACTAACTCAGACATGTAGTTTTGAAATCAGGGATACTTGTTAGTATCCCTTTTTGTTTTCTATTCCGTTGGCTTACTTTGTTTCGGCATATCTGGTTTGTTTTCCAGCTCCCCAATCCGGCGCAAAATTTCATTTTGCTGCACAACTATCTGATGCAGCATCTGCTGTTCTCTCTGCGCGTTTAAGAGTTGCCTCTTATCGGGCGAGGTAAGCAGTGAGGTGATCAAGCCAGAAATCATACCGAAGATCCCGACTCCGCACAGAATCATTGCTGTCGCTATCAAGCGTCCTGCCGTCGTGACAGGATAGTGGTCGCCATAACCTACTGTTGAAATTGTCACTAAAGCCCACCACAAAGCGTCACCACCAGATTGAATATTCGCATGAGGATCTTTGGTTTCGAAAAAGAGCATAAAGCTTGAACCCAGTGTCATCATCATAACCAACAGCAATAAGATCGATGCGATGGTGGTTTCTCTGCGATTGGAAAGTAGTTGTTTAGCGATCGCTCTTCCTGAACGAATGACTAGAACAATTCTTAGGATGTGGAAAATACGTGCGTAGCGCAGAGGCTCGATCATCGGGATACTCGCAACGAAATCTATCCAGTGCCGTTTCATAAATTGCACTCGATCTGTTGAGCGGATCAAATCTACGCTAAGTTGTAGGATGAAAATACTACATATAATGAAGTCTAGGCCGATAAATATATGGCGCATTTCTGGCTCTATTGGAAAAAATAGTAAGCCAGAGATCACAAATAGAGCTAAGAAAGACAAAATGAGTGATAACAATCCCATAGGTTTTGTTTCATCTTTGATACTATCTTTTTTCATACGAGGCTCGAAATAATTCAAAGTGCGTGAAGTTTTTTCACTGTATTAGTGATAAATAAGTGATTTTCAATATATAAGACATTGTGGAGGCATGACAATGACAACAATGGCATTTAAGCCATGGGAACGAGTAATAACGAATGTTCGCCTTGTTCCTAAGATGGTAATGCTGATGGTGTTCAGTACTTTCCTGATCATCGGTAAGCAACTTTGGGATGCTCACACCTTTTATAATGCTCTTTTGGCGGCAACCCAAAGTGCTGAAGTCGCGCAGAAACATTACGATGATTACATTGTGCAAGTGATCTGGCAAACCGGTCTTATGATCGCTGTTTTTGTCGTATTGCTTCTTTTTGCTGCACGGATCATGCTGCGTCAAACACAATATCTTAGTGAGTCTATCAAACAGATGGCACGACGTGATCTTTCTGCCGAGATTGAGATGGAGTGTAAAGATGAATATGGCGAACTGGCGAAGGAACTGGAAAAAACACGTCTTCAGTTGAAAGAATTGATTGTTGCTCAAGTTGACGCTTCCCAAGAGCTTACGGCTATGACGGAAATTATGACTCTTAGCATGTCCGAAACCAAAGAGTCTGCTCAAGAAGAATTCAATGAAATTGACCAGTTAGCAACAGCCATGAGTGAAATGTCTTCAACGGTGCAAACGGTGGCAGGGCATGCGCAAAGCGCGTCTTCATTAACTGAAGATGCATCCAAGCAAGCTCAGACAGGTCAACGATTTGTGAAAAGCACTGTCGGCAAGATGAGTGAGCTATCTAAAGACATTTCTAAATCTGCGCAGGCTGTAAACGAAGTTGAAGAACGTGTGGAGTCAATTAGCAGCGTTGTTGGCACTATCCAAAGTATCTCTGAACAGACAAACCTATTGGCACTTAACGCCGCGATTGAGGCTGCTCGTGCTGGTGAAGCTGGACGTGGCTTCGCTGTGGTTGCTGATGAAGTACGTAATCTTGCGCAGCGCACTCAAACCGCAACAGTCGAAATTCAAGATATGATTTCACAGTTGCAAAGTAGCGCGAACTCAGCGGTAGAGCTGATGGAAAAGAGTGTGGTTGAAGTGGCTGAAGGTGTTGAACTGGTGACTAACGCAGGCACAGAGCTTGACGGAATTGTGACTCAAGTTCAGCAAATCAATGATATGAACTTCCAGATCGCTACAGCTGCGGGTCAGCAAAGCAGCGTTGCTGAAGAGATGAATCAGAACTTAACTAATGTGAGAGAGTTGGTGGAAGCATCGGTTACTGTCGTCACTGAGCTGCTTGAAACCTCGGAAATCATGCAGGCAAATGCACAAGAATTAGACAGTAAAATCACGGAATTTAAAGTTTAATTTCTTCTGATACGAATAAGTCATGTATAAGCGCCCACAATTCGATTGTGGGCGTTTTTTATTACACTAAATTTGATATACCCTTCAATGAGTTTGGGTATAGTTACATCATCTTTCTTCGGGCTACCAGCATCAACAAGGACATATCATGCCATTGCCATCTCTTCTTGAAGATTATGCAAGTCAACAGTTTAGCCATTTGCTAGAACAGCAGCCAGTGATTGCTCTGTGGGATAGCGAGCTACAAACTCAGTTAAAAACCGTTGTCGGGTTGAGTAAGTTTGTTCTTGAGACATTGATACGTGACGACACTTTGTGTCGTGCACTGCCCGAAATACTAAGTGAAGACTCTCGTTGCGAATCCTATCGTGAGCGCCTTTTTACTCAGCTTTCAGTCTGTGAAGATGAAACCAATGGTTTACGTATCTTGCGTCAGTTCCGTAATCAAGAAATGGTTTATATCGCTTGGCGTGATTTTTTAAGTACATGGTCTTTGGATGAGAGCCTTGAGCATTTGTCGCAATTGGCGGAAGCATTGATATTCGAGACATATCAATGGCAATACAAAGCCTGTTGTCAAGAGTGGGGAACACCATGTAACGCCCTAGGTGAACCTCAGCCTATGTTAATTATGGGGATGGGTAAACTCGGTGGTGGCGAGCTAAATTTCTCTTCCGACATCGATTTGATTTTCACCTATCCGGAGAACGGGGAGACACAGGGGCAGCGCCGCAGCATAGCTAATGCCCAGTTTTTTACTCGTTTAGGCCAACGCATCATCAAAATGCTCGATCAACAGACCTTTGATGGTTTTTGCTATCGGGTAGATATGAGGTTACGTCCTTTTGGCGAAAGCGGTCCGTTGGTGATGAGTTATGCTGCGCTTGAAGATTATTACCAAGAGCAGGGCAGAGACTGGGAACGCTATGCAATGGTCAAAGCGCGTGTTATGGGGCGTGAGATGTACTCCCAGTACCAAGAGTTACGCCAAATGCTGCGTCCGTTTGTATTTCGTCGTTACATTGATTTCAGTGCGATTCAATCACTGCGTCGAATGAAGTCAATGATCAGCAGTGAAGTTCGTCGCCGTGGATTAAGTAACAACATCAAATTGGGTGCGGGTGGTATTCGGGAAATTGAATTTATTGCCCAAGTGTTTCAACTGATCCGGGGCGGAAGAGAACCGAGCCTTCGCCATCGTGGGTTACTCGAAACCTTGCAAGCCATTGATGAGCTGCAACTGTTGGAAAAAAATGAAGTTGAACAGTTAACCGAGGCCTATTACTTCTTGCGTCGTCTTGAAAATCTTCTTCAAGCCTTGGCAGATAAACAAACTCAAACCTTACCTGATAAGGCGGATGATCAGTTGAGACTGGCTTTTGCTATGGGCTTTGAATCTTGGGATCAACTGAATGCCCAAGTCAAACATCAGATGGCGAATGTTCATGCTGTGTTTGCTGCTTTGATTGGTGAAGAGGATGAGCAAGACGACAATACACTTGCTGCTCACTTTCACGAATTGTGGGACATGAGCCATAACCACGAGTTAATAGAAAGCATTGTTGAGAATGAGCTCACTATGCAAGATGGAGCAGAGATCGTCGATACCATCATTGGTTTTAAAGATGACTTAGCGAAACGCACTATCGGCCCTCGGGGAAGAGAAGTGCTCAATCGTTTGATGCCAAAGGTGTATCAAGCGATTTTTAATCACCCTGATGCGAAGTTTGGCTTATCAAGAGTACTGTCTTTACTGCACAGTATTGCGACTCGTACAACTTATTTGGAACTGCTCGATGAACACCCCGCAGCGCTAGTGCAATTAGTGCGTCTGTGTACTGCGAGTTCGATGATCTCAGAACAACTTGCTCGTTATCCGATACTTCTTGATGAACTAATTGATCCACAACATCTCTACAATCCTATTCCTTTGGAAAGTTACAAGACGGAGCTTCGAGATTTCCTCGCACGTATTCCCGAAGATGATATGGAACAGCAGATGGAAGCGCTGCGGCAATTTAAGCAAATATGCATTTTGAAGATTGCTGCCGCTGATATCGCGGATGTATTGCCCGTGATGAAAGTGAGTGACCACTTAACCTATCTTGCTGAAGCGATTGTAGAAGCTGTGGTCAATCAAGCTTGGCTACAAGTAACGGCTAAATACGGTGAGCCGACTCATTTAAAAGATCGTGAAGGAAAGGGATTTGCTGTCGTTGGCTATGGCAAAGTGGGGGGCTGGGAGCTTGGCTATAACTCTGATCTCGATATTGTTTTTATCCACGATTGCCCAGTTAGCGCCTACACTGATGGTGTTAAAGAGATAGATGGTCGTCAGTTTTATCTGCGTTTAGCTCAACGTATCGTTCATATATTCTCTGTGCGAACCGCTTCTGGAATACTGTACGAAGTTGATACCCGCTTGAGACCATCTGGCGCATCAGGGCTCTTGGTGAGTCCAACTGAAGCTTTTGAAGAGTACCAGCGCAATGATGCGTGGACTTGGGAGCATCAGGCATTGGTAAGAGCTCGCATGATTTATGGTGATGCACCTTTGCAACAAGCCTTTGCCAACATCCGCCATGACATTTTGGCTTTACCTCGGGAAGAGGAAAAACTGAAGCAAGAGGTGGTGGAGATGCGAATCAAAATGCGCGATCACCTCGGTGGGAAAAAGCCCGGCCGTTTCATGATAAAGCAAGATGAAGGCGGTATTACGGATATTGAATTTTTGGCGCAGTACTTAGTCTTACGTTTCAGCCATCAACAGCCAAAATTAACCCGATGGTCTGATAACGTGCGCATCTTTGAGTCATTATTGATTCAGGGTGTGTTGGAGGAAGAACAAGCTATGGCATTAACCCATGCTTATACGGCGATGCGAGATCAAATCCATCGCCGCAATTTAGTCAATCAAGACGCGGATGTGGATGAAAGCAAATTCGTCCATGAACGTGAAGTTGTAAAACATGTTTGGAATCAGTGGCTAGGTTAATAACAGAGTTCTGATATTAGATAACTTTAGCCGCTCATAGGGCTGTGATAAACTCCGCCCAGAAACAGTTATTGGAGATCCATAATGAAACCAATCCTACCTGACTACAGTGATGCTGGGGTATTAATTATTGGCGATGTCATGCTTGACAGATACTGGCATGGCCCGACTGGCCGCATTTCGCCAGAAGCCCCTGTGCCAGTAGTAAAAGTAGAGAAAAACGAAGAGCGTCCCGGCGGTGCTGCTAACGTAGCAATGAACATCGCGTCATTGGGCGGGCATGCGCATCTCGTTGGTTTGACAGGGATTGATGAGCCAGCGCAGGTGTTGAGTGAAAAACTCACTTCTCTGAAAGTAAAATGTGATTTTGTTGCGTTACCGGATTATCCAACGATTACAAAATTACGCGTGCTGAGCCGTGGTCAGCAGCTTATCCGTTTAGATTTTGAAGATCAGTTTGAAAACACTGATCCTGAATTGATCCTATCTCGTATGGAATCAGCTCTACCAAATGTACAAGCGGTGATCTTATCGGATTACGCGAAAGGTGCACTTGAGCATGTTCAGAAGTTTATTCAAAAAGCACGAGCGGCGAATGTACCGGTGTTTATTGACCCTAAAGGCGCCGATTTTGAACGTTACCGTGGTGCAACGTTACTAACTCCAAACCTCTCTGAGTTTGAACACGTAGTGGGCAAAGTGAAGTCTGATCAAGACTTGGTCGAAAAAGGTTTAGGTCTGATTGAAGAGTTCGATTTTGATGCATTGCTAGTGACTCGCAGTGAACATGGTATGACACTACTACGTCGTGGTATGGATCCTTTCCACTTACCAACTCAAGCCAAAGAAGTGTATGACGTAACAGGCGCAGGCGATACGGTTATTTCAGTATTGGCTTCTTCGGTTGCAGCGGGTAAACCTCTAGACGAAGCGTGTGCGTTGGCAAATGCTGCAGCAGGCGTGGTAGTCGGTAAACTCGGTACTTCGACAGTATCGACGATTGAACTGGCTGAAGCCGTTCATGGCAGCAAAGATACTGACTACGGCGTAATTGGTGAACAGGCTCTGATTGAAGCGGTGCGTAAAGCGCAAGCTCGTGGCGAGAAAGTTGTTATGACCAATGGTTGTTTCGATATTCTTCACGCTGGTCATGTTTCTTATCTGAATCATGCTGGTGAGTTAGGCGATCGCCTGATTGTTGCCGTCAATACAGATGAGTCTGTAAAACGTTTGAAAGGTCCTGGTCGTCCTGTGAACCCGACAGATCGCCGTATGGCTGTATTAGCAGCTCTAGGTGCTGTGGATTGGGTTGTACCGTTTAGTGAAGACACGCCACAACGTTTGATCTCTGCAGTGCTACCTGATTTGCTCGTGAAAGGTGGCGACTACAAACCAGAAGATATTGCTGGTGGTAAAGAAGTGATCGCGGCTGGCGGCCAAGTTAAAGTGCTCAACTTTGAAGATGGTTGTTCAACCACAGAAATCATCGAAGCGATTAAAGGTGGCAGAGGCTAATTAGCCTTTGTTGCTTTTAAATATGTCGAGAAAGAAAAAACGCCAGCATGCTGGCGTTTTTTATGTCCGTAAAAACCAACCTTAAGATTTAGTCTTTGCTGATTTCGCTGCTTTTAGGCCGCTGTTGATATCAAGGATATCTTGTTCAGACAGAGAACCTACAGCTTGACGAAGTTGCAATACACTCAGAATGTAGTTGTAACGAGCGGATGATAGGTTTTTGTTCGCGTTGTACAAGCTGCGAGTTGAATCAAGTACGTCAACGATAGTACGAGTACCGACATCAAAACCAGCTTCAGTTGCTTCTAGCGCTGATTTCGCTGAAATTACAGATTGTTCATAAGCACGCAATGCACCAATTGAAGCGTTGATGTTGTTGTTGTTTGCACGAACAGCCTTAATCACACTGCGGTAAGAGGCTTCTAAATCTTGGCTTGCCGAAACATACGCAAATTCCGCTTGTTTGGTTTGCGAAGTCACATTACCACCAGTGTACAGAGGCACAGATAAGTTCACACCGATATTTAAATCGTTGTAATCGTGACCATCAAAATTGTAACCATTGCCGCTGCTGTCCATTTGTTTGCCATAGTTGTATCCGCCATCGAGCGTTAATGATGGCAGGTGGCCAGAACTTGCTAACGAGATGTTGTCTTTCGCTACATCTTGCGCGATGCGAGATGACAAAAGAGATAAGTTCTTTTGTTGAGCTTCGTCAACCAAAGCATCCATTGAAGTCTCTGATGGGCTAGCAGAAAAACGGTTGGTATCAAGAATGCTCAGATCTTTGTGGTCTTGACCTGTAATTTCACGCAGTGACTCATAGCTATTAATTAAGGTATTTTCAGCTAATACTTCATCTGCCAAAACGCTGTCGTATTGAGCTTGAGCATCATGTACGTCGGTAATCGCAGAAAGACCTACTTCGAAACGCTGCTTAGTTTGTTCTAGCTGACGACCAACCGCTGCTTTTTCTGCACGGACAAACTCTAGGTTGTCTTGAGCACTAAGCACTGAGAAATAAGCTTGAGCAACTCGCAGGATCAAAGACTGCTGAACAACCGCATATTGTGCATCGGCTTGGCGAGCTTGTTTCTCTGCAGTATCTAATGAAACCCAGCTTGAACGATTGTAAAGTTCTTGAGAAAAGGAAATTCCTGCAGATAGCACTTCACTATCTTTTGGTTCGTCACTACTAGTAATGTTGTAACCAGCCGTCAGATTGATCTGTGGTAGTAAGCTACTACGGCTAGAAGTTACTGCTTCAAATGCTGCGTCACGTTGTGCCGCTGCGCTCAGTAATTGAGGGTCATTTTCTTTTGCTTGATCGTAAATTTGAGCAAGATCGTCAGCCGATACTGCAGCACTTAAGCTGCCAAGAGCTACGCTAATAAATACTGGAAGCAGTTTTTTCATTGGTCCTATTCCTGCCTATTATGAAGTTAGGGTGGGCGTTTCAAGAGTTTACCCTAATTTGGTTGTAATTTACTCGAAACTTTGCACTTTTTTACACTTAACTATCCATGTGTGCAATATAAATTTATTTCATTTAAAAATATATATAATTTTTGTATGAAAAGTTGAACAATGTCCTTGGAAGTCACCAGTTACCACGAGTAAACTACGTTGTTTAGCCGTCCTTTATTCATGTCGGGAGCTCTGGAATGTCACAAACCGATAAACCATTAGGTCAATTTACGTCGCAAGACATTGAAATCGTCTCAAAAGAGACACTGTTTCAAGGTTTTTTCCGTATGGTGAAATATCGCTTCAAACATAAGCTTTTTCAAGGCGGATGGAGTGAACCTATTGAACGTGAACTTTTCGAACGTGGGCATGCGGCGGCCTTGCTGCCTTACGATGCGGTTCGAGATCAAGTGGTTATCATTGAACAGATTCGTGTTGGAACACTCGAACAACAACGTCCGTGGCAGCTAGAAATTGTTGCGGGTATTATCGACCGTGATGAAAGTGCTGTTGAAGTTGTACGAAGAGAAGCGGTAGAAGAGGCTGGCGTTGATATTGGCCGAATTGAGTCTGTGACTTCATATTATCCTTCTGCTGGAGGATGCTCTGAAAAATTAGACGTTTTCGTTGGCGAAGTTGATTCCTCTCAAGCGAAAGGTGTTCATGGTTTAGACTATGAAGGAGAGGATATTAAAGTGCATGTCATGAGCCGTGATCAGGCTTACCAATTGGTAAAAGACGGCGTTATTGAAAATGGTGCATCAATCATTGCACTACAATGGTTGGAACTGAATTACGAGAATTTGAGAACTCAATGGCTGAAGTAATGGTGAAAAAACCATATCACGTAGATCTAAAAGAACTGATGCGGGTTTATGAAACAAACTACGCCAAGTTAAACGCTTTGCTGCCAACGCAGCCAAGTGTTGATGACTTACGTTGCTACCAAGCTGCTCAAATGACTTACCAACTTCAAGTGCTAGAAGTCACAAAGTACACAACTTTGGTGGAGATCTGTCAAAGTGATGATATTTCAGTGTTTCCATTACCAACCATGTCTGTCAGGCTGTACCACGATGCTCGTGTAGCAGAAGTGCACACCAGCGATCATCTCAGCAGGATAAAAGCGCGCCATGATTATCCGAATGAGAAAATGGTACAAAAAGATGAAAAGGCACAAATTAATCGCTTTCTAGGTGATTGGCTTACCTTCTGTTTAAAGCATGGTATTAGCCGCCAGCCGATTAATTTTAGTCATCCATAATAGTTAGGTTTATCGAGTTTGAACGTGTCGCCCAGTATAGACAATCCAGATAGCATAAAGCTTGTACAGATAACGGATACTCATTTATTCGCGCCAGATGATGGCTGTTTGCTTAGCGTAAATACCGCTGACAGCTTTCGTGCCGTGGTGAAAGAAATTTGTACCCAGCAAGTTCAGTATGATGCCGTTCTCGCAACAGGCGATATTTCTCAAGATCATAGTGCTGAATCTTATCAACGTTTTTCAGATAGCATTCAAATGCTGGAGAAAGACTGTTTTTGGTTGCCTGGTAATCATGACTACAAGCCGAATATGGGCGCAGTTTTACCTTCGTCTCAGATTCGTACCGAGGAACATGTATTGCTTGGTGAACACTGGCAAATGGTATTGTTAGATTCACAAGTTGTTGGTGTGCCTCATGGTCGTTTAAGCGATCATCAGTTAGCTTTGTTGGAAGAGAAACTGACTCAGTATCCTGATAGATACACCCTAGTGCTTTTGCATCACCATCCTCTGCTGGTAGGTAGCGCTTGGCTTGATCAACACACATTAAAAGACAGCGAATCATTTTGGGATGTGGTTAAACGTCATTCTAATGTGAAAGCGGTTTTATGTGGTCACGTACATCAGAATATGGATAAAGAACATATGGGAGTGAGAGTCATGGCGACCCCATCGACCTGTATTCAGTTCAAACCTAATTCCAATGACTTTGCGTTAGATAAAACTTCACCAGGTTGGCGTGAGTTGGAGCTATGCTCCGATGGCACTGTGACTTCAGCGGTAAAACGCTTAGCAAATGGTGTGTTTCAGCCTGATTTTGACGCAAGCGGTTACTGATATGATAAAGCGCCCACCACTACTTCTTTATATCCATGGTTTTAACAGTTCTCCTCTGTCGCATAAGGCGCAAGTCATGAGTGAGTATTGCAATAATCATCGTCCTGATATCAAAGTGGTTGTTCCAAAATTGCCGAGCTTTCCGGCTCAGGCAGCGCAACATCTTATGGATGTCGTCAATCAATATAAAGACGACTATCACATTGGTTTAGTAGGAAGTTCACTCGGTGGCTATCTCTCCACATGGCTAAACGCAAAATTTGGTTTTCGTGCGGTGTTAGTCAATCCAGCCGTGAAACCTTATGAACTTTTAGCTTCATTTCTTGGTGAACAAGAGAATCCGTATACCCAAGAACGTTACGTTTTGGATGAGTCCCATATTCAAGAACTCATAGCGTTGGATATTCCAAAATTAACGTCGCCTCACGATTTTTGGCTTCTGCAGCAAACGGAAGATGAAGTACTCGACTATCGTCAAGCTGTGGAAAAATATGCAGATTCGAAACAAACTGTGGAAAGCGGTGGCGACCACAGTTTTATTGATTTTGAACGTTATCCAGCCCAAATCATCAAATTCTTAGACTTATAGCCTTTTCATTGAGGTTAGAGTCATAATTTTGCTTGCCACTGACTGATGTCTCTTGACATCAGTCGTTCTCTTCCAGACTATGTTCCTCTTAGACTTTTCTCGTTTAGGTGTTAAAAAACACGTTAATTCGTTGCTTATTGTTAGAAAAATAAAGCGTTAATAAACGAGTTGTAAAGTATTAAGGGTCTTAAATCAATTTATCAACAGACCCTCCTTAATTTTATCGATAAAAGCATTACATACTATGACAGAACAATATAATGCTGGAGCCATTGAGGTTCTTAATGGCTTAGAACCAGTGCGTCGCAGGCCAGGGATGTATACGGACACCACGCGTCCTAACCACCTTGGGCAAGAAGTTATCGACAACAGTGTCGATGAAGCATTGGCTGGGCATGCCTCAAAGGTTCAGGTAATTTTACACGCTGACCAATCATTAGAAGTGATTGATGATGGTCGTGGTATGCCTGTAGATATTCACCCAGAAGAGAAAATTTCGGGTGTCGAACTGATTTTCTGTAAGCTTCATGCTGGTGGTAAGTTCTCTAATAAAAACTACCAGTTCTCAGGTGGTTTGCACGGTGTCGGTATCTCTGTAGTAAACGCGCTTTCGAAGCGTGTTGAAGTTGTCGTGCGTCGCGATGGTCAGGTATATGAAATCGCTTTTGAACACGGTAGTAAGGTTTCAGATCTAACAGTGACGGGTACTTGTGGCCGTCGTAACCGTGGTACCAGTGTACACTTCTGGCCTGACACTTCTTATTTTGACTATGCTAACTTTTCTGTTTCCAGATTAGTTAATAACCTTCGTGCTAAAGCAGTACTTTGTCCGGGATTAGAAATCACATTCTCCGATAAAATAAACGACAAAGAATACCGTTGGCTGTATGAAGATGGTTTGAAAGACTATCTGGTTGAAGGTGTAAAAGGCTATACCGTTTTACCGGAAGAACCCTTTACAGGTGAGTTTTCTGCTGAGACAGAAGCGGCGACATGGGCGGTGATCTGGCAACCAGAAGGTGGTGAGCTGATTACGGAAAGCTATGTAAACTTAATTCCGACTGCACAGGGCGGTACTCACGTTAACGGATTACGTCAGGGCCTTTTAGATGCAATGCGCGAGTTTTGTGAGTTCCGCAACTTAATTCCACGTGGTGTAAAGCTCACGGGTGACGATGTTTTCGACCGCTGTTCTTACGTATTGTCGATTAAGATGCAAGATCCTCAATTTGCAGGACAAACCAAAGAACGCCTATCTTCACGTCAAACTGCCGCATTCGTATCAGGTGTTGTTAAAGACTCTTTCAGTTTATGGTTGAATGAAAAACCGCAGTTAGCTGAGCAATTGGCTGAAGTTTGTATTGCCAATGCACACCGTCGTATGCGTGCGAATAAGAAAGTTGTTCGTAAGAAAGTCGCTTCAGGCCCAGCCTTACCGGGTAAATTAACCGACTGTTCGGGGCAGGACACAAGCCGCAGTGAAATCTTCTTTGTGGAAGGTGACTCGGCAGGTGGTAGTGCCAAGCAGGCTCGCGATCGTGAATTTCAGGCGGTGATGCCTCTACGTGGTAAGATCCTAAACACTTGGGAAGTGTCAGCTGATCAAGTTCTTGCCTCTCAAGAAGTACACGATATCTCAGTAGCCTTGGGTATTGATCCTGACAGCGATGATTTAAGCGGTTTGCGCTACAACAAAATTTGTATCCTTGCCGATGCTGACTCCGATGGTCTTCATATCGCAACGCTGCTTTGTGCTCTGTTTACCAAGCATTTCCAAGCTCTCACCAAAGCGGGTCATATCTATGTAGCTATGCCTCCTCTTTATCGTATCGACTGTGGCAAAGAGGTGTTCTATGCGTTAGATGACGCAGAGAAAGATGGCATTTTGGAAAGATTAAGCCAGAAGAAAGCCAAGATTAACGTTCAGCGATTCAAAGGTTTGGGTGAGATGAACCCACTTCAATTGCGTGAAACTACCATGGATCCAAATACTCGCCGTTTAGTTCAGCTCACTATTGATGATGAAACGGCAACGGACGAGATGTTGGACATGCTTTTAGGCAAGAAGCGAGCGGATGACCGTCGCAGTTGGCTACAAAGCAATGGCGATTTGGCTGAGGTGTAATGAATGAGTACTGAAATTAACTTCGAGGGTGTTGAACAACTTCCGATGCGCAAGTTTACGGAAGATGCTTACCTGAACTACTCGATGTACGTAATCATGGACCGTGCCTTGCCATACATTGGTGATGGTTTGAAGCCGGTTCAAAGACGCATTATTTATGCAATGTCGGAACTGGGACTCTCAGCTGCGGCAAAATATAAAAAATCAGCACGTACCGTTGGTGACGTGTTGGGTAAATACCACCCGCATGGTGACTCTGCGTGTTATGAAGCGATGGTATTGATGGCTCAGCCTTTCTCATACCGCTACCCTCTGGTGGACGGTCAAGGTAACTGGGGTGCGCCAGATGATCCGAAATCCTTCGCGGCCATGCGTTATACAGAAGCAAAGCTATCTAAATTTGCGGAAGTGTTATTAGGCGAACTTGGCCAAGGTAACGTGGATTGGCAACCAAACTTTGATGGCACGATGAAAGAGCCACAAATGCTGCCTGCGCGTTTACCACACATTCTTTTGAATGGGGTAACGGGTATCGCCGTTGGTATGGCTACGGATATCCCTCCTCACAACGTGCGTGAAATTGCGGATGCAACGATTCATCTGATTGACAATCCGAAAGCGGAATTGCCGGATGTAATGCAGTATGTGCAAGGGCCTGATTATCCAACCGAAGCGGAAATCATTTCTCCAAAAGCTGACTTAGAGAAAATTTATCGCACAGGTCGTGGTAGTGTTAAAGCTCGTGCGATTTGGCACAAAGAAGGCTCTGATATCGTTGTCACAGCCCTTCCGCATCAGGTATCTGGAGCGAAGTTGCTTGAGCAAATCGCTAACCAGATGCGAGCGAAAAAGCTGCCAATGGTTGAAGATTTACGTGATGAATCGGATCATGAAAACCCGACTCGCATCGTTATCGTTCCACGTTCAAATCGTGTCGATTGCGATTTGCTGATGAGTCACCTGTTCGCTTCTACTGATTTAGAGAAAAGCTTCCGTGTAAACCTGAATATGATTGGCTTAGACAATCGTCCTCAAGTAAAAGGTTTAGTGCGTATTTTAAGTGAGTGGATTGAATTCCGTCGTGCAAGCGTTCGTCGTCGTCTTCAATTCCGTCTTGATAAAGTGATGGCTCGTTTGCACATCTTGGAAGGTTTGTTGGTTGCATACCTTAACCTTGATGAAGTGATTGAAATTATCCGTACTGAAGACGATCCGAAAGCGGTATTGATGGCTCGCTTTGGTATTAGTGATATTCAAGCTGATGCGATCTTGGACACCAGACTTCGTAACTTAGCGAAACTGGAAGAGATGAAGATTCGCGGCGAGCAAGATGAGCTAGAGAAAGAGCGTAAAAAACTGGAAGATCTTCTAGGTTCTGAACGCCGTCTGAATACCTTGCTGAAAAAAGAGATCAAAGCAGATGCCGAGAAATACGGTGATGATCGTCGCTCACCATTAGTTGAGCGTGAAGAAGCGAAAGCGCTGACAGAACGTGACTTGATGCCAAGTGAACTGATCACTGTAGTGCTATCTGAAAAAGGTTGGATTCGTCATGCGAAAGGTCATGATGTTGATGGCGCAAGCCTAAGTTACAAATCGGGTGATGCTTACTTGGCTCAAGCAAGTGGTAAGAGTAACCAGCAAGCCGTGCTCTTTGGCAGTGATGGTCGCAGCTACTCGCTGGAGTCACACACTTTGCCGTCGGCTCGTGGTCAAGGTGAACCAATTACAGGTCGCCTGAACGTTGCTGAAGGGACGACAATCCGTCAGGTCATTATGGGCGAAGAAGAACAGCTCTGGCTGGTTGGCTCTGATGCTGGTTATGGTTTCGTATGTAAGGGTGCCGATCTGCTTTCGAAAAACCGTAGTGGTAAAGCTCTGGTGAACCTACCTGAGAACTCAGAAGTTATGGAACCTCAAGCGGTAAGCAACCTTGAAACGGATGAGATCTTAACCATTACCAACTTGGGACGCATGTTGCTGTTCCCAATTAAAGACCTGCCACAGTTAGGTAAAGGTAAAGGTAATAAGATCATCAATATTCCTGCTGCTAAAGCGAAATCCCGCGAAGAAGTGGTATCTCATCTGATTGCATTACCAAGTGGCGCTTCAGTTACTCTTTATGCAGGTAAGCGCAAACTTGGCCTGAAACCGAGTGATTTAGATAACTTCCGTGGCGAACGAGGTCGTCGTGGTGGGTTATTGCCAAGAGGCTTGCAGCGAGTAACAGAGATAGAGATTGATACTTCAAATACAGAATCAGTCTCAGAGTCTAAAGAATAACGCTGATTAGCATTAACAAAAAAGCCCCGAACTTCGGGGCTTTTTTGTGCTTCAAATTCAATATCGTATTAAGAGTTGTACTCTTCTGACCATCCGTCAGAGTCAGACATATCTGGCGCACCAGCAATGGCATTTTCTTCATCAGCCCATTCGCCAAAATCAATCATCTGGCATTTTTTACTACAAAAAGGGCGATAAGGGCTTTGCTCATTCCATACGACTTCTTGCTTGCATTGGGGACATTTCACCACAGTAGGCTTTGGGGACGACATCTAGATTTCCTATTAATGATGGTTCAGCTGCTAGAAATGTTTAATCAGCAGCACACAGCAAGGTCAAAGGGTATCTCTTCAGAGCTGGCTTGCCCAGTTTTAAAGTCGATAAATTTAATCGCAAAACGATTTTTATGCCCAGAGATCATTGGGTATACACCATATTCGAGCGGAATGGAGAGGCGTAATATGTTGGCATCTTCCGCATCGCTTTGGAAAAATCCGGATTGAGCGACACGAGGTTTAAAAGCACCAGTTTCACGAGTCAGTTTGAGCCAAAGAGTCAGCGCATCTAACAATGGCTTTAGTGTGCTCATCCATTTGTTGGCATCTTGAGATTTTTTCTCTAGCGAGAGGTGAAGCCAGTAATGCAATGCTGGAAGATCAAAACAGCATGATCCGCCGGGCAGGTTGAAACGCTGTCGGATGGCAGACAAGAAACGATCTTCTTTGAGGGATTGACCAAATCGATCAGCGCTCATTAGATTGCGATGCACTTCATCCACTTCAGTAAGTAATGTTGAAAGCATCTCTTGGTCTACACCGTCCACATTTAACCAACTGCGGTAAGTGAGGCGCTGTTTTTCGATATCTTTTGCCAGTTCACTCTTAAGTTGTATTTGCTCAAAAATCTCGAGCAGATCGAATAGAGAACGGAAAAATAATTGGTGCTGAATACTGTCAGCAAAGGCTGATGCTTTTTCCATCTGGTGCAGCAAAGCTTCAACTCGTAAGTAAATACGCGTTTTTTCATTCAGAGGGTGTTCAAACTTATGTGTCGTCATCAGATTTGCCTTGCGTCCTTTCGGCTTATTCTCACAGATTTTTACGGCTGATGGCTAGGTACTTTTTGTGTAATTCTGTGATTTGAGGCAAAAGTTTCTGGTTTTTCGCGTCATTTTTAATCACATCGTCGGCAATGGCTAAACGTTGTTCACGACTGGCTTGTGCCGCCAGGATCGATTTTGCTTGTTCCATCGGCACCTTGTCTCGACTCATTGTTCTTTCAATTTGTGTTTCTTCATCAACATCCACAACCAATACTCTGTCTGCCATATGCTGTAGATTGTTTTCCGTGAGTAACGGAACGACCAATAACGCATAAGGCGAAGTGACTCGTTGCAGATCTTGCTCCATTTGTTGACGAATCATTGGATGAAGCAACTGATTAACCCACGTTTTTTCTTCTTCATTGGCAAATATTCGTGTTCGAAGCTCCGCGCGGTTGAGTTCTCCCTCGGCCGTTAAGATTCCATCGCCAAAGTGTTGATGGATGGCTTCGAGGCCGATACTGCCTTTTTCCACCACTTGTCTAGCAATCACGTCTGCATCAACGATTTCAATACCAAACTGGTCGCGAAACATATTGGCGACAGTGGTCTTTCCGCTTGCGATGCCTCCGGTTAATCCAATCACTAATGCCATCGTTTAGTACCCCAATAAATAAGAGTAGTAGCTATCAATGATTTCGTGGCCCCACAACAGCGCTATCCAGCCTGCAATTGCAATATAAGGTCCAAAAGGGAAGGCTTTATCGATACCTTGTTTCTTTAATCGCAATTGAATAATACCGAATACCAGTCCGACAAGAGATGAAAGCAGAATAATCAAAGGCAGTTGTTGCCATCCCAACCATGCTCCAAGTGCCGCGAGTAGCTTGAAATCACCGTATCCCATGCCTTCTTTGCCAGTGGCAAGTTTAAACAGCCAGTACACTGACCATAGCGCTAAGTAACCAGCGATAGCGCCGATCACAGCATCTTGAAGCGTAACAGGACTGACACCCAATAATGACAGTGTTAGACCAGCCCAGAGTAAAGGCAGTGTCAACTGATCAGGTAGCAGCATCGTATCTAAATCGATAAAGGTTGCTGCGATAAGGACATAGCTGAAAAACAGTAGAGCAATCGTGAAGTAACTAAAACCAAAATGTTGTGCGACAAGAAAGCTCATCGCTGCTGTAAGCAACTCAATCAACGGGTAACGTGCACTGATAGGTGCCTGACAATGAGCGCATTTACCGCGTAATAACAGCCAGCTAATCACGGGTACGTTATCAATAATGCGCAGTGGTGTTTGGCAACTCGGGCAAGTTGAGCGTGGCGTGCTAAGGGTCAGTTTACCTTCTGGCACTTGAATGTTGGATTCAGGGAAATAGTCCGCACATTCCTGACGCCATTCTCGCTCCATCATTTTCGGTAGCCGATAAATCACCACATTAAGAAAGCTGCCGATAATTAAACCGAGTAGAGAGGCAGATGCTACGAAAAGCCAAGGATAGTATTCAAAAATTTCCATTTGTTCGCTCATTTGCCGCAGTAAAGGGAGGATATTGATTAAAAAACTAAGCGGTTGAATGCGTTAGTGATGGTTATATTACCCTAACACACTCATTAAGTTAAAGATTGGTAAGTACATTGCCACAACCAATCCGCCGACAACCACACCAAGAAACACAATAATCAACGGTTCGAGAATTTTCCCCAGATTATCGACAGTATTATCTACTTCAAACTCGTAGATAGAAGCAATTTTGTTGAGCATGTCGTCGAGTTTTCCTGACTCCTCACCGATCATTACCATTTGTAATACCATCTCAGGAAAAGCTTCTGTATTTCGCATCGCGATATACATAGGCATACCCGATGCAGTATCACGATGCACTTCATCAATGGCATATTCAAAGTGGACGTTGCCAGCGGTTTTAGCTGTGGTTTTTAAACTGGATAGAATCGGAATGCCTGCGCTAAAACTGGTGGCCAGTGTGCGACTGAACTTAGCGATAGCGGCTTTAGCTAACACGCTGCCGATAACCGGACATTTTAATCCTAGACGGCTGGTTTTCAGGCGAAACAGTGAGGATTTTTTCCTTGCAGCACGAAAGGCGACAACAGACGCAATAGTAACAACAAGAGCGACCAAACTATAAGCCTGAACACCGTGTGACAGTTTTAAAACCTGTTGCGTAAACCAAGGAAGTTCAGCTCCAAAGCCGCTGAACATGGCTTCAAACTCAGGTATTACCATGGTTAACATCAAGTAAGAGACACTTAGGGCAACAAGTACAACCATTGCTGGGTAAATCAATGCTTTGATAACTTTTGCTCTCAGTTCTTCGCTTTTTTCGCGGTACGTGGCTAAACGTTCAAAAACTTCGGCTAAGTTTCCCGACTGTTCACCAGTCTGAATTAAGTCAACATACAGGGAATCAAAGTGACTGCTGGTGTTACGCATCGCTTTTGAAATAGGAGTACCCGCTTCAACGCCTTTGGATATTTGCGTCAGAATCGATTTCATCTCTGGTTTACGGTGATTGTCACCAACCAGTTTCAGGGCTTGAACAATAGGAACGCCCGTGGTCAGCATGGTGGAGAGTTGGCGAGTGAGTATGGTGATGTCTTTGCCCTTAACTCGGTGAAACAGACGAGTAAAAAGTGGGGCACTGCCTTTTTTGATCTTTTTGACCTTAATACTCTGTTCACTTAACTTGTCACGAACTTCGCTTTCCGTCAGCGCCAGAAGCTGACCAGACACTTTTTTGCCTGTGCTGTTAATTCCGCTCCAACGAAAGCTACTGAGTTGAGGGCTAGAGTTCTTTTTCATATAAATACTCACTAGGGTCTGTTGATTAGAAATACAAAACGCGTTGTAACTCGGTAAAACTGGTGACACCTTGCTTTAATTTCTGTACGCCTGAGTCCAGCAAAGTGCTCATGCCATTGGCCTTAGCGATGGTTTCGATTTGCGCGACACTTGCTTTATTCATGACGGCTTCAGCAAGAGCATCATTGAAAGCCATCACTTCATAGATTCCGACGCGCCCCGAATACCCTCCGGTGCATTCGGTACAGCCTAAGTGATTGGCTTGGTAAATGGTTTCGTCCGCTGACAAGTTAAACTGTGATTGCAAGGTGACGGATGGCGTAGTGGCTATTTTGCAGCGGCTGCATAAACGGCGAGCTAGACGTTGAGCGATGATTAAACTCAGAGATGAGGCAAGATTGAAGGGTTCAACGCCCATATTGGCTAAACGTATGACGGTTTCGGCGGCAGAGTTGGTATGGAGCGTTGATAAGACTAAGTGTCCTGTTTGAGCCGCTTTAACTGCTATTTCCGCTGTTTCGAGGTCTCGAATCTCACCCACCATCACCACATCTGGGTCTTGACGCAGAAATGAGCGTAGCGCGTCAGAGAAGCCAAAACCTATCTTTGGTTGTACTTGCACCTGATTAATGCCAGAGAGGTTGATTTCCACCGGATCTTCCGCAGTGGAGATGTTAATTTCAGCGGTATTGAGTATGCGAAGACCTGTATAAAGAGAAACGGTTTTTCCGCTTCCTGTTGGCCCCGTCATCAAGATCATGCCTTGTGGCTTTTTAAGGGCATCTAAATAGTGCTGTTTTTGTACTTCGTCATAACCGAGCTTATCGATGTTGAGATTGGCCGCGCTGCTATCAAGCAGACGTAATACAATTTTCTCTCCCCATAAAGTTGGCAGCGATGAAACTCGCATATCAATCGCAGTATCCCGATTTAAACGCAGTTTAATTCGTCCATCCTGTGGAAGTCGTCGTTCGGCAATATCCAGCTTTGAAAGGATTTTAATACGCGCTGCAAGCCGCCGACTGAGATGGCTCGCAGGGCGATGAGTTTCAACTAAGATGCCATCACAACGCAGGCGAATACGATACACATCTTCATAGGGTTCAAAGTGAATATCGGAAGCCCCTTTACGCACAGCATCAAGTAACACCTGATTGATAAAACGACTCACAGGGGATTCGTCTTTACTGAGATCCTCAATCGATTGCAGTTCGTCATCAGAAAGTTGAACCAAGCTTGCTAGTTCATCTTGGCTGATTTCTTTGTTTTGCTTAGATTCATCACTGATAGTTCTACCATAGAGGCGACGAATAGCGGCTTGCAATGATTTATGATCGGCGAGGGCCAGTTCAACGTTTAAGCCAGTTGTGAAGCGAAACTCATCTTCTACACTCGGGTGAGTGGGGTCTGATACCGCCAGAAGTAATTGGTTATTTTGGTTTTGGATAGGCAGAGCATTAAAGCGAGTGATCAGTTCTCGTAATCCAAGTTGCTGGCAGACATCGGCATAATCAAACCCAACAAGGTCAATCACAGGCATGCGTAACTGTTGACTTAAATGGTTGGCGAGATCGGACGATTCTATTATTCCAAGTTGGATCAAAGCTTCCGGCACACTAGCGTCAGAAGCTTCAATATGATTTACCACGCTTTGCTCATCCGCCAAGCTCAATAGTTCGGCTTGGCGCAACAGTGCAATTAGGTTGGTTATCATTAGGGTTCGTTATTATTAAGTTGCAGGGTTAGCTGCAGTGGCGGATGCTGGATCAGCACAGCCTTTTAATTCTTGTCCTGTAGTGTGGGTACATTTCCAGCCATTCGCACTACGAGTAAAAGTAACGGTTTTGTCTTTAAGTGCACTTTCGCTCTTGATTGTAAAAATAAGAGTTCCTTCAGTCGTTCCTGTGTTGGCAAGTGCTAGCTCGCCTAAAGCGCTCATGTTTGCATCTCCCCCTACTTCATTTAAATTAGTTGGAAATGCTCCAGTTTCTTGAATCTCTAAATCGATATTGGTTAATAGCGTTCTAGGAATACTGACGGCAGTGTTCGCTTCCGTTTTTAATAGATAGCTTTGGTAGGCTGGAACTGCGATTGCACTAAGCACACCAATGATGCCAACCACAATCATCAATTCAATTAAGGTAAAACCCTTCTGTTTTTTAAGCTGATTTGTTTTCATTGCCTCTCTCCGTTTGTTTGGGCTATTCGGAGCAAGAGATTATGTGCTTGGTTTGATATTGAGAACGACAGCCGTTCAGTTGCGCGAGTGATGAGGTTTATTTATTGAACGACTTTCATATCCTCAACAAAAGCTTTCGACTGGCTTCGCATTCGTTTGGAATGGAGTATCAAGAAGGAACGAAAAACCCGCCGAAGCGGGTCTTAAAATTGAAACAAATTTAGGATCAAATTTGCTGATGATTATTTGCGGCGCTTATTTAAAACGCTTATTTGAAACGCATAGAGAGATCCATCGCTCTCACGTGCTTAGTTAACGCACCCACTGAAATGTAATCAACACCTGTGTCCGCGTATTCGCGCAGTGTTTCTAGGGTGACGTTGCCTGAATTTTCCAACGCCGCACGGCCTGCATTAATCGCAACCGCTTCACGCATCATATCCATAGTGAAGTTGTCGAGCATGATGATATCTGCGCCAGCTTCAATCGCTTCACGCAGTTCTTCTAGGCTCTCTGTTTCAACTTCAACAGGTTTACCCGGATTAAGTTCTTTCGCTGTTTTAATCGTTTGAGTGATGCCGCCATTGGCGATGATATGGTTCTCTTTAATTAGGTAAGCATCAAACACACCGATACGATGGTTATAACCGCCGCCACAAGCGACTGCGTACTTCAGAGCACTACGTAAACCCGGAATAGTTTTACGCGTATCCAGTAAACGGCAGTTGGTACCTTCTAACGCTTTCGCATATTCAGCGGTTGTCGTTGCACAACCTGAGAGTGTCTGAATAAAGTTCATTGCGTTGCGCTCGCCTGTAAGCAGGATTCGAGCAGGGCCTGAAAGCGTACACAGTGTTTGGTTTGGCTCGACTTTGTCTCCATCTTCCACATGCCAGTCGATTTTGACTTCACCACCCAGTTGTTTGAAGACTTCATCCGCCCAAGCTTTACCACAAAACACACCGTATTCTCGCGTGATAATGGTCGCTGTGCCTTGCACATCGGCAGGGATAAGACTTGCTGTCAGATCAGCCGCAGGGTCGAGAGTTCCACCTAAATCTTCCTTTAGGGTCGCTTCAACGGTGCGAGCAATTTCCAATGGTAGTTGTTGTTTTAGGTAATCAAGGCGCTCTTGGCTATTGTGAGTATTTTTCATCGCAAATCTTAGTCCGGATTAACAGAGGCAGGAATAATACGCTGAGTAAGATTTAAATTCAGCCCTTAATCTCGTATTTCGTTGTTATACTCTTCCTACTTGAAGTTGCAGCGCTTTATGTTTTGGTATGGTGGCTACGTTCGTTCACCCCAATCACATAGTTTATCTATGCTCAGGGGATTCACTTACTTGCCGCCTACCTGCAACTCCAATTAGTTTGAGTATAAGTAGTTAAATTAAATTTTATTCATCTGGAGCATTAAGGCTTTTCTTATGATTGATAACCAAGGTTGGTATCACACTGCGCGCAAAGTGCCGTCACCGTATTTTGATGAGAGAAGCGACGTTAACGATATTTCATTGCTGGTGGTGCATAACATTAGCCTGCCACCGGGCCAGTTTGGTAGTGATCATATTGAGCAGTTTTTTACCGGTAAGCTGAATCCGGATGAACATCCGTTTTTCAAAGTGATCCATAAAATGGGGGTGTCTGCGCATTGCTTGATTCGAAGAGACGGTGAAGTGGTGCAGTTTGTGCCGTTTACCGCCAGAGCGTGGCATGCAGGTCAGTCTTCTTTTGCAGGCAGAGAGCGCTGCAATGATTATTCGATAGGTATTGAGCTGGAGGGGACAGATTTTGTTGCTTATACAGAGGAACAATATCAGGCGTTAGCCAATCTCAGCCAAGAGCTGATGGTTGCGTATCCGCAAATCACGGTGCCAAGAATAACGGGGCATCAATACATTGCCCCGATGCGTAAAACAGACCCAGGTTTGGTCTTTGACTGGATAAAGTACCGCGCTTTACTTGAGTGATTTTATAGAGACTCTTGATACTCAGTCAGAACCTGTTCAATCCAAGTGGCAATACGCTCGTCGCTGAGTTCATATTGAGAATCTTCATCTAGCGCTAAGCCAACAAACTGAGTCCCATCTTCAGTCAGTGCCTTTGATGCTTCAAAGGTGTAGCCCTCAACAGGCCAGTAACCGATGATGTTAGCTCCCGTCTTCTTGATCTCGTCGTGCAGCAGTCCCATCGCATCCAGATACCATTCGCCATAGCCTTCTTGATCGCCTAAGCCGAACAACGCGACGGACTTGCCGTTTAGCGATACGCCATCTATTTGATCCCATATTTCGTTCCAGTCCTCTTGGATCTCTCCAAAGTCCCACGTCGAGATGCCTAATATTAGCAGATCATAGTCATCCATTAAGCTGAGTGGTGTTTCTTTTACATTGTGGATGTCGAGCAGATCATCACCAATAATAGCGCGCATTTTCTCTGCAGCCATTTCGGTATAGCAGGTCGTTGAGCCGTAAAATAGACCAATCTTCATACGTTATTCAGTTCTTTCTTTTTCTGGGATGGTAGATTCTAAACATAAAATGCCCCAGAGTGCAGCGAATATCCTGAGCATGCCCGATTTTTATGGTATATCCATGCGATATCTCGTAGCCTAGGTGGTTATTTGGCATATCGTCGATATCTCGCATAATGATAAGAAAAAGAGGAACACGTGTCGGAATTATTTTTGCCTGACCAAGGAATCATGGAGCAGTTCTTAGATACTCTTTGGCTGGAAAGAGGCTTGTCAGAAAATACGGTGGTTTCGTATCGTAATGATTTGACAAAGCTTTTAGGCTGGATGAATAAGAATAACTACCGTCTGAACTACATCAGTTTATCGGGTCTGCAAGAGTACCAAACTTGGTTAATTGACCAAAACTATAAGCAGACCTCGCGTGCGCGAATGCTCTCTGCAATACGTCGTCTGTTTCAATATCTGCATCGTGAAAAAATCCGCAGTGATGATCCAACGGCTTTAATGGTGAGTCCGAAGTTGCCTAAGCGCTTGCCAAAAGATTTGACCGAGGAGCAGGTTGAAGCTCTGCTTAATGCCCAAGATCTTAATGACCCTGTTGAGCTTAGAGACAAAGCCATGCTGGAGTTGCTTTATGCGACTGGACTGCGTGTAACGGAGTTGGTGTCTCTGACCACAGAAAATATCAGCCTACGCCAAGGGGTTGTGCGTGTTATTGGTAAAGGTGGAAAAGAGCGCTTGGTTCCGATGGGAGAGAACGCAATTGAATGGATTGAAACTTTTTTCCATCAAGGACGGTCTGAATTATTAGGTCAGCAAACCTCAGACGTGGTCTTCCCGAGTAAACGAGCGCAGCAAATGACCAGACAAACGTTCTGGCATCGAATCAAACATTATGCGGTGATTGCTGGCATTGATGTTGAGAAACTTTCACCACACGTTTTGCGTCATGCTTTTGCGACTCATTTGTTAAATCACGGCGCGGATTTACGTGTGGTACAGATGCTTTTGGGGCATAGTGACTTATCGACAACCCAAATTTATACTCATGTTGCAACTGAGCGACTTAAACAAATACATAGTGAGCACCATCCAAGGGCTTAAAGGTGATTTTAATGAGCGTATTACGCCGACTGACTTTATCTCTCTTACCATTATTAGCTTTAGCCGGTTTTTCAACAGGCTCTTCTGCGGCGACGGATATTGATAAAGAGGCTTTCATCAGCAAATTTGAAAAACTGGGAATGCCTGTGATTGATGTTGTTCCTTCATCTATTGACGGTTTGGTTGAAGTGAATACCGAAGGCGGTGTGTTATTTGCGTCTCCTGATGCCAAGTATCTAATCGCTGGTACACTTTATGAGCTTGGTGAAGACGGCTCTTATGTTGATGTGATGGCGAAACGCCAAGCGCCAATCAATGCTGAAAAAATCGCGCAGTTCAGAGACAGCATGATCGAGTACAAAGCGGATAATGAAAAGTACGCTGTGACTGTGTTTACCGATATTACCTGTGGTTATTGTGTTCGTTTGCATCAAGAGATGAAGGAATACAATAAGCGAGGTATTACCGTTCGCTATCTGGCTTTCCCGCGTCAGGGACCGAGTGGGCAAGTCGCTGACAATATGGCGAAAATCTGGTGTTCGGAAGATCCGGCATCAGCAATGCACAATGCAAAAGTGACCCGTGAGCCAGCTGAAGTCGCGCAAGGTAAAAACCTCGCTCAGTGTAAACAAACGATCACGGACCATTATCAGCTTGGTCGTCAGTTAGGTATTAGTGGTACACCAGCCATATTCTTACCGTCTGGTGATATGGTGGGTGGGTATTTACCTCCATCACAACTTGAACAACGACTACAACAGCAATAATTACCGAGGATACAGGCTTGAGGTGACTCAAGCCTGAGCATGTATGACAGAAATCCAGCTATGATCGAAATTCAACGCAGACCAGAACCTGATTTATCTCTTCTTCCTGATTCTATTCCGCCCATCTTAAAACGTGTTTATTTAAACCGTGGTGTTACCGATTTAGAGCAATTGAATAAAGCCGCTAAGGCATTGCATTCATACCAAAAATTGCACGGAATCGAACAGGCGGTTGAACTTTTATATCAAGCAATTAAAGAGCAAAAGCGAATCATCATTGTGGGTGATTTTGATGCTGATGGCGCGACAAGTTCTGCGCTTTCTGTACTGGCTTTGCGTATGCTTGGTAGCCGTAATGTGGATTATTTGGTTCCCAACCGTTTTGAAGATGGGTATGGATTAAGCCCTGAAGTGGTTGATCAGGCGATCAGCTTAGGTGCTGAGATGATTATGACCGTCGACAACGGCGTTTCTTCCATCGAAGGCGTCCGTTATGCCAAGCAAAAAGGTTTACAGGTATTGGTCACTGACCACCATTTGCCGGGAAATGAACTTCCGGAAGTGGATGCCATGGTGAACCCAAACCTTCAGCAGTGTGCTTTTCCTTCAAAAGCATTGGCGGGTGTGGGCGTTGCTTTCTACCTGATGATGGCTTTGTGTGTACACATGCGCAAAGTTGGCTACTTTGCCGAACAAGGCATGCAAGAGCCTAAGTTGATGGAATTGATCGATTTAGTGGCTTTAGGCACGGTCGCTGATGTGGTCGCGCTGGATGAAAACAACCGCATTCTGGTACACCAAGGATTACAGAGAATTCGAGCAGGTTTAGCAAGGCCGGGTATTCAAGCATTGATTGAAGTTGCCAAACGCGATGCGACTAAACTGGTTGCATCAGATTTTGGTTTTGCTCTCGGTCCGCGTATTAATGCTGCTGGTCGCTTGGATGATATGTCTTTTGGGGTTGAGCTTTTACTGTGTAATAACATCCATGCTGCACGCAGAATGGCGAGTGAATTAGATGGTTTAAACCAGACTCGTAAAGATATCGAAGAGGGAATGAAGCAAGAGGCGATGGCCTTTTGTGAACGTCTAGAGTTCGGTAAGGACAGCGAATTGCCGTATGGCTTAGTGCTGTTCCAAAGAGACTGGCATCAAGGGGTTATCGGTATTCTGGCTTCACGTATCAAAGAGCAATATCACCGTCCTGTGATTGCTTTTGCTGATGGTGGTGATGGGGTGATCAAAGGCTCTTGTCGCTCTGTTGTTGGGCTGCATATGCGTGATGCATTGGATAAAATTGATACTCAGAATCCGGGAATTATCAAAAAATTCGGCGGGCATGCGATGGCCGCAGGTTTGACGATTGCAGAAAAAGATTTTGAACAGTTTTGTAAGCTGTTTGATGACGTCGTTCGTGAAGACCTTGATGATGCGATGCTGAAAGGAGTGATTTTGACCGATGGTGAACTCAAGCCTGAAGAATTCTCTATGCACACCGCAGAAACACTGCGTGCTGGTGGTCCATGGGGACAAGCCTTTCCTGAGCCGATTTTTGACGGTGAATTTAAAGTGTTGCACCAAAAGTTGGTAGGAGAAAAGCATCTCAAGTTGATGCTTGAACCGCTTCATAAAGGTCATCCAACCAACATTATGATTGATGGAATAGCCTTCAATATTGACCTGCGACGTTGGCCCGACGCTTCAGTTAAAACGGTACGATTAGCCTACAAATTGGACATCAATGAGTTCCGGGGTAACCAGTCTTTACAGCTAATGATCGACCATTTAGAAGCAAAATAAACTTAACATTGAAATAACTTTTCTTTTTAGCGGCTTGCTTTAAGCCGCTATCAACTCCTCAAGATTTGTGGCAATTCTCTTATTGGCAGACTGCTGTTTGGTAAGTAATTGTGATTCCTATTCTAAAAAGTGCCTAGCATCATTCATGCAATGAATTGGTAACAATTCATGCTCACTACTTGTGTTCTGTATATGATTTGTAATTGGTCTTACCAATAATATGTCGAAAGTGGTTTATTATTGTTAACAAGCTGTTTGTATGGGGCTGGTTTTATGATTTAGGTCAATAATTGGCTGGACACTAACAGGTTGTATATGTTAATTTCTTCGTCAATTTGAAATTGGTATTACCAATTGCCAGCAAGGCATAAAGAGTAGAAGAATAATAAATTATGGCTTATCAAAGGATTCGTCAGCCGAAACTCTCTGATGTTATTGAACAAGAGTTGGAACGACTGATTATTGAAGGAACTCTGTCCCCAGGACAGCAACTGCCACCAGAACGCGAGTTAGCTAAACAGTTTGAAGTCTCTCGTCCATCGGTTCGTGAAGCTATTCAACGCTTAGAAGCTAAACGTCTACTTACCCGTCGACAAGGCGGTGGTACGTTCGTCAGTGAGCAGATTTGGAAAAGTTTCTCTGATCCTCTGCTAAATTTATTGTCAAATCATTCAGAAACTCAGCTGGACTTACTTGAAGCGCGACATGCATTAGAGGGTATTTCTGCCTATTTTGCTGCTTTACGTGGTACAGCAGAAGATTTTGCTCGTATTCAATCAAGCGTATTGAAAATTAACGAAGCGCAAGAGAAACACGATTTTGAAGCAGAAGCTTCAACCGTAATGGAGTTTTTGATTGCCATTACCGAAGCGACTCACAATGTGGTCATTCTGCATATCGTTCGTAGTCTTGCGCCTTTGCTAGAGCAAAACATTTTACAGAATTTTAAATTACTCCGTCACCGCCCAGAAGCGGTTGAGAAAGTAAACAAGCACCGAGCTAACATCGTGGATGCGATTGTTTCTGGTGAGCCTGATATGGCGCGCGAGATGTCACATTCTCATTTAGCTTATATTGAAGAAACATTGTTGGAACTGACCAGAGAGCAGTCTCGTCGTGAGCGTTCTTTACGTCGAATCCAACAGGGTAATGAGCCGCAGTAAGCGGTTTATTG
This sequence comes from Vibrio sp. Y2-5, assembly GCF_014596725.1. GTDB lineage: Bacteria > Pseudomonadota > Gammaproteobacteria > Enterobacterales > Vibrionaceae > Vibrio. The sequence goes on from NZ_JACVEG010000005.1 coordinate 83,955, forward strand.
CGATTATAAATAGAATCCAACCAATAGAAGGATAGATCGCCATGTCCGACATGAAGCATGACGTAGACGCACTGGAAACTCAGGAGTGGTTAGCTGCCCTTGAGTCAGTTGTTCGTGAAGAAGGTGTAGAGCGCGCGCAGTTCATTCTAGAAGAAGTGCTAGAGAAAGCTCGTTTAGATGGCGTTGATATGCCTACAGGCATCACAACGAATTACGTTAACACGATCCCAGCAGCACAAGAGCCAGCATATCCGGGTGATACAACACTTGAGCGTCGTATTCGCTCAATCATCCGTTGGAACGCAATCATGATCGTTCTACGTGCATCTAAGAAAGATCTAGAGCTAGGCGGCCACATGGCGTCTTTCCAATCTTCGGCTGCATTCTACGAAACTTGTTTCAACCACTTCTTCCGTGCTCCAAACGAGAAAGATGGTGGCGACTTAGTTTACTACCAAGGTCATATCTCTCCTGGTATCTATGCACGTGCATTCGTTGAAGGCCGTTTAACTGCTGAGCAGCTAGATAACTTCCGTCAAGAAGTAGACGGTAAAGGTATTCCTTCATACCCACACCCTAAATTGATGCCTGAGTTCTGGCAATTCCCTACAGTATCTATGGGTCTTGGTCCTATCTCTGCAATCTACCAAGCTCGTTTCCTTAAGTACCTAGACGGCCGTGGCCTGAAAGATACCAAAGAGCAGCGTGTATACGCGTTCCTAGGTGATGGTGAGATGGATGAGCCAGAATCACGTGGTGCTATCTCTTTCGCTGCGCGTGAGAAACTAGACAACCTATGTTTCCTAATCAACTGTAACCTGCAGCGTCTAGACGGCCCTGTAATGGGTAACGGTAGCATCATCCAAGAACTAGAAGGTCTGTTCAAAGGTGCTGGTTGGAACGTTGTTAAAGTTATCTGGGGTAGCAACTGGGATTCTCTAATTGCTAAAGACACGTCTGGTAAGCTTCTTCAGCTAATGAACGAAACTATCGACGGTGACTACCAAACATTCAAATCTAAAGATGGCGCGTACGTACGTGAGCACTTCTTTGGTAAATACCCAGAAACTGCTGCACTAGTAGCAGATATGACTGATGACGAAATCTTCGCACTTAAGCGTGGCGGTCACGATTCTTCTAAACTGTACGCTGCATTCAAAAATGCACAAGAAACCAATGGTCGTCCAACTGTAATCCTAGCGAAAACAGTTAAAGGTTACGGCATGGGTGAAGCGGCAGAAGGTAAGAACATCGCGCACCAAGTTAAGAAGATGGATATGACTCACGTTCTACACCTACGTGATCGTCTAGGTCTTCAAGACATTCTAACTGACGAAGCTGTGAAAGAACTTCCATACCTAACACTGGAAGAAGGTTCGAAAGAGCACGAATACTTACACGCTCGTCGTAAAGCTCTACACGGTTACACGCCACAGCGTCTACCGAAATTTACTGAAGAGCTAACTATTCCTGAAGTTGAAGAGTTCAAGCCTCTACTAGAAGAGCAGAAGCGTGATATCTCTACAACAATGGCATTCGTACGTACTCTGAACGTATTACTTAAAGACAAGAACATCGGTAAGAACATTGTTCCTATCATTGCTGATGAAGCTCGTACTTTCGGTATGGAAGGTTTGTTCCGCCAAATTGGTATCTATAACCCACACGGTCAGAACTACACACCACAAGACCGCGACATCGTTTCTTACTACAAAGAAGCAACGTCAGGTCAGGTTCTACAAGAAGGTATCAACGAGCTAGGTGCTATGTCTTCATGGGTTGCTGCTGCAACTTCATACAGCACAAACAACTTGCCAATGATCCCGTTCTACATCTACTACTCTATGTTCGGTTTCCAACGTGTTGGCGACATGGCATGGATGGCGGGTGACCAACAAGCTCGTGGTTTCCTACTTGGTGCAACAGCAGGCCGTACAACACTTAATGGTGAAGGTCTACAGCACGAAGATGGCCACTCTCATATCATGGCTGGTACTGTTCCTAACTGTATCTCTTACGATCCAACATTCGCTTACGAAGTGGCGGTAATCATGCAAGACGGTATTCGTCGCATGTACGGTGATCAAGAGAACGTGTTCTACTACCTAACTCTGATGAATGAGAACTACGCAATGCCAGCAATGCCAGAAGGCGCTGAAGAAGGCATCCGTAAAGGTATCTACAAGCTAGAAACTTACACAGGTTCTAAAGGTAAAGTTCAGCTATTGAGCTCGGGTACTATCATGAACGAAGTACGTAAAGCAGCGCAAATTCTAAGCGATGACTACGGCATTTCTTCTGACGTTTACTCTGTAACTTCATTTAACGAAGTGACTCGTGATGGTCAAGCGGTAGAGCGTTTCAACATGCTTCACCCTGAAGCAGAGGCACAAGTTCCTTACATTCAAACAGTAATGGGTACTGAGCCAGCAATCGCTGCAACTGACTACATGAAGAACTACGCAGAGCAAGTACGTGCATTTATCCCAGCTGAGTCATACAAAGTACTAGGTACTGATGGCTTCGGTCGTTCAGACAGCCGTGAAAACCTACGTCGTCACTTCGAAGTGAACGCAGGTTACGTTGTGGTTGCAGCACTAAGCGAACTAGCGAAACGTGGTGATGTTGAGAAATCTGTGGTTGTTGAAGCAATCAAGAAATTTGACATCGACACTGAAAAAACAAACCCGCTATACGCTTAATTGAAGGTAGGAAAGAATAATGGCAATCGAAATTAATGTACCTGACATCGGTGCGGATGAGGTTGAAGTTACTGAGATTCTTGTAAGCGTTGGCGACAAGGTTGAAGAAGAACAATCTCTTATTACTGTAGAAGGCGATAAAGCTTCTATGGAAGTACCGGCTTCTCAAGCAGGTATCGTAAAAGAAATTAAAATCTCTGAAGGCGATAAAGTAACCACTGGTTCACTTATTATGATCTTCGAAGAAGAAGCGGGCGCTGCTGCGCCTGCTCCAGCGGCAGAAGCGGCTCCTGCTCCGGCAGCAGCACCTGCAGCAGCTGAACTTAAAGAAGTTAACGTTCCAGATATCGGTGGCGACGAAGTAGAAGTCACTGAAATCATGGTTGCCGTTGGCGATGCTATCGAAGAAGAGCAGTCTTTGATCACTGTAGAAGGCGACAAAGCTTCTATGGAAGTACCTGCACCATTTGCTGGTACTCTTAAAGAAATCAAAGTTGCTGCTGGCGATAAAGTTTCTACTGGTTCACTTATCATGGTATTTGAAGTTGCAGGTTCAGGCGCTCCAGCAGCACCTGCGGCAGCTGAAGCACCAGCAGCGGCTCCTGCAGCATCTGCAGCGAAAGACGTGAACGTACCAGATATCGGTGGCGACGAAGTAGAAGTGACTGAAATCATGGTAGCTGTTGGCGATACAGTAACTGAAGAGCAATCTCTGATTACTGTTGAAGGCGACAAAGCTTCTATGGAAGTACCTGCTCCGTTTGCTGGTACGGTTAAAGAAATCAAAGTTGCAGCTGGCGATAAAGTATCAACTGGCTCATTGATCATGGTGTTTGAAGTAGCCGGTGCAGCTCCTGCGCCAGCAGCACCAGCTCAAGCAGCGGCTCCTGCGGCAGCTCCAGCACCTAAAGCTGAAGCAGCGAAACCAGCAGCTCCTGCAGCAACTGAATTTGAAGAGAACAACGACTACGCTCACGCTTCACCAGTTGTTCGCCGCCTAGCGCGCGAATTCGGTGTAAACCTAGCGAAAGTGAAAGGTTCAGGCCGTAAGAGCCGTATCCTGAAAGAAGACGTACAGAACTACGTGAAAGAGGCGCTTAAACGTCTTGAATCTGGTACTGCAGCTTCTGGTAAAGGTGACGGCGCAGCTCTTGGTCTACTTCCTTGGCCGAAAGTTGATTTCAGCAAGTTTGGTGAAACTGAAGTTAAACCTCTATCTCGTATTAAGAAGATTTCTGGTGCGAACCTACACCGTAACTGGGTAATGATCCCTCACGTTACACAGTGGGATAACGCAGACATCACTGAGCTAGAAGCATTCCGTAAAGAGCAAAATGCGATTGAAGCGAAAAAAGACACTGGCATGAAGATCACTCCACTTGTGTTCATCATGAAAGCTGTTGCTAAAGCACTTGAAGCGTTCCCAGCATTTAACTCTTCTCTTTCTGAAGATGGCGAAAGCTTGATTCTGAAGAAATACGTGAACGTAGGTATCGCGGTTGATACGCCAAACGGTCTAGTTGTTCCAGTATTCAAAGATGTGAACAAGAAAGGCATTTACGAACTTTCTGAAGAGCTAGCTGTAGTATCTAAGAAAGCTCGTGCAGGTAAACTGACTGCAGCAGACATGCAAGGCGGCTGTTTCACTATCTCTAGCCTAGGTGGCATTGGTGGTACTGCATTTACGCCAATCGTGAATGCGCCAGAAGTGGGTATCCTTGGTGTATCTAAGTCTGAGATGAAACCAGTATGGAACGGTAAAGATTTTGTACCGCGCCTACAACTTCCATTATCACTATCATACGACCACCGTGTGATTGATGGTGCGGAAGGTGCACGCTTCATCACTTACTTGAACAACTGCCTAAGCGACATCCGTCGTCTAGTGCTGTAATCAAAAAAGAGACAAGGCGGCTATAGCCGCCTTGATTCAGTATTTACCCAATCAATTTGAAAAAGGAATGCTTTTCCTGCATTTGAATTGTTGGCTAGCTCACAGGCTAAATGGATTTACTTTTCACACCATTAACATCTCTGTAAACTGTTGCGGTCTGAAAAATAAACGTATTATACAAAAAGATATCATACCCACTCAGCCTGTTAGGGATATTGACTACAAGAGGTCGAAATGAGCAAAGAAATTAAAGCCCAAGTTGTTGTACTTGGTGCAGGTCCTGCTGGTTACTCCGCTGCATTCCGTTGTGCCGACTTAGGTCTGGAAACTGTTATTATCGAACGTTACAACACTTTAGGTGGTGTATGTTTGAACGTGGGTTGTATCCCATCAAAAGCACTTCTTCACGTAGCGAAAGTTATTGAAGAAGCAAAAGCTCTTGCTGAACACGGTATCGTATTCGGCGAACCTCAAACGGATATCGACAAAATCCGTCTATGGAAAGAAAAAGTAATTAACCAGTTAACTGGCGGTCTTGGCGGTATGGCTAAGATGCGTAAAGTTACTGTTGTTAACGGTTTTGGTAAGTTTACTGGTCCTAACACTATCGAAGTGGAAGGTGAAGACGGTAAGACAACTGTAAACTTCGACAACGCTATCGTTGCTGCGGGTTCTCGCCCAATCAAACTTCCATTTATTCCACATGAAGATCCACGTATTTGGGACTCAACTGACGCTCTTGAGCTGAAAGAAGTACCTGGAAAACTGTTGATCATGGGTGGCGGTATTATCGGTCTAGAAATGGGTACGGTATACCACTCACTGGGTTCTCAAATCGACGTTGTTGAAATGTTCGACCAAGTGATCCCTGCTGCGGATAAAGACATCGTTAAGGTTTACACCAAGCGCATCAAAGACAAGTTCAACTTGATGCTAGAAACGAAAGTAACAGCGGTTGAAGCGAAAGAAGACGGTATCTACGTTTCAATGGAAGGCAAAAAAGCACCAGCTGAAGCTGAGCGTTACGATGCGGTTCTTGTTGCTATCGGTCGTGTACCAAACGGTAAACTTCTTGATGCAGAGAAAGCGGGTCTTGAAGTTGATGAGCGTGGTTTCATCAATGTAGACAAGCAAATGCGTACTAACGTACCTCACATCTTCGCTATCGGTGACATCGTTGGTCAACCAATGCTTGCTCACAAAGGTGTTCACGAAGGTCACGTTGCTGCAGAAGTTATCTCTGGTAAGAAACACTACTTCGATCCTAAAGTGATTCCTTCAATTGCGTACACTGAGCCAGAAGTTGCCTGGGTTGGTAAGACTGAGAAAGAAGCGAAAGCGGAAGGCATCAACTACGAAGTGGCGACATTCCCATGGGCAGCATCAGGTCGTGCAATCGCGTCTGACTGTGCAGATGGTATGACTAAGCTAATCTTTGATAAAGAGACTCACCGCGTAATTGGTGGTGCTATCGTTGGTACTAACGGTGGTGAACTACTAGGCGAAATCGGTCTTGCTATCGAGATGGGTTGTGATGCTGAAGATATCGCGCTAACTATCCACGCTCACCCAACTCTACATGAGTCTGTAGGTCTAGCGGCGGAAGTGTTTGAAGGTACAATTACAGACCTGCCAAACGCAAAAGCTAAGAAGAAATAATTCTTCTTGAGAGACAAAAAACCGCTGAAGATTCAGCGGTTTTTTTACATCTAAACGTTAATTTTTTAATTAACGTTTAGTTATTTATAGATACACAGCATACCCATGTAGGTATTCGCTAGCTGGTTGATGCTCTCTTTATCTTCCAAGCGGTTTGCTTGAACAAACAAGGAGTAGCAAAGACCGTGGAATAACATAGTCAGCTCTTCTGGGTCATGTTTGCTGCACACCTCACCACGTTCAATGGCTTTGCTGAAGATGTTCTTAACCAGCATGTGATTGGTTCGGTTGGTCGACATAAAGAGCGGCCATACTTCATCACGAGTTGAAGCACTCCATTCAAACCACACTTTTAGCCAGTAGCAATCCTGATAGCTGATTTCCACTAACTCTTTGGTGATGTTGCCAAGGTTCTCTTTGGCTGGTAAGTCTAAATCGATATTATCGGTTAAGAAGTTAGAGAATTGACGAACCACGTATGTAAGAACTTCATCAACTAAGTCTTCACGGGTCGGGAAGTAGTTGAATACCGTTGCCACTGAGACTTGAGCGATTTCAGCAATATCAGCGTGGCCGCCACGACCGATGCCGCGTCTGGCGAAAACCTCTAGCGCGATTTCCATAAGTTGAAGTTTACGTTTCTGGGGAGATAGCCGAGTCCTCGGGCGTTTCTCAATAGATGCGTCCATAATTGTATATCCTGCCATTTGATTTGTTACGTTGTTAGTTGAGTGTTTTCCACTCTAATGATTATTTTATTAGTTGCTAAAAGCTCTATGAGTGTACTGGTGCATATAATGAAGGTCAATGTTTGAACTATGTATTCGCTCCCATTATTAAAAATGAGCTTAATCAATAAGATCATATGATATAGACAGAGACTCATCATCTAGGGTAGGAGAAAGGGTTAACTCTGTTGCTCGGCAGTGTTACTATACGCGCCGAACAAATTCTGCGGCGCGTCTATTAGTGTATTGTGCCCCAACCAAACGAGAATGGTATGAAGCATACAGTTGAAGTAATGATTTCTGAACAAGACGTTCAGGAGCGTATCCGTGAACTAGGTAAGCAAATCACTCAACACTACCAAGGCAGCGAAGATTTGGTGCTGGTAGGCTTGTTGCGTGGTTCTTTTGTTTTCATGGCTGACTTGGCACGAGCGATTGAGCTGATTCACCAAGTAGACTTTATGACTGCATCTAGCTACGGTAACTCAATGACGAGTTCTCGTGATGTTCGTATCCTGAAAGATTTGGATGATGACATCAAAGGTAAAGATGTTCTGCTTGTTGAAGACATTATTGATACAGGCAACACATTGAATAAAGTAAAAGAGATCTTATCTCTACGTGAGCCTAAATCCATTCAGATTTGTACGCTGCTTGATAAGCCTTCTCGTCGTGAAGTGGACGTAGAAGTCTCTTGGGTAGGTTTTGAGATTCCTGATGAATTCGTTGTTGGTGTAGGCATCGATTATGCTCAAAAATACCGCCACTTACCTTACATTGGCAAAGTTGTTCCTCAAGAATAATTTTCCTAGCGCGACAATAAAAAAGCCCACTTCTGTGGGCTTTCTGCATTTAGTTGCTCTTCGTTTTCAATACAAAGAGATCAGCGACAAAGCAGCTTATGTTCTGAATTTAGGATCTTATCCATGGCTTTATTGTAGCTGTCATTAATGGTTTTACGAGAGTTACAGCGAACACCTAGGTACTCTAGCTTGCCGTCTTCAATACCATAAACTACACCATGAAGTTCTACATCCTGTCCTCGTTCCCAAGCGTTTTGTAGAATGGTTGAGTTCGCAAGATTATGGACCTGTTCTGCGACATTGATTTCCGCCAACTTGTCAGAACGATCCGCTTCTGGCATTTGTTCAATATATTTGCGGTGCTTATAGTACAAGTCACGAATGTGCAGTAACCAGTTGTTGATCAAACCCAGCTGTGGGTTGTCGATTGAGGCTGTCACACCACCACATCCGTAGTGTCCACAAACAATAATGTGCTTCACTTTAAGTACATCAACCGCATACTGAACAACAGAAAGGCAGTTTAAGTCAGTGTGAACGACTTGGTTGGCAACATTACGATGAACGAACAATTCGCCTGAATATAGACCAGTTAAACGTTCCGCTGGTACACGGCTGTCTGAACAACCAATCCATAAGAAATCTGGATTCTGTCCTTCAGCGAGCTTAGTAAAGTACTCTGGGCGATCAGCTTTAATAGACTCTGACCACTTTGAGTTGTTTTCGAATAGTTGTTTAATCTCTGGCATGTTACTTCCCTTAATAACAATACCTAAGTAACTTCAAGATACTTAGGTATGAACCAACTATACACAATGTCTCTATATCAATCTCTGACTATTTTGCTTATAGATTACTCATCTGAGCAGTGTAGAAAATTATCCATGATTTCTATCGATTAACAACATTCAGTTAGTAAGGCTATTTAAACGTACAGTTGTTAAGGTTTATAAAAACTATTTGATGTTTGGGGTTGAAAACCGCCGTTAAAATCGGCACATATACGGTATTCTCACAAAAAGAGCTCCATTATGTACGCATTAGAAATAGATCAGCTGCGCAAAACCTACGCGGGTGGTTTTGAAGCGCTGAAAGGCATTAGTGTGTCTGTCAAAAAGGGCGATTTCTACGCCTTGCTTGGACCTAACGGTGCAGGTAAATCGACGACTATCGGTATCATTTCTTCGCTGGTTAACAAGACGTCGGGCAAGGTGAAGGTGTTTGGTTATGACATCGATACTCATCTTGAAGAAGCGAAGCAGCAACTGGGCCTGGTTCCTCAGGAATTTAACTTCAACCAGTTTGAAACCGTAGAACAGATTGTTACTCAGCAAGCAGGTTATTACGGTGTCTCAAAAGCGCTAGCTAAAGAGAGGGCTGAGAAGTACCTAACTCAACTGGATTTGTGGGAGAAGCGTAAAGAGCGTGCTCGGAACTTGTCTGGTGGTATGAAGCGTCGCCTGATGATTGCGCGTGCATTAATGCATGAACCACAATTGCTGATCCTTGATGAACCGACGGCTGGCGTTGATATCGAATTGCGCCGTTCTATGTGGGAGTTTCTGAAGAAGATTAATGCGCAGGGAATTACGATTATTCTGACGACTCACTATCTGGAAGAAGCAGAAATGCTGTGTCGTAACATAGGTATCATCAACCGTGGTGAAGTTATCGAAAACACCACCATGAAAGGTTTGTTGTCGAAGCTTCACGTTGAAACATTTGTGTTGGATATCGAAAACGAAAGTCAGCTAACAGAACTTGACGGTGTTATTTCGCAAACCCTGAAAGACGGTTCGCTGGAAATAGAAATCGAAAAAACACAAGGGTTGAACCACATCTTTAGTCAGCTTACAGAGCAAGGCGTAAGGGTGTTGTCGATGCGTAATAAAGCTAACCGTTTAGAAGAGCTGTTTGTTCGAATTGTTCGCGAACAGAGTTAAGGAACCACTATGTATCAAATTTATTGGACAGCTTTTGTTAGCTTGTTAAGTAAAGAAGTCACTCGTTTTACGCGAATTTGGGTGCAAACCTTAGTTCCACCAGTCATTACCATGTGCCTCTATTTCATCATTTTTGGTAACTTGATTGGTTCTCGCATCGGTCAGATGAACGGTTTTAGCTACATGGAGTACATCATTCCCGGTTTGATTATGATGTCAGTGATTACTAACTCTTACTCGAATGTAGCATCATCATTTTTTAGTGCCAAAATGCAGAAGAATATTGAAGAGTTGCTGGTGGCACCTGTGCCTAACTACGTCATCATTGCAGGCTATGTGATGGGCGGTGTAACCCGTGGTTTGCTGGTTGGTTCGCTGGTAACTTTTGTTTCTTTGTTCTTTGTGCATTTGAATGTGGAACACTGGGGCGTCATCTTCCTGACTGTATTTATGACCTCTGTCGTTTTTGCGTTGGGTGGTTTAATCAATGCGGTATTTGCCAAAACGTTTGACGACATTTCAATTGTTCCAACCTTCATTTTGACTCCATTGACCTATTTAGGCGGCGTATTTTATTCGATCAGCTTGTTGCCAGAGTTCTGGCAAGGTGTGTCAAAGGTTAACCCAATTGTTTATATGGTGAACGCATTCCGCTATGGCTTCTTGGGTGTGTCAGATGTGGATATTGTCACTTCTTTCAGTGTACTGAGTGTGTTTGTTGTGGTGCTTTACTGTGTTGCTCATTACTTGGTCACTAAAGGTAAAGGTCTGCGCAGTTAATCATTTATCTTCGCGATAGCCCATTTAAGAGTGCATTCTTGCTCAATAAAAAAGGTCAACATAAGTTGACCTTTTTTTCTTTTAAACCAATGCATTGTGGAAATTAAATATCGGTTTAGCTCTGTTGTTCTGATACGAAATCGACAACCTGATTATCAATCAGTCGGACTTTACCTAAAAATGCTGACATCAAAATCACGACTTGCTTGGTTTCTTCAGACACTGGTAGCAAAGTGCGGGAATCACGAATAAAAATTTGATCCGGTTCTAGACCCGCTGCGCGCAGTTGGTCTTGAGCATCGACAACGATAGAGTCGTAATCACGACGACCACCACGTAACGCGCTGCTGATCCAGTGCATCGTACGAGCGAGTACTGGCGCACGTTGACGCTCGTTTAGAGACAGCAAGTTGTTGCGAGAACTCATCGCAAGACCATCCATCTCACGCACAGTAGGGACACCGACAATTTCGATATCCATGCATAGGTCTACAACCATTTGGCGAATCACAGCTAACTGCTGGAAATCTTTTTCGCCAAAGCAGGCTACATCAGGTTTAACGATGTTAAACAGTTTGGCGACCACTGTTGCCACACCACGGAAGTGACCCGGACGTGAAGCGCCTTCAAGAATGGTTGATAACCCAGGCACTTCTACAGAAGTCTGCTTATCAAGGCCATATGGGTACATGATTTCTGGGGTCGGTGTGAATACAATTTCCACGTTTTCACTGGTCAGTTTGTTATAGTCTTCTTCCAGTGTACGAGGGTAACTATTGAGGTCATCCACGCGTTCAAACTGCATTGGGTTAACAAAGATACTCACGATAACAATTTCGGCTAATTCGCGAGCTTTACGTACGAGTGTCAGGTGACCTTCGTGTAAGTTACCCATAGTTGGAACAAACGCCACTTTTCGACCATCACGCTTATACTGTTGGATCTGCTCGCGAAGAGCTGAGATATCAGCATATGTCTGCATGAACTACTCCTTAGGCAATAGTATGTGCTTCATCAGGGAAGCGTCCGGCTTCTACGTCAGCAATGTAAGCTGCCACAGCTTTATGCATGTCGCCTGTTTCAGCAAGGAAATTCTTTGAGAATTTTGGCATGTAATTGGCTGAAATTCCGAACATATCGTGCATCACCAGAATTTGGCCATCAGTGCTGTTACCTGCACCGATACCGATAACTGGTACATCCAAAATTTGTGTAATACGCTCTGCTAAACTGGCAGGTACACACTCAAGAAGAACGATTTGTGCGCCAGCTTCTTGCAGTGCAAGCGCATCTTTCACCATACGATCGGCTTGTTCTTGGTCACGTCCTTGAACTTTGTAGCCACCAAAAATGTTCACTGACTGAGGCGTCAAACCAAGGTGTGCACAAACTGGTACTGCACGCTCAGTGAGCATTTTAACGGTATCGACTAACCAGTCACCGCCTTCGATTTTCACCATGTTCGCACCAGCGCGCATGATTTTTGCTGCGTTTTCACAGGCTTGTTCAGGGGTTGCGTAGCTCATGAACGGCATGTCCGCCATTAGCAAGCAGTTAGGGCTACCTTTACGTACACAACGCGTGTGGTAGGCGATATCGTCAACACTGACGGGTAGAGTGTCACTCTCGCCTTGCAGAACCATACCCAGTGAATCGCCGACTAAAAGAACAGGCATCTCTTGGCTTTCAAACAGTTGCGCGAAGCTCGCGTCATAGGCAGTAGAGGTAGCAAATTTACGACCTTCTTTTTTCCACTTCATTAGGTCGTTGATTGTTATTTTTTTCATTGTATGTCCTTACTAAGTCAATTGGTCAGAGCGCGGCTATTGCCAAATACTCAGCCCATTGAGAGGAACAGATTTAAGTAACTCTTGAAGCGCAGTGCCATCAGGGAGTTGCAGCTCAGGTGTGATTTCTGCAAGTGGATATAGGACAAACTCTCTGACACGCATACCATAGTGAGGTACGGTTAGCCGTTCAGTATCGATGGTCTCATTGCCATATAGTACGATATCGAGATCGAGAGTCCTTGGCCCCCAACGCTCATCTTTACGTACTCGTCCTTGTTCTTGTTCAATCGCCTGAGTGCAATCAAGCAACTCAAGAGGTGTTAATTCTGTCTCAACTGCCACAACAGCATTAATGTAATCGGGTTGATTTTGCGGACCCATCGGAGTGCTGCTGTACAGTGATGAAGCCGCGATAAAACGCGACTTCGGTAACTTGGTTAGTGCTTCAATAGCATTGTTGGCTTGACTCACAGGGTCACTGAGATTACTGCCGACTGCGATATACGCTACTGTCATGATGCTGGCTTGCTCTTTTTCTTGCGTGTCGATGGACGACGGCGGCGAGTACCTGAAGGTTTAGTTACGCTGTCTAGGTCTGCCACCATTGCTTGTCGCATAGTACGACCCGCAGTTTGGAAGGTTTGCCACCAGTCAGCCAGTTGCTTCACTTCTCCGTCTTCAACTTCGCCGCGCATTTCTAGGAAATCGAAACCAGCACGGAATTTATTCAGTTCCATCAAGCGGAAAGCGCGTTTACCGTTACGACGAGGTAAGCGTAACTGCAGTTGCCAAATTTCACGCATAGTAGCGGTGTGACGACGAGGTATCGCAATCGACTTAACCACTTCATCAAGAATTTTGTTGCTCGCTTCCATAACCGCATCGTAGAAGTTGAGGTTATGACTTTCCATCATCTCTTCTGCGAGTTTCACCATCGGATACCAGAAAATCGCTGCAAACATAAAGGCAGGGTTAATGCGTTTGCCTTCTTCAATGCGTAGATCTGTTGAATCAAGCACTAAGTCGAGCATGTGCTCTGCTTGTGATGAGTAATCTTCAGTGAAGTGACGTGCGATAGTCGGAAACACTTGTTGGAACAGGTTGTACTCACGCATCAGGTGGTACGTTTCCAAACCGTGTCCAGATTGCAGCATTTTCAGCATCTCTTCATAGAGACGAGCGGCAGGAACATCGCGTAATAGCGGCGCTAAATCTTCAATTGGCGCTGCGGTATCTTCTTCGATGTCGAAATCCAGTTTTACTGCAAAACGAATCGCACGAAGCATACGCACTGGGTCTTCACGGTAACGAGTTTCTGGATCGCCGATCAGACGAACAAGTCTGTCTTCAAGGTCTTCCATACCACCTGCGTAGTCATGGATAGAGTAGTCGGCGATGTTGTAGTACATAGCGTTGATGGTGAAGTCACGGCGCTCAGCATCTTCATCAATGGTGCCGTAGACGTTATCACGCAGTAGCATACCGGCTTCTGATTGCACCGCTAGCTGTTTGTTTTGCTCCTGATGATGACCACGGAAAGTAGCCACTTCAATGATGTCGCGTCCAAACATGATATGTGCAAGACGGAAACGGCGACCAATCAAACGGCAGTTGCGGAACAACTGACGAATTTCTTCTGGCGTCGCATTGGTTGCGATATCGAAATCTTTTGGTACTTCTTCGAGTAGTAAATCTCGAACACCACCACCGACTAGGTAGGCGTCAAAACCCGCACCCTGAAGACGATACAACACCTTTAACGCGTTATCGCTGATCTGCTTACGCGAAATGTTGTGCTCTTGGCGAGTGACGATATTCAAAGCTAAGCTTGGATATATGTGATGTTCGCTTTCTTTTAAGTCGTTGTTATTCATGTATGTTTTACAATGATTGGTGTTGCCTCTTGTGCCGTTAATCTTTGCGATTACAGCCCAAACTGGCTGGATTTGCGGCTAATAATAGCTTACAAGGCGTCATTTGAGAATCTTGGTGTGATCTCGATCTGCTGTGGAAGCTGCTCAATATGCCAATTCTTTGTTCCCCAATCGATGATTTCATCAATTCGACCATCGGCGATTCCCTTGGGGAAAATAAACCCTAAAAACTGCATCGCTTTCATTAGCGTCGGCTTAGGGGTACTAGGATCAATCGCTGTTGCATGGTTTTGTTTGGATAACTTATTACCGTTGATGTCCATCGCAAGCGGCAAATGTAAATAGCTAACAGGTGCTTGGTTGAGCGTTTTATACAAGCTGATTTGACGGCCTGTTGGCTCAATCAGATCGGCGCCTCGTACAACCTCTGTGACACCTTGGTCAATATCATCGATAACGACCGCTAAGTTATAAGCGTACAAACCATCTCGACGCTTAATAATAAAATCTTCTTTGCTTAGTGCTTCTGGTATTGTTATCTCGCCGTGTTTCAGGTCGATGAATGACGAAACTGGATGATCCATCCGAAGTCGCACTGAGCAATCAGAGCGGTTTGTTAACCCTTTATCTCGGCATGTTCCAAGATAGAAGTCACCCGCTGTTTTAATTTGTTTACGCGTGCATTGGCATAAGTAAGCTTGGCCAGATGCGAGCCATTGTTCGATTTGCTGTTGATATAAATGGTGGCGATGACTCTGATAAACAACCTCTCCATCCCATTCTAATCCATACGCTTCTATTGCCTTTAATATAAGGCTGGCGGCGCCGGGCATTTCTCTTGGCGGATCGAGATCTTCAATTCTTACTAACCACTGACCAAGTTGCGATTTGGCTTGGAAGTAACTGCCTAATGCGGCGACTAATGAACCAAAGTGTAATGGTCCAGAAGGTGAAGGGGCGAAACGACCAACGTAACTCATAATGCCTATATTTGCTTAAGAAGATTGATGGAAGAAGTGTAAGTATCAAACTTTAAGAAGTTATTGGCTACCTTTACCAACATTTGCGAAAAAATAGTAAAACAAAAAGGGAGCAATCGCTCCCTTCGTGACATCTGTTGGGGTTAACCCATCATCTGTTTTTCTTTGATTTCCGCAAGCGTTTTACAGTCGATACAAAGATCAGCAGTAGGGCGAGCTTCCAAGCGACGAATGCCGATTTCAACACCACAAGACTCACAGAAGCCGAAATCATCTTCTTTTAGCTTGTCGAGTGTCTTTTCGATCTTCTTAATCAAACGACGTTCACGGTCACGATTGCGAAGTTCTAGGCTAAATTCTTCTTCTTGAGAAGCACGGTCAACAGGGTCTGGAAAGTTTGCCGCTTCGTCCTGCATATGGTGAACAGTGCGATCAACTTCTTCCCTGAGCTGGTTGCGCCAAGCTTGTAAAATTTTCGTAAAATGAGCCACTTGCTCTGGTGACATGTACTCTTCACCGGCTTTCTCTTGGTATGGCTCAACACCTGCAATGGCTAGGATGCCTAGCGTTTTCTTTTTGGATTCTGGCATACAGCATCTCCTACTAACACCTAGTCAACTGCTATCGCAGTCAATTTAAGGCGGGTATCTATAGCAAAAAGAAGTAACTGAGGCAAACACTGTTTTACAAAGTTATCGTCAATGTGGAGGTTTCATCAATTTTTTGACGATTGATGGGAAAATTCGATTGCCGATACCAGTTGTATTTCATTGTCTGAAAGTTCTGCTTTGTAGCACAGTACTTCCACGCCTGCTTCTTGTGCCATTGTTAACAATTGTGAATAGTTCGCGTCTATATGGCGAGCTGGTGAGACTTTTTCAATACCCGAATGTAAAACTGTGAACAAAAGTATGGCTCTGCTCCCATTTTGGGCCATTTCTGACAATTCTCGTAAGTGTTTTTGCCCACGAGTGGTGACGGCATCGGGGAAATAGCCTTGTCCTACACGTTGATTCTCTTCCCCAGTCTCGATATTGCGCTCATCCAAAAGAGTCACGCTTTTCACTTCTACATAACAGTTTGGTTTAGATTCGCTACAGAGCAAGATATCAATGCGACTATTTTCAGCACCATACTTAACTTCTGTGCGTAACTGCTCATAACCTTGCAGTTCTTTAATCGTCCCGTTTTGGATCGCTTCAACCGCAAGTTGGTTAGCTCGCGCAGTGTTGATGCAAATTCGATGGCCTTGTGCTGTTTCTGTCAGTTCCCAACTATTGGGGTATTTGCGCTTTAGATTGTCGGACGTTGAATACCAAACTTGGTTGCCTGGGTCTGCACACCCTGTCATCGCACCAGTATTAGCACAGTGAATAGTGATTTGCTTTCCATCTTTTAACTCTACATCCGCCAGAAATCGTTTGTAGCGTTTAATTAATGTCGCGCGCTCAAGCGCTGGTGTAAATTGCATCGAGATCCCTGTACTGTTTTTATGTACAATGCTTTGGTTGTTAATTTGGGATATTTAAACATAAGGACATTCTCTTGTCACAACTGCCGATTCTCGCAGTAATACCTGATTTGCTAGCAGGTGTTGAGCATTCTCCCCAACTGATTTTAAAAGCGGCTCCCGGCACGGGTAAGTCGACCTATTTCCCGCTCGCATTGCTGAAATCTGGTTTAGTCGACGGAAAAATTATCATGCTCGAACCCAGACGATTGGCAGCGAGAAATATTGCTCGTTACCTGTCTCAACAACTGGGGGAGTCAGTCGGGAAAACTGTGGGTTATCGGGTGAGAGGAGAAACAAAGGTCAGCAGTGATACCCGCTTGGAAGTGGTGACAGAAGGCATCATGACGCGCATGATTCAAAACGATCCTGAGTTAGACGGCATCGGCGCATTGATTTTTGATGAATTCCACGAGCGGAGCATTCATGCCGATACGGCGTTGGCGTTGAGTTTAGAAGTACAATCGGTACTTCGCGACGATCTTAAAATCATCGTGATGTCTGCGACATTAGATCAAGCTGCACTGCAACAGTTATTGCCTTTAGCGGAATATGTTGAGTCACAAGGTCGCGGTTATCCGATTGATGTTCGTTATCAGCCTATCGGCGTTAACGAACCTTTGGTTCCTGCAATGGCAAAACAAATCAGAACCTTAATGTTGAACCAACAAGGTTCTCTACTCGCTTTTTTACCGGGTGCTGCCAGCATCACCGCATTAGCGGATCAGCTCGGTGATCTTCCAAGTGATGTTGATGTGTGCCCGATTTACGGGCAGATGAGTTTTGCCGAACAGCAAAAGGCGATTTCGTCTGCGCCAGAAGGAAAGCGTAAAGTGGTTCTGGCGACCAATATTGCAGAGACATCACTGACCATTGAAGGCATTCGCATGGTGGTGGATTCTGGTTTGGAACGCGTGGCGCGTTTTGATTTGAAAACCGGCATCACCCGCTTAGAACAGGTGCGGATTGCTCAATCATCTGCCGATCAGCGTGCTGGTCGTGCTGGTCGTTTAGAAGCAGGTATTTGCGTTCGTTTATACAGTGAAGCTCAGTTTAATCAGCAGCCGAAAGTTTCTACTCCAGAAATTCTGCAAAGTGACCTTGCACCTCTGATGCTGGAATTGGCTCAATGGGGCGTCAAAAATGCTAATGAACTGCAATGGTTAGATTTACCGCCGACATCAGCGATGAATCAGGCGTCATCTCTGTTGCAATCTTTAGGTCTGATGGACAAGCAAAATCAGTTAACAGCAATGGGTAAAGAGGCGCATCGCTTGGGTGTGGAACCCAGAATCGCAGCTATGTTGCTAACAGTGGAAGACAAAAATCTCGCACTTTTAAATAGCGCAGTAGCGTTAGCAGCGCTGCTTGAAGAGCCAGAAAGGCAGGTACTCGATTTGCAACACAGTTTGCATCGATGGCAACAGGGGAATCATCCTAAGTCCAAACAAATGACTCAAAGAGCCAATACGTTGGCAAATAAGTTGGATGCGGCTTTTTCCCTTAATCGGGTCGAAAGCTCTTTGTTACCTTTGGTCGCTTGTTTAGCGTTTCCAGACCGTATTGCTCAGAAGCGAAGTCAGGGATATGGTCAGTTTTTGCTGGCAAACGGACACGGTGCTTTCATTGATGAATCACAACCTCTGGCGGGAAGTGATTATGTGATCGCCCTTGATCTTATGCGTTCGCTGGGCTCATCAAACCAAATAAGCCAGTCCAGCCGGATTTTTTGCGCACTGGATATGGATATCGAAGCTTTGGAATCTCAGTTTGGTTTTTTGTTTGCCACCAGTGAGCAGGTGGATTGGGATGAAAAAGCCGGGAGGCTTGTCGCTGAAGAGCGTTGCTGTTTGGGTGACGTCGTTGTTCGACGTCGTACCTTACCTGAACCTGATAAACAAAAAATGACGCAAGCCTTGCTTAATTATGTCGAGCGTAAAGGTCTTTCGGTTTTAAACTGGAGCGAAGACACCGTACAGTGGTTGGAACGGGTACGCTGTGGCATTGAGTGGCTTGATGATGAAGAGTGGCCAGCGATGGATGACGCAAGCCTGTTAAACGAGTTAAGAGAGTGGTTAGAGCCTTACTTGATTGGCATTACCTCAGTGAAAGCTTTGCAGAAAGTCCCCCTCATTGAAGCGCTTAATGCTCGGTTGGGGTGGCCGCTCAATCAACAGTTAGATGAATGGTTGCCAGTTACCCATGTATTGCCAACCGGAACACATAAGAAAATACGTTATCAATGTGGTAAAGAGCCGGTGTTATCGGTTCGAATGCAGGAAGTGTTTGGTGAAAAAACGTCACCCGTTATTGCCAAGGGGCGTCAAGCGATTGTGATGGAACTGCTGTCACCAGCGCAAAGACCATTGCAGGTGACCCGCGATCTCGCTGGCTTTTGGGCTGGTGCATATAAAGAAGTGCAAAAAGAGATGAAAGGGCGATACCCGAAACATGTTTGGCCTGACGATCCTGCAAATCACGTTGCAACAACGAAAACAAAACGACAATTGAATTCATGACAAATAAACGCAGTAACCCGAAATCCGGAAGTAAAAGAAAAACGGCGGCTAAACCGTCTTCAAGATCGCGCAGACCGTCAAACAAACCTAACCGCCCTAAGTCTTGGTTAAAGCGGTTATGGGGTATTGGATGGAAAGTGGGTGTCGCCGTCATCGCTTTACTGGTCTTTGCTGGCATTTATCTCGACAGCGTGATTAAGCACCGCTTCGAAGGGCAGCTATTTGATTTGCCAACGGTTGTTTATGCCAGGATTCTGGAGATTGCACCCGGAGACAATTTAAGTATTAAAGAACTTCGTAATGAGCTTGATGTACTGAACTACAGAAAAGTCGCTAACCCGAGATATGCTGGAGAGTATTCTGCCTCTGCAACACGTATTGAGGTTATTCGTCGTCCGTTTGAGTTCTCTGATGGCCCTGAGCCAGATCGTCACGTTATGATCAGCTTCGATGAAAACGGGGTACAGCGTATTCAGTCACTAGAGCAAAAGGGTGACTTTGGCTATTTGCGATTAGAGCCAAAGATGCTTGGCATGCTTGAAAAAGATGTCCAAGAGCAGCGTCTGTTTTTACGTCGCGAGCAGTTCCCTGAAGTGATGATTGATGCACTGTTGATCACTGAAGACAGACACTTCTATCAACACGACGGTGTCTCTCCACTAGCAATTGTGCGCGCTATGATGGTGAACCTCAAAGCGGGTCGCACAGTGCAAGGTGGCAGTACTCTGACTCAGCAGTTAGCAAAAAACATCTTCTTATCCAGCGACAGAACCTTGTGGCGTAAGCTGCGTGAAGCGTATATGGCGCTGATCATTGATTACCGTTACAGCAAAGACCGCATTCTTGAAGCGTATCTGAACGAAGTTTATTTAGGTCAGAATGGCAAAGAAGGCGTGCATGGTTTTGGTTTGGCGTCTCGCCTTTATTTTGGTCAGCCGCTACAAGAACTGCGAATTGATCAATTGGCACTGCTGGTGGGCATGGTCAAAGGACCTTCCTATTACAACCCTATGCGTTATCCTGAAAGGGCAAAAGAGCGTCGAGACTTAGTTCTTCGTCTTATGATGGATCAAGATATCCTAACGGCAAAGCAGTACGAGCAAGCGGTGACTCGTCCATTGGACGTGCAAAAAGTGGCGCGCATTGCCAGCCGTCAGCCTGCGTATTTCCAGCAGCTCTCTATCGAACTAAATGAAAAACTGGGACGTGATTTTAAATCAGATTCAGGATTGCGTGTTTTCACCTCTCTTGACCCTGTATCGCAAGCCAAACTGGAACAAGCCATCGCAAATAAAGTTCCAGAGCTAGAAAAAACGGCCGGCAAAGGTTTGGAAGCCGCCGCGATTGCGGTTGACCGTCATAGTGGCGAAATTCGCGCTATGGTAGGTGGTAAACGAACAGGCTACGAAGGCTTTAACCGCGCGCTTAATGCGCGAAGACCGATTGGCTCTCTGGTGAAACCTGCTGTTTATCTCACAGCACTAGCTCAACCTGAGAAATACAATTTAGCGACAACTTTAGTTGATAAACCGATATCTCTGAAAGGCAGCGAAGGCAGTGTTTGGAGCCCAAGAAACTTTGACCGCCAATACCGAGGTGATGTGCCTTTGTACATGGCTTTGGCTAAGTCTTTGAACGTGCCAACGGTTCAGCTCGGTATGTCACTGGGCATTGATAAGGTTTCGGATACCTTGCAGCAACTTGGGGTAGACAAAAGTGAAATTCGCCCTGTGCCGTCAATGTTACTAGGTTCATTCTCGCTCTCACCTTATCAGGTGGCACAGATGTATCAGACGTTAACCAACTCTGGCAAAAGAGCACCGATGTCAGCGCTACGTTCGGTATTGGATTTAGAAGGTAATGTCTTGTATCAATCCATTCCGAAGGTTTATCAAGCTGTTGATCAACAAGCGGCTTGGCTCACTACATACGCCATGAAACGTGGTGTGTTAGAAGGAACAGGACGTTACCTACAGAATCAGTTTGCTTGGGCTGCGCTTGCAGGAAAAACTGGTACCAGTAATGACAGTCGTGATAGCTGGTTTGTGGGCGTTGATGGTCGAGAAGTAACAACGATCTGGCTTGGACGAGATGACAACAAACCCACGGCTTTAACTGGCTCAAGTGGTGCATTGCGTGTGTACGCTCAGTACCTGCATTATCGGATTCCTGAGAAACTGGTTCTGCCATGGCCAAAGGGCGTGACGACGGTGGGTTTTTCGAACAAAAACGGTGGTGCGCTTGCGCTGGACTGTGGAAACGACTTTAAACTTCCCGTTTGGGATCCGAGCGGCGACTGGAAAAAACAGTGTGAGAATCACCCTGTGGAATGGATAAAAAAACTCTTCCAGTGGTAGTGACCGAAGTTTATAGTATTTTGAATTTTAAGGGATTGAGGGCGTAGCGTGGCGAAAAAGTTGCTCTGTTTTATCTGCTTGGCTTATGCAGTGGCTCCGTTTGGCGTTTTCGCCAGCGCAGCGGATTCACAAACGGAATCTATTCAAATAGAACAACCCCAAACCAAGCGCCCTAAAATTGCCTTGGTGCTCGCTGGTGGCGGCGCGAAAGGCGCGGCACATGTCGGCGTGTTAAAAGCGCTGGAAGAAATGCACATTCCTGTCGATATAGTGACTGGAACCAGCATGGGGGCTTATGTCGGTGGTTTGTATGCCACGGGTATGAGTGCTTCTGAAATAGAAAGCCTGATTTATAGCGTTGACTGGAACAGTGGTTATCGCGATCGCGTAAGTCGTAGTCAACGACTTGTGAGAGATAAAGAATACGAAGATCGTTATCAATTGACGACAGATTTAGGCATCCATTGGTGGGAAGTGCGCGCTCCTAAAGGCGTGGTTCAAGGTCAGAATATGTTACGAATTCTGCGAGTGACCACTGGTAACCTCTCTCCGTTTGAATCTTTCAATCAGCTCGCCATTCCTTATCGTGCTGTGGCAACGGATATTGTACAACTTCAACCTGTGGTACTCGATAAAGGCTATTTGGTCGATGCCATGATGGCGAGTATGTCGGTTCCCGGAGCATTACCGCCTTATGAAGTTGATGGTCACCTGCTGGTGGACGGTGGTGTCACTAATAATATGCCTGTTGATGTTGCCAGAGAAATGGGCGCGGACATAGTCATTGCGGTAGATATCAGCACCGATTACAAAGCGCAGGAAGACTTTACCAATTTTCTTACCATGGCAGATCAGTTGTCCAACTATCTTGTTCGCCGCAGTACTCAAGACCAAGCCGATATGTTGACGGACGAAGATGTTTTTCTAAAGCCTCAAGTGGGGCAGATGGAGACAACCGAATTCGAGCGTATGCCTGATGCTTTTGAGAAGGGATATCAAGCTGCGATAGCAAATCAGCAGGCGTTATCTAAGTTGTCGCTGAGCAGTGCTGATTACCAGAAATACATTGATGAAAAAGAAGAACGCAGACATGAGTTGAAATATGGCGATGAAGTTGTAGTCGATAAAATCATTCTAAATAACAACAGCCATTACAGTGATTTGTTACTGAAAAACCTTTTAAATCTTGATCAAGGTAAGGCGTTGACTACTGAAGAAATAGAAAAAAGTGTTGAAAATCTCTATGCATTAGACCGATTTGAACTGGTCAGTTACAAATACCAAAAAAATGAAGATGATGAAGAGTTGGCTGTCGATGTACGAGAAAAGTCTTGGGGGCCAAACTATGCCAATTTCCGTTTTTTCTTAGAAGACGATTTTACCACTGACAGCCAGTATTCTATTGGTATTTCAACCAATTTCACTGATCTTAACTCCAGCGGCGCCGGAGTCATGATCAATATGGATGGTGGTACGGATAAACGCCTTGAAGCGGAATTTTACTCCCCACTATTTTCCACACAAAAGGCATTTACCACCCTGTCTGGACGCTACACTAATGATAAGCGAAATGTGCCAGTCAGTGGATTTGATAATACCGGCTTAGAAGCAAGCAAAAATTATGTACCCGTCTCTTATTTGGAGTGGGTAGCAGAAGCTGCGATTGGATATCAGAGCGCGCTGTGGAGTGAGGCGAAAATTGGTGTTCGTTACACAGACGGTAGTGCAGAACTCTCAAATTTACCTGATGTTGGGGATGTATCCTTTAAACGGCAAGGATTATTTGCCAGTTATCGGATTGATACATTAGACAGTTTTAGTTTGCCGACTCAAGGTGTCTATTTGGACTTCGAATATCTGATTTCTCATGATGATTCCTATTCCAATTCCTCTGTGATGGAAGAGGATGGTGAAGATACGGTTTATGAACTTTCGACCAAATTTGTCGCCGCACAGAGCTATAAACGCCATACTTTGGTCGGAAATGCAGAGTATGGAATTGTAAAAAGTAAGAACTCTTCCACACCGATTGATCCTAAAACCATCGGTGGTTTTTTGAATTTGTCCGGTATACCGCGCAACAGTCTGATAGGACAAAATAAAGCGTATACTAGTCTGATTTACCGTTATCGCTGGTTTGACAATGACTTTGGACTCTTCTCATCGCCTGTATATCTTGGGGCGTCGATTGAGTATGGAGGCGTTTGGTCTGACCCCGATTTAGGTCTAGATGAGGCTCCTTTATATGGTGCAGCGTCTGTTTTTGCAGGTGTTGATTCGCCAATAGGGCCTGTAATGTTCGGTTATGGACGCACAGAGCAGAATTTCGATTCGTTATATTTGATTCTAGGGACCACGTTTAAGTGATGAGGGATAAAGTTTAATGGTGAGAATCGTCAAACTTTAGTCTTAAGTTGCTATGTTGGTCAAAATGATGAGATTTTAATTTCTCGTTAAATTTGCTATTCTGACGCCCACAGTTTGGCCTCTAGGGCGCTGTTTCTCAGTCATATTTGAATGAAAACAAGGGCAACGGAGAGCCAAGTTTCCAAGGATGTTCACTTACATTTTTATAATTATTAGGTGAACCGCAATGAGAGGAAAAAAGTCGTGCTTGAAGCCTACCGTAAACACGTCGAAGAGCGTGCCGCTGAAGGAGTTGTACCTAAACCCCTAGATGCAGAGCAAGTTGCTGGACTTGTTGAACTGTTAAAGAATCCCCTTCAAGGTGAAGAAGAATTCATCCTTGATCTGCTTGAAAACCGTATTCCACCGGGCGTTGATGAAGCTGCTTATGTAAAAGCGGGCTTTTTAACGGCTATCGTGAAAGGGGACGTTACTTCTCCACTAGTCAGTCGTGCAAAAGCGGCACAGCTACTAGGCACAATGCAAGGTGGTTACAACATCGAGTCACTCGTTTCATTACTTGATGATGCAGAGCTTGCACCAATTGCTGCTGAAGCTCTATCTCATACATTGCTTATGTTTGATGCTTTCTATGATGTAGAAGAGAAAGCAAAAGCAGGTAATGAATTTGCGAAGCAAGTTCTTCAGTCTTGGGCTGACGCAGAATGGTTCCTGTCTAAACCTGCGCTACAAGAGAAAATCACTCTCACTGTCTTTAAAGTAACAGGTGAGACGAACACGGATGATTTGTCACCTGCACCAGATGCATGGTCCCGTCCTGATATCCCTGTTCACGCTTTAGCAATGCTGAAAAACGAACGTGACGGCATTAATCCTGATCAACCAGGCAGCGTTGGTCCAATTAAGCAAATTGAAGCGCTTAAAGAGAAAGGGCATCAGCTAGTTTACGTTGGTGACGTTGTGGGTACGGGCTCATCTCGTAAATCAGCGACTAACTCTGTGCTTTGGTTCATGGGTGACGACATCCCATTCGTTCCAAACAAACGCGCTGGCGGTTATGTGCTGGGCGGTAAGATTGCTCCAATCTTCTTTAACACTATGGAAGATGCTGGCGCGCTACCAATCGAAGTTGACGTATCGAAAATGAACATGGGTGACGTAATTGACGTTTATCCATTCGAAGGCAAAGTATGTAACCACGAAACAGGTGAAGTACTGGCTACCTTCAAACTAAAAACAGACGTATTGATTGATGAAGTACGTGCTGGCGGTCGTATTCCATTGATCGTTGGTCGTGGTCTAACAGATAAAGCTCGCCAATCTCTAGGTTTGAGTGCATCTGACGTATTCCGTCGCCCAGTGCCAGTTGCTGACAGCGGCAAAGGCTTTACGCTTGCTCAGAAAATGGTGGGTAAAGCGTGTGGCGTAGAAGGTATTCGTCCAGGTACTTACTGTGAACCGAAAATGACAACGGTTGGTTCTCAAGATACTACTGGCCCTATGACTCGTGACGAGCTGAAAGACCTTGCGTGTCTAGGCTTCTCTGCTGACCTAGTGATGCAGTCATTCTGTCATACTTCAGCGTATCCAAAACCTGTCGACGTGAATACTCACCATACACTGCCTGATTTCATCATGAACCGTGGTGGCGTATCGCTACGTCCGGGTGATGGTGTTATCCACTCATGGCTAAACCGTATGTTGCTTCCTGATACCGTTGGTACTGGTGGTGACTCACATACTCGTTTCCCATTGGGTATCTCGTTCCCTGCGGGTTCTGGTTTGGTTGCGTTTGCAGCAGCAACAGGCGTTATGCCTCTTGATATGCCAGAGTCTATCTTGGTTCGCTTCAAAGGCGAAATGCAGCCGGGTATCACACTTCGTGACCTAGTACATGCAATCCCTTACTACGGTATCAAGCAAGGTCTACTGACTGTAGAGAAAGCAGGTAAGATCAACGAATTCTCTGGTCGCGTACTAGAAATTGAAGGTGTTGAACACCTAACTGTTGAGCAGGCATTCGAACTTTCAGATGCTTCTGCAGAACGTTCTGCAGCGGGTTGTACAGTGAAACTGTCTCAAGAATCAATCGAAGAGTACCTAAACTCTAACATCACTATGCTTAAGTGGATGATCGCTGAAGGCTACGGTGATGTGCGTACGATTGAACGTCGTATTAAAGCGATGCAAGAGTGGTTAGCAAACCCTGAGCTAATGAGTGCAGATAAAGATGCAGAATACGCTCACGTAATCGAAATCGATCTTGCAGACATCAAAGAGCCAATTCTTTGTGCGCCAAACGATCCAGATGATGCTCGTCTTCTATCTGACGTTCAAGGCACTCAAATCGATGAAGTGTTCATTGGTTCATGTATGACAAACATTGGTCACTTCCGTGCGGCAGGTAAACTGCTTGAGAAGTTCAATGGTCAGCTAGAAACGCGTCTATGGGTGGCTCCGCCAACTAAGATGGACCGCGATCAGCTAACAGAAGAAGGTTACTACGGTATCTTTGGCCGTGCTGGGGTTCGTATTGAAACTCCGGGATGTTCACTATGTATGGGTAACCAAGCTCGCGTAGCGGATAAATCAACGGTAATGTCTACGTCAACACGTAACTTCCCGAACCGTCTCGGTACTGGTGCAAACGTGTATCTATCTTCAGCAGAGCTTGCGGCAGTTGGTGCAATTCTAGGTCGTATCCCGACTAAAGAAGAGTACCTACAATACGCAGAGCAAATTAACGCAACAGCTGCGGATACCTACCGTTATCTAAACTTCCACCGCATGGCGGATTACACCAAGAAAGCTGACACGGTAATTTTCCAAGAGCCAGCATAAGTTGAGCTAGTGACGCTTTAATGGTTAAAAACCGCTGATGAAAATCGGCGGTTTTTTATTATCACTTTTTAGCTGTTGGAGAAAGCTTCTATTGTTAAGTGAGCTTGAGCAACCTAGCAATGTTGCTTGAGGTTTGCAGCAGGTTAAGTTCAGCTTCCTGTAATGCAGTATCAAGATCAACGGAGCGGTTAACAATCGCGAAGACGGCGTCTAAACCATACTGATGAACCACACCATAGTCAGGTGTAAAACATCCTGCAATCGCGATGACTTTTTTACCATAACATTTGGCTGTGCGTGCAACGCCGATAGGCGTTTTCCCATGTATGGTCTGACTATCGATGCGTCCTTCACCGGTGATCACTAGATCGGCATCTTGTACCAAGCTATCAAGTTTTATTGCCTCAATAACGATATCAATGCCCGGTTGTATCTCAGCGTTCAATACTCCGACTAAAGTGGCGCCCATTCCACCGGCAGCACCGCCACCAGAAAGAAGCAAAATATCTTTGTTAAGATCTTTTTTAACCACGTCAGCAAAGTGCTTCAAAGCCTTATCAAGAGTGTCCACCATCTCTGGCGTAGCTCCTTTTTGCGGACCGAATACAGCAGAAGCACCATGAGCACCACATAGTGGATTGTCCACATCGCAAGCAACCAGAAATTCCACTTGTTGAAGACGAGTATCCAAGGTTGAGAGATCAATGGTGGCAAGCTTGTTTAGCGAAGCTCCACCAGCGGACAAAGCCAAACCTTGCGAATCCAAACATTGAACGCCCAAAGCTTGTAACATACCTAAACCAGCATCGTTAGTGGCGCTACCACCGAGCCCAACAATGATGCGTTTTACGTTGTGATTCAACGCTGCCAGAATCAACTCACCGGTACCGTATGAGGTTGTGAACAGTGGATTTCTGCTTGCTTGAGGAACCAAATGTAGACCGGAAGCCGCAGCCATTTCGATGACGGCGGTATCACCGTCACCTAATAGTCCATAAAAACCTTCAACAGGTTGCCCCAGTGGATCAGTTACTTGGCAAGCGATAATGCTGCCCCCCGTTGCATCCACCAAGGATTGCACCGTGCCTTCGCCACCGTCTGCCATCGGTACTTTGACGTAGTCTGCGTGAGGAAAGACTTGTTTAAATCCTTGTTCAATAACAGTCGCCACTTCCGTCGCGGACAGACTTTCTTTAAAAGAATCAGGTGCAATAACTATCTTCATGAACTCTCTCTTACAGTAAAATCAGACTTAATAGGTAAACCAGCGCCATGGTCATCACACCTTAAATCAATGTTGCTACAGATGCAGTGCCTTGGTTTCTCCCGAACCAATGATTCTTCCTTGTTCATCCATGACATTGACGGGATAAGGGATGATTTTCATGGTGCGTTCAACGATTTGACGAGCGATAGTTTCGTTTAGTTTCATGCTGAGAATGGCGTTAGAATACGAATTTGTCGATAATAGTACCTGATCTCGTTATCAATAGAGAAACCCATGGAATTTGAATTTACGAAAAACACCTTAATGGGTGAGTATTACGTTAGCTGCAACATGGAGCACCAGATAGTGGCTCGTTGGCTACAAGAAGAGATTGGTAAAGATCGCACAAAGATTGAGCAAGTGTTTTCGTTACTCGACCAAGTGCACCAAAGTCCAGCAAAAGAGTGGAAATTGGCAGGAAAAGAGATCTCACTTTCGGTGTTAGGGAGTGAAGTGACTGTGCAAGATAACGCGCTTGGTTACAGCCATGATATTGAGTTTGAAAGCGAATTTGAGCTTTACGATAGTGAAAGTACCGCAGAATGTGGTCTGGAAGATTTTGAATCAATGATGAGACAGTGGAGTGAGTTCATTCAAAACTATTAATGACTGACTTTTATTGTGTGCACTTAAGTGGTGAAGAATGGCTTAAGCGCATTATTTTTGGGAAAGGGTTGCACAACATTTGTGCGACCCTTTCTTTTTTTTGGACTGAGATCACTCTAAGTCTATATATATCAATAGGTTGAAAAGTTGGCACGTACCTTGGATTACTAGAATGGGATTAGAGTTAATGGACTACAGCTTCAGAGAGGACGCGATGAAACTCATAAACGCAATCATCAAACCATTCAAACTTGACGATGTACGCGAAGCTTTAGCTGATGTTGGCATCGAAGGGATGACAGTATCAGAAGTAAAAGGCTTCGGTCGTCAGAAAGGTCACACAGAACTTTACCGCGGTGCGGAATACCAAGTGGATTTCCTACCTAAGGTAAAAATCGAAATCGCTACACAAGCAGACAACGTAGATCGTGTTGTGGAAGCAATCATCAAAGCTGCTCATACAGGCAAAATTGGTGACGGAAAAATATTTGTTTATGACTTAAGTCAAGCTGTTCGTATTCGCACTGGCGAAATGGACGTAGAAGCACTTTAAGAATCAGGGATTGGAGACAACTATTATGGAACTGTCAGTAACTGTAGCGGAGTTACGCTACGCACTGGATACTTTCTTCTTCTTAATTTCAGGCGCACTAGTAATGTGGATGGCTGCAGGTTTTGCAATGCTGGAAGCAGGTCTGGTTCGTTCAAAAAACACCACTGAAATTCTGACCAAAAACTTTGTGCTTTACGCTATCGCGTGCACTATGTACTTAATCGTTGGTTACAACATCATGTACGTAGATAACGCTGAAGCGGGTTGGTTACCTTCATTCGGTACACTAATCGGTTCTCAAGCTGAAGGCGCTGACCACTCTCTAGAGTCAGATTTCTTCTTCCAAGTAGTATTCGTAGCAACTTCAATGTCTGTAGTATCAGGTGCGGTTGCTGAACGTATGAAGTTATGGGCATTCCTAATTTTCTCTATCGTTCTAACAGCATTTATCTACCCAATGGAAGGTTACTGGACTTGGGGCGGCGGTTTCCTATCTGAAGCTGGTTTCAGTGACTTTGCTGGTTCTGGTATCGTACACATGGCAGGTGCAGCAGCAGCTCTAGCTGGTGTTATCCTACTCGGTGCTCGTAAAGGTAAGTACGGCAAGAACGGTGAAGTTTACCCAATTCCAGGTTCAAACATGCCACTTGCTACTCTAGGTACACTTATCCTGTGGTTCGGTTGGTTTGGTTTCAACGGCGGTTCACAGTTGATGGTTTCTGATTTCGAGAACGCAACTGCGGTTGGTAAAATCTTCCTAAACACGAACGCAGCAGCAGCAGCGGGTGCAATTGCAGCACTACTCGTGTGTAAAACAACTTGGGGTAAAGCTGACCTAACTATGGTTCTAAACGGTGCGTTAGCTGGTCTAGTTGCTATCACTGCAGACCCACTATCACCATCACCACTATACTCTGTGGCTATCGGTGTGGTAGCTGGTGCAATCGTAGTATTCAGCATCATTGCTCTAGATAAACTGAAAATCGATGATCCAGTGGGTGCTATCTCTGTGCACGGTGTGTGTGGTTTCTTCGGTCTAATGGTTGTGCCACTAAGCAACTCAGATGCAACTTTTGGTTCTCAGCTTCTAGGTGCAGTCGTTATCTTCGGTTGGGTATTCGTAGCAAGCTTGATTGTTTGGTCTATCCTGAAAGCAACTATGGGTATCCGAGTTTCTGAAGAAGAAGAGCTAGAAGGTATGGACATGCACGACTGTGGTGTTGAAGCGTATCCAGAGTTCTCAGTGATTAAATAATTAATATTTAGAACTTCGTCGAAAAAACCTGCTCTAGTAGCAGGTTTTTTATTATCTACGATTGTGTTCGGCAAAAATGGTTAATATAATTTATGTAAATAAAAAACATTATCATTATCACTACACATAGGTTCGAACGATGAAAAAGATGCTTACCCTTTCTGCACTTGCATTAAGCACTTTAGCCCCTTCTGTAATGGCAGCAGAGGAAGTGAATGTTTACTCTTACCGTCAGCCTTTTCTTATTGAACCAATGTTTAATGAGTTCACCAAAGAAACCGGTATTAAGGTAAACGTGAAGTTTGCAAAAGAAGGTATAGCAGAGAAGTTGGCGCAAGAAGGTGAATACAGCCCTGCTGATATCGTTCTGACTTCTGAATTTAGCCGTCTATTTGAACTGTCTGATAAGAAATTAACTCAGCCAGTGAATAGTTCAGTGATTGATGAAAACATTCCTGCCCAATACCGAGATAGTAACGATGAGTGGTTTGCGCTAACCATTCGTACTCGTAGTGTTTACTCTTCACGTGATCGTGTAGGCAAATTGAGCGAAGACTTTAACTATCTTGATTTAGCAAAGCCTGAGTATAAAGGTAAAATCTGTACTCGCAGCGGTAAACACCCATACAACATTGCTTTGGTTGCGTCGATGGTTGCTAACTATGGCGAAGCAGAAACCAAAACTTGGTTGGAAGGCTTGAAAGCGAACCTTGCGCGTAAACCTCAAGGTAACGACCGTGATCAAGTCCGTGCAATTAAAGAAGGCCTATGTGATCTTTCTTTAGGTAACAGCTACTACTTGGGTAAGATGCTGGAAGATAAAGAACAAAAAGCCTGGGCTGAGTCGGTATACATCAACTTCCCAGGTCAAAATGCGCAAGGTACACACGTAAATGTGAGCGGTATGGCTATGGCTAAATACGCTCCAAACCGTGACAATGCTTTGAAACTGATGGAATTCCTGACGGGTGAAACAGCTCAGCATATGTATGCAGAAGTGAACTTCGAATACCCTGTGAAACCAGGTGTGAAGCGCTCTGAACTGGTAGCATCTTGGGGTGATTTCAAATCTGATTCACTACCTTTAGAAAAAATTGCTGACAATCATACGGTAGCCATCAAGTTGCTGGATGAAGTAAAATTCGATCTTTAGTTTGTTGAGGGGGGAATGTTTCCCCCTTTTTTTAAAAGCGATATGAGATGTCTTTGCGCCGTTTATGCATCTCAAATTGTCTTGTTGTAATAGGCAATGAAAGAAAAACATCTTATATGGAAAACCAGTAGTGTTGTTCTGGCAGCACTACTGGTTTTGCCTATCTTAGCTATATTTTTTACCGCTGTTGGCCACTCCGATGACGTCTTTGCTCATCTTATGGCAACAGTGATGCCCACCTATGCGCAAAATACCATTGTTCTCGTCGTCAGCGTGATGGCTTTATCTCTGCTCTTTGGGATACCAAGCGCATGGATTATGGCGATGTGTAAGCTTCCCGGAGAGAAAATTCTGCAATGGGCATTGGTGCTCCCTTTAGCGATTCCCGGTTATATTGTTGGCTACATTTTTACCGGCTGGTTTGATTATGCCGGCCCTGTACAGATGTGGTTAAGAGAGCTAACCGGATGGAAAGCTGGAGAGTATTGGTTTCCTGATATCCGCAGTTTAACCGGAGCTAGCATTGTGCTGGCTTTAGTGCTTTACCCTTACGTTTATTTATTGTGCCGAGCAACGTTTATGGAGCAAAACGTTTCTCTATTGCAGTCGGCGAGATTGCTCAAGTGCACACCGTGGGAAAGCTTTAGACGAATTTCTCTTCCTCTGGCTCGTCCTTCTATTGCGGTTGCGTTATCACTGGTGGCAATGGAGACTATCGGTGATTTTGGTACGGTTAATTATTTTGCGATCAGCACGCTAACCACCGCGGTGTATGACACTTGGTTAAACTATTCTAACCTTAATGCTGCTGCTAAGATTTCAGCCATTATGTTGGTGATCGTGTTGCTATTACTTAGCGCTGAACGTTACAGTCGCCGCAAGCAGAAGCTTTACCAGACTCAGTTTAATAGCCATGAAGATTTCCGTTACGATTTGAGCGGATGGAAAAAATGGCTTGCTCTGTTCTGGTGCTGGGGATTAGTCGCCACGGCTTTCATTTTTCCTCTAATGCAGTTGATCAGTTACGCGTATACCTACTTTGAACAAAGTTGGACTGAAGAATTTCGCCAATATGCGCTTAATAGTTTGAAAGTGTCGCTAACGGCGGCGATTGTTGCTGTTAGCGTTGCTTTGGTTCTTAATTTCTATGCCCGCCTAAAACAGAATCGAACCAGTGTTGCTTTGATGCGTTTATCTTCTATGGGGTATGCGGTTCCGGGAACTGTACTTGCTATCGGCGTAATGGTTCCTGTATTAACTCTAGATCACACTGTCAACGATATCGCGAAAGCGATGCAGTGGGGCAGACCGGGGCTGATATTCTCAGGCACTATGTTTGCGATTATTTTCGCCATGCTGGTTCGTTTCTCTGCGGTTGCGATTGGCAGTATCGAAAGCAGTCTAAACAAAGTCTCCCCATCACTGGATATGGCTGCCCGCACAATGGGATGTCAGGCAAACAGTATGTTGTGGCGAGTACATTTTCCACTGGTGAGACGCGGTGCTCTTATTGCTGGTTTACTGGTGTTTATTGAGTCAATGAAAGAGCTCAATGCTTCACTGCTACTGCGTCCATTCAACTTTGAAACGCTGGCTACCTATGTCTATAACTATGCTTCTGATGAGCATTTAGAACTTGCCGCATTACCAGCCGTATTATTGGTTCTGGTTGGTTTAATCCCGCTTGTAATTGTTAACCGTTCTCTGGAGCAAAATCACTGATGAGCTGCGCACTTTCCATTCAAGACCTCACCTGTCAGTACGACACTCAAACGGTACTGGAATCTCTATCGCTTGAAGTTGATAAAGGTGAGATTGTCTGCTTACTTGGGGCAAGTGGATGTGGCAAAACAACCCTGCTTAAAGCGATTGCTGGACTACTGCCTTTAACATCAGGACATATGAGCTTAAATTGCGTCACCATCGATGATGGAGCCAACTGGCTTGCGCCGGAAAAACGCAATATAGGTATGATTTTCCAAGATTACGCGTTATTTCCACATCTAACCGTTGAAGAGAATGTTGGCTTTGGGTTGCGAACCTTATCTGCGGTTGAACGTAACAGCAAAGTTCAGGAGATGTTGGAACTGGTTCATCTTAGCTCATTTGGTGATCGTTACCCTCATCAGCTTTCTGGTGGACAACAGCAGCGTGTCGCCATTGCTCGTTCGTTGGCTTATAAACCGGATCTACTGTTACTTGATGAACCGTTTTCCAATATCGATACTCAAGTGCGCCATGATTTGATTTCAGAGATTCGTAAGATCTTCAAAAAGCAGGGCGTGACGGCGATTTTCGTCACTCACTCAAGAGAAGAAGCATTTGCCTTTGCCGATAAAATGGCCGTGATGAATCACGGTGTTATTGAACAGTTCGGCACTGCCTCAGAGCTTTACTATCAGCCCTCAAGTAAGTTTGTTGCGGATTTTCTTGGTGGTGGTAGCTATCTGCCAGCGACTCGTAATACACAAGGTCTGTTTGATACGTCTCTTGGAACCTTAGAAGCGCAGATGCAGACTGAAATTGCTGTTGGTGGTAGTTGTGACTTACTGTTACGTCCTCAGCAAGTGCTGATTCAAGCTTCAGATAAAGGAGAAGTCACCGTTCTAGAGCAGCAATTTATGGGCGACCACTGTCGTTACGTGATTGATGTGCACGGTACTAAACTTCTGGCGACTTCAGCTCAGGCTATTTCGGTAGGGCAGAAGGTAGTAGTGGAGATTGATGAGCAAGGTATTCTCGCTTTCTAATCCCCTTTTCCTCTGCGTATTTGATGTTGTAGTGTTGTTGACTGTAGATGTGCGGAGAATGAAAGTGGATATGATTACGCAAACCGCTCAAGACTTCCTGTTCGCTTAGACAAGGGCATCCATGCCCTTGTATGTTTGCTTCATCATAACCACTTTGATTATTCTAAGATTTCTTACAAAGACAAAAACGTCTTCATCTGTAGCAATACACGCTCTGCAGTCGGCTTGTCTTCCATCTCTGCGAAAATACGCAGCAAAGGTTCAGTGCCTGAGAATCGGGCAATGACCCAACCACCATTTTTGAAGTAAACCTTCGCACCATCTTCGTAGCTGACTTTTTCAATTTCAAATTCAAAGTCTGGCAACTGCTTCTCAACATAGATCTTGTTGTACAGCGCTTGTTTCTCTGAAGCTTTAAATTTGCAGTCACCTTCAGCGGTATAGGCATAGCCATAACGAGCGTAGATCTCGTCCAGCATTTCAGACAGCTTCTTGCCTGTTACGCTGATCATTTCCACCAGCAGGCTGGAAGCAAATACGCCATCTTTTCCTTTGATATGGCCGCGAATGGTTAAACCGCCAGAGCTTTCACCGCCTAACAGTGAATCATCGGCTTCCATTTGTGAGCTAATATGCTTAAAGCCTACGGGAACCTCAAAGCTCTTTTCGTTGTGATCCGCCGCGATTTTATCGAGCAGATGAGTCGTTGCGATGTTACGTACCACTGAGCCTTTCCAGCCCTTGTATTCAAGCAGGTAGTAATACAGCAGCATCAACACTTCATTAGGATGGATGAAGTTACCTTTCTCATCGATGATTCCAAGGCGGTCAGCATCACCATCGGTACCAATACCAATATCGTAGCCTTCGTCTTTAACCAGATGCTGCAAGCGATACAAGGTCGCAGCGCTTGGAGATGGCATCAAACCACCGAAGTCGGGGTTTTTACCATCGTTGATCACATCCACGTCACAGCGACCATTGATCAATACCGTTTGCAGCGCATTTTTTGCCACGCCAAACATAGGGTCGATCAATACGCGTAAGTTGGCTTTTTTGATCGCATCAATGTCGATAAAGTCGATGATCGAATCGACGAACTCATTCATTGGGTTGATCGCAATAATCTGTTTATCCTGAATCGCTTGATCAAATTCAATGGATGTTACGTCACTTAACATAAGTGTCGCGATCTGCTGTTCGATCTTCTTGGTGATAATTTCATCGGCATCGCGGCCGCCACGAATAAACACTTTTACGCCATTATAGTCGGCTGGGTTGTGAGAGGCGGTAATACACGCAGAGTAAGCACAGTCGAGCTGTTTTGCCTTATACATCACCACTGGTGTCGGCACGAACTTGTCGATAAAGCTGACGGTTATCCCGTTACCAGCCAACACTTCTGCAAACCATTTTGCGGCTTTGTCGGAAAGAAAACGGCGGTCATAGCCAATCACAAAACCTTCATTTGCCACATTTTCACTATTGATGATATTGGCTAACGCTTGGGCGACTAAACGCACGTTGTCTTTGGTGAACTCTTCACCAATAAATGCGCGCCAGCCACCAGTACCAAATTGAATCATGTTCTGTTCTCCTTTAATCGCCGCTCTAAGCAGCGCCTTAGAGAAAAGGCAGTGAACCAGCATTGATAAACAAACCCTACGTGCCATGGATGGCACGGTTGGAGCTCCATGGATAGGAAGGGCGTGTTTGTGTTCAATGTTGGTTCGCTGATTCTCCGTAGTTAACTTTTATTAACCCATTACCACTGTGATTTGGTTAACGCTGCCTTGTGGTTGCACGTTGATTGCATCAACCTGCTCGCCATTTACCGTCATTGACTTAACGCCTTTGCTTACACCATTCGGGTTTAGCACTTTGATCTGGTAAGTTGCGCCGCGCCATTGACGAGTCACTTCAAATTCCGGCCATGAGGTTGGAATACAAGGGTCAACAGTCAAGCTATCAAAGCCAGTACGTACACCAAGGATGTAGTTAGTCGCCGCATAGTAAGCCCAGCCTGATGTTCCGGTTAACCATGGGTGGTTTGCTCGACCATGGTCCTGATGATCACGTCCCATGATGAACTGCACATAGGAGTAAGGTTCTGCAACGCGAGTCTCAATCATATCGTTCTGGTTATATGGGTTAAGAGCGTCATAGAATTCCATCGCTTTGTCACCACGGCCTAATTTCGCCTCAGCTACCCAAGCCCAAGGGTTTGGATGGGAGAATATCGCGCCGTTCTCTTTTACCCCCTGATAAACACGAGTCACAAAACCGATATCATCATTCGGCGTCGCGAATGATGGTGCATTCAGGTGTAAACCGTATGGTGAGAATAGGTATTTGTAGACCGCATCCATGGCTTTTTCGCCGCGCTCTTGAGAAACCGCGCCTGATAAAACGGCCAGCGAGTTAGACTCAAGATGCACTTTGCCTTCTACCTGTTCAAAGGTGCCGATCTTGTCGCCATCTTTGGTGAGACCACGGATATACCACTCGCCTTGTCCATCCCATAAGTGGGTTTCACAGGCATCGCGTACACCGTCAGCCATCGCTTGGTATTTGCTTAACGCCTCGCTATCGTTGCGGTAGTTGGCTAATTCAATGAAAGCTTCCAAAGCCCAGAAATGAAGGAAGGAAACCATTGCGGATTCACCGCCGCCTAAGTTCAGACAGTCGTTCCAGTCAGCGCGCAGGCCTTTACAAATCCCTGTTTGTCCGACGTATTCGGCTGAGAAATCCAGGGCTGCCATCATGTGTTGGTAAACCGTTGCGTTACCCCCATCAGCATAAGGGATCACTTCATCAATAAAGCCGAAATCGCCCGTCTCTTTTACGTAGTTAAGAATGGTTGGCACTATCCATAGATGATCGTCAGAACAGGTATCTTTAATGCCGTGGATCTTATCTTCGTCAGAAGGTGTTGGAACGACGGTCGGTGATTTTGAAGGTTTTACATCGGCTTTTTCTGGATCAAACCAATCAGGATCGAACAGGTGCAAACCGTAGCCTGCTTTTACTTGCCCACGTAGAAGATCCACTAAACGTTTACGAGTCATCGATGGGTTCGTATGCGGCACTGATATCGCATCTTGCGCAGTATCACGATAGCCAAGACCCGTACGTCCACCCACTTCAATGAAAGAGGCGAAGCGTGACCACACCACACAGGTTTCTGCTTGATAGAGCGTCCATGCGTTCAGCATGGTGTCCAAGCCTGCATTTGGAGACTTCACTTGGAACTTGCTGCAACGCTCATCCCAGTGCTGTTTGATGCCCGCAAAGGCTTTATCCACTTCGTTTAGGTCTTGGTACTTAGCTCTAAGTTTTTCGCCATTACCTTTACCGACACCAAGTATGACCGCAAAACGTACTTTCTCGCCCGGTTGTAGTGTGAATTGCTTATGTAAAGCACCGCAGTGGTTGTAACAGGTTTGTGTGCGGTTAGAACACTGTCCCTTTTCAACAGCGATTGGGTTAGCTTCGTCGCGGTACATACCTAAGAAGGTATCTCGTTGGCCGTCATAGCTGTCAGCATCGAACGTTGCTGTTAGGTAGTAGTAACCAAGGAAGTCGTCAGTGTTGTAGTAAAGATCGTACTCAATGACACCATCTTTGTAGTCTGTACCCGCAGAGTAAAGAGACATCTGATGGTTCTGATTGTCCGATGCAATGTGGCTGAAAGAGAACTCTACATAGTTAAATGCACTGATGGTACGAGGACGATCAGAGGTGTTTTCAATCACAACATCCCAAACTTCCGCATCTTCACCTTTAGGTACAAACAGCGTTTTGCTTGCGACAATACCGTTGTAGTCACATTTAAATTTTGAGTATGACAACCCGTGGCGAACTTCGTAGTTGGCTTGCTCTAAACTCTTTGCTACTGGCTGCCAAGAAACAGACCAGAAATCACCCGTTTCGTCATCACGCAGATAAACATAGTGACCAGGACGGTCTTGGGTAAAGTTTGGACGGAATTTGGTGACTCGGTTGTACTCTGGTGAATGATAAAACGAGTAGCCACCTGCGTTGTGAGAGATAACGCTGCAGAATTTTTCCGTGCCCAAATAGTTGGTCCATGGCGCAGGTACGTCTGGACTTGTGATGACGTATTCACGATTATCGTTATCGAAATAGCCGTATTTCATGGTGATTTCCTTTTTCTAAAACTACGAATAACGCAGTCAATGTCGATGCTAGCGAACTTGAATATGTACTTACTTCCATCCCGTGCTTTGGCATGGGAATGGCAAAAATGAATAACGTTATTTCCAAGGAGATCGATAGTGGATCTCCTGTTTATCCAGCAATGGTAAGTGCCCTTTGAGGCGAGCCAGATAATCAGGCCAGTCACGTAATGAATTCTGTGTCCATCCTGCTTCCGCTAATGCGGTGAGGCGAGGGTAGAGCATGTAGTCCATACGAGATTGGTCATTGATAATTTCGCACCATAGTGCGCTTTGCATGCCTAAGATGCGTTTGCGAATCGGGTGGTCGGCGGGAACTTCCGCCAAAGGTTCGTAGCTGTATGCGCGTTCCAATGGTGTAACGCCAGCCCAGGCAACACCGGGTTCTTCTGGTGCATAGTCCTGAACAATATCGAGATAGGTGTACTGACCCGGTTGCAAGATGACATCAAAACCTTGCTTGGCGCAGTCCAGTGCCGCTTGCTCTGAAAGCCAAGAATAGATAACCGTGTCTTTACTGACTTTGTTGCCATGTTGCGCCTCTTCCCAGCCCACCATACGTTTACCTAAAGAACGTAATTTTTTCTCAACGTAGCGCAGTAAGTGACCTTGCAGCTCTTTGGCATCTTCATAGCCATGTTCTGCCATTAACGCCTGACATTTAGGGCTGTTAATCCAAACACCATCAGGCACTTCATCAGCACCGATATGGATAAAGTGACTTGGGAACAGAGTGGCGACTTCTTCCAAAACCAGATCCAAAAAGCGATACGTTTCAGGAAGGGCTGGTGATAACACGTTGTCGCTATAGTTTTGGATACTGCGATATTCAGAACGATCTTCAGTATCCACCAGCCATTCAGATAGCGAACGGATCGCGGCGCGACAGTGGCCCGGAATATCGATCTCAGGAATAACTGTGATTCCTCGATCTTCGGCAAAAGCGATCACTTGCTTGATCTCTTCTTGGGTGTAATAGCCACCATGCTGATCGGTGACAGTACTGAACTGAGGATCAATCTCTTTGTCTACACCACGCCAAGCGCCGATATTAGTCAGTTGAGGCAGTGATTTGATCTCAATACGCCAGCCTTCATCATCGGTGAGATGCCAGTGAAAAGTACTGAACTTGTAGTGAGCTAACTGATTGATCAGACGTTTTACACGTTCAACCGGATGAAAATGACGAGCGCAGTCGAGCATCATGCCGCGATATTTGAATCGTGGTGCGTCGCTGATTTTGACGCACGGAACAACCAAACCATCTTGCGTGCGTTTAATTAGTTGCAACAGTGTCGCTGAAGCGTGCACAAAACCAACGTGACCGCTGGCTTCTAAGAGTATGCCTTTGGTGTTAACGGTCAGGTGATAGTGTTCTTCATCCAATATTGGATTGCTTTGATAGACAATATCCGCATTGCCAATTGGTTGAGGTTCAAAGTCATAAAGATGTTTGAGTTCTTGTTGCAGCCAAGAGGCAGCTTGTTCCGCATTAGCAGAGTGCAGTGTAATCTGGCTGGTGGATGCTAAAATATAATGTCCGGCCAGCTTTTCAACCTTGTTCGGTTTAGGGATCAAACATAACTCAGCGGCTTCTGTCGCTGGGATCTCACTACGTTCTTGATACGGAGAAGCCAGAACAATCGGAGTGACAGCGACATCGTAGCGAACCGTTGCTTCAGTATGATTGAGCTGTACAAACGCCTCTTTAATTCCGTCACTGTAAAAGCGGAACGGAGCTGTTTTTATGCGAAATTCACAGTAATAGTGACCATTAGCAGGCAATACCGCTTGATGCGGTAATAGGCTGCAGAAGCTTCCTACCTGATGGAGTTCGCCGTTGGAGACACTGTCAGGCTGGATAAAGCGATCCATGATGAAATGCAATGACCAATCACTTAGATCTTGCTCACTTAAGTTGTGTAGTGTCAGGCCAAATCGGCAATCATTCTTCTGTTCAGAAAGTACAGCAAAGTCAATTCGATAGTTCATCATTAACCCTTAATACAAATTCTCTTAATACAACTTCTGTTAATACAAATTGTGTGCTGGTTTGCCAGCAAACATCAGTGCGCCCTCAATAGCATCGAACTGAGGTGTAACAATCCATTGTTGAACGGGTGGAGATAGCCAATCCAAAATGCGTTCTGCAATACTGCCCATCAGACAAATTTTCTCTGCACCCTTGCGATGTAAAGCATTGAGAAACATTTCGATATCTGCAGCGGTTTGTTGAAGAAGCTCAATCGCCAGAGGATCGTGTCGCTGAGCATGAGAAAAAATGGCTGGAGAAAACTGTCCGTAATCACGAGGTAAAGCCGATTTGGACCATTCGACAATCTGATCTACATCGTTATCAAAATGCTCCATGACATGCTGACTTAGAGGAGTATGAGGACGAATACCATCTTGGCTCAGAATGACCTTTTGAATCAGGCTTAGCCCCATCATTGCACCGCTGCCTTGGTCTGAAATTGGAAATTCTCTGCCTCCAACCACATGTTGTTGACCGTCTTTGAGTAAAATTCCACAAGAGCCAGTACCGGCAATCATAATCGCACCATCATCGCCGTTATGAGCACCGAGACACGCGCCGTAGGCATCTGTGTTCAAGGTGACAGAAGCGAACGGGTGAGGCTGCTGCATAAAAGCAAACCATGCGGACTTTTGTTCCGCTCCCGCTAAAGCAAGGCCGACATGCATTCTGTGTAGATAGGTTTCATCCAAGCCACCTTGTTTTGCGGCAATGCGAATAGCTTCAGTGATTGAACGCAACGCAATATCTACACCCAGTAGGATGTTTGCGCTGCCACTTTTGCCTTCACCGATGAGGTTGCCGTCAATGTCACGAATGCGAGCTCGACAAGAGGTACCTCCACCATCAATGCCAACGAAATAATTACTCATGGCTTTGCTCCTGTTGCTGAGCAGAGCAGGCTGTCTTGAAGTGCTCAAACTGGCTCATAATTGCCATTAGGTACCAAGCACCATGTGGGATCCATTGTTCTCCCCAGCGCCAGTTTTGCATCATGTCGTCTTTCTGTTTTTCAGGGTTGAAGGCAATGTCCTGTGGGTCGTCAAAACCGGCGGTGATACCATTGCAGACACCGCCCTTAGCATTGAAAAAGCCTAGGTGAGGTAAGTAGTCAGGATTGTTGCGTCCATGCCCGTCGAGCATGCACATGTCGTATGGGTTTAAGCCTGTAACCCAGTTAAGCGAATTTTGTGCAAAGCTGAGCAACTGGCTTTTTAGCTGTTGGTCTTGTAAGTACGGTTGTACTTGATAAGCCATTGCTGCCAGTGAAGCCAGACGGGCATTCTCGCCTTGCCACCAATAGCCTGATTCGTTGTTTTGTGAAATAAAGAATGCGCTGCGCTTTTCTCCATCCACGTCTTTAACATATTGACGAGGGTAGCCGAACGGGTTGCAAACGGCTTGAGTAATCGTGAGTTCAAACTGGCATGATTGAGTCACGACAGTGTGAACTTTTTCCAAACGCTGTTTGCTCGTTTCAATATCCAGATACTCGCACAAAGCAATGACTGGAAGCCCTGCTTCTGATGCGTGATAGTAAGGACGACTACCATCGTTGTTGGCAGACCAGAAACCAAGATGATTCTCATCGTTGTGCTGTCTTGCACATAAGCGTTCGGCCCATGCTTGAGCTTCTTGCAAATACTCTTGTTTTGAACTGCTTGAACGATACAACTCGCATGCTGCGAGTAGGGCGCAGTATTCATCAATGATGTTTTCTTCACCGTCATTGAGATAGCGGGTATTGCACTCTTTTAAATGCCAATAACCTTTCTCTGCGGCTGCGAGATATTGTTCACGGCTGAATTCGCCATCAATATCGCATCTTGCTGCGGCTGCTAGTGCGGCTATTGCCACACCGCCACCTTGACGAAAACCGGCTTGATAATCGTTGGATTTGTGACCTTGCTGAGTTTCATAAGCACAGATCTCTCTGCGCTTAATGTCTTTACTCCACTGGTCGAAAACCGTCATATAAAAAAATCCCTCGGAGTGCTGCATACGAACTAAGAAATCAGCACCAAACAACGCCTCTTCCTTAAGGCGAGTGCGAGAAAATGCAGCAAACTCCGAGCGATGGTCTAAAATCGCTAACCCTTTGAATAGGTTCCATACCACAATGGGGGTTTGTTGTGGATTCAAATAGTTAGCGTAAGAAAGGTGACTTAAATATTTGCTAACGTCACCTGAAGCGTCGTACCAGCCACCATGCACATCGGCAGTGGATGATGTGCCTAACAGAGGTACTGACTTATCTTGCTTATCAAAAATCCCGCCACAACGTTGTGACTTGAAGTAATGCAGCACATCCGAAAAAGTGCGCTGCATTAGTAGACCTTGAGCAATAGAAAAAACGTCAGATTGAACATTTTCAACTCGCACGTAAAAGCTGCCTTCCTCAGTAAAATGGGAGAAGTCGATACGGTGAAAATACCCTTGATGCCAATTCGCCACTTTACCGTGTTGCTCAATTTTGAGATGGGCAACAGTCTTATGGCTATAACTGCAAACAAGTTGAGCAAAAGTAGAGTGTATTTCTGAGGTTCTACTCAAAAGTACCACCTGCTTTGGTCCAAATGTTTCATAGCCAATGTGGTTGATCAGTAACTGCATTTAGGTCTCCAGTTGCCTTTTGACCAGCACTGCTTTGCAGCGCTGAGTCTTCTTAATACATCAGGTTCGCCCAAGACGAAGGCGAGCCTATTAGTTGTTAAACGCTTAGTTTTCGTATGTTTCTAGTTTTCGTATAGATAACAACGGACAAAGTGGTTATCCGCCAGTTGGGTTATTGCTGGTAATTGCTCGCGGCACTTGCTGGTGGCGTGAGTACAGCGGCCAGCAAACGGGCAACCAACCGAAGCGGGTGTCCACAACGGGATCTCACCTTTGTTGCCTTTCAGTTTTTCGTGGATCGATTTTTTTGGATCCGGAACCGCTGAAACCAGTAATTGGGTGTAAGGGTGCTGCGGATCGTGAATGATCTGCTCGGTATCTCCCCATTCCACCATGTGGCCGACATACATCACGGCCAGATCTTCTGCGATGTAACGAGCGGTGGCGATGTCGTGAGTGATGTAAAGAAGTGACATTTTCTTCTCAAACTTCATCTCTTCCATCAGGTTCAAAACGCCGGCACGAATTGATACGTCAAGCATTGAAGTCGGTTCGTCAGCCAGTACAACTTCAGCACCTACAGCAATGTTACGTGCTAAGTTGACGCGTTGACGCTGACCACCTGAAAGCTGGTGCGGGTATTTCGCTGCTGTCTCTTTTGGTGGAATTAAGCCCACCTGCTCTAACAGGTCATACACGCGTTCCTGAAGCTCTTTCTTATTGCCTGATTTCACTTTCTTATGAATCAAAAGTGGGCGGGCAATATGGTGGAAAATGGTATGAGTCGGGTTTAGCGAGCCAAACGGATCTTGCCAAACCATTTGTATGCCTTCGCGGTAATGCATGAGATCAGAACGAGATTTGATCTCTTGAATGTCACGACCTTTGTACTCAATGTTGCCTGAAGTCGGAGCGTACATTTTGGCGATCATTTTAGCGGTAGTGGATTTACCAGAACCGGATTCACCTACTACTGAAAGCCCACGGCTTTTGTACATCTTGAATGACACGTCATTGATTGCACGCATCATTGGTTGTTTTAATGTGTTGCTGTTGATCGGGAAGTCTTTAACCAGATTCTTCCCTTCAATTAATAGATTTTCGTTTTGAATATTCATATTTCTTTCCACCCCTAACTTTGCGAATAGCGTTGCTGTACACGTCTCAAGCTATAGCTTTACCTGAGCAATAGGCTCACCATAGAGGTGGCAATTGGAGAAACGCCCCGGCTCTATTTGACGCAGCAGCGTCGGTACTTTGGTACAGGTTTCATGGACACGGTCACAACGTGCCTGAAAACGACAACCTTGCGGAATTTCAAGTAAGTTCAGTGGGTTACCTGGAATTCCCGTCAGTTTGGTTTTTGGCCCCGTTAGTGGTGGGAATGAGCTTCCCAGACCTTTGGTGTAAGGGTGGAATGGGCTTTGTAGAATCTCTTGTGAAGGCGCAACTTCAATCAGTTCACCGGAATACATGATGCCAATACGATCTGAGAACTCGACCATCAGTGACAAGTCATGAGTGATAAACAAAATAGAGAAGCCGAACTCTTCTTTTAGTGCGTAGATCTTTTGCAGAATTTCACGCTGAACCACCACATCAAGTGCTGTGGTTGGCTCATCCATGATGATCATTTTTGGATTAA
The DNA here is from genome assembly GCF_014596725.1 of Vibrio sp. Y2-5. Classification (GTDB taxonomy): domain Bacteria; phylum Pseudomonadota; class Gammaproteobacteria; order Enterobacterales; family Vibrionaceae; genus Vibrio. Next base: position 128,778 of record NZ_JACVEG010000005.1, read on the forward strand.
GCGCCAACGCAATCGCGATCACTAGACGCTGACGCATACCACCTGAAAATTGGTGTGGGTAGTCGTTTAAGCGACTCGGGTGAATATCCACAATTTCCAACAGACCTTCAGCGCGGCGTTTAGCCTGCTCTCTGGTCAAATTGGTATGGCGCATAATCACGTCACAGAACTGCTCTTCCATGGTGAGAACAGGGTTAAGAGCATTCATCGCACTTTGGAAGACCATCGACATCTGGCTCCAGCGAAATGACTGCATTTTTTCGTCGCTGTATTGAAGAATGTCTTCGCCATTGAAGATCACTTCGCCACCAGTAATGAACGCAGGCGGCTTATGTAGGCGCATCAACGAGAAGGCGACGGTTGATTTACCACAACCAGATTCACCCGCTAAGCCAAACACTTCGCCCGGTGCGATATCAAAGCTGACGTTGTTACAGGCGCGAACATCGCCTGCATCAGTAATGTAGTCCACGCATAAGTTGCGGATTGAGATAAGTGGTGCTGTCATGTTATTTGTCTCCGCTCCATAGTGCATTTTGAGGTGGTAGGTTAGGCTCACGCCCTGATTTGTCTTGCTGAGCGAGTTTCTTCCAACGCTTCATCCCTTTATGAGAACGCAATTGTGGGTTAGCGATTTCGTCTACCGCGAAGTTAAGTAGTGCCAGACCAGTAACGAGTAACGTCAGTGATAAACATGGAGCTAACAGTTCCCACCAAGCGCCAACCAACATAGATGAAGAGGTTTGCACGTTGTAAAGCATGATGCCCCAACTGATGGTGTTTGGATCGCCCAGACCGAGGAAGGAGATAGTGGCTTCCATCATCACGGCGTACATGACTGAGCCGATAAAGCTTGCGCCGACAATTGAGATAAGGTTTGGCAGGATTTCAACGAAGATGATGCGCCATGAACTCTCACCCAATACTTCAGCCGCTTTTACAAACTCTTTTTCACGCAGTGCAAGTGTCTGAGCTCGCACAACACGGGCACCCCATGCCCAGGAGGTACATCCTATGATGAGGGAAATGGTGAGTGGGCCAGCTTCACCAATAAAAGCGGCAACCACGAACAGAAGCGGGTACTGAGGGATAACCAACATGATATTCATGGCAGCGGTTAAGAAATCATCCACTTTGCCACCGAAGTAGCCCGCTGAAACACCAATGATGGTTGCTAGGAAACAAACGGTGATACCCGCACCAAAGCCTACCGCTAAGGATACGCGTGCGCCATAAGCAACTTGCGACCATACGTCACGACCCATACGAGTTGTACCAAGGGTATGATCGGCTTTTTTCGACATCGTCAGAGTTCGTCTGTCTGTCGCCAGATTTTCAGCAACCCAGCCATTCGGGTTACTTTTGGCGGCTTTCACAACAAATGAAGGGTATTCATGTGGATTGCCTGTACGTTTATCTGGTGAGTGTTTGGTAATCATCGGTGCAGCAAGCGCGATGAACAAGAATACTGAAAGAATCGCGACACCTATCATGGCGACTCGGTTGCCTGATAACAGTTTCCAAAGTGCTTTCATGATTATTTACCTCCCTTACGTAGACGAGGGTCGAGTACGACATACAGCATGTCTGCGAGCAGGTTAAAGAACAGCATAAACAGAGTCATGATAAGAAGTTGGCCTTGTAGAACTTGGTAGTCACGAGCTGTGATTGCGTTAAACAGCACCGTACCAAGACCTGGGTAGTTGAAAATGATTTCGATAATGAGCTGACCACCGATAGCCATACCTAATGACATCGAAAGCGCAGTGACACTTGGCAATAATGCGTTGCGAGCGGCGTAGTTGAATACAACGCGGTTTTCACTCAACCCTTTGCCTTTCGCCATCGTGATGTAGTCTTCAGCAAGTAGGTTGATCATGTTGTTACGCATGTTGACCAAGAAGCCACCGATTTGAACGATAGAGGCACAGATAAGCGGAAGTATTGCGTGGTAACCGACATCTTTAATGAACTCCCAGCTTGTCCAGTCAGGAATGGTACCTGCAGTGTAGGCATAGCCGGTTGGGAACCACTTTAAGCCGATAGCAAAAATGAACATGGCAAGCATGGCGATAACCACTTGAGGAACCGCTTGAATAACCAGCATACCCGGAGTGATGAAAGTGTCGTAACGGCTACCGCGTTTCCATGCAGCAAAGATGCCGAGAATTGAGCCGATTGAGAAAGAGATAATGACGGCAGTACCAGCAAGGAAAAGTGACCAGCCAAATGCACCGCCTAAAAGCTCGTTAACGCTTAAAGGATAGAATTTGATCGAAGTACCCAGCTCCCAGCTAAAGATACTTTTCATGTAGGCAGCATATTCCACATACCAAGGACCGCCAACGAAGCCAAGTAGCTCCTTCATAGCAGCGATACGCTCAGGTGTTACCTGCACCGTTGCGTGAGCAAACATCATGGTGACTGGGTCACCAGGCATTGCTCGTGGAATAATGAAATTGATAGTTGCTGCAACAAGCAGCGCGGCAAAATAAAATGACAAACGTCTTAAAAAATAACCCATAACTTACACCTTACTCACCCGATATTTGTTTACGTGCTAGCGAAATTTAGAGCGAGAAATCCCCTGACGTAAAACGCCATAACTTTTCGAAATAATGGGGATTTAAATAGGCGGCGCACGAAGTACGCCGCAAAGAACTAACGTTTACTTAACTGGTTTTAGGTCCAGTACGTGAAGTAGACGTTCTGGAATACCAGCCCATACACTTGGACGACCTTTCGCGTTGTCTTCGTTCCACCAACCAGTGAATCGAGTAGTGTTGTACTGGTACATCCACGCGCCCGACAATACAGGGATAGTCACTTGGTTTTCAGCGATGATTTTCTGAATACCGTGCGCAATTTCTACTTGCTTGTTCTTATCTGCTGTTTTGTAGAAGCTATCTAATAGTCCGTCTAGCTTATCGTTTTTGTAGAAGTGCATCGCAAAACGTGGCATGCCTTCACCACCTTGAAGTGATGAGTTGTAGCCACTATTCCAGTAAGTGTAAGGATCTGCACCGTGGAAGTAGTTGGTGTATGCCACGTCGTAAGTGCCTTTCAGCATTGCTTCGTTGTATACCGCGAACTCAGGGGTACGAGCTTTCGCTTGAATACCCACTTCGTTTAGCTGTTCAACAGCAAGTTGAACGGTGTTGTTAAAGTCTGTCCAACCGTTTGGCGACTGAACAAGTAGCTCGAAAGATTTACCTGAAGGAGTGTCGACGAAGCCGTCACCGTTCACATCTTTAAAGCCTGCTTTAGCCAAAAGTGCTTTTGCACCTTCAGCATTATAAGAGTTAAAGCCTTTGTACTTGTTGTGAACCGTTTCATCAGACCATGCTTCAAATGCGTAACCTAAGCCTGATGCGAAGTCGTTCACCGTACCGCCACCGTAGAATGCGATGTCGATAATGGTTTGACGATCAATCGCCATTGAGAAAGCACGACGGAAATCTACGTTAGTCAGTGCTTCTTGCTTGGCTGGATCTGGGTTTTTGAAGTTAACCACAAACGCTTGGGTACCAGATGCTGGGTACCAGTAGTGGTGGTTTGGACTTGCAGCTGCGTAAGTGCGGTCAATGTCAGGAATGAATGATGAAGTCCAATCCAGTTCAGAGTTCACAACTTTACCCAATAGTTGGTCGTTGTTTGCGATTTGTGGAACACGTAAACAATCAACTTCTAGGTTTGCAGCATCCCAGTAATTAGGGTTACGGCACTGAATATATAGTTGAGGAGTGAAGGTGTCGATTTCAGTAAACGGACCCGTACCTACAGGATTTTCATTAGTGAAAGTGGTAGGTTCTTTGACATCTTTCCAGATGTGCTCAGCTACGATCGGAACAAGCGAAATTTCGTATGGTACGTTGGAGTTCGCTTCAGTTAGCTGGAAGCGCACGGTGTAGTCATTTACTTTCTCTACACTCTTAATCCATTTGTTGATACCACGTTGGTCAAGCTCTGGTTTGTTTTTCAGTAGGTTGTAAGAATAAAGGATGTCATCTGCAGTAAACGCTTCGCCATCAGACCATTTCACGCCTTTACGAACGTTGAATGTCACGCTCATTAGGTCGTCAGCCATTTTGTAGCTTTCTGCAAGGCGCATCACCGGAGTGTTGCCTTTCATCTCGTTAAAAACCACTAACGGTTCATAGATGAAGTCTGTGGTTGTACGTAGGTTTGTTGCTAAGTACGGGTTGAAGTTGCGAACCATAGTTGGGTAGAAATCAGGTACTATGGTTAGCTCACTGCGTGCTAATGCAGGAGCTGAGACGCTAATTGCTCCAGCGATAACGGCTGTTGCGAGTGCTGTCTTTTTAATATTGGCAAGCATAGCTGTTCCTTACTGTTTGCTTCATTTCACGAATGGATATGAATGTCATCATGGGATGAACAATTTCCAAAGGTTTACCTCATATTGAGTTCCACCAGCGGAGGAGCAGGGGGAATATGAGTGGCCTGTAAACCGTTGGCTGAGGTAAGAAAACACTTTGTACCAACATTTGGCAATTCCATTTCTCGTTAAAAACGTCAAAACACACTCATTCTCCGTCATTAACGTCAAAATTCGTTACGGTTGATGATGTTTTAACCGTTTTATCTTAATCTTAAAAGCTTACAAATTGCATGTTTTTTGCTTTACTGTTAGTGATTACTTACTTTTCAATCATTGTTTTTACTGGTGATTTTCGTCTTTTCAATAAAGTGAGATTTTTGTCACTACCACATTTCTCCGTTAATTTATCCTCATGAATTAATTCTGGCGAATTGTTGTGATTCAAATCCCACGGCCAAAAAAATTGTTATTTCTATGCTATCTCTAGGTGCTTTTTTGGGCTGAAAGTGGGGTAATTCTAACGACAATAACTAAAAATAAACGCATTAATTTTCTTCGTAAATTAACTTAAGTGAAACGTATTGATGGCTTGGTTAAGTTTGAACTCTCAGTTACAGGCATGGAGGCGGGAATGCCCCTAAATAACGCTGAAGGCCGCTGTAGAGTAGCCTGCTCTTAGCTAAAAGCCTTACAGAAGAGGGTGAGAATGCGTGTGAAGTGCTTTAATTAGCACGAATAAAAAAGCCCACGTCAGTGGGCTATTAGAGTTGATAATTCACGCAGTTAATAGTGTTACATAGCCGCGATAAGTTTCTGTAATTTGTTACGCAGGGCTTCAAGGTGAATGCGTTCTGACCCCGGCTCATTGTGATGCTCAAGGATGTAATCGAGCGAGTTTAGTACGGTACGCCAGCGTGGGGTTTTCGGCAGCGTTTCGATACGCAGATACTTGTCGAGTGTACGTGTTTGCAATGTACTTCTGTCCAAGTAAACACGCCACAGTCCGCTTTGTTCTGCAAAAGTGAACTTGGTTTGGCCGGGAGCTTTCTCCCAGTAGTTGAGCGCGCTTGTCATCGCATCGACAAGCACTGCGCGCATAAGCTCTTGCTTGGATTGATTATCGCCCTCGGCCTTATCTGCAATGCGAGTGAACTCACCGCCCAGCTCCTTAAGTTGCTGCAATCTTTCTTTATCGCCACTAAACGCATAACTCGATAGAGCATCAACTGCCGTTTCTAAGTTATGTATTCTTTGTGCGCTCTGAGCACCACCGACATTTAAAATATAAATTGCATGCATCCCCGAGCCTTTAGGGAGTTTTAGAATATCTGCTGATAAATGAAGACGTGAATCACCCACAAATATATCGATTTCGCCGCAATAGTGTTGTTGAGTAATGTTGACATGCTTATGGGAAAACAGTTCTTCAGCACTAGAACGCTTTAGTTGCTCTTGCGTGCGTTTAAACAATCTCGAGGCTGCTTGGTTGGCGAACAGAACCTTGTTGTTTTCTTTGATACATACAATGGCTTCTGGTGCCGATTCTAGCTGTTCCAACAGTCGTTCTTGTGTTTCGAGCAAGTCGGCTTCAACAACATTTCTTTGCTTGAGCTCATTTTGTAATTCTAGATTTTCTAATCTTCTTTGTTCAGCTTGACTCGCTGCCATATGAGCATGAATACGCGCCGCCAGCTCTTTTTTATTGAACGGCTTTGACAGATAGTCGTTTGCGCCAGCAGCAAAGCCTCGTAGTCGGTCTTCTGTTTGATTCAGGGCTGTGAGCATGATGATAGGTAAATCGGTGAGGCTGTATTTTTCTCTCAGCTTTTCACACACCTGATAACCGCTCATACCTGGCATCATAATATCGAGTAGTAATAGCTCTGGTTTTTCGTTTTCAACGGCTCTTAACACTTCGTTGCCATCTGCGACAGTTCTTACACGATAGCCTTCTAATCTTAAGAAACTGTCCAAAATTCGTAGATTCACAGGCTCATCATCGGCAACAAGCAGCAGTGGACCGTTACTATTTTCTGGCAGATTGCTAGTATCGGGTAGCTCAACCTCTCCAATTTCTTGCACTTGATAGTGAGGTTGTTCGGTCAGTTGGGCTCGCTCAATGTCTTCTGCCGAAGCAATAGGCAAAGTGAAGCTAAATGTTGTACCGACAAGTGGCTGACTGCTGACATAAAGGGTGCCGTTCATCAGTTCAATCAGTTGTCGGCTAATCGATAAGCCTAACCCAGAGCCTTGGCGATAGCGGTTAGTCTCGACGGTACCTTGGATGAGCGGTTCAAAGATATGTTCCAACTGTTCGGCGGGAATGCCTTGACCGGTATCGACAACTTGTACACGAATCTGATCATCAATTTGAGACGCGGATATAACAATTTTGCCTTCCGAGGTGTATTTAATCGCATTGCCAATCAGGTTATATAGGACTTGCTCTAAACGCTGTGGATCGGCGAAGACCCAGAAGTGATTATCTGAAATTTGATTGATGATCCGGATAGGCTTTTTACCCAGCAGATGGTTAGAGAGTTCTAGCACTAACCGTGTTGAACTTGATAAATCAACCGCATTGCTCTGTATATCAAGATTACCATAACGCATTTTGTGGTAATCGAGTAAGTTATCAACCAAGCGAGCAAGACGTTGCCCACTGGTGGCAATGATATCCAACTGATACTTGTGATCGGAGGTAATAGGACCGTTTGCGCCAGATATTAAGGCTTCGGCAATACCAATCATTCCGTGTAATGGGGTTCTCAGCTCGTGAGAGGTTGTGGCAAGAAATTCATCTTTTAGTTTGTTCGCTAGTTGCAGTTCATCGTTTTGTTTACGAATGATTTGGATATTTTTTTCCAATTCGCTGTTTTGCGATTTGATTAGTTGGATTTTCTCGCGGATAGAACGCTGCATGCGTTCAAAGCTAACCGCAAGACGACCAATTTCATCTTTACGCTCGGTGTTAATCATACTTTCATCGAGATCGCCAGCCGATGCACGTTCAGCTGCCCATGTTAGCCTTAACAGTGGTGAAGTAATGAAGTTTGAAAGCATGTGTGAAGCGATAACCACTAATACGATGGCGGTAAGCATGGCGAAAATGAACAGTTTTTCTAACTGGTTTACTCGTGCAAATGCCTCTTTTTCGGGTAGTTCTACGACAATAGCCCAATGTGTGCTGTTAAGGTTGATCGGGGCATAAGCCGCGATGTTCTTTTCACCAACGGAATCGGTGTAAGTGCCTACATCTTGCTTACCAGACAGGGCTAAGCTAATGACTTCACTGCTTTTATCTATGTCGTCTTGAAGGTAAGAAAGTGTACGCGAACGGTGATCCTGACCAACAAGAAGTGTCTGCATTTGTGAGTTATTGCTATCGGCTATGAGTTTGGTGATCCCCTTGTTTGGCAGGCGGAACATCGCATAGCTATGTAAGTAACCTTGCTGGATAATTGGTGCGCCAAACCAAGCGTATTGTTGTCCGTTCTCTTCAATAAAATCGGAAAGCATAACCGGAGTAAAATCCTCGTTGGTTTTTCTGTGCTCGGAAACCGTTTTTTCTAGACGTTGAAAGGTTTGGCCTAAGTTAGCGTCTTTGAATTTTCCGCTGAACAGATTGGTACCATACTCTTCATTTTTATTAATCGAATAAGTGACATTCCCGTTTAAATCGACCAGTAAAATGTCATCAAAGTCAGATCTTTTGAGCAATTCCATGTATGCCCAGTGATAGCGCTTATGCAAAAGTCGGTAGCGCTCACTACCCACATAACTACTGGATTGCGGTAATACAGAGGTTTTAACCTGATCGCCGGAACCTAAGATGTAGCGTTGTTGGGCGTTTTCTCTGGCTTGTTCAATGTTTTCGCCCAAGCGTGTAAAAGCATTAACTAGACCATAAAATCGGCCACCACTGGCATAAGCGAGTTCTGAGCGGACAAAGCCCATAACCTCTGATTCTTTGGCATTGAGGTAGTCGACAACTTGCTGTTGTTTGGTATCTCGAACTGACAGAAGATGAGAGGTACTTTGTTCTTGAAGATCGTCAATATGAGATTTCAGAAAGAAAATAGCGGTAACAGTCAAAGGAGTAATGCTAAGCACTAGAAAAGCCAGCATCAAAGTATTCTGTAAGCGTTTAAACTTTTGTCTGCGATAAAACCTGAACATATCAAAGAGAATTCTTTCAATGAAACTTGCAGGCAAACCTGCAAGTTATGTGATTGAGTAAAAACGGGTTACGCAGAAGTTAACAAGTTTTTTTTCTTTGACAAGTAAGTCCCACTTAAAGCGTGGACATTGGCTCACTTTTAGTTAATTTGTAACCAATTGTTAAGGTTTTTTTGCGTGATAAATAGCGAATTTACTGGTCTTATTTAACGTCTCGCAATTACCTAGTGATTGCTCAATAATCGGTGGATATTTCAAGAAACTATTGGCCACAACGAACAGCTCACCATCAGTGGTTAAATAGTTTGGTGCTTTTTCCAATAGGGTTTCTGTCGCACTATAGCTAGTATCTAAACCTGCATGGAAAGGCGGGTTGGTGACAATGAAGTGATAGTCTGTCGCTGTATCTGAGTAGATATCTGATGCGAATACTCGACCAGATAAATGATTGGCTTTCAGTGTTTCTTCGCTTGAGCGTACAGCTAACGCACTGATATCACACATTTCCAACTGAATGTCGTTGTTCAAGGTTGCCATCACACAGCCTAGAACACCTGCGCCGCAACCAAAATCAAGTACTTTACCACTGAGATTTGGCAAGGTATCGAGCAGTAATCGACTGCCTAGGTCAAATTCACCATGGCTGAATACGCCTGGCAAACTTCGAATAGTAAGTTCATGTTCGTGATATTGAACGGTATAAGACTTGAACCAGTCTTCGATCTGGAAAGCTTTCGGCTGTTCTAAACATTGACCCCAATAGAATGAGCAGCGGCGAGCAGAATCGTACTTTGTTACTCTGCCATATTCCGCAAACATCTTTTCGATACTTTTTATACCAGAACGATTTTCACCGACTACAACGATTTCTGTATTGACCCCAAGTTTCGCCATCAACATAGCAAGCAGATATTCCGCTTCCATCTTTGCTTTTGGCCAGTAAATAAGCACCATGTCTGCATCAATATCGCCTTCCAACTCAGCACCGAAATGGACGCTAATCGCTGACTTAGATTTAAGCTGACGGTAGTAGCCATAGTTGGTTGTAAATACAGAAACGGAAAGACAGTGTTGGGCGAGTTCAACAGGAAAGAGATCTTCGGCTTCACCCGCTATGAGTACTTTTTTATTCTCAAAGTAAGCGAGTTGGCGTTGGGCAATTTGGCTTGGGGTAATGTAATTAGACATTCAGAGCCTGTTATCTTTTAGGTTCAATTAAGCTAGATTCAATTTTGGAGCCGATTTTCGCATAGTCGGCTCCAAGCATGAAGCTTTTTAGCTGTTGTCTTGGTTATCTAGGAAGTTCTGGAACTCTTCTTCGTAAATATTAAACAGTACGATCGCGATCGCGAAGATCAGCGGACCATAGATAAGACCGATTAAACCAAACAGTTGAATACCGCCCAGTAAAGAGAAGAAGATCATCAGAGTGTTCATTCCTGCACTGCCTTGCATCAGGAGAGGTCTGAGTAAGTTGTCGATAGAGCCAACAATGGCAACGCTCCATACGGTTAGGAAAATAGCCCAAGTAGTATCACCTGTGAGGAATAAATACGTTGCGGTTGGAATCCAGATTAGTGCAGTACCCACGACCGGAATAAACGACGCAAACCCCATCATGGTTCCCCAGAATAACCCCGGAAAACCAGCTAACCACATACCAATACCACCAGCGACACCCTGAGCGATAGCTGTAAGGAAAGATCCCATCACTGCTGATTTGGATACGCTTTCAATCTCATCCAGCAAGCGATCTTCTTGGCTGCGAGACAACGGCAGTATGTGACGAATGGTTGAGATGATCTTTTCTCGGTCTCTTAGTAAGAAGAACAGAACAAACAACATCAAGAAGAAGCTCATGATAAAACTTGTCGCATCGCCTAATATTTTTGCGCTGATACCAACTAAATTGGTGCCAAAGCTAGTGGCGAATTGTGCAATTTTTTGCGCGATTTGTTGCGGGTTAATACCATCAAAAGGTAAATACTGATTGGCGAAAGCTAATCCTTTTATTACCCAAGGATGGTTAAACAGAGTTTGAATACCGCCATGGGTAACCCACTGATAAACGTTCTGAGAAAACTTGGAACCTTGCTGAACGATAGCCGCAAATACGAAAAGTAGCGGAATAACAATAATAAATGTCAGAATAATGCAGGATAGCAAAGATGAGATATTTCTATGTGTGGGCATCATGTTGTCTAATTTCTCATGCAGAGGAATCAGAAGCATGGAAATAATGAATGCCATCACAATTGAATTGATATAGGGTTCTACGATTAGGTAGCAGGCGAAACCTGCTATGAGCAGGGCAATAACAAGAACCCAATGACTGGATGAAATTTTGATTTTTTCTGGCACTTTTGGCTGTCCTTGGAATCAAATAAGTATGTTTATAATGGCTGTAATTCAGTCGGTTAGCAATGAAGAGGGTTGTATGGGATGTTGCAATGATGAGAAGTGTTGCGAAACTAAGAATGTAAAACGTCGCAAAATTTCATGGATTGGCGTTGTTGTCGCCGTTCTAGTTGTACTTGTTATTGCCAACTGGAAATAAAATAAGGCTGCCGAAGCAGCCTTATTGTTCAAACTGGTTATGCGTTATTTTGCTTCGGCTGCAATAATTGCTAAACAGCGATCCGCTGCTTCAAGCGTCGCTTCGATTTCTCTAGAACCGTGAGCTAAAGAGGTGAAGCTAGCTTCAAATGCTGAAGGTGCAAGGTATACGCCTTTGTCCAACATTAGGTGGAAGAAGCGTTTGAAACGTTCAATATCGCACTTTGTCACATCTTCGTAGCAAGTAATGCTTTCTTGATCTGTAAAGAAGAATCCAAACATGCCGCCTACTTGGTTCACGACCATTGGGATTCCATGTTTATCTGCAAGGTATTTAAAACCATCAGCTAATTGCTTCGTTTTGAATGCAAGGCGCTTTTCGTTACCTTCTTCTTTTAATAGGCTCAGACAAGCAAAACCAGCAGCCATTGCTACAGGGTTTCCTGACAATGTACCTGCTTGGTACACAGGGCCTGTTGGTGCGATGAATTGCATCACTTCTTTACGGCCACCAAATGCACCGACAGGCATTCCGCCGCCAATTACTTTACCTAATGTTGTTAAATCAGGCTTGATGTTGTAATGCGCTTGAGCGCCGCCAAGTGCAACGCGGAAGCCAGTCATTACTTCATCAAAAATCAACAACGCGCCTTCTTGGTCACAGATCTCACGTAGACCTTCGTGGAAGCCTTCTACTGGTGGGATACAGTTCATGTTGCCCGCAACAGGTTCAACGATGATACATGCAATTTCACCTTTATTTGCAGCGAACAATTCACGCACGGATTCAAGATCATTAAAGCGTGCCGTTAATGTGTGTTTTGCAAAATCAGCAGGTACGCCTGGGGAGCTTGGTTGACCCAGCGTCAAGGCACCTGAGCCTGCTTTTACTAATAAGCTGTCAGCATGACCATGGTAACAACCTTCGAATTTGAGGATCTTGTCACGACCGGTGAAACCACGCGCTAGGCGAATTGCACTCATGGTTGCTTCTGTGCCTGAGCTCACCATACGTAGTTGTTCCATGGAAGGAACTAACTCAGACACTAGCTCAGCCATAGTGATTTCGATTTCAGTTGGAGCGCCGAAACTTAAACCACGGTTTGCCGCATTGATCACTGCTTCACGGATAACTGCGTGGTTATGACCAAGAATCATAGGCCCCCAAGAACCTACGTAATCAATGTATGCTTTACCATCAGCATCAAAGATGAATGCGCCGTCTGCTCGCTCAATAAAAATAGGAGAGCCACCAACACCGTTAAACGCACGAACAGGAGAGTTAACGCCGCCAGGAATCTTTGATTGAGCTTTGTTATAGAGATCAGCCGATTTGGTCATGGAATCTTCCTCTTTATTATGTCTCGGACCAAGTTGCTGTGCATTGTACGCTTGTGAGTGCAGAGGTGAAACGTTTTAACTAAATTTCTGACTCTTCTCACTGAGTTATCTTGATTAATCAGCAAAAATGGAGCTCATCATTTCTGAAGACATTGAACTAAGTATCGGTGAATACTTGAACGTATAGGTCAGGTATTAGATAATCGCCGCATTATCAAAAAAGAGTCATGTCCATCAGATTGATATAGTGAATAATATCTGGTGTACATTTACGCGACTGAGAGAGGTCATTGTGAGTGATGTAAATGTACCGTTATCCTTTTCGGATGCAGCAGCAACACGTGTTAGAGCGTTGATTGCTGAAGAAGAAAACCCGGCACTGAAACTACGTGTGTATATTACAGGTGGTGGTTGTAGTGGCTTCCAATACGGATTCACATTTGACGAGAATGTAAATGATGGAGACACCACAATCGAAAATAGTGGTGTAACCCTAGTGGTTGACCCTATGAGCCTGCAATATTTGATTGGCGGAGTGGTTGATTATACGGAAGGGCTGGAAGGTTCCCGCTTTTTTGTAAACAATCCAAACGCAACAACCACATGTGGTTGCGGTGCATCGTTTAGTGTTTAACTAATGATGCAGAGTGAATTAGCAAGATAAATGAAACTTCTGCTGATTCACTCTCCTTGCATATTTGAGTTGTTGTGCAGGGACATATATATAAAGGATTGTCCATGTCTCATGTCTCATTGAGAAGCTTACTTGGGGGGCGATATTTAACACAAAAGCCCTGGCTTGTTTCTTTCATACTGATCATATTATTAACCCTCTGGCTGAGTCTTGGTTCACTTAACGCACAAGAGCAAGCCCCTGAAAAATCTGCAGATACTATCCCGCTTGCAAAAGTGATGTATCAAACCTTCCATGCTGAACCTACAGAAAAGAAAATCGATCTTTACGGACGCACTGCGCCAGATAAGCAAGCTCGCTTATCTGCGGAAATCGCAGGTAAGATCCTACTCACTAAAATCGACAAAGGTGACAAAGTCTCTAAAGGGCAAGTGATTGCGCTTATTGATCAAGGCGATCTGCAATCTCAACTTGATCGAGCAAAGGCTGTTTTGTCGGTAAAGCGTCAAGAGTTCAAAGCGGCAGAGTCGCTTAAGAATCGTGGATTGCAGGGCGAAATCGCTTATACAAATGCACTTGCAGAACTGACTGATGCCAAATCCAGTGTAAAAACGGTCGAAATGCATCTAGCGCATACTTCAATTGTTGCTCCGTTTGATGGCGTTGTAGAAAACTTGTTTATTGAACAGGGCGACTTTGTTGGTGTTGGTGATCCGGTAGCAACTTTGATTGACCTTAATAAATTAGTAATAGAAGCGAACGTAAGTGAACGCCACATTCAGAGTATTACTAAAGGTCAATTAGCAACCATTCAATTCATTCAAGGTTCGCAAGCTCAGGGAACCGTGCGTTATTTGTCTCAGCTTTCTTCTCCTTCAACTAATACTTTCGCTATTGAGGTGGAAGTGCCTAATCCGAAGCAGTTGATCCCAGCAGGGGTAAGCACTCAAGTTGAACTGAATTTAGAAACGCAAATGGCCGTGAAAATTACTCCAGCCATGCTTGCGCTTGATGATCAAGGAAACTTAGGGGTGAAAACCTTGGTTGAAGACAGAGTTCATTTCGTTCCTATTCAATTGGTCAAAGCCGAGCAAGACGGTGTTTGGCTAACGGGCTTAGGCGAAGAAGTTGACATCATTACTCGTGGCCAAGGTTTTGTACGTGATGGTGATAAAGTCGCAGCAGTTAAACAGACAGCAGATATAGAAACCCAACAGTTACAGAATAGTAAGCCTTAGGAGGCGACATGTTTGCGTTAATTGACGCGGCACTGTCGCGTACTCGAACTATGCTGGTGCTATTGATCTTTATTCTTGTAGCTGGCGCATTAACTTATGTCACGATTCCTAAGGAATCGAGTCCAGATATCACTATCCCAATCATCTATGTTTCTGTTTCTCACCAAGGTATTTCACCGGGAGATGCTGAGCGCCTGATTGCCCGCCCTCTAGAGCAGGAATTGCGTTCTATCGAAGGCATTAAAGAGATGACATCCAATTCTTCTGAAGGCCATGCTTCGGTGGTTCTGGAATTCAATGTCGGTGTCGATCTTGATAAGGCAATGGCCGATGTGCGAGATGCGGTCGATTTAGCCAAGCCAAAACTGCCTGCTGACAGTGATGAGCCAACTGTAAACGAAGTGACTCTGGCAAATGCCCAACCAGTATTATCCGTCGTTTTATATGGCACAGTACCTGAACGTGGCATTGTGCAAATCGCTCGTTTATTGCGGGATAAACTGGAGAGCTTTCGACAAGTTCTTGAAGTGGATATTGCTGGCGATAGAGACGACATCGTTGAGATCATTGTTGATCCATTGCTCATGGAGAGTTACGGGTTAGATCAGGGGGATATTTATAACCTCATTGCTTTGAATAACCGTGTTGTAGCGGCAGGTTTTGTAGATACTGGTTATGGCCGTTTCTCTGTCAAAGTCCCTTCTGTGTTTGACTCGATAAAAGATGTCTTAGAGTTGCCTGTGAAAGTGGATGGCAAGCAAGTGGTCACATTTGGAGACATTGCGACAGTAAGACGAGCTTTCAGAGATCCGAGTTCGTTCGCCAGATTAGATGGCAAATCAGCCATTGTTTTGGATGTCAAAAAGCGAGCGGGCGAGAACATCATTGAAACGGTAGAACTTGTCAAAACTGTTATAAGTGAAGCACAAAAGCGAGAAGGTTGGCCATCCAACTTATTGGTCAAGTACACATGGGATGAATCTCAAGATGTTGAGATGATGCTTAATGACCTACAGAACAATGTATTATCCGCCATTATTTTAGTCGTTATCGTTATCATCGCTGTATTGGGTGTGAGAACTGCATTATTGGTTGGTGTTTCAATCCCTGGTTCATTCTTAATTGGCTTGCTGACACTTTCGGTGTTTGGATTAACCGTCAACATTATCGTCTTGTTTGCGCTCATTATGGCGGTAGGTATGCTGGTGGATGGCGCGATTGTTGTAACCGAGTTTGCCGATAGGCGAATGCAGGAGGGGATGCCAAGAGGTGAAGCGTATCGTGATGCTGCTAAACGCATGGCATGGCCTATTACGGCCTCAACCGCGACCACTCTCGCTGCGTTTGCTCCTTTGTTGTTCTGGCCGGACGTGACTGGGGAGTTCATGAGGTATCTTCCTCTTACTCTGATTGCGACGTTGACCGCTTCATTAATTATGGCGATGTTGTTTGTACCGGTTTTAGGTAGCGTTATTGGGCGTCCTCAAAACGTAACTCCCGAAGCGAGAGCTAATATGGTGGCGTTACACGAAGGAGAGTTTGATAAAGCAACGGGTATCACCAAACTCTATTACCAAACGCTTTCTATTGCATTGCGTCATCCACTCAAAATTCTTTTGAGTGCGATTGTTATGTCTGTCGCAATAGGGTTTGCCTATGCCAAAGCTGGTAATGGTGTAGAATTTTTCCCTGAGGTTGACCCGCCATATTTCAACGTGAAAGTTCGATCTTACGGTGACTTGTCTATTAATGAAAAAGACACCATCATGCGTGAGATCGAGCAGGTGATGCTTGGGCATGATGAGTTTGAAAGTGTTTACACCCGAACGGGTGGTGATGATGTTATCGGCCAAATTCAAGTTAAACCTGTTGAATGGCAGTATCGCCGTAAAGTCATGGCGATCATTGATGAACTTAAGCAGACCACCGATAAGTTTTCGGGTGTAGAAATTGAGTATAAGTTTCCAGATGCAGGTCCACCAGTCGATCACGACGTAGTGATCGAGCTTTCAGGTAACAATGCTCAAGAGCTAGAGTTGGCTGCTAAGACGGTACGTCACTGGGCTGACAGTAATGCTGCGTTTACCAATATTAGCGACTCATCTTCAAAGCCGGGTATCGACTGGCGGATTGACATTCGTCGCGATGATGCTTCTCGCTTTGCAGCTGATGCGACTTTGGTGGGTAACACGGTTCAGTTTGTTACAAATGGCCTCAAAATTGGTGATTACTTGCCAGATGATGCCAACGAAGAAGTGGATATTCTTGTTCGTTATCCAGAAGATAAGCGAGATATTGGACGGTTTGATCAACTGCGGGTAAAAACACCGGCAGGTTTAGTACCGATTACCAATTTCGCCGAAATTAAGCCAGATCATAAACAAGATACGATTAAACGTGTTGATGGGCGCAGAATTATCAATGTGATGGCCGATTTAAACGAAGGCTATAACTTGGCGCTAGAGTTACCGAAAATCGAACAAGCGTTATCTGAATTAGGGTTACCGCCAAGCGTTGAATTTAGAATGAGAGGCCAGAATGAGGAACAAGAGCATTCGGCTGCTTTCTTAGAAAAGGCGTTTTTAGTTGCATTGGTAGCAATGGCCGTGATTTTGATTACTCAGTTCAACAGCTTCTATCAGGCATTTTTAATCTTGAGTGCAGTATTGTTCTCAACGGTTGGTGTCTTCGCTGGTTTGTTGATTTTCCAGAAACCGTTTGGTGTGATTATGTCTGGCATTGGCGTTATTTCACTGGCAGGTATTGTGGTAAACAACAATATTGTTTTGATCGATACTTATAACCAGCTGATAAAGCGCGGAATGGATAAGAAAGAAGCGATACTTCGAACCGGTGTTCAACGTTTACGTCCGGTCCTGCTCACCACCATCACCACCATCCTTGGCTTGTTACCTATGGTTTTGGAAATGAACATCGACCTAATCAATCAAAAGATTGAGTTTGGTGCTCCTAGTACCCAATGGTGGTCGCAATTAGCAACAGCTGTTGCTGGTGGTTTAGCATTTGCAACGGTTCTAACTCTTGTTTTGACACCCTGTCTATTGATGCTTGGGCGGAATAAGCACCAAAAATAGTTGTTAGGAAACACATAAAACAAAGGGCTGAGTATTTCTACTCAGCCCTTTTTGTCTTTGTATACATCGTCTTTGATGAATACTGACAGGCTTGTTATTTAGCGTAGAGCAACTGGCTATATCTGTCTAAACGCTGCAATCTAATTTCCGCGTTAGCAATAAAAGTTTGTTTGGCTTTACCCGTTAAAGATTTAGATTGCGGTAATGAAACGGTTCGTGGGTTTTTATGAACACCATTAACTAAGAATTCGTAATGCAGATGAGCCCCTGTTACTCGACCTGTTCTGCCTAAGGTGCCTATCACTTGCCCTTGTTTCACCCTTTGACCAGTTTTGACGGTTCGTTTAGTTAGATGCAGATACTTAGTAATGTAGGTGTTGCTGTGACGGATGAATACATAGTTACCGTTGAACTGGTTGTAACTCGATCTTTCTACTACACCATCGCCCGCAGCCCAGATGGGGGTACCGATAGGTGCTACATAATCCGTACCTCGGTGTGCTTTCACTTGTCCCGTGACTGGGTGTAAACGTCTTGGGTTAAAGTTGGAGGAAACCCGACGGAAGTCCAGTGGTGAGCGTAAGAACGCTTTTTTCATAGCGCGGCCATTTGGGTCGTAGTAGTTACCCGTATTGTCATCGAGCACCGCAGTAAAGTTTGTACCCTGGTTGATAAAGCTGGCTGCAATAATATTTCCGCGCTCAACCACTTCCCCTTCAACGATTTTTTCTTGATAGAGCAATTTAAAGCTATCGCCAGAGCGAATATCTAAAGCGAAGTCGATATCCCAGCCAAAAATTCCCGCTAACTCCATTATTTGGTTCGCGCTTAAACCAGCAGACATGGCAGCATTCCAGAAATTTGACGTAATTTCTGCTTCAGCATAGTTGTATTGGTAGAAGACTTCTTTCTTGTCTACTTCCGAGGTGTAACCATTTCCAGATTGGGTGACAACAAAGGTTTCGTAAGCACTCAGTTTACGTTTAAGTTGAATCAGTTCATTGTTGTCATCAAAGCCAAACTGCAGTTCATCACCAGGACGTAGACGACTTAACTGTCTGTTAATCTCATCGTTACTAGACGTTAAGTTATACAGTTGTCTGGCACTGAGCCCAATGCGCTGGAATAAGACAGCGGCACTTTCTCCTGAACGAACTTTGTATTTTTCCCAGCGAAGAATGGCTGAAGGAAGAATCGTCGAGCCCGGAGAGAGAGCCTCACTATTGATAGCAAGTGGGTAGTGGCGACCGACTTGCAGTTTGTTTGGATTCTTTTGCAAAGACTCTGGGCTAGGCAAAAATAAAAGAGCAAAAACAATCAGCGCACTGCATAAGGCGATTAAAGTTCGATGAATCCATGGAAGACGAGTGAAAATAGAAAGCATACTCGGAGGTCATTCAGCCAATAATTAATAAAAAATCCAGTTACGTAGTCTAACTGGTTTCAAAATGCATCGCTATTCAAGTAATATGTCGAACTATTAAATTTTTGCCAAATCTGTGGGAGTGAACAAGAATGGCGAGTATTGAAGCGGCTTTAGCTGAAATTAAACGTGGTGTTGAGGAACTGATTCCTGAAGAAGAGCTGATTGCTAAGCTTAAAGAAGGCCGTCCTTTGCGTATCAAATTAGGTGCCGATCCAACTGCACCAGATATTCATTTAGGTCACACTGTGATTCTAAATAAGTTACGTACTTTCCAAGACTTAGGTCATGACGTTACTTTCCTTATCGGTGATTTTACGGGTATGGTTGGTGACCCAACGGGTAAAAATACCACTCGCCCACCACTAACTCGTGAAGACGTTCTTCGTAATGCTGAAACGTACAAGCAGCAAGTGTTCAAGATCTTAGATCCAGCGAAAACCAAAATTCAGTTTAACTCTGAATGGTTATCAGACCTTGGTGCAGAAGGTATGATTCGTTTGGCTGCAAACCAAACTGTGGCTCGAATGTTGGAACGCGATGACTTTAAAAAGCGTTATGCAGGCGGCCAGCCAATTGCTATTCATGAATTCATGTACCCACTCCTGCAAGGTTATGACTCAGTAGCGATGGAAACTGACGTTGAGTTGGGTGGTACTGACCAAAAATTCAACCTATTGATGGGACGTGAACTGCAAAAGTCTAACGGTCAAAAACCTCAAGTTGTGTTGATGATGCCACTATTAGTTGGTTTAGACGGTGAAAAGAAAATGTCTAAATCAGCAAACAACTATATTGGTATCAGTGAATCTCCAAGTGAGATGTTCGGTAAGATCATGTCTATCTCTGACGACCTGATGTGGAGCTACTACGAGTTACTGTCATTCCGTCCTCTTGCTGAGCTCGATCAACTGAAATCAGACGTAGCGAATGGCTCAAACCCTCGTGATGCTAAGATTCTTTTAGCTAAAGAGATCATTGCTCGTTTCCACACTGAGGCGGATGCTGAAGCAGCAGAGCAAGAGTTCATCAATCGTTTCCAAAAAGGTGCGATGCCAGATGAGATGCCTGAATTTGAATTTGAAGCTGGTATTGCAATCTCTAATCTACTTAAAGATGCTGGTCTTGTTAACTCAACATCCGATGCGATGCGAATGATCAAGCAAGGTGCGGCTAAGCAAGATGGCGAGAAAATCAATGATGCTAAGCTAGTACCAACTGCGGGTAATTATGTTTTCCAAGTAGGTAAGCGTAAATTCGCACGTGTAACTGTGAAGTGATTTTACTCACATTGAGCATCAAAAAGCGCCTATGGGCGCTTTTTGTATTTTAAGGACACTCGGTTTAATTCACGTGTTTTTAAGCTTAAAGCTACTTACTTAACTCAACCACTTGTCGATAAAAGTTTTTTTCAAAAGTTACCAGAGGTGCTTCTACAGGAACCTTGCTTTCAACTTCTGGTGGGAAGTAATCCGTAACAAACTGGATGAAGACTGAATTCGGTTTTCCTCTTTCATCTAAGCCATATCCCGCCATATTGTGCGTTCCATATAGAGAGCCGCTCTTGGCTTTGATCCTTCCTTTAATCGCTTTATCGCGCATGCTACGTCGATACTGTAATGTCCCTGATTCTCCGGAACTCGGCAGCAGGTTGATTAAACCTAAGGTTTTGTCGTGCTTCCAAATGTAATGCAAGACTTGAAGCATGTTGGATGCCTGAATCCGGTTATTGCGTGATAAACCAGAACCGTCAACCAGTTGGTCCTCTTTAAGCGAGATACCTGTTTGCTTGGAAATCACTTCTTTTATGGCTTCTGTACCATTGTTGTAGCTACCTGCTTGCTGGTAATGATGTCGACCTATAGATTTTGCTAATGTATCCGCTATCAGATTGTCAGAATCTTTGAGCATGGTATCGAGAAGAATAGGTAAAGGTTCTGATTGATGAGTTGCGATAACTTTTCCTTTCTTTGGCATCTTTCCCATTTTTATTTCGCCTTTAAGCTGAAGACCCAATTGATTCAGGAGCTTATAAACAACTCTCTGCGCATAAAGATTGGAATTTTGAACCGCGAATTTTAAGGGAAGTGGTTTTGCTCGCTCGGCTAAGCATCCCGATAACTGATAGTGATTTTCTTGTGTGGGGTAGAGTTCTAAATCGCAGTGTTGTGACTCTTGTTGTTGTTCAGAAACCGCCTTTGCATCCGTCATTACATAAACAGGGTATTGTTCGGGTACATATACGCGAGTGGTTCCATCTTTCTCTGTATAGATAGAGGATTGAATACAGTTGCCATCGATATTGATGGCACTTGCTGGCGCGCTATAACAGACACCAACAATATCCCAAGGCCAACCTACGGCTTTGTCATATCCGGTGAATGCCGTGTTATCTAACCAAATATCCCCTGAGATTAACCCCGAGTTTGTTGATTTTATATTGCCCAGTAGTTGCTTGATGTTCTCTGAAGATAACGTCGGGTCTCCAGAAAATACCAGAGAATAACTATTACCTGATCGTGTTAAGGCTGTTTGGAAACGAAACTCATCGCCCAACTCCAGTTTAGCGGCAAGTGCGGTTACGACTTTTAATGTACTGGCAGGGGGAAAATACTGTTTTGTCGATTGTGCATCTGTTTCAATCTTGTCAGTAAGCTTTTTCGCAATAAGCGCGTAACGAGTAGCGGGAGGAAGCTCAGCAGCAACTTGGTTAGCCTGCGCCTGAAAGGATAATAGGATAACCGTCAATCCAACGACAAAGCTAAAAGCGATTTTTTCAAAGGTGAGTTTGGCTAAAAAGATACGCTGCATATGGACTACAAAATTGCTTAAAAGTGCAGTCAGTATAATGTGTTGAGCAGTAAGTTTCATTGCCGTTTTGGTTAAACTTTTATGTGCTAAAAACAAAAACGCCTGCAAAGCAGGCGTTTTAAGAAAAGGCATTGATTACGATTAGAAATCGTAACGCATACCTAGCACAACTTCGTCTTCAGCATCCACTTTAGATGCAGTGCCTTGCGTATAGACACCTGTTGTAGAGTTTTTAGATGTAAATGCATCACCAGCGTCAATTAGGTTGAAGTTGTATGATACATAAGCACGGAAGTTAGGCTTGAAGTAGTAGCTTGCATCTACAGCGACGTTGTCTGCTGTAGTGTTGTCCCAAGTTTCAGCTTTGTTGTATGTAGTAGTGAATACAGTTTGGCCTAACGTGTAAGCTGCAGCGAATTCATAACCTGTGTAATCTACATTTGTATCTTTTTCACCATCGGTGAAAGTACCAGCAAAGTAGAAATCAGAAATAGCGTAAGAAGCTGCTAGCATGTACTCATTTTGAGTATCTTGGTCTGCATAGCCAGCACCTAGTTTCAAGCCTGTATCACCGAGTGCATAGATAGCTGATAGAGAGTAGCCGTCTTGACCGTTATCATCGTAGCCACCATCAGCAGCTTTTTCATTGCGGTCAGCAAAGCGGTAGCTAGCTTTTAGTGAAAGGTCAGAGAATGCGCCTTTGTACGAGATCATGTTGTCAGTACGGTCAGCTACAGCAATTTTGTCTGCTGCTGAGTTACCGTGGAAAGCCATGATATCGGTAAAGTCCGTGATAACACCTAATGCACCTTCGTTTTTACCGTAAGTGACTTCACCGAAGTTGCCGCCAATACCTGCGTAAGCGTAACGGTTCATTAGGCTATCTGAACCAGAACTGTCAGTTTTACCTTGATCTGATGTTGTAAACTCACCTTCGTAGAAACCAACACCGTATAGGCTGTCGGTGATCATGCTTTTACCAAGGAAGTTTAGACGGACGCGAGATAGGTCGTCTGCTTTGCCATCTTTAAGAGATAGACGTGCTTCTGCACGACCACCCATAGTAAGAGTGTCGCCATCTTTGTTGTATAGTTCGTTAGCGTTTGCGCCTGTTGCCACTGCTGCGCCAGCCACTACTAGAGCAATTAGAGTCTTTTTCATTTTTTAATCCTAATTTACTGTCCATAAATAGAAAATAGAGTGTGAATATACTACAACGCACATATCTATCGTCGTTTGAATACTTAAGCCGATCAAGATCCCTATGTCATGTTTATGTGAAAGTTGCATAAACAAGTTTAGAGAGCCTACGGATATTGCGTAGTTAGATTTAAACCTCAAAGTTCCCATGCTTGTTAGTAAAATGATGTAAAAAACATAATTGAACAGTGTTTTATTGTGGTTGTAAAATATCAAGTGTATGTTTTTAAATGATTTTAATGCTTGTCTAATCTTTTTTTAATCGTTTGTTAATGGCAAATATTTATCTTTTTTTATTTTAATGGCGTAAATATGACCCGGATGATTTGTGACCTAGATCTCTGTGATAGCCAGGTTTGTGCGCCGAAAGCCAAATCTTGTATCTAATTTTTAATTTGGATGATTTCGACAGAAAGTTTGTTTACACTTAGTCAAAATACATTTATCTATTACAGCCTATCTCCCTAGGGAGGTTAGGCTGTTTCGTTTTGTCCAAAGGCAGCTTTGGCGTAGAGGTATAAAATGGAAAAAGTTCCTATGACAGTACGCGGTGAGAAATTACTGCGTGATGAACTTGAAAGATTATTGAAATTGCGCCCACAGATTTCTCAAGCTATTGCAGAAGCTCGTGAGCTAGGTGACTTGAAAGAGAATGCTGAATATCACGCTGCTCGTGAAGAGCAAGGAATCTGTGAAGCTCAGATCCGAGATATCGAATATAAGCTATCAGTGGCTCAAGTTATCGATGTAACGAAGATGGATAAGACAGGTAAGGTTATTTTTGGTTCTACAGTAACGCTGATTGATGTCGATACTGATGAAGAAAAAACTTACCAAATCGTTGGTGACGATGAAGCCGATATCAAGGCTGGTCGAATCTCTGTTAGTTCGCCGATTGCTCGTGGACTGATTGCAAAAACTGAAGGTGACGAAGTTACTATCTTTACACCTGGCGGTGAAAAAGTATTTGAAATCGACAGAGTAGATTACATCTAACGGTTGAGTTTAAGTTCTATAAAAATATAAAAGGTCGCTACAGCGACCTTTTTGTAATCTTAAGTAACACTTTTTGTTTCTTGCAGAAAAGCTATTACTTACGAGGTAGTTCGATCTTACGTTGTTCTGAAGGACGATACAGAACCAGTACTTTACCTATAACTTGTACTTTTTCTGCTTTAGTCTCTCGAACAATCGCGTCAACAATCAGTTGTTTTGTCTCGCGATCTTCAGATACCACTTTCACTTTAATCAGTTCATGGTGGTCAAGCGCAATTTCGATTTCTGCTAGAACCGCTTCGGTCAGCCCGTTAGCGCCCATTAGAACGACTGGGTTTAAATGGTGTGCTAGACCTTTTAGGTGCTGCTTTTGTTTGTTGCTTAGGTTCATTACGCGCCCAAATTTCTTTATTATCAGGGTTGAAAAAAGCTATTTTAGCGCCATCTATCTTTGAAGACTATATTTTCTACCATACTTTCTCAGATAGACGCTGTTTGATTAGGATTAGAATGAGTAAACAAAAACATTCAGCGAGCTCTGGCCGCTGGTTGAAAGAACACTTCGATGACAAGTATGTGAATGAAGCTAAAAAGAAAGGTTATCGTTCACGTGCTATCTTTAAAATTGAAGAAATTCAAGAAAAAGACAAATTATTGAAGTCCGGAATGACAGTGGTTGACTTGGGCGCCGCTCCAGGTGGCTGGTCACAATATGCTGCTGGTATTGTTGGTGATAGTGGACAGGTTATTGCTTGTGATATTTTGCCAATGGACTCAATTGCTGGTGTATCGTTTCTTCAAGGAGATTTTCGTGAAGAAGCAGTTTTGGAAGCACTTTTAGAAAGAATTCAGCCTGACATGGTCGATGTCGTAATGTCTGACATGGCACCTAATATGGCAGGTAACCTTTCTGTTGACCAACCTAGGGCGATGTATCTGGTGGAATTAGCGTTAGATATGTGTCGACAAGTTCTTGCGCCTAATGGTAGTTTTGTTGTCAAAGTGTTTCAGGGCGAAGGGTTTGACCAATACGTTAAAGATGTCCGCGACATGTTTAAAGTTGTGAAAATTCGTAAACCAGATTCTTCAAGGGCTCGCTCTCGAGAAGTTTATATCGTCGCCACTGGTTACAAAGGTTAACTATTTTACCTTGGTGAGAAAAGTTAACACTATGGCTACAGCCTAGAAACTGTAGTACCCTACCTTTAATTACAACTAGTTATCGAGAGGCTTACACCTTGAGTGACATGGCAAAAAATTTAATTCTGTGGCTTGTAATCGCTGTTGTGTTGATGTCTGTATTCCAAAGTTTTGGTCCAGGTGATAACAACGGTAGAACTATCGATTACACGACCTTTGTACAAGAAGTTGGTCAAGGCCAGATTCAAGAAGCTCAGTTCAATAACAGTGAGATAAGCTTTACTCGTAGAGGCAGCAGTGCACGTTACGTCACTTATATGCCTGTATATGATGAAAAATTGCTTGATGACTTGATCAATCAAAATGTGAAAGTTCAAGGTACTGCTCCTGAAGAGCAAAGCCTACTTGGAACTATCTTCATTTCTTGGTTCCCAATGATTCTGCTTGTCGGTGTGTGGATTTTCTTCATGCGTCAAATGCAAGGCGGCGGCGGCAAAGGTGCTATGTCCTTTGGTAAGAGCAAAGCCCGCATGATGAGCGAAGAACAAATCAAAACCACATTTGGCGATGTTGCTGGCTGTGATGAAGCAAAAGAAGATGTAAAAGAGCTGGTTGATTATCTGCGTGATCCAAGCCGCTTCCAAAAGTTGGGTGGTAAGATCCCGACAGGCGTGTTGATGGTTGGTCCTCCGGGTACAGGTAAAACATTGCTTGCAAAGGCGATCGCTGGTGAAGCCAAGGTACCTTTCTTTACTATCTCTGGTTCTGACTTCGTTGAAATGTTCGTCGGTGTTGGTGCATCTCGTGTGCGTGACATGTTTGAACAAGCGAAGAAAGCGGCGCCTTGTATTATCTTCATCGATGAGATCGATGCGGTAGGTCGTCAACGTGGTGCTGGTGTTGGTGGTGGCCACGATGAACGTGAGCAAACTCTAAACCAAATGCTGGTTGAAATGGATGGTTTCGAAGGTAACGAAGGTATCATCGTTATCGCAGCGACTAACCGTCCTGACGTACTTGACCCTGCACTTCTTCGTCCTGGTCGTTTCGACCGTCAAGTTGTTGTTGGTCTACCAGACGTTCGCGGTCGTGAGCAAATTCTTAAAGTTCATATGCGCAAAGTTCCTCTAGCAGGTGATGTTGAGCCTTCATTGATTGCTCGTGGTACACCGGGTTTCTCTGGCGCTGACCTTGCAAACCTTGTCAACGAAGCTGCTCTGTTTGCTGCTCGTGGTAACAAACGTAATGTTTCTATGGTTGAGTTTGAGTTGGCTAAAGACAAAATCATGATGGGCGCAGAGCGCCGTTCAATGGTGATGTCAGAAGAAACCAAAGAATCAACCGCTTACCATGAAGCTGGTCATGCTATCGTCGGTCGTTTAGTGCCTGAACATGATCCAGTTTATAAAGTATCGATCATTCCTCGTGGCCGAGCTCTTGGTGTGACAATGTACTTACCAGAACAAGATCGTGTAAGTATGTCGAAACAACATTTAGAGTCGATGATTTCAAGCTTGTACGGTGGTCGTCTTGCTGAAGAGCTGATTTACGGTGTTGAGAAAGTATCGACTGGTGCGTCTAACGATATCGAACGAGCTACTGATATTGCTCGTAAGATGGTGACTCAGTGGGGTTTTTCTGAGAAGTTAGGTCCAATGCTTTACGCGGAAGAAGAAGGTGAAGTATTCCTTGGTCGTAGCGTAACGCAAACCAAACATATGTCAGATGACACGGCTAAGTTGATTGACGATGAAATTCGCATCCTCATAGACCGCAACTACGAACGTGCTCGCAAGATTCTGACCGAGAATATGGATATCATGCATTCAATGAAAGATGCACTGATGAAATATGAAACGATCGACGCAGGCCAAATTGATGATCTGATGGAGCGTAAATCAGAGATTCGTGAGCCAGCAGGTTGGGGTGATCAAGCGAAATCTCAGCAAGAAAAGGCTGAAGAGACTTCTAAAGCTTCTGCTCCTGTTGAAGAAATAAAAGATGAGTCAAAAGAGGAAGATAATTCTCAAGAGTCATCTAGTGAGAAAAAAGATTCAGAGTAATCTAATATCATCTATAAAACCCCGACTCGTTCGGGGTTTTCTGTTTCAGGGTTATGGAAACATTCATCGTTTATGAAATTAACAACAGCAACTAAAGAACTCATTCTCGACCGCCCCCATGTGATGGGAATTTTGAACACTACTCCAGATTCATTCTCAGACGGTGGGAAGTACACGTCTGTAGATAATGTCATTGTGCGTGCTAAACAAATGATAGAAGCGGGTGTTAGCATTATTGATATTGGTGGCGAATCCACAAGACCGGGAGCACCTGAAGTGAGTCTTGAGGAAGAACTTCACCGTGTCATTCCGGCAATTAAAGCGATTCGAGAGTTTAATCAAGATGTATGGATTTCGGTCGATACCAGTAAAGCTGAAGTGATGCGACAATCGGTAGAAGCTGGAGCTGATCTGATTAATGATGTCCGCTCACTGCAAGAGCCTGGAGCTCTGGAGGTTGCAGCTAAAGCACAGGTGCCTGTTTGTATCATGCATATGAAAGGGCAACCTAAAACGATGCAAATCAATCCGGAATACGATAATGTTCAGCTTGAAGTAGAGACCTTTCTCCTCGAAAAATTGGCGATATGTGAAAATGCAGGTATCGCGCGTGAAAACATTATCCTTGACCCCGGTTTTGGTTTTGGTAAATCACTTGAGCATAACTATCATTTACTCGCTAATTTAGAAAAGTTGCATCGTTTTGGGTTACCTATTTTGGCTGGAATGTCGCGTAAATCGATGATCTTTAAGCTTCTTGAGAAAAAACCTGCGGAATGTATGGTTGCGAGTGTAACTTGTGCCTCAATTGCCGCTATAAAAGGCGCTCAGATTATTCGTGTTCATGATGTTGAAGAAACATTGGAAGCGATGAAGATTATCCAAGTAGTGAACGATAATCTATAAGTAACAATAAGTTATAAGAATAAGTTAAGGAAATATTATGTCTGATGAAAGACGTTATTTTGGTACTGACGGTGTGCGTGGCAAGGTAGGTCAATATCCTATCACCCCTGACTTTGTACTCAAGCTCGGCTGGGCTGCAGGACGTGTGCTTGCTAAACAGGGTACTAAGCAAGTGATCATCGGTAAAGATACCCGCATTTCTGGTTATATGCTGGAATCAGCTCTTGAAGCAGGACTTGCAGCCGCGGGTTTGAAAGCCGTATTTACTGGCCCGATGCCAACACCTGCGGTAGCGTATCTGACTCAAACATTTCGTGCAGAAGCGGGAATTGTGATCTCAGCTTCTCACAACCCGTATTACGACAACGGTATCAAGTTCTTTTCTTCTAACGGAACAAAACTACCTGATGAAGTGGAATTGGCTATTGAAGCTGAGTTAGATAAAGAGATCACTTGTGTAGAATCCGCTCTACTAGGTAAAGCTTCGCGCTTAGTTGATGCTGCTGGCCGTTATATCGAATTCTGCAAAAGCACGTTCCCAAATACATTGAGTTTGGCTGGTTTGAAAATTGTAGTGGACTGCGCACATGGTGCGACTTACCACATCGCTCCTAATGTATTTAAAGAGTTGGGTGCAGAAGTTGTTGCTATGGGTATTGAACCTAATGGTACCAATATCAACGATAAAGTTGGTGCAACCGACGTAGCGGCACTACAAAAACGGGTTGTTGAAGAGCAGGCTCATCTCGGATTGGCTTTTGATGGTGATGGCGACCGTTTAATCATGGTTGATGAGAATGGTAACAAGGTTGACGGAGACCAAATTGCTTACATCATTGCTCGTGATGCTTTACGTCGCGGAGAACTGAAGGGTGGTGTTGTTGGTACACTAATGACCAACCTAGGTATGGAAAATGGCCTGAAACAACTAGGCATTCCATTTGTTCGTGCTGCGGTTGGTGACCGCTATGTGATGGAACAGTTGCTGGCTAAAGGTTGGAAAATCGGTGCTGAAAATTCAGGCCATATTATCCTGTTGGATAAAGTCACAACCGGTGATGCGATTGTAGCCGCTCTGCAAGTGCTAGCTTCAGTTGTAGGCAGTGAAATGTCATTAGGCGAGTTGTCCCAAGGTATGACTCTCTATCCGCAGGTGTTGGAAAACGTACGTTTTAGTGGCGATTCTAATCCGTTAGACGCTGATGCTGTGATAGCAAGCGTTAAAGAAGTTGAAGCCCAACTAGGCGCTAAAGGTCGGGTGCTGTTGCGTAAGTCAGGTACTGAGCCTTTGCTTCGAGTTATGGTGGAAGGCGAGGATGCTGAGCTTGTAAAATCTTCTGCTTTAAAAATTGCAGAAGCTGTAAAAGCGAACTGTTAAGTCTTGTTTTTATTGGCTCCTAAGTTTTTAACCAGGTTAGAAATTTGGAGCCAAGTTTAAACTAATATCACTTTGAGCCTTTTTTGACCGTTTGATAAGCAAACGGGATATTTTTATCAAATATCCCTTGTCAGTCATACTCGCATTCGATAGTATTGCGTCCGCCTTCTGTTAGGAGGTCGCTAGCCTTGTTCTTGTCGATGATTAGAAATGATTGGAACGGCGCTGGCTCAACAATTTGGAACATAGGTGGAAGCGATGTTTACAGTTCTACTTGTGATTTACCTGTTGGCAGCGGTTGGTATCATTGGCCTAGTGTTGATCCAGCAAGGTAAAGGCGCAGATATGGGAGCCTCATTCGGTGCTGGTGCTTCAAACACAGTGTTTGGCGCGAGCGGCTCAGGAAATTTCCTAACCCGAATGACTGCAATTTTTGCAACAGTATTTTTTATCTTCAGTCTTGTGCTAGGCAACATGTCTACACATAAAGCTGAATCACAATGGGTTGACCCTACTAAAGGTCAAGTGATTGAGCAAACTACTGAAGGTACATTGAGTGAAACTCCAGCCTCAACAGGCGACGAAATTCCTCAATAATCTTACTTTAAAGTAAGAAAGGTTATGCCGAGATGGTGAAATTGGTAGACACACTAGCATGAGGTGCTAGCGCTTCGGTGTGAGGGTTCGAGTCCCTCTCTCGGCACCATGTTTACAAACTTGTAAAACACCTTGTTGAGCGTATAATTGCTCACAAGTCGGACGCGGGGTGGAGCAGCTTGGTAGCTCGTCGGGCTCATAACCCGAAGGTCGTCGGTTCAAATCCGGCCCCCGCAACCAATTATCTTCTATTTATAGAGAGCTAATTGTTGCAAGTTTGGCAGTGTTTACCTCACTGCAGTTGAGAAGAAATTCTCAATTTATCAGGGTCCAGCAGCAAAAACCCCGACTTTCGGGGTTTTTTGTTATCTGTGTTTCTTAATGTGAAATACAGGTGCTTTGCTTGGAATTTAAATTGGGCTCTATGCCCTTTTTTTGTTTCTGGAGTGGTTTAAATGACTGGTTTAGAAAGACAATTAACAGAAATGCTTGAGGCTCCTGTAGCGGCTTCAGGTTATGAGTTGGTTGGATTAGAGTTTGTTCGCGCAGGACAACACTCAACACTACGTATCTACATTGATCATGAAAACGGTATTAACGTTGATGATTGTGCAGAAGTAAGTCACCAAGTGAGTGCTGTATTGGATGTTGAAGATCCGATCACTGTGGCTTACAACTTAGAAGTGTCTTCGCCAGGTATGGAAAGACCACTCTTTAAAGCTGCACATTATGATCAGTTTATCGGTCACGAGGTCAGCATCGTTTTGAAAATGGCTGTAGCAAACCGTCGTAAATGGAAAGGCATCATTCACTCAGTTGACGGTGAAACTGTTGCTATAACTGTAGATGGTCAAGAAGAACATTTTGCGATTAGCAACATTTCAAAAGCTAACCTGATCCCTAAATTTTAGTTCTCCTAGAGAAAAGAGCTTAAGAGGCTATAAAATGAGTAAAGAAATTTTAGCGGTTGTAGAGGCTGTTTCGAACGAGAAAGCAGTACCTCGTGAGCGTATCTTCGAAGCGCTTGAAATTGCGCTAGCAACATCGACTAAGAAAAAGTACGAAATTGACGTAGATGTTCGCGTTGCTATCGACCGTAAAACGGGTGAGTTTGAAACTTTCCGCCGTTGGTTAGTCGTAGACGAAGTAGAAAACCCAACTAAAGAGATGTCTCTAGAAGCTGCATCTTATGATGATGACTCAGTTGAGTTAGGTCACTACTATGAAGAGCAAATCGAATCAGTAACATTTGACCGCATCACAACGCAAACTGCGAAGCAAGTTATCGTACAAAAGGTACGTGAAGCTGAACGCGCACAAATCGTAGAACAGTTCATCGATAACGAAGGTGAGCTAGTAACGGGTGTCGTTAAAAAGGTTAACCGTGAGACTGTTATCCTAGATCTTGGTAACAACGCTGAAGCGGTGATCTTACGTGAAGATCAACTACCACGTGAAAACTTCCGTCCTGGCGACCGCGTTCGTGGCCTACTTTACAAAGTGGCTCCAGAAGCGCGTGGTTTCCAACTATTCATCACTCGTTCTAAGCCTGAAATGTTGGCTGAACTGTTCCGTGTGGAAGTGCCAGAAATTGGCGAAGAGATGATCGAACTGAAAGGTGCAGCACGTGATCCTGGTTCACGCGCGAAAATCGCTGTGAAGACAAACGATCGTCGTATTGACCCTGTAGGTGCGTGTGTTGGTATGCGTGGTGCACGTGTACAAGCTGTTTCTAGCGAGCTTGGCGGCGAGCGTATCGATATCGTGCTTTGGGATGATAACCCAGCGCAATTTGTTATCAATGCAATGGCTCCAGCAGATGTGGCATCTATCATCGTTGACGAAGATGCACACTCAATGGATATCGCAGTAGAAGCGGATAACCTAGCACAGGCTATCGGCCGTAA
This sequence comes from Vibrio sp. Y2-5, assembly GCF_014596725.1. Lineage (GTDB taxonomy): Bacteria > Pseudomonadota > Gammaproteobacteria > Enterobacterales > Vibrionaceae > Vibrio. The sequence continues at coordinate 160,584 of NZ_JACVEG010000005.1, forward strand.
CGGTCAAAACGTTCGTCTAGCATCTCAACTTTCTGGTTGGGAACTGAACGTAATGACAGTTGAAGATCTACAGAAGAAACACCAGGAAGAATCAATGGCAGCTATCGAGAACTTCATGAAGTATCTTGATATCGAGCAAGACTTTGCTGAGCTATTGGTTGAAGAAGGCTTCTCTTCTTTAGAAGAAGTCGCGTACGTTCCAGTTAATGAACTACTAGAAGTTGACGGCCTAGATGAAGATCTAGTTGAAGAACTACGTAGCCGTGCAAAAGATGCATTAACAACAATTGCATTGGCACAAGAAGAATCGTTCGAAGGACTTGAGCCTGCTGAAGACCTACTTTCTCTTGAAGGTCTAGAGCGTGAAATGGCATTTAAACTTGCTGCTAAAGGTGTAGTAACACTTGAAGACTTAGCAGACCAAGGCATCGACGATCTTGAAGGTATTGAAGGTCTGACCGAAGAACGTGCTGGTGAGCTAATTATGGCAGCACGCAACATTTGTTGGTTCGGCGAAGACGCATAATTTCAGCAAGGGGAGGAAGCGGCATGACACAACTTACAGTTAAAGCACTGAGTGAAGAAATTGGTACTCCAGTTGACCGCTTATTAGAACAACTTGCTGATGCTGGCATGAAAAAAACGAGTTCAGATAGCGTATCAGATGATGAAAAGAACCAGCTTCTTAATCACTTACGTAAAGAACACGGAGAGGGCTCTTCATCTGAGCCTACTCGTTTAACGCTCCAGCGTAAAACCCGTAGTACACTTAGCGTAAGCGCAGGTGGCGGTAAAAGTAAGAATGTTCAGGTTGAAGTGCGCAAAAAACGAACGTATGTTAAGCGCAGTACAGTTGAAGATGAAGCAAAACGTGAAGCAGAAGAAGCTGCTCAACGTGAAGCTGAAGAATTAGCAAAACGTGAAGCAGAAGAAGCTGCAAAACGTGAAGCCGAAGCGCAAGCTCAAGCCAAACGTGAAGCAGAAGAAAAAGCCAAACGTGAAGCGGAAGAAAAAGCGAAACGTGAAGCAGAAGAAAAAGCGAAGCGTGAAGCACAGGGTGGGGCGAAAGATGAACGTTCTGCTGAAGAGAAAACTAAGCAAGAAGCAGCGCGAAAAGAAGCCGAAGCACTGAAGCGTCGTCAGGAAGAAGAAGCTAAGCGTAAAGCTGAAGAAGAGAGTCTTCGTCAGCTTGAGAAAGCACGTGAATTGGCTGAACAGAATAAAGAACGTTGGTCTGCTGAAGAAGAGAAAAAGGGTAAAATGGAAGAGAATACAGATTACCATGTAACCACGTCGAGCTATGCTCGCGCGGCTGAAGATGAAGCAGATCGTCGTGAAGAAGGTAACGGTCATCGCCGTTCTTCGACCAAAGCGAAAAAGACAAAAATGTCTAAACGTGATGATAAGCAAGAGCGCAATACTAACCGTGGCGGTAAAGGTCGTAAGGGTGGCAAGATTGCTAAACCTTCGTCGATGCAGCATGGTTTTGATAAGAGTGCAGTTGTTGCGAAATCAGATGTCGTAATCGGCGAAACTATCGTAGTGTCTGAATTGGCAAGTAAGATGTCAGTGAAAGGTACTGAAGTCATCAAAGTGATGATGAAGATGGGCGCAATGGCGACAATCAACCAAGTGATTGACCAGGAAACAGCACAACTTGTTGCTGAAGAAATGGGTCACAAGGTTATTCTTCGCAAAGAGAACGAACTTGAAGAAGCGGTAATGCAAGACCGTGACAACGAGTTTGAAAAAGTTTCTCGTGCACCGGTTGTGACTATCATGGGTCACGTTGACCATGGTAAAACGTCAACGTTGGACTACATTCGTCGTACACACGTTGCTTCTGGTGAAGCGGGTGGTATTACCCAGCACATTGGTGCGTACCACGTAGAAACGCCAAACGGCATGATTACGTTCCTTGATACTCCTGGACACGCGGCGTTTACGTCAATGCGTGCTCGTGGTGCTCAAGCGACAGATATCGTTGTTCTTGTTGTGGCAGCAGATGATGGTGTAATGCCACAAACAGTTGAAGCTATCCAGCACGCAAAAGCGGCAGGCGTACCTTTGATTATCGCTGTGAACAAGATCGACAAAGAAGATGCTAATCCAGATAACGTTAAGAATGAGCTAGCTCAATATGACGTTATTCCTGAAGAGTGGGGCGGTGAGAACATCTTCGTTCATATCTCTGCAAAACAGGGTACAAACATTGATGCACTACTTGAGTCTATCCTTTTACAGGCAGAAGTTCTTGAACTAACTGCAGTAAAAGACGGTATGGCTTCTGGTGTTGTCATCGAATCACGTCTAGATAAAGGCCGTGGTCCAGTTGCAACTGTTCTTGTTCAGTCAGGTACTTTGAACAGAGGTGATATCGTACTTTGTGGTCAGGAATATGGCCGTGTTCGCGCAATGCGTGACGAAGTTGGTAACGAAGTAACCGAAGCTGGTCCTTCTATTCCTGTAGAGATTTTAGGTCTTTCAGGTGTACCAGCAGCGGGTGACGAAGCGACAGTTGTACGTGATGAGCGTAAAGCTCGTGAAGTTGCAAACTACCGTCAAGGTAAGTTCCGTGAAGTTAAACTTGCTCGTCAGCAGAAATCTAAACTAGAGAACATGTTCTCTAACATGACTGCTGGTGATGTGGCTGAACTGAACATCGTACTGAAAGCTGACGTACAGGGCTCTGTAGAAGCTATCTCTGATTCATTAGTGAAACTATCTACTGATGAAGTAAAAGTGAACATCGTTGGTTCTGGTGTAGGTGGTATTACTGAAACTGACGTAGTACTAGCAGCAGCTTCAAACGCTATCGTTGTTGGCTTTAACGTTCGTGCTGATGCTTCAGCTCGTCGTGCAGTTGAAAACGAAAGCATCGACCTACGTTACTACTCAATCATTTACCAATTGATTGATGAAGTGAAAGCGGCGATGAGCGGTATGCTTGCTCCAGAATTCAAGCAAGAAATCATTGGTCTTGCTGAAGTTCGTGACGTGTTTAAGTCTCCTAAACTGGGTGCAATCGCAGGTTGTATGGTTACTGAAGGTACAATCAAGCGTAACAGCCCAATTCGTGTACTACGTGATAACGTGGTTATCTACGAAGGTGAACTTGAATCGCTACGTCGCTTTAAAGACGACATGCAAGAAGTTAAGAACGGTTATGAGTGTGGTATCGGCGTTAAGAACTACAACGATGTTCGCGTAGGCGACCAAATCGAAGTATTCGAAACAGTTGAAATTCAACGTACCATCGATTAATTCGTTAAAATTGATGAGACCTGATGATTATTCGTTAATCACAGTGGTTCATCAATTAGAACAAACGGCAATGTTCGGTTGTTGAATACGCCATGGGGGAGTGGGATTACCATTCCCCCATTCTTTCTATTAGTGAGAAAATTATGCCAAAAGAATTTAGCCGTACTCAGCGTGTGGCTCAGCAATTACAAAAAGAACTAGCGATGATCCTTCAACGCGAAGTTCGTGATTCTCGTTTAGGAATGGTGACCATTTCTGATGTAGAAGTTTCTCGTGATCTTGCTTACGCGAAAGTGTTCGTCACTTTCTTATGTGTAGGTGAGCAAACGCCAGAATCATGTTTAAAGGCATTGCGTGAACATGAAGCTCATATTCGTATGATGCTTGGTAAACGTATTCGCTTACGTCTAACGCCTGAAGTTCGTTTCCATTACGACAGCACCTTAGTAGAAGGTATGCGTATGTCGAACCTAGTTTCAGAAGTGGTTAGCAGTGACAAGCAAAAACAAAAAGAAGCAGGTCGCGAGGACGAAGAGTAATGGCTCGTCGTCGTAAAGGGCGTCCGATTAATGGTGTGGTGCTGATTGATAAGCCAACCGGCATCTCATCAAATGATACCCTGCAAAAAGTTAAGCGCCTGTTCTTCGCTGAAAAAGCAGGACATACTGGTGCGCTGGATCCTCTGGCAACCGGTATGCTTCCGATTTGTCTGGGTGAAGCAACTAAGTTTTCTCAGTTTCTGCTTGATTCCGATAAACGTTATCGCGTGATCGCAAAACTGGGTGAGCGCACTGATACATCGGATTCAGATGGTGAAGTGGTTGAAACTCGTGACGTGAACGTAGATCGTGAAACACTGATCAGCTGTATCGAAAAATTCAGGGGTGAAACTGACCAAGTGCCTTCAATGTTCTCAGCATTGAAATACCAAGGTCGTCCTCTGTATGAGTATGCTCGTCAGGGAATCGAAGTTCCTCGTGAAGCTCGTAAAATCACCGTTTACGATATTGTTCTGCATCGTTTTGAAAACGATGAAGTAGAGATGGAAGTTCACTGCTCAAAAGGCACCTACATCCGCACTATCGTTGACGATTTAGGTGAAATGCTAGGCTGTGGCGCGCATGTCACTATGCTTCGTCGTACTGGTGTTGCGAAATACCCCTATGAAAATATGGTGACGCTAGAGCAGCTTAATGAGCTTGTTGAACAGGCTCACCGCGAAGAACGTTCACCCTATGATGCCCTTGATGCTTTGTTGTTGCCAATGGATACCGCAGTACAAGACTTGCCTGAAGTAAATCTTGTCGCTGAGCTAGTTGATATGGTTCAGCACGGTCAAGCCGTTCAAGTGTTTGGCGCTCCAACTGACGGTATTGTTCGCATGACTGGCGGTGAAGAGAAGCTATTCCTAGGTGTTGCTGAAATCGATAACGATGGCAAGGTAGCGCCGAAGCGTCTAGTGGTTTATCCACCACGTACTTGAAGCTGCTGCCTTTAACAGCGTTCATTTACCCTTGTCGCATAGTTTATCTACGCTGACGAGGGATTCGTCTGCTTGTTGCTTAGCTGCAACTCCAATTACTTTGCGGGTTTATGGCGCGAGTTTGTCGATTCTATTCTGTGAAATAGCGCTTGTGTGATTACAGGTTATTCCCTATAATCCGCCCCTCACGTGTCGGCTGAATCAGAGATTGGCTGACACAAATATAAACTTAACTCTTTAGGAGAGAATTATGTCTCTGAATGCAGAAACTAAAGCAGCAATCGTAGCAGAATATGCACGTGCTGAAGGCGATACTGGTTCACCAGAAGTTCAAGTAGCTCTACTTACAGCTTCTATCAACCACCTTCAAGGTCACTTTAAAGCTCACAAAGGCGATCACCACAGCCGTCGTGGTCTTCTACGTATGGTTTCTAGCCGTCGTAAGCTTCTAGACTACCTAAAAGGTAAAGATCTAGATCGTTACCACGACCTAATCAAACGCCTAGGCCTACGTCGCTAATTAGCGTCTGCCAAGCAGGTTTGAAGAAAAGGGGCTTTTAGCCCCTTTTTTTATGTCTGTAAAAAGTCAAAATTATGGGTTACAGAGACCTTAATTCCCTCCTGAAATTAGCATCTTGCCGCAAGCGGGTATATACTATGCGCGTCGAAATCCTTAGATAGGGTTAGGCGTTCAAACTCACTACATTACAGTCAACCACGTCGACCAAACGGTCGCGGCTATTCAAAGCGTGCTTACAGAGCGTATCTTGAATGAATTTTCTGGGGACAGCGTCTGTTGGAATGAAAGACTGAGCGCGTTTTTACTAGTCGCGATTCGTAATGTGTGAGATTCATTTACTAAATCTGAGCATCTGCTCAGAGAAAGGAATATTTACATGTTCGAAAAACCAGTTGTTAAAACGTTTCAGTACGGAAACCACACTGTAACGCTAGAAACAGGTGTTATTGCACGTCAAGCGACAGCTGCAGTTATGGTTACTATGGATGACACCGCAGTATTCGTATCTGTTGTTGGTAAAAAAGAAGCGGTAGAAGGCCAAGACTTCTTCCCACTAACAGTTAACTACCAAGAGCGTACTTACGCTGCTGGTAAAATCCCTGGTGGTTTCTTCAAGCGTGAAGGCCGTCCTTCTGAAGGTGAAACACTGACTGCTCGTCTAATCGACCGTCCTATTCGCCCTCTATTCCCAGATGCATTCAAAAACGAAGTTCAAGTTATCGCTACTGTTGTTTCTGTTAACCCAGATGTACAACCAGATATCGTAACTATGATCGGTACTTCAGCAGCGCTTGCTATTTCTGGTATCCCGTTCAATGGTCCTATCGGTGCGGCTCGTGTGGGTCACATTGATGGTCAATTAGTACTTAACCCAAGTAACACTGAGCTAGCAACATCTAAGCTTGATCTTGTTGTTGCTGGTACTTCATCTGCAGTATTGATGGTTGAATCAGAAGCAGACAACCTAACTGAAGAAGAGATGCTTTCTGCTGTTGTATTTGGTCACGACCAACAACAAACAGTTATCAATGCTATCAACGAATTTGCAGCAGAAGTTGCAACTCCAGCATGGGCTTGGGAAGCTCCAGCAGAAAACACAGAGCTTAAAGCGAAAATCGCTGAGCTAGCTGAAGCTAAACTTGTTGAAGCTTACCAAATCACTGAAAAAATGGCGCGTTATGACCGTATCCATGAAATCAGTGCTGAAGTGAACGAGAAGCTACTTGCTGAAAACGAAGAACTGAACCTAAAAGAAGTTCACACAATTTTCCACGATCTAGAGAAAGTGGTAGTACGTCGTAGCATCATCGCGGGCAACCCTCGTATTGATGGTCGTGAAAAAGACATGGTTCGTGCTCTTGATGTACGTACTGGCGTTCTTCCACGTACTCACGGCTCTGCGCTATTCACTCGTGGTGAAACTCAGGCTCTAGTTACTGCGACTCTAGGCACTCAACGTGATGCTCAAATCATTGATGAGCTAACAGGTGAGAAGAAAGATTACTTCCTACTACACTACAACTTCCCTCCATACTGTGTAGGCGAAACTGGTTTCGTAGGTTCTCCTAAGCGTCGTGAAATCGGCCACGGTAAACTGGCTAAGCGCGGTATTGCTGCAGTAATGCCTTCTCCAGAAGAATTCCCGTACACAGTACGTGTTGTTTCAGAAATCACTGAATCAAACGGTTCTTCTTCAATGGCATCTGTATGTGGTACTTCTCTTGCTCTTATGGACGCAGGTGTGCCAATCAAGTCTTCTGTTGCAGGTATCGCTATGGGTCTTGTTAAAGAAGGCGATGATTTCGTTGTTCTTTCGGACATCCTTGGTGACGAAGACCACCTAGGTGATATGGACTTTAAAGTAGCAGGTACTAACACTGGTATCACTGCTCTTCAAATGGACATCAAGATTGAAGGTATCACTAAAGAGATCATGCAAATTGCTCTTAACCAAGCGCAAGGTGCACGTAAGCACATTCTATCTGTGATGGATGAAGCGATCTCTGGCGCTCGTGACGATATTTCTCAATTCGCTCCACGTATCCACACAATGAAGATTAGCTCAGATAAGATCAAAGATGTTATCGGTAAAGGCGGCGCAGTTATCCGTATGCTAACTGAAGAAACGGGTACAACGATCGAAATCGAAGATGACGGTACAATCAAGATTGCTGCAACTTCTGGTGAGCAAGCGAAAGAAGCAATTCGTCGTATTGAACAAATCACAGCTGAAGTTGAAGTAGGTAAGATCTACACAGGTAAAGTTGCACGTCTTGCTGACTTCGGTGCATTCGTAACGGTTCTTCCTGGTAAAGATGGTCTTGTACATATTTCTCAAATCGCTGACCAGCGTGTAGAGAAAGTATCTGACTTCCTAACTGAAGGCCAAGAAGTTCAAGTTAAAGTACTTGAAATCGACCGCCAAGGCCGTGTTCGTCTGAGCATGAAAGAAGCAGTAGAAAAACCAGCTGAAGCAGCGCCAGCATCTGACGCTCCAGCAGCAGAGTAAATAAACTCTATACTCAAACTACTTGGCGTTGTCGGTAACCAATACCGCTGCAGCTTCAAGTCGGAAGAGTATAATGGAAATGCGAACTGTTTTCGCATTTCCATCACAAAGCGTGTTATAAAGGGAGCGTAATTCGCTCCCTTTTTCATGTGTTTGGGGTATACAGGAGTATCTATTAGTGAAATGGTTCAAAACCGCAGCGGCCAGTGCAGCATTAATGTTGTTAGCTGGATGTGCGAGCAATTCATCAGAATCGGATCAATCTGTACCTTGGGTTTATCCACCAATGGCTATTCCTTTACAGGCAAGTGTGCAACAGGAAGTGCAAATAGCGCGTTTGACTCAGCTATTACAGCGCCCTGATTTAAGCGACGAAGTGCGAGCAAAAATGTTGTTTGAACGTGGCAACGCTTATGACAGTGTTGGTTTACGTGATTTAGCTCGTTTAGACTTCACTCAGTCATTAGCGTTAAATCCAGCACAACCAGATATCTTTAATCTGCTTGGTGTTTATTACACTGAAACAGGTGAATTCGACGCAGCCTACGAATCTTTTGATTCAACGTTAGAGCTTGACCCGAATAATGAATATGCAATGCGTAATAGAGCGGTTGCACTTTATTACGGTGAGCGTCCACAGCTTGCATTCGATGAAGCTGACAAACATTATCAAATGGATCCTAATGATCCGTTCCGTGCTCTTTGGCGCTACATCATCAAGATGGATCTCGATCCAAACGCCGCAAAAACTGAGTTAAGCCAACAGTTCAAGTCTCACAATGAAGAGTGGGGGTGGTTGTTAGTTGCGGTGATGTTGGATGACATATCCGAAGAACAACTATTTAAAGTGATACTGGCGAGCACTCGTGACAACAATTTGTTAGCGCAGCGATTAACAGAAGCCTACTTTTATTTAGGTAAGCGTTATCACATGCAGGGGGATTATGCGCATGCGGTCTCTCTTTATAAGTTGGCCATCTCATTCAATGTTTATGAGTACGTAGAACATCGTTACGCGTTTATTGAGATGGGGCGCATTTACAAAGATGTACGTGAAGCGCAGAAGGCGAAAGAAAAAGCGAACCTTACGGCAAGTGAGTAGAGCTATCTAAGTCTTGTGATGAATAAAAAAATCCAGTGTCTGAGGCACTGGATTTTTATTTGCGGTAAACAAAAGAATATCAGTTGGTTAACTCTAAGCGGATAAGAACTTCTTCAGTAATATCGATAATCTCGCCGTAGCCAACAATGGTGCTGATTTCTTTCTCCAAGTTTTTAGCCTGATGGAGACTGATTTGTGCCAACTCATCAATATCGCGCCTTAGCAGTACCGTGAACGGGTCAAAAACAGGAGCGCCGCAAAGTCGCAGAATAATAATTTCGCCCATAAATTGTGCTTTCTGAATGAACTTAATACGTTCTTTCGTATTGGCAAAATCGGATAACAGTCGGGTTTCAATAGACTGAATACGTGAGCCAAACTTGAGTGCAGCAATATACACTTCATTGTATTGAGCTTCAGCCCCGTCAATTCGCTTCATTGGGGTTGCCAGTAAGGTATTGGTGTGACCTTTGAAGATTGGCTCTAGGGATATTTGACCCTCTTGCCCCAGTTTCGCCAGCAAAGCCAAATGAGCAGGAAGCGGGTAATTTACCCCAATTACTTTAGGTTTCAGGCTAGGACCGCTTTTTTCGACAAAAATTGGTGCGCTGACAATCTTATCGAGCAGGATGTTGTGTAAGCCCTCGAGTAGTTGTGGGCTAGGCAAAACTTCTTCTTTCGGTTTTAACTTGTCTTGATTGCTTTCAATGATGCTATTGAAAAACGCGATGGTTTTCATTGTTTGTGCATTTTCATCGATCATCAGATGCAGACGTTGCCCTTCTGGACTGATGCGAATGACGTGATATGGAACATGATTGAGTGGCAAATTTTTGTCGTACAGCTTCAGCTCGAGAAAATCAATGTTGATCATGTCTCCCGCTTTTAATTGCAAAGGAGTATTCACAATTACATTCAGACCTCGTTTTGAAAGGTCTACAGAAGCGCCTTCTCCCAGCAATTGTTCATTTAGACTGATGTTTACAGGTGTTTTGAGTGTGTAACGAGGCTCTTTGCGGCGTGAGCGGGCATCAAAATAGATACCTGTCGGCGAACCAATAACCTTACGAGGGTGCCTAAATGGATTGAGGTCACTGGTTGGTAACTGAGGTTTGTCGACTAATAAATAGTCCTTCGCTGAGCTGAAATCGCTGATTTCTTGTAATACTCCGCAGTGAGTGAGTTTTTGCGATTGGTTTGCGAGTTCACTGGAATGATTAGCCAGCTCTTCTCGTTCTGCCTGAGAAAGCTCGAACACTGATAAACGAAAAGCTTTCCAACTCTCTTTGCGGGCTCCAACATGCCAGAACAGTTTACGTTGGTCGCTTGTGGCTTCAGGCATCATCATAGAAAAGAAGAACGTTTTATCTTGGTGCTCGTGTTTAAACGCATAAAGGACATTATTGCTGCCGCTTACGCCCGGCTTAGTGAGCATGTCCATACGAGTCTGATTGAACAAGCTGCTTAAAGATTGTTGGTTACGCTCATCATGCCAATATTGCCAGATAGGATGGTTATTCTCAGTGAGTAACGCCAACTTAAGTTCACTACCACTGAAAAATACTGGTAAGTTACAGGTATGTTTTAGATAGATGTGTTCGTAACCGCGAGTCCTAGCGCGAATAATTTTGTCTTGATTATCGTGGCGAGCTTTCTGGCTATTATTTTTCAGTGACTCTTCTATCACTTTTTCAATAATTGGACTATCCGACAACTTCAAAGCACGCAAATACTTTATCGAGTCATTGTCGTAAGATTCATCGACACCAAGAACGCGATATTCAATCGGTTTGTTCAGTTCTTCGAGCTTAGTGCTTTTAGTGAGTTCGGTGAATTGAACCCAAATGGTATCGCCAAGTTTGTAGTTGAACGCCGAGGGGACTTTGAATTTAGCGCCAGATGCTGACAAATCGACACTCAATCCATGAACAACTTGTTCAGTACTTGGCAAATGGATTTTTACCTGAGTATTAATTTTTAAGCGATTTTCTAAGCGTTTAAGGTCGTACCCCAACTTAACTGGCTCAACTTCAAAGCTGCCGTCTACAGTGGCACTTTTGCCCTTGTTCATTGTGCCTTTCTGCTTCATTACACGAAAGTTGTTGCGGGTGTTAATTAAGTTTTCCCAAACGCCTTCGGTGTAACCGCCAAATTTCTTAATGCTCTTGTGATAAGTATTAAAGGCAACATCATCCAGCCAATGCTTTCGCCCGTCTAACTCATATTCTCTACATTCACCTTGCACTCGCCCACGTAAATCAATGCTTTTGGTACAGGGAGCCATGACACGATTCAGCTCCATCTTTACCAAAAGTTTGACAGACGGAGGCTGCCCCCCCGTGAATTTATTCAGGAGTTGCTCAAAGTCGGCTGATTTATAAGCGGGAATAAGCCGTTCAGCGAGGGAGAGAATTTCAGATTGCTGCATAGTTTTCTGTTAGAGTAATGTCCACTTAATAAAATCGGCATTGATAATGATTTCTTTAGCAATATGTTGCATTGATTCAACATATTATTAAAGTCTCTGTGTCACAACTTAGATGAATTTGAGGAAGCATGGTAAAAGCAAAACGCGCTTATGTATGTAACGATTGCGGCGCAGATTTTCCCCGTTGGCAAGGTCAGTGTAACGCTTGTGGCGCATGGAATACCATATCTGAAGTAAGGCTGGCCGCTTCGCCACAGGTTGCGCGTAATGAGCGCCTCAGTGGTTATGCGGGAAGTGCTACAGAATCGCAGGTTCAAACACTCTCAGAAATCAATCTACAAGAAGTTCCTCGTTTTACCAGTGGTTTTAAAGAGTTAGATCGAGTGCTCGGTGGCGGTATTGTTCCGGGAGCTGCTATCTTGATTGGTGGTAACCCTGGCGCAGGTAAATCTACACTTTTATTACAAACAATGTGTTTGCTGTCTTCCCAAATGCCAACGCTTTACGTCACTGGCGAAGAATCACTTCAGCAGGTCGCTATGCGTGCTTCTCGGCTTGGGTTGCCTAAAGAGCACCTGAAAATGCTATCAGAAACCAACGTTGATAAAATTTGTCAGGTAGCAGAAAAAGAGCAGCCAAGAATTATGGTGATTGACTCTATTCAGGTGATGCATGTTGGCGATGTTCAGTCTTCTCCCGGAACGGTGGCCCAAGTACGGGAATCCGCAACGACTTTGACCCGCTACGCCAAACAGAACAATGTTGCGGTGTTTATTGTTGGTCATGTAACGAAAGATGGCTCTTTAGCTGGGCCCAAAGTGTTGGAGCACATTATTGACTGTTCAGTGTTGCTCGACGGTGGTTCAGATTCGCGATTCAGAACCTTACGCAGCCATAAAAACCGCTTTGGCGCTGTCAATGAGCTTGGCGTATTTGCTATGACAGGCCAAGGTCTGCGCGAAGTGAGTAACCCATCTGCCATTTTTCTTTCTCGTGGAGAAGAAGATACTTCCGGAAGTTCAGTGATGGTGGTGTGGGAAGGTACTCGTCCATTGCTTGTTGAAATACAGGCGCTGGTGGATTATTCGCAGTTAGCTAATCCAAGACGAGTCGCAGTGGGATTGGAGCAAAACCGTTTGTCACTACTGCTAGCGGTCTTACATAAACACGGCGGACTACAAATGGCTGACCAAGATGTGTTTGTTAATGTAGTGGGTGGCGTGAAAGTAACGGAAACCAGCGCTGACTTAGCATTATTGATGGCTCTGTTATCCAGTTTTCGTGACAAGCCGTTACCAAAAGATGTGGTTATTTTCGGTGAAGTGGGGCTTGCTGGAGAAATTCGTCCGGTACCAAGTGGTCAAGAGCGTTTGAATGAAGCGTTCAAGCACGGCTTCAAAAGAGCGATTGTTCCTGCTGCGAACATGCCTAAAGGTGGTGTAGCAGGTATGCAGATTCATGGAGTGAAGAAGCTTTCAGAGGCTATTGAAGCATTCGATGAACTTTAGATAGGTATCATTCCCAAAAGATAAGAGTAGAGAAAATATTTTTGAATTAGCTCGCGTCTTGGGATGGAATCGCCTATATTTCACGATCATTAGCTGTAGTTAAATATTTTTTCAGGGCAGCGGCTTGCGGGGGTATCAGTCTTGACAGATTGTGATATACTCTGCGCGCATTTTATATCCTATTAACAGAGTAAGACAATGGCAGATTTATCGAAATACAGAAACATTGGTATTTTCGCGCACGTTGACGCGGGTAAAACCACTACCACTGAGCGTATTCTTAAGCTTACTGGTAAAATCCATAAAACTGGTGAGGTTCACGATGGTGAATCTACTACAGACTTCATGGAACAAGAAGCAGAGCGCGGTATTACTATCCAGTCAGCAGCTGTAACGTGTGAATGGAAAAATCACCGTCTAAACGTTATCGATACTCCTGGACACGTTGACTTTACAGTTGAAGTATACCGTTCACTTAAAGTTCTAGATGGCGGTATCGGTGTATTCTGTGGTTCTGGCGGTGTTGAACCTCAGTCAGAAACTAACTGGCGTTACGCGAACGAATCTGAAGTTGCACGTATCATTTTCGTTAACAAACTAGACCGTATGGGTGCAGACTTCCTTAACGTAGTTGATCAAGTTAAAAACGTACTAGGTGCAAACCCACTAGTTATGACTCTACCAATCGGTCGTGAAGACGATTTCGTTGGTGTTGTTGACATCCTAAACCGTCAAGCGTACGTATGGGATGACACTGGTCTACCAGAGAACTACGAAATCAAAGAAATTCCAGCAGACATGGTTGACGATGTTGAAGCGTACCGTGAAATGCTGATCGAAACTGCAGTTGAGCAAGACGATGATCTAATGATGGCTTACATGGAAGGCGAAGAGCCTTCTATCGAAGACATCAAACGTTGTATCCGTAAAGGTACTCGTGACCTAGCGTTCTTCCCAACATTCTGTGGTTCTGCATTCAAAAACAAAGGTATGCAACTTGTTCTTGATGCAGTAGTAGATTACCTACCTAGCCCAACAGAAGTTGATCCACAAGACCTGACTGACCCACAAACTGGTGAGCCAACAGGCGAAAAAGCAATCGTTGATGCAGATCAACCACTTAAAGCGCTAGCATTTAAGATCATGGATGACCGTTTCGGTGCTCTAACCTTCGTTCGTATCTACTCTGGTCGTCTGAAGAAAGGTGATACAATCCTTAACTCAGCAACAGGTAAAACTGAGCGTATCGGCCGTATGGTTGAGATGCAAGCTGATGAGCGTACAGAACTTACTGAAGCTCAAGCGGGTGACATCATCGCTATCGTTGGTATGAAGAACGTTCAAACTGGTCACACTCTATGTGATCCAAAACACGAATGTACTCTGGAACCAATGATCTTCCCAGAACCAGTAATCTCTATCGCTGTTGCGCCTAAAGATAAAGGTTCTACTGAGAAAATGGGTATTGCGATCGGTAAAATGGTTGCTGAAGATCCATCTTTCCAAGTTGAAACTGACGAAGATTCAGGTGAAACCATCCTTAAAGGTATGGGCGAACTACACCTAGACATCAAAGTAGACATCCTTAAGCGTACTTACGGTGTTGAACTGACTGTTGGTGCTCCTCAGGTTGCTTACCGTGAAACGATCACTAAAGCAGTTGAAGATAGCTACACGCACAAGAAACAGTCTGGTGGTTCTGGTCAGTTCGGTAAGATCGACTACCGTATCAAGCCTGGTGAGCCAAACTCTGGTTTCACGTTCTCATCAACAGTTGTTGGTGGTAACGTACCAAAAGAATTCTGGCCTGCAGTAGAAAAAGGCTTCGCAAGCATGATGGAGCACGGTGTTCTTGCTGGCTTCCCAACGCTTGACGTTGAAGTTGAACTATTCGACGGTGGCTTCCACGCAGTTGACTCATCTGCAATCGCATTTGAAATCGCAGCGAAAGGCGCATTCCGTCAATCTATGCCAAAAGCTGGCGCTCAACTTCTAGAGCCAATCATGAAAGTTGACGTGTTCACTCCAGAAGACAACGTTGGTGACGTAATCGGTGACCTTAACCGTCGTCGTGGTATGATCAAAGACCAACAAGCTGGTGCTACTGGTGTTCGTATTAAAGCAGACGTTCCTCTATCAGAAATGTTTGGCTACATCGGTCACCTACGTACTATCACTTCTGGTCGTGGTCAGTTCTCTATGGAGTTCGCACAATACGCACCATGTCCTGCTAACGTAGCAGAGAAAGTTATCGCTGAAGTTAAAGAGCGTAACGAGAAGAAATAATAGTTCGTAACTGTTATAAGAAAGCCCCATCAGTGAAAGCTGATGGGGCTTTTGTTTTATTCGGTTTATTTTTCCCAGACGATCAATTGATCTTTAGGCCAGTTATGTCCAATTTCGTGATATTTTTTCTCCAAAACATGGCGCTTAATTTTCAATGTCGGAGTGAGGATACCATTGGCAATCGACCAAGGTTCTTTGATCATCAACACGCCTTTAATCTGCTCGTGAGTCTCTACCTCAGAATTAATGCGCTTGATGATTTTCGCGGTTGTTCTTTCGTATCGCGAGCGGTCAAAATTGGGAAATGCGTGAGGAACCACCAATAATATTGGTGCAGGTAAGCCTAAGCCAATTATGCACATCATCTCCACGCGCGAATATTCAAACAGTTTCTTTTCAATAGGTACTGGTGCTACGAACTTACCTTTTGCTGTTTTGAAGGTGTCTTTCTTGCGACCCTGAATGCTGAGATAGCCGTCGCTATCTATCGAGCCAATGTCACCAGTATGAAGCCATCCATCATTATCAAACGACTCTTTAGTCGCTATATCGTTGTTGTAGTAACCAGAGAAAAGCCCTTTGCTGAGAACAAGAATCTCGCCATCTTCAGCGATCTTTATTTTCACTCCCGGACCAGCATTTCCTACGGTACCAATTTTGTCTGCACGGAAAGGGTAGTTAATGGTGCTGTAGGCGAAAGACTCCGTCATTCCCCAAGCTTCAGTAATGTTTAACCCGATTTGGTGATACCAGCTAAGCAAAGAGGGGGAAACCGGTGCAGAACCACAACCCAATATTCTCGCCTTATCTAACCCTAAACCATCGGCTATCTTGCGTTTTACTATTGAGTTCACAAATGGAATTTTCAGTAATAAGTTGAGCTTTCTTTGGGGGAGTTTATCTAAAATTCTCTGTTGGAATAACGTCCATAAACGTGGAACTGAAATAAAGAACGTTGGGCGATGCATTCTGACATCTTCAATAAACGTATCAAGAGACTCAGGAAAAGCAGTTTGAACCCCACCTTGTATTGAGGTGCCGAAAATATACACACGCTCAGTAATATGTGCCAAAGGTAGATAAGAGAACAAACGATCATTGTCTTCGATTTGAATCAGATCGATCAGTTGTTGAACGGACCAAGTGAATGCTCCGTAGGTGAGCATCGCACCTTTGGGCTGACCAGAGGTTCCGGATGTGTATACCAATGACATTAACTTATCATCGTGGTGCTGTACTCTTTCCGAGCTTGGTGGGTACTGTTTAATTAGCTCTTGATACTCGTATTGGCATTTGGGAGCTGAACTGTAAGGTAAAGCGATACTGACGATGTTCGGGGTTGCCTTCATAGCTTCAATAACAGCTTCATTATCATCTAGCTTGCCTATGATTAAGTGCTGACAGCCACTATGGTTCAGGCAGTATTCAATAGTGTCTGCTCCAGCGGTTGGAAAAATAGGAACGCTCACATAATCGCCGAGCATCATCGCTAGATCGAAAATAAACCACTCTGCACAGTTTTTAGAAATAAGGGCGACTTTATCACTGGGGTTAGCTCCGAGAGCTCTTAAAGCAGAGACCAATCTTAAAGCTTTGTCCGCAACCTCAGCATAAGTAAATTCGACGAATTTTCGGTCTATTATCTGTTTCAGATAAACGTCATTAGGACGCTCTTCAGCCCATTTTAAAATCATTTCGTTTGGTGGAGGGAGAGAGCAATAAGGTTGATGTGACTCATTTGGCAGAATCATGTTCGAACTCCATACAACAGCGCTTGGTTATAAAAATAATAATTGTTATAAAAATGTTAATCAATCTAACATTAGCACGGGTTTGCTGGTTCGAAAAAGATCAAAACGTGAAAATTTGTAAATTTAACGAGCATTTATTTGTCTGAACACTCCTGGGCTGATCCCCGTTTTCTTCTTAAAAATGCGAGAGAAATAGGATACGTCGTGGTATCCACATTGATAGGCCACAAAGGCGATTTTCGCATCTGGTTCTTCAAGTAAAAGCCGCTTTGCGAGCGTAATTCGCTTACTGCAAATATAATCTCTAAAACTCACACCAACGACTTTTTTGAACAGTTTGGAGAAATAGGAAATAGAGTAGTGGCAATAGCTGGCGACATCTTCTTCTCGAATTTCTTGAGTGAGGTTGAGATCAATGTGACGCAAAATGTCCAACATCTCTTTGCTCATTGTGTGAGGAGACACTGGTGTATGTTGTAACCTGTGATCAAAGGCTTTTCGACCGGAGGAAAAACTAAGGCTAAGCTTCTCGCTAATTAAGTTTGCTGCAATGTTTGGATCCTCTTTAGATATATCCACAATGGCAAAAATCGCGTCGTTTTTATTAATTGAATTCAAAAAATTGCCTTCGTGAATAATGACTAAATATTTATTCAGGTTGGTACAAATCCTCAGTGCTGTGAGCAATAACTCTTGGCATTTATCTCTGTGAAGAAAAAATACAGCGTAGTGAATGTTAGGTTCGCTCAAAACAGAGACATCATTGCCGTGTTCAATCACGGTAAAGACAGAGTTACATGCTTCTTGCACTCGTTTTGGTAATTGCATTACTGGGCTTCCTAGCCAGTGAGCGACATGTTTTGTTGCCATAAGTGAGTTTTTATCCTTCCGTAGATAAACAACTAGATTCTTAATTTTGGTCTGTCAGGAAAATGTCAGCTTTGTCAGATTTTTGTCATAACAAGGTAAGCGTAGAGTTATGGCAGGAAAGTGCAAGTCTTCATCCAAAAGTTGCAGTATTTTTCTTTAGAAAAGGTGGGCGGATGGGAATAGAAATAGTGATGTTACTTCATAATACAGATGTAATTATTTTTAATAATTTCAAGAATGAGAAAGTACAAGTATTAGTATTTGGTCTGAAATATAGGGAACAAGCCCAGAGCTAACTTCTTGTATCAATATCTCTGAAACTCGTTTCGTAAAGGCTTGGTGATAAATATAACCCCAAATGATTAGTACAAATTCATCCTAAAGTTCGAGCATTTTTTCCAGCCAATATGATTTTGCAGTAAAAGAAAGTACCAAAAGAGAACAAAAAAGTCCTAACTGTAAACTTAAGAACTCACTACATTAGAAATGAGCCATTTAATTAGGAGGCCTCTAATGAATAAGTTTATTGAGCAAGTTAAAGCCTTTTGGGCAGACGAAGACGGTCTTAGTGCTGTTGAGTATGTTGTTGCAGGTGCACTAGTGATTTCTGTTTTAGTGGCTGGTTTTAAATTATTAGGAACTAACCTTTCTGCTAAATTGGGTACACTGAATACCTCTATAACAGCCCCATAATAACTAGTGATTGATTTAGCTCTCACGCTAGCTTTGTAACTACACAACGGGTATTTAATCTAGAGGTTTAAATACCCTACTTCTTTACCTTGTTGTTTATTTTCGCTAAGTAAAAGGAAACTACAACATGTCTAATCCAATAGATTGTTGTCGATTGTTTTGGGATGACGAAAGTGGCTTGAGTGCCGTCGAATATGTGGTTGCTGGGGCTTTGGTTATTGCTATTTTAGTGGTTGGATTTAAAAATTTTGGAGTTACCGCTTCTGGAAAGCTTTCTACCTTGAACACTGCAGTGTCCCCTTAAAGTTCATTGGCTTTATTATGATTATGGAAGTTACAGTTTGGTCAGTTTTATTCTTGATAGGTGTATTTGATGCTCGCGAGCAGCGTATTCCGAATTTTTGGGTATTAATACTGTTAATTTTGGGGATTGTATCTTCATTCGGTTCGCCCGTTGATATTAGTGAGAGGCTTATCAGTTTTAGTGTGTTGTTTGTCTTTATGTTGCTTATTTACATAGTAGGTGGAGTAGCCGCCGGCGATGTTAAATTAGCAGCAGTAATTGGTTATTTAGTGGGGTGGGAGGAACTTATTTTTTTTAGTTTTGCTTTTGCCTTTAGCTGCGTATTCATTGGTTTTATGTATCAGTTACTTAAACATTTATCTTCTGGAACTAAATACGGCTACTGGGGATATAAAGCTGTTTTGGTAAGTGTCAGTTTTAGTAGTATGACTCCAATGCAATCCAACGCAACTTATATGCCTCTTGCTCCGGTGATGATTGTGGCATTAGCTATTAACAGTTATTTTTCTCATTTTTCATAACGGTTAATCTTTTTAGAGACAGGGGAGTCTCAGATGGAATCAGAGGTCAATGAAGTCAACGAAGTTGTAAAGATCAAACCAAGCGAAAAAGGAGTTTTGACCCCTCAGGCTACTGCGCCTAAAGTTCCAACCACGTTCGATGAGCTACATATTCCTCAAGCGGTACTTGAGAATTTACTGCTTAAACAGTTAGCAGCTTACCCTAAATCTGACATTTTGCAGCTTACTCGCTTGATGGCAATCAGCAGCCATATGATTGAAGAGTTAATTGCAGTATTGCGTAAAAAATCCTTAGTAGAGGTCTACCAAGCTGAATCTAACACTTATTTAGCCCAGTCATCGGGACATGTTCGTTATGGCTTATCAGAAACAGGGATGCAGGAGGCGGATAACGCTTTTGCGCGGGATGCCTATTTAGGACCTGCGCCAGTTTCATTACAAGATTATAACGCCATGGTAAAGGCGCAAGATGTGCGTGCCAAATTAGTCACTCGTCCTGATGTTACTCGTGCAATGAGTGATGTATTTGGTGCTGAGAGGATGATTTCGGTTTTAGGTCCTGCCATTAATTCCGGCCGTGCGTTGTTACTGTATGGCGATGCGGGTACTGGTAAAACTTATGTAGCGACTCGGTTGCTCAATTCGCTCAACACCTCGGTTTATGTTCCCTACGCGGTTTATGCCGCAGGAAATATCATCAAAGTTTTATCTCAGCAGCACCATAAGCCAGTGGTGAGTAGAGATTCACCATCGATCAGTCTGACATACAAAGACCAGTATGATGGTCGTTGGGTGTTGTGCGAACGGCCTAGTATTCAAGTTGGTGGTGAATTAACTATGGATATGTTGGAAGTCAATCATTCTGAGCACAATCGGGTGTGGATGGCTCCGCTACAAATGATGGCGAACAACGGAATATTGGTGATCGACGATCTAGGACGTCAGCCTATGCCAGTCGATACTATTTTGAACCGTTGGATCGTGCCAATGGAGTATTTTTTTGACCATCTGTCCTTACCAAATGGCCAACAAATCACTATTCCATTCATTCTTACTCTAGCCTTCTCTACTAATCTAGATCCTGAAAAAATCAGTGACCCCGCTTTTCTGCGCCGGTTGGGATACAAAATTCAATTTCATCCACTCGAACGTTCTGAATACCACGCTCTGTGGGAAAACATGGCGAGTGGTCGATCGTTAACCGTTCAACCAGCATCTTTTGATAGTTTGTATGACTTACATAGGATACACAATGTGGGTTTTTATCCTTGTCTACCGAAAGACATCATAGGAATCAGTCGAGACATCATAGCATTTGAAGAAGCCGATCCTGTTATTACGCCGGAAATATTGACACGGGCTTGGGAAGTTTACTTCACTGCGGATGGTAAAGGAGGAGGCGCTCGATGAGTCGCAATCAAATAATCCTGTTATTTTTACTTTCAATTATCTTCGGTTTGGGAGCGGTGTTTTTTGCTAAGCAGTGGATGGACAGGCAATCGCAACCTCAAACAGAGGTAGAAGTCGTTGAGCGAGAACCCATTGTTGTGGCTGCTATTGAAGTGCCCGCCGGAACCATTCTCGACGAGCAGCATTTTACCACCAAATTGCTTGAAAAATCGTGGCGTTCGGAGAATCAGTTTACCGATGTAGCGGAGTTAGTTGGCATGGTGGCCGCAGACAATTTATACCCGGATGAGATCATTATTGCTCAACATGTAAACGCTCCAGGGCAAGGTGCAACGCTTGCCACCTTAATTCCTGAAGATAAACGCGCTGTCACGATACGAGTCAATGATGTTATAGGCGTCGCCGGATTCCTTCTTCCAGGTAATCGCGTCGATATACTTAACACCGTCAAATATGGGCAAAATTCTGCATCCACGACCACGGTCTTAAAAGACATTAAAGTGTTAGCTGTAGACCAGACTGCGCGAACCAAAGAAAACAAACCAATTATTGTTCGAGCTGTAACTCTTGAGTTAACCCCGAAAGAAGCTGAAAAATTGCTCAGTGCGAACACGAGAGGGGCAATACAACTGGCTCTGCGTAATCCTCAAGCCATAGAGCCTAAAGTGGTTCAACCGTATGTCGCTCCGAGAGTGACAATCATTAAAGGAACGAATTCATCAAGTGTTCGGGTCAGGGAGTGAGGTGAGTGATGAAAAAAATAATAATTGCACTGGCACTATGTTTTGGATTGACTCAAACGAGTGTTGCAGCAACTCAAAGTGGTAAAACAGTGAATGTTCCCCATCATAAATCGACCTTTGTCGAATTAGCAGGCAAAGCGACACGAGTGTCGTTGGGCGACCCTGATGTTCTCGATATTGTAATGTTGAAGGCGGATGAACTGTTTTTAATCGGCAAAAAACTGGGCTCAACCAACTTAATGGCTTGGAATAGTAGAGGTGAATTGATTGAGTCAATTAATATTGAAGTTACCCATGATGTTAATAATTTAAAAGCTAAGCTATTTGAACTTTTGCCAGAGGAAACGATCAATGTGCAAAGCGCTCAAAATCGATTGATACTTAGTGGGCAAGTGAGCTCTTTAGAAAAAATGAACTTAGCGTTGCGTTTAGCGGAAACTTACGCAGCAGGTCAAGCGGCTGATGATGAAACAGGGTCGAGAAACTCTCAAGCGAGTAGTACAGGTGTTATCAACTTAATGAGTATTGGTGGCGCACAACAAGTGATGCTTGAAGTAACCGTTGCTGAAGTTCAACGCAGTTTGGTTCGCCGCTTTGGCACCAATTTCAACTTCTTTCAAAATAATGGCAAGTTCTCCATAGGTGGAACAACTACTGGTGGCGGAATTGGCTCTTTCCCTGCTTTACAACCTGGTGGGTCCAACCTTATTGCGCCAATTTTTTCTTCTTCGGCTGTAGATAGTACCGGTTTGTTGTCTTCGTTTATTGACGGAAATACGTTGTTTACATTGGCATTGGATATCGCAAAAGAAACAGGGGTAGCTAAAGTGCTTGCGGAGCCAAATTTAACAGCGTTAAGCGGTTCCAACGCTGAATTTTTGGCTGGAGGGGAGTTCCCTATACCAGTGCCAGACCAAGATGGTATTACTATCGAATACAAAGAGTATGGTGTGGGCGTGAAATTTACCCCAACAGTGTTGAGCGATAAGAAAATTAATTTAAATTTGGCGGTAGATGTTAGTGAAATTGCGACTTCTACAAGCCTGTCATTGAGCGCTTCGGGTACAAACGCTACATATTATATCCCTCCTATTACTCGACGCAGTGCCTCTTCGACAATTGAGTTAGCTGATGGTCAGACGATTGGCATTGCAGGTCTACTTAGTGAAAATGTCAGAGATTCAGCTTCGAAAGTTCCGGGGTTAGGTGATGTGCCAGTATTAGGGCAACTATTTGGTAGTAAAGAGTATATTTCTGGGGAAACAGAACTCGTCATACTCGTAACTCCTAGACTGGCGAAACCTATCGATCGTTCTAAAATTAAACTACCCACTGATGCTTTCGTTGAGCCTAATGATGTCAAATATTACCTATTGGGTAAGGGGGCATATCTGAAGAAACCAGACGAAATTCATCACGCGAAGTCAGAAAATTCACAAGCACTCGAGTATTCTGAAAAAGGTGGTAGTGAAGGATCATTTGGGCATGACATGTAAGGGGATTACAAAATGAAATACTTGTTGCTAATGATCGCGTCAATGTTGGTACTTACAGGTTGTTCTAACCCTCATCCTATGGGGAGTTATGTGGCTCAAGTAAGGCAGGAACAAATTTATAACCCGAATGCAACCTTAGAAAATTTGGCTGTTATACCAACCGGTAATGGTGAAAAAATGGAAGGTATTTATAGTACTTACACAGGTAAGAAAGGTGAGTCTATAGATAGTGCAAAGAGCCAAGTTTTAGTGGGATTTGCCAAATAAGTTGAGGCCAATATGAAAACACACCATCCAGTTCGCGGAATGCGAAAACAGCGAGGTCTGGTTGCTGTGATTGTGACAATCGCACTGTTTTCTTTTATGGGGATTGCAGCACTAGCGGTTGATATTAACCATGCGCTCATGAACCGTACTAAGTTACAAAACAGTGTTGACTCCGCCGCGTTAGCTGCGGCGTTGGTTCTTGATCGCTCTGACTTTACCAACGGCACAGCCGCAAGCGCTCTTGCTATCGCGTCAGGGGCAGCCAAAGATGCCCTCGCACAAATGGCGACGGCAAATGGAAATACCGAGTTAGATTTTGTTTCCGCTCCGGTTGAGGTCAATATTACCCTAGCAAATCGAGCGGATTTTACTGGTGGGTATGATCCTGCTGGCGATGATCATTATGTGAGGGTTGCGGTAAGCAACTTAGCTTTAAACAGTTTTGTCATGCAGCTGTTTGGCCTTGATAAACGGTTGTCAGCCAGCGCCGTTGCGGGCCCAAGTGCAGGCGGCGGTAGCTGTAATCTGGTTCCAATGGCTGTATGTGAAATGGACGCAAGTGACACCGCTAACTCAGGTTTTGACTACAACAGTGTTTATGCTCTTAAACTGGCTACGAATACATCTGATATGGGGGCTGGTAACTTTCAACTACTCAATTATGACACTGACTATAAGTTATCTGAGCAACTTGCCGGTAGCTTTCAAGGGTGTGCTTCCGTTGGTAATACTGTGAGGTCAAAACCGGGTAATACAATAGGGCCGGTTGGTGACGGGCTCAATATGCGCTTTGGTGATAAATCGAACCTTGAAGCGGCTGATTTTCCTGCCGATTCAAATACGACTGAAGCTGAGCTAAGTGATCTTTATAAACTTGATCATAAGGATGTGAATACGATAACCGATGTATTTGAAAAAATAGCGGAAGCGGAAACGGCATTAGCGACCAATGTTAATCCTAAAAATAACAAAGAACTTACTGACGCTGAGGTTGCTGAATATGAAGCGGTATTGGCAGATTATCCACTCAATAGCCAAGAAGATCTCACTTTTAATTATGAGCAATACCAAGCTACAGGAAACGACCGTCGCCGTTTAGCGGTACCTATTATTGATTGCAGTGCCGATGCGTATGGTGACCCATCTCCAACTGGGGCTAGTGACTACAATGTGAAATCAGTAGGTTGTTTTTTCTTGTTGCAACGAGCACCGACCAACAATGGGGATAAACAAGAGATCTACGGAGAGTATTTGGAAAAATGCCCAACGCCGAATGTTCCTTATAACGGTGTCAGCAATAGCTTAGGGACTTATCGTATTGTGCTCTATGACGATCCTTTCAATAAGGAGTCCTGAAATGCGTAGCTCTGTCGATAAACAATCGGGTATTGCCGCCGTTGAGTTTCTGGTGACGTTACCTGTCTTGCTATTTATCTTTACCGTCGTCATTGAATTTGGAAACGCTTTTATTCGTTACAGTACCTTGAACAAATCGGTACAAAATGCAGCGCGTTATGCGGTGGTGGATATATATGGAACAGCAACATCAGGTTCTATTGCTAATGACACCGACATAAAGAACATGGTGATGTACGGCAAGAAATCTTTTGATCAAGGGGAAATACCTACGCCGATTCTAGATTCACTGAAATGGGAGAACATTTCGGTGACACCTGTAGGTAATTACGTGGTGATCAGTGCGAACTATGACTACCAGTCTATTCTTAATCTGCTGCCTATCGATGCGCTGGATAAATTAACTATTCGTTCTTCAGCAGTGATGAGGGTTGCGCCATGAGGAGATTACGTAATCAGTATGGTATTACCATAGTGGAATTCACACTCGTCGCTTCCACCTTGTTATTGCTTGTATTTGCCATTTTGGAGCTGGGCTATTTTACTTTTAACTTACAAGCTCTGAATGACTTAACTCGCAGAGCGGCTCGTATTGCTACCGTTTGTCAGGTGGATGACGGTGATGTGATAAAAAGTTTGGCATTGTCAGAGTTTGTGCCCAAAGGATTTACTAATGCAAATCTGGCAATTGATTATTTGGATGCAGATGGAAAGCCAGTACCTAATATTTTGGCCGATGATGCACCAATTCGCTTTGTTAGAGCGCAAGTGGTTGAGTACAACTACGGCCTGTCGGGAATACTGAATTTTCTTGGTGATAATGGTGTTATATCAGTACCTGCGTTTGAAACTGTGCTAGCCGCGGAGTCATTAGGGGTCGGGCGACTTGATCCATCAACAGGTGACGGTGTTTATATTGACTGCAAATAAAAAAAATCTAGGGAGCCTCTATGGGAGAAGCAGTTAAATTGTCTCGTAGTGACAGCAATAACATTCGCATAAAGACCAATTTGTCTATATGGATTTTGTATTCAAGTGATGCATTCAAGCTACATATGATGAATGAGCTGTCTCAGTGTAATAGTCTAAATTTTGAAGCAATATCACTTCATGGTGTTGTCGCAGATAGTTTTAAACACTTTACTCCACCCGATCTTATTTTTGTTGAAACTGGTCCGAATTGGGCACAAAAAGTGGTGGAATTGCAAAACTACGATGGGCCGATGATCGAAGATAGTGAGGTGAGCACCTCATTAATTATATTCGGAGACGAGAGTGATAATGGTGCTTTAAAAATAGCTCTTCGGTTAGGTGCTACAGATTTTATCTCCGATCAAGCATCAGTTTTGGATTTGATGCCCTTGTTGAAAAATGTAGCTGAAGAAAAAATAGCGGCACGAAAATTAGGGCAGTTGTTTGTATTTATTAACACTAAAGGTGGTTCTGGTGCGACAACCGTTGCTCTAAATACAGCAGTTGAAGTCGCCATGCAGCATAGAGAGAAAGTGTTATTACTGGATTTGGATATTCATTTCGGTGTCGTGATGGATTATCTCAATATTAATCCGGCTTATAGCATTAATGATGCTATCGCTAACGCTTCTGATTTGGATGAAATTTCACTGCATGCGTTAGTCTCAAAGCATCCATCGGGCTTGCATGTTTTAAGCTTTAAACATGAAAATCATAATGAGAATTTTGATAAAGCAATGCAAATGGGGAAGCTATTACCAACGCTGTTGGAATTTTATCCTTACGTATTTGTTGACCTTTCCGGTGGTGTTGACCGAATGTTTTCGCCCATTTTGTCGCGAGCTAGTAAAGCATTTCTAGTCACACAGCAAAATTTAGTCGCTGTTAAAAACATGTCTCGTATTCTAAAAGCGATGACCTTTGAATATGGAATTCCGCGCGATCAAATTGAAATCATTGTTAATCGTTATGAAAAACGTCAGCAAATACGACTAAAAGATATTGAACAGACAATTTCAGGAGTTCCAATACATGTTATCCCTAATGATTTTAAAGCTGCTATTGAAAGTGCCAACTTAGGTAAGCCATTTGTCGAGTCGAGAAAAGGCAGTTCAATTACAAAATCTGTAGCCGACTTATCACAGACATTAGCGCCAGTTAAAGAGAAAAAAGGGTGGCTGAAACGTCTATTTTCCTGATGGATTAGGGAGAGAGTATGTTTTTTAAACGTAAGAATATTAGTTCTGATTTCCAAGAGGAGCTTTTAAAAGAAGAAAGTCCTCCGAAGGCTGACTTACAAGTAAAGCCTAAATCTAGTCCTACATTGGGAAATCAAGAAAAGGCTGGGGCTCCAAAACAAGATGAAAGCCCACTTCAGCGCAAATTACGGGAAGCTGAAGCTAAAAATAAACAAATAGATGACACTCGAAAGCAGCTAGAACAAGAGCAAGCGACTAAGCACTATTATCATCGCCGTCTACTTGAAACATTAGATTTGGCACTACTGTCCAGTTTAGAGAAAGACAGGGCTAAAAAAGATCTTCATGATGCTGTGGTTCAGCTAATGGCGGAAGATCAAAGTCATGCTCTGAGTGCAGAAGGGCGTAAACGTGTCATTAAACAGATTGAAGACGAAGTCTTTGGATTAGGGCCTTTAGAACCCCTTTTAAATGATTCGACGGTTTCAGATATTTTGGTCAATGGGGCAAAGAGTGTCTATGTCGAACGGCGAGGTAAACTGGAAAGAACACCTTATACCTTTCTTGATGATCGTCATCTACGTAGCATCATAGATCGGATTGTTAGTCAGGTAGGTCGTCGTATCGATGAATCTTCGCCAATGGTGGATGCTCGCCTAGCTGATGGATCTCGGGTGAATGCGATTATTCCTCCACTCGCATTAGATGGTCCTTCGGTATCTATTCGTCGCTTCGCTGTCGATAAACTGACAATGGAAAACCTATTGTCTTTTAACTCTATCTCGGAACAGATGGCGCGTTTTGTTGAGGCTGCGGTAAAAGGTGAACTCAATATCCTTATATCTGGAGGTACTGGTTCAGGTAAAACCACCACGTTAAATATTTTCTCTGGCTTTATACCGAGTGATGACCGAATCATTACCATAGAAGACTCCGCTGAGTTGCAATTGCAGCAACCCCACGTTGTGCGCTTGGAAACACGCCCAGCAAACCTCGAAGGAAAAGGCGAGATTACTCAAAGGGATCTGGTTAAAAACTCATTACGTATGCGACCTGACCGAATAGTACTCGGTGAGGTACGTGGCAGTGAAGCAGTGGATATGTTGGCAGCAATGAACACGGGGCATGACGGCTCGTTGGCAACCATTCACGCCAATACCCCTCGTGATGCATTGAGTCGGGTTGAAAATATGTTTGCTATGGCTGGCTGGAATATATCGACTAAGAATTTACGTGCACAAATCGCTTCAGCTATTCATTTGGTTGTGCAGATGGAGCGTCAGGAAGACGGTAAACGCCGAATGGTCAGTATTGCCGAAATCAATGGGATGGAAGGCGATATTATTACTATGTCAGAAATTTTTAAGTTTCAACGCCAAGGTATGGATGAAGAAGGGAATGTCATAGGATATTTTACTGCAACAGGAGTAATTCCTCAGTGCCATGACTCACTCTCTAAACGTGGTTGGCATTTGCCTTATGACATTTTCAACGAGACGTTTGAATAAGGAGATAGGCAATGGAACAAGATTCGCTGTATTTTTTCGCACTGCTCTTCGTTGCTGTCTTTCTTATTTCTCAAGCTTTTTTAATGCCAGCTGCGGGAAACAAAGCGAAGCATAAAGCCATTAGTAAAAGGCTGAAAGAAAGCCAATCTCAGGTCGATGAACAAAGTCGCTCATTGTTAAATGAGCATTACATTAAAAGCTTGTCTCCAATAGACCAAAAATTGGTGAGCTACAGCTATTTCGCCAATATGAAAAAAAATCTAGAGCTAGCGGGCATTGGAAAATCATTAACGCAAGTGGTTATCTATACTATTATCAGCCAAGTATTGTCCTTGTTTCTTTTTATTTTCCTAGGCGCTGAGCTCTATATTGCTTTTATGGTTAGTTTTATTGTCTGGCTGGTTTTGTATTTTGCTATTAGTGGAAAAATATCAAAACGGTTAAGTAGATTTGAAGAACTTTTCCCTGATGCTCTGGATATTATGAAGCGTATGTTATCCGCTGGACATCCTATTACATATTCGTTCAATGAAGTCGGCAAGGAATTACCAGAACCAATAGGAAGTGAATTTAAGAATACCTTTAATCTTTTAAATTATGGTTACGACATCAGATTAGCCATGATGCAAATGGTAGAACGTAACCCAACCGTATCAATGTTTGCCTTTTCAAGTGCGGTTTTATTGCAAAAAGAAACTGGCGGGGATCTCGCTGAAAATTTAGACAAAGTTTCAAAAGTATTACGTGCTCGATTTAAGTTGCAGCGAAAAATAAAAACTTTGTCTGCTGAAAGTAAAATGTCAGCCTGGGTGTTAATGTTAGCGCCTTTCGCTATTTTTATTATGTTAAGTATTATTAGTCCCGGATATTTGGAGCCTCTGTATATGGATCCTAGAGGCCACCGCTTATTAATGTATGGTGGTATAGGGTTGTTTATTGGTGCTTTGTGGATACGAAAAATTATTAACTTCGAGGTTTGATGTATGCAGGAGCTGGTCAATTATCTACAGAACTTCAAATTAACTGAAGAGAACCTGATTCTGCTGATGGTTATGTTCACCAGTATTTTGGTCGTAATTACTTTCTTTTTACTTGTGTTTGGCCGATCTAAACAGTCTAGCGTTCGTAATCGTTTACAGACCTATAAAATGGAAGTAGAGCTTACAAAGAAAAATAGCAAAATTGATAATGCGCTTGAAACTCTGTCGCCTATATTCACTACCAGTAATGTTAAAGATAAAGAAACGGTGCGTCATCAACTGATGCATGCAGGATTTCACAATGAAACGGCACTCACTTACTTCTATGTGACTAAAACACTCTCTACACTCATCGGGCTTTTTGCCGGAGTTCTCTATTACACGTTCTCAGACAGTGAGCAAAATCCGCTGTTTATTTTAATCATTTGCGTGGCGGTAGGTCTCTTTGTCCCTAATCTCTTTTTAAGACACTTGGTTAAAAAACGCCAGTCACGTATCCGTGCAGGTGTTCCTGATATGCTCGACCTGTTAGTGGTATGTACCGAATCGGGCTTAGGCTTAAATGCTGGTTTGATGCGAGTATCAAAAGAACTTGGTATGTCTCATATGGATCTAGCCGATGAGTTGGATACGGTCTGCCTGAAAATTAAGGCTGGTTTTGATATGTCAGAAGCATTTCAAGGGTTTGTTGAACGAACCGGTGTTGAGGAATTGGCTGGTTTAATCAGTATGCTATCTCATGCATCAAGGATCGGCGGTAGCTTGTCTCAAACATTACGCGATTACACAGAAGATTACCGTGATAAACGAAATCAGGAAGTGGAAGAGATTGCAGCTAAAATACCAACCAAAATGATCTTTCCTTTATTGGTTTGTATTTGGCCAGGATTTTTTATTGTTGTACTCGGACCTGCAATTATCAGTTTAATGGAAGCTTTCGGGCAATAAAGGATAAATGATGAAAAAATATAACTATGCCACTCTCTTATTGATCTCCGTATTAGCAGGCTGTGCTAGCGATTCAGATAAACAATCCAAGTTGTTTGATAGTGAGCTCTATGATGGTCGGCCTGTGGAAACATTCAGCACTGATGCTGCACCACTAACCGAAACGGAAGCGATAAAACGTGGTGATTATGCATTAAGGCAGAACAATTCTGATTTGGCGCTTTACGAATATATTCGTTCTTTAGATTTTCCCGACTCACAATATAGTGACAAAACCTTATATACCATCGGCCGTATTCATCAGTCTCGTGGCAATTATGAACTTGCAGAGCGAGCTTATCTTTTGGCGTTAGAGCACAATCCAAATAATGTTCAGGTTCTGGAGCAATTGGGTTCGAACTACAGTAAGCAAGGTAAAGTTGATGAAGGTCGAAGCTACTTTTTACGAGCGATTAATGCTGACCAATTGCGCTTAAATTCAAGATTAACACTGGACGATGACGCGACTGTGTCAGAGATAGAAGCGTTGAACAGTGACAATATGTCTCCAGCGGTTGCCTACATGGGGTTAGGTATACTCGATGATGTTAAAGCACAGCATGAAATAGCTCAGGCGTTTTACAACCATGCTTTAAAAATTCAGCCTAAATCGAGTAAGGCACTGATGAACATGGGATATTCTCATTATATGAGTGGAAATTACACCGACGCGACACGATTTACCTTAGCTGCGCTTGAACAAAAACCGGACAATGAGAAAGCGTTGAATAACTTGGCTCTCATTTATCTAGCCAAAGGAGAGACCCAACGTGCATTGAATGTGTTCATGCGACGTATGGATCCTCCAGAAGCGTTAAATAATGTGGGCTACTTTTTGATGCTTCAGGGAAAACCAGAAGAGGCCATCCCTTATTTACAGCAAGCCATCGACAAAAAGCCTTCTTACTACAAGATTGCTAATGAAAACTTAGAACGTGCCTTGGCCGAAGTACGAGCAAAAACGCCAGAAAAAGCAGAAATGATGTCTCAGTGACGATCAAGCCTATCTTTGGGATCTGGCTCAGGATAGGCTTCAATCACTCTCTTCAAATATTCTTGATGATATCTCAGCCCATTTACGCAGTGTTTATCTAACTTGCCGTTAGCGACCATTTTTTCTAATTCAAGTAACGCAAATGGAACGGACCAAGCTTGTTTATAGGGGCGATGACTGGTTAAAGCATCGAAAACATTCGCAACCGTGATAATGCGGGCAGAAATTGGAATGTCCTCTTGGGTTAAACCGTAGGGGTATCCGCTACCATCCAAGAACTCATGATGATAAGCGACGATCTCTTTTAGCACGGCAACACAAGGGTGATCCGGCGAGCCCATTTCATCAATGATCTTATTGATGATCTCAACGCCTTTTTCGACATGATCCTTTAATTGCCCCCTTTCTTCATGTCCCAGTGAGCTCGATTTGGTTAACAGGCTTACCGGAATAGACAGTTTTCCAATATCGTGACATTTGGAAAACTGCGTAATGTTCTCAATGAGTTCGTCATCTAATTCGTAGACGTGTGCGACTTCAAGTGCAATTACTTTGGCATATCGACTTATCCTCTCTTTGTGTTCTGAAGATTCTTGCCAGTGTTCTTGAGATTGCGAATGAACATGACTGGCTGAATCCAGTAATGAGTGCACCACGTCGTATTCAGAAGTCACAATAAAACGAATAATTTCTAAGAAAGGTTTAAGTGATTCGGTAATGGACTGGTTGAACAAGTCTTTTTGAAACGAGTTTAAGAAGATGAAACCGATAAATTTCTTATTTTGGAAAACGGGAACAGCAAGCGATGAACGATAGCCTTGCTCGATAAGCCATTTTGAGTGGGGAGACTTGGCATCGAGCTGATTTGGGATGTCGCCCAAACAGCGACTCTCTCCTGTTTCTGAACAGATTTTCAATGCGGGCAATTCTGATAAGGGGAATTCGTAATGCAAGAGTTCGAAGCCATGAAAAGTGCTATCAGCATAGGTTTTGAGGTGATCGTTCTCTTCATCATAAAGAGCAAAAGAAATACGGTCGATTTCAGGAGCCGACACAAGCATACGCTGATGAATATCAGCAAGCTGATTATTCAGCGTTCCGGTGGAAGCGAAATAGCTGTGAACGCTATTTTTGCTGTGCGTATCCATTATCTTCCCCCCTCCTGATTCTTTACTCAACGTTGACCCAATTCATTCGCCTATAGCTACTTAATAAGTTTAGTTGATATTGCCTTTTTCTGTTCAATTAATAACCAATAAATAGACTTCAAAATCTTTATGTGAAATCGTTTACCCATTGTTGAAAAAGGAGTTTTTCTAAATTTTTCACTCAGTGATAGACTGTTGATTTCTAAACTCCCCCTGTGTTTATGACAATTTGGTGTAATTTGTGTAAACGTTTCCACAATGCAGCGGTGATCACAGATTGATTACGATATAGCCTGATACACTCTTGGACATTAAATTCGATGATGTTTGAGGGAAGTGAAGTGAAAGTATTGGTCACTGGCGGTATGGGATACATAGGTAGCCATACTTGCGTGCAAATGATTGACGCTGGGATGGAACCGATCATCCTCGATAATCTGTGTAATGCGAAAGAAAAGGTATTGGACCGAATTGAAATGATTTCTGGCCTAGCACCTGTTTTCTATCAAGGGGATGTCCGTGACGAAACGTTACTTGATTCCATTTTTGCTGAGCATGATATCAAAGCGGTTATTCACTTCGCTGGCTTGAAAGCGGTAGGGGAATCAGTGGCTAAGCCTCTTGAATACTACGACAACAATGTTAACGGCTCTTTAGTTCTTGCTCGTTCTATGCGTAAAGCGGGAGTGAAAAATATTATCTTCAGTTCGTCTGCCACTGTGTATGGTGACCCAGCTTCAGTGCCAATCACCGAATCTTTCCCTACAGGTGCAACAACTAACCCTTATGGCCGCAGTAAGTACATGGTGGAAGAGTGTTTATCGGATCTTTTCAACGCAGAACCGAGCTGGAGCATTACTTTACTACGCTACTTTAACCCTGTTGGCGCGCATCCATCAGGTTTGATGGGCGAAGATCCGCAAGGTATTCCAAATAATCTCATGCCATATATCGCGCAAGTCGCAGTAGGGCGCAGAGAAAAACTTGCTGTGTATGGGAATGATTATCCGACACCCGATGGCACTGGTGTTCGTGACTATATTCACGTGATGGATTTAGCCGATGGTCATCTTGCCGCATTAACTAAAGTTGGCCAGAAGAGTGGTTTACATATCTTTAATTTGGGCACAGGTAAAGGTTCTAGTGTGCTCGATATGGTGGAAGCATTTAGCCAAGCTTGCGGAAAAGCAGTGGCTTATGAGATTTGTCCTCGCCGTGCTGGTGATATTGCAGAATGTTGGGCGAGCACTGAAAAAGCTGAGCGTGAACTGGGCTGGAAGGCAACCCGCAGCGTAAAAGAAATGACAGAAGATACTTGGCGTTGGCAGGTTGCTAACCCACAAGGTTACTAGTTTGAGAGAAGAATGAACGCTATGTCGAATACTGAATTTAATCCTGTCGATCATCCACATCGTCGCTTTAACCCATTAACAGGTCAGTGGGTGCTTGTTTCTCCTCACAGAGCTAAGCGCCCTTGGAGTGGTCAGGATGAAACCCCATCTGTTGCTGAGCTACCTGCTTATGATGCGAAGTGTTTCTTGTGTCCTACCAACGAGCGTATTTCTGGTGACAAGAACCCAGACTACAAGGGCACTTATGTATTTAACAACGACTTTGCCGCGTTAATGCCGGACTCTCCTGATGCACCTGAAAATGAACATCCCCTATTTAAGGTGCAAGGCGTTCGCGGTCTAAGCCGTGTCATCTGCTTCTCGCCGGATCATAGCAAAACATTGCCAGAACTATCTCCTCAAGCGATTCGCGGGGTGATTGATACCTGGAATGAGCAGATTGAAGAGCTAGGTAAAGATTATCTGTGGGTTCAGGCTTTTGAAAATAAAGGCGAAACCATGGGGTGTTCTCAACCACATCCACACGGTCAAATCTGGGCCAACAGCTTTTTACCCAATGAAATAGAGCGTAAAGACAACAACTTACGAACCTACTACCAAGAAAAGGGCTCAAACCTGCTGGTGGATTACGTACAGGCTGAGCTAAAAGACGGTTCAAGAATTGTCGTTGAAACAGAACATTGGGTAGCGCTAGTGCCTTATTGGGCTGCTTGGCCATTCGAAACCATGCTATTGCCAAAAACACACATTCGCCGCATGAGTGAGCTGAGTGATGAAATGCGTGATGATCTTGCTGTTGCGATTAAAAAATTAACCAGCCGTTATGACAACCTGTTCCAGTGCTCATTTCCATACTCAATGGGCTGGCATTA
Source organism: Vibrio sp. Y2-5 (assembly GCF_014596725.1). Lineage (GTDB taxonomy): Bacteria > Pseudomonadota > Gammaproteobacteria > Enterobacterales > Vibrionaceae > Vibrio. Next base: position 195,107 of record NZ_JACVEG010000005.1, read on the forward strand.
CGCACCGTTTTTTACAGATGGTCAGAACATTGAACATTGGCAATTACATGCGTTGTTCTATCCGCCGCTACTGCGTAGCGCAAGTATTCGTAAATTTATGGTTGGTTATGAAATGCTGGCGGAAACTCAGCGTGATTTAACCGCAGAACAAGCCGCTGAGCGACTACGCTCGTTATCAGACGTACATTACAAAGAACAATAAGTGGAACAGTTATGAGCTTAATTAATAGTGTTGAAACTGCATTTGAAGAAGTACTGGGTTATAAGGCAAGCCATCTTATTCAGGCTCCCGGTCGCGTAAATCTGATTGGTGAGCATACCGATTACAACGATGGTTTCGTTTTACCTTGTGCGATCAACTACCAAACTGTGGTTGCGGCTTCTCCTCGTTCTGATTCAAAGGTCAAAGTTGTTGCTGTGGATTATGGCAATGCTGTGGACGAATTCGATTTAACTCAACCAATTGAGTTTATTGAAAACAAAATGTGGGCGAACTACATTCGCGGCGTAGTGAAATACTTGATGGAACGCGGCTACTCTTTTAACGGCGCAGATATCGCAGTGAGCGGTAATGTTCCTCAAGGTGCAGGTTTAAGTTCTTCTGCTGCGCTAGAAGTTGTTATTGGCCAAACTTTTAAAGAACTCTACAGCTTACCTATTAGCCAAGCGGAAATCGCCTTAAATGGTCAACAAGCAGAAAACCAGTTTGTCGGTTGTAACTGCGGCATCATGGATCAACTGATCTCTGCGGAAGGCCAAGCAAACTCTGCGCTTCTTATCGACTGTCGCAGTCTAGAAACCAAAGCGGTATCCATGCCTGAAGATATGGCGGTCGTGATCATCAACTCGAACAAGCAACGCGGTTTAGTCGACAGCGAGTACAACACCCGTCGTCAGCAGTGTGAAGAAGCGGCACAAATCTTTGGTGTGAAAGCGCTTCGCGATGTTTCTATCGAAATGTTCAATGACAAAATTGAACAGCTCGATCCTGTTGGCGCTAAACGCGCTCGCCATGTAATCACTGAAAATGAACGTACCCTGCAAGCGGCAGGTGCTTTAAGCGATGGTGACTTAAAACGTATGGGTGAGCTAATGGAACAGTCACATGCTTCTATGCGTGATGATTTTGAAATCACAGTGAAAGAGATCGATGCGCTGGTAGATATCGTTAAAGATGTTATTGGTGAACAAGGCGGCGTCCGTATGACCGGTGGTGGTTTTGGTGGCTGTATCGTAGCGCTGGTTCCGCCATCATTGGTTGATGACATCGAGAAGGCTGTTGAAGAGCGTTATCCGCAACAAAGTGGTCTTACGGCTACGTTTTACGTGTGTCAGGCAAAAGCTGGCGCTGGTTTGATTCAGTAAAGGGCGTTAACAATGACCCATTCCTTATTTGAAACAATGACCCAATCACCTGCTTACGATGGCAAGCCTGCAATGCTGGTAGAGCTGACGAATACCAGTGGTGTGCAAGTGGTGTTTATGGATATTGGTGCAACGTGGTTGAGTTGCCAAATACCTGTCGCAGGCGAAATGCGCGAAGTCTTGCTTGGCTTAAGCACTATGGAAGACTTCAAGCAGCATGGCAGCTTCTTAGGCGTAACCGTTGGTCGCTATGCAAACCGCATTGCAAACTCTCAATTCTCTTGGCAAGGCGAAACCTATACGTTAGCGGCCAACCAAGGTGTGCATTGTTTGCATGGTGGTAAAGATGGTTGGAGTCATCGCCGCTGGCAAATCGTCAATCAAAGCAAACAGAAAGTTGAATTCTCAATTTTCTCTGCTGATGGTGATCAAGGATTTCCGGGTAATGCGACAGCATCGGTGACTTATGAGTTAACAGACGATAATCAGGTCGTGATTAGTTACCGAGCATCAACCGATAAAGCGACACCGTTGAATCTGACCAACCATGCCTATTTCAACTTACTCGGTGCTGATACTGGCGTTGATATTCTAGACCACAAACTGCAAGTAAGTGCTAACTACTATTTGCCAACCACATCTGAAGGTATTCCATTGGGTGAGCTTGCGAGTGTTGAAAATACCAGTTTCGATTTCCGCACAGCGAAAACGGTCAGACAGGATCTATTAGCTGATGAGCAGCAGCAGAATTGCAAAGGCTATGACCACAGCTTCTTACTCGATGACAGTTGCAAAACAGGTCAAACGGTCGCTACCGTTGAAGCGCCAGACGGTTCTCTGTCTATGCAGGTGTTGACCGATAAACCCGCGATCCAGTTTTATGGTGGCAACTTCTTAGAAGGAACGCCTAACCGAAAAGGCTCCACATACAAACAGTATCAAGGTCTTGCTTTAGAAACTCAGTATTTACCAGATTCACCGAATCATTCTGATTGGCCTCAGGAGAGCTGTTTTACTCTTCCCGGCGAAGAATACGCTTTTACTACTGTGTATAAGTTCAACATTTTGGCGAGCTAACCCGTAGGGTACATAGTGAACTCAAGGGCTGGGGGGATAAGGTTTACAGCTCTTGGGAGAAAGCGAGTTTGCCCTCACTTCTGAAGAAGTGGGGGCTTTTTTTGCTTATTCAGTAGCGCTATTGGAAGGGGCTTTGTCAACTGAGTCTCTGCGTACTAGGGTTGGAGAAAAACACATTGGCTCTTTGTCCAGAGGTTCATCTTTAGCCAGTTGTAACGCGAGTTTTGCCGCTTTTTCCGCCATCATTTGGATAGGGTAACGAATCGTTGTCAGGCGAGGGCGTACATAGCGGGCAATTAAACCGTCATCGAATCCGATAACCGACACCTCTTGCGGTGTTTTCACACCATTCTCTTCCAGCACGGAAAGGGCACCTGCGGCCATATTGTCGTTATAGGCAACCACACCAGTAATATCCAAAGATTTAGTCAGCAAATTAGTCATGGCTTCTTCACCGCCTTCACTGTCTGGCGCGGCAAGCTCTAAATAACTGGCTGGTAGAGAAATATTGTGTGCAGCAAGAGCATCTTTGTAACCTTCGATGCGTTGGTCAGCATCTTCAATGTGATGAGAAGAACTGATACAAGCGATCTTCTCATGCCCATGGCGGATCAGAAATTCAGTCGCTAGGTAAGCACCTTTGTAGTTATCTAAAGAGATACAACGATCGGCGAGCTCTGGAATATGGCGGTTGATCAGCACTAATGCTTTGATCTCATGCGCGTAGGCAATCAGTTCTTCATCAGAAAGCGCTTTTGAGTGAATAACCAAAGCGTCACAGCGACTGTTAATCAGCAGATCGATAGCTTGGCGCTCTTCTTCTGCCTCATGGTAACCATTACCGATCAGCAAGTGTTTACCCGCCTGATGGGCAATATTATCGACAGCTTTAACTAGCGTACCAAAAAAGGGGTCAGAGACATCACTGACTAAAACACCAATGGTATTTGTACTTTGGCTTACTAAAGCACGGGCGGCAGCGTTCGGGCGGTAGCCAAGATCTTTCATCGCCTTTGTGACTGATTCGATAGAAGCTTTACTTGCTTTGGGAGATTTATTGATCACGCGTGAAACCGTTGCCACTGAAACGCCAGCGTCACGTGCTACGTCTTTTATGGTTGCCATGAGAGACCTCGCTACATAAGAAAGGTTATTTAACAATGTGAGTGAAAATATGGCAACGAATCAGTTAAATAATATACAGATATGAGAGCTTGAGCTTAGATTTGATAAAGGGTAACAGGGAGTGTAAACGTTTTTAGTTAACGTGAATTCCTCCCATTCTTGTAATAGGAGGATAGAATCGTTTTATCGGACGCTGGCGATCAGGTTATCAATCAAAGAATGCTTGGATTGACACACACCTGCAAGTCTAACGTATTTAGGATTATGGCGGTCATTGAGCAGAGGATAATGCCATCCAACAGTATGCTCTACAAAGTGTTTCGCGAATGCCTCTGAGACTTCTAAACAACCGCATATAACGGTATCGACATAGCTCTGAACAATCGGACTTTTCTCGCAAGGTTGAAGGTGGTGTTCAGTAACATATACCCAAATCGCTTTGCTGGTGTCGAATTCAATGTCGCTTTCAATTTGATTTGGGTGAAGCGAAACTCGTTGATAACCACTTTCACGGCGATCGAATTCGACCAGCGCTGAGTCGTCAATTTCCAGCAGCACACCGTTAACTTGACCTTCACCTGTGTTCACCACGAGCGGGGAGATAGTATAAGTGTCATCAATTTTTCCCCAAGAGCGGACTAAACCATGGGCAATGACAGGAATCGCTGTGCCTGTTTGCCCTGTTAGCTGTCTGGAGTGTGAATTCATCAGGCTTCCATAGCCAAAAATATACATGTACTCGTCCTATTTGAATCTGTAGCTGTGTTAACTGCATTCACTCACCCTAATCACATAGTGGCCTATGCTCATAGGGATTCATTCATTTGTCGCCTTGCTACAAATCCAAATAGTTAGAGTATTAATAGCTATTTGAATCTGTAGCTGTGTTAACGGCTTCTTTCATTAATCAGTTTTAATTTTTCGAGAAAAACTCTAGTCGTTTCAATATCCAAAACTCAATGGCGAAGATTCCCACTAAACTTGCGCAGAATAGCCCAAATGCTATCGGCGAATCTGTACCAGGTATGCCCCCAACGTTAACACCTAATAATCCGGTTAAGAAGCTGGTCGGTAAAAAAATCGCTGCAATCACAGAGAACAGATAGGTGTTCTGGTTCATTTTTTCTGCGTGATACTGGCGCAACTCGCCTTTAATGATTTCTAACTCACTGAGGAAGAAGTCGAGTGTTTCGTTGATGCGGGTAATAGTGTTCACGCTATGGCGTAAGCGCATATTCTTGAAGTTGGACAATGGAACATCTGAAGACAAGTAGTCGTCAATGGCGTACTGCTGAGGCTTGATAAAGCGTTTGATTTTGAGGAGTGCCTTATGAGTGTCCATCATGTCTTCGCTCAGCTCTAATTCGCTGTCAAACATTTCAATTCTGTCTTCAACAGAATCAAGGTAGTCGTCGATGTTTTTATTGAGTCCATCAATAATGTTCAACACGAGATCCGCAAGCGTTTTTGGACCTTGACCTTGTTGCAGAGATTCTCGGATCGCGTTGATGGTTTTGGATGGGATCTTACGGGTAGAGATCAGCACACCCTGATAATAAAGAATGCGAACACTGAGCATATCCGCAGGATCGGCATTATCGTTGAGATTGACGCCTCTCAATATCAATAAGAAATTCTGTTCATCGTATTGCTCGAACAATGGGCGTGTATCTTCAACTAACAAGCTGTCGACGATAGAGGCGGGAATGGCGTTATCAAGAAGCCATTCCCTCACCCCCGGCATATCTCGTTGGCAGTGATACCAATGATGAGCTTCGATTGAGGTAACCTGATCTGTTGGTTGAATTGCTTGTTGTCCGGAAAATTGCCAGTGATCGATTACAAAATCCATAGTGATCCTTTTGAAGCATTTATCTTTTACAAATTGGCTTAGTTAAAGCTTATGTTTTTATAAAACAGCCCAAGATGATCTTGGGCTGTAGGAGCGTTTGACTAGAAACCACGCATTTGAATACGGCGCAGGAACTCAGTCATCACTCGGTCGTACAGTAAGTCACCTAAGAAAGCATCCTCTACATGATGATCAATACTTGGGTTATCGTTAACTTCGATAACATAAACCTGACCGTCAATCTCTTTTAAGTCAACGCCATACAAACCACTACCGATAAGGTTGGACGCTTTAACAGCGACATCTACCACATTTTTCGGTACTTGTTTCAAGTCGAGAGTTTCAAAGCCACCAGAAGAAACACGGCCGCTATTGTGGTGTTGGTAAATTTGCCAATGGCCTCGGCTCATCATGTATTTACAGGCGAAGATAGGTTGGCGGTTCATTACACCAATACGCCAGTCAAAGTCGGTCGGCATAAAGGCTTGAGCCAAAATAAGCGCGCTTTTCTCGAACAAAGTAGACGCTTCTTTTTCCAACTCTTCTTCAGTACGAACTTTCACAACGCCACGAGAGAAAGCACCATCTGGAATTTTCAGCACCATTGGTAATTCGAGCTGAGAAAGCAGTTTTTCTTTCCAGTCACTGTCGAAGCTTTTTACAATTACGCCTTTAGGTGCTGGCACATTGTTGCGTTGCAATAACTCGGTCAAAAATACCTTATTGGTACATTTCATGATCGATTCAGAATCATCCATCACAATCAATCCCATCTTTTCAGCGGTTTTTGCAAAACGATAGGTGTAGTTGCTGATATTGGTCGTTGCACGAATGAACAATCCATCAAACTCGCCTAAACGCGATAGGTCGTCAGGTGAAATGGTTTCTAAGTTCATGCCCAAGCGGTTTGCTGCACGAGTAAAGCGTTTTAGCGCTGAAGCATCTGAAGGAGGCATTTTTTCTTCAGGATCAACCAACATCGCCACATCGTAGCGGTATTTTTTCTCTTGCTTTGGTTTACGCCATACTTTTGTTGAGAACATTTCCAGAGACTCGATGAAGAAGTCTTGTTCTTGATCTTCCAAATCTTGGAATGGGTATGGCGCAATTCGGTTGATCTGCCATTGCCCTTGATATTTGTGCATTTTCAGTTCAATGACTGGCACCATGAACTGCTCGAACAGGCGTCGAGCAAGCTTATCTAATCCCGGCTCTGGCGTACGCCCGAAGTAGATTTTACAGTGAATAGAATCGGTGTTTTTGCACAGTTTATTGAGTTTCAATAAACCGGAAGAGAGCAAAAATGGCTGGTTAATATCGTTAATTGCCATTACGCGCGGAATAACGCGATGCCCACGAGCCTCTGCCATTAAAGAGCAGTAGTAGCCGTTGCTCATGTAATCATAATCACGACACAAATTGACCACCTGTACGCTGCGAAAATTGTTCTTCCAGTCTGCATCAAGGTATTGTGCAACGCTGACAACTTGTTCTGAAGGGAAGTATTGTTGCCAGTCGCTTGCTTGGTCGGTCACGATTAAAAGGTTTGCCATATTATTTTGATTCCTATTGCTAGAGTCTACATACGCTAAAGTTAGATTCCCGCATCACAGTAAACAGCTTTACTGCTCATCACTCCCAATGGTTCGATACGATTAAGTGTAGACAATCACTCGAATTTTATTGTTCATTACCTAGCTGCATGCTTAGTTGCTTTGGGTGTATTATTGAACTGCAATCTTGCTTAATTTCTTAAGGACATCGTATGGACTTTCGTCTTGCGAAAAGTGCTGATCTCTCTGCGCTTAATGCGTTAGAACAACAGCTATTTGAAGGAGATAAAATCTCTCCGCGTCAAATGAAGCGTTTTTTACACTCCAACCAAGCTGTCATTTTTGTGGCAGATTCTGGTGAGGAATTGGCTGGATATGCATTGCTACTATTTCATCAAGGTACACAGCTATCAAGGTTGTATTCAATTGCCGTTAAACCTGATTTCAGAGGACGGAGAATTGCTCAGAATTTGGTTGAGCAATGTGAGCGTGCAGCTCTTGATCAAGGCTCCACTACATTAAGGCTAGAAGTTCGTGAAGACAATACGGCAGCAATAAATTTATATGAAAAAATGGGCTATAAAACACTGAAAGTCCTGATTCATTATTACGACGATTTGTGTAACGGTCGTCGCTTACAGAAACGTCTTACGCCACATGGTCCAAAAGTGCAGTTACCTATGCCTTTGTACGTTCAAACCACCCCTTTTACCTGTGGCGCGGCTTGTCTGTTAATGAGTTTCTCTTATCTGGATAAAACCTTCGAACCCACACGAATTCAGGAGATGCAGCTGTGGCGTGAAGCGACAACCATTTTCATGGCAGCTGGGCATGGTGGTTGTAGTGGGCAGGGTTTAGCACTTGCTGCGACTCGTCGCGGTTTTCATGTCGAGCTATGGAGTCAGTCTAAGAGCACGCCATTCATTGATAGTGTTCGTGACGTGAACAAGAAAGCGGTCATTGAGTTGGTTCATCAGGATTTCTGCCAACAGCTAGAAACACAAGATGTGACGACCATTGATGCACCGCCAAGCCAAGAGCAGTTGGAAGAGTGGGTAAGACACGGTGCCTGTGTACTGCTGCTTATCAGTACCTATCGCTTTGATGGTAAGAAAGAACCTCACTGGATTGTATTAAGTGGTATGAGTGAGAAGTTTTTCTTCTTCCATGATCCGCATGCTGAAGGTGAGGAACACGCGATTGCGTCAGCGTTTGTGCCACTGGGTAAAAAGGCGCTGTGCCAGATTTTAGGTTTTGGGAAGCAGAAACATACCGCGTGCGTAGTCATTACCCCTAAAGCGTCTTAATTCATTCGTCTACTGCCTCTCTCGATTCTTTTGGAATCAGAGAGGCAGATTGTTTTCGTAACTATACGTATTGAGCCAAGTACGCTTGCGTTTGTTCCACCATACGCGCTTTTTCTTGGTCAGAAATGAAACTCGCTTCAATCGCATTCAAAGTGAATTGCGCTAACTCTTGGTAAGACATTGGGTGAGCATCTGCAACCGCGTTGAAATTATCTGTCATGTAACCGCCAAAATACGCAGGATCGTCCGAGTTGATGGTGACACAAAGTCCCTGACGTAACAGTTGCACTATGTTGTGCTGCTCCATTTGCTGGAAGACTTTCAATTTCAGATTGGAAAGCGGGCATACTGTTAATGGCATACGTGTTTGCTTAAGCTCTTCGACTAATGCTGCATCTTCAACACAACGCACACCATGGTCGATGCGCTGTACGCCCAAAAGGTCGATGGCGTTGCGAATATTCAGAGCAGGACCTTCTTCACCAGCATGAGCGACCGTAACAAAACCTGCGTTTCTTGCTTCACGGAATACATTTTCAAACTTCTCGGGCGGGTGACCTTGCTCGGAAGAATCCAATCCTACACCAACGATTTTTTCTTTGAATGGTAATGCCTGATGCAAGGTTTCCAGTGCCGCAGTTTCGCTCAAGTGACGTAAGAAGCACATAATGATTTGGCTAGAAATACCCAGCTCAATCTGTGCTTGTTCCAGTGCTCGACTAATACCGTTAATTACGGTTTCGAACGCGATGCCACGATCGGTATGCGTTTGCGGGTCAAAGAAAATCTCGGTATGAATAACATTGTCTTGCTTACAACGGAGCATATAAGCCCAAGTCAGGTCAAAGAAGTCTTGTTCATGGATGAGAACATTCGCGCCCTGATAATAGATATCGAGAAAAGACTGAAGATTGGAAAATTGGTAGGCCGCGCGTACTTCTTCTGGAGAAGAGAAGGGAATGTCGATGTGGTTACGTTTTGCCAGTTCAAACATCAATTCAGGCTCAAGAGAACCTTCAATGTGCAAATGCAGTTCGACTTTCGGCAATTGTTGGATAAATCGTTTCATATATGCTCTTAATCCTCATGTGATTAATCGCTTTTCATCTTGAGTGGTGTTTTACCTTTAACACCTTATCGGTATGTGAGGTAAATGGAGCCCATACAAAGAGAAAGCGATAACCTATTCGCTTAACTCTTCGTAATCAGAATTTTACGGATCCTGGTAGAGACCCCCACACCGTATCAGTGGGGTTATACGAAGCAACTTTTACTATTTTCAAATCGACAGTTAAAAAGGCTTACTGTTAGATTTAAAAATAAGAAACTTTAAACAAATGATAACTTAAATATTTGTAATTGCCACTTCTAACAATAATCTAAGATGCGGTTTTAACTTCAGATATAAAAAGTAGATATAAAAAAGCTCCCCTTGTAGGAGAGCTTTGAAAATACATTCGATTTAAGACAGGGCAAGAATTGCACTTGGGATAACGATGAATACTGAGAGTAAGTATCCCGCCACCACTGCCTTACTTTTAACCGCCATGTCAGAGATGTAATCAGCGCCTTTCAACGGAATTTCGCGCAAGAATGGAACACCGTAAATCAAGATTGTCGCTAGCACGTTGAATGACAGGTGGACCAGTGCAATTTGTAGTGCAAATACTGCAAACTCACCTGAAACCGCTGTTGCTGCCAACAGAGCTGTAATACAGGTACCGATGTTGGCACCCAGTGTAAATGGATACACTTCGCGAACTTTTAGTACACCTGAACCTACAAGCGGAACCATCAAGCTGGTTGTTGTTGATGATGATTGAACCAATACTGTTACTACTGTACCTGAAGCAATGCCGTGTAGAGGACCGCGACCAATAGCATGTTGCAGAATGTCACGAGCACGGCCAACCATTAGGCTCTTCATCAGTTTGCCAATGACAGTAATCGCAACAAAGATGGTAGCAATACCAAGAACCACTAATGCAATACCACCAAACATATCACCAAGAACAGCGAGTTGATGTTTTAGTGCGCCTACTACAGGGCTGGTGATAGGTTTGATGAAGTTCAAACCTTTCATGCTCATATCACCGCCAGCAAGGAAAGGTGATACCAGCCAGTGTGAAATTTTCTCTAGCAGACCAAACATGATCTCTAAAGGAAGGAAAATCAAAACCGCGAGCAAGTTGAAAAAGTCGTGAATAGTTGCACTTGCAAATGCGCGTTTGAACTCTTCTTTATTACGGATATGACCAAGGCTAACAATTGTATTGGTCACTGTTGTACCAATGTTAGCGCCCATCACCATAGGAATTGCGGTTTCGATAGGTAAACCACCGGCAACCAAACCTACGATGATTGATGTTACTGTACTTGACGATTGAATCAGGGCGGTTGCCACTAAGCCAATCATTAATCCTGCAACCGGGTGAGAAGCAAACTCAAAAAGAACTTTTGCTTGTTCTGCTGCTGCCCATTTGAAGCCATCGCCTACCATTGTTACGGCAAGTAATAGCAAATAAATCATGAAAGCCAAGTTTGTCCAGCGAAGCGTACGAGTCGTTGACGAGATCGGAGCCGCTGTTGAAGCTGCTTGGTTTATCATTGTTTTCTCCATTGACCTTATTAACTACATTTGGTCTGTTGTTGAATCTGTCGGCGATAGTAGAACCCGAATATTTCAGTAATATGACAGTACTGTAATAAATCGATATTTTTGTTAGTTAGATTCAATTTGGAGATGAAGTGTTTTTTGATGTGATTTTATCTGTATGAATATTAACGATATTTTCTCTTTACTTCGATTTGGTTAGCGGTGGAAATGAAATAATTTCATGAGTATCTAAGCGCTAAGCATGACGCAATAGTCACAAAGTTAATAGTAAATGTAGGAAAAAGTGTAATTATTCTTTTATTTACTCGGTATTTTCGAATTTATTGATTGGTGGCGGGAGTTTGGTTTAACCTTATTGATTATTTGGCTACTGAGTTTCCAGCAACTATGTCTCATCTTAACTATAACCACCTTTATTACTTTTGGATGGTCTGCAAACAAGGTTCAGTTACTAAAGCCGCAGATGCTTTGTTTCTCACACCTCAAACGGTGACTGGTCAAATCAAAGCTTTTGAAGAGCGTATGGATGGGAAACTGACCAAGCGTAATGGCAGAAGTATTGAACCGACAGAACTTGGGCAATTAGTGTTTAAGTATGCAGATAGAATGTTTGGCTTGAGTTACGAGATGTTGGATATTGTTAACTACAGTCAACGTTCCAATGTGCTTTTTGATGTTGGGGTCGCGGATGCACTGTCTAAAAGATTAGTGAGCAAGATTCTGATGACTACCATTCCAGAAGACAACAGTATTCATTTACGCTGTTTTGAGTCTACTCACGAACTTCTCCTAGAGCAGCTATCCCAACATAAGCTTGATATGATTCTTTCTGACTGTCCTGTTGATTCGAGCCAAAGCCCGGGTTTATTTAGTAAGAAACTCGGCGAAAGTCATATGGGATTCTTTGCCCGTAATCATCTTGGCAAAGTCTCATTCCCTGCTGTTTTAGAAGAGCGTAAGTTGTTGATGCCGGGAAGTCGTACATCAATGGGAAGAAAAGTACGTCAATGGTTCGATCACCAAGGCATTCAGCCAAACATTCTTGGCGAGTTTGATGATTCGGCGTTGATGAAGGCCTTTGCTCGATATCATCCAGAAGCGATTTTCTTAGCACCACTGCTTTATGTTACGGAAGTGGCTGATGATTCTTCATTACAATTGATTGCGCCTATCGAAGAAGTGAAGGAAGAGTATTACGTTATCTTTGCTGAACGTATGATTCAGCACCCTGCAGTAAAAAATATTTGTGACGCAGATTTCACTAAATTGTTTGAATGAGACTTTTGTCATTATTTACAGTTGGATTAACTTCACACAATTTGATAAAAAGAACAATTATTACACAGGACTAATTAATTCGAGCAGTAATAAAGACGCAAGTTATGAATCAATAAGAATTCAGATGCGTCGCAGAAATAAAATTAACTGATATTACCAAAACACTTTACCCCGCTAATATGCCGCATAACTAGTTGAATTAGTTAATCATGTCGACTTAAAGAGCGTTTAGAAGTTGTTCCTAGGGGACTTATTCATGAATTTACAAGAAATGGAAAAGAATTCCGCTCAAGCGGTTGTTTTACTCAAAGCGATGGCGAATGAAAGACGCTTACAAATTCTTTGCTTGTTGCACAACCAAGAGTTGTCGGTAGGTGAGTTATGCGGAAAACTAGAATTAAGCCAATCAGCACTTTCGCAGCACTTGGCATGGTTGAGACGCGACGGGCTAGTGAACACTCGTAAATCTGCTCAAACCGTCTTTTATACGTTAAGTAGTGATGATGTGAAAAAGATGATTGAGTTGCTTCACAACCTGTACTGTGAGTAACCGACTCAGAAAAAATGAGTTAAAGCAGAAAATAAAAAAACCGGCAAAAGCCGGTTTTTTTCATCGCTGATAATTCAAGCCAGAATTATAGAGCTTTGATAGCTGCAGCGAAGCGAGACTTATGACGAGCTGCTTTATTCTTGTGAATAAGGCCTTTAGTCGCCATGCGGTCTAGGATTGGTGTAACTACAGCGAAAGCAGCAGTTGCAGTTTCTTTGTCGCCTGCTTGGATAGCAGCAACAGTTTTCTTCATGTAAGTGCGCATCATAGAACGACGGCTAGCATTGTGCTGGCGACGTTTCTCAGCTTGGATAGCGCGCTTCTTAGCAGATTTACTATTTGCCAAGGGTCTAACTCCCAAAAACTTTTCGTTAGGTAACATTTTAAGGGCGAGGAATATCCCCTATTTGCTCTAAAATGTCAAATGATTTGTGCAAAAACCCACCTGCACCAAACAAGTTTGGTATAAAAAGGCCTTCGCGGTTAAGATGGCGTGGATTCTAACAGTATTTTTTTTTCAATGCTAATACTTATCTGCTCTCTGAATGACATTCTTTGCATTCAGTGGGCGACTATGTTGTTTTAGCTTGTTTTTCGAGGTTATCGTGAGCAAACGCTTACTCAAGTCTGGCATGATTGTCAGTGCTATGACACTTATCTCCCGCGTGATGGGATTAGTCCGTGATATCGTGGTTGCAAATCTTATGGGAGCCGGTGCCAGCGCAGATGTATTCTTCTTCGCCAACCGTATTCCCAACTTTTTACGCCGTTTATTTGCCGAAGGCGCTTTTTCTCAAGCCTTTGTTCCAGTGCTAACTGAATATCATGCTTCTGGTGATATCAACAAAACTCGAGATTTGATCGCTAAAGCGTCGGGCACTTTAGGGGTACTAGTCTCTATTGTTACTGTGCTTGGCATTGTGTTCTCTGGTGTTGTTACTGCAGTGTTCGGTGCTGGTTGGTTTCTTGATTGGTTGAATGATGGGCCTGCGGCGCCAAAATTTGAACTGGCGAGTTTGCTACTTAAGATTACCTTTCCTTATTTATGGTTCATTACCTTTGTCGCTTTGTCGGGCGCGATACTAAACACCCTTGGTAAGTTCGCGGTTTCATCGTTTACGCCCGTATTTCTAAACGTAATGATTATCCTATCGGCTTGGTATATTTCGCCGAATTTGGAACAGCCAGAGATTGGTTTAGCAATAGGTGTGTTTTTAGGTGGTTTGGCTCAGTTTTTGTTTCAACTGCCGTTTTTAATCAAAGCCGGAGCCTTAGTTAAGCCCAAATGGGGATGGAAAGATCCTGGAGTGGTCAAAATTCGCACTTTGATGATTCCAGCTCTGTTTGGTGTGTCTGTGAGCCAAATTAACCTTCTATTTGATTCCTTTGTTGCGAGTTTCCTGCAAACGGGTTCTATCAGTTGGCTTTATTACTCAGATCGTTTGTTGGAGTTTCCGCTGGGTTTGTTCGGCATTGCAATAGCAACAGTGATTTTGCCTGCGTTATCGCGCAAGCATGTTGATGCGCACAGTGAAGGCTTTTCTCATACCATGGATTGGGGCGTGCGTATGGTGACCTTATTAGGTGTCCCTGCAATGTTAGGTTTGATGGTGTTGGCGAAACCGATGCTGATGGTGCTCTTCATGCGTGGTGAGTTCTCAGCTAATGATGTTGAACAAGCGTCGATGTCGCTACTGGCTTATGCCGCTGGTCTGTTGAACTTTATGCTTATAAAGGTACTTGCTCCGGGCTACTACTCCCGACAAGACACTAGGACACCAGTCCGTTACGGCATTATTGCTATGGTGAGCAATATGGTATTTAACGCCATTTTTGCTTGGTTCTATGGCTTCGTAGGCTTGGCTGCGGCAACGGCATTATCTGCTTTCATTAATATGGCTCTGCTTTATAACGGTTTGCATAAGCAAGGCGTTTATCAGCTTTCACGCAAAACAATGTTGTTTTTTGTTCGATTGATTGTTGCTGGTGGCGCTATGGTAGCTGCCATTTTATGGCAACTAGAAGATATGTCGGTTTGGCTTGAATGGCACTTCCATAGCCGCGCATTAATGCTGGCTGCACTTATTGCTTTAGGTGCAATTGTTTATTTACTCACCGCATTGATTCTTGGCGTACGCCTAAAGGATTTAAAAGCGGCGACAGAATAATGTTAATTAGGGTATAATCCGCCAGTTTCGCACCAATATAACTGAGAACTATAGGTTTCAAACGTATTCCAATGGAATTAATACGCGGTATTCATAATATCAAAGCACAGCATAATGGTTGTGTGTTGACGATTGGTAATTTTGACGGTGTTCACTTAGGACATCAGCAAGTTCTGCAGAAAGTCTCTGAACAAGCCAAAAAACTGAATTTACCTTCAGTCGTAATGACATTTGAACCGCAGCCTATGGAGCTTTTCTTAAAAGACAAAGCTCCTGCTCGGTTAACTCGTTTGAGAGATAAGTTTGTTCAACTGAGCAAACTGGATATTGATCGACTATTGTGTGTGAATTTTAACCATCATTTTGCCAGTTTAGATGCGGACAGTTTTATCCGTGACTTGTTGGTAAAACGTTTGGGTGTTAAGTTTCTGGTTGTTGGCGACGATTTTTGTTTCGGCCGTGAGCGCAAAGGTAATTTTGCTATGCTCAAAGAGGCTGGAAAAAAATACGGTTTTGAAGTCGTTAGCACGGAAAGTTTCTGCTTAGAAGAGCTTCGAGTGAGTAGTACAGCGATTCGAGAATCGCTGGCCGAAAACGATCTGGCTGGAACGTCAGAAATGCTAGGAAGAAATTATAGTATTAGTGGTCGAGTTTCCCATGGTCGAAAACTTGGCCGTACTATCGGATTTCCTACGGCAAATATTCCACTAAAACGCTGTGTTTCACCTGTGTCTGGTGTGTATGTTGTCGAAGCTTATGGGCTCGGTGAACAACCTATTGGTGGTGTGGCGAATATTGGTCAGCGACCAACAGTAAACGGTGTTCGTCAGCAGCTAGAAGTGCACTTATTTGACTTCCAAGGCAATTTGTATGGAAAGCAGTTAGAAGTAGCACTTTTGCATAAGCTAAGAGATGAAAAGAAGTTTGAGTCGTTTGATGCGCTTAAACAACAAATAGAATTGGATGCTGAAGCGGCTAGGGTGTGGTTGCTTCAGTTTAAGAATTAGCCAGTTGATTCCACTGGCTAAAATAATGTCTAACTTCGCCCAATACAACGGAATTAAGAATCGATGAGTGACTATAAGAATACCCTGAACTTACCTGAGACAGGGTTCCCAATGCGCGGTAATCTGGCCAATCGTGAGCCAGAAATGTTAGAGCGTTGGTATAAAGAAGATCTATACGGTGAAATCCGTAAAGCTAAAAAAGGCAAAAAATCTTTCATCCTGCATGATGGCCCTCCATATGCCAACGGTGATATTCACATTGGTCACGCACTTAATAAGATTCTTAAAGACATTATTATTAAATCTAAAACGCTTTCTGGATTTGACTCTCCATATATTCCGGGTTGGGACTGTCACGGCCTACCAATTGAGTTGATGGTCGAAAAGAAAGTGGGCAAACCAGGCCAAAAAGTGACTGCTGCTGAGTTCCGCGAAAAATGTCGCGAATACGCTGCAGGTCAAGTTGAAGGCCAAAAAGAAGGCTTCAAACGTCTTGGTATTCTAGGTGAGTGGGACAAACCGTACCGCACTATGGATTTTGCAACTGAAGCAAATATCATCCGTGCGCTAGGCAAAATTGCTGACAACGGCCACTTACTAAAAGGTTTCAAACCTGTTCACTGGTGTACAGATTGTGGTTCAGCACTGGCTGAAGCGGAAGTTGAGTACAAGAACAAAGTATCACCGTCTATTGATGTTCGTTTTAAAGCGGCAGATGAAGCGACGCTACTGTCTAAGTTTGATCTTAAATCTGATCACGCAGGAGAAGGTGATGTTTCAATCGTAATCTGGACAACAACACCATGGACGCTTCCAGCGAACCGCGCTGTGTGTCTGCGTGAAGATCTTGAATACGTTTTGATCCAAGTTGAAGCTAATCCTGAAAAAGATCAGCAGCCAGAGCGTATTATCGTTGCTTCTGAACTAGCAAAAGAAGTGATTGACCGTGCGGGTATTGAACATTTCCATAATTTAGGTTTTGCGAAAGGCAGCGACTTAGAACTGGCTCAGTTCCAACACCCATTCTATGACTTCACTGTTCCAGCGATCCTTGGTGATCACGTAACAACGGATTCAGGTACAGGTGTAGTTCACACTGCGCCGGGTCACGGTCAAGAAGACTTTGCTGTTGGTCAGAAATACGGTCTAGAAGTAGCAAACCCAGTAGGCTCAAACGGTGTATATCTTCCTGATACTGAGTTCTTTGCTGGTCAACACGTATTTAAAGCAAACGATGCGGTTGTTGAGTTGCTAAAAGAAAAAGGCGCTTTACTGCATCATCACGCTTATGAACACAGCTACCCACACTGCTGGCGTCATAAAACACCAATCATTTTCCGTGCAACGCCACAATGGTTCGTTTCTATGGATCAAGCAGGTCTTCGCGCACAAGCTCTAGAGTCAATCAAGAGCGTTCAATGGATGCCTGAATGGGGTCAAAGCCGTATTGAAGGCATGATTGAAGGTCGTCCAGAATGGTGTGTATCTCGTCAACGTACTTGGGGTGTACCAATTGCTCTGTTCGTGCACAAAGAGACTTCTGAACTTCATCCAAACAGCCCTGAACTGATTGAAAAAGTTGCGAAGCTGGTTGAAGAGAAAGGCATTCAAGCTTGGTGGGATGTTGATCCCGCTGAATTGCTTGGTGCAGACGCTGAGAAATACGAAAAAGTATTAGACACGCTAGACGTATGGTTTGATTCTGGTGTTACTCACTACGCAGTGGTTGATAACCGTGAAGAGTTCAACGGCGCGGAAGCGGATATGTACCTAGAAGGTTCTGACCAACACCGTGGCTGGTTCCAGTCTTCTCTGATTTCATCTATCGCGATGAAAGGTAAAGCTCCATACAAAGAAGTATTGACTCACGGTTTCGTGGTTGATGGTCAAGGCCGTAAGATGTCTAAATCTATCGGTAACGTGGTTGCACCTAAAGATGTGACCAACAAACTTGGCGCAGACATTCTTCGCCTATGGGTTGCTTCAACTGACTACACTGGTGAAGTTGCGGTTTCTGATGAAATCCTGAAACGTAGTGCAGACTCATACCGTCGTATTCGTAACACAGCACGTTTCTTCCTAGCTAACCTAAATGGCTTTAATCCAGCAACCGATATGGTTGCGGCGGAAGATATGGTTGCTCTGGATCGCTGGGCTGTGGCTCGTGCACTAGCTGCACAACAAGAAATTGTGAAAGCATATGATGAATACAACACACACGCTGTTGTTCAACGTCTAATGCATTTCTGCTCTGTGGAAATGGGTTCTTTCTATCTAGACGTGATTAAAGACCGTCAGTACACAGCGAAGAAAGGTGGCCACGCTCAACGTAGCTGTCAAACTGCACTTTACTACATCGTAGAAGCTTTGGTTCGTTGGATGGCGCCAATCATGTCGTTCACAGCGGATGAAATCTGGAACGAAATGCCAGCTAAGCAAGAAAACGGTGAAGAGCGTAGCAAGTTTGTATTCACTGGTGAATGGTACCAAGGTCTGTTTGGTCTTGCTGAAGGTGAAGAGCTTAACAACGAGTTCTGGACTGAAATCCAAGAGATTCGCGGTGCTGTGAACAAGCTTCTTGAAAATGCTCGTAACGAGAAAACCATCGGTGGTTCACTACAAGCTGAAGTGACTCTGTTTGCTGATGACGCGTTAGCTGCGAAAATCAACAAGCTGGAAGATGAACTTCGCTTCGTTCTACTGACTTCTAAAGCGGCGGTTAAACCAGTATCTGAGAAGACAGAAGCTGCTCATGAAACTGAGATCGAAGGTTTGTTCGTTCAAGTTAGCAAAACTGAGGCAGAGAAGTGTGACCGTTGTTGGCACCACTCTGCGGATGTTGGCACTATTGCTGGTCACGAGAAAATTTGTGGTCGCTGTGTGTCGAACGTAGATGGCGAAGGCGAAGTTCGTAAATTCGCATAACCAAAGGCGTTTACATGACTCAACAAGCATTAACGCTAAAACAATCAGGAGTGCGCTGGCTATGGCTAGCCCTCTTGGTGTTTGTAGCTGACATCGGCATTAAGTTGGTGGTCATGAATGGCATGGGGTACGGGTGGGAGAATCGTATTGAAATCCTACCGTTTTTTAACCTGTTGTACGTTCATAACTATGGCGCGGCTTTTAGTTTCTTGAGTGATCAAGCAGGCTGGCAACGTTGGTTCTTTACTGCAATTGCATTTGTTGTAACAGGTCTACTCGCATTTTGGATGAGACGTCTACCTGCCAGCGATAAATGGAACAACATTGCATATGCGCTGATTATTGGTGGCGCTGTGGGTAACGTGTTTGACCGCGTTGTTCACGGATTTGTTGTTGATTATCTTGATTTTTACTGGGGTAATTACCACTGGCCGGCATTCAATTTAGCCGATAGTGCAATTTGTATTGGTGCTGCGATGATTATCTTAGATAGCTTCCGTGGCAGTAAAAAAGCGGCGTAAGTTCTATCGAAACCTAATAACCCTAAGCGCTGTCCGTTGATTCGGAGAGCGCTTTTTGTTAGAAGAACAGCCAATATTTAAAATTCAATTAAAAGAAATAAACGAGACGAAAAAGATCTCGAACAACCTTAAGGAAGCCCAACGTGACAACAATTAATCAGAACTCTGCTGTAACTCTGCATTTTACTATCAAACTAAAAGATGGCTCAGTGGCCGACAGTACACATAATTTAGGTAAGCCTGCTAAGTTTGTGATTGGCGATGGTAGCTTGAGTGAAAACTTTGAAAAATGCCTTATCGGAATGACGGCGGGACAAAGCCAAGCGATCGAATTGATTGCGGAAGATGCTTTTGGGCAGCCAAACCCAGACAATATCCACCACATGGACAGAGCGAAGTTTATCGGTGAAACCGAGGTGGAAGTGGGGACCATTATGGCGTTTAGCGGTCCTGACGGTATGGAAATTCCGGGTATTATTACGGAAATTGTAGGCGACTCCGTGACGGTGGATTTTAACCACCCGCTAGCTGGACAAGATGTTATCTTTGATGTCGAAATCTTGTCTGTCGAATAACTGATTACTTATTAATACATCCATGAGCAACAACATGAAAATACTGTTAGCTAACCCTCGCGGCTTCTGCGCTGGTGTTGATCGTGCCATCAGCATTGTAGAGCGTGCATTAGAAATGTATCAGCCACCTATCTATGTTCGTCACGAAGTCGTACACAACCGTTTTGTGGTTGAAGGGCTAAAACAACGTGGAGCGGTTTTTGTCGAAGAACTGCATGAAGTTCCAGATAACAACATTGTGATTTTCTCTGCTCATGGTGTTTCTCAAGCTGTGCGTCAGGAAGCGAAAGAACGCGACTTAACCGTCTTCGATGCAACTTGTCCGTTAGTGACTAAAGTACATATGGAAGTGGCTCGTGCAAGCCGCAAGCATATGGAAGTGGTGCTTATCGGTCATGCTGGGCATCCTGAAGTTGAAGGCACTATGGGGCAATACGCCAGCGATAAAGGCGGTATGTATCTGGTAGAAAAACCAGATGACGTGATTGCTCTGGTAGAGAAAGTGAAAGATCCAAGCCATCTGCATTATGTTAGCCAAACGACCTTGTCTGTGGATGAAACGGCAGATGTGATCGATAAGCTACGCGAAGTATTCCCTGAAATTCAAGGCCCGCGTAAGGATGACATTTGCTACGCGACACAGAACCGTCAGGATGCCGTACGTATCCTTGCGAGTGAAGTAGACGTAATGATTGTGGTCGGTTCTAAAAACTCATCTAACTCAACGCGATTGAAGGAGCTGGCAGAGAAATTAGGTACGCCGGGTTATCTGACGGATTGCCCTGAAGATGTTCTTCCAGAATGGGTCGATGGTAAAAACAAAGTGGGTGTAACGGCGGGTGCCTCAGCTCCTGAAGAGTTGGTGAACCAAATTATTAATCGTATTAAAGAACTTGGCGCTACCTCAGTAGAAGAAGTGCTAGGCCGCGAAGAGAACATGTTCTTCGAAGTACCAAAAGAACTACAAATCAAGCAGGTTGATTAATTTCATATCTTTTTGATTCAAAAATTGAATAAGAAAAAGGGCTCCGACGGGAGCCCTTTTAGTATTTATAAGACTTTATTGATACAGATTAAACCGTTTCAGTCACGCCTGTAGGTTTCTCTTCGTCAGCAAATTCAGTATCGCCTTTGCCTTTAGAGATTTTGATTACGTAAGCTGTGATAGCTAGCGCCGCAACAACACCAATGATAGTTGATAGTTGCATTGGCTGACCAAAGCCAAGCGTACCGTTGTTTAGGATAAAGGTGATACACACTGAAGTCATGAATGCTGCTGGAACCGTTGTGATCCAGTGGAACTTGTTATGACGTAGTAGGTATGCAGAAGCTGTCCACAACATCATTACTGCTGTTGTTTGGTTTGCAAAACCGAAGTAACGCCAGATGATACCGAAATCTACTTGAGTCAGTACGCCGCCGATAATGAATAGTGGAATAGCCATTAGTAGACGGTTACGCATGGTTTTCTGTTCCATGTTGAAGTACTCAGCAAGGATCAGACGGCTTGAACGGAACGCAGTGTCACCAGAAGTGATTGGTAGGATAACCACACCTAGGAACGCGATGATGCCACCGAATACGCCTAGTAGACCGAATGAAGCGCTGTAAACTACGTTACCTGGACCACCGTTAGCCACTGCTGCTTGAAGACCTTCAAGTGAGTCGAAGAACGATAGAGCGATAGCACACCAGATTAGCGCGATGATACCTTCACCAATCATTGCTCCGTAGAATACGAAACGACCATTGGTTTCGTTTTCAATACAACGAGCCATTAGTGGAGACTGAGTTGCGTGGAAACCAGAGATAGCACCACAAGCAATGGTGATGAATAGTGCTGGCCACAAAGGCATATCTTTAGGGTTCAGGTTGCTGAACATGTCGCTTGGTTCAAAGCCACCTAGAATTTGGTGTTCGCTAGAGAACGCGATAGCCGTGATCAGACCAACAGACATGAAAATCAACAGTGCGCCAAACAGTGGGTAGAAGCGACCGATGATTTTATCTACAGGAACGATAGTAGCGATGATGTAGTAAGCAAAAATGATTACAACCATAGTGCTCATGCTTACTGTTAGGCTAGTTTGCTCGTTGATTAGGTTAGTGATCATGCCAGCAGGCGCTGATACGAATACCACACCAACAAGTAGTAGAAGGACAATGGCAAAAATGTTCATAAAGTGTTTTGCGCCATTGCCTAAGTAACGACCTGTCATGGTCGGAACAGATGCACCACCGTTACGAATCGAGAGCATGCCTGAGAAGTAGTCGTGAACTGCACCAGCAAAGATACAACCAACAACAATCCATAGCATTGCTGCAGGGCCGTATAGAGCACCCATGATTGGACCGAAGATCGGACCAACACCAGCGATGTTTAGAAGTTGAACAAGGTAAACTTTTGGTGTTGACATGCGAACGTAGTCGACGCCGTCAGCTTTAGTATGGGCAGGGGTTTTACGGCTTTCGTTAATGCCGAAGATTTTTTCTACGATAGCACCGTAGATGAAATATCCAGCTAGCAGTGCTGCTACACAGGTTAGGAACCACAACATAGCGATTGTCCTTTGTTATTGGATTATGAAATAAGCTCAATTTGCATACTAAACGGTTGCTAGGCGAGAAACATTCGCTTTCCTAGTGAGTGGTCGAATAGCGATTTAAGTGGTTTCTGAAGTAAATAAGCGGTCTCTGATATTGTTCAGTGGCATTCTGAGAAAGTGAGCGGTTCTGTTGATGGATTTGAGGATTTAGCAGGAAAGAATGAACAATCAGTGGTATACCTAAAGAGCTAAAGATTTTGGGCTAAGTTGAAGGTAAATAATGAAAAAAACAATAATAGTGTCGATGGTGTTAGGGCTTTTGGGGTGTGCGGCAACGGACAGCGAACTGGCGAAAGAAGGCAACTGGTATCAAATAGGTTATCAAGATGGCATGGTTGGACATTCACAACGTTCATACAAGATATTGTCAGAGCTTGGGGATGTTCAAGAATCGGATTATGAAAATGGCTACTCGGAAGGCATTGCCGAATATTGCAATCCTAATTTCGCTTACCAGATTGGCGTGAATGGTCAATATTACGAAGGTGTTTGTGAAGGGACAGATCAAGCGCAGCGATTTCGTATGGAATGGCAACGTGGCTGGAATGAGTACAATAACTAACTGAAATATTTTGCTTTCCCCTTTTATTACGTCTCAGTTGCAGAATGTTGAGGTGCTACCATGCACGATGAATCACTCGCGTTAGTGTTTGCCAGTGTTGGTGTTGTTGGTTTGTTTTGTCAGTGGTTAGCTTGGCGCTTACGTTTACCAGCAATATTGTTTTTGCTACTGGCCGGCATTATTGCAGGCCCTCTCACGGGTATTCTTGTTCCTCAACAACTGCTCGGGGATCTGTTATTCCCACTCGTTTCGTTGGCGGTTGCCGTTATTCTGTTTGAAGGTAGCTTAACCCTTAACTTCAAAGAGATACGCGGAGTCAGTAACACCGTGTGGAGCATAGTTTCCATCGGTGCGGTGATCTCTTGGGCTATCACCTCCTTTGCGGTTCATTCCTTACTCGGGTTTGATTGGACGCTCGCATTTCTTTTTGGCAGTTTGACCGTGGTGACGGGACCTACCGTCATTGTTCCACTACTCAGAACAGTAAGACCAAATACAAAACTGTCGAATATTCTGCGCTGGGAAGGCATTCTGATTGATCCATTAGGCGCGCTGTTCGTTGTGATGGTGTATGAATTTATTGTCTCTAGTAGTGAAGCGCACAGCCTGCACGTATTTGCACTTATCATCGCGGTTGGATTAGGGTTAGGCGTGTTATCCGGAGCTGCGGTCGCTTATATATTACGTAAAGGGCTCATGCCGGAATATCTTCAACCTTTTGGTGTTTTGAGTGTGGTGTTGGGAATCTTTGCGTTCTCAAATTACATTGAATCCGAATCCGGTTTGTTGACGGTGACAGTGATGGGCATGTGGCTTGCCAATGCTAAGGACGTCAATATCCGCCATATACTGCACTTTAAAGAGAACCTGACTATCTTGCTGATAACAGGCTTATTCATCTTGCTAGCAGCGCGTATTCAATTGAGTGACTTTATGACATTAGGTTGGAGTGCGTTATT
The DNA here is from genome assembly GCF_014596725.1 of Vibrio sp. Y2-5. Lineage (GTDB taxonomy): Bacteria > Pseudomonadota > Gammaproteobacteria > Enterobacterales > Vibrionaceae > Vibrio. The sequence goes on from NZ_JACVEG010000005.1 coordinate 219,154, forward strand.
GCTGTTTGTTGTCATGCAGCTTATCTCTCGACCTGCGTCTATCATGCTTTCCACATTGCGCAGCAATTTAGCTTTCAAGGAAAAAATCTTCCTAGCATGGGTCGCGCCGCGAGGCATTGTTGCAGCGTCTATTTCATCATTGTTTGCCATTAAGCTTAGTTCTATTGGTATGACTGAGGCCGAGTTGCTGGTACCGCTTACCTTTATGGTGATTATCGGTACGGTTGTTTTGCAAAGCGCTACGGCGCGACCGATGGCATTAGCGCTGCAAGTGGCAGAACCAGCCCCTAAAGGTTTTCTTATTATTGGAGCGAATGATGTGGCTCGTCAGTTGGGGTTGGCGATCATGAAGTACGATTGTCGTGTGGTGCTCACCGATTCCAACTGGGACTATATTCGTCAAGCCAGAATGGCGGGGTTAGAGAACTATTACGGCAATCCAATTTCAAGCCATGCGGATGAATATCTCAACTTGATTGGAATTGGGCATGTGGTCGCTCTCAGCCCTGATAAGCACTTTAATATCATGGCGTGTATGCAGTTCTTATCCGACTTTGGTGAGAAACGCGTTTTTTGCTTGCATGATAAGGTCAATGGTAATACCAAAGATAAACACGTAGTGGCGCAGGAATATCATGGTTTGTCTTTTCTTGGCGCGGATGTCAGTTATAAGAAACTGGCGAGCCTGATCAATCAGGGGGGTGAGATTAAACACACCAAACTGAGCGAAAACTTCACTTATGACGATTACCTGAAGAAACATCAGGAGAGTTATGTGCTACCGCTTTTCTTGGTTGATGCTCGTAATAGAGTACAGATCTGCTCTGATCTGAATACATTCGAGCCGAAAGAAGGTGAAACCGTGGTGTCGTTGATTAAACCTCAGTCTTAGGACGAACAGCATTTATGTAACGCGAGCCTAATATTAGGCTCGCCATCCGACTCTTCAGCGTTGCAAGTTGCTACTGATCTTTAATCACCTTGTGCAGCACACCGTCAGATTCAGAGAGCTTCTCTTTTGCAACTTCGGCATCCACTCCCGTCAGCAACATCAAAATCGCGACCTTGGCGCTATATCCGCATTCCTGTAACAGAGACTGCGCAGTTTGGGCATCACAGTCTGTGGCTTGAGTGACAATGCGAACAGCACGTTTCTTTAATTTTTCTTGTTCATTTTCAGCTTTATGATGAGGTTTCGGCGATTGAAAATGCTTCTCCAAATCATTGAGCTCTTGCTCTTTTGACACAATATGAGAAAGCGCGGATAAAAGTGCGTCGTTAGCCATGAATCACCTCAATAACCTCTAATTTAAGCCGTGATGGTTACTGCTATTTTTGAGTTCTAATATTAATTCGAAAAGTATACGACGCCTAAGCTTGCAAGGCGAGAGGCTCCTGTTACGGCAGGCAAATTACTTGGCAAATTATGCATTCTTCGTTGGGCAAGCCAAGCAAAGGCCATGGCTTCCATATAGTCGCTATCTACGCCCTTGCTAATCGTCGGAGCAACGACCCAGTTCGGCAGAAGAGATTGGATTCTTTCCATCAGCAGAGGGTTTTGCGCGCCGCCGCCACAAACTAACAACTCTGGCTGTGATCCAATCGCGAACTTAGTCACTTGGTCACAAATGGTCACCGCGGTAAATTCACACAAAGTACGAAGAACGTCTTCTGGTGAGTAATGGGTGCGTTCGAGGTATTGTTCTAACCAAGGTATGTTAAACAGCTCACGCCCTGTGCTTTTCGGAGCAGGTTCAGACAAATAGGGCTCCTGACAAAAACGTGCCAGTAATTCAGGTATGACTTTGCCTTGTTTAGCTCTGGAAGCATCTTTGTCATAGCCTTCATTCCAATTCCGTTGACACCAAGCGTCCATCAGCATGTTGCCCGGACCTGTGTCATATCCAACCACTTCACCATTAGGCTTAAGAACTGAGATGTTTGAGATGCCCCCAATGTTGAGTACAACAACACTTGAGTCTTTAACTTGGAAAATTGTGTGGTGAAAAGCTGGAACCAAAGGTGCGCCTTGACCGCCTAATGCCATGTCTTTTCGTCTGAAATCCGCAACGGTGGTAATGCCCGTTTTGGCGGCAATTATGTTGCTGTCGCCTAACTGCATCGTAAATGGTTTGGCACCATTAGGCTGGTGGAAGACCGTTTGTCCATGGCTGCCAATGGCGTGAATCTGTTGTTTATCAATATTCGATTTATTTACCAGAGCTAAAGCTGCGTCAGCAAACAGGTGACCAAGCTCATGATCGATTTCACCAATTTCAGGTAAATGGGTTGCCTGACCGATACAAATATTTAAAACGCGCGATTTGAGTTCAGAGGGAAAAGGAAAGAAATCGTGGTCGATGAGCTCTATTTTATCGTCTTGTATCGCTACTAAAGCGGTATCCACACCATCCAGACTCGTTCCAGACATAATTCCAATGTACAGTTCACGCTCACTCATTATGTAATCTCACCGTCAGATCTAAACAAACTCATTGTAATTGAAAAATAAACTGAATAACCTCACCCGCAGTGACATATTTTGAAATTAGGAGAAATAATGGGACCGTTATGGCTTGATGTGGAAGGCTATGAATTAACCGCAGAAGATCGCGAGATTTTGCAGCATCCTACGGTTGGTGGCGTCATATTGTTTGCTCGCAATTATCATGATAACCAACAGTTGTTGGCGCTAAACAAAGCGATTCGCCAAGCGGCAAAGCGTCCTATCTTGATTGGTGTTGATCAGGAGGGCGGTCGAGTTCAGCGTTTTCGCGAAGGTTTTAGTAAAATTCCGGCCGCTCAGTTGTATGCAAAGAGTGAGAAGGGCGTAGAGCTGGCAAAGCAAGGCGGATGGCTAATGGCAGCGGAGCTGATTGCTCACGATGTCGATTTGAGTTTTGCGCCGGTACTAGATAAAGGTTTTGAATGTCGCGCAATTGGCAACCGTGCGTTCGGTGATGATGTCTCGACTGTGTTGAAATACAGCAGTGCGTTTATGCAGGGAATGAAATCGGTAGGAATGGCAACAACAGGGAAGCACTTCCCTGGTCATGGCGCGGTGATTGCAGATTCTCATCTAGAAACCCCTTACGATGAACGTAAAGTCATCAGTGATGATATCTCGATCTTTAAAGCGCAGATTGAGGCAGATATTCTTGATGCTATGATGCCTGCTCACGTTATTTACCCGCATTTTGATGATCAGCCTGCCAGTGGTTCTCCTTATTGGTTGAAAAAGGTATTGCGCCAAGAGATGGGCTTTAAAGGAATTATATTCTCTGACGATTTAAGCATGGAAGGCGCGGCAATCATGGGATCGCCAGCAGAGCGATCACAACAAGCGCTGGATGCAGGCTGTGACATGATTCTGATGTGTAATAAGCGTGAAGCTGCGATTGAAGTGCTGGACAATTTGGCGATTGTTGACGTTCCTCAAGCACTTCAGTTATTGAAGAAGCAAAACTTTAGCTATCAAGAGTTAAAAGCTATGCAGGAGTGGAAACAAGCGGTTTCGGCGATGCAAAGAATCATAGAGCAGCACAACTAATTAACAGGCGAGCAGTGCGGTAAATAAAAGGCTCCATAAGGAGCCTTTTTTAATGGAATCCGAGTTTTTCTTTGAGCTCTTTCAGGTAGCGACGGCTGACTGGTACTTTGTGCTCTGAACGGGTAATGATTTCCGCTAAGCCATTCTCAAGCAGCTTTATCTCTTTGATTGCTTTGAGGTTAATTAAATACTGACGATGACAACGCAGAAGTTGAGTTTTTTCTTCCAGAACCTTGAGCGTAAGCTGGCTGGTGGCTCTTTGGTTGTGAGTTTGAACATGCACACCACCAATATCAGTAAATGCGTATTCCACCTCGATTGTGGGAATAATCATAATACGGTTCAGCCCGATACAAGGTACTTGGTCCAGCATTGCTGGCGCAATGGAAGAATAGTCTTGTTTTTGTGTTGTGCTGCGTTGCAGACGTTGAATGGTTTTATTCAAACGTGCAATTTCAATCGGTTTCAGCAAGTAGTCAAAAGCGTTGTCTTCAAATGCTTGTAAAGCATATTGATCATAAGCGGTGACGAACACAACCTTGGGCATAGTTTCTGGATCGAGCATGCTCAACATTTCAATACCTGTGATCTGCGGCATTTGAATATCGAGAAAGACAACATCGGGTTTGAGTTGGTTTATTTTTTTAAGACCTTCAATCGCGTTGTTCGCTTGACCAATTACGCTGATTTCGCCACTTTCTTCAAGCAATTCTGTCAGTTCTTCACGCGCGAATAGTTCGTCGTCAATCACAAGTGCTGAAAGCATTTCTAAACCCTTATTTGTTTTCTAAATTAAGAATTTTCTAGATTAGGAATGAGGAAGCTCATTCGTGTGTATTGACCCGGCTCAACTTCGATTTTCAGTGCGGAGTTTTCGCCGAATTTATTGGTTAGCCGTTTCGCCACAATCTGCATGCCTAGACCATCATGATCATCACTTGGCGGCTGATAGCTGCCAGCATTGTCCTCGACCACGATTCGGTAGCCGTTATCCACCGGTTCGCTGTAAATACGAACTTTGCCATCTTCAAGCAAGTTGGACGTACCGTGTTTAATCGCGTTCTCGACTAAAGGTTGTAAGGTGAAAGTCGGTACATTGCGTTCCAACAATGAGCTATCGATATCGATCTCGACATCAAGGCGGTCACTGAAACGAGCTTTTTCTATCGTCAGGTAGGCGTTGACATGAGCGAGCTCGTCGCGGAGTGTCACGGTTTCTATATTTTGCTTCAAGTTACTGCGGAAAAACTGCGATAGATGCTGAATTAATTCACGCGCTTTTGTCGGATCCCTGCGAATAACGGCACTGATAGTATTCAGAGCGTTAAACAGAAAGTGAGGGTTAATCTGAGCTTGCAACAGCTTAATTTCAGCTCTGGAAAGCAGGATTTGTTTCTGTTGATACTCACCATACAGAATCTGACTGGAAAGTAGCTGAGCGATACCTTGCGCCATTGACATATTAATGGTCGAGAACAGCTTGCGCTTCGGTTCATACAGCTTAATGGTACCAATGACTCTGTCACCCGCTCTAAGCGGAATAATTAACGCAGAGCCGAGCTTACAGGTTGGTGATAATGAGCATTGATAAGGTTGTTCCTTACCATCGAGATAGATAATGGCGTTTCCTGAGATCGCATCAAGCGTGCTTTGAGAAGATATCGGAGTATTGGGTTTGTGGTGATCATCGCCGATGCCAACGAAAGCGAGAATTTTTTCTCTGTCGGTAATGGAGACTGCTCCAACGTTGGTGAGTTCGTAAACAATACGGGCAATTTTGTCGGCATTTTTAGGGTTAAAGCCTTGAGCAAGAATACCAACAGAGCGCTCTGCAATGTTTAACGCACGGCGAGAAAAAGTCGCGGAATACTCTTCGAATATGGTTTTTCTGTCTTGCAGAATACTCATAAACAGCGCAGCACCCACTGAGTTGGCAATGATCATTGGCGCTGCAATGGTGGATACTAGGTCGTAAGCTTCATCAAACGGTTTGGCTACAATTAGAATCAGCAGCATTTGGACGATTTCAGCAAACAGAGTGACGGCAAAAACGATACTAGGGCTGAAAACCAGTCGTCCTTTACTGTTTCTGAGCAGGTAAGTGTGAAGTAATCCGCCAATAAGTCCTTCGGCGGTTGTGGATATCGCGCAGGCTAAATCGGTAAATCCACCTAATGTGTAGCGGTGAAGTCCTCCAGTTAAACCAACGAAGAAACCAACCACTGGACCACCGAATAGCCCACCTATTACTGCGCCGATTGCACGAGTGTTGGCTATGGCATCATCAATTTGCAGACCGAAATAGGTACCCATAATGCAAAACAGTGAAAACAGGGTATAGACACTTAATTTATGATCAAGACGGCTGGAAATATTAAGCAGAGGGAGAAACAGAGGTGTCTTACTCAACATGTAAGCTAAAACTAAGTAGACACACATCTGTTGTAATAAAGAAAGGATCAAATCCATAGTTCAGCCAGCAAGCAAATGTTGAAGAATGAGGGTATTTTATGAAAGTTATCGACAATAAAACACGATTTAATCGCATTCAGTGACTTAAAGCTTGTATTTATATTTGTGTAAATAATATTTTACATGTGTGTTTTTTTAAATTTACACTTGAAATCTTTTTATAGCCTGATAAGTTGTGTTCTATTGAGTTTGAGCTTCAGTGTATAAGTTTAGTGTAAATTTTTTAATACAGGTGATGAGATGAAAAAAAGTGAATTAAGTGATATCAATATTATTGATGAACAGGTATTGATCACACCAGACGCGCTAAAAGCGAAATTACCTTTAAGTGATGATAGCCGTCGTTTCATCCGTGAATCTCGTCAGACTATCGCAGATATTATTCATAAACGCGATCATCGTTTACTTGTGGTTTGTGGTCCTTGTTCTATCCATGATGTTGAAGCGGCAAAAGAGTACGCCAAGCGTTTAAAAACCTTGTCAGAAGAGCTGAGCGATCAGCTTTACATTGTGATGCGTGTTTACTTTGAAAAACCGCGTACTACGGTTGGTTGGAAAGGCTTGATTAACGATCCGCATCTGGATGGTACTTTCGATATTGAACATGGTTTGCATGTTGGGCGTGAACTGCTGGTGGATCTGGCTGAAATGGATATTCCTCTGGCAACTGAAGCGCTTGATCCTATCAGTCCTCAATACTTGGCAGATACTTTTAGCTGGGCGGCGATTGGTGCGCGTACAACGGAATCTCAAACTCACCGCGAAATGGCGAGTGGTCTTTCAATGCCTATCGGTTTTAAGAATGGTACCGATGGTAGCCTTTCTACTGCGATTAACGCGATGCAAGCTGCATCATCAAGCCACCGTTTCATGGGTATCAACCGTGAAGGACAAGTGGCACTGTTGACGACTCAAGGTAATAGCAATGGTCACGTGATTCTGCGTGGCGGTAAGCAAACCAACTACGATTCAGTGTCTGTGGCTGAGTGTGAAGAAGATTTAGCAAAAGTTGGCTTAGATGCGGCTCTGATGATCGACTGTAGCCATGCGAACTCACGCAAAGATTACCGCCGTCAGCCACTCGTGGCAGAAGATGCAATCCATCAAATTCGCGAAGGCAACCGTTCAATCATAGGTTTGATGATCGAGAGCCATATTAATGAAGGTAACCAGTCTTCAGATATACCAATTTGTGAGATGAAGTACGGTGTTTCTATTACAGATGCATGTATTAATTGGGATACAACTGAGGCACTATTGCGTAAGGCTCACAAAGAGCTGACTCCGTTTCTCGAAAACCGCCTGAAAGGATAAAAAGGATAAACCATGGCTGTTGAATTGAATGAATTGCGTGATCAAATCGATGCTGTTGATAAGCAGATGGTAGAGCTGCTTGCTCGTCGACTGGCATTAGTGGAAAAAGTGGGTGAAGTGAAAAGCCAACACGGCCTTCCAATTTATGCTCCAGATCGCGAAGCGGCAATGTTAGCTTCTCGTCGTGAAGAAGCTGAGAAGAAAGGCGTACCACCGCAATTAATTGAAGACATTCTTCGTCGCACCATGCGTGAATCCTATGCCAGTGAAAAAGATTCCGGTTTCAAATGTTTGAATCCGGAACTACGCTCAGTGGTTATTATTGGTGGTAAAGGTCAGCTAGGGGCCTTGTTTGGCCGCATGTTCAGACTTTCAGGTTATCTGGTGAAAGTGCTTGGCAGTCAAGATTGGGATAACGCAGATGAACTGTTGAAAGATGCTGGTCTTGTTGTAGTGACTGTTCCAATTCATAAAACCATTGGTGTTATTGAGAAGCTTAATAATCTGCCTGAAGATTGCATTCTGTGTGATTTAACTTCGATCAAGTCTAAACCGCTTAAAGCGATGATGGCTGTGCACAAAGGTCCAGTGGTAGGTTTGCACCCAATGTTTGGTCCTGATGTACCGAGTTTGGCGAAACAGGTGATTGTTCATTGTGATGGCCGTGGAAAAGAGCAGTATGAATGGCTGTTGAAGCAGTTCTCTATTTGGGGCGCTAGCCTTTGCAATATTGATGCTGAAGAGCACGACCATGGGATGACCTTGATTCAGGCACTGCGTCACTTTACGTCGTTTGCTTATGGCTACCATTTATCGAAAGTAAAACCCAATATTGCTCAACTGCTGCAATTGAGCTCGCCAATTTATCGTCTTGAACTTGCGATGGTTGGACGCTTGTTTGGTCAGGACCCAAATCTTTACGGTGATATCATTCTGTCGTCTGATGAAAACATTGAGATGATTCAGCGTTTTCAACGTAGTTTTGGTGAGGCGGTGAGTCTGATTGAAAGTCGCGATAAAGCAGGGTTTGTAGCAAGTTTCGAACAGGTTAGTGAGTGGTTTGGCGATTATTCACAACAGTTTATGACAGAAAGCCAGAATCTTTTGAAACAGGCGAACGATTCAATTCATCGTCCCCATTCAAGTTAAAGTAGATAACTGAAATACCAAAAAAAAGCGCTGCCTGTTGGTCAGTGCTTTTTTTGTTGGTGTTAATGAAACTTAAGCTTTGACTACTCAGCGTAGTCGGCTAAATCCACTAAGTGCTCCAGTTCGCGATGCAGTAGTTCATCACTGCCGACATTCAGTTCAACCAGACGGCGTAAGTGGCCAATACTTTCAATATCGATATGGTCGATTTTTAGGTGCAATATACGTTCATTTTGTATGATAAGTGTCGCGGAGAGATTGATGGTGATATCGCTATCCGGGAGTGTGAACGTGACGTCGACAATACTGTTTTTATCCAGCTCGGGTTCATCAACCGCCCACAGTAAAAGCCCTTTTAATGATAAATCTTGAATGCAAGTGGCCAACTGATAATCGCCTTGTGTAAGCGTAGCTGGGGCTTGATAGATGATGCGTGAAAAACGTCGGCGTTCAATCATAAATGTATCTCTCGTTAAACATATTCAAAAGCATAGCAAAGGTTAGGCTATTAAACAGATACATAGATTAAAAAGGCCGCTATATAAAGCGGCCTTGAATCATTTAGATGTTACTTAGAAATACGTTTGTATTTGATACGGTGCGGTTCTGCTGCTTGTGCACCAAGCGTTTGCTTCAACCAATCCATGTATTCGGTGTAGTTACCTTCGTAGAAGTTAACTTGGCCTTCATCACGGTAATCCAGAATGTGCGTTGCAATACGGTCTAGGAACCAACGGTCGTGCGAGATAACCATTGCACAACCTGGGAACTCAAGCAGCGCTTCTTCAAGAGCTCGAAGCGTTTCAACGTCTAGGTCGTTGGTTGGTTCGTCGAGTAGCAGTACGTTACCGCCTGCTTTTAGCAGTTTAGCTAGGTGAACACGGTTACGCTCACCACCAGACAACTCGCCAATCACTTTCTGTTGATCCACGCCTTTGAAGTTAAAGCGAGAACAGTAAGCACGTGCTGGGATCTCGAAGTTGTTGATCTTAATGATGTCAGCGCCTTCAGAAATCTCTTGGAATACGGTGTTTTTGTCGTTCATGCTGTCACGGAACTGATCAACAGACGCCAGTTTAACCGTTGTACCCAATTCAATTTCACCTGAATCTGGCTGTTCAACACCGCTTAGCATTTTGAATAGGGTAGATTTACCCGCACCGTTGGCACCGATAATACCGACGATTGCACCTTTCGGCATGCTGAAAGACAGGTTATCGATCAGTACGCGATCATCAAAAGACTTCGTCAGGTTACGAACTTCAAGAACTTTATCACCTAAACGCTCACCTGGCGGGATGAACAGTTCGTTAGTTTCGTTACGCTTCTGATGTTCACCACTTTGCAGTTCTTCAAAGCGAGCCATACGAGCTTTAGATTTCGCCTGACGACCTTTAGGGTTCTTGCGTACCCATTCAAGTTCTTTCTCGATAGTTTTCTGACGAGCACTCTCTTGAGAAGATTCTTGTTTTAGACGCTCATCTTTTTGCTCTAGCCAAGAGGTGTAGTTACCTTGCCATGGGATACCTTCACCACGGTCAAGTTCCAGAATCCAGCCAGCCGCGTTATCTAGGAAGTAACGGTCGTGCGTGATAGCAACAACGGTCCCCGTGTAATCCACAAGGAAGCGCTCTAACCAAGCTACTGACTCTGCGTCTAAGTGGTTGGTTGGTTCGTCAAGTAGCAGCATGTCTGGTTTTTCAAGAAGCAGACGACAGATAGCAACACGACGACGTTCACCACCAGAAAGCACAGCAATTTTTGCATTCCAATCCGGTAGACGAAGTGCGTTTGCGGCACGTTCTAAAGAGTTCTCCAGATTGTGGCCATCTTTCGCCTGAATTAGCGCTTCCAGCTCACCTTGCTCTTTCGCCAGTGCGTCAAAGTCTGCATCTTCTTCGGCGTAAGCAGCATAAACTTCGTCTAGACGAGTTAAAGCACCAGCAACATCGGCTACGGCTTCTTCAACGACTTCACGCACAGTTTTAGATTCGTCAAGAACAGGCTCTTGAGGCAGGTAACCGACTTTTAGACCTGGTTGTGGACGTGCTTCGCCATCAATGTCTTTATCGATACCGGCCATGATACGTAGTAGGGTAGATTTACCCGCACCGTTTAGACCTAAAACACCAATTTTGGCACCTGGGAAGAAACTTAGAGAGATGTCTTTTAGAATTTGACGCTTAGGCGGGACGATTTTGCTCACCCGCGACATGGTATATACGTATTCAGCCATTGCCGATTGTTCCTAATCTATCGTTCAGAATAAAGTCGCTATTCTATACCAAAGTTATCGTATTTGTTACTAGCGGGTGTTGACCTTTGTTATTCGATATTCAAGGTAATAGAGCGTTAAATGTTCAGTGTGTGAATGCATATATTGGTGAATTATTCATTTTGTCACATTATTCACATCAACTTTACATCCCACCCCTTTACATTTGCCACTAGAATTAGCGTAATGGAACGTAAGTAGTACTCAGTAAAGGATTAGAGTTCATGGCGCCCCTGCATTCCTCAAAGCCGTCTCGTATTTTGTTGTCAATGATTGCATTCAGTTCATTGTTTAGCGGCACAGCGTTTTCCGACTCTATCGACCTTAATGCTCAGCGTGATTTGTACGATCAGGCTCAGGAGTGGTTGGATGATAAGAATGTTTCGCAGTTTGAAAAGGCGAGACCGAAACTCGCAAGTTACCCGTTGACTCCGTATTTAGATTATCGAGCGATTCTCATCGACATTGGCGATAAGCCACCCATTACCGTCAGAGTTTTTATTGACGGTCATAAAGATTTTCCATTCTCTGGCCGTATTAGTGCCCCTTATCTTGATGCCTTAGCAGGGCAAAAGAAGTGGAGTACGTTACTGCAATTTCAAACCTCAGAGCCGAATGGTCAAACCTATCAGTGCCACTATTACAACGCTCATTTACAAGTAGGCAAGCGTGAAAAAGCGTTTGGCGGAGCGAAAAAGCTCTGGATGAGTGGCGCAAGTATTTCAGACGCTTGTGACCCGCTATTCAAAGCTTGGGAAAAGTCGGGTGGGTTAACTGATGAGTTGGTTTTCAAGCGCATGTTGTTAGCCTTTGACGGAAGAAATCGAGGGTTATTGGTCTATCTATCGAAAAAGCTCAGCAGCAGTCAGTTCAAAGAAAAAGGCAAAGCCATGCTGGCTCTGTATGATAAACCTGAGACAGTGGTCAGTTTTGCAAAAAAATACCGTGACCCGTTGTCGGTAGAGCAAGCGCAGTTCGCGCTGGAAAAACTCGCTCGAGCAGACAGTGCGAAAGCACAGGCTTTAGTTGATAAAGTAACCCAAAGACCCGCGTGGACATCTCAGCAGAAAGCACAAATTGAGCAATTTATTGCGCTACGTCTGATGGACTCTGAGGATGAAAAACTGATTCGCTGGCGAGACAAGGTTATAGCGATGGGCGACAACGTGACACTCACAGAGTCTCGAATTCGCCTAGCGTTGCGTAATGCGGATTGGACACAAGTGCTGTTCTGGATAAATCGCTTACCTGAAGAAGAGATAAAATCTCAGCGCTGGCAGTATTGGTTAGGCCGAAGCGAAATAGAAAATGGTCATGCCGAACAAGGGATGCAACGTTTGTTTGCACTTGTTGGCCAACGTAATTTTTACAGTGTTGCAGCCGCGAAGATTGTAAAGCAATCGATTCGCTATCCCAAAAGTACGGTGGCGTTCGATTTCAATCAGGTTAAGCCTTATCAAAAAAGTTTAGTTCGCATTCAAGAGCTGATTGAGCGAGATAAAATTGCTGCTGCGAAAAGTGAGTGGAACTGGCTGCTTGATAGAGTTAATCAAAGTGAGAAAGAGATGCTTGCGGCTTATGCCTCGCGCCAGAATTGGCATCATTTGACGGTTACCGCTTCAATATCGGCCAGTTTGTGGGACAACTTGCAGCTGCGTTTTCCTGTTGCTCACCAGTGGTGGTTTAACTTCTATGGCAACAAGCATGGCATAGACCCAATTATGTTGATGTCGTTAGCTCGTCAAGAAAGTGCAATGGACTCAGAGGCTCGTTCGCCTGTCGGTGCTCGTGGCATTATGCAAATTATGCCTGCGACCGCTAAATACACGGCTAAAAAATACCAACTGACCTACAGTGGTGCCGACGATTTGTATGAAGTTGGTAAGAATATCGAAATCGGTAGTCACTATCTCAACGGATTACTGGAGCAATATGATAATAACCGGATTTTTGCTTTTGCTGCTTATAACGCAGGGCCACAACGGGTGAACCGATGGCGAGAGCAAACTCAGGGTAAACTCGATGCGTATGCTTTCATTGAGGCGATTCCGTTTCGTGAAACTCGTGGCTATGTACAAAATATTTTGATGTTTGAAACCTATTATCGAGACTTAATGGGACTACAAGGTGATTTTCTCAACGAAAATGAGTTGAAGACAAAATATTGATTATCTTCGAGGTATCACTAGAATAACGAGGGTGTATCACTTAACGAGTACAGTTATGTCTCAACAACCTGAATACAGTGATTGGTCTCAATTAATTGATTTAGTTAAACAAGCTGCAGATAACGACCAGCACGAAATGTTATTGACCATGTTAATGACACCAGATGAAAGAGAAGCGCTCGTCGCCCGAGTGAATATATTATGTGAACTACTTAAAGGTGAGATGTCACAGCGTCAAGTGAGTCAGATGCTAGGGGTTGGTATCGCAACCATCACCCGAGGTTCGAATGAGCTGAAGTCTCGCTCAGAACAAGAAAAAGCGACGTTAAGTAAGTTGATCCTCAAATAACTGTTCTTCACAGAGCTTTCTTCTAATTTGTGCAAACATTTGCCGAGATCATTAAACCAAGTTAGCCGGGAAATGTTCTGGGTTCGTAAACGGTATAAGCGCTAATATCAAAGCTTGATGATAGACTGAGCTGCGAGTGAGTTGATGCTGAGTGAGCAGGCCAATCGCTCCGCCTTTTTGCTTAATATTGTCAGTGCCGAATACGTCATCCATCACATCACCCAGTTCGTTCGCCTGCTCTAATTTTACCAGAACTTGTGGTGGAAGCATTAAACTCGCTGAGCGAGACTCGCCACGATGGGTTTTAGATTCAATAATCATCCAGGCAAACGTCACGTTGCCTTCAATACCCGCTTCCAATCCAACGTAGAAATCACCGTCAGTAAGCACTTGTTTAGCATTGCGAACTCGGTTTAATGCACCCGCTTTGGTTTCCTCATTCGTCATCGGTTGATCTGCCACTTCGCTGGGGACACTAATCCCCTGAAAGTTGAAAGCTTGGTTGGGAAATGCGGATTGAAATGCGCTCTTTACTGCATTAATTTTTGCCGGATTAAGAGAAGCGATAATTACATTCTTCATAACTTACTTCTGTTTCGTCATTGTTCCAGTATTGGATTTCACGTAATGACATTGGGGGAGCTAAGAAGAAGCCTTGCAAGTAGTCACAGTTGTAACGAGTTAACCACTGTTGCATTTCTCGGCTCTCGATACCTTCTGCCGTTACTTTCATCATCTGAGAATGACAGAGTTGGATAAGAGGCTCAAGCACTGACTGCTTACCTTTATCGATGATGGTTTCTAAGAAGCCTTGATCGAACTTAATACGCTTAATTGGATACTGAACCAGCTGAACAATCGAAGTATAACCAGAACCAAAGTCATCAATAGTCAGGCTATAGCCTTGTTCAACCAAATCATACAGCAGTGGTATTGCTTTAGAATCGGCGGCGAAAGTTTCGGTGATTTCAAAATCTATCCAGTGAGGACGAATTTTGTATTTGCTCGCCTGCTCGCGAATGTAATCTGCCAAATCAACCGAGTTTAGTTCCGCAGAAGAGAGGTTGATTGAAATATGGATTGGGTAGTCAAACGTTGCTGACAGTGATGAAAACTCTTTAAACGCGTGAGTAATCACCCATCGGTCTATTTTGCCAAATAACCCTGTTTGTTCGGCAATAGGAATAAATTCTGTGGGTGATACTTCTCCGAGCTGTTCGGAATCCCATCTCAACAGCACTTCAAATCCGGCGACTTCCATGTTGTTGCATGAGTAATAGGGTTGATAAACCAGCGAGAACTCTTGATCAAAATTTTCCATACGCAAAGCGCGCTCAACCGCATTTCTACGTTGAACTTGTTGATCGAGCTGCTTTGAGTAATGAGCAATTTGGTTTTTGCCCGCACTCTTCGCTTGGTACATAGCGGTATCGGCGTTAATGAGCAGGCTTTCTATGTCGATACCATCTTCTGGGTAAGTCGCAATACCAATACTGGCAGTGATAGGGAATCGTCCTAGAGGAGAATCGTGCTGCTCTTGTATCGGCTGTAACAGGCGCTGAGAAAACTCATCGGCAAAATCAGATAAACGACTTGGCGCACAAATCAAAATAGCAAACTCATCCCCAGACAACCGAGAAGCAAGGCTGTAGACATGTTTATTGAGGTTAAACTCTTCAGAAAGTGAACGCACATGGCTGGCAAAACTGATCAGCAGCGAATCGCCGACTTGGTGACCATATTTATCGTTGACGTATTTGAAGTTGTCTAAATCGATATAGAGTACTTGAATGTGACTTTTCGTTGGCGATTCTCGCAGTGTCGTCTGCGCTTGAATCTGGAACTGATAGCGGTTGCATAACTTGGTTAAATGGTCAAATTCAGCCAGCGTCTTTGTTTCTTGATAAGAGTTGTTAAGCTCTTTATACATATCGTAAAAACGCGACGACAGACGCCCAATTTCGTCTTTGGAACGAAGCTTTTCTATGTTGTTCCTTTGCTTGCTTTCTACTTCCTGAAGTTGTTTATCTAAACGTGAAATCGGGGTGATGACATGTCGGTAGAGCAAAAATAACAACAGAACCAAACTAAACAAAGCCGAACCACCAAAAGCGGCCACAAGGTTTTGTCTAATATCATTGAGTTTATTTCGCATCAGCATTGGTGCTGGTGAAAGTGTAGCGTACATGCCCGGTTGAAGTTCGACCGTTTGGGTTAAGCCTTCTGAAAATAGTTGAGGTCTTTTACTAAAGAAAATCGGACTCTGGTTATCAAACTCTAGTTTATTACGTAGTGCGTTAAACTCATTGAGGACGACGTAAACCACAATAAAAAAGATTCTGTCTCGGTTATAACTTAAAGGCGTTCCAAGGGTGCGCGTGTCCAATACATCGTAACGCACTAACACGCCTTCTCCGCTTGAGTTTTCGGTATAACTAATATCTGAGGTTTTTAAGGTTTGATTGAAGCGTTTTTTTACAAACTTGAACACCGTCGGGTCGATTTTACTGAATGGGTCTTCACTGTTGTCTGCAAAATAGAGAATGTTATTGTCGCCATCTAAGATGGAAAGAGACACGGAATCTCTTTCATTGGACTTCATGACGTTAAATGTTTTTTCAATATTCTCCGCTAGCTCTAACTCTCGGTATGGATTGTTATCGTGATCGAAATAGTGACGAATAATGTCGCTATTGGCGAGAGTAAAGGTGTAACTGCTCACGAGAGATTTGGTTTGTCGAAAATGGCTTGCGAGCTTCTCCATATCAAGCTGCAAATAGCTATCCATACGTTTAACCAGTGCGTCTTTTTGGCTATCGTAAATGAGATAACCTGACACGGCAGAGCTGAGGATGATCACCGGAGCGATCAGTAAAAGAATTCTATGGTTTAGCTTCATGTTGTTTGATCAGGCTGTTGATGATTTTCGCCCGCTGACTCAAATTGGATGAAGAAAGCTGACTGTCAATGATGCTTTGTGCTAGCAAATCATCAGTAAGTAAAATGTCTTTATCGTTGATGTAGCTGTCTGGCATTAAATCCAAAGCCTTAACGTTCGGTGTTGCTGCTTTGATATCCTGGGCATTCATTGCTGCTATTTCTGGCTGCATCAAAAAATCTAGAAATAGTTTAGCTTGCTGTTTGTTGTGGGAAGAGTGGCTTACTGCCAAGCAATCCACCCAGATATAAGGTTTGCCTTCTGGAAGTACGAAGTCCCAATCTTCATTGTCGAAATAGCGATTGAGAGAAAACTGGTCTCCGCTATAACTTACCGCCATATATAAATCGTTATTGTTGCTATGGCTGCGAACATAACTTAGTGCGTATTCGTAAGTCAGAATATCCGGGGTAGCCGCTTCAAGTTTTGTATAAGCTTTTTTTAGATCTTCGATTGATGCTGTCAGCGGTGATAGGTTCAGGCTGTAAAGTGCCGGAAGTAATGTTTCTACACTGTCTTCCAATAAGCCCACATGGCCTTTCATTTTTTCATCGATATCGACCAATTCACGCCATTGAGTTGGTGGATGAGATACTTTACTTTTACGATAAGCGATACCGACATATCCCCAGAAATAAGGCACGCTATTCGTGCCACAAGCCTTCTGCCACACTGGGGCGTTATTTTGGTTCGCATCGAATGAAGAGAGGTTTTCAAACTTATCTTGATGAGAGAAAAGCTGGGCAGACACATTGTCTAAAATCACCACGTCAAATGGGATCTCCTCACTGCTCAGCATGAATAGGCTGCGTTCATCATCGTTGTCAAAGTGGTAGAAGTTAAGCTTTATATCGTAACTTTTGTTCCACGCCTCAACGACCCTTGGAGAAATGGTATCTTCCCAAAGGTAAATGTTTAGCTCTGAAGCAATCACATGACTACTGAGACCAGTAGCGCCGAGCATAAGGGAGATGAGTCGTCCTATCTTCACCACAAATAATGCGCCTTTTATGACTTTAAGGAATTGTTTTCCCTGTGTTCGTTTTCAAAACACTCAATAGCACACTAATTGATCTGAACTAAATTGTATAACTTTTTCTGTATCATAAAGTTCTAATATGCAACTTCGGTCAAACTAGGCGCAATAGTTTGATTTAAGTACGGTTAACTTAACCGTACTTGAGTTGGTTTAACATTCTCACTCGGATAGCAACCAAGGACTTTCAGGTGCTTGGTTAATTTAGTTAACTCAGCAAGCGCCTGTTGCATATTTTCAGAATCCAGATGAGCTTCCAAATCGACATAGAACATCTCTTCCCATGGATTACCCATAATAGGTCGTGATTCTAGTTTGGTCATATTGATGCCGAAACGCTGAAGTACCAGAAGTGTCGCAACCAGTGAGCCAGCTTCTTGTGATGTGGACATAATCAAGGTCGTTTTCGCTGGGATCTGTGTTGATACTTCGACAGGTTTACGGGCTACAACGATAAAGCGAGTGTGGTTCTCAGTTTGGTTAGCAATGTTGCTTTGAATTGTCTGAAGACCATAGAGTTTACCACTTGACGCATTGCCAATAGCGGCAACATCATCTCGGTTTAACTCCTGCACTTTTTTCATTGCGTCGGCAGTGCTTGCGCATGTTTTCAGTTGTACGCCTTTAAGGCGACTTAGGAACTCGCTGCATTGCTGATGTGGTTGAGGATGTGAATAGAGTATCTTTAGGTCTTCTAAGCGAATATCTTTTGTGGCAACCAGACAGTGCTCAATAGGCTGAGTGATTTCACCAACAATGTATAAGGTTGTGTGTTGAAGCAGGTCATAGACTTCGTTGATAGAGCCTGAACTGGTGTTTTCAATTGGAAGCACACCATAGTCGGCATGCCCTGATTCCACCGTTTTAGTCACTTCTTTGAATTGATCGCAGTTGAGTTCTACAAGCTCAGTATTCTTACGGCTGAAATATTCGCGAGTGGCAAGATGCGAGTATGAACCTTTTGAACCAAGGAAGGCCACTCGTGCCAGTGGTTTTCTGCTTTGAGGGTTAGCTAAGTTCTGTAAATAAGTTTGTTGCAGCAGTACAGAGTCTTCGATGATGGTATGGAAAAGCTTGGTAATGAACTGTGCATCAAGATGGTATTTGTCTTTACCTGAGTTGATCAGCTTAACAAGTAGCTGTTGTTCTCGAACGGCATCTCGAACGGGTTTTGATGTTTCTACTTTGCTTTTTGCGACTTCAATACTGAGACTACGTCGTTCTGAAAGCAGGCTTAATAATTGGTCGTCAAGTTCGTTGAGTCTTAAACGAATCTCATCGAGAGAGTACTGTCTGTCTGTCATTGAAAATTATCCTTATAAAAAAACCTCCCAGTGGGAGGCTTTCTGTTCGTTTTTGACTTTTTTTTCTTAAACGACTTAGCCTCCAAAAGTTATTGGAGAAAAAAGAAGTCAAAAAAGAACAGTTGAGTTTGTGTCATTGTTTTGTTCAAGTCGTTAAGATAGTCTCACAATAAGCAAGGCAGCATAGGGCGTCAAGCAAAAAAATAGCGCCCGAAGGCGCTAATTCTAAACCTATGTATTATTCCTTTTCTTCTTCTAATTCTGGTTTATCAGATCGTCTTGCTTCTGGTTTATGACGAAGCTTGTTCAATTGGCGTTCTAGTTTCTGTTCAACTTCGTTGACGGCCGCGTACAAATCTTCGTGAACAGCGGAAGCAACTAATTGTCCTTTTGGTACCGTTACTGTTGCTTCGAACTTCTTCTGTTTGTTGGGTTCTTCACTAAAGCTACATTGGCAACTTGTAATGTCTACTTGCCATTTCTCTAGTTTTTTTAATTTACTCTCAATGTGGTCACGGATTGCAGAGGTAATGTCGATGTTTTTACCAGTAATATTCATTTTCATAATGCTTTTTCCTCTGTGTCATCCCTCATGGGTTAACTCCAGATTACCCATTCCCAAATAAAAAATAGTGATATAGATCACTATTTTTTGTGGGGTATTTCTGATCGCTTTTAAACGTGATCTCCCGCAAAGTGTTGCCTTGATGAGGGTAAAAAAAGCTTGTGATTTTGTTGTTTATGACTACATTTAGAGAGGTAGCTTACTGAAAATTCATCCATTTTTAGGGAGCTAATTCGGCCTTTCAAACATCTCTGATTATTTCCTGAACAACACTGATTTGCGATTGGAGTCACTTAGCCAATCATTCTTTGTTGTTTGCCTGTGAATCGACTCCCCCAACAGCATTCAGTGTAGCGGTTAAACTTTCCTCTTTTGCTTGCTTGAGCTGTTCCAGCTGTTTGTAAACCACGTAATATCGACTGATGTTTGCTACGTAAGTAACTGGCTCAGCGCTGATGTTTCTTCGAGTTATCACCTCGACATTTTTGAACCAGACATTCGGATTAAAGCCGTGCTTTGCGGCCAGTCGACGCATTCTATTGATATTTGCGGGTCCCGCGTTATAAGCAGCTAGCGCGAAATAAACCTGGTTGTCTTCACTTATATCTGGATCTGAAAAATATCGATCTTTTATGAAGCGCATATATTTCACACCCGCATGGATATTGTTTGAGACCTTCTCTATGTTTTTGATATTGACGTTCGGATCTCTCGCCGTGCTTGGCAGAACTTGCATTATGCCTACGGCTCCTTTGTGTGACACTTTTCGCTGGTCAAAACCGGACTCCTGAAATCCTTGTGCCGCCATCATTAGGTACTCGAACTCATATTTATTGGAGTACTCAGTGAATAGTTTCGCGAGCTCATCAAGACGTTTAAGTTTGGCTGGATTGAGTGCTTTGGTTAGCCAACGAGTATCGTCGATGTATTTGCTGTATATGACATTACCTAGCAAAGTGCCTGATTTGGCTGTTCTCAGATAACCGTTTACGATCTTTTTGAGTTCTGGAGAGTTCTTGCGCATCGCCCATGCGATTTGACCATTTTCTCTCAGCGGCAATTCGGTGTGCGCTTTTATGTCTTCCATAACATGTAGCCACATTTCAGCTTTGTGGCTATCGAGTACGGTCGCTGGGATATGTCCGGAATTAACCATTTCCAATAGTTCGTAGTCTTGCAGAGCTTCTTCAACGAAATGAATTTTTATTGGCTTCAAGCTTTGCAAAATCAACGAATTGTTTATTTTTTCTAAGCTCTCCATATAGCTAGAGCTGGCTCTGACCCAAATCTCTTTACCAGAGAGCTGAGTCAAAATGGTGATATCCGGATAACTCTTGTTGGTGACAATCAGTTCTTGGATATCTTTTATAAGAGGTGTACTGAAATCGACCTTTTTTAAGCGTTCAGGCGTAATTGTGAGGTTTGCCACCGCTATGTCTGCTAAGCCGGATTGGACAGAAGGAATTAGATCATCTCTAAGAACGGGGATAACCTGAATGTGTACATAAGGAGCTTGTTTTTTGAGGTCCTTTTCGAAGTGATACAAAAGTTCGGCACCGATACCTTTCGGGCGACCCGCCTCCACGTAATAAAATCCTAAGTCAGCAGACACAACCACTCGAATAACCCCTTTCTCTTTGAGAATAGGCCAGTCACCTTGGTATGGTTTATCACTTAGAGGTGATAATTCAATGCTGCTTGCTGGGAGGCTGAGAAGCAAAATAAACAGGCTTACAACACCTCGTTGTAACCAACGCAAAATGCGGCTCCTTTGCATTCAGTTCTATCGGCTTGAATAAAGATAAGCTTATGAACAAAAGGAGAAATCAGCAAATAGAAATAAAAGAGCCACTGTAAAACAGTGGCTCATGTGAAGCGGGTATTTGAATCTAGGCTGGATTATTTTTCCGGGTTCAACTGAATTAACTTTTCAGTACGAGCTACCGAGTCTTCTAAGCCTAATTCTTTATAGGCGGCAAGTTGAATCTGGAGCGATTTTCTCGCTGCTTCGGTATCAGGGTAGGTTTTTTGCAGTTCCTGACAACGCTTAATCGCAGCAATCCATGCTTCTCTGCGTAAGTAAAAATCGGCGGTTGCTAGGTCGTATTCCGCAAGACGGTTTTTAAGCGCAAACATTCTGCGTTGTGAATCTTCTGCGTATGGGCTGTCCGGGTAACGTTGCAGCAGCTTTTTAAAATCAGCAAAAGCCGCTTTTACTGGCTCTGGATCGCGGTCGCTACGATCAATATTAAATAAATCGTGCATAAAGTTACGATCTTGAGCCATATGCGTTAAGCCACGCATGTACAGCACCCAGTCCATTTTTTCATGAGTTGGGTTTAGGCGGCTAAAGCGTTCGATGGTTGCTAAGCCAAGAGCAAGGTCATCATTTTTGTAATAAGCATAAATCAGATCAAGTTGAACCTG
The DNA here is from genome assembly GCF_014596725.1 of Vibrio sp. Y2-5. Lineage (GTDB taxonomy): Bacteria > Pseudomonadota > Gammaproteobacteria > Enterobacterales > Vibrionaceae > Vibrio. The sequence continues at coordinate 240,701 of NZ_JACVEG010000005.1, forward strand.
CTCAGAGTAAGCACCAAATGGATAACGTGAATCCAAAGCTTCCAGTTTTTCTATGGCGGTTAACCAGTTACCACTTTGTAATGATGATTGAGCTTCGGTGTAGAGCTCAGAAGGTGGTACGTCAGGGACGATGTTATCTTTGCTTGAACAACCGAATAATAGTGATAGTGCAAGCAAGCCTGATAAAGTTTGGTATTTCATGTCAGGAGTGGGTTCCTTGAAAATAAAGCATCTTAAAGCTGGAGCAGCTGTTTTAAGCCAGAAAAATAGTTTCTTGTTTTAGCTTGAACAACAGGGCTCCTCAAATCGTTTGGTTACTTTCTCTTTCGTAACAGATACAATGGCGGACATTATTTTATCCATACTAGTGAGTATTAGTCTCACGGTTTTTAAAAAAGTTCGATATGGCTCAGCAGATTGAATTAACTCAAACAGTAAAAGATAGCCAGCTTGGTCAACGTTTAGATCAAGCCGTGGCTGAATTGTTCGCCGATTTTTCTCGTTCACGTCTGAAAGAGTGGTTACTTGACGGCAAAATAACAGTAGATGGACAAGTTGTCACTAAACCGCGCACGAAAGTGATGGGCGGCGAAGAGATCACTGTACAAGCTGAACTAGAAGATGAAGTTCGTTGGGAAGCACAAGACATCCCATTGGATATCGTTTACGAAGATGACGATATTATCGTTATCAACAAACCACGTGACTTTGTTGTTCACCCAGGTGCAGGTACGCCAGATGGCACAGTGCTAAATGCATTGTTGTTCCACTATCCGCCAATTGCAGAAGTACCACGAGCAGGTATTGTGCATCGTCTGGATAAAGATACAACTGGTCTGATGGTGGTAGCGAAGAATGTACCTGTACAGACTCGTTTGGTTCGTGAACTGCAAAAACGTAACATTACCCGTGAATATGAAGCTATTGCGATTGGTAAGATGACCGCTGGTGGCATGATCGACAAACCAATTGGCCGCCATTCAACCAAACGTACTTTGATGGCAGTATCTCCAATGGGTAAACCAGCGGTGACTCACTATCGTGTAGCAGAGCATTTCCGCGAACATACACGTATTCGTCTTCGTCTAGAAACGGGACGTACGCACCAGATCCGTGTACATATGTCTTATTTGCAGCATCCTTTGTTAGGTGATACGGCTTACGGCGGACGTGCACGTATTCCAAAAGGCGCGTCTCAAGAGTTAACGGATATGATTCGTAACTTTGATCGACAAGCGCTACACGCTGTTATGCTGAAATTCAAGCACCCAGCTACAGGGGAAGAAATGGAGTTTCACGCACCAGTGCCAGAAGATATGGTGACTATGACCGAAGCATTGCGTGCGGATGCACAAGAGAACAAAACGGAAGAGTATTAATCTGCGGGTTATAAGATGAATTGGATCACGCCTAACTGGAATGCACCTAAACAAGTCAAAGCTCTGGCTTCAACACGTATTGGCGGTTGTTCGAAATCGCCTTACGAAGGGCTTAATTTAGGTATGCATGTTGGGGACGATCCTATTCTTGTGCAGCGCAACAGAGATCTGTTGCAACAGCAAACCCAAATGCCGACAGCCCCTGTATGGTTAAATCAAACCCACTCAACGGTGGTGTTGGACGTTTCTCAGCCCACCAATGACGTCCTTGATGCTGACGGTATCATTACCTCGTCACCGAATGTGGTTTGTTCTGCGATGACTGCAGATTGTTTGCCTGTGTTGATCACCAACACCTCGGGAACGCAGGTTGCTGCTGTTCACGCCGGTTGGCGTGGTCTCGCGGGTGGCATTGTTGAAAATGCGTTAGAGCAATTCTCAAACGATGTCATGCTATGGCTGGGGCCCGCGATTGGTCCTGAAGCCTTTGAAGTCGGTGAAGATGTTTTACAGGCATTTTTAGACTATGACTCAAAAGCAGGAGTCGCATTCGTTCCCGGCAAGCAGCAAGGTAAATGGTGGGCGAATATGACAATGCTTACTCGTTTACGCATGGCTAAACTTGGCATCGATCAGGTTTTCGATAGCGGATTATGCACTTACCAAGATCCTCAGCGCTTTTATTCCTACCGCCGCGATGGTGTAACAGGAAGGCAAGCAACCTTTATCTGGATCAATGAAAATTAGTATTCTCTAAAAAGATTCCACTCTCACCTTGAAAATTGGTGTGTATGTAACCATCTTTCCTAACGTAATAAGATTAGTTTTTCTCAGTTGAGGTTAGGAAGGTTGTTATGCGTCTCGACAGATTTACCAGCAAATTTCAAATAGCGATTTCCGACGCGCAGTCTCTCGCATTAGGGCGAGATCATCAGTACATCGAACCGGTGCACCTGATGGTTGCACTGCTTGATCAAAATGGCAGTCCAATTCGTCCATTGCTGACTATGCTTGACGTCGATGTCATGCAGCTTCGCTCAAAATTGGGTGAAACGTTAGATCGTTTGCCGAAAGTGAGCGGGATCGGTGGTGATGTACAGCTTTCTAGCGGTTTAGGCACCTTGTTTAATCTGTGTGACAAAATCGCTCAAAAACGCCAAGACTCTTATATATCTTCTGAGATTTATCTTCTCGCGGCGATTGAAGACCGTGGTCCTCTAGGTCAGGTCCTGAAAGAGTTTGGCTTAACCGAGAAAAAAGTTTCAGATGCGATTGAAAAGATCCGTGGTGGTCAGAAAGTGAATGACCCGAATGCGGAAGAGCTGCGTCAGGCTCTGGAAAAATTCACCATTGATCTGACCGAACGAGCTGAGCAGGGCAAACTTGATCCTGTGATTGGTCGTGACGATGAGATCCGCCGAACCATTCAAGTGTTACAACGTCGTACCAAAAATAACCCTGTGATCATCGGTGAACCGGGTGTGGGTAAAACGGCGATTGTTGAAGGTTTAGCACAACGTATTATCAATAACGAAGTCCCAGAAGGGCTACGTGGACGACGCGTACTCTCTCTAGATATGGGTGCACTGGTTGCGGGTGCAAAATACCGTGGTGAGTTCGAAGAGCGATTGAAATCGGTGCTGAATGAGCTAGCCAAAGAAGAAGGCAACATCATTCTGTTCATTGATGAGCTTCATACTATGGTGGGGGCAGGTAAAGGCGAAGGCTCAATGGATGCCGGTAACATGCTCAAACCAGCCTTGGCTCGTGGTGAACTTCACTGTGTTGGCGCGACTACGCTCGATGAATATCGTCAGTACATAGAGAAAGATCCGGCTCTTGAACGCCGTTTCCAAAAAGTGCTGGTGGATGAGCCTAGTGTCGAAGACACCATCGCAATTTTACGCGGTTTGAAAGAACGTTATGAGCTTCACCACCATGTAGAGATCACTGACCCTGCGATTGTTTCGGCTGCGACACTGTCTCATCGTTATGTGTCCGATCGCCAGTTACCCGATAAAGCGATTGACCTGATTGATGAAGCTGCATCCAGCATTCGTATTCAGATCGACTCTAAACCAGAGGCTTTGGATAAACTGGAACGTCGTATTATTCAGTTGAAAATTGAACAGCAAGCGCTGTCAAATGAAACCGATGAAGCCAGTGAAAAACGCTTAAGTATTCTTAACGAAGAGTTAAGTCTTAAAGAGCGTGAATACGCCGAGTTGGAAGAAGTCTGGAAAACAGAAAAAGCAGCATTGTCAGGTACACAACACATAAAAACCGAACTTGACCAAGCGCGTATGGATCTGGAAGTCGCAAGACGTGCAGGTGATTTAAGCCGTATGTCTGAATTGCAATATGGTCGAATTCCAGAGTTGGAAAAACAGCTTGATCTCGCTGCTCAAGCTGAAATGCAAGAGATGACTCTATTACGCAATAAAGTAACAGATATCGAGATTGCAGAAGTGCTTTCTAAACAAACCGGTATTCCGGTGTCGAAAATGCTTGAAGCCGAGAAAGAGAAGTTGCTTCGCATGGAAGATGTGTTGCATAAACGCGTTATCGGGCAGGTTGAGGCCGTTGAAGTGGTGGCAAATGCGATTCGTCGTAGCCGCGCCGGCTTATCTGATCCTAATAAGCCGATTGGTTCGTTCCTATTCTTAGGTCCAACTGGTGTTGGTAAAACGGAGCTTTGTAAAACATTGGCTCACTTCATGTTTGATAGTGAAGATGCCATGGTTCGGATCGATATGTCTGAGTTTATGGAGAAACACTCTGTGGCTCGATTGGTCGGTGCACCTCCGGGTTATGTCGGTTATGAAGAGGGCGGTTATTTAACTGAAGCGGTTCGCCGTAAACCTTACTCGGTTATCTTGTTGGATGAAGTGGAGAAGGCGCACCCAGATGTGTTCAACATCTTACTGCAAGTTCTAGATGACGGCCGTCTAACCGATGGTCAAGGTCGTACGGTTGATTTTCGCAACACTGTGGTGATCATGACGTCAAACTTAGGTTCTTCGAGCATTCAAGAGAACTTTGCTAAGCTGGATTACCAAGGTATCAAAGAGCGTGTGATGGAGACGGTAACCAAACATTTCCGCCCAGAGTTCCTGAACCGTGTTGATGAAAGCGTGGTCTTCCATCCGCTTGGCAGAGAACATATCAAGTCTATTGCTTCTATTCAGTTGGAGCGTTTACATAAACGCTTGGCTGAAAAAGACTACGATTTGATCGTGAGTGAAGATGCGTTGGAACTGATTGCTCAAGTGGGTTTTGACCCAGTATATGGTGCTCGTCCGTTGAAACGCGCTATTCAACAAAATGTGGAGAACCCATTGGCGAAATCGATTCTGTCTGGAAAATTCGTACCGGGCAAAGCGATTCAGCTTGGGGTTAGCGATGGCAATATCATCGCCAGCCAATAGTTGTCACAGTAATAGAAAAAGCCATGCGAAAGCATGGCTTTTTTGTTTCTTCGTAACTTCAGCTTATTGAGTTCGCATAGTGATTCAAACGTGGATAAAACTATCCGATTTACGAGAAGTTAGCGTTAATGCGCATTTTCAAATAGTCCTGCGCGGAGATGGGCTCGTAAACCTTTTTTGGCCCTTGAATGATTTGGTCACGGTTTGCCTGACAGAAAAACGCAATACTGTAGCGGGAATCTTGGTTCTCTTCGGCGGTAGGCATACGTACACGGTGCAGAGTCGATTTCAGTAAATCGTCACTCCAACGCATGAGCATGTCTCCAATGTTGCACGTAATCACTCCGGCTTTGGGTACAATCGTACTCCACACTAAATTCTCCTTTGCGTCCTTACCTGCTGCGGCTTGAAGTCCACCTTGGTTTTCTTGCTGAAATACCATGGTCAAACAGTCAAAGTCGGTATGAGCGCCCGCGCGCCAGAATGTTCCGTTTTGAGGCACTTCCTTCATCGGCAAGTAGTGAAGCATACGCAGTGTACTGAGGTAATTTTCAGACTCTCTTTGATGTGCTTTAGTGAAAAAGTCGCGCTCAAAGCCCAATTTATCCGCAAAGCACGAAAGAATCTTCATACCCAATTGCCAAGCTTGGTGTTCAAATGAAAGCAGGTGTGCTTCAAAACCGTTAACAATTTCATTGCTAGGCCATAGGTCGCTCATGTGAGGCAATGTGATCTGATAAGACTCTTTTTGATCCGCTGTTCCCGTTGAAGGACGAACTTGTTGTTTAAATTCCCAACCCGCATTTAACCCCTCTTTTAAAGGGAACTGCTGCTTTTCTTCGGTAGGTAGTGCAAAGAACTCTTCACTTAACTTAAAGGATTTTTCGATATCCGCTAAAGTAATACCGTGATCAATCAGTTGGAAAAATCCGACTTCCGTTGCGGCTTTCCAAAGTTGCTCGGTGATCTCTTCACGTCGGTGATCAAAATCATGTAGGTTGATTAGAGGGATCACTGTGTCAGTGGTTTCTAAACCTTTACCACCGATGGTTGTTTCAAAGTTAAGTTCGTCTAAAAGATATGATTGAGTCATTGTTTTCTCCAATTAAGCATCTGCTTGTTATTGGAGCAATGTCCAGCAATGAGCCAAGAACCTTATTCTTGGTGTTGCAGACCGCTTCTACTCCGTCTTTCTACTCTTCCTTTTTAACGCTGCAGCGTTGTTGACAGTGTTCATTCACCCTAATCACATAGGCTATTTATGTTCACAGGGATTCATTCACTTCTCGCCTAGCTTTAGCGCTAAATAGTTTGAGTAAATATAAAATGAACGTCTTACCAAACTCCGTGTTGAACCTGTTCGGCTTCATCTTCAAGCAGCGGGCCGATGACTTCCACTTCGCGCTGACCAGATTCAAAAACCACTCGGCATGGAAGTGCTAAGGTTGGGTTCTCAGGATGATTTCCGGTTAACGCTTTGAGTTTGGTTTCGCTCAGTCCGTAAACAACACGGCCAACGCCTGCCCAATAAATAGCACCCGCGCACATCGCGCAGGGCTCTGCCGATACATAGAGGGTACAACGGTTGAGAAAATCAGGGCGATACAGTTTGCTGGCTCGGGTCATAATCACTCGCTCCGCATGCCCCGTCATATCTAAGTCGGGTAAGTAACCGTTGATCTCTTCCAGTAAAATCTCACCATGTTCATCAACTAAAACCGCTGAAAATGGATGAATGCCTTTTGATTTTGCTTCCTCTGCTAAAGAGAAGCTGTGGCGTAATAGTTTAAAATCCGTTTCTTGGTTAAGCATTATCGTTCCTTGTTTTATCGCTGTTTTTCTTCTTCAGTCAGGCTCCAAGAGAAGTAACCTTTTTGCACCCAACTAACGGCTTTAAACAGCAACATACTGACAAGAGAGAGGAAAACCAGTGCTGCAAAAGCTTGTGGGATCTTGAAATAAGATGTTGAGAACTGAACCAAGTAGCCGAGCCCTTTTTCTGCAGCAACGAATTCAGCGATAACCGAACCAATAACAGCCAACGTGATAGCAACTTTCACACCACTAAAAATATGTGGAATAGCGTAAGGCAAGCGAATCTGCCAGATGGTTTTGCTGTTTTTTACACTTAATGAACGTGATAGCTCAATTAGTTCAGGAGGGGTCGCCAACATACCCGTAGTAGCTGAAACCACCAGAGGGAAGAAGGTAATTAAACAAGTAATCGTCAGGCGAGGCGCATCGCCCGTCCCCAAAATCACGATGAGCAGCGGTGCGATAGCAACGACTGGTGTGGATTGAATCACAACCAGAATTGGGAACAACGCACGGGTAAGAAATTTAGAGTTCACCATCATGATAGCGAGAGGGATGCTAATCAAAAATGAGATAACGAAACCAAGCAATGCAATACGTAGTGTTGCCCATAAGTTATCGAGCCAACGTTCCATTGATACCTGAGTGAAAGCGATAGCGATATCGCTAGGCGCTGGCAAGATAAACGTTGGTATTGAGAACATTTTACAGATGGCTTCCCAAATAGGAATGATCGCTAATATTGCAATTAGTGGCAGCCAGTTCTGTGACCATTGAGAAAAATAGCGTTTCATAGTTAATCCTTTAACAAGAGACAAATTCGTTTAAGCCAATTAAGCCACTGTGCGACGAATCGGTTCGACGTTGTCTGTGTCCTTACTATCTGTTCCTTCACTGCTTGCTGTACTGCTCTTCTCTGAACGATAGAAGTATTCGCGAATTTGGTTGGTATAAGTACCGAACTTCGCGTCTTGCAAGGTGTGGATATTGCGTGGTCGAGATAAATCAATTTTTATCTCTTCCAGCACGGTACTTGGGCGAGGCCCCATAACCAGTACTTTATCCGCCAACAATACTGCTTCAGAAATCGAGTGAGTGATAAACAGTACTGTCTTAGGTTTTTCCATCCATATTTTTTGCAGTTCAAACCCCATCTCTTCACGCGTTAACGCATCAAGTGCAGAGAAAGGTTCATCCATAATCAAAATGTCTGGATTCAGTAACAGCGCACGTGCAATACCGACACGTTGTTGCATCCCGCCGGAAAGTTGGTCGGGCATACTATTTTCAAAACCAGCCAAGCCCACAGTGTCCAACAACTCTTGTGCATTTTGACGGTCTTTCTTGCTCACATAATTAAACTTATGCTTAAGCGGAAACAGAATGTTATCGAGGATGTTTTTCCATGGTAGTAGTGTTGGTTTCTGGAACACGATACCGATGTCTTCACGCGGCCCTGTGACTGCGTGTCCGAAGACGGAAATTTCACCTTGTGTTGGAATGATCAACCCTGACAGTAGGCGCAGCAAGGTAGACTTGCCGCAACCTGAAGGACCAACGATGGCGACGAATTCATGTTTTTCCACATTGAAGTCGACATCGTTGAGAACCGTAACCGAATGTTTGTCAGAGTTATAGGTATGACCTATACGCTTGAACGAAACAAATGGTTGCATTAGTTCACTCCCTCGAAAAACTGACGATCAACTGCTGTTTCAGGGTCAAGTTTGCTGAGATCCAAACCTTGCGCTTCTGCTGTCCATTTCCAAGTCTCGTTGAGACGAGATGGCGTGAACTGACCAACGCCGTCACGTTGAGATACTTCATTCATGACGAGACCATGAATCGACTTAATGGTGTCAGCTGCTTGTTTGGAGTCCACTTCAGGAACCATTTTCGTAACGTCAGCGCCGCTTTCTTCAGGATGAGCCCAAGTGTATTCGACCGATTTTGCATAAGCTTTCACAAAGCGTTTCACCACATCTGGGTTTTCAGACATAAATTTGTCGCTGGCGATAATGGAAGAAGAATAGAACTCGAGGCCTGCATCATACCAAGGCAATACTGTCAGCTTTTTCCCTGCTTCCGCTGCTTGCTGTTCGTTCTTAACACGGTCTGTCATCCAAGAAATCATTACATCGGATTGACCAGTGATCAGCATTGGGTTGAGCGCTCCCGGATCAGCTTTTAGTACTTTGACACTTTCCTCTTTAATGCCGTTTTTCTTCAACATTAAAGGAAGGAAAACGTTCGCTGAAGTAAATGGAGAAGTGGCGATGGTTTTACCTGAAACATCTTTCACTGAATTGATACCTGAATCATCCAGTACGTAGAATGCGTAAGGTGCTTTACTAAATAGAGAGTAGATGGCTTTAACGGGAACATTGTCATTCGCTTTCGCGACTAACAGAGCGACAATATCTGCGGAACCGATATCTGCTGTGCCTGTCGCTATCTTTGTAATGGCATCTGTAGATCCTTTACCACCCAAAATGGTGACATCGAGATCTTGCTCTGCAAAGAAACCTTGTTGAACGCCAACGTAGACCGGTGCCTTATCCCCGCCTGGAAGCCAGTCGAGCTGAAACGTGACTTTGTCTGCAGCAAAGCTACTTGCTGATGTAAGTAGCAAAGATAGCGAAATGCTTAGTTTGTTGAATTTAGAAATAGTTTTCATAGTTACTCCGTGTCTTCCTTTTCACTCTAAAGTGCAGCATGTGTTGACTGCATCTTTTAGCTAACTATGAGCAATGTCCCGATACCGTCACTGGTACCTAACCGCTTCTACTCACACTTCCAGTGAATATAGAGCAATCGTTGTGCCATAAATTAAAAAACGAATTGACGGCTATTAACGGATTGTTAACTAGCCATTAACGGATGGGCGTTGTAGAAGAAATATTACTAAGTATGGTTGTATACAATGCAGATAAGATATTGGATAAATATTGTATGCAATTGCACCTTTGTAATGCATTTCATCACAGAAGGCTCAATTTTGGTGCACATTTTCTGAACAGGAAATGTAACCACTAAGGTGAGCGTGATGGTCTGTAATTTGCATTGTATACATTAAGAATCAGCGCTCAGAACAGGTTATGTTTTGTGTATGTTAAATGAGTAGAAGCGGTTAGGAGTAAGCGAACTCTGGGACATTGCTCAAAAGCGAATAAGCCTACGCAATGGGGTAGGTTTGTATAAAAGGAAGCTTTGATGAACTACTTAATTAAAAATGCCAGCAGTGTCTTTTCCCCTAAGCAAGACAGTAAAGATATACGAATTCATAACGGTATTATTGCGGAGCTAGGGCTGAATTTATTACCGCAGCAGGGTGAAGAAATAATTGATGCGAGTGATTGTGTCATCTATCCCGGCTTTGTGAATACTCATCATCATATTGCTCAGTCAATCTTGAAAGGTATACCTGCTGGTATAAATGATGGGTTGGGTGACTGGCTTGCCCATGTTCCTTACCGCTATTGGCCTCAAATCACGCCAGAGATCATGTATTCAGCAGCAAAGCTTGGTTTCTATGAATTGCTGCGTTCTGGGGCAACAACCTGTGCGGATCATCATTATCTGTATCATGCGAATTCTTCCATGGAATTAGAAGATGCGGTGTGGCAAGCCGCAGATGAAATGGGCATTAGGCTTGTACTATGCCGTGGTGGTGCCACGGTGAAAGGTACGCATAAAGGACTTGCCAAAGCAGGTGTAGAGCCTGAATCTGCCGAGTTAATGATAAATCGCTTGGAAACAACACGCAGTCGTTATCACCAAGAGGGAAAATTTGCTATGCGCAAGCTGGTGGTTGCTCCAACAACCATTGCTCACTCTTCGACACCAAGTGATCTTCGCTTATTGTCTGAATACGCCAGAAGCCAGAAATTACGTATGCACTCACATATGTTAGAAGTGGACTTTGATAACGAGCAGTCATTGGCGAAATACGGTATAGGCATTGTTGAGTTCGCTCAAAGCTGTGATTGGTTAGGAGATGATGTTTGGTTTGCGCATCTCGTTAAAGCCAACGAGCAAGATATAAAATTACTGGCAGAAACAAAAACGGGAATTGCTCATTGCCCTACATCTAATTGTCGATTAGGTAGTGGGATTGCCCCTGTTATAGCAATGGCAAAAGCTGGGATGCCGATATCTATCGGTGTCGATGGCTCTGCATCGGCTGAATCCGGCTCTATGCTTCAAGAACTAAACCTTACTTGGTTGATTCATCGAGCGCAAAATGGCCCTAAAGCCACAACGTTAGAACAAGTGCTTACGTGGGCAAGTAAAGGAGGGGCAGATATTCTGGGCTTAGAAGGGATTGGAACAATTGATGTTGGCTTTGCCGCTGATATTGTTTTATATGACATCAAACAACCACGTTTGTCTGGGTGCCATGATGTTTCCTTGTCTCCGATAATGGCGGGAGAGCCTTCTTATATAAAAGCAAGTTTCATTAACGGTAAGATCGCGTACCGACATAGTGATGAGGCGAAATATCTAACCTTGGTGGAAGAAGTTAGGCTGTCCATCGCTAAACTCAATCAGAAAGTTCAAAAATTAGAGTCGTTATAAGCTACTTTTATGGCAGATTCGTATAGATAAAACACGATTTGTTTCTTTCTTAATCAATCAGTCTGAAAACTTGGTTTTTAGGCTGATTTCTTCTTGCCAACTCATTTTTCCTCCCTATAATGCGCCTCCGTTGACCAGCAAATCTGATTGAAAGAATGTTGGAAAACTTGACGGAAAGTTAAATTTCTTAAGTTAAAGAAAATTAACTAAAAAAGTGGTTGACTCTAGATGTTTACTCGCTAAAATGACCGTCCGTTTTGAGAGGAATGCCTCGCAAAACAAAGCTCTT
>NZ_JACVEG010000050.1 GCF_014596725.1 Vibrio sp. Y2-5
GTTTTATCCGAAACAATTGGAAGAACATATTTTCTTAGAGAACGCTCAAAAAAATAGTCAAATGGTAACTTATAAAAAAATGGAGGGCTATGATCATAGCTACTTCTTTATTTCCACTTTCTTAAATGAGCATTTCTCTTTCCATATGAAGTATTTAAGATGATTCTTATTTACAACAATACCCACTTCCAATGGCATATGAAGTATTTAAGTTTACAGCAAAATATAGTAACAAAAGTATCCGCATGTAGAGATGTGGGTGCTTTTGATTGTTATATTTTGTCATATTATATAGTTTGTAAAAACAAATAAATTGGGAGGAAGAGTTCATGTGGATTAAAAAAATGTTATTTAATTACCGTGTTAAACCATCCTTATTAAAATCTCGTTATGAGATTGAAAAGGAAAATCGACAAGTTGACTTATTTGAAAGTTCAACTGAAACGTCTAAACCGTTTTCGATAAGAGATACAAGATCATATATTCAGCCTAATACTAAAACATTAGAAGACATGATTAATTACTTAGCAGCTATTCGTGAAATCCCTTCTCTTTCCGTGGATAAGAATAAAATGCTTTGGCCATTAATATCCAAATGCTAAATTCAAAAAAATAATGGTTATAATTTTAGCTATTTCTATATCAAATATTTGAGTTGATGGGAGGTACAGTTTGTATGGAAATGAAAAAAATGTTAAACAATGACCGTATTAAACCATATTTATTAAAAGCACGTTTTGGAGTTGAAAAAGAAAGTCAACGAGTTGACCTATCAGGAAGTTTAGCTAAAACGGAACATCCCAAAAGTATTTCAGTAAGAGATGAACATCCTTATATTCAGCGAGATTTCTCTGAAACACAAATGGAATTAATCACACCAGTTACTGAGACACTAGGAGATTTATTTAATTATTTAGCAGCTATCCATGATGTTGCCTATCGTTCTATGGGAAATAACGAAATGCTTTGGCCATTAAGCATGCCACCACAGT
>NZ_JACVEG010000051.1 GCF_014596725.1 Vibrio sp. Y2-5
GTTTCTATCTTTCTGAACATGTATTTACCTTTAAAGATACTGTAAGAATAAGGTTTTGTAGTCCTTAGCGTACAATTTTCCCAAAATAATATGGTGACCCCTATTAAAAGAAATGAAACATTTATTTCAGCAGACTTTATAATTACACTTTTTAACAATACTTAATTATAAAATTCAATATAAGAACTTTTTTTAAAACTTATACATATAATAAATATTGACATAAATTCACCTGAATAGGGAAAAAAGAGATGAACTGGTCCTTCATCTCTTTTTTTATGTCAAAAAATTAATACATTTATAATAATCAATTTTATATCTTTATACATTTACTATATATAATATATTTTTTTAATAAACTAGATAGGAGGTTTCTATATGTCAAATAACAACATTCCATCACCGTTTTTTTTCAATAATTTCAATCCAGAATTAATAGGTCCAACATTCCCTCCTATTCCTCCACTTACTTTACCTACTGGACCTACTGGAGCTACTGGACCTACAGGATCTACAGGAGCTACTGGATCTACTGGACCTACTGGAGCTACTGGACCTACTGGACCTACTGGAGCTACAGGAGCTACTGGATCTACTGGATCTACTGGACCTACTGGATCTACTGGACCTACAGGAGCTACTGGACCTACTGGAGCTACAGGAGCTACTGGAGCTACAGGAGCTACAGGAGCTACAGGAGCTACTGGACCTACTGGATCTACAGGATCTACTGGAGCTACTGGATCTACAGGATCTACAGGATCTACAGGATCTACTGGACCTACAGGAGCTACTGGATCTACTGGACCTACTGGATCTACAGGAGCTACAGGATCTACTGGAGCTACTGGACCTACTGGATCTACAGGATCTACTGGAGCTACTGGATCTACAGGATCTACAGGATCTACAGGATCTACTGGACCTACAGGAGCTACTGGACCTACTGGAGCTACT
>NZ_JACVEG010000052.1 GCF_014596725.1 Vibrio sp. Y2-5
ATTAGAACATTAGAGAGCATTGAAATATCCCCAATTACTGAATCCCAAGCCTTGGAAAAGTCTCCATATCCAGCGTCCATTATTATTGTTGGTTTTCCATTATTTTCCCCTATCAATTTAGCATATAGTTTACAATCACTTATTTGCACAAACATTTCTTTAGCCATTTAGTCCATTCCTCTCTTTTAGCCAACTATCATTAGTTAAAATTCAACAATTTTATGACATTCCTTCTTAATGTGTTTAAACTATCAAATGGTTGATTCTTGATTGTCAATGTCACTTTGATATTCAAGAATATCCCCAGGTTGACAGTCCAATGCCTTACAAATAGCTTCTAAAGTTGATAATCGAATCGCTTTAGCCTTTCCATTTTTCAAAATAGAAAGGTTAGCCATTGTGATTCCAACTCTTTCAGATAGTTCTGTTACACTCATTTTTCTTTTAGCTAACATCACATCGATATTGATTATAATTGCCACTGTTTCACCTCAGACCGTANATTGATTATAATTGCCACTGTTTCACCTCAGACCGTAAAATCATTTTCTGATTTTATATCTAAAACGTTTTTTAATAATTTCTGAAGAACCGCAGTGAAGACTGCAATAACAACAGAAGTAAAAATAATTGTTAATCCGATAATTGCTATTCCTGGGTGTAAGGCGTTTTGAGACATAAGAACGATGGTCCCTATCAAATATAAGATACTGATTGTAATTGCACAGTATTTTATATATTTCAAAACCTTTACAGACAATTCCGAAAAAGCATTGTTATTTTCAATGTAGTTTAAAAGTTTTAAAGCTTGATACAGAGCAAGGAAAAATGGTATCACAGTTACATACAAACCGATTAATACAGGATATTGCAAAAAAGCAAACTCCGGAAACATTTCTGCCGTATCATTTGCTAACCAAGGCAACCAAAATATACACAAGGCGAGTACCGTA
>NZ_JACVEG010000053.1 GCF_014596725.1 Vibrio sp. Y2-5
TAGTGTGTGGAGTGATTGAACCTGGTTTAGCAAGTACTTGACCACGTTCAACTTCGTCACGTTTAGTACCACGTAGAAGTGCACCAACGTTCTCACCCGCACGACCTTCGTCTAGAAGCTTACGGAACATCTCAACACCAGTACATGTAGTTGTTGTAGTGTCGTGGATACCAACGATTGCTACTTCATCACCTACACGTAGGATACCGCGCTCGATACGACCAGTTACAACTGTACCACGACCTTGGATCGAGAACACGTCTTCGATTGGCATTAGGAACGGTTGGTCTACTGCACGCTCTGGCTCTGGGATGTATGAATCTAGCGCTTCTGCTAGTTCAACGATTTTTGCTTCCCACTGCTCTTCGCCGTTTAGTGCGCCTAGTGCAGAACCTTGGATAACTGGTAGGTCATCACCTGGGAAATCGTACTCAGATAGAAGTTCACGAACTTCCATTTCTACTAGTTCTAGTAGCTCTTCATCATCAACCATGTCACATTTGTTCATGAATACGATGATGTAAGGGATACCAACCTGACGGCCTAGTAGGATGTGCTCACGAGTTTGTGGCATTGGACCATCTGTTGCAGCAACAACTAGGATACCACCATCCATCTGTGCAGCACCTGTGATCATGTTTTTAACATAATCCGCGTGTCCTGGACAGTCTACGTGTGCGTAGTGACGTGATGGAGTGTCGTACTCTACGTGTGAAGTAGCGATTGTGATACCGCGCTCACGCTCTTCTGGAGCGTTATCGATAGATGCGAAGTCTTTCGCTTCACCACCGTACACTTTTGCAAGTGTAGTACAGATAGCTGCTGTTAGAGTTGTTTTACCGTGGTCAACGTGGCCGATAGTACCAACGTTTACGTGCGGTTTCGTACGTTCAAATTTTTCTTTAGACA
>NZ_JACVEG010000054.1 GCF_014596725.1 Vibrio sp. Y2-5
CTCAAGGATTTGAGGGGTTGGGGAGTTGGATAAGGGGGTCTGGGGAAGATTTCCCCAGCAGGTTTGGACAGAGTCCAAGGTTGTTTTTTCCATGCTAAGCATGGCTCGGCGAAGCCGAAAAGCGTCGCAGACCCCTATCGATTTTGATGCGAAAGCGTCAAAATAAGTATAGGGTTACTCTAATTGACACCATTTCGTCGCTTTGCTAGACTTATGGTATCAATTAATCTAGGGAAAGTGGTGGCACTTTATGTTGGGTTCTATCTCATTTAATCAATCTCACCAAAGTTCATTAAGCCACAATAATAGGGAAAATATTCATGGGAATCCTGGCATTGATCCAGCTAGGTCAGAGGAGAATATTTACTTTGTTCAAAAGGACATCCGAAGTGTATACAAGGATGTCTTTCAAGAAGCGGTGGACAAGTATAACGAGAAGCAAAAACGGAATGACCGTAAGATTGAGAATTACTATGACAAAATACATAAAGATGATAAAACGCATGAGCAACGAGAATTGGTCGTAGCGATTGGAGAAGGTAAAGACGACCCGAAGTATAGGGAAGCTAAGAANAAATCCACATTTACATATTAACTATGTACCGAACTTTGAAAGTAGTCGAGGATTAACGAGGCGTGTCGGAATGGATAGAGCTTTGCAACAACAAGGTGTCGAAGGAACGGGAAGAAAGTTAATTGCGCATTGGAGAGAAAGGGAAACCGCTTATATAGAGCAATTGGCTAAAGAATATATTCCGAATTTTGAACGTGCTAATGTAGGTTCACATAAGTACATGAAAGTCCGTCAATACAAGGAGTATGCAGAAGCAAAGTCAACTATTGAAAATCAAGTAGAGGAAAAAGAAACTAAGTTACAAACGATTGACGATCAT
>NZ_JACVEG010000055.1 GCF_014596725.1 Vibrio sp. Y2-5
CTTCTACGATTGGATAAGCATGACGTTTAGTTCCAGCCGGAAACCCTTCTGGTTCTTCTCCACCAGCACGCAAATCAAACACCTCTGTGATCCCGTGCTTGTTTACTGCGTCTTGTATAGCTTCTACTCCACCAATATATACTTTTCCTTTTACTAGTTCGTGATAGTTAGTCATGTTTGTTAGTCTCCTTCAATTATTAGTTAGCAGCAGTTAGATCCGCCACTGATAACAAGTCCTGCGCCTTGTTGATCTTCTACATAGTCTAATGTTAAAGTATTAACGATTTCTGCTACCTTTGGATCCATTGCGACTTGAATACCGTTTACTGTTTCTGTGATATCACTTTCTTCTGCTTCGCCTAAATTAATACCGTAACTTGGACCACAGCATCCAGCACCATCAAATGTAAAACGTAATGTTGTAACACCATTTTCTTTCATAGCAGTTTCAATAAACTCTTTTGCTTTATCTGTAATATTCATTATTATTTCTCCCCTTCACAGTAACTAATTAGAATTTTTTATTTTACTAACTCTTTAAGCTTCTCATATCCTACAATATCTTCCGATTGCCAAGGGATGATAACACAGTTATTTTGTGATTCCTTTTGCACTTCTTGAATCCACTGTATTTCGGACTGTGCTCTTCCTCTTAACACGAAGTCACTTGTATGTGTTGCGTAAAAACTTTGATTGATAACCCACCATTTCGGATTAATGTCCGCACGTTTTAAGTCTTCTTGTAGACGGCTCGCTTCATGAACTGGTGTTGCTTCTGCAAGTGTTACAATTACAACGCTTGTTTCTTCTGGATTACGCAAACGTGGTAATAAGTTTTTCACAGACTGTGGTACTTCACCCGTAGAACGTGCAATTTCCTTATGATACGTT
>NZ_JACVEG010000056.1 GCF_014596725.1 Vibrio sp. Y2-5
TAAAGTGAATAATTTAAGTTTTTCAGAGGATGAGATTAAAGCTTTAAAGAAACTTATTAAGATACAACAAAGTGATGAATCAAAAATATTGTTTGATTTGATGGAATTACCTTTTTCGGGAAAAACTATTAAAAAGACGGTTCTTGTTAGTGGTGATTTATTTGATGAGTTTGAAAAGTTTGCTGAAAAAATCACTGTTAAGAATAAGTTGATTACAAAGAATATGCTAATTGAATTAGCTTTGTTTGATTTTATGACAAAGTATAATAAAAATTGAGGGCTTAATGCTCTCTTTTTTTTATATATTGTTGTTTTTAATGGTTTTGTTTTTTGTTTATAGTATGTATGTAGGGAATTCATGTAGGAAATATATACATATATGTTTTTAGTAGGAAAGGTGTTTTTAGAAAATGGGCAGAAAGAGAATTGATCCAGGAGAAAAGAAAGTTCCGATTGGTGTTTCTATAAGAAAAAAGTATGTTGATTTAGTTAGAGAAGAGGAGAATACATCTAAGTTTGTAGAGGATGCCATTATTGAACATTTGAAGAAAAATAAAAGAATTTAAATTTTTTTTTGGAAATATCTTGTTTTCTGTCCCTTTTTTTTGCTATAATCAGAACGTAAAATCTAATTTCGAATATTTGTTCGTATTTTTGTTCGATTTTACGTTCTATTTTTTTCATAAAATTTAAAGGAGTGTAATTTTATGCCACAAGTTATTGTAGAAGGTCAATACTTAGGTACAAGTATTAAGAAATCCCAGTTTAATGGAGAGGAAAAACAACATGTTCAATTAGATATTTATCAGTCTAATAGTTCTGATAATGATAAAACTGTTGTTATCAAGTGTGAAGATTTTGAGATTATGAATAAGTTCAAGGATACTA
>NZ_JACVEG010000057.1 GCF_014596725.1 Vibrio sp. Y2-5
ACTACATTTACTCAAGTAAACGATGCAAATGTCATTTCAGCCAAAACAGTGGATCGAGCGTTCGCTACCGTAGGGGATATATTAACTTATACTGTTACTTTGACGAATGCAGGAAGTGTTTCTGCTGATAGCCCTACTTTCGTAGATACGAATCCAGACGGTACTACCTTTATTCCAAATACTTTTCTTATTAATGGTGTACTTCAAAATAACGCAGATCCAAATATAGGTGTTCCACTACCTTCCATTGCTGCTAATGGCTCACTTACTGTCTCTTATCAAGTAACCGTCACCTCTTTACCAACACAAAATCCAACATTAAATTCATCTAGTACACAGTATAGCTTTATTCTAAATCCGGGCGATCCACCAACTATAGAAACATCTGTAAGTAACACTGTAAGTACACAAATTAATTTAGCAAATGTAGTGATTGTCAAAGAAGTAGATTTAACTATCGCCGATGTCGGGCAACCAATCACATATACAATTTCTTTAGCTAATCTTGGCAATACTACAGCAAATAATGTTATTGTTACCGATATAATCCCTAATGGCTCCACTATCGTACCAAATAGTATTTTTATAGGTGGTACTTTCCAACAAGGTGCAGACCATAGTAACGGTCTTCAAGTCGGCTCCATTCCTTCAGGTGGTTTTACAACGATTGTTTTTCAAATAAGTGCAAATAGTTTACCTTCACCAAATCCAGTTCAAAATAGCGCTGCACTTCAATATAGCTTTATCGCAGATCCAAGTTTACCTGCCGTTGTCAGAAACGCTACTAGCAATATAGTAACGACGCAAATTAATACTGCTAATATTGTTGCCACAAAACTAACAAGTACAAATTTCGCTGATGTTGGCGCTGTC
>NZ_JACVEG010000058.1 GCF_014596725.1 Vibrio sp. Y2-5
GTATTGGGGTAGCGTCAGAAAAATGCGGATTTACAACGTTAAGCATTTTGATACAAGTCTTATGAGAAATTATGAAGTCCTAATTTAACGATAATTTAATTATGTACCAATAGGCTTACTCTATTGAGATTGTGAAAAAATGTACTTAAACTAATGGGGCAGGTTAGTGAAAGGCAAGTTATTTAAAATATATATTAAGACTTCAACAAATTTTAGTGTTATATATAAACCCCTGCCCAGTCTTTTAAATTATGTTATAATTATCGCAAGAACAAGTATTTAAACAAAACTCGGAGATGTATAAGANTTACGAAAGAGCCAAGCCTTATGCTATTTATAATGATGATACAATTGTAGGATTTATAATGTTTGACTATAAAATAGAAAATAGGAAAGTAGAGATTTGGCGATTTATGTTAGGGAGTGCATATCAAGGAAAAGGCTATGGTAAAGAAGCATTAAACAAAGCTATAGAATTTTTGAAGCAAGAAAATTTATTCGACTATATCCAAATAAATTATGTTGAAGAAAATTTAGTGGCAAAAAAACTTTATCAAAAAGTTGGTTTTTCAGAAACGGGAGAAATGGAAGGAAACGAAGTTGTTATGAGGCTCTCAATAGTGAAAGAATAGGTGTCAAATATATTCCAGTTTCATTACCTAACAGCAGTGATGAATAGCTAAAAGTATATTTCAAATAGATAGAACGTTTTAGGTTGGCAGCTGCTAGCCCTTTTTGTATTCTTGTTTTGTGAATAGTTACACTTAAACTAAAGGGTGCTTTAGTTCAACAATCTAAATTAAAAAGTCGATTCCTTGAGAGACTGGAAATCGGCTTTTTTTATGA
>NZ_JACVEG010000059.1 GCF_014596725.1 Vibrio sp. Y2-5
AATCATTAGGTAGTTTAATGTTAAAATATTTTTCTACTTGTTCGATTTCATGATCTGTTACTTTTTCATTACTTACACCAACCCATACAATGTTATGCATTAATAAACCTCCCTATTTTTCTCCGTCTTTCCCCCAGATGTTATACCCACCCGTGTGACCAGTTTGCTTATGTAATTTCGCGTCTACAAGCTGCATTCTTCCTGTGTCCTGATGGTGATGCCATGTATATGTTTTGGGTTTCTGACCATTTTTAAATAATTCAATTTCTTCTGCTGTAAATTTAGCTGCTAGTTTTGGATCTTCTAATATCTGTTCATATAACAGCTTATTACATATTCTATCATGAGTAGGTCTTGATTTTTTAAAGTCAACTTCTTTTAATTTTACTTCAGCAAAAGCATCGAAAATAGGGAATCCATTTAAGTCATATGGTATACCTGAAACTGGATGTTTATTTCCAGCTAACTCACCCATTCTTAAACTAATTGTCTTTGGACCATTTTTACCTTCATAAGTATATGGAGCTGCTTTCTGCAAGTACTGTTTAATACTACCGACTCCCGCATATGAAAGATGATTTCCAGCTTTGAATTCATAATTGTTTAATATATGTAATGCATTTCTATATGTCGGAGAATTAATTACAAGTGATTTTCCTTTAGTAAAACCTGTAATAGCAGCTACCTTCCCAACTTGTCCTGCTTTACTAAGACCCTTATCCCCCAGAAGCCCGAGCCCTAACGTTGCTATACCATAAGCTACATAATGCTCTCTACTTTCCAGATCCCCATTCCAAAATTTATTCATAAACGTATCTGATACGGTGTTCCATGCA
>NZ_JACVEG010000006.1 GCF_014596725.1 Vibrio sp. Y2-5
CCACTATTTGAAAGCCTCGTCAGAAATGACGGGGCTTTTTTGCGTCTGAAGAAAAGTAATTAATGCGAAGCGGTATTTCAGTGGGTTGCACTTGGTTTAGAAGAAATCCGGTCTGTCACACTGGTGATGTACCAAGAAGGTGTTTACGTTACGGTAGGGTCTTTTGAGGAATGACGAGCTTGTTACGTTTGAAGGCATCGTTTTATCAGGGCTAGTCCATATCGACCGAATTCTTTGTATCCTTTTGATCCCACTTTTCAAATGTTTCCCCATCTCAAAAAACAGATATAAAAAAGCCGATGCAGATGCATCGGCTTTTAACGTATTACGTTTAAGCTCTTTTTGAGGCTTTCAGCTTAAGTGTTTCTTTTTCTGAGTCAGACAAAAATGCCAGCTCTAATCCGTTTATCTGAGCTTGGCGGATTTGTTCTTGTGACAGTCCGGCTTGAGGGGCTGCGACTTCATACTCGTGTGGTAGTTCGATGCCTTCTACTGCTGGGTCATCGGTATTCAGACAAGCGAGCACACCATGTTCTAAGAACTGTTTGAGAGGGTGGTTGCGCAAGCTTTCTACTGTACTTGTCTGAATGTTGGACGTTAAGCAAGACTCAATGCCGATCTTATGCTCAGCGAGATAGTCCATCAGCTTAGGATCTTGAATTGCTTTTACGCCGTGACCAATACGTGTCGCTCCGAGATCTTGGATTGCCTGCCACATACTTTCTGGACCAGCCGCTTCACCAGCGTGAACAGTGATACTTAAACCTGAGTCGCGAACTTGCTTAAAGTGGCTAGTGAAAAGCTCACCTGGTTGACCCAGCTCGTCCCCAGCAAGGTCAACAGCAACAATATTATCTCGTTGAGATAATATTGCGTTGAGTTCTTGCTGGCAGGCCTCTGTGCCAAATGTACGACTCATTATGCCGATAAGGTTAGCCTTAACACCAAAGTCGCGAATACCAGCTTTAACGCCGTCGACAACTGCTTCTACGACACCTTCAACCG
The DNA here is from genome assembly GCF_014596725.1 of Vibrio sp. Y2-5. Taxonomy (GTDB): domain Bacteria; phylum Pseudomonadota; class Gammaproteobacteria; order Enterobacterales; family Vibrionaceae; genus Vibrio. The sequence goes on from NZ_JACVEG010000006.1 coordinate 1,006, forward strand.
GTAAGTTGTGCTTCATCGCCATGTAATAAGGGGAGAAGCGAAGTTCAGCGTAGTCAATCTGAGCGTTCAGCGCATCTTCTACGTTTTCATAGGCTACGCGTCTGCACGCATCTAAATCGCCTAATACCGCTACACCCCAATCGAGTTTTGATAGGAATGCGACCAATGAGGGTTCTGCTTCTACTATCTGCACATGAGGTGTTAACTCGATAATGTTGTTCGCTGGTAATTTCACACCAAACTTTGTGCCTAGATCTAGGATAGTTTGAGTGCGTATATTGCCATCTAAATGACGGTGTAAATCCGTTAATGGTAAGTTCTTGGTTATCATTATCTATCCCCATTGTTATCTGGGAAGAAGTATAAGAACCAATGTGGCACCTGTCAGTAACTGATCGAGGCAAAATGAACCTAATTTGCTGTTTTTTTCCTCATGTTAACTAAGTTTGTTGGCCATTCTTGGTATGGGATTGGTTTACTGAATAGAAAACCTTGGCCTTGCGGGCAGTTTAGTTGATGAAGCAAATCGACTTGCTCCTGCGTTTCTATCCCTTCCGCGACAAGTTGTACTTTAAAGCCTTTCATCATGTTGATAATGGCAGCAACGATACTTTCTTCAAGATGATCCTGATTGAGCTGTGTAACAAAGGCTCTATCTATCTTTAAGCAATCGAAAGGCAGCTTATGTAAGTAAGATAACGAACTATAGCCAGTACCAAAATCGTCAATAGCGATATGTATCCCCAATTTCTTCAACGCAAGCATGTTGTTCAAAATGATAGGGTCGTTATCCACTATTTTCGATTCCGTAATCTCTAGCGCCAGATTACTTGGCCTTAACTGAGTGATTCGCAGTATTTCTTCAAGTTGTGGTAAGAAGAGGTAACTGGAAAGCTGGCTGACAGATAAATTGACGTGCATACGAAAATCACATGCCCACTTACCTTCTTCAATTCCTTTTACTGTGTCGATACAGGCTTGGAGGAGAATTTGTTCACCAATGGTGTTGATTAACCCACTCTCTTCAGCAACAGGAATGAATTCGATTGGTGGTACTAAACCAAGTTCAGGTGAAATCCAACGAGCCAGAGCTTCTGCTCCTAGAACTTCACCACTGTTTAGGTCAACGATTGGCTGATAGAACGGAACAAATTCATGCTTCTCGATAGCAACTTTAAGTAGAGTAACCATCTGAGTTCTCTTGCGAGATATACCTGCCATTTCTGGTGCGTAGTAACTGATTCGGGTCGAATCTGATTTGGCGTTACTTAAAGCAATGCTGCCATTTCTCAGCCAAACGGTCATGTTCGATGAGTCAGAGTTATGCACTATGCCTATAGATACGTTAACGGCTATAGGCTCGTTTGGCATTGAGTAAGGTGTTGCAAATAATTGCAGAATACGATTTGCTTCGTCTTGAATTTCCTGATCATCTTGTACGAGAGGGAGATATAGTGCAAATTCATCACCGCCAATTCGTGCGATATAGGCGTCGGACGCGTAAATGTTTTTCAGCCGCTGTGCGATAGCGATAAGCAGTTGGTCTGCCAACTGATGACCCAAGCTATCGTTGATATCCCTGAATTTATCAATACCAATAAGGAACAAACAACCATTGAGTTTTTTTAGGTTACTGCAACTTTCAACTAAACCCTCTCGGCTATAAAGCTTAGTTAGTGAGTCATACACCAACTGGGTTCGCAGTGCTTTAAATGATGCTTTCAGGTTGTTGGCCATTTCACTAAACGCGTGAACCAGTAAGCTAGTTTCATAAATATTGCCAGATTTTGGCATTGGGCTTGCCCAATCTCCACGAGCCAAATGTTGGGCTGCTGCCGCCGTTGATGTAATTGGTGCGGTAATTCGATTAAAAGCAATGTAACCAATACCGATACCCAACATGCTGATTAATAGACCGATATACCAAGCATTACGTTGATTGTAAGGGACCTCACCCAAGAGCTTTGGCTCAGAAATGGAGACACCAATGAACCAGTGCAGTCCAAACTCGTCTTCAAAAGGTGTTACTTTGTTGAAATATCTATCGTTCTTTACATAGGTGATGAAGTTATTAGTCGTAATATCTGAAGGTAGAGTAAGCTGTTTGAAGCTTTCAGCACTGGCTTTAATGACTGGGCTGGCGTTTTCAGTCGCCAGAAGGCGTGTTCCTTTCGGTGATAAGCTGGTTCCCCATGAAACCACACCGCCAGCACTTGAATGAGCAATTAATCGATGTTCGTCATCAAATATGTAGATATCGGCTCCAGTTTTCAGCTTCATTTCACGTAAAAAAGCATTGAACGTATCGATTTTTACATCTGTGACGGATACACCAACAAATTGTTGGTCTTGAAAAACGGGACTTAATGAAGAAAGTGTAATTTCTTGTCTTTCATCGGCGTTGGTATAAATCGAAGACCACATTGGTTTAGGATTTTTAGCGACAGGCGCATACCAAGGACGTACGCGAGGATCATAGTTTTCTATCACTGAGCGGATATCTTTGCTAATAGTATCGTTTTGATAAATAACTAATTTATTTTTGGTTCGTCTGTCTTGAACCATCAAGGTGTAGCTATGATCTATCTCTTTGCGAAACCCGACATACTCTGCGTTGATACCACCAAATCCGATCACATCTAATTGAGGGATAGATTTGTAAAGATTTGAGAAATTAAATCTGAAGAAATCCTCTATTTCTTGCGTATTACCTTTTTGATAAAGATGATGGAAGCCAAGGTTGTGGCTCAAGCTTAAGTTGGCTAAAAAAGGTTCTTCGAGAAAATTGTAGAGGCGCTGCTCGACATTATTGGTCAGGTAGGTCAGTTGTTTGCTACTGATATCCTGAACCATTTGTTCGTAGTTGGCTTTTTGTACAAAAGCAATGACACCGAACGTGACCGAGAAAATGATCACGAACGGTAGCAATACAGCGGTTTTTAATTTGATTTTCTTTTTAAAAGGCATATCCCTGATCTTTATAAAGCACTATCCCTATGCTTACTGGAAAAAATTCATTAAATGCCTGATAAAAGAAAATCAGTACAGCTCTTTGAGTTTCCTTGTAAGCGTGTTACGACCCCAGCCTAGTACTTTTGCAGCATCTTGTTTATGACCATTCGTATGATGCAGTGCTGCTTCTAGAAGTATACGTTCGAATTCAGGTAATGCGTACGAAAGAATTTCCGTTTCTCCCGATGCCAGTGCTGATTTAGCCCAAGACTCCAGCTGCTTTTGCCAACTGGTGTCATTTTCAAAATCGACACTTTTCTTCTCTGAAATCAATTCTGATGGAAGATCACTTGGCAGAACCTCTGAACCACTTGCCATGACCGTTAACCAACGGCACATGTTTTCTAGTTGACGAACGTTACCCGGCCAATCTAGACGGTTAAGGATTTCTACAGCTTTAGGATGAAGAGTTTTCATCTCGACACCTAATTCTTTAGCGGCAAGAGCGAGGAAATGTTGAGTGAGCTTTTCGATATCTTGACGTCGCTCACGTAAAGATGGAATTTGAATACGTATTACATTCAAACGATGGAACAAGTCTTCTCGAAACTTACCTTGGTGAACCAGTTTCTCTAGGTTCTGGTGAGTTGCCGCTACGATACGAACGTCAACCTTAATCGCTGAGTGTCCACCGACACGGTAGAACTGACCATCAGCCAATACTCGCAATAATCGAGTCTGAATATCGAGTGGCATATCCCCGATTTCATCAAGGAATAGTGTGCCTCCGTTTGCTTGCTCAAAGCGACCTTGGCGCACATTATTTGCTCCAGTAAAGGCGCCTTTTTCATGTCCAAATAGCTCTGACTCAATCAGATCTTTGGGAATCGCTGCCATGTTAAGTGCGATAAACGGTTTTTGAGCGCGAGGACTGTGACGATGAAGAGCATGGGCTACTAGCTCCTTACCTGTACCGGATTCACCGTTTATCAATACTGAGATGGAAGAGCGGGACAAACGACCAATGGCGCGAAACACTTCTTGCATAGCCGGTGCTTCACCAATGATTTCAGGTGAATCATAGGGTTGATCCTGTTGTTTTGATTGTTCCTTACGTTGCTCTTGGCCGTGAGCAATTGCACGCTCAACCAAAGTAAGAGTCTCATCTACATCAAACGGTTTAGGTAAGTATTCAAACGCACCTTTTTGATAGGCGTTAACCGCAGCATCCAAATCAGAGTGAGCGGTCATGATGATCACAGGCAGCTCTGGTGAACGTGAGTGGACTTGGTTAAGCAATTCGATACCGTCAATCCCAGGCATACGAATATCGGAAACTAACACATCAGGCGTTTCTCGTTCTAATGCCATTAAAACGCTTTCGGCATCAGAAAAGGTTTCACATTTGATATTGGCTGATGAAAGAGTTTTCTCCATAACCCAGCGGATAGAACTGTCGTCATCGACAACCCATACGTATCCTTTACTCATAGTTTTAATTCCTTAGCAGCAAATCTTGTGACTAATGTGTCTAAATAGGTAAATAAATGGTGAATGTGGTTCTGCCTGGCCAGCTTTCTACTTCGATTTTTCCATTGTGCTGGTCGATCAGATTTTGAGAGATTGATAACCCTAGGCCAGTTCCGCCTTCGCGCCCACTGACCATCGGGTAGAACAAGGTATCTTGCAATTCCATGGGAATGCCCGGACCGTTGTCTGTAATCTCAATTCTGGCCACTAACTTATGTCGCTGGCCTTGAATGGTTGCTTGATGGACGGTTCTGGTGCGCAGCGTGATCTGTTGATGTTTTTGATTAGATAAGATCTGCGCAGCGTTGCTGACGATATTGAGTAAAGCTTGCTCTATTTGATCCGTGTCCATCACGATGTCAGGTAAGCTCGGATCGTAGTCGCGTTCAATGACCAGTTCAGGTCCACCTTCGAGCTCAACAAGTTGACGCACTTTTTCCAAAATAAGGTGCAGGTTTTCCGATTTCTTTTTTCCCGGTTTTTGCGGACCCAGTAAACGGTCAACCAAAGCCCTTAAGCGATCAGCTTGTTCAATAATGATTTGGGTGTATTCCGTAAGGCTTTGATCGGGCAACATTCGCTCTAAAAGCTGTGCTGCGCCTCGCAATCCTCCTAGCGGATTTTTAATTTCATGAGCCAACCCGCGAACCAGCAATTTTGCTGCTTGTTGTTGGGCATGTTGGTTGAGTTCTTGAGTTAAGCGTCTTTGTTGGCCTATACGTCGCATCTCAACCAATAAATACAAATCTTTATCCCAAGACATAGGACTTACCGTCACTTCAAGCATTAGCGGCTTACCATCGACGACAAATGTCACATCGCTGTCAGTAATACTCTGTCCGCTTTGCAATGGCTGTGTCAGTAATGCTAAATCCATTGAGGCATGTTGAATCAACTTTGAAAGTGGCTGGTTGGTAATGCGTTTGGCACTTTGAGAAAACAGTTGCTCGGCTGCTGGATTTGCATAACGAACGCACAACAATTCATCCAACATTAAAGTGGCCGTTACGACGTTGTTTAAAATGGTGTGACTCAGTTCTGCACTCACAGTTTCTTCCTTGTCCGTGTTCCAATATAATGCAATGCACTTTTTTGGTGCATTAAAATGTCAAGTATGGCGCAACGGTATGCAAAGAAAAAGAAAAACTCTTTGTGATATCAGGCTAATTAGCAGGTTACCATCTAATTCACGGACGCCCGATGAAGATACACCGTTACTATAGAGCTAGATGCAATAACCTTGCCGCTTCCAACTATTTGAATTGAAAAGCGATGAGTACCTCTCTCAATGTTTTTTAGTTGCCACACCGTTTTGGTGCTTGGTTCACCAAAGAGCTGTCCATTCATCAACAATTGTAGCTGTTCGGACTCTGAAAGTTCTCTGTTTAAGCCTATCTGGATGTTTATGTTGCCTTCATTGCTGCGAATGGTTTCACCATCACTGGGCGAGAGAATGTTAACTTTAGGTGTTAGCGCTTTAGCAATGCTTTGAGGTTTTGGCTGTTTAACATCGGTTGATGACTTGCTGTTTTTGGAACCGTCGAAACTCTCTATTGAAAGAGTTGTCGCGTTTGGTGCTGGGGTATCACTGAAATGCTGTATACCCTTATCGTCTAACCAAATGTAGATCTCTTTGCTTGTTGATGAGTCAACGATGCCCAGCAGACAGAATAAAAACAGAACGTTTTTCAATGTGATCTCCGATACGAATTAGAACGAAATAGTGCTGGTTATGCTAATGAGAAATTCGTATCTGAGAATAGAAAAAAGGCCCGCCTGCGAGGCGAGCCTAATATATAGCTAAAGCTAAACTTATACAGAGTAGTACAATTCGAACTCTAGTGGGTGAGTAGACATGTTTACACGTTGTACGTCTTGTGATTTCAGAGCGATGTATGAATCGATGAAGTCATCAGAGAATACGCCACCTGAAGTTAGGAACTCACGGTCTGCGCTTAGTTCAGCTAGTGCACCTTGTAGAGACTCTGCAACTGTTGGGATTTCAGCTGCTTCTTCTGCAGGTAGGTCGTACAAGTCTTTATCCATAGCTTCGCCTGGGTGGATCTTGTTCTTGATACCGTCAAGACCAGCCATTAGCATTGCTGCAAACGCTAGGTATGGGTTAGCTGCTGGATCACCGAAACGAACTTCAATACGGCGTGCTTTAGGGCTTGGTACCACTGGGATACGGATAGAAGCAGAACGGTTACGTGCAGAATATGCAAGCATAACAGGAGCTTCAAAGCCAGGTACAAGACGCTTGTACGAGTTAGTTGATGGGTTAGCAAATGCGTTAATTGCACGAGCGTGTTTAATGATACCGCCGATGTAGTAAAGAGCAGTTTCAGATAGGCCGCCGTACTTGTCGCCAGCGAATAGGTTAACACCGTCTTTCGCTAGAGATTGGTGAACGTGCATACCAGAACCGTTGTCGCCAACGAGTGGTTTAGGCATGAAAGTCGCTGTTTTACCGAATGCGTGTGCCACGTTGTGAACAACGTACTTGTAGATTTGGATTTCATCAGCTTTTGCTGTTAGCGTGTTGAAACGAGTTGCGATTTCGTTTTGACCCGCAGTTGCAACTTCGTGGTGGTGAGCTTCAACAACAAGACCCATTTCTTCCATGATTAGACACATAGCAGAACGGATATCTTGAGATGAATCTACAGGAGCTACTGGGAAGTAACCACCTTTAACGCCTGGACGGTGACCTTTGTTACCATCTTCGTAGTCAGAACCAGTGTTCCATGCAGCTTCAACGTCATCGATCTTGAAGAAAGAACCAGACATGTCAGTTGAGAACTTAACATCGTCAAATAGGAAGAATTCTGGCTCTGGACCAATAAGAACAGTATCTGCGATACCAGTTGAACGCATGTAGTCTTCTGCGCGTTTAGCGATAGAACGAGGGTCACGGTCGTAACCTTGCATTGTTGCAGGCTCTAAGATGTCACAACGGATGTTCAGTGTTGATTCTTCTGTGAATGGGTCTAGCACAGCAGATGCTGCGTCAGGCATCATTACCATGTCAGATTCATTAATACCTTTCCAGCCAGCAACTGATGAACCATCGAACATTTTACCTTCTTCGAAGAAGTCTGCATCAATTTGGTGAGCAGGGATCGAAATGTGTTGCTCTTTACCTTTTGTATCTGTGAAACGTAGGTCCACAAACTTAACTTCGTTTTCTTGAATCAGCGATAGTACGTTTTCTACTGACATCTCGGATAACCTCCAGTGTTAATAAAGCGATTTGGGCTCGAATCAAAATTAGTTTCTTGCATCAATCAGTGCTTAAACCCATCTTAATCGATGTTGGTCACATGCTTGCGATATTCGTGCCAAACATTTTAGCTTATATAAATCAATGCATTACTTGCATTATGTTTTTTTTGGTGCTTGTCGATGCACCAAAAAGATCCTTTAATGAACCAAATTAGTGCGACCTCGAGTGCGGTGCACCAATTTCTATCAAAGCGTACACTATTCACACAATGATTCACTCAATTTTTTAAGTGTAATTAACTTTAATTTGTCACTGTTTGTTTAAAATCAGATTAACGACTAGGCTCTATAGAGCGAAAATCAGCGTGATGGATCACATATTCCTAGGTTTTTCGCCAAAATCTGGTACATTATTGCCCGTTTTTTGAACCAAATTAAGGCTACGTCTTTATATCCTGTAGAGACGGGCCATTTTGTGTATATAAGTGAAGCAAAATCCATGGCTACTCCACAAATTGATAAATTAAGAAATATCGCGATCATCGCGCACGTTGACCACGGTAAAACTACCCTTGTCGATAAACTACTGCAACAATCGGGTACGTTAGAGTCTCGCGGTGACATCGAAGAGCGAGTCATGGACTCGAATGACATCGAAAAAGAACGTGGTATCACGATTCTAGCTAAGAACACTGCAATTAACTGGAACGACTACCGTATCAACATCGTAGATACTCCAGGACACGCAGACTTCGGTGGCGAAGTTGAACGTATCATGTCTATGGTTGACTGTGTATGTCTGATCGTTGACGCAGTTGATGGCCCGATGCCACAGACTCGCTTCGTTACACAAAAAGCATTTGCTCATGGCTTGAAGCCAATCGTAGTTATTAACAAAATTGACCGTCCGGGTGCTCGCCCTGATTGGGTTATGGACCAAGTATTCGACTTATTCGACAACTTAGGTGCAACTGACGAACAGTTAGATTTCCAAGTGGTTTATGCATCAGCACTAAACGGTTGGGCTACTTTGGAAGAAGGTGAGACTGGCGAAAACATGGAACCATTGTTCCAAGCTATCGTTGATAACGTTGAACCGCCTCAAGTAGACCTTGAAGGTCCACTTCAAATGCAAATTTCTCAGCTTGATTACAGCTCATACGTAGGTGTTATCGGTGTTGGTCGCGTAACTCGCGGTACCGTAAAACCAAACCAACAAGTGACAGTTATCAGTGCTGATGGTAAGAAACGTAACGGCAAAGTAGGTACAGTACTTGGTTACTTAGGTCTACAACGTTCTGATACTGAACAAGCGACTGCGGGTGATATCGTTGCGATTACTGGTCTTGGCGAACTGAAAATCTCTGACACTATTTGTGACGTGAACGCAGTGGAAGCTCTACCACCACTAAGTGTTGATGAACCAACAGTTACTATGACTTTCCAAGTAAACACTTCTCCGTTTGCGGGTAAAGAAGGTAAGTTCGTGACTTCACGTAACATCCTTGAACGTCTAGAGAAAGAGTTGGTACACAACGTAGCACTGCGTGTAGAACAAACTGACGATCCAGATAAATTCCGTGTATCAGGTCGTGGTGAACTTCACCTTTCAATTCTGATCGAGAACATGCGTCGTGAAGGCTTCGAGCTTGCAGTATCTCGTCCAGAAGTAATTTTGAGAGAAGAAGACGGCCAGCTAATGGAACCGTTTGAAACAGTAACGATTGACGTACTGGAAGAACACCAAGGCGGCATCATGGAGAAAATCGGCATGCGTAAAGGCGAGCTGAAAGATATGTCTCCAGATGGAAAAGGTCGTGTTCGTCTAGACTTCGTTATGCCTTCTCGTGGTTTGATCGGTTTCCAGACTGAGTTCCTGACTCTGACTTCTGGTTCTGGCCTTCTTTACCATACATTCGATCACTACGCTCCACACAAAGGCGGCGACATTGGTCAACGTGTAAACGGCGTATTGATTTCTAACGCAACTGGTAAAGCTCTGACTTACGCACTGTTCAACCTACAAGAACGTGGTCGTCTATTTACTGAGCACGCAGATGAAGTGTACGAAGGTCAGGTAATCGGTATTCACAACCGTTCAAATGACCTGACAGTAAACTGTCTGAAAGGTAAACAGCTAACGAACGTTCGTGCATCAGGTACTGATGAAGCACAGGTTCTTACTCCAGCTATCAAGTACACGCTAGAGCAAGCGCTTGAGTTCATTGATGATGACGAGCTAGTAGAAGTAACACCAGAAAGCATCCGTATTCGTAAACGTCACCTGACTGAAAACGATCGTAAACGTGCTGCTCGTGGTTAATTAACCACTCTTTGCTAACGTTTAAAAAAGCCCTGAACTGTGACAGTTCGGGGCTTTTTGTTTTTGCTGTTTTGTATGTAAGAATACCTTGTCAAATTAATAATGAATCAATGGGTTAAGCAAATTCTTACATCATCGATTAAAATGAACAGGTGATGTGATACCCACCTCTAGGAGAGAATGTTGAACTTACAGAACTTAGCTAAGCAGACCTTTGCGTTTAGCCGTTATCTGCTTTTGAGAGTCAAACATGACCGAGTCAATGTTAACGCGGGGTATCTGGCGTACATCACTTTGCTCTCTATTGTGCCAATGTTCACTGTTTCACTCGCAATTATGTCGTCTTTTGAGATCTTTTCTAATGTGGGTGAAGTCTTGCAAGATTTTGTGATTGAACACTTTGTTCCCGCCGCAGGTTTGGCGGTAAGAACTGCGTTATCCGAGTTCATTGCCAATACCGCAAAAATGACTGCCGTGGGTAGTGTGTTTTTGTTTGTTGCTGCCTTAATGCTGATTTCCAACATCGATAAAAACTTGAACTACATATGGCGGGTGAGAAATAAGCGACGTGTCGTTTTTTCTTTTTCTATGTATTGGATGATTTTGACGCTGGGACCTCTGCTATTGGGTGCGAGCATTGCGGTGACATCATATATCACTTCTTTGAAAATCATTGATAGCGAGGCGTTGGTTGGCGTCTACAACCTGTTTTTGCGCTGGCTTCCTTTTTTGCTTTCTTTTTTCGCTTTTTCTGGTTTGTATTTACTGGTTCCGAATAAAAAGGTCTATATTTATCATTCTCTTGCTGGAGCGCTGGTGGCGGCCGTTCTCTTTGAGCTGAGTAAGAAAGCCTTTGCGGCCTATATTACTCACTTCCCTTCATATCAGCTTATCTACGGTGCTCTGGCAGCGATACCGATACTCTTCGTCTGGATATATCTGTGCTGGGTCATTGTCTTGATTGGTGCAGAAGTGACTGCGGCTTTGGGTGAGCGTGAGTGCTGGAGTGAGGAAGAAGACATGATAAACTCGAGTTCCCTTTCAAAGAGTAACAAGGAAGAGAATTCCAGTGATAGCGTTGATTCAAAGAGTAAGTGAAGCTGCAGTACGCGTCGACGGTGAAGTAGTCGGTGAAATTGAAAAAGGTTTATTGGTGTTGCTAGGTGTTGAACGCGAAGATGACGAAGCGAAAGCGAAGCGTTTGATGGAGCGCGTGACCTCTTACCGAGTATTTGAAGACCAAGCTGGCAAAATGAATTTAAGTGTGAAAGATGTAGGAGGCAGCGTACTGGTTGTTTCTCAGTTCACTCTGCCAGCCGATACAAAAAAAGGGACGAGAGCGGGGTTCTCTCGTGGCGCTCACCCACAAGACGCTGAGCGTTTATATAATTACTTTTCTGACTTATGTGAAGATGTGCTGCCAACCGAGCGAGGATGCTTTGCGGCGGACATGAAAGTCTCACTGGTCAACGATGGTCCTGTGACATTCTGGTTACAGGTATAATGTTTAGGAACGGAATCTATGTTTAAACTTATTACGCCGACTACGGATAATCAGCTCAATAAGTATTATCACTTCCGCTGGCAGATGTTGCGTGAGCCTTGGCGAATGCCTATCGGCTCAGAGCGCGATGAATATGACCCTATGAGTCATCATCGAATGATTGTTGATGGTAGAGGAAGACCCATCGCAATCGGCCGTTTATACATTACCCCTGATAGTGAAGGCCAAATTCGCTATATGGCGGTGAAATCACCTCGCCGGGGCAAGGGGATGGGGTCATTAGTATTAGTCGCCCTAGAGTCTCTTGCGCGTCAGGAAGGTGCAAAACGTTTGGTCTGTAATGCTCGTGAAGATGCGATTTCATTTTATGAAAGAAATGGCTTTGAACGTCGTGGTGAATTGAACGATGAACGCGGCCCCGTTCGCCATCAACAGATGGTGAAACATCTCGACCCAATGGCGAATGTGTTACGTAAACCCGAATGGTGTACAGAACTTCAGGATCGCTGGGCGACGCAAATTCCAATCAGCGATAAAATGGGTATCAAAGTTCAGCAATATACTGGCTATCAGTTTCAATGTTGTGCTCAGATAAACCCGAACCTTAACCCGCACAATACAATGTTTGCTGGTTCTGCCTTTACATTGGCAACATTGACTGGCTGGGGAATGGCATGGTTGTTGATGCGCGAACGTGGTCTAGAAGGGGATATAGTGCTGGTGGACAGCAGTATCCGTTATCGCCATCCCGTCGTTCACAATCCTGTTGCATCAACATCTTTAGATGGCATTAGTGGTGATTTGGATCGTTTAGCATCAGGCCGAAAAGCGCGAATTGTCGTAAATGTGAACATATCGAGTGGTAATGTCGACGCTGTAGCGTTCGTTGGAACCTACATGCTTATCCCTAATTACCAAGATATCCTACTAAAAGCGGGTGCGAGTTAACCCTTAGCATTTTAGTTAGGACAAGGCTGCTGCTGTTGAGTATCTCGGAGTAAGTCGTAACTGACTTTTTCACACCCATTAACCACATTAATCTCAAATTGCCCTTCTTGAGGTGATACCAAATCAAGTTGGGCAGCAATATCTGCTTGCAGCCCTAATCCTTTCAACGGAGTCTTTGTGAGGTTGATGCGGCCTCTGTCTGCAATAAATTTAAGGTTGTCCACTTCAAATGGCTGAACAACGAGTGAGTCAGGGTTTTGGAACAGTATTATACCGTCTCGCATACTGCCATTTAGCTCCCCTGTGATAGAGTGGGAAAGCATAGAATAGTCACCCGCCAACCCATCAGCATTGATGTCGAATTCAGTAATCGCATCGATCTTTATTGGAAGTTTAACGAAGTGGTTTATCACAGGAAATGGCAATCCATCTGCGTGCGCCGTCAAAGACCAAGGAGCACTAGGCTGAGAGAAGTCCCAACTAGCATTCGCTTCTAGATAGCCTTTCTCAAGGGGGATAAAGGCTCGGTCGAGTTGCCAGTTACCTTTGTCGCTGTGCATCTCAATCACCCCTTGAGTGCTCATCAGTTCTCCAATACTCGCACTGTTAGCACTGAGAGATAGTTGACCATCCCATAGCCCCCACTGAGCATTTTTGACCAACTGAGTATCCGATCCTTCGATGGTCAATCCCGACAGTTGCCAGAAAGGTTTGTTGATCAATTGAATTAGTTGCAGATTATTAAGCGCTAGGCTATCAATAGCTAGATCATTAAGTTGCGGCCATTGTTTTGGTATCCAAGCTAAATCTTGCTGCGTTTCTGCAAACCATTTAATACCTCTCGCATTAAGCTGTTTTAAGTGGATGCTGGTGGGGGTCACAGTACCTGATAAACGAACGCTACCTTGCAACACCTCTGTTGAAAAATCGCTGATAGAAATGGCCTGATCAGAAAAATCGAGCTTCATGCTTGGTTCAACCCATTGCAGCCCTTTCCATGAAATAGAATCAGCGTTTAATGACAGATAACCTTTGTCTTGTTGCCAAATGGATTGAGTGAAAGAAAAGTTCTCTAACGAAGCGGCAGTGTTCTCCAGCTCAAAGCCCGCAACCGTAAGCTGACTATTAAGAATATCCAGACTGTTTATATGAGTGACGTATTTGAGCGCGAGTTGCCACAGTTTATCTGCCGTGTTGCTTAATGATTCTGGTAGCTTTAAGTGACTGATGGTGGTGTTAATCAGTGACCATCCCGAAGCAAACTGCTCTGCCTGACCTGAAAAGTCAGCGCCTCGCCATTGAAATGATGCTCCGTATACTGTGCTGTCTTCAGTCTTGTAGTCAGCATCAATTAAAACCTTGTCGAAAGCTTCACCATCCCAATAAAACTGGTCTGCGGAAAGCTGAAGTTCACCATAAGGCAGTAACTGCTCGCTACTGTTCCATAAAGGGTGCTTCACCTGAAGATTGACACCACGGGCAATTAGCCCTTGATGTGAAAAGTCCACATTGTGCAGAGCAAGTTGATTCAACTGTAAGTTTTGAAGGAAGTCTGAAGACGGCAGACCTTGAGAAAAGTTCGCGCCATCGAGCAACAAACTATCAATGACGAGTTTGTCTTGTTTGATTAGCTTTTCGTTTAGCCAGATATCGATTGTGGAAAAAGAGAGCGGCTGTTCCTCCGTCTCAATACTGACGTTGTGTAAGGTGAAGTGAGCTGGATATTCATAATCGAGCTCAGAAAAAGTGAGTTTGCCTGGCCATAACTGCTGAGTTAACCATTGAGCTGAAGGGGTAAAATAGCGGGTGTGCATAACACCAAATACCACCAACGTTAACGTAAGTAGTAAGGCTATAACTCCAATCCCTAGTGCTAACAGCTTCTTCATGGTTTGTATCGGCTAAACAGAACAAGCTAACAGCTTTGATCAAATATTGATTCGCTTCAACAAAAAAGCCCCTAAAAATAGGGGCTTGCTTAGTTTTTTAACGTCAAATGCTGAGGTGATCGTTTTAGTCTAGTTGCGGACCTGCTGCGACTAGTGATTTACCTTCTGCATTGTCTGTGTACTTATCGAAGTTGTTTATGAAGCGAGTAGCAAGGTCTTTTGCTTTGCTTTCCCATTGTAGCGGGTCAACGTAAGTATCACGTGGGTCTAGAATGGATGGGTCAACGCCAGGTAATGCGGTTGGAATTTCTAGATTGAAAATCGGCACATGTTTCGTTGCTGCCTCTTCAATTGAACCATCCAAAATAGCATCAATAATACCGCGAGTATCTTGAATAGAGATACGCTTACCTGAACCGTTCCAACCTGTATTCACTAGGTAAGCTTCAGCACCTACCGCTTCCATACGTTTTACCAGTACTTCTGCATACTGTGTTGGGTGTAGCGTTAGGAACGCTGCGCCGAAACATGCAGAGAAAGTTGGTGTTGGTTCGGTGATACCACGTTCAGTACCTGCGAGTTTTGCAGTGAAGCCTGATAAGAAGTGGTACTTGGTTTGTTCTGGAGTCAATTTAGATACTGGTGGTAGTACACCGAATGCATCTGCTGACAAGAAGATAACTTTATTTGCGTGGCCGCCTTTTGAAATAGGCTTAACGATGTTATCGATATGGTAGATAGGGTAAGAAACACGGGTATTTTCGGTTTTCGAACCATCATCAAAGTCGATAGAGCCATCGGCGCGAACAGTCACGTTTTCTAGTAGAGCGTCACGGCGAATTGCGTTGTAGATATCTGGCTCTGCTTCTTTAGAAAGCTTGATGGTTTTCGCGTAGCAGCCGCCTTCGAAGTTGAAGACACCGTCATCGTCCCAGCCATGTTCGTCATCACCGATCAATGCACGTTTAGGATCGGTAGAAAGCGTGGTTTTACCTGTGCCAGACAGACCAAAGAAAATCGCTACGTCGCCATCTTTACCCATGTTCGCAGAACAGTGCATAGACGCGATGCCTTGAAGAGGAAGGAAGTAGTTCATCATTGCGAACATACCTTTCTTCATCTCACCGCCGTACCAAGTACCGCCGATAAGTTGCATTTTTTCAGTCAGGTTAAACACGGTAAAGTTTTCAGAGTTCAGACCATGCTCTTGCCATTTCGAGTTGGTGCACTTAGCACCGTTCATGACAACGAAATCTGGTTTGAAGTTGGCTAATTCTTCATCGCTTGGGCGGATGAACATGTTTTTCACGAAGTGGGCTTGCCAAGCTACTTCAGTAATAAAGCGCACACATAAACGCGTATCAGCGTTAGCGCCACAATAACCGTCAAATACGAACAGACGTTTGCCAGAAAGCTGTTTGTTCACTTGATCTTTCAAGTCATTCCAAATTTCTTGGCTGATTGGTTTGTTATCGTTTTTCGCTTGCTCTGATGTCCACCATAGCGTGTCACGTGTGGTGTCATCTTTAACGATAAACTTATCTTTAGGCGAACGACCAGTAAAGATACCCGTGTCTACTGCGACTGCACCGAGTTCAGTAACTACGCCTTTTTCGTAGCCTTCTAAATCAGAGCGTGTTTCTTCGGCGAATAACGTTTCGTAACTTGGGTTGTGTATGACTTCAGTTACGTTAGTAATTCCGTATTGGGTTAGGTCTAATTGTGCAGCCTTTGTATGTTCCATAACGGTCATAGGTGCTCCTTATAAGGATTTTTGTAGGGATTTTGTAATAATGTTTTTAATTGTTATCTGCTAACCATGCTATCAACGGGTCTGGGGGAAAACAGGGAGATAGTTCAAAAAATACCCACTTATTTCCTATGGTTTTAGGTAACTCGTCACATATCTTAGCCTGAGTATTTTATCTTGTAGTTGGCGAGAGATACCAGAGGAAATTATTAATAATACTCAGAAATTAAGTATGCTGTACGGTGCGTGTAAGCCTTGATTTTATTGGGTTTTGATCACAAAAAAAGCCAGCTTTAGGCTGGCTTTTTCGGGAGAATGACGTGCTTGTTAATCCTAGTGAATTAATGCAACGTTTTTTGTTCGCTTTGTACTTGTGAATAGAGCTCTTCTACCTGGGCTGAATCGAAAGAATACGTTGTACCGCAGTAATCACAATGTAAAGAAACCGATCCTTCCTCTGCCAAAATGTCGTTTATTTCATCGCGAGAGATAGTCACAATCGCCGCTCCGCTACGATCACGTGAACAGCCACAAAGGAACTCAACTTCTTGAGGTTCAAACAATTTTACTTGCTCTTGGTTGTATAGACGGTATAGCAATTCGTTCGCTTCAAGTGTGAAAAGTTCTTCGTTTTTCACCGTATTTGTTAACTGTTCTAAGTGCTCAAAATCTTCAGGGGAACCTGTGCCATCTGGAACAACTTGCAGCAGCATACCTGCGGCATGACGTTTGCCTTCATGCTCGCCTGTACGAATCCACAAACGGGTTTTTAACTGCTCAGAACGTAAGAAGTAGTTCTCAATCACTTGCGCGATGTTTTCACCTTCAAGTCCAACGACACCTTGGTAACGTTCGCCTTTTTTCGGTTCGATGGTGATGACTAAATGACCTTTACCCATCAAATCATGTAAACCTGCGTCGTCGGCAATGTCGCCTTCCCAGCGCGCAACACCACGAATACGTTGGTTGTTATCGCCATTAATGACAGCCAAAGATACAGGGCCATCACCTTGCAGTTGCATGGTAATTGAGCCTTCGAATTTTAGCGTTGCTGTTAGTAAGGTTGTTGCAACTAGGAGTTCGCCCAACAGAGTTTGAATTGGTGCGGGGTATTCCTTGCTAGTGATAATTTGTTGGTACGCTTTATCTAGCTGTACGAGCTCACCGCGTACTGATAAGTCTTCAAATAGGTAGCGATTTAATACGTTGGTCGCCATGGCGCTTGTAGTCATAAGGAATAATCCGGCTATTTACTGATGTTTAAATTTTAGAAGATCTCGACGCTGTTTTTTATCTGGGCGGCGATCTGGGCTTGGGTTGTGAGCATTTAGCTTGCGTACTAACGCTTGGCGCTCACGTTTTTCTATACTCTCAGGCGTTTCTGAATAGAGGGTTTGCGCTTCCGGTGCACCGCGCCTTTGATCCGAAATCCTGTCAATGGTAACGGTTTTTTCTTCTTGACCTTGGCGCAGGGTTATCACTGCACCAAGCTCGACAATCTTGCTTGGTTTTGAACGTTGGCCATTATAATGAACTTTGCCACCATCGACCATATTTCGTGCAATTGAACGAGTTTTATAAAATCTTGCGGCCCAAAGCCATTTATCGAGTCGAACTTCTTCGCTAGTGGAACTCATTGGGTTTAATAACCTCTAATCAATGCTCTTTACTCTTAGATTGTGGATGAAATGGTGCTTAAGCCTCATATTTTCAACCGAATCGAAAATTTAATAATAGAAAAAAATATGCTCTATTGTTTAATGTTATATTGTTCGACTGTTGTTTATTTGGATGGCAATGGCTAGAGGTTTAATAAAATCAAATGATTAATCAAGGAAAGTGAGAAAAATGCGGTTAAGCAAATTTATTTTCGACTGCGTGGCAAATTAATATGTTGAAAAATATCTCTCAATGGCAGAAACCTGTCAGTGGCATTCTCACTCTTATATTGCTTTCTGCTTCAGCATGGATGCTAGGAAAAATGGTCTGGATGGTTCAAAGCGAGCCTGTCCTTGTATCTGCTTGGAATTCTTCTTCCAATGTTTCTGTTCCAAGCAAAGCTAGAACTATCGATATTAGCGCTTTGCAAAAAGGCGGTCTGTTTGGTCTTTATTCCGAATCAACACCTGTGGTTGATACTCCTCAAGTTGTCGATGCACCAAAAACTCGTTTAAACCTAGTCCTTGTCGGCGTTGTCGCCAGTAGCGAAGTCAATAAAAATCTGGCTGTTATTGCAAACCGAGGCGCTCAGTCTACTTATGGAATCAATGAAGTTATAGAAGGCACAAGGGCAAAGCTAAAAGCGGTGTTTGCTGACCGAGTCATTATTGATAATTCAGGGCGAGATGAAACTCTAATGCTGGATGGCATTGATTACGCAGCTCGAAATGGAATTTCAACCGATGACCAGCCTAGATCTCAGCGAGCAGTAGCCAGTGATACAAGAAAAAATGAAGCCAAATTAGATGCGATTCGTGAGGCAATTCTCAAGAATCCACAAGAAATTTTCCAATATGTTCGTCTTTCTCAAGTAAAAGAAGACGATAGCATTGTGGGGTACCGGGTTAGCCCGGGTAGAGATACGGCATTATTTGAATCGGTTGGCCTGAAAGATGGTGATATAGCGATTGAATTTAATGGTTTTGATCTAACCCAACCAAATGTAATGAATGATTTAGCGTCGGCAGTGTCAGAGATGACAGAGATTAATCTGTCAGTTCTTCGTGACGGTCAACAACATGATATCTATATACAATTGTAAGACTGACGCATCAGCTTCAGCCTAGGGAGTATTTGTGAAGCATTGGCTTAAAAAAAGTGCGTGGCTGATTGCCAGTAGCTTATTGATTTCACCTGCAGTATTAGCCAGTGAATTTAGTGCGAGCTTTAAAGGCACGGACATTCAAGAGTTCGTTAATATCGTTGGTCGTAACCTTGAAAAAACCATCATTGTTGATCCATCTGTGCGTGGAAAGATTGATGTGCGCAGCTATGACACGCTTAATGAAGAACAATATTACAGCTTCTTTTTAAATGTCCTTGAAGTGTACGGTTTCGCCGTGATTGAAATGGATAACGGTGTACTTAAAATCGTTAAAGCTAAAGATGCTAAAACGTCACCAATCCCTGTGTTGGGGGACAATGACAGAGCATCCGGCGATAGCGTTGTGACTCAAGTCGTTGCGGTTAAAAACGTATCGGTACGCGAACTTTCCCCACTTTTACGCCAACTGATTGATAACGCTGGAGCGGGTAACGTTGTTCATTATGACCCAGCGAACATCATTTTGATTACAGGCCGTGCCGCGGTGGTGAATCGTTTAGCTGAAATCGTTCATCGTGTTGACCAAGCGGGAGACAAAGACATTGAAGTGGTTGAGCTCAAAAACGCCTCCGCTGCTGAAATGGTTCGTATTGTGGAAGCGTTAAATAAAACCACAGACGCGAAAAATACGCCTGAATTTTTACAGCCGAAACTGGTGGCAGATGATCGTACCAACTCAATTCTGATTTCTGGTGATCCTAAAGTTCGTCAACGACTCAGACAATTAATCAAGCAGCTTGATGTTGAGATGGCAACCAAGGGCAATAACCGCGTTGTGTATTTGAAATACGCGAAAGCGGAAGAGTTGGTTGATGTCCTTAAAGGTGTTTCAGAAAACCTTCAAGCTAAAGACCAACAGGGTAATAGCAGCCGTTCAAAAAACAAAGACGTCATGATCTCGGCTCATGCGGGTACCAACTCACTGGTGATTACGGCACCGCAAGACATTATGAATGCGATGCTGGATGTGATCGCGCAATTGGATATTCGCCGTGCTCAGGTACTTATAGAAGCCTTGATTGTTGAAATGTCAGAAGGTGACGGCATCAACCTTGGGGTTCAATGGGGCTCTCTGGAAAGCGGTTCTGTTATTCAGTATGGCAACACTGGTGCTTCAATCGGTAATGTAATGGTTGGTCTTGAAGAAGCGAAAGACCAAACCACAACAGAATACTATTACGATTCAGCGGGTAACCGTCATCCTTACAATTCAACCGAGTCGGGTGATTACAGCACCCTAGCATCGGCGTTGTCTGGTATTAACGGTGCGGCTGTCAGTATCATGATGGGTGACTGGACGGCTTTACTCAGTGCAGTATCAAGCGATTCCAATTCCAACATTCTGTCTTCGCCAAGCATTACAGTGATGGATAACGGGGAAGCGTCTTTTATCGTTGGTGAAGAAGTTCCTGTGCTAACGGGATCGACCTCTAGCTCAAATAACGAAAACCCATTCCAGACGGTTGATCGTAAGGAAGTGGGTATCAAGCTTAAAGTTGTTCCCCAGATTAACGAAGGAGACTCGGTTCAACTGAAGATTGAACAAGAAGTGTCTAACGTTTTAGGTGCGAATGGCGCGGTAGACGTGCGTTTTGCTAAACGTCAGCTCAATACGTCGGTGATGGTACAAGACGGTCAGATGTTGGTACTGGGTGGTTTGATTGACGAAAGAGCATTAGAGAGTGAGTCTAAAGTTCCACTGTTAGGTGATATTCCTGTGCTGGGCTATCTGTTTAAATCAACCAGTACTCAGGTTGAAAAGAAAAACCTGATGGTGTTTATCAAACCAACCATCATCCGCGATGGTATGACCGCCGATGGTATTACTCAGCGCAAATACAATTACATCCGTGCCGAACAGTTGTTTAAAGCCGAAGAAGGCTTGAAACTGATGGATAACAGTAATATTCCGGTATTGCCTAAATTTGGTGAAGATCGACGCCATCCAGCGGAGATACAGGCATTTATAGATCAAATCAACTCCGGTCAGATGGAAGCGAAGCAATGACAGAGGTAGCCGCTTCCATTGTTCGACGATTGCCGTTTAGCTTTGCCAACCGCTTCAAGTTGGTTTTGGAGTGGAACCAAGCTTCGGCTTCGGTCTATTACGTCACGCCAGTTTCGATGGTTGCATTAGCGGAAGTCAAACGTGTGGTTCGTGGCCATTTTCAGTTAGTGGAACTGACGGAAAGTGAGTTTGAAAGCAAACTCACTCAGGTATATCAGCGAGACTCTTCTGAAGCCCGTCAGTTAATGGAAGACATTAGTGCCGACAGTGACGATTTCTTTTCGCTGGCAGAAGAACTTCCGCAAAACGAAGACTTATTAGAATCGGACGATGATGCGCCAATCATTAAGTTAATTAACGCTATGTTGGGAGAAGCGATCAAAGAAGGCGCTTCGGATATTCATATCGAAACCTTTGAAAAGTCATTATCGATTCGTTTCCGTGTGGACGGCGTGCTGCGTGAAGTACTCAGTCCAAGTCGTAAGTTAGCCCCTCTTCTGGTTTCTCGTGTGAAGGTCATGGCGAAACTCGACATTGCCGAAAAGCGCGTTCCTCAAGATGGGCGTATTTCTTTACGTATTGGCGGCAGAGCCGTGGATGTTCGTGTTTCAACCATGCCTTCTTCCCACGGAGAGCGAGTGGTGTTGCGTTTGTTGGATAAAAACGCCACGCGTCTGGATCTGCATAGCTTGGGGATGACACAAACAATCCAAGAGAGTTTCCGCAAACTGATTGAAAAACCTCATGGCATCTTGCTGGTTACGGGACCAACAGGTTCTGGTAAATCGACCACTTTGTATGCGGGTTTGCAGGAGATTAACTCAAATGAACGCAATATTCTTACCGTAGAAGACCCTATCGAATTTGATATTGATGGTATTGGTCAGACACAAGTAAACCCAAGGGTTGATATGACCTTTGCTCGTGGGTTGCGGGCGATTTTGCGCCAAGACCCAGATGTGGTGATGGTCGGCGAAATTCGTGATTTAGAAACGGCACAAATCGCTGTGCAAGCTTCACTTACTGGTCATTTAGTGATGTCCACTTTGCATACCAATACCGCAATTGGCGCTATTACGCGTTTGCGCGATATGGGTATCGAACCTTTCTTACTTTCTTCATCATTGCTTGGTGTTCTGGCTCAACGTTTGGTACGAACATTATGTCCAGACTGTAAACAAGGCTATGAAGCGGATGAGTCACAGAAAAAGCTGTGTGGTGTGAAGAAAAAGTCTCAACTGACTCTCTATCGAGCCACTGGTTGCCCGCATTGTAATTATAAGGGATATCGCGGAAGAACCGGCATCCATGAATTACTGCTGGTGGATGACAAGGTGCAGGCGCTGATCCACGATGAACTTGGTGAACAAGCGATAGAAAGACACATTCGCGACTACACACCAAGCATTCGCCAAGATGGTCTAGATAAAGTGATACAAGGCATCACATCACTGGAAGAAGTGATGAGAGTGACCAAGGAATCATAATGGCGGCATTTGAATATAGAGCTCTGGATGAGAAAGGGCGAAATAAAACCGGAGTGATTGAAGGTGACAGTGCTCGTCAGGTACGCCAACGCCTGAAAGAACAGAATCTAGTACCCGTTGAAGTGGTTGAAACCAGAGCGAAATCAAAACGCTCTGGCAACTCTTCTTTCCGTTTTAAAAAAGGGATAAGTACCCAAGATTTAGCACTGATTACCCGTCAGCTTTCGACTTTGGTTCAGTCGGGAATGCCATTAGCAGAGTGTTTGATCGCTGTATCTGAACAGGCAGAAAAGCCGCATATTCGAAATATGCTTTTAGCGGTACGTTCCAAAGTAACCGAAGGTCATACGCTGGCAGACAGCTTTAGTGATTACCCACACGTATTCGATGATCTGTTCCGCTCTATGGTTGCTGCCGGAGAAAAATCAGGGCATTTGGATTCGGTTTTAGAACGTTTGGCGGACTACGCCGAAAACCGCCAGAAATTGCAGTCGAAACTTCTGCAAGCCATGATTTATCCGATTGTTTTGGTTGTGTTTGCGGTCGGTATTGTTGCCTTCCTATTAGCGTCGGTTGTACCGAAAATTGTCGGACAATTTGTACAGATGAATCAACAACTGCCAGTGTCCACTCAGTTTTTGCTTTCTGCGAGTGAGTTTGTGCAAAACTGGGGGCTAGTGGTTCTGACAGGCGGCATTGCGATCTTCTATCTGTTCAAATGGGCGCTACGTAAACCAGATATGCGCTTGAGCTGGGATAAAAATCTGATGTATTGGCCTGTGATTGGAAAGATTGTGCGTGGCTTAAATGCATCCCGTTTTTCCCGCACCCTGTCGATATGTGCCTCCAGTGCCATTCCAATTTTGGACGGCATGAGAATCGCGGTGGATGTGATGCCAAACCACTATGCCAAGCAACAGGTCAGTATTGCAGCCGATAAGGTTCGTGAGGGTATTAGTCTTAGAGGGGCGTTAACGGAGAGCAAACTTTTCCCGCCAATGATGCTGCATATGATTGCCAGCGGTGAACAAAGTGGTGAATTGGAAAGCATGCTTACTCGAGCTGCCGATAACCAAGATGCCAATTTTGAATCCACGGTGAATATCGCATTGGGTATATTTACACCTGCATTAATTGCGGTGATGGCGGGGATGGTGTTGTTCATCGTAATGGCGACATTAATGCCAATCCTAGAAATGAATAATTTAATGACGAGATAACACGTTCTTGGCTTTTGATTCGTGCCAGGGGGTTATTTTTAGCAAATACAAAAAATACAAATTTGCGAAACGGAGCAGAAATGAAAAGAAGTAATAAAACGCAGGCTGGTTTCACTCTTTTAGAAATCATGGTTGTTATTGTGATCTTAGGTATTTTGGCAAGCCTAGTTGTACCCAATTTAATGGGCAATAAGGAAAAAGCGGATCAGCAAAAAGCCGTTACGGATATTGTTGCATTAGAGAATGCTCTGGATATGTATAAGCTGGACAACAGCGTTTATCCAACCACAGACCAAGGTCTGGAAGCGTTGGTGACCAAGCCATCTAGCCCTGAACCTCGCAACTACCGTGATGGTGGCTATATTCGCCGTCTACCCAAAGATGCTTGGGGTAATGATTACCAATATTTAAGTCCGGGTGACAATGGTGCTATTGATATTTTCTCTCTTGGTGCTGATGGTCAGGAAGGCGGAGAAGGCGCAAACGCCGATATTGGTAACTGGAATATTCAGGATTTTCAATAACACCGATAACTAAGGATAGGGGGCGGTAGCCCCCGCTTTTCTTTCATGAAGCAATCTCGCGGCTTTACATTACTGGAAATACTGTTGGTGCTAGTGCTGATATCGGTCAGTGCTGTTGCTGTTATTGCCACATTTCCTGTTTCTCAGAAAAATGAAGCCAAGCTGGCAGCACAGAGTCTGTTCCAGCGCATTCAGCTTATCAATGAAGAAGCCATTTTAAGCGGGCGCGATTTTGGCTTAAGAATCGATGATATAAAAGGTGCTTTTCTCTTTCTCGAATTATCTGAGGAAGGCTGGAAAATGCTGGAAAAACGCCAGTTTGGTTCTGAGTTGAAGCTCCCTTCAGAGTTAGTGACCGATTTTCAGTTGGGTGGTAATGCTTGGACCAACGATGAGCGATTGTTTGAGTCGGACTCACTATTTGATCATGAGATGTTTGCTGAAGAGCAAAAACAGCAGCCTCCACAGATCTTCATTCTGTCGAGTGGTGAAGTCACTCCCTTTGTGGTTAGCATTCATCCAAAGCAGTCGCGTGCGGACAGTTGGCGCATTGTGGTTGAAGAAAATGGGCAGATACGTTTATTCGCACCGGGAGAGCAAGATGAAAAAGCATAAAGGCTTTACTTTGCTTGAGGTGTTAGTTGCGTTAGCCATTTTTGCTACCGCGGCGGTCAGTGTGATACGAGCGGTGAGTCAACACATTAATACGGTTCAATATCTGGAAGAAAAAACCTTTGCTTCCATGGTGATAGATAATCAAATGGCGTTAGTGATGCTGGCACCCAAGGAATTTCGAGCCAAGAAGGGCACAGAATCACTGGCGGGACGTACTTGGTATTGGAAAGTCACTCCTATCGAAACATCTAGCGGCTACTTAAGTGCTTTTGATATCAGTGTATCGGTAGATGAAACAGCAAGCCCTATAACTACGGTGCGAAGTTATGTCGCGAAGTAGAAGAAGAATGCGAAATAACGGTTTCACATTGATTGAAGTGTTGGTGGCTATCGCAATCTTTGCCAGCTTGAGCATCGGTGCCTACCAAGTTTTAAATCAAGTACAACGCAGCAATGAGCTTTCACAGCAACGGACAACGCGGCTGAATGAAATCAATCGAGCCGTAGTGCTTATGGATGCTGATTTTCGCCAAATTGCAGCTCGTCAATTCCGCACACAAGGCGGAGAACCAAGTAAGCAGTTTATTATTTGGCAAGATGCGCTATTTGAGTCGGAGCAAAAGGGAATCGTATTTACCCGCTTAGGTTGGAGTAACCCGCAACAGCAATTTCCTCGTGGTGAAATCACTAAAGTGGCTTACCGTATCAGAGACGGTGTATTGGAAAAAATCTGGTGGCGTTATCCGGATACCCCGATAGGGCAAGATGGGATTGTTACCCCAATACTGACTCAAGTCGATAGCTGGAGCATGCGTTTCTATTTCGAAGGTAAATGGAGCGATACTTGGGAACAGAACATGGCCCTGCCTGATGCGATAGCAGTGAAGATGACGCTGGCAGATTATGGTGATATTGAACGTATTTATCTCGTTGCTGGTGGCGCGGGACAAGGAGGCGCAGATGCCTCGTAACCGTGTTCGGTATAGGAATGTTCAGCCTCGTTCTTTTCGACACAAAGGGTCTCAACGGGGTGTCGCACTGATCGTCGTGCTTTTACTTCTGGCGATCATGGTATCAATCGCAGCTACGATGACTGAGAGATTGTTTACTCAGTTTCAACGAGCTAGCCATCAAGTGAATTATCAGCAAGCCTATTGGTATAGTGTAGGCGCTGAAGGTTTGGCGACTGTCGCGATTGAACAAAGTTACAAGGATAGCGACACCATCAATTTGAGTCAGGTATGGGCTTTAGAAGAGCAAACTTATCCTCTGGACTACGGGCAGTTGCGCGGGCACATTTATGATAAGCAAGCCTGTTTCAATCTCAATGTATTGAATTCGATTGAACCCAGCTCAGGCAGCAATAGCAAACCGTACCTGCTACGTGTTTGGCAGACGCTTTTGGAAGAATTGCAAGTTGATAGTTATCAGGCTGAAGTGATCGCAGATTCCACAAGAGAGTTCATTGATGGTGATAATATAGTGCAAAGTACCTACGGTGCAGAAGACAGTTATTATGAGTCAATGTCACCCTCTTACATGGCTGCAAACAGCTTAATAGCGGAACCTAGCGAGTTACGCGCCATTCAGCAAGTTACTGGCGACGTGATGCTAAAAGTAGCGCCTTATGTGTGCGTATTGCCAACCGATGATTGGCGACTCAATGTGAATACATTAGCACCTGAAAATGCCAAATTATTAGCGGCGATGTTCAGTCCAAATTTGTCTGAATCGAATGCGAAAGCAGTGCTGAAAAATCGTCCTTTTGATGGGTGGGCCAGTGTTGACGCATTTTTAGCTGAGGCTCAAATCGCCGCGACAGGCGACAGCATTATCGATCAGGCTAAAGGTTATTTAACCGTCGATAGCCAGTATTTTGAATTAGATGTGCAAGTGGTAGTGGATGAGGCGCGCGTGAGACTTCGCAGCCTGTTTTTTAGTGATAATCGAGAAACTGCAACGGTGGTTCGCCGTCGCTTTGGAGGAATCAGTGAGCGAGTTTCTGACCGTTCGACTGAGTAGTCAAAAAGAAGCCATTATCCCTTGGTTGGTGTGGTCTTCAACACAGCAAGAAGTGATTGCGAGCGGAGAAATTACAGGTTGGGAACAACTTGGACAACTTCGCTCATACGCTGAACAGCGTGCAACGATCGTTTTGATGTCGGCCAGTGACGTGGTTTTGAGTCGAGTGGAAATACCTGCTGGCGCCAATCGTAAAATTGAATCTATGTTGCCTTATCTGATTGAAGATGAAGTGGCGCAAGATGTTGACGATATGCACTTTAGTATCCTCAAAAAAATGGGTAATGTCGTCGAAGTAGCCGGGATTGACCGTGATTTTATGCAATCTTGTATTGATGAGCTTACTTCGTTAGGGATAACGGTTAAACGCGTGGTTCCAGATGTGCTCACTGTACCAGTCCAGCAAGGTTTAGCCGCGGTTCAGTTGGGAAAAGAGTGGCTAATCCGCAGAGGTGACTCAGAGGGAATTTGTGTTGATAACGAGTGGCTTGAATTATTTAGTCAGTCTGACTGGGTCAAAGAGGGCGACAACTTTTTACCTTTAACTGCTTATACCCCTTTGCCAGAACTTAGTTTAGCTGATGGTCAAGATTGGCATTTCACGCCTTCGCCATTAGTCATGCAATTGCTGACGGAGCAGGTTCTACAAAGCAAAGTGAATATGTTAACCGGCAGCTTTAGAGTGAAGTCTTCCTCTCTGAAGTATTGGCGCATTTGGCGGAAAGCGGCGTACGCTGCACTTGTGTTCCTTACCGTGCTTATTGGCTATAAGCTTTTAGAAACTCACCGCCTTGAGCAACAAGTTCAAGCCTATCGTGTGGAAAGTGAACGTATATTCCGTACAGTATTTCCTGAGCGAAAGAAAATTCCAACCGTGAGTTACCTCAAGCGGATAATGAACGATGAACTCAATGCGCTGCAAGGTGGAAGCGCGCAGGGGACCGTTTTGGAATGGCTGATACCACTGCCCGCAACGCTGAGAAGTATTCAAGGCATGGAACTGCAAAGTATTAAGTTTGATAGCAATCGAGGTGAAGTACGCTTAGAAACCACAAGCAAGGACTTCCAAAGCTTTGAACAGGCGAGATTGAAGCTTGCTGAACAGTTTATTGTGGAACAAGGTCAAGTGAACAAAAATGGCGATGTGGTTGCGGGTTCATTTGTGTTGAAGCAGAAGTAGGTGTTGGCAATGAGTGAGCAAATAGCGAATAAAGTAATAGCGCCACTTCAACACTGGTGGCAAAGCATTAATCAGCGTGAAAAGGTGATGGTATCGATCTGTGCACTCTTAGTGGTGGTTGCGATAGTTTTTTGGGGAGTATTACAGCCGCTCAGCGAGCGAAGTGCACAAGCTAAAAGTCGAATCCAATCAGAGAAGCAACTGCTGACATGGGTTGCTGACAGTGCAGATAAAATTACCGCTTTGCGTAAACAAGGCGGAGTTGTGCGAAGTTCAACCCCGTTGAATCAGGTGATCACTACCTCGACTCGTCAATTTAAGATTGAGCTTATTCGTATGCAGCCTCGTGGAGAGATGATGCAGGTGTGGATACAGCCTTTACCATTTTCTCAGTTGGTTGCTTGGGTTGCTTACCTTAAAGAACAGCAAGGTGTGGATGTGGACTTTATGGACATCAAACGCAGTAAACAAGCAGGTGTGGTTGAAGTGCAACGCTTACAGTTAAAACGAGGCGGTTAAGTTGAAGAAAGTTGTTGGTTACGGAATGGTGTTTGTAGCGGTATTCGTTGCCAGTGCATTGGTACATCTTCCAGCACAGTTTGTGATTAAACACCTGCCACTACCTTCGCAATTGCAGGTGACCGGAATTCAAGGTTCTTTATGGCAAGGCAAGGTGGAACAAGTACGTTGGCAGAATCGTAACTTCGGTGACGTCAGCTGGCAGTTTAAACCTTCGGCTTTGCTGGGTGCAAAAGCTGAAGTTGATGTTCGCTTTGGTCGAGACAGTGAACTGAGCTTACGTGGCAAAGGCACGATTGGTTATGGCTTAGCGGGTCTTTATGCGGAGAATATAATAGCTTCTATTCCGGCAGATGTCGTTCTTAGACAACTACCTATTGCTGTTCCTATTGTGGCGCAAGGTCAGTTGGAACTGTCACTCAAAGAATACCGTTATCAAGCGCCATTTTGTTCAACTGCTCTGGGTACATTAGCGTGGAGTTCCGCGAATGTGGAGTCGCCACTAGGCTCGTTACAGCTGGCACAAGTGATTGCGGATTTAGAGTGCAGCGAGAATACGTTGAAGATCAAGGGCAACCAAGAGAGCACTCAAGTAAACAGCGAGTTTTCAGCTCAGTTGAATCCAGACCGCACTTATCAGGCAGATGGTTGGTTTAAGGTGGGCGCCGAATTTCCTGAGCAGTTAGCTGAGCAACTTAAATGGTTACCTAAGCCAGATGCTCAAGGCCGTTATGCGTTTAAGCACCAAGATCGCTTATAACAAGCGGCATTGTGCGGTGACAAATAAGCAAAAGGCGAGAACTGGGTTCTCGCCTTTTTAACTTAAAACACGCTTGATTAGCATTTCAGGATTTTATCCCAAGGAAGGTCCGCATCGCCTAACACGATGAAATTTGGATTTTCCAAGGTTTCTCTCTCATTGTATGAAAGCGGTTCTAGGTTGGTATTCAAAATACGTCCGCCCGCTTCTTCGACAATACATTGTGTCGCTGCAGTATCCCACTCACCGGTTGGCCCCAAGCGTAAGTAACAGTCCACAGCGCCTTCCGCCACTAAACACGCTTTTAGCGCAGCAGAACCTAGAGGAACTAAATCATAGTTCCAAGCGCTACTGAGTTTACTGGTTATACGGTTGATGTCCTGACGACGACTGATAGCAATCGCAATCGACTGGTTAGGCAACTCATGTGTGTGAGTACGGATGCGCAGGCTCTCAGACATATCTGGGATTTTCCAAGCGCCCTTACCCGCGTAAGCATAGTAGGTGACACCTGAAACCGGACCATAGACCACACCCATTACCGGTTGGTTGTGTTCAACCAAAGCAATAATGGTAGCAAAGTCGCCACTACGAGCGATAAATTCCTGAGTGCCATCTAACGGATCTACCAACCAGTATCTCTGCCAAGTCTCACGCGTTTGTAAACTGACATCTGCGTCTTCTTCAGAGAGAATTGGAATATCCGGTGTTAACTCTTTCAAACGTTCCATCACCAGCTTGTGCGCTGCGAGGTCGGCACTGGTGACAGGGGTTTCGTCTTTCTTCGTAAACGCTTGGTAAGATTTTTTCTCGTAGATATCGAGGATCAACTGACCGGCAGAGCGAGCAATTTCGATGACGTCTGGTAATAGATGAGAGAGATCTTTGGCTGTTGGCATAATCTTTCCTATAACTCTGGCGGTAATTATTGTAAGTAGCGCAGAGTAAGCATCAGGGCGGTGATACTGCGAGCTTCGCAGAAATCTAAATGAGTAAGCAGCTCTTCAGCTTGGGCTAAAGGCCAGCGAACCACTTGAAGAGGCTCGGGTTCATCACCTTCCAATTGTTCAGAGTATAGATCTTGTGCAATAAAGAGCGTCATTTTGCTCGAAAAATAAGAGGGAGCCAGTACCACTTCTTTTAGCGCGGTAAGTTTGTGTGCGCCGACGCCAACTTCTTCTTTCATTTCACGGTTTGCTGCTGCTTCGGCAGTTTCTCCCGGATCAATCAGACCTTTTGGAAAGCCTAATTCATAGCGCTCTGTTCCGGCACAGTATTCGCGGACTAATAACAGGTCACCTTGCTCGGTCACCGGAACCATCATAACGGCATTGCGGCCGCTGGGTTTCATTCGTTCGTAAGTGCGTTGCTCTCCATTCGAAAAACGAAGATCGAGTGCTTCGATAGAAAATAGCTTTGACTTAGCCACTACGTTCTTGGCGAGAATCTCCGGTAATTTGGATGACATTCACTTACTCCTTCACTGCATTAGTTTTCTTACTATATGAGAAAATGTCGCAACTTAAAATATCACTTTCATCGTCGATAGAAATAAAAAAGCTGATGCGTGTTGGCATCAGCTTTTTTGTCGTGACTCATTAGTAGTATGAGTGGTCACCACGGTCATGTTCTGTTGCGTCGCGAACGGCAGTAAGTTCACCTTCGAACTGAGCCAGTAGCTCTTTCTCAATACCTTCTTTCAAGGTTACATCGACCATTGAACAGCCGTTACAGCCGCCGCCAAAAGCAACAATTGCAACACCTTCATCGGTGATTTCAACTAGGCTTACGTGGCCGCCGTGGCCTGCTAGTTGTGGGTTTACTTGAGTTTGGATTGCGTATTCAACACGCTCAATCAGACTTGCATCATCAGCCACTTTACGCATTTTCGCGTTTGGTGCTTTAAGCGTTAGCTGTGATCCCATTTTGTCGGTAACAAAATCAATCAGCGCATCTTCAAGGAAAGGTAGGC
The DNA here is from genome assembly GCF_014596725.1 of Vibrio sp. Y2-5. GTDB lineage: Bacteria > Pseudomonadota > Gammaproteobacteria > Enterobacterales > Vibrionaceae > Vibrio. The sequence continues at coordinate 32,258 of NZ_JACVEG010000006.1, forward strand.
TTAGTTCGTCAACATAAGCAGAGAACTCGCTAAATGAAATCTCAGTATCTGTCGCTTCAACCGCTTCTGGTGGGCAGTAAGAAACGCCACATTCAGCATTTTGTGTTCCTGGGTTTACGACAAAAACACGAATGTTTGTGCCTTCAGGTTGCTGAGAAAGCAGTTTTGCAAAGTGAGACTGAGCAGATTCAGTAATAGTTATAGTGTTAATATTTGACACGACGAATACCTGAGTGCATTTGTAGGTTATTTGGTCACCATTCTACTCCAGTGATTGGAAGAATCCAGCCCTTTTGATTTGAAGCGGGGGCTTTAGGGATTATCTTTCGGCTCAGGAGTGCGGCATATGCAGTAAATATCAATCCTTTCGACGCCCACTTCAAGTAGCAGTTGACATAAATGCTGCACAGTACTCCCTGTGGTGACAACATCGTCCACGATTGCAACATGATGACCGTTTGGGCGGATGTTGAGACGAAAAGCTTGAGCCAAATTGCGTCTGCGTTGAGTCTTGTCTAAACCCTGTTGGGCTTTGGTATTCTGCACTCGGGAAAATAGTTTTGTCTGATGCTCCACACCCAGATATGCTGCCAAGTGTTTAGCAATCTGGTCGCTTTGGTTAAAGCCTCTATGTAGATATCGCTGCCAATGCAACGGTACACTGGTTATCACGGGAGCTGGGTCATCAATACACTTAGAGAGACGCTTGGCGAGCGGTTGTGCCTGCCAGAACTGGCGCTGATATTTGAGCTGGTGGATGCTATTGCTTAATGGAAATTGATAGTCCCCGATACAATACAACCTGTGCCAAAGCGGTGGCTTTGAAAGGCATAGGCCACACATGTCTACTGGTGTCAGTGTCGCTAAGCCACAACGTTGGCAGCGAGGCGTTGGAGCATACCAAACCTCACAGGCAGAACAGACGCCGTAAGGATCCTTGCTATTTAATGGCAACTTACAAATGGGGCATTGTGGGGATAACCATTGGGCGACATTGAGCTTGAATTGCAGCAGCGTAGCTTTTTGAAACCAATCGGATAACATGCTTTTTGCCTCAAAAAGATGGAATCAATACCTTGTGCTTTCTGTAAAATGGATTGAATGGATAAAGTAGGAGAGAGTGTGACTATGACTTCAGAGTTGTATTGGCAAGTCAGTGGCAGTGGGCCGGACATCGTATTAGTGCATGGTTGGGGAATGAATGGCGCGGTTTGGCAACAGACAGTAGATATTCTTGAGACTCAGTTTCGTGTTCACGTTGTCGATCTACCGGGATATGGTCACAGTGCAAATTGTCATGCTGAAAACCTAGAAGAGATCGCTCAGGCGCTGATGGTTCAGGCACCGAAAAATGCGATTTGGATTGGCTGGTCACTTGGTGGACTTGTTGCGACCCATATGGCGCTGCATCATCGTGATTACGTCAGCAAACTGGTGACGGTTGCCTCTTCACCGAAATTTGCCGCAGACAAACCTTGGCGAGGCATCCAACCCAATGTGCTTGCCGCATTTACGGATCAGTTGGTTGAGGATTTCCAACTCACCATTGAGCGCTTTATGGCTTTGCAGGCAATGGGAAGTCCTTCTGCAAGACAAGATGTGAAGACGCTGAAGCAAGCGGTATTGTCTCGTCCTACACCTAACCCTAATGCTTTGCTCGCAGGGCTCAAGATGCTGGCTGATGTCGATTTACGTGAACAACTGCCTCATATTTCTGTTCCTATGCTACGTTTATACGGACGTTTAGATGGTCTGGTACCGATCAAAGTCGCGCAAGACTTGCAGCAATTTGTGCCAGAAAGTGAACAGTACATTTTCACCGAATCATCCCATGCACCGTTTATGACCGAACTGGATGCTTTCTGTCAGCAGTTGATCACTTTTGCCCGTAGCTAATAGTTAAAAAGAAGCTAGCTATCTGATATGAATATGTTTTCTTTTTGTGCTAAATATTTACACAGATTGGTCGATAAATAAGCTAACCCGATGAGACAAAGGAAAACTCTGTCTTATTGGGCTGGGCGATACTGAGGAGGTTTCGGCTATGATTGTGTCACCGACTAACGTTAGTGTGCCACTTATCGCCCCATCAGTGAACGTTCAGACAGAACAGGTTGCACGAGATAATAAAGTCCGTGAACCTGTGATGCCGACCGTTGAGCTGGTTAGAACCAACTCGGAACGTAATGTAAGAGCTGATGATAAAAGGCGAAAGCGGGCGTCATGGGATCCGTCAGAACATCCAGATTATGATGTAGTGACTGAACATGAAGCACAATCCTCTTATCAAGAAGAGCGACACAGCGAACTAGATAGGCTGTTTGAGCTGTTAGCACTCGCCACATACAGTGAAGAGCAAGGTAAAGGCTATGCAATGCGGTTTCGTTTACCGAAACGTGTCATTGATGATGCGATAACTGTTGGAAAAATGGCTCGCAGGCGTACTGTAATTAAGTACCACTATGGTCATGCTGTGGCGCCAAATGTTCCGTCAGAAGTGATAGCGATATTATGAATATCGTTATTTCGCAGCAGGCAAAATAAAATCCCCAAAGCACATGCGATGGGGATTTTCATTTTCAGCACTGATGTTTCACTAAGTTGACTTAGCGTTTCGCTTTTGCAAATGCATCCGCAAAGGCACTATTAAAGCCACCACCTTGAGATTCATTACGACCGCGATTAGCCCCATTGCCTTGGGAAGAACGGTTGTTTCCACGAGGTTGTTGGTTTCTTGGCTGAGTGCTCCTTGGCTGAGTATTGTCAGAGCGAGCAGGGCGGCTGTCTTGGCCCGGTTCATCGTTCAGGCGCATAGAAAGTGCAATACGTTTACGTTGCACGTCCACTTCCATCACTTTGACTTTAACGATATCACCTGCTTTCACTACTTCGCGAGGATCGGAGACATAACGATCGGTCAGCGCAGAGATATGCACCAAACCATCTTGGTGAACGCCAATATCAACAAAGGCGCCGAAGTTAGCTACGTTGGAAACAACGCCTTCCAGCACCATACCCGGCTCTAGATCAGAAACTTCGGTAACACCATCAGCAAAAGTGGCAGTTTTAAACTCAGGGCGCGGATCTCGTCCCGGTTTATCAAGCTCTTTGATGATGTCGCTTACGGTTGGTACACCAAAGTTTTCATCGGTGTAATCCACAGCGCGCAAACTACTGAGGAAGTCACTGTTACCGATCAACGCCTTGATGTCTTGCTTGTTTTTCTCTGCAATGCTTTTCACCACAGGATAGGCTTCAGGGTGAACTGCGGAGGCATCCAGTGGGTTTTTGCCGTTCATAATGCGTAGGAAGCCCGCACACTGTTCAAAAGCTTTAGGTCCTAAACGAGCGACCTTCTTAAGATCAGTACGAGCATTGAAACGACCATTTTCGTCACGGTAGTCAACAATGTTCTGCGCAAGTACAGTTGAAAGGCCAGCAACACGGGTTAATAGGGCTGGAGATGCGGTATTCACATCCACGCCGACGGCGTTTACACAGTCTTCCACAACTGCGTCCAAGCGTTTTGCCAACAGAGATTGGCTTACATCGTGCTGATACTGACCCACACCGATTGATTTAGGGTCAATTTTAACGAGCTCGGCAAGTGGGTCTTGTAGACGGCGAGCAATAGATACCGCGCCACGCAAAGACACGTCCATATTCGGAAACTCTTTTGCCGCTAACTCAGAGGCAGAGTAAACCGAAGCGCCCGCTTCGCTGACCATAATTTTTTGTACTTTCAAGCCATCACGTTTGATCATTTCTGCGGCGAAGGCATCAGTTTCACGAGAAGCCGTACCGTTACCAATCGCAATCAAATCGACATTGTGCTTTTTAACCAGTGCCGAAACCGTCTGCATTGCTCGGTCATATTGGTTTTGTGGCTGGTGCGGGTAAATGGTATCGGTAGCAAGCACTTTACCGGTTGAATCCACCACCGCCACTTTACAACCAGTACGCAGACCCGGGTCTAAACCTAAGGTTGCTCTAGGTCCAGCAGGAGCCGCCATCAGCAGATCTTTCAGGTTAGTTGCGAATACGTTGATGGCTTCGATTTCAGCACGCTCTTTCATGGTGCCCATCAGCTCGGTTTCCATATGCATAGAAACCTTGATTCGCCATGCCCAGCTAATGACTTGTTTTCGCCATGTGTCTGCTGGTGCTTGGCTCAAATGAATACCGTAATGTTCCGCAATAATGGTTTCACAATGAGACTGACGAGCGGTTTCTTCAAGCTCAGGGTCGGCATTCAGAGTGAGGGAGAGGAAACCTTCGTTACGTCCTCGAAGCATTGCCAAAGCGCGGTGAGATGGCACTTTGCTCACTGGCTCTTGATGTTCAAAGTAATCTTTGAACTTCTCTCCTTCACGCTCTTTACCTGCAACTACGCGAGAAACCAGTTCAGCATTACGAGTCAAGTGGCGGCGGATTTTCTCCAGCAAGTCTGCATCTTCAGCAATGCGCTCCATGATAATAGCGCGAGCACCGTCCAGAGCAGCTTTGACATCTTCGATGCCTTTGTCTGCGGCAATATAGCGTGCAGCTTCCGATTCTGGCTCTGTTTGTGGCTCGTTCCAAAGCTTGTCTGCCAATGGTTCCAAACCTGCTTCGATAGCAATTTGACCTTTAGTGCGACGTTTTGGTTTGTATGGCAGATACAGGTCTTCAAGGCGGGTTTTGCTGTCACTTTCAGAAATGGCTTTTTCTAATTCAGGCGTGAGTTTGCCTTGATCCTGAATCGATTTAAGAATGGTTTGTCGGCGGTCTTCAAGTTCACGTAAATAAGACAGTCGACTATCCAGAGTACGCAGTTGGGTATCATCTAGACCACCAGTCACTTCCTTACGGTAACGAGCGATAAAAGGAACAGTGTTGCCATCATCAATTAGGTTGACGGCTGCGATGACTTGCTCTGAGCGAACGTTTAGCTCATTGGCAATCAATTGGCAGATAGCTTGGCTCATCCGTAGATCTCTTTAATTCATTGGTACTAATAGGGCTATATGGGGGTATGAAGCAGATTTTTCCAGTCTTGAGTCATACGCTGCTTCACTGTTTCAAAGTCTTAAGCTTGGTAGCGAATAGCGTTGACGAACCACTCTTTCGGTCCTTCAGGTGTGTGAACCACAAATTCATCGTCCACCTCTTTTTTCAGCAGTGCGCGAGCCATGGGTGAATCAATCGAGATATAACCTTTTGCGTCGCCGTAGATTTCATCCGGCCCAACAATACGAAAAGCTTTTGAATCGCCATGTTCGTTTTCAATCTCTACCCACGCGCCAAAGAACACTTTGCCTTCCTGCTGAGGTGAGTAGTCTACGACTTTCACCTGCTCAAGACGTTTTCTCAGATAACGAACACGACGGTCTATTTCACGTAATCGTTTCTTGTTGTACTGGTAATCAGCGTTTTCGCTGCGGTCACCTAGGCTGGCTGCCCAAGTCACTTTTTTTGTTACTTCAGGGCGTTCTTCGCGCCATAATGTATCCAGTTCTTTTTTTAGACGATCAAAGCCTTCACGTGTAATAAGGTTTGTCTTCATGTTCCTGACTTATGGTAATTGCAACTGGCTGCTACATTAGCTAAAAAAGAAATAAACGTTAACAATTCTTTGAATTACTTTCGTCAGAACGGTGTTACATTTCACTATCCCAGACGTATACTCAAGTCACTTCAAGATACTTGTTCAGCGAGAATTTATTCGCTCTTAGGCAAGGCACGGATTTGAAGACATAGTTATTCTACGTAGAAAATCAGTAACGCAGCATAGGAGCGAATAAAACTCGCCCTTTGGGAGCCCATCAACGAGCTCATTTCTGCGCTCAGTAACGGTAAAAAGGGGATGCCATTCCTACCGTTATTGAGCTTGACCTGAACTCGTTGATGAAGCTCTGAATCCTGCATCTTGAGGTGACTTGAGTATAAATGGGTCGAATAACGAAATAGGTAGGGCGTAAATGCAAGAAAACTTTAAAGTCTTAGTGGTCGATGACGATGCACGTCTGCGTGCGCTGTTGGAACGTTACTTATCTGAGCAAGGCTTCCAAGTTAGAAGTGTTGCGAACAGTGAGCAAATGGACCGCCTATTAACTCGTGAAACCTTCCATATCATGGTGTTGGATTTGATGTTGCCTGGAGAAGACGGATTATCTATCTGTCGTCGTCTGCGCAATTCAAACAATATGATTCCTATTCTGATGCTGACGGCGAAAGGCGATGAGATCGACCGTATCGTTGGTTTAGAAATCGGTGCGGATGATTACCTGACTAAGCCTTTTAACCCTCGTGAGTTATTGGCTCGTATTAAAGCGGTATTGCGTCGTCAAACTATTGAAGCGCCGGGAGCACCAAGTTCTGAAGAGTCGTTAGTAGAGTTTGGTGAGTTCCGCCTTAACTTAGGTACCCGTGAGATGTTCCGTGGCGATGAGCCAATGCCTTTGACATCAGGTGAATTCGCAGTGCTAAAAGCGTTGGTGATGAATGCTCGTGAGCCATTATCTCGCGATAAACTGATGAACATGGCTCGAGGTCGCGAATACTCAGCGATGGAACGTTCGATTGACGTACAAATCTCTCGCTTACGTCGTATGCTGGAAGTAGACCCGAGTAAACCACGCTACATTCAAACAGTATGGGGCTTAGGTTATGTGTTCGTTCCTGACGGTAAACTAAACTAAGCGTAAATTTAACTTATGCGGTTTTATGCACGCGTCGGCTGATTCAACGAGATGGCGCGTGTTGCTTCTCTATTCTACTCGCGCCTAATCTGTGATTATCATTGACGATAAACCTTTGTCTGCAACAATTAGTCAGTGACCTCTGGTCTGTCAAAGCAATTTTTTAGAATTCGTCGATCAAGAACATAGGCAAATTATGCGTATTCGTAGTTCGTTTACTCAATCCATCCTTCTCTTTTTAAGCTTGCTGATTGCGAGTCAGGTTTATTCCTATTACGCCGTATTCAATTACGCTCTGTTGCCCAGCTTAAAACAGTTCAACAAAATCCTCAGTCATGAAATTAATCTGATGCTTGATGACACGGTCAACCAAGAGACAGGTGTGCCTATGGATGCGTTGTTGCGTCGCCGTGTGCTGGAACAATTAGGCGTGACTATTCATCCTGAAGATAGTCCGATTGCCAGTGAGTTTGAGCATGCAGTTAGCATTGATTTGATGAGCGAAGATATGAGTTTGGAACTCGGTTCGCCAACGGAAGTTCGCATGATGTCTGGCGCCGAAAGTTACATTTTATGGATGAAAATTGAGGCGATACCGGGACAACTACTACGTATTCCACTTTCTGAATTGCGGGAAAAAGACTTTTCACCTCTGTTTCGCAACAGCATCGTCATGGCTTTGATGATAATTTTTGGCGGTTGGTTGTTTATTCGCATGCAAAACCGGCCGTTAATCGCTTTAGAAAAAGTCGCGCAGGCGGTTGGACGAGGAGAAGTGCCGCCGCCATTGCCTGAAAGAGGCGCTTCTGAAATTCGTTCGGTTACTCGAGCATTCAACCAGATGTCAAAAGGTATCCAAGCACTAGAAGAAGATCGAGCCTTGTTGATGGCAGGTATCAGCCATGACTTGCGTACACCACTCACTCGCATTCGTCTTGCTACTGAAATGATGTCTCCGGAAGACAGTTATCTGGCTGAAGGGATCATCAGTGATACCGAAGAGTGCAATGAGATCATTAGCCAGTTTATGGACTACTTGAAGCCTGTAAATAAGCAGACTTTTGAAAAGGTGAATGTGAATGAGATCGCTCAGGATGTAGCAAGCTCTGAAGGTGGTTACGAAGTGCAAATCGAAGTTGAATTGCACAAAGACAAAGCGGATGCGTTTGGTAACCCAATTGCGATTAAACGTGCCATAAGCAACCTTGTTGTGAATGCAGTTCGTTACGGCAATGGTTGGGTGAGAGTCAGCTCAGGTGTGACAGCGGACAACAGCATGGTTTGGGTGTGTGTTGAAGACAATGGCCCCGGTATTGAACCAAGTCAGGTGAATAAAGTGTTTGAACCTTTTACTCGAGGCGATACAGCTCGGGGTAGTGAAGGGACGGGGTTGGGGTTAGCCATTGTTAAACGTATTATCAGTCAGCACAGTGGCTCAGTTGTAGTGAGTAATCGCAGTGAAGGCGGCTTACGCGCTCAGATTAGTTTTCCAACTAAATAGCTAATTAACTGAATATGAAAGAAAAAGGCTCGCATCAACGCGAGCCTTTCTGTTATTTCTGGATTACAGATTACGAGTCTAAAGCTTGTTCAAGCTCTTGTTCTGGTTGTTCTTTTCTTGCTGGTTTCGTTTCTGGTAGCAGAAGATTCAACAAAATTGCTGTGATACCGCCAGCGGCAACACCTGTCGAGAAAATGCTTTTCACAAAGTCAGGCATGAATTGCAGTATTTCTGGCTTTTGAGCGATGCCGAGACCCATAGAGAATGACAGCGCCATGATCAGAATTGCTCGGCGATCTAAATCCACACGAGCGATGATGCGAATACCCGCTGCGGCGATAGTACCGAACATCACGATGGTCGCTCCGCCTAGTACCGGTTCTGGTATCAGCTGTACAAAGCTTGCGACACCTGGGAACAAGCCTAATAACACTAGCATACCTGCGATAAAGTACCCGACGTAACGGCTAGCAACGCCAGTCAGTAGAATCACACCATTATTTTGACTAAAGGTTGAGTTAGGGAAGCTGTTGAATACTGCAGCAATTGCAGAGTTGAGGCCATCTGCCAATACACCACCTTTGATGCGCTTCATGTAGACTGGACCTTTCACCTGTTCGCCAGAGACTTCTGATGTTGCTGTAATATCGCCGATTGCTTCTAATGCTGTGATGAGGAAAATCAGTACTAATGGAATAAACAGCGACCAGTCGAAACTTAAGCCATACTGCATTGGTACAGGCAGAGCGATAAGTGCTGTTTCACTCATTTTGCTGGTATCGACCATGCCTATGAAATAAGCCAAGGTTACGCCAACAATCATTGCAATCACAATAGATGCAACGCGAATGTATGGATTGTGAGCGCGGTTAAGCAGAACGATGATGGCCAGAACTGTTCCCGCAAGTGCAAGCTTATCTAGGCTGCCAAAAGTACCGTCCCCCATAGCCGCATAACCGCCACCCATAGAGACGAGACCGACTTGGATTAGAGTCAAACCGATTAGCGTAACAACAATGCCTGAAACCAGCGGAGTGATAACGCGCTGTGCAAATTCCAATACGCGAGAAAGCAGAATTTCAGCAGAGGAAGCAACAAGGATGGTACCGAAAATAGCGGCCATCATAGTTTGAATATCTGCGCCGCCAGCTTTAAGCGCTAAGCCAGCACCAATGATTGGACCTAAGAAGTTAAAGCTAGTGCCTTGAATGGACAGCAAGCCAGAGCCGATAGGACCAATGGTGCGAATTTGAATAAATGAAGATACACCTGAGGCAAACAGCGACATGCTGATAATGGTGTTAGTTTCTGCAGCCGGAACGCCTAAACTTTGGCAAATAATAAGGGATGGCGTGATAACCGCTACGAACATAGCGAGCAGGTGCTGAAGTGCAGCGAATAAAGTGTGTGGCAAAGGTGGTCTGTCATTGAGTTGATAAACAAGATCGGACTTACGAGCCGCGTTTTCGGTTGTCATTGTTATTTTCCTAATAGAATCGTACACAAAAATGCGCTGAATGGGCATTTCTTGTGGAGCAGAATAGTTACCTGTGATTGCTGTTAATCAGATTCTGCTCTGGAAGTTAGTCTTAGATAATTTAAGGCTAAATTTTGCGGCGATTATAGAGTAATAACTGTAAAAAGCAAACGTTTGCTTTAATTTGGTGCAAAGGAAAATACAGCCAATCAATTCAAGGTTTAAGCTTTCGCGTAAACGTCTCGTTCGCCAAGCCAGCGATCAATAATCGCGGTTGCGTTTGTCGGGTAGTTGTCGTGAATATGACGAGCGATGCGCTGAACTTCAGGAATTAAGCGTTGATCTCGCACTAAGTCGGCAATTTTAAAATCCGCTAAACCGGTTTGCTTAGTACCGAGTAGTTCACCGGGACCACGAATTTCTAAGTCGCGTTGTGCGATAACAAATCCATCATTACTTTCGCGTAGTACTCCTAGGCGTTTTTGCGCTGTTTTTGAAAGTGGCGCGTGGTACAGAAGTACACAATGACTGGCAACAGAGCCACGGCCAACACGACCGCGCAGCTGGTGGAGCTGGGCTAAACCAAGGCGCTCTGGGTTTTCGATGATCATCAAGCTTGAGTTGGGAACATCAACACCTACTTCAATAACTGTAGTTGCGACCAGAAGATGCAGCTCATTATTTTTGAATGCCTGCATCACTTGTTGTTTCTCGGCAGGTTTCATTCTGCCGTGAACCAAACCGATTTTTACATCAGGTAGTTTGCGTTGCAGCTCTTCCGCAGTGTCAGCGGCGGCTTGTGCTTCCAAGACTTCTGATTCATCAATCAGAGTACAAACCCAATAAGCTTGCTTACCTTCATTCAGACAAGCATTACGAACCCGTTCAACGATGTCATCCCTTTTGGTATCTGGAATAGCGACCGTTTGAATTGGCGTTCTGCCCGGTGGAAGTTCATCGATAATTGAGGTTTCTAAATCTGCATACGCTGTCATTGCAAGCGTTCGAGGAATCGGTGTGGCTGTCATGATCAGCTGATGCGGATACGCGCCTTGCTTAGCGCCTTTTTCGCGTAGTTCCAAACGCTGGTGGACACCAAAACGGTGCTGTTCATCAATGATCACTAAGGCTAAATGGTCGAATACAACGTGTTCTTGAAACAGTGCGTGAGTACCCACTACCATTTTTACTTCGCCACTGGCAATACGAGCGAGCTCGGCTTCTTTGGCTTTGCCTTTGAGTTTGCCTGCTAACCAGCCAACCTTGATACCCATAGCCTCAAACCACTGGCTGAAGTTGATGGCGTGCTGCTCTGCTAACAATTCTGTTGGTGCCATCAAGGCGACTTGATAGCCGTTTTCAATCGCTCTGGCTGCTGCTAGTGCCGCAACCAGTGTTTTACCTGAACCCACATCCCCTTGGACTAAACGCATCATTGGATGAGGTTTCGCAAGGTCTGCTTCTATCTCGTTAACCACGCGAGTCTGGGCATTGGTTGGCGAAAATGGTAATTGAGCCAGTAGCTGATTTTTCAGCGTGTCTGAGGCTTTAAGAGGAAGGGCAACATCTTGCTGCCCTTTACTGCGAACTGCCAGCATTGAAAGGTTCTGTGCCAGTAGTTCTTCCATAATCAGGCGAATTTGCGCCGGATGGCGACCATCATCAAACAAGCTTAAATCAATATCAGATGGTGGGCGATGAATGGTATGCAACGCCTGAGACAGAGTGATTTGATGATCGTATAAGCCTGAAGGAAGAAGCTCTTGCACTGCTGCTTTGTCGAGGAGAGATAAAGCCTGATCGGTTAAGTTGCGCAGAGTAAGCTGACGTAGACCTTCAGTGGTAGGGTAGACTGGGGTCAGGTTTGCTTCAACATCGGTTTTTTGCTCTGGGAAATAGAACTTGTATTCAGGGTGGATGATTTCCAGACCAGTACTGCCACGCTTAATTTCACCGTAAGCGTGTACTAACTTACCTTCGGAAAAATTGTTTTTAATCCCAGCCGTAAAGTTGAAAAAACGCAGAGTCAGGGTGCCGTTTCCGTCACTGATTTTTACTGTCAGCATTTTGCGACGGCCGAAGGTAGTATCTACGGCCATGACTTTACCTTGCACTGCCACCCAAAGGCCGGGATGCAGTTTTACGATAGGATAGATGCGAGTGCGGTCTTCATAACGCAACGGCAGGTGGAACAGTAAATCCTGTACGGTGATAAGCCCAACTTTCTCCAGTTTTTCGGCCACTTTTGCGCCCACTCCGGAAAGTGAGGTTAATGGAATTGCTGATAAAAGCTGAGACATAATCAACCATTTAGCTGTTTGAAATAAGGTTTATTCAAACATTAAGCTGTGTTTTTGTACAGGGGAATTATTTGCTCTGCATCGCTTTCCACCAAGATTCATCCGCAACAATTTGGCCTTCATCATCCAGAGGTGGGTAGGGTAGCTTTTTGCGTTTAGCTACTTTGGCTAATACTGGGTGACCACGTTCAAACAGAATTCGATGAATGGTTTCTTCAGGAAGCGGGCTTTTTTCTTGCTGATACATGCCCGCGGCTTGGCGCTGACGCTGAGCTTCATACAGAATCAGTGCGCTAGCAACAGAAACATTGAGTGATTGCACCATCCCTACCATAGGGATCACTATGTCTTGATCAGCCAGCTCAAGAGCTTGCTTTGAGATACCTACTTTTTCACTACCCACGATAATCGCGGTCGGCTTGGTGTAGTCTATTTCACGAAAATCCACAGCAGTTTCAGAAAGGTTGGTGACTAATACCTGCATGTTCAGTGCTTTTAGCGCTTTTACTGCATCTTGAATATTGTCATGAGTGTCCACTTCGACCCAGTTACGAGCGCCTGCTGAAGTATGCCCAAGAGTACGCATTTGCTTGCTTGGCCAAACTGCATGGATTTTATGCAATCCAATCGCATCCGCAGTACGAATGACCGCAGACACATTATTCGGCTTATGTACTTCTTCTAAACATACGGTCAGATCAGGTTGGCGTGCTTTCAGCACCTCTTGAATTCGAGTGTAACGTTCTAAGTTCATAACAAGTTTCTATGTTTCAGTCTGTGGTTAGAAAAGGCTCACCACATTAAATAAAAAAAGCCCTTGATAGGCCATATCAAGGGCTACATCGTTAGGTTATTTGAGCATCGGCGCAATTAGTGCCTTCTGCGTCTCACCTTCGGTGCATTTGGCATTGCACGAATTTTCTTCATAATGCCAGCTAGATGAACACGATCTTTGGTGGTCAGTACCACTGTCACTGTGTACAGACGACCGTCACGTTCTTCAGTCGACAAACCGTGAATATTGGAGCCTGTCTTCGAAATTACATTAGTCAATTCTGCAAGTGCGCCTTGGCGGTTTTGCATATCGACTTTCAGTTCAGTAATGAAGTCCTGCTCGTAATCTTTGGTCCACTCCACTGCCATGTACTTATCAGGCTCTTTCTGATACCCACGTACGTTAGGACAGGTTTCACGGTGTACGACAAGTCCACGCCCCGGAGAAACGTGCGCAATAATGTGGTCATCCGGTATCGGGTGACAACAGTTAGCGAAGGTTAACAGAATACCTTCTGCACCTCGGATAGGCAGTTTCTTCTTCGGCTGACCGTCTTTGCTTTCAACTTCACTCAGTTCATCAGCATTGCCGAGTAAACGACGAGCAATCACGATACTCATCAATTCGCCAAGACCAATCGCAGCTAATAAATCATCAACGCTGGAAAGTTTCAGATCGCTGAGAACCTGTTGAACACTCTCTGTGCTGATGGTGGTGATCGACTCTTCACCCAATGCATGATTAAGCAGGCGACGACCCAAGCTGACCGATTCTTCACGACGCATGGTTTTCAGAACCTGACGGATCTTAGTACGAGCACGTGAAGTCACTACGTAGTTAAGCCATGCTGCGTTTGGACGAGCACCCGGAGCACTGATAATTTCAACAGTTTGTCCGTTTTTCAGAGGCTTGCTTAATGGGTACGGATTGCGGTCAACGCGAGTACCCACACAGGTGTTACCCACGTCGGTATGTACCGCATACGCGAAGTCTACCGCGGTTGCGCCAACAGGCAGTTCAACGATACGACCTTTAGGAGTGAAGACGTAAATCTCATCAGGGAAGAGATCAGACTTAACGTTTTCGATAAATTCGAACGAGTTACCTGCGCTTTGTTGTAGCTCAAGTAAGCTTTGCATCCAGCGCTGAGCTTTAATCTGTGCTGTGGTGCCAGTGCGGTCACCATTGGCTTTATATGACCAGTGTGCTGCCACACCTTTGTCTGCCATTTGATCCATGTCTTCGGTTCGAATCTGAACTTCAACTGGAACGCCGTGTGGACCGACCATCGAGGTATGCAGAGACTGATAGCCGTTCGCTTTAGGAACCGCAATATAGTCTTTCATGCGACCCGGACGTGGTTTATACAAGCTGTGTACTTGGCCGAGTGCTCGGTAACAGGTGTCAGCGCTATCAACCACAACACGAAACGCATAGATATCCATAATGGTGTGGAAACGCTGCTCTTTGGTCTTCATCTTGTTGTAGATGGAGAAGAGGTTTTTCTCACGACCAAACACACGAGCCGGTAAGCCAACCTCTTGTAAGCGGCCTTCGATCTCACTGTGAATACGTTGGATCATTTCTTTACGGTTACCACGTGCCGCTTTTACGACTTCTTTCAGAACCCGATAACGGTTTGGATATAACGCTTCAAAACCCAGTTCTTCTAACTCAGTTTTGATGTTGTGAATACCTAAACGGTGGGCGAGTGGTGCGTAAATCTCTAGGGTTTCTCGGGCAATTCGACGTTTTTTATCCGGACGAAGAGCGCCTAGCGTGCGCATGTTATGCGTGCGGTCAGAGAGCTTAATAAGAATCACGCGGATGTCTTGCACCATAGCAAGAACCATTTTTCGGAAGTTCTCAGCTTGAGCTTCTTTGCGATCGCGGAATTTTAGTTTGTCGAGCTTAGATACACCGTCAACCAGTTCAGCCACGGCTTGACCAAATTGAGCTTCTAAATCTTCTTTGGTGACATCACAGTCTTCGATAACGTCGTGAAGGAGGGCTGCTTGTAGTGTTTCCAAATCCAAGCGCATTTCAGCCAGAATTCGAGCTACTGCCACTGGGTGGATAATATAAGGTTCGCCGCTTGAGCGGGTTTGCCCTTCGTGGGCATCTCTTGCCACTATATAAGATTGGCGCAGAGCCTCAAGTTGAGGCTCTGTGAGATATTCCTGGGCAACGTCTTTGAGGCTATCGAATAGATACAAATTATAGGCCCGAGAGTTGTCTATTTTCTTACTTGCAGGGATTAACGGTTGTGAACAATGCTGCTCACTGCTGCTAATTCAGCTGCTTCTTGCTCTTGCTGCTCTTGACGCTCACGAGCGTCAAGTACGTCTTTAGTGATAAGACCTTCTTCGATTTCACGAAGAGCGATAACCGTTGGCTTATCGTTCTCTTCAGGCACAAGTGAATCTTTACCACCAGTTTGCATTTGACGAGCGCGGCGAGCCGCAATCAGAACTAGGTCGAAACGGTTGCCAACTTTTTCAACAGCGTCTTGAACAGTTACGCGTGCCATGAGAACTCCAATATAAACAAAAATGTTGAATGACGAGAAAGTATACAACCTTACGGTAGCGGTTTCTAGCTAGTAGGGTTGTTAATAATACGTTTAATTACTCTGCGAGTAGTGCTTTTAGCATACCTTTGTATTTTTCAGCTTGCTTATCTTGCTTTAATCGCTCTGCACGAATGATCGCTCTAAAATCGGTTAGGGCGGTATCGAAGTCATCATTAATGATGATGTAGTCGTATTCGTGGTAGTGAGAAATTTCAGATTTAGCTTCTGCCATACGCTTAGCAATAACAGCTTCGCTGTCTTGGCCACGCGCATTCAAACGACGTTCTAACTCACCGTTTGAAGGCGGAAGAATAAAGACACTCTTCGCTTTTGGCATTTGCTCACGGATTTGGCGAGCACCTTGCCAGTCGATATCTAAGAAGACATCAATACCTTTATTAAGGGTCTCTTCAATCCAGACACGTGAAGTACCGTAGTAGTTACCAAAGACTTCTGCGTATTCCAGAAATTCGCCTTTTTCGATCAACGCTTCAAAGTGTTCCTTCTGCACAAAATGGTAGTGAACACCATCTTGCTCACCCGGACGCATACCACGAGTAGTGTGCGACACGGATACTTTCATCGCATAGGCTGGGTTGTGTTCCAACATTTCTGCGATCAAGCTTGATTTACCTGCGCCGCTTGGTGCAGAGACAATATACAGAGTACCTTTGCCCATTTATTTGGTTCCACTTTGGTTTGGGATTGCGTGATCGGATTGTGCTCCGACACTCTTAAAGATAGCACTAGCTTAACTATTTCATCGAATTGACGAAATTTAGGCTAGAAAAATGGAGCGGAAGATTAGCATGATCTTGAGGATCTTCTCAAGGAAAAGGTCAAAAGTGGCGCAATTTTTGACCCGTCAACGTCATTATTTCTAAGCAATCCAAGCTTCTATATTTAACGTGAGCTGGAAAACGTTTGCTATTTTGTGAACTATTGCAGGCAAAATTGATTAATGTATAATCGCCGCCCTTAGCTCGGGAGAGCCAAATCTTCCGAATGACAATCAGTGAGAAGCGCAAGCTTCATTTGGGTTCCCTCGCCCCCAAATCAAACTAAAAAGGTACAATATGAGTAACTTTACCCCTGCGCAACAGCGCAAAGCCCTGACATTTCTGGTTTTGTTCCACTTAGTGATCATTGCATCAAGCAATTATCTGGTACAAATCCCGTTTACCGTATTCGGTTTGCACACCACTTGGGGCGCTTTCACTTTTCCATTTATCTTCTTAGCGACTGACTTAACGGTACGTATTTTTGGTGCTGGCCTTGCGCGTAAAATCATTTTTTACGTGATGCTGCCTTCACTTGTGGTTTCGTATCTGCTTTCCGTAGTGTTCTATGAAGGTCAGTTCCAAGGTTTAGCCCCATTAAGCGAGTTAAACATGTTTGTTGCGCGTATCGCGATTGCAAGTTTCATGGCTTATCTACTTGGTCAGATCATGGATGTACATGTGTTTAACCGCTTGCGTCAAATGAAGCAGTGGTGGGTAGCACCGACCGCATCAACACTATTTGGTAATGCTTTAGATACTGTCGCTTTTTTCGGTATTGCATTCTACCAAAGCCCAGATCCATTTATGGCAGAGCACTGGACGGAAATCGCTTTAGTCGATTACGGCTTTAAACTGGTGATCAGCCTTGGTTTATTTGTGCCTATGTATGGTGTGTTACTGAACTACCTGATCCGCAAACTGACTACAGTAAATCCAAGTTTTACTGCGGTGGATGCTAACGCTTAATTTGCACCGAACGAAAAAGAGAAAGCCCAAAGCAATGCTTTGGGCTTTTTTGTTATCGCTAGAGTTGAGACGCTTTCGCCCAACCTTTTTGCGTATTAATGGTCGTGAGCTGTGCCTGCACCTTTAGGGAAGCGGATTGACTCAACCATGTCTTGTACTTCAGTTGGTACTTCTGCAGTGAATTTATTCACCACGATAGAGACCACAAAGTTCAAACACATACCTAGAGTACCGATACCTTCTGGGCTGATGCCGAAGAACCAGTTGTCAGGTGTACTTGCTGCTGGGTTAATGAACTTGAAGTAGATGATGTACGCCGCTGTGAACACGATACCTGCAACCATACCTGCGATAGCACCTTCTTTGTTCATCTTCTTGTAGAAAATACCCAAGATGATGGCAGGGAAGAAGGATGCCGCGGCCAAGCCGAAGGCGAAGGCGACCACCTGCGCTACG
Organism: Vibrio sp. Y2-5; assembly: GCF_014596725.1. Lineage (GTDB taxonomy): Bacteria > Pseudomonadota > Gammaproteobacteria > Enterobacterales > Vibrionaceae > Vibrio. The sequence continues at coordinate 49,767 of NZ_JACVEG010000006.1, forward strand.
AAGCCCGGAGGGTTGATGCCCAAGTAACCTGCGCCAACGATAGCCACAATTGCAGCCAGACGAGCGGCGAGCAGTTCTTGTTTATCGGTCATGTTTGGCTTGAAGCCTTTCTTCAACAAGTCATGAGAGATAGATGTAGAGATTACTAGTAGTAGACCTGCTGCTGTAGATAGTGCTGCAGCTAAGCCACCTGCTGCTAGTAGACCAACAACCCAGTTAGGAAGTTTAGCCAACTCAGGAGAAGCTAGTACGATGATGTCGCGGTTGATGTTCATCTCGTTACGAGCGTCACCAGAGTAGAACATACGACCATCGGCGTTTTTATCTTCCCATTTAACTAGACCAGTGCTTTCCCAGTTTTTATACCAGCTTGGTGCTTGTTCAGCAGGAACACCTTGCATATCAGGACCGTTAATCGTTTCGATTAGGTTTACGCGAGCAAACGCAGCAACGCCTGGTGCAGTAGTATAAAGTAGCGAGATAAACAGTAGCGCCCAACCCGCAGAGATACGCGCATCACGTACTTTTGGTACTGTGAAGAAGCGAATGATTACGTGTGGAAGACCCGCAGTACCCACCATCAGTGCAGCACAGATGAAGAATACATCCACCATGCTCTTGCTGCCTTCAGTGTACTGAGTAAAGCCAAGTTCTTGCGTTAGACCATCTAGCTTATCAAGAAGATAAACATCGGTTCCTGCGATGGTTGAACCCATACCAATTTGTGGTAGTGGATTGCCTGTCATCATGATTGACGTAAAGATTGCAGGTACAAGGAAGGCGAAAATGAGAACACAGAACTGAGCTACCTGCGTATAAGTGATGCCTTTCATGCCACCAAGTACAGCGTAGAAGAACACAATCGCCATACCGATAACGATACCAACGTTAATGTCTACTTCTAGGAAGCGAGAGAACACTACGCCTACACCGCGCATTTGGCCTGCAACGTAAGTAAACGAAATGAAGATCGCACAGAATACCGCTACCATACGAGCAGTTTTCGAGTAGTAACGTTCACCGATGAAATCTGGCACAGTGAACTGACCAAATTTACGTAGGTAAGGTGCTAAACATAGAGCCAATAGAACGTAGCCGCCTGTCCAACCCATTAGGTAAACCGCACCATCGTAACCGATGAATGAGATGATACCTGCCATTGAGATGAAAGATGCTGCTGACATCCAGTCTGCGGCTGTCGCCATACCGTTCGCTACAGGGTGTACACCGCCGCCAGCGACATAGAATTCACTGGTTGATCCCGCTCGAGCCCAAATGGCGATGCCAATGTAGAGAGCAAAAGAGAGACCAACAAGAATAAACGTCCAAGTTTGAATATCCATTTCTAAAACCTCTTAGTCTTCATGCACGTTATATTTCTTGTCGAGCGAGTTCATGCGCGCAACGTAAATAAAGATTAAAGCGACGAATGTGTAGATTGAGCCCTGTTGTGCAAACCAGAATCCAAGCTTAAAGCCGCCTAAATGAATGCTATTTAGCGCATCAACGAATAAAACGCCTGCGCCATAAGACACCAAGAACCACACTGCGAGCAGTGATCCCATAATCCCCAAGTTTTCTTTCCAGTAGGCTTGAGCATGTTCTGTAGATTCGAACGCCATGGCCTTCTCCTTCCTGTTAAGTGTTGTGTTAACGTAATGTTACGATTTATACATTAGCAGTGTTAAGGCAAGAGATCTGTGCAACTTTAGTCTGTAAATTTTTATTTATAACTTATTGTATTTATGTGGTTTTGGTTTATTTCTGTTTGCTTTTTGAATGTTAATTAACTGTTAAATTAGCCAAAAGTATAAGGTCGGAGTGCAGAAGTGGGGAAATAACTGTGTAAGTAACAGGCATTGACGACTAATGATAATGAGGGAGAAAACGTTGCAATTATTTACACAGACTTTTCTGACGTAGGTAATAAAAATGTGCACAATGGAGAGCATAATAAATATGTATCTATAAACGTTTGAGTCAGTTGGAAAGGTGAAAGATTGGATGCAATAACGATAAACGGCTTTTTTCTTGTGGGTGCATTGCTGATCGCATTGAGTGTGTTGCTCAGCCCCGTATCTTCGAAATTAGGTATTCCGATTCTGTTGGTGTTTCTTGCTGTTGGTATGTTAGCGGGCGAAGATGGGCCTGGTGGAATACTGTTTGATAATTATCCGTTAGCGTATTTAGTCAGTAACTTGGCCCTTGCGATTATCCTCTTAGATGGTGGTATGAGGACGCGCGTTGCCAGCTTTAAAGTTGCATTTTGGCCCTCGGTTTCGTTAGCAACATTTGGTGTTGCCTTGACCACTTTAATTACTGGTGCATTAGCTACCTGGTTGTTTGACCTGTCGTTGATGCAGGGCATTTTGGTTGGGGCTATCGTAGGCTCGACTGATGCCGCCGCTGTATTTTCACTGCTGAAAGGGCGTAGCCTCAACGAGCGTGTGGGTTCAACGTTAGAAATAGAATCGGGTACCAATGATCCGATGGCGGTGTTTTTAACCGTCACCATGATTGCTATTTTGAGTAGTGCTAGCAGAGATTTCAGTGTCAGTTTCTTAGCGCTTAACTTCGTCCAGCAGTTTGGTGTAGGAGCTTTATTAGGTCTATCCGGTGGTTGGTTACTGTGGAAAATCATCAACAGCACACAGCTTCCTGAGGGGTTGTATTCCATTCTCACCGTAAGTGGTGGACTGATCATTTTTGCTCTGGCGAATGCGCTCGGTGGCAGTGGGATTCTATCCATTTATTTGGTGGGCTTGCTGTTAGGAAATCGTCCAACCCGTAGCCGCCATTCAATTTTAAACGTATTGGATGGCATGACATGGCTAGCACAAATCGGAATGTTCCTTGTGCTTGGTTTATTGGTGACACCAACTAACTTGTTAACCATCGCATTGCCGGGCTTAGCACTGGCATTTGGTATGATTCTTTTTGCTCGGCCTATCTCTGTTTGGGTGAGTTTGTTGCCGTTTAAAAGCTTTACAGCTAGAGAGAAATGGTTCATTTCATGGGTAGGGTTGCGTGGCGCTGTACCGATTATTTTGGCGGTGTTCCCAATGATGGCGGGTCTGCCAGATGCCAAGCTTTACTTTAACTTGGCATTCTTCGTGGTGATGGTGTCGCTGATTATTCAAGGTGGGTCACTAACCAAGGCAATGAGTCTGGCCAAAGTCGAGTTGCCTTCGAAACCCGAACCTATTTCTCGCTCTGGGCTTGAGATTTTTCCAACCAGTGAGTGGGAGCTGTTTGTTTATCAGTTGAAGAAAGATAAATGGTGTATCGGAGAACCTATTCGCAATCTTTTTATGCCAGAGGGGACGCGAATCGCCGCTTTGTTTCGTGACAAAACGTTGCTTCATCCTTCAGGAAGTACTCGATTAGAATCTGGTGATATTCTCTGTGTGGTTGCCCAAGAGAAAGATTTGGCGGCGCTGAGCCAGTTATTTAGTGAAGCGCCAGTGAAAGAGTCTCTTGCTCGCTTCTTTGGTGATTTCTTCTTAGATGTGGAATCGAAACTGGTTGATGTTGCCATGATTTATGGTTTGGAGTTAGGACCATTCCGCGCAGATATGACGCTAAAAGACTTAGTTACCGAACATTTGGGCACAACCCCGGTATTGGGTGACCAATTTGAATGGTATGGATTACATTGGGTGGTTGCAGATGTTGTCGACTGGCAAGTGACCAAAGTAGGTTTACGTTTACCAGCCGAGGAAGACGTTTTGGAGCCGAGTCAGTAACCTAGGGGCGCAATATTAGCTGTTCAGTTCTTTGAGTAAGATTACTGCCTGAGTTCTACTTTTTACACCCAGTTTTCGGAAGATCGCGGTCATATGTGCTTTGATAGTGGCTTCCGAAACATTCAACTCATAAGCAATTTGCTTATTCAGCAAACCGTCCGAAAGCATACCCAGTACTTTGTATTGCTGGGGAGTTAGGGTTGCTATCTTACCCGCCAGATCATCACAGGCTTCGTTGTTGGTAATCAGGCCTTCAGGGAAGTAGGGTTCACCGTTAAGTACCTGATTTAAAGCGCTGATCAACGCGCGCATGTCACTGGATTTAGGAATAAAACCGAACGCACCATGGCTCTTCACCTGTGATACCACAGAAGACTCTTCGCTGGCAGAGATCACTACAATCGGTAAATCCGGATATTCCGCACGTAATTGAATAAGGCCAGACATGCCGTTAGCGCCGGGCATTTTAAGGTCCAGCAGCAGCAAGTCCGGTTCAGGATCTTTTTCAAGCAGTTTTAGTAAAGCATCTAAAGAGTCTGCTTCAAGCAAATTTGCACCGCTTATCGCCATATGGACGGATTGAAACAATGCGTTTCGAAACAGCGGGTGATCATCAGCGATGATGATGGTGTATGTCGAATCCATGACGTTAAACACTTTTAACAATTACGTTAAATAAATTATTGTCTGGTTTGAGGTTTGGAACAATGTCTATGGACTAAAAGTCTGAACTATATCCAGTTTTTATCTGCATGAAGATGAATACCACGACAAGGTTTGACGTATAGGGCCAAACCTTGTCGCGCAAAGAGATGAAAATTTAGATCTGATGGTCTTTTAGGTGTTGTAAAAAGCGGTCTGCTTGCATGAAACCGGTTATGCGTGCACTCGGTACTCTTTTGCCCTGACTGTTCCAAAACTCAATGGTAGGAAGACCAAGAACGTCCATCTGTTTAAGCAATTCAATGTCTTGTGGCTGATTGCGTGTGACATCTGCCTGTAGCAGCACGATGTCTTTCAGTTTTTGTTCAACATCTGGCTGGTGGAAGGTGTATTTTTCGAACTCTTTACACGCTACACACCAATCGGCGTAGAAGTCTAGCATCACTGGCTTACCCGCCAATTTGGCTTTTTCCAGTTCAGCGTTAAGTTCATCCACATTCGCAATGCGCTTGAAACTGATGGATGATTGCTGCTGCTCTGTCTGGGTGTCATTAAACCAGTAATTCAAAGCAGGCTGAGCAGAGGTCAGCAATCCCAGAATCGCAAAGATGCCTAAAGTACTCTGCTTCCAACCGCCAAAAGGCAGGCTGTTTTTAATGTGATATAACCAAGCAAAAGCAGCGAAGCCCAATGCTGACCATAGAGCGGTCGCCCAGATTTCCGGGAGCAGTCGTTCCAGCAGGAAAATCGGTGCAGCAAGAAGAATGAAACCAAATGCGGTTTTTACTTTGCCCATCCAAGCCCCTGCTTTTGGTAATAAGCGGTTACCAAAGACAGCGACTAGAATCAACGGAATACCCATGCCGATAGCCAGTGCATAAAGCGCTATGCCACCGGTGAGTAAATCACCACTTTGCGCGACATAGAGCAGGGCTCCTGAAAGTGGGGCGGTTGTGCAAGGTGAACACACTAATCCCGAAATAGCCCCCATAGCAAAAACGCCAGCGAGACGGCCTCCTTGCTGCTGGTTGCTCAGATTGTTCAGCCAAGTCTGTACTGAGCTTGGAAGTTGAAGTGTGTACAAGCCAAACATTGACAGTGCGAGCAACACAAACATTGCACTTAGACCAATCAAAACATAAGGGTGTTGTAGCGCGGCTTGGAACTGCAAACCAGCAGAAGCAACAATTAAACCTAATAGAGTGTAGGTCAGCGCCATACCTTGAACGTAAACCACGCTTAATAACAAGGTTCGTTTATGAGTTAGCTGCCCATTACCTAAAACAATACCCGTCAGAATCGGATACATAGGCAAAACACAGGGTGTGAAAGCCAAACCAATGCCTAATGCTAAGAACAGTAATGGTGTCCACCAGTTTTGCGCTAGTTTGCCAGCTAACGAGTCTTGTTCTGAAATAGGGGCGCTGTTAAGTCTCACAGACTTTAATGTGTCTTGTGTATTGTCACTTTGAACGGTGGAAATGGTTTCTGAATTAGCTGGTTGTGAGAAGTCGAATTTACTGATTTCTACTACGCGTGTTTCTGGCGGATAACAGAAGCCTGCTTTTGCGCATCCCTGATATTGAATGATAATACGCGCACCAAGTTGGTAGTCTCTCAGTGGCAGCTCAATAGAAAGCGGAGTGGTGTAGATGGTGACATCACCAAAGAACTCATCGTGATAAGCTTCACCATCGACCAGATCAAAGTCACCTAATGTGACGTTTTCTGCACTGATTGTGATTCGATCTTGATATAAGTAGTAGCCATCTTTCACTTGCCAGTCAACAAAAAGACGATCGCCTTGCTGGAAGCTATTAAACGGAAAAGCCTGATCGACAGGAACAAACTTATTGCCGTCATTACTCACCGAAAGTGTATTGTTGTTACCGAATACAGCAAAGGCTGGATGGCTGAATACAGACAGTGTTAAGAGTAAAAAATAGAAAAATTTACGTATCATCTAATCAATTTCTGGTTGAGTGTGAATGGCAAAGGCGACAAATTATTGTGCCATATTAACTCAATCAGACCGAGATGAGAGTGAATAAGTTTCATTGAAGTAATACAAAACCCGCGAATTCATCCAACACAAGGTTGTTCGAATATCGCGGGTTTTCTTTTCTGGCTTTTAACGGACTAGTCAGAATTAGATGAACAGTCCGCCAAATAGGAAGCCAAAGGTTACTGCAGAAGCAATGGTCGCAACGCCCGGAATGAAGAATGGGTGGTTGAAAACATATTTACCAATGCGCGTTGAGCCTGTGTCATCCATTTCAACCGCAGCAAGTAGTGTTGGGTAAGTTGGTAGAACAAACAGAGCACTTACCGCAGCGAAGGATGCGACTGCTGTTAGAGGAGCAACACCAATAGCAAGCGCCGCTGGCATGAGTGCCACAGTGGTTGCACCTTGCGAGTAAAGCAGCATAGAAGCAAAGAATAATACGATAGCTAGCATCCATGGGCTGTCAGCCAATAGTGCGCCAGCAACATTTTTGATGTCTGCAACGTGAGCATTAACGAAAGTTGAACCTAACCAAGCCACGCCCAATACACACACACATGCGGTCATACCTGAACGGAATGTTGGTGCGCTTGAAATTTTCGCGGCATCGATTTTAGTGACGAATACGATCAGTGCTGCAGCTGCCAGCATAACTGTCATGATTGCTTCGTTACGGCCTAAAGCTGGGTTTTCAATCAAACCAACAGATTTTGAGATCGCTGCTGCATAGCAAACAACGAAACCAATAGCGGCGAGGAAAATGTAAGTCGCTATTTTGGCTGTTGGCAGAATATTACGTTGCTGTTGGTCGGCAAGTTTAATTAAACCTTTCGCTAAACGATCTTGGTAAACAGGGTCATTTTTCAGTTCACCGCCCATGAAATTAGAGACAAGTGCACCAACCATACAAGCTGCAAACGTCGTTGGAATGCACACAGCTAAAAGCGTTAAGTAGTCAACGCCAAATGGAGTCAGCATTGCTGCAAAAGCAACAACAGCCGCTGAGATTGGAGACGCTGTGATAGCGATTTGTGATGCAACAACCGAGATAGAAAGAGGACGTGATGGACGAACGCCTTGACCTTTAGCGACTTCAGCAATCACGGGAAGCGTAGAGAACGCAGTATGCCCTGTACCTGCCATTAATGTCATGATGAAGGTAACAATCGGCGCGTAAAAAGTAATGCGTTGTGGATTCTTGCGCAGGAAGTTTTCGGCTATCTGGACAAGCCAATCCATACCACCAGCCACTTGCATTGCCGCAATCGCCGTGATGACAGACATGATGATAAGAATTACATCAACAGGGATAAATGCTTGGCTGGTTGGTACACCAAGACCCAGAGCAAGTGCGATAACACCAGCACCGCCTGCTAAGCCAATACCAATGCCGCCGATACGTGCTCCCAAAAAGATGAAGAGAAGAACAACTAATAGCTCGACCCAAACCATAGTGATACCTCGTTTTATAAATGAAAAAGAAATATTGGTTTGCAGTCCGTTGCGTTTATTTTTATCGACTGTTTAAACAGTCTTTTATAGAAAAGGCTCTTTATCAGAGCCTTTTCTTTGAATCACTTATTCGTAGCGCTTCGCTTTATACTGTGGACGCATCAGGTTTTCAACAGAGAAGATGTCATCTAGCTCTTCCGATGTGAGTAATCCGCGATCGAGTACAACTTCTCGGACACTTTTACCCGTCTCAGCACAGATTTTTCCTACAATGTCTCCTTCGTGGTGGCCGATGTAAGGGTTCAAGTAAGTCACGATACCGATCGAGTTAAACACGTAGTTTTCACAAACTTCTTTATTGACTGTAATTCCGTCAATACATTTGTCGCGAAGGTTTACACACGCATTTGAAAGCAGTGAGATCGACTCAAACATTGCTTGAGCAATCACAGGTTCCATGACGTTTAACTGTAATTGGCCGCCTTCAGCAGCAAAAGACACCGTGTTGTCGTTACCAAGAACCTTAAAGCACACTTGGTTTACCACTTCAGGAACAACAGGGTTTACTTTCGCCGGCATAATGGAAGAGCCAGCCTGAAGTTCAGGAAGGTTCAGTTCGTTTAAGCCAGCGCGAGGGCCAGAAGAAAGCAGACGGAGGTCATTACAAATCTTAGACAGTTTTACTGCTAGGCGTTTTAACGCACCGTGTGTCATTACATATGCGCCACAGTCTGAAGTCGCTTCAATCAGATCTTCAGCAGGAACAACGTCTAAACCGGTAACTTCTGCTAAGTGTTTTACTGCTAGACTTTGGTATCCGTTTGCAGCGTTTAAGCCAGTACCGATTGCGGTTGCACCTAGGTTGATTTCAAGCAGTAGCTTAGAGGTGTATTCCAGAGCACGAATTTCTTCGTTCAATGTGACCGCCCAAGCGTGGAATTCTTGTCCAACAGTCATAGGGACAGCATCTTGCAGCTGTGTACGACCCATCTTGATAACCGTTGTGAATTCTTGGCTCTTCAGTTCGAACGCACCCTTCAAGTACTCAATCGCTTCAATCAGTTTAAGTACGCTGTTGTATACAGAAATGCGGAAACCCGTTGGGTAAGCACAGTTGGTCGATTGGCTGCGGTTTACGTGGTCATTTGGGTTAATGAACTCATATTGACCTTTCTCTTTGCCCATTAGCTCTAGTGCTAAGTTGGCGATGACTTCGTTGGTATTCATGTTGACTGAAGTACCAGCGCCGCCTTGGAATACATCGGTCGGGAATTGATCCATGCACTTACCTGTTTCAAGGATCACATCACATGCTTGAATGATGTAGTTCGCGACTTCTTTTGGAATAACGGCAAGCTCTTTGTTTGCAAGTGCGGCCGCTTTTTTGGTCATGACCATGCCACGAATGAACTCAGGAATATCAGATATCGTTGCACTGGAAATGTTAAAGTTTTCAATTGCTCGGAGTGTATGAATGCCGTAGTAAGCATCCGCAGGGACGTGACGTTGACCTAGTAGATCTTCTTCAATACGATTGGCTGGTTGAGCTGTTTGTGTAGCTTCAAAGAGAGTAGCCATAGTTGGATCCTTAGAGAATAATGCTATTGATATTGATTACAGTAAGCCGTATCTGTATTAAGAATCCATTCATCAGAATAATTGGCTGGAAAACCGTCCTGATATAGGCACGTATAATACTTAAGTTCCAATTTAAAAATAGTAGCTGCGTCACCTTTTATGTCAGTAAAACACAAGTTTATGGTGAGTTAGACTCTAAAACGCTCAAAGTTTCTTGGCCATGAACGGAAACGCAGTTTCTACCTTTACGTTTGGAACGGTACATGGCTTGATCTGCATTTGAGAATGTCTGGTTTGAATCGGTTGTCACTTCGGCCAGACCAACGCTGACGGTAACATCAAAAAGTGTCCAGTTACTGATATCTGTGGTTACTCGCTGCATCAGCTCTTTAGCTTGTTCAATGTCAGTATGTTGAATCAGAACGGCAAATTCATCACCGCCAATGCGAGCAATGAAATCGGTATCCCGCAGCACCATACGCAGTTGATTTGCTATATACAAAATAACTTGATCACCCGCCGTATGTCCCAAAGTGTCATTGATTTGCTTGAACAAATCGATATCAAGTACCGCGAGGCAGCAAGGCGGGTGATTGTCATAGCGTTGCTTTAAGCGACATTGATATTGAAGGCTTTGATCGAATTTTTTCTTGTTCCACAACGATGTGGCAGGGTCGCGCTCTGTACGTTCTTTTAGTGTGATAATCGTGTTGTGATGCTCGGAAATATCACTAAAGGAATAGACATAGTATTGAATGTTTTTCAGTTTCCCCAAAATTGCATGTATTTCCGTTTGGCAAATGAGTTCTTTATTGTCGGTAGTGTATAAGGACAGGTGCCCCAGCCACTCTCCTCGAATAGAAAGTTGCCTTTGAATCTGGCTCTGTTTCGTTTGAGACTTAAAGAAATCATCGATATTACCACCATGTAACAGACCTAAATCGCTGTTTACCAAGTTACAAAAGCCAGTGTTTGCTCTCAGTATTCTCATGTTTTTATCGGTGACAACTACGGCCATACTATTTTCTATCGCATATTCGGCATAGGTTTGGTCGGCCTTAATCCGTCGAAATGTATCCATAAACATCGCAATCATAATGGAGAGAAGCCCGAGAAATAGCCAAATAACAGTGGCTTCAATTTTGATTTGCTTAGCTCTTTCAGAAAGCAAATTTGAAATGACAGTGGTTGGGTACATGGTCAGCATAGTTAACGTATTTTGTGAATCAAACAATGGAGTGCTGAAACGTTGGAAAATGTATAAGCCTTTGTCAGTTAACAGACTATTGCCTGAGCTTTGGTTTTGCTGAATTGCTTGCCAAACTTCGTTGTTTTCTGAGGCTAAATTATTCTCAGTTCGAGTCTGTATCAGGTCTCCAAACAATTTATTTTTGTCGCTGCTAATCATGTACGAACCGTGATTGTCAATGAAATCGACATTTAGGTTTTCGCTGTTGGAGGTGATCTGCTCGATAATGGCCATAACATCAAGATTGGCAATGAAGTACCCTTGCCTGACGGCGTTGGCAATAATTGGATAAATGATTCGGTATCCGGGTTTGTAGGGGATGACGGGTTTATTGTTCTCAAACTCTAAATCGATGCCATAGTGCCCTTGTTCTCCGTTCGCGAGTTTTTGAGCATAAAGGAAGTAATCTCGATTGCTTTTGTTTTGCAGTCGGTCATTGGGTACCACATAGGGATGAGACATGTTGGGCATGTAATCCACTCGAATCACCTCATAACCTCGGTTATCGATAAAACGTAATTGATAAAACAGCGTTGAATTAAAAGCTGTCAAATACCACTGGCTTTCAAGGTAATGACGAAATTGAGGATCTCTGTTCACGGCGAAATCATTGAGTAGAGACGAATGGCTTAACTCATAAAAGGTCTGCTGAATTTGCGAGTGTATTCTTCGAGCCTTGGAGTCTACATAGGAAAGAAATTGCAGACCTTGAGCTTCTAGACGAGAGATAAAAAACTGATGAGCTTTTTCGGATAGATGAAAGTAATAGGCGAGCGGAACTAGTGACAACACAAGCCACAACACTGTACCGGTTCTGATAGTGCTGGCAAATCGCTTCATAGTTTTTGTTCTGGCTCAAAATCTACTTAAAAGGTAGTCGAGCCTATGACGCTTTTCCATTGCGCTGGTTAATTGTAGGCGCTAAGGTGTAGCAAAATAAGGAGGAGCCGTGTTTCCGATTTTACTAATTTTATTTATTGCCGTGCCTATTATTGAAATTGGCTTGTTTATTCAAGTCGGTGGCATGTTGGGTTTGTGGCCAACGATCGCTTTGGTTCTGATCACCGCATTTGTCGGGGCTTCTTTAGTCAGAAGTCAAGGCTTACAGACGTTGCTCACCGTTCAGCAGCGCATGCAACGCGGCGAAATGCCAGCTCAGCAAATTGTTGAAGGGGTAATGCTTGCGGTTGCAGGCGTGTTACTTCTCACTCCTGGATTTATGACGGATGCGATGGGTATGTTGGTTTTGCTGCCAGCACCACGCGCAATCATTGCTAAATATTTAATGAGTAAAGTGGTGGTTTCAAATCTGTCAGGAGGTTTCCATTCCAGCCACTTTGAACGTGACCCATACCGTCCCCATGATTCTCATCAGGGGCATACCTTCGATGGCGAGTTTGAAAAAAAAGACGATGATGACCAAGACTCAAATCATCGCCTTCATTAAATATTGCATCATGCATTAAAAAGCTCTGGTTTTCGCCAGAGCTTTTTTGATCTATCGGTTTTGCAGTTATGAGCAGCGGACTGCGAATTTACAGTGCGCCTTCAAAACCCATTTGTCGCCAAGCTTCAAACGCGATGATAGCAACCGCATTAGACAGGTTCAGGCTGCGGGCGTCTGGCATCATTGGAATACGGATACGCTGTTCCATTGGTAGACTCTCGATCACCTCGGCCGGAAGTCCGCGTGTTTCAGGACCAAAAAGCAGTACATCACCTTTCTGGAAACTTGCATCTACGTGATGCCCTGTCGTTTTGGTGGTACAGGCGAAAATACGGTATTGGCCACGCTCTTCTAGGTAGTTAAGGAAAGCTTGATAGTCCTTGTGCCGAGTTACTCGTGCTAGGTCGTGGTAATCCAAACCTGCACGGCGTACTTTTTTCTCTTCTAAATCAAAACCAAGAGGTTCAATTAAATGAAGGTTCGCACCACAGTTTGCGGATAAACGAATTATGTTTCCTGTGTTAGGGGCGATTTCTGGCTCGTACAGGGCAATATCAAACATGACGGTTAATTTCCTTACTAGGTTTGTGAGGTCACAAGACCTAATCTTTTGTGGTGGGACGATTAAATAAGGGGCGAGTATAAATCTCTCCCCCCTTAAATCACAAGTTACACTGAATTTTGATTAGATAGGCAAAGTGAACTGAACTTTTAAGCCATTGAGTGGGCTGCGGCTGGCTTCGATGACTCCACTATGCTGACGAATCGCACTTTCGGTAATAGCTAAACCTAAACCTGTACCACCACTGTGTCGGTCCCGCGCGGTTGAAACGCGATAAAACGGGCGGAAAATTTGTGGCAGTTCGTCATCAGGTACACCATCACCATCATCTTCTACCGAAACGGTTACGTGATTCTCTGTGGCAGAAAAGCGCACAACTATGGTTTCTTTGCTGTAGTAAATCGCATTTCGAACGATGTTTTCTAGCGCACTCATTAACAATTTGGGGTTGCCAGAAATAATAGCATCAGGAATATCATCAAATTGCAGCTTTTTATTCATCTGCTCTGCTTCAAACTTCGCATCGTGGAGCAATTCTTCCCAAAGGCTTCGCAACGGTTGTTCTTCACGGCTTAAGTGGCTGTTGGTCTGCATTCTCGACAGTGCGAGCAATTCGCCAATCATCTGCTCTAAGCGCTGAGCTTCGGTATCAATTCGCTCTAGCTCGCTACTGGAGCCTTGTTTTCGGGTTGCCAGCGCATTTGCCATGCGTAAGCGAGTAAGGGGAGAACGCAATTCATGGGAGATATCAGACAGTAAGCGCTGTTGTCCTGAAATCATTTGATTTACGGCTTCTACCATCTGGTTGAAACTGCGACCAGCCTGACGAAATTCCATCGTACCTTTCTCAAGAGCTGGGTCGGCTTCAAATTGTCCACGCGCGACTCGCTGGGCGGCTTGTGCCAGACGTTGTGCTGGTTTACTCAGTGCCCAAGCCAGCCATAATAGAAATGGAGTGCTGACCAACATTACGGCCAGTAGTAGTTGTACTGGTTTATCAAACAACTGCAGTAATAACGGCGGTGGTTCGTCCCAACGGAAACCAACATAGAGCAGTAGATCTTGTTGTGCGAAAACCACAGGTACGGGGCCGGCAATCATGTATCGTCCATACAGGCGTTGCTGTGGCTTATCTATGGATTCAATACTGGTCACAAAGTTTTGTAGAGCTTTATATTTGAAATCTGGACGCTCTCGGGCGGTTAACACATTGCCGTCTAAGTCGGTCACAAAGAAGCGTGGCCGCTCATCTCGGTCTTCATTATGCTTCATTGGCCCAAGGCCACGGTTACCATTTCCCTCAAGGAACATTAGAATTCGCGTGAGGTTGTTTTCGTTTCTGAAACGATCTTCGAGCATCTCTTTCTGAATAACAATGCGTTGAAGCATTTCTGGCGGTAAGTCGCGAGACTTACGTGGGTCTAAATGTGGAATAGCCAATACGGCCAGCAACACCAAAAACATAGTGAGCCAGAATATTGCAAAGATGCGCCCATAAAGATTGTTGAACGTTGGTAAACGCATTAATCCTCCAACACCATTAGGTAACCTCTCCCTCGAAGTGTTTTTATTCGAGCTTTTCCATCTGCGCGTTCAGGTAATTTTTTACGAAGGTTAGAGACATGCATGTCTATGGCTCGGTCAAAAGCGGCTAACCTTTTGCCCAGTACATCAAGGCTCAGATCTTCTTTGGTGATGGTGTTGCCCGGGTTTTGAACAAAGTGAGCCAACAGTGCGAACTCAGTAGAAGTAAGGTCGACCAATTTTCCTTGGCAGTAGGCTTCTTGCTTGCCGGGAAATACCTGAATGTCTTGGCATTCAATCATGTCTGAATGTTTGTTCTGATGTTGTTGAGTCCGGCGCAGCACGGCACGGATTCTAGCTAATAGCTCTCGGTCACTGAACGGCTTGGGCAGATAGTCATCCGCTCCCAACTCTAAACCTATTACGCGATCAATCTCTTCACCTTTAGCAGTGAGCATCAGTACGGGGGTTTGCCATTTTTCGCGTAGTTTTTTCAGCGTTTCCATGCCGTTGAGTTTAGGCATCATGACATCGAGCAAAATTAAATCGACACTATCATTGACCGCGTGTAGCCCTGCTTCTCCATCATTAGCTTCGGATACGTCAAACCCTTCATAGCTTAAAACTTCTTTCAGCAAGCTGGTTAGCTCTGTGTCGTCATCAATTAATAGGATATGTGCCATGGTTACCTCAAAAAATTACGAATTGCCAATCCATCGTATATTTCCAACCGCCGTTTAAGGTAAACGGTAGTTGCTGAATATAGTGTACTGTGAATTGTCCTTTAGGATCATCGCTAAACTCGCCCTTTACGATTATTTACGCTTCTCAAACACTGCTTTACATGCCAAGTCGTATTATAAATTTAAGCGCTGCACAGGCAGCCGATTCAAGTCCAAACGAGAAGGAAAAGATTATGAAACTGGCAAAAAAAATGATCCTTGCAGCTGTTGTTCTACCGATGACTTTAGGCTCTGCAGCCGTGTTTGCGGCTGGTGGCGGTAAAGGCCAAGGGCGAGATTTTGGTGGTGATTGTGGACGTGGTGGCATGATGAACCAACAAGTGTTTGCCCAACTGAATGTCACTCCCGAGCAGAAAGCAAAAATGGCAGAGCTTCGTCTAAAACAACGCGATGCTATGCGTGCACAGCGCAATGGTAAACATTCTGAAATGCGTGCATTGAAACAGCAAGAACGCGATTTGGTGATGTCATCAAATTTCGATGAAGCCGCAGCGAAAAAGTTGGCAGAACAAATGGTTCAACTTCGCGCAGAGCGACGTGTCGCTATGATGCAGCACCGTAACGAAATGATGAATGTTTTAACTGCGGATCAAAAAACAAAACTGGCATCAATTCAACAAGACCGTATGAACGAATGTGTGTTGTTTGGACAAGGTGGTCCTAAAGGTCAAGGTGGAAAAGGTGGTCAAGGTCCACGCGGGCAAGGCATGATGCGTGGTGGTTCTCAAGGCCAATCCATGGCACCTATGATGTAATAAGTCACGCATTGAATGCGTGCAGTGATTTAAAGGCAGCTTCGGCTGCCTTTTCTCGTCTGGTTAAACCTGTGACTATTTTGATTCTCAAACAAGCATCCTGAACACTTTTAGGTATAATCAACGCATTGTTTGTTAAGGTAAGACGTTATGAAAAAGGAATACGCACGTTTAGTTACTATTGCTGCGTGGACAGCCACTTGTGTTGCAACCTTACTTTTGATCATTAAAGTTGCGGCTTGGTGGGTGACTGGCTCGGTGAGTTTGTTGGCATCGCTCATTGATTCTCTGTTGGATATTGCAGCTTCGGTGGTAAACCTTGTTGTGTTGCGCTATTCACTTCAGCCTGCCGATAGGGAGCATGCGTTTGGCCATGGCAAAGCGGAATCGTTGGCGGCGCTCGCTCAAGCTATGTTTATCTCAGGTTCGGCCTGCTTCCTTATTCTTAATGGTGTCGATCGCTTTTTCCGACCTCACGAATTGCAAACCCCTGAGTACGGTATTTACGTCAGCTTATTAGCGATCATCGTGACTTTTGGTCTGGTACTCTTTCAACGCCATGTGGTTAAGAAAACCGGCAGTCAGGCCATTGCTGCTGATTCACTGCATTATCAATCAGACCTATATATGAACGGCGCTATTATGATTGCATTAGGCCTAAGCTGGTTTGGTGTGACACAAGCCGATGCGGTGTTTGCAATTGGTATCGGCTGTTTTATCCTATTCAGTGCTTATAAAATGGTGCAAGAAGCGATTCAAACCTTATTAGATAGACAGCTTCCTGAAGAAGAAAGAGAACAGATACGCCAGATCTCGCTTTCTGTCGAAGGGGTTATGGGGGTTCATGACCTGAGAACTCGCATGTCAGGTCCAGTGAGATTTATTCAGCTACACTTAGAGCTGGATGACAAGATGCCTTTGATTGAAGCGCATCGAATTGCAGACCTTGTTGATGACAAATTATGCAAGGCGTTTCCGAGTGCGGATGTCTTGATTCACCAAGATCCGTACTCTTTAATGTTTGGCCCTGAGAAGAAGCAAAAACTTCAACCGTGGTAGCGACAAAGCTTGTCAGATCGACTATATTTTTTTGCGGTATGAATAAAATGCACGAATCTGATGTGAATCAACGATGCAATAGTGCAAAACTGTAATACTGTTTCGGGGTAAAAAGCTTTATAGCAGCGCATGCTAAGCAAGTTAGTTTTTCTAACATACAAACATAATTACAAGATTCTGCTGTTCGAATACACTTTCGGGCAGCGCCAAAAATAGCTATACAAATTTCAAAAAATTGAGGGTGATCATGATTAAAAAGATCGGTGTTTTGACTAGTGGTGGCGATGCTCCGGGCATGAACGCAGCAATTCGCGGTGTAGTACGTACAGCGTTAAGCGCAGGCATTGAAGTCTATGGTATCTACGACGGTTACCACGGTTTGTATGAAGACCGCATCAAGCAACTTGACCGTTCAAGTGTGTCTGATGTAATCAACCGTGGTGGTACTTTCTTAGGTTCAGCTCGCTTCCCAGAGTTTAGAGAAGTTGCAGTACGTGAGAAAGCTATCGAAAACTTGAATAAGCACGGTATCGAAGCGCTTGTTGTTATCGGTGGTGACGGTTCATACATGGGTGCGAAGAAGCTGACTGAAATGGGTTACCCATGTATCGGTCTTCCGGGCACAATTGATAACGATATCGCAGGTACTGATTACACTATCGGTTACCTAACAGCGCTTAACACTGTTATCGAATCTATTGACCGTCTACGTGATACTTCTTCATCTCACCAACGTATTTCTATCGTAGAAATCATGGGTCGTCACTGTGGTGATTTAACTCTAACATCGGCAATTGCAGGTGGCTGTGAGTACATCATTACTCCTGAAACAGGTTTAGATATGGATAGCCTGATTTCAAACATTCAAGACGGCATCAAAAAAGGTAAGAAGCATGCAATCATCGCTCTTACTGAGTTGATGGTGGATGCCAATGTACTGGCGAAAGAGATCGAGAAAGCGACCAACCGTGAAACTCGCGCAACCATTCTTGGTCACATCCAGCGTGGTGGTAAACCAACAGCGTTTGACCGTGTATTGGCTTCTCGTATGGGTAACTACGCGGTTCACCTATTAATGGAAGGCCACGGTGGTCGTTGTGTTGGTATCCAAAAAGAAGAATTGGTTCACCATGACATCATCGATGCGATTGAAAACATGCGTCGTCCAGTTCGTAACGATCTGTACAAAGTGGCTGAAGAATTATTCTAAGCAACGTTTGCAGACAAAATTGAACACAAAAAAGACCGCTAATGCGGTCTTTTTTTATGCTTAATTCTTAGAGAATAATGTCACGAATTTCTGCGTCTTTACGCTCTAAGTAGTGAATCGATTTGATACGACGAATAGTACGGCAACGGCCACGAACGAGGAGTGTTTCTGTTGTCGCAATATGACCTTTACGCGAAATACCTTCTAGCAGATCACCTTTAGTGATACCTGTCGCTGAGAAGATAATATTGTCACTGCGTGCCATATCTTCCATCTTCAGAACCACATTAGCTTCAACACCCATTTGTTTGCAACGTTCAAGCTCTCTTGCGCCCCAGATTCGGTTATCTTCCGTGTCGCCTTTCACCTGATGGCGAGGAAGCAAACGCCCATGCATATCGCCGTCAAGAGCACGAATAACAGCAGCTGAAACCACACCTTCAGGTGCACCGCCGATGCAGTACATCGCATCGACTTCGCTGTCAGGCATACATGTTAAAATAGAAGCCGCTACGTCACCGTCTGGCACTGCAAATACGCGAACCCCCATTTGCTGCATTTCAGCTATTACCGCGTCGTGACGAGGTTTTGCAAGAGTAGTAACCACAAGCGTATCAAGTGATTTACCCAAAGCTTGAGCAATGTTTTCCAAGTTTTCTTTCAACGGTTTATTCAGATCGATACAGCCTTTCGCACCCGGACCAACAACCAGTTTTTCCATGTACATGTCGGGCGCTTTCAAGAAACTGCCTTTTTCACCAGCCGCAAGAACCGCTAGTGCATTCGACTGACCCATCGCCGTCATACGAGTACCTTCGATTGGGTCAACCGCGATATCGACTTCATCACCACCTAAACCGACTTTTTCACCGATGAACAACATAGGCGCTTCGTCGATTTCCCCTTCACCAATAACAATTTCGCCTTGGATTTCTGTTTGATTCAGTAGTGTGCGCATGACTTCTACGGCAGCGCCATCAGCAGCGTTTTTATCACCGCGACCAAGCCATTTATAACCGGCTAGTGCAGCACCTTCTGTGACTCGGGAAAAAGCCATTGCTAAATCACGTTTCATTTTCACTCCAACTCAGAACGATAGGGGATAATTTTGGGCGGCATTCTAACATAATAGTAGGAAAACGTTTGCTAATTAGCCTAGCGGAGAGTTGTATTGGATCAAAAGATAGTGAGATTTAACACGTTACTGGATGTATTCCGATCGAGCTGTAGTCACTTTCTGGGATCAAAGTTAGCGTAAGGTAAAATTGCGCTGTTTTTTTAAGCGAATAGCGAAAAAGATCGAATATAGTGAGTGTTTCTCTGGGCTGGGCTGAGTAGAATGGGGCAATCAGTGACGTTTTGTCCATTTCAACCGAATCAATAAAGGGTAAGTACCATGTCTTTTGAAGTACTAGAACAACTAGAAGCAAAAATCCAAACCGCGGTTGACACAATCGCTCTACTGCAAATGGAAGTTGAAGAGCTTAAAGAAGAGAAGCAAAAACTAGTTGAAGAAGCGAATGAGTTGAAAGCAAACCACGAAGCTTCTATTCAAAAAGCACAACAAATCCAACAAGAGCACGACCAATGGCAAGAACGCATTCGTAACCTGCTTGGCAAAATGGATGACGTTGAATAAGCCTGCGCTTTTCACAAACAAAAAAACGCCGAATGTTCTCGGCGTTTTTTTATGTTTTGAATATCTAGCGAGCACAGCTTGTTTCGATATTAGCGAGTAGGGCGAACACCTAAAGTATGACAAAGCGCGTAAGTCATTTCTGCACGGTTTAGCGTGTAGAAGTGGAAGTCCTTTACGCCTTCGCGTGATAGAACACGAACCATATCGATTGCCTGACTGGCACCGACGAGTTGACGTGTCACAGGGTCGTCTTCCAAACCTTCGAATTGTTTTGCCATCCAGCTTGGTACTTTCACATTATTTTGCGCAGCAAAGCGTGATGCTTGAGCAAAGTTAGACACTGGCAGAATACCCGGTACGATTTCCACATCAATGCCTGCTGCAACACAACGGTCACGAAAACGCAGATAGCTTTCTACATCGAAGAAGAACTGAGTGATGGCGCGGTTCGCACCTGCATCCACTTTACGTTTCAGATTCAGTAAATCTGCTTGAGCGCTTTTTGCTTCAGGGTGCACTTCTGGGAATGCCGCGACTGAGATATCAAAATCGTGGCGAGATTTCAGTAGCTCAACCAGATCGGATGCGTACATTTCAGGTTTTCCGCCGCCAGGAGGAATGTCACCACGCAGAGCAACAATGTTTTGAATGCCGTTTGCCCAGTAATCATCAGCGATGTTGATCAGCTCTTCACGAGAAGCGTCAATGCAGGTCAGATGCGGCGCAGAAACAAGACCTGTTTGGTCTTTTATTGCTTTGATGATCGAATGGGTACGGTCACGTTCGCCAGAGTTTGCACCATAGGTTACCGAAACAAACTTTGGTTGAAGAGTTTTCAGACGATGTACGGAATTCCACAAGGTTTCTTCCATTTTTTCTGAACTTGGCGGAAAAAACTCAAAAGACACATTAATGTTAGAAAGTTCAGAAATATTCTGATTTAAAGCGTCAATATGGCCTGCGTGTGTGTATCCCATCTTTCTTCTCCCTGTAGCTTGCACTACAAACGCTGATATTCGTTCAAATTGACGTTTAGACGTCTATATGGCTACAGAATGTATTGAATACGTTTTAATGTCAACTTAACTATTATGAATTTTTCTCATGTTGATCGTGAAGCTATTTCAACTAAGTTAAATGCAAAAAGGTGGTTTTTCATATCAAAAGCCGACAACTTCGAGTGATATTCTGTATTGAGATAATTTGCTAGCGATAAAACAATAAAACTCGCCAGTTACGGCGAGTTTTATAAAGCTATAGGAAGCTGGAAAGAAGGTTGAGGTCAGACTGAATTGCACCTGCGGTCACCTCTCGACCAGCCCCTGGTCCACGAATCACCAGCGGATTATCTTTATACCAACGGCTCTCGATGGCGAAGATGTTGTCACATGGTAATAAGTTTGCCAGTGGGTGATCTTTTTCCAGAGCTTCAACGCCGACGCTTGCTTTACCGTTTCTCTCCAGACGAGCTACATAGCGCAGCACTTTATCTTGCTTTTGTGCTTTAGCCAGACGCTCAGCCAATCGTTCATTGAGTAACTGGCTGTTGTCGAGGAAGTCATCCAACGAGATATCACGCAGTTCTTCTGGAACCAAAGACTCAACGCGAATGCTCTGAGGTTCAACTTCTAAACCGGATTCACGAGCGAGAATAACCAGCTTACGCATGACGTCTGAACCATCTAAATCGTTACGGGGGTCCGGTTCAGTCAGTCCTTGCTGCCATGCGAGATCCACCAGCTCGCTAAACGGAATTGAGCCATCGTATTGTTGGAATAGCCAAGACAGAGTGCCAGAAAAGATGCCTGACAGCGCTGTGATTTCATCGCCACTTTCACGTAAATCGCGAACGGTGTGGTTGATAGGCAAACCCGCCCCAACAGTTGCGTTGTACAGCCAATGACGGCTGATTTTGGCAAAGGCGTCTTTGACTTGGTTGTAGTATTCAGTCGATGCAGACCCCGCTACTTTATTGGCAGAGATAAGGTGCATACCTTGTTCTGCGATATCCAGATACTGATTCGCCAGAACTTTACTCGCAGTGACATCGAGTACGATAGCATCGTCATAGCCTTGCAGCTTGCCAACTTTGTACAGCCAGCTATTGTCCTCGTTTGGGATCGCTTCATCGTGATAACGACTCAGCACTGTCTCTGGGTCTATGCCTTGTGGGTCAAACCAGTAAGTCTGATTACCTACGACGGCAACTAGCTCGAAGTTCATACCACGACGTTTTTCAAGCTCTTCTTTTTGTTCTGCAAACAGCTTTAACCAGCTAGAACCTATGTTGCCTTTACCACATAGGACAAGCGCAACGCGTTTCTGAGCTTGGAAAATCTGATTGTGTACGCCCACCACCAGTTTCTCTACGGGTGCTTGGCGAAGTACCGCAACCAAGCTCAGTTCTGACTCGGCTTCGCAGATAAACTCAACAGGCGCGTTCTTCAACTGTTGATAGAAACCGTAACTGTGGTTTGGATTTTTGGTGACACCGGCTCCGACAGCACCGACTAAGGTGTAGCCTTCTTTCAATTTGATGTCTGCTGCTGTCGCAATATCTTGCAGGTATGACAAAGCGCCAGAAGCTATCTCTGCGGTGTAAGCTAAGCGCAGCGTGTGCTGGTCCGCTTGAGCTTCAAAAGCGAGAGGTTCAAGTTGCTCGCGTTTTAGCTTCTCAAGTGTCTCAGCGTAAATACGGGCGAAATCATGCCTGTGACCGAATTCAAGTTCAATCAACAGCACTTCATCCAAGGAGGTAATGATTTTGGCTCCTCGGCCAGAAGCTAATACGCGTTCAATTTTGGTTAAGCCTGATTCTGGCTTATGGCTGCAGCGCAGTTGAAGTTCCATTGCACTTTGAGCCACAGGTTGTAGTGTGCGGCTGTGCAACACAGGGGCGGCAAGGCGAGCCAGTTCATTTGCTTCATCTAAACGCAGCAAAGGCAGCAGACAAGCATTAGCGACGATGCGAGGGTCTGCGCTATAAACACCAGCCACGTCACTCCAAATCGTGACGCGAGAAACATCGGCTAAGGCACCAATAACAGTTGCTGAGTAGTCAGAACCATTGCGGCCAAGCAGAACTGTATCGCCATTGTCATTTTGTGCCATAAAACCGGTAATCACGATGCGATGATGTGCGTGCTGTGCCAATACTTTCGTAAGAAGTGGATAAGAGCGTGAGCGATCCACTTCTGGTTGTGTGCCCGCTTCGGCGCGGAGAAACTCACGAGCGTCTTGAGAGACTGCAGGTAAGTTGTTTTGGTTGAGTAATGCCGCTAACAGACGAGCAGACCATACTTCACCATGGCCAAGAACGGCTGCTTGTTCCGCTTTTGTCAGCGGAGCGGTCAATTCACCCAAGCGGATGAACTCGCCATTCACTTGCGTCAGCAAGTTATCTGCAACTTCGCCTTCAAGTAAATCTTCAACCAGTTTGCATTGAAATTGACGCAGCGACTGCAATGTTTCATGGGCGACACGGCCGTCTTTGTTCAATGCTTCTAGAAATGCAATCAAGCTGTTGGTAGTTTTGCCTGCTGCCGAGACAACCACTAAATCTTCTGGCTGTGAGTACTCTTTTAGAATGTTCGCTACACGTAAATAACATTCAGGATCCGCTAAGCTACTGCCACCAAATTTATGTAGTTGGCGTAAAACCGTCATTAAAACTTCTCCTTAGCTTTGGTAAAGGCCTGATCCAAATCAGCGATGAGATCGGAAGCATCTTCTAAACCTACCGATAAACGTAACAACAGCTGAGAAATACCCGCTTCAGCAAGAGCGGCTTCACCCATAGCTCTGTGAGTCATACTCGCAGGGTGACAAATTAAACTTTCCACACCGCCAAGCGATTCTGCAAGTGAGAAGAACTTCAACTCGCCTACAAAGAATTTTAGTTGCTCAAAGCTGCCTGCAAACTCAAAACTGAGCATAGAACCAAAACCAAGCTGCTGTTTCTTCGCAATCTCATGTCCAGGGTGTTCTGGCAGGCTAGGGTGATATATGGTTTTAATCAATGATTGAGATTTCAAATAATCTAAAATTTGCAGAGAACTTTCCTCATGCACACGCATACGTGCACCTAGGGTGCGAATACCACGCAGCGTCATATAGCTATCAAATGGTGTGCCCGTTGCGCCAATACAATTTCCCCACCAAGCAAGCTCTTCAGCATGAGCCTTGGTTTTACTGATCACTACGCCGCCAATGACATCTGAGTGACCATTAATAAATTTGGTCGTTGAGTGAATGACAAAATCAGCGCCAAGCGTAAGTGGTTGTTGGTATATAGGCGTTAAGAAAGTATTGTCGACAGCCACCAAAGCACCAACCGCTTTTGCTTGTTGGCAGATTTTTTCGATATCAACCACTCTCACGAGCGGGTTAGACGGTGTTTCTAACAAAACCAGTTTTGGTTTTTTCGCCAAAGCCACTGCTAGCGCTTGCTCATCAGATTGATCTACAAACTGAACCTTGAAATCACCTTTATTAGAACGAGTGTTGAATAAACGGTAAGTTCCGCCGTAGCAGTCATGAGGCGCGACAATTAAATCGTTTGGGCCAAGAAATGTTGACGCAAGCAGGTTCAAAGCCGAAGTGCCGCAGTTGGTTACGACTGCGCCTTCACCGCTCTCTAGTTCGTACAACGCCTTTTCCAACAAACCTCTGTTAGGATTGCCAGAGCGGGTATAGTCGTATTGTGGAACTTCGCCAAACGCAGGGAAGCCGTAGTTAGTCGATAAGTAAATAGGTGGAACGACGGCGTGGAATTGAGTATCTGATTCAATTCCGGTTCGAACTGCGATTGTTGATGGCTTGCGTTTGGTCATGAGTGTTTCCTTTCCTGAGACTCTTAAATAGACATCCAAATTCACAGTAAGAATACATGTGTTCGTCTATATTGGGGAACTGCATCATACTTTACTTATCTAATTTTAAGACGTCAACACTTCTAGACGTCTATATGTCTTTGCTTATGGCGGTAAATCCCGCTAAAATCTAGCCTTTGAAATTATTACTCGAATTCGAACAATGAAGGTGCGCAATGGCAGACTGGAACGGTGAATATATAAGCCCCTATGCAGAGCATGGGAAAAAAAGTGAGCAGGTGAAAAAAATCACCGTATCAATCCCTCTTAAGGTATTGAAAATACTCACAGATGAGCGTACTCGCCGCCAGATCAATAACCTGCGTCATGCGACCAACAGTGAGCTTTTATGTGAGGCGTTTTTGCACGCGTATACTGGTCAGCCACTGCCAACAGATGAAGATCTACGTAAAGATCGTCCGGATGATATTCCAGCCGAAGTGAAAGCACTGATGACAGAAATGGGCATCGAGTTCGAGGCTTACGACGACTAATTGTTGCCGATAATCTGTTTTTCCGCCTAATTGTGCAGATAGATATAAAAAGCCCTGATACGAGTCAGGGCTTTTTTGATGCTATGCATTGGCGAGTGATTGAACCATCAGGCTCGAAACTAGTTCGCCATGTAGTTTTCTGGCATCCCGATACGCGCAACACCAGAATCAATAGCCGCTTGAGCGACTGCTTTTGCAACACGTGGCAGCAAGCGAGGATCCATCGGTTTAGGGATGATGTACTCTTTGCCGAAAGTGAGTGAGTCCACACCCGCAGCTTTCAATACTTCTGCTGGTACTGGCTCTTTCGCCAATTCACGAATTGCCGCAACGGCAGCCAACTTCATTTCATCGTTAATCACTTTCGCACGTACGTCTAACGCACCACGGAAAATAAATGGGAAACAAAGCACGTTGTTGACTTGGTTTGGATAGTCGCTTCGACCTGTACCCATAATCAAATCATCACGTACAGCGTGAGCCAGTGCTGGTTTGATTTCAGGATCTGGGTTTGAACAAGCAAACACCACAGGTTTATCTGCCATCAATTTGAGTTCATCTGCTGTTAGCAGGTTAGGGCCTGAAACGCCTAAGAACAGATCGGCACCTTTAATGACATCTTCCAATGTGCGCTTGTCTGTGTTGTTGGCAAATAACTGTTTGTATTCATTGATATCATCACGACGAGTGTGAATGACACCTTTACGGTCAAGCATGTAAATTTTTTCACGCATAGCACCGCATTTAATCAGCAGTTCCATACACGCGACTGCTGCAGCACCTGCACCCAAACACACGATAGTGCATTCACGTAGCTCTTTGCCTTGCAGTTCAATCGCGTTAAGCATGCCTGCTGCGGTAACAATCGCAGTACCGTGTTGATCATCATGGAAAACCGGCACATCGCAACGTTCAATCAAACGACGTTCAATTTCAAAACAGTCGGGCGCTTTAATATCTTCAAGGTTGATGCCGCCAAAGGTATCGGCGATGTTGGCAACGGTGTCAACAAACTCATCGATAGTACGGTGTTTTACTTGGATATCGATGGAATCTAGGTTTGCAAAGCGCTTGAACAGTAGAGCCTTACCTTCCATGACGGGTTTTGAAGCCATAGGTCCAAGGTTACCTAAACCAAGAATGGCGGTACCGTTAGAAATAACCGCAACGGTATTGCCTTTGGCTGTGTATTTATAAACGTTATCAACGCTTTGTGCGATTTCGCGAACGGGTTCAGCAACACCTGGACTATATGCCAGTGCTAAGTCTTTTGCTGAATCTGCTGGTTTTGTGATAGCGATGGCAATTTTGCCTGGAGTCGGTAGAGCGTGGTAGTCGAGGGCTTGTTGACGAAAAGCGTCTTCCTCGTTGAGTTCATGGCGATCATTATTGGACATTGGGGTGGAGCCTTATTGTTTTTGTTAAGGCCACTCATTCTAGAGTATGTCAATGGATCTGCATAGTTTTGATGCGTGAGAAATAGAGCTCCTAAGACCAGATTATCTTGAGTTCGACATCTGGCTGGCTGAAGAAAGCGGAAACTAAAAAGGACGCCGTAGCGTCCTTTTTTAAATCTTTGCGTAAAGTAAAATTACTTCTTGCTAGATAGAGCGCCGAAACGCTTGTTGAAGCGATCGATACGACCACCAGTATCAACGTTACGTTGCTTACCAGTGTAGAATGGGTGGCACTTGTCACATACGTCTAGGTGAAGAGAATCTTTAGCTAGAGTAGAGTTGAAAACGAAAGAGTTGCCACAAGAGCAAGTCGCGTTTACTTCTTTGTATTCTGGGTGGATACCAGTTTTCATGGGATAACCTCAAATTAGGCCGTGTCGCTATCCGAGTCTATGCCGGACACCACACGTAAATTAATAAATAATTGCTGACACTTGAAGAGCGTTCTTACAAGCGTCTCATCAAGGCGCGATATATTAATGAATCCTGAGTGACTGATCAACCGCTTTCGCTGTTATTTTCGCCACTTTAGTTGCTCGAATTTCATGGCATCATCCAGTAGACTGTATTTTCTTTGATTTTTGCCCTCTAAAGTAATTATGCGCCCAACGATAGCTCGTGTTGCACTACCTGTACCGCTAGACAAACAGTTTGACTACCTCATTCCCAGTCATCTGTTTCCAATTATTGGTGGGCGGGTATCTGTACCTTTCGGCCGTCAGACGCTTGTTGGGGTTGTGACTGAATTTGCGCAGGAATCAGAGTTTTCACTAGAACAGCTTAAATCGATCAAAGAAGTCTTAGATTCTCAACCTCTTTGGTCAGACAAACTCTATTCACTTTTGAAGTGGTGCAGTCAGTTCTATCAATTCCCTTTGGGCGATACTCTTGCTAACGCGATGCCAAGTGCGTTACGAAAAGGGAAGCCTGCAGATTTTGCGAGTTGTAAAGAGTGGCAGATAACGCCAAGCGGTCGAGACAAAATGATGCAAGGCTTTGGTCGAGCCTTCAAACAGGCTCAGGTGATGAACCTTCTTGCGTCTGGTCCTGTGTCTCACTCTTCACTGTTGGAAGAAGAAGTCAGTGCCACCACGCTGAAAACATTGCAAGAAAAGGGCTGGATAGAAGTTAGTGAGAAAAAACCACAATTCAAAGCATGGCCTCAGCAAATTGAAGCGGATGTTGAAAAACCTAAGTTAAACCAAGAGCAAGCTATTGCGATTGCGTCGGTCAACAGCAACAAAGGTTTTGGTTGTTATCTTCTTGAAGGGGTCACTGGCTCTGGTAAAACTGAGGTTTACCTCAATCTGATTAAGCCTGTACTGGAACAAGGAAAACAGGCTCTAGTGCTTGTGCCTGAGATCGGTTTAACACCACAAACCATCAACCGCTTTAGGAAACGTTTTAATGTGCCAGTGGAAGTGGTTCACTCTGGGCTCAATGATACTGAGCGCTTAAATGCGTGGTTATCAGCGCGGGATAAGGTCGCTGGCATTGTGATAGGTACGCGCTCCGCATTGTTAACGCCGTTTGCGTCACTCGGCATTATTATTGTCGATGAAGAGCATGACAGCTCCTATAAGCAGCAAGATAGCCTGCGCTATCATGCTCGCGATGTCGCCGTGATGCGTGCCAACCAAGAACAGATTCCGATTGTACTCGGTTCTGCAACGCCAGCATTAGAAACGTTACATAATGCGTTAACCGGTAAATATCACCATTTACAACTGACTGAACGTGCGGGTGTAGCTGTACCCACTCGCAACCGTGTGTTGGACGTAAAAGGTTTATATCTGGAAAGCGGCTTATCTGCCCCTTTGATTGCCGACATGCGTCGTCATTTGTCGGCAGGCAACCAAGTTCTGTTGTTTCTCAATCGTCGCGGTTTTTCACCTGCTTTGATGTGTCACGAATGTGGTTGGATTGCAGACTGTCAGCGTTGTGATGCTTATTACACCTTCCATCAGTACAGCAATGAAATGCGTTGTCACCATTGTGGATCACAGCGACCGGTTGTGCATCAGTGTCAGAGTTGTGGTTCAACGCAATTAGTCACCGTAGGCGTTGGTACTGAGCAGCTAGAAAAGCAACTGGCGGATCTATTTCCTGAATACAAAACCATTCGCATTGACCGGGATAGTACCCGCCGTAAGGGCAGTCTAGAGTCGGCATTGCAGTCGATACGTAAAGGCGAGTATAAAATTTTAATCGGCACCCAAATGCTGGCCAAAGGCCATCACTTTCCGGATGTTACATTGGTAGCGTTACTGGATGTGGACGGTTCACTTTACAGCAGTGATTTTCGTGCATCTGAGCGACTCGCGCAGTTATTTATTCAGGTCGCAGGACGTGCAGGACGCGCGAGTAAGCCCGGTGAGGTCATATTGCAAACTCACCATCCTGAACACAGTCTTTTGCAAGACCTACTGCAACGTGACTATCACCATTTTGCTTTGACTGCTTTGGCTGAGCGTAAACTGGCTATGCTACCGCCATACACGTTTTTAACCCTGTTCCGAGCGGAAGCAAACCAATCGCAAATGGTGGAAGATTTTCTACGCCAAGTGCGTCAAACCTTGGAAGCTCATCCGCTGTTTGATCAGCACTGTATGGTTTTAGGGCCAACGCCTGCTCCATTGGCCAAACGAGCCGGAAAATATCGCTGGCAACTTCTGCTGCAAACGGAAGCCCGATCGGTAATGCAAAAATTGTTGATGAGCGCCAAACCCGCCATCTCAATGCTGCCATTAGCGAGCAAAGTTCGCTGGACTCTGGACATAGAGCCACAAGATTTAAGCTAATTTCGCAACTTTAATATGGCTTAAATTTGTGCGCTGAATATGCTGTACTATATAAAGATTCTCTAATGTGATAAAAATCACGCTTGTAGTGCAAATTTTGTTAATTTGACCGTAACTTTCTGCTTAGAAATGAATAGACTAACGGTACAATTTCTTCAGTGAATCGTTTTCGTTTTGTGAAATGTGTTTTTCTCACTGGAAGGCTAGGTGTGTATCCAACAATTTATGCGCCATTAACATAATTACAAAAGGTGTTTAAGCGCAGTTTGCTTAGGCACAACAAAGGAATAGAAAAGAGGGCTATTTGACATGGCGACAATGAAGGATGTTGCCCAGCTTGCTGGCGTATCGACCGCGACGGTGTCGCGAGCTCTGATGAATCCTGAGAAAGTATCGTCTTCGACTCGCAAACGCGTAGAAGAAGCGGTTTTAGAAGCTGGCTATTCACCGAATTCTTTAGCGAGAAATCTGCGTCGAAATGAGTCCAAAACGATCGTAGCGATTGTCCCGGATATTTGTGACCCTTATTTCACAGAAATCATTCGTGGTATTGAAGATGCGGCAATGGAGCATGGATATCTTGTTTTGCTGGGGGATAGTGGTCAGCAAAAGAAACGAGAAAGCTCATTTGTTAACTTAGTCTTTACTAAACAAGCGGACGGTATGCTGCTATTAGGTACAGATTTGCCATTTGATGTGAGCAAGCCTGAGCAGAAGAATCTTCCACCAATGGTCATGGCTTGTGAATTTGCTCCGGAACTGGAGTTGCCAACGGTTCACATCGACAACCTAACCTCTGCATTTGAAGCTGTAAATTATCTGACTCAACTTGGGCATAAGCGCATTGCTCAAATCTCGGGTCCAGAAAGTGCCACACTTTGCCAATTCCGCCATCAAGGTTATCAGCAAGCTTTGCGTAGAGCGGGTATATCGATGAATCCGACTTATACCACTTATGGTGATTTTACTTTTGAGTCGGGTGTGAAGGCGGTGCGTCAATTGCTTTCGTTACCAGATGCTCCAACAGCTATCTTCTGTCACAACGACACTATGGCAATCGGCGCCATGCAGGAAGCAAAGCGCTTAGGTTTACGTATTCCACGAGATCTTTCTGTTGTTGGATTTGATGATATTCAATTCTCACAATATTGCGATCCACCGTTAACAACTATTTCTCAGCCTCGATATGAGATTGGTCGTCAGGCGATGCTAATGATGTTGGAGTTGTTGCGTGGTCATGATGTTCAAGCGGGTTCTCGTTTATTGGAAACGCATTTGATTGTACGTGAGAGTGCCGCTCCGCCTCGTTCTCACTAAGTTTGACAAGTTGATGGCAGTACGAAGTACAGTGCTGCCGTGAATACTCTGTTATCTCGCTTTAAACTGCTTTAACATGTGGGCAGATTTTATAACTATTGAACATTTCCAGTGGCTAATAAAGATTATGTAAGACGCGGTCGTAGTCAGAAAAAGCCGACCCCAAAGAAAACCACCTCTCGTCGAAAACCTTGGCGCAGCGGACTGCTTGCTATCGTTGTCGCTGGCCTATTTGGCTATGGTTTGTATACCTTGAGTAATGATCCTGAACCGCCTAAACCTGTGGTGGTGAAACCAGCGCCTAAGCAAAAACCAAAGAAAACTGAGACCATTCCACCACCGCCAACTGAGAAGTGGGACTATGTGGATACTCTGCCAAATCGAGAAATTGAAGTGATACCGAAAGAGCAAGAAGTCTCAGATATTCCGTATATTATGCAGTGCGGTGCTTACAAGAGCATGCAGCAAGCAGAAGCACGTAAGCTGGATATCGCGTTCCAAGGGATCAACAGTAAAATTCGTAAGAAAGAAGACAGCAGTTGGTTCCGAGTAGTGTTAGGGCCTTACAAATTTAAGCGTGATGCAGAACGTGAAAAACACAAATTGCAACGCGCGAAAATCGAGCCTTGTGCAATTTGGAAAGAACAGCAGTAGATTCTTTCACTGAAAATTGACCTGTTAAAAATTGGAAGACGCCCAGTCAGTTAACCACAAAGTTAGCAATGATCTGGGCGTTTTGCTTTCTCTCTCCCTTGATTTTTTTTCCTCTTATCCTCATATAACTTGCATCTCCATCGTGAAAATAATTAAGAGGCCCTCTCGTGACTACCATCGTATCTGTACGTCGTAACAATAAAGTTGTCATCGCAGGTGACGGGCAAGTATCGCTCGGCAATACAGTAATGAAAGGCAACGCGAAGAAAGTTCGTCGTTTGTACAACAACAAAGTATTAGCTGGTTTTGCAGGCGGTACAGCGGATGCATTTACGCTATTTGAACGCTTTGAAAGTAAGCTGCAAATGCACCAAGGTCATTTAACCAAAGCTGCGGTTGAGCTGGCAAAAGACTGGCGTAGTGATCGTGCATTACGTCGTTTAGAAGCGATTCTGGCGGTGGCTGATGAAACGGCATCTTTGATCATTACAGGTAATGGTGATGTGGTTCAGCCTGAGCATGATTTAATTGCCATAGGTTCTGGTGGTAACTTCGCTCAAGCAGCAGCGATTGCATTGATTGAAAATACAGATTTAGACGCCCGTTCAATTGCGGAAAAAGCATTAAACATTGCTGGAGACATTTGTGTCTTCACCAACCATCACCACACCATCGAAGAGCTGGAAATACCACAAGAGCTCATCGCTAAAGACCAAGCATAAAACAGTGTGATTAGAATTAAAGGAATTCATTATGTCTGAAATGACTCCTCGTGAAATTGTTCATGAACTTAACCGCCACATCATCGGTCAAGATAAAGCTAAGCGCGCTGTAGCGATCGCTCTTCGTAACCGCTGGCGCCGTATGCAGCTTGAAGAGAGCTTGCGCGTAGAAGTAACTCCCAAAAATATTTTAATGATTGGCCCTACTGGTGTAGGTAAAACAGAAATTGCTCGTCGTTTGGCGAAACTGGCGAATGCCCCTTTCATTAAAGTAGAAGCGACTAAATTCACAGAAGTGGGTTATGTTGGTAAAGAAGTTGAAACCATTATCCGCGATTTGACGGATGTGGCGGTAAAACTGACTCATCAACAAGCCACCGAAAAAGTAAAATTCCGAGCTGAAGAGTTGGCCGAAGAACGTATTCTTGATGCTCTTCTTCCTCCTGCCCGTGATGCTTGGGGCAAAGCCGAACAAAATGAAGAGAGTTCAAATACTCGTCAGGTATTCCGTAAGAAATTACGCGAAGGTAAGTTAGACGACAAAGAAATTGAGTTAGACGTTGCTGTTCCGCAAATGGGCGTGGAAATCATGGCGCCTCCAGGTATGGAAGAGATGACTAACCAGCTTCAGGGTATGTTCCAAAACTTAGCGGGTGACACTAAGAAGAAACGTAAACTGAAAATCAAAGATGCCTTTAAAGCGTTAACGGAAGAAGAAGCATCCAAGCTTGTTAACCAAGACGAATTGAAAGAGCAGGCGATTTACAGCGTTGAAAACAACGGTATCGTGTTTATCGATGAAATCGATAAAATCTGTAAACGCGGTGAAGTGTCTGGTCCTGATGTTTCTCGTGAAGGTGTTCAGCGTGACTTACTACCACTCATCGAAGGTAGTACGGTTTCGACTAAACATGGCATGGTGCGTACTGACCACATCCTGTTCATTGCTTCAGGTGCATTCCAAGTGGCGAAGCCATCAGATCTGATTCCAGAGTTGCAAGGTCGTCTACCGATTCGTGTAGAACTTGAAGCGCTTTCTAGTGATGATTTCAAACGCATTCTGACGGAACCAAAAGCGTCATTGACTGAACAATACATCGCACTGATGAAAACGGAAGACGTAAATGTCGAGTTTACCGAAGACGGTATTAAGCAAATCGCTGAAGCTGCGTGGCAAGTGAATGAAACCACCGAGAATATCGGTGCTCGCCGTCTGCACACGGTAATGGAGCGTCTGATGGATGAAATCTCATTCGATGCAACCGATCAGTCTGGCTCATCACTCACCATTGATTCGACTTACGTGAAGAGCAAACTCGGTGAGTTAGTCGCCGACGAAGATTTAAGTCGCTTCATTCTGTAAACACCAAAAAGCCCGCTAAAATTGAAGCGGGCTTTTTTATAGCTTGTGTCTCGTTCTAAACCAAGGATGCGGAGCCCGCTGACACCACACGCGCTTTGGGTATATACTGGCAACATTGTTTGAACTACTTAGCATAATCATGAACAACTCTCTGCAAATATGGTTTGATGCTGCGCGACCGAAAACACTCCCTCTCGCCTTAGTATCGATCTTTACCGGAAGTGCTTTAGCTTTTTCTTCTGGACACTTCTCTTTGCCGATCGCTTTTCTGGCGCTGCTGACCGCGACTCTATTGCAGATTTTGTCCAACTTAGCCAACGATTATGGCGATGCCGTAAAAGGGACAGATAACGAAAAACGTATTGGTCCTATGCGTGCGATACAGTCTGGTGCTGTGAGTTTGAGTGACATGAAGAAGGCAATTGCTATCAATGTGTTGATGACAGTTGTGGCTGGATTAATGTTGGTTTTCTATGCTCTGGATAGCCTGCAAAGCATTCTTGCATTTATTGGTTTAGGTGTGTTGGCCATGTTGGCGGCAATTGCTTATACCGTAGGCAACAAACCTTATGGTTATCTGGGGTTAGGTGATTTATCCGTTTTCCTGTTCTTTGGTTTGCTCGGGGTTTCGGGGACATATTTTCTTCATACAGGCAATATAGACTGGAGTCTGTTTTTACCATCGCTGGGCTGCGGCTTGATGGCGGTTGCTGTACTTAACGTCAACAACATGCGAGACATAGAAAATGATGCTGAATGTGGCAAACGCACGGTTCCTGTACGTTTAGGGCAGATGAGAGCAAAGAAATATCACTTCCTGCTTTTATCAGGTGCGGTGATCGCTTTCGGCGCCTATCTCCTTATGCAAGGTAAGCCGCTGTGGATTAGCCTACCTTTCTTGCTTAGCCTGATTTTTGTGACGAAACATGGCCGAGATGTGTGGCAAAGTGAAAAGCCTGCACAGATCGCACCTATGCTACCGGTGATTGTTAAGTGTTCTTTGATTACTAACTTATTGTTTGTTGGCGTGGTTATCGCTCAAACTCTGACAAGTTAATTTGCGCTGTATCATTGCATTGGCTTCGTCACCCGATATACTCGTTGGAAGACTTTTCGTAAAGAGAGCAAGGCTATGGAATACAACACCTCTGCACTATGTGATATCTACATCGATCAAGTTGATGTGGTAGAACCTATGTTTAGTAACTTTGGTGGTCGTGCATCGTTTGCAGGCCAAATCACAACAGTGAAGTGTTTTGAAGACAATGGGCTGATTCGTGAAACGCTAGAGCAAGATGGCGTGGGACGTGTGCTGCTTATTGACGGTGGCGGTTCACTGCGTCGTGCTCTGATTGATGCTGAGTTAGCAGCGCTTGCGGAAGAAAATGAGTGGGAAGGTATCGTTGTTTACGGTTGCGTGCGCGAAGTGGACGAACTGGAAGACATGAGTATTGGTATTCAAGCGATGGCTGCCATTCCAGTTGGTGCAAACAGCCAAGGTATTGGTGAAGTGGATGTGCCGGTGAATTTCGGTGGCGTAACCTTCCTGCCTGAAGACTACCTGTATGCCGACAATACTGGCGTAATCCTGTCTCAAGAGCCACTGAACGTCGATCTTGATACTGAAGAAGACGTGATTGAAGAAGATGATATTTTGTAATCTTCAATGATAAAACAACAAAGCCGACGCCCTTGCGTCGGCTTTGTTGTTTTACCGCTGAGCTCAACGGCGATAAAAGATTTTAAGACGCTGAGTTTTCGCTTGGTGAAGCTTCAACACAATGGGTTTTTCTCAGCCAAAGCGCATAGAGATAACCCAGTAATCCACCTGCTATGTTCCCTGCTGCAATCCCGATAAATAGACCTTCAATGCCATAGATTTCAGAACCTATCCAAGCTACGGGAAGAGTGAAGACAAACAGACGCATAAAACTCCACTGGAAAGCTTTAATCGGTAGATGGAGCGCATTGAGGGCAGAGATAAGCATCATCACCACCCCTTGAAAGCCGTAACTGAAAGGTACCACGAGCAAATAGTGCCAAAGTAAATCTTGTACCGCCGCTTCTTGCGAGAACAATTTTGAAAGCGGAATGCTTAGCGGCACCATCATGACGAATATCATTAACTGGAAGATCAGGGAAAACCTCAAACTAATGAATAACCCTGCGAAACTTCGGGAGGGATTGTTGGCACC
The DNA here is from genome assembly GCF_014596725.1 of Vibrio sp. Y2-5. GTDB lineage: Bacteria > Pseudomonadota > Gammaproteobacteria > Enterobacterales > Vibrionaceae > Vibrio. Next base: position 85,273 of record NZ_JACVEG010000006.1, read on the forward strand.
CAGGTTTTGCGCCATAAAAGGTGTCAGAGAAGAAGTCAGAGACATCAACACTAGAATTAAAATCGATTCTATTCTCTGTGCCGCACCGTAAGCCGCCACAGCAGCCGTACCATGGCTAGAGAGCATCATCATGAGTAACGCGCCGGATATTGGATTCATCGCTGTTGAAAGCGCAGCAGGCGTACCTATCTTCAGGATTTGATTCCAATCCTTATACAGACTCGGCAAATGCGGAACCGCAAGCAGTTTCACTCGCTTAATCAGTATATAGAAAGAGCAAATCAGAGCGCCCAGCCAAGAAAATGCACTTGAAATGGCTGCACCTTGGATTCCAAGTTCAGGAAACGGCCCATAGCCAAAAATAAGCATAGGGTCTAATACGCCGTTGATTATGCCTGCCAACATCATGATCTTCGCTGGTGTTTTGGTGTCTCCCGTTGCTCGAATCACGCTGTTTCCTGTCATAGGGACAACCAAGAGCGGGATCGTGAGATACCAGACCTGCATATATTGTTCGATAAGCGGGATAAGTTCTTGCTTTGCGCCGAGCAATAAGAACAGCGGTTTTATGGTGATAAAACCCATTGAAGAGGCGGCAATTACCAAAACGATAGCCAGCAGAATACCGTGACTGGAGAAGCGGGCAGCATTGCTTGCCGAGCCTTGACCGAGTAATCGCCCGATATTGGTTGATAAGCCAATGCCAATGCCCATCGTAATGCAGTTGACGACGAAGGTAACCGGAAAGGTATAACTGATCGCTGCGAGCGCTTCTGTACCCAGTAAAGAGATAAAAAAAGTATCGACGAGGTTGAACATCAGAATCGCGACTAAGCCGAATATCATCGGTACCGTCATTTGACGCAATACAGTGGGAATGGGCGCAGAAAGCAGGCCGTGTTTATCGTGCATAAAGACAACAGGTTGGCGATAAAGTAGTAGCTAGAATACTCTATCTTGACGTTATGGACTACCCAGTCTGGTTGGGTGTTTCAGGGATATGAAAAAGGCCAGCAATGCTGGCCTTAGATATTTTGGAAGCTTAGATTAAGCTTTTGCTGCCGCTGCTGCTTTAGCAATAGCCGCGAAGCTCTTAGCATCTAGAGATGCACCACCCACTAGAGCACCGTCGATGTCTGGTTGAGAGAAGTAAGCTTCAGCGTTTTCTGGTTTAACAGAACCGCCGTATTGGATGATTACTTGCTCAGCTACTGCTGCATCTTTCGCTGCGATTAGCGCGCGGATAGAAGCGTGGATGCGTTGTGCATCTTCTGCAGTTGCAGCTTTACCAGTACCGATAGCCCAGATTGGTTCGTAAGCGATGATAGCACCGTTTAGCGCTTCAACACCGTATGCATCGATAACAGCATTGATTTGACGAGCACATACCGCTTCAGTTTCGCCAGCTTCGTTTTGAGCTTCAGATTCACCGATACAGAAAACAGGTTTTAGGCCGTTCTCTTTTAGGAAAGCGAATTTCTTCGCGATAAACTCGTCAGATTCGTTGTGGTATTCACGACGCTCTGAGTGACCGATGATGATGTGAGTAGCACCGAAATCTTTTAGCATCGCTGGAGACATATCACCAGTGAAAGCACCGCTGTTGTTTAGGTCAGTGTTTTGTGCACCAAGAATGATTTTGTTGCCACCTTCAGCGATTAGACGCTCAGCTAGATCGATGTATAGCGCTGGTGGAGCGATTGCTACGTCAACACCTGTTACACCTTCAAGTTCAGCATTAAGGCCATTTAGCAGCTCAGTTACCATTGCTTTGCTGCCATTTAGTTTCCAGTTACCCATTACGACAGGACGACGCATAGAAAGATCTCCAATATCTAAAAAATGAAAGTCTATAAAAATATAAACGAAATGTGATTGCGACTGAATATAGCAGATAAAATTTAGCAAATCATGACTAGGGTCATGACTTTCTTGGATCTTGAGTACTGCTTAGACCTCATTCGCCGTGATCCCTCTGACATAATCGACCGTCTATACTCGGTTTTTATCCGTTACCTTGTTATTACTGAGTGTCAATTATAGTGGAAGATAAACAAAGGAAGTGACTATGCCCAATTTAGTGCTGGAATACTCCAACTCTGCTGAAGAGCGAATCAATGTTCAGGGATTACTCGAAGATTTACATCAAGTAGCGTTAAACAGCGGACTTTTCGAAACAAGCTCAGTAAAATCTCGTACCTTACGCTGCCATCACTGGCTGGTTGGTGATGTCGCGGATAGCGAAGACTTTATCCATGTTCAATTTGAGTTGTTGGAGGGAAGAACTCCGGTGCAAAAACGAGAATTATCTCAACAACTCATGGATGTGCTGGTATCTCAGGCGAGTCATATCTACAGTTTGACAGTAGATATTCGTGATATGGATAAAGACTGCTTTATGAAAGTCATTAATGGATAAAAGTTAATACGGATAACACTGATGCCAATAACCACTTTACTCTTTTCTTTCCAAGGCCGAATAGGACGTCAGACTTATTGGATTTGGAACTGTTGCTACTATGCCATGATCCTTGGCTTTGTTGTCGGTGTGAATCGGCTATTTCCTGGATTTGCTTCGCTTATTTTGCCCGTTTTTTTACTGCTGATATTGATTCCTGATTTAGCAATCACCGCTAAACGATGGCATGACAGAGACAAAAACAGTTGGTGGTTACTGCTGAATATACCTTTGGTTATTGGGCGTATGAGTGTGCCAGTTGGCGAGAATGCTCTGACTGCGAATGAACCCATGCTGTATGAAACCATTATCTCTATCGCCGCTTTGGTTTGTGGGTGCTGGATTTTGATTGAGTGTGGTTTTATGAAAGGTACTCATGGTGACAACCGATTCGGCAAAGAGCCAGTTTAATTACATCTGGAATTAACAACAAAAGGGAGCATAGGCTCCCTTTTGTGTTCTTTACGTTTATTTCTTAGCGCCATTCATCGTCATTGTTGCGTCTGAAAGGAATAACAACGGCTTGTTGTTGAGAAACTTCGCCTTCTAAGGCATCACGGAATTTCTCCATTTGAATGGTCATTTCCCGCATCAAAATGACGTTAATGTGATTGGGGTTTTTACACTGGCTTACAACTAAATCAATGTGACTTTGTTGTGCTCTTAATCTTTGTTGCATATTCAGTGAAGCTGACGAAATCATTTCTTCACACATTTGGCGTTTGAATTGAGAGAAAGCCTCCGGATTTTGCTTTGCCAATGCAACGAGTTCGTCAAATGGAGGAAGTTCTTGTTGATATGGTTGCGACTGAGGTTGGGGCATAAAAGGCTCCTCTTCGATTTCCACCTCATTGAATCGCTGTGATGGATCGTATGAAGGCGGAGAGAACAAATTAGTGATGAATTAATCAACACTATAAGCTTAAGCGAGGATTTTTAGCGAGGTGCGGGGAAAATCCCAATTCTCGAATTTAAGACAAATTGACGAACGCGAAGCCATTTAAGCGACTTTGGTGATGAGATAAGTACAACGGCGTTGACCTTGGATAATGTGCTCTTGGCGATCGACTTGATAGTCTTGTCCTAACAAGTGCTGAAATACATTGAGTTCTGATTGACACAGGTTAGGGCAGCGAGTTGCCGCTTTGCAGATAGGACAGTGGTTTTCAATCAGGATAAAACCTTGCTCTGTTGCTTCTAGCTCCGCCATGTAACCTTCTCGCTCGCGTAAGGTGACTAAAGCATTCAGTTTTTCTTCGATATCCGAGAGATCAGCCAGTGCTTTTTTATATGTCGATAAGGTTTGAGCTTCTCGTTCAGCGGCCACTTTGGCGAGCCCTTCTTTGCCAAAGATATGCTCTACCGCATCCATTACTTGGATAGTGAGTTCACTGTGCCTGTCGGCGAATTGATCATGTCCTTGTTTGGTTAATGACCAGTGTCGAGTAGGGCGACCGACTTTGACTTTCACATCATGAAACGACAAGATTCCGTCTTCCTCCAAACTTTGCAGATGTTGGCGAGCGCCCATTGTGGTAATGGAAAGATCATCAGCAAGTTGTTTGGCAGTAACAGCACCTTCGCGTTTGATGGTGTGCAAAATCCTATCGATAGTTTTCATTATTTCCCTCTCTAGACACTGCTTATTATGAATTCAGTTCTTAATAAAGCAAATTATTTACTATGCCCTCGAATTCTGATGATTGGGTTGGTCATTGCTCTTCGGCTATTTTCATCTGCCGGTTTTTTTGGGGGGAATCTTTTTATCGGGTGGTAGCTCTGAGGTTAATTAGAGTACTTCTCCATTGAATCGTTAATTTCGTCACATTTTTTTCGCGTTTGCCCCTTGGGATATCATTGAGTATCCCCCACATATCATTCACAAGCTGTTTGGGTCTGGTGACCCATTTATTAATCAGTGTTTATTAACCAAATGGAAATCTAATCAGGAGAGACGACCGATGAATATTCGTCCATTACATGATCGAGTTATCGTTGAACGCCAAGAAGTTGAATCTAAGTCTGCTGGTGGCATTGTTCTTACTGGTTCTGCTGCGGAAAAATCAACGCGCGGTAAAGTGCTTGCTGTCGGTAAAGGCCGCATTCTAGAAAACGGTACAGTTCTTCCACTGGACGTAAAAGTTGGCGATTCTGTGATTTTTGCTGAAGGCTACGGCACAAAATCAGAAAAGATCGACGGCAAAGAAGTTCTTATTCTGTCTGAAAGCGACATTCTAGCAATCGTTGAGTAATTGCTCTGAGCTCTTATGTTCTGAAAGAACTAAAAGTTCGCTCTATCATTTATCAATAAACGAATTCTTAAGAGGAAATACAACATGGCTGCTAAAGACGTAAAGTTTGGCAATGACGCACGTGTAAAAATGCTAGAAGGTGTAAACATTCTAGCGGACGCGGTAAAAGTAACTCTTGGCCCTAAAGGTCGTAACGTAGTTCTAGACAAATCTTTCGGTGCACCAACTATCACTAAAGATGGTGTATCTGTTGCTCGTGAAATTGAATTGGAAGACAAATTCCAAAACATGGGCGCACAAATGGTTAAAGAAGTTGCATCTCAAGCAAACGATGCAGCGGGTGACGGTACAACAACAGCGACTGTACTAGCGCAATCTATCGTAAACGAAGGTCTTAAAGCGGTTGCTGCGGGTATGAACCCAATGGATCTTAAGCGCGGTATCGATAAAGCAGTAATTGCAGCCGTTGAACAACTTAAAGCGCTATCTGTACCGTGTGCAGATACTAAAGCGATTGCTCAAGTTGGTACTATTTCAGCGAACTCTGATTTAAGTGTGGGTAACATCATTGCAGAAGCAATGGAAAAAGTAGGCCGCGACGGTGTTATCACTGTTGAAGAAGGTCAAGCTCTTCAAGACGAACTAGACGTTGTTGAAGGTATGCAATTTGACCGTGGTTACCTATCTCCATACTTCATCAACAACCAAGAAGCGGGTAGCGTAGATCTAGACAACCCATTCATCCTATTGGTTGATAAAAAAGTTTCAAACATCCGTGAACTACTTCCTGTTCTTGAAGGTGTAGCAAAAGCTTCTCGCCCATTACTTATCATCGCAGAAGATGTTGAAGGTGAAGCACTAGCAACGCTAGTTGTGAACAACATGCGTGGTATCGTGAAAGTAGCAGCGGTTAAAGCACCTGGTTTTGGTGACCGTCGTAAAGCTATGCTTCAAGACATCGCTATCCTAACTGGCGGTACAGTGATTTCTGAAGAGATCGGTCTTGAGCTAGAAAAAGCAGCACTAGAAGATCTAGGTCAAGCTAAGCGCGTGACTATCACGAAAGAAAACACAACTATCATCGACGGTGCTGGCGAAGAAGACGCGATCAAAGGTCGTGTATCTCAAATTCGTCAACAAATCGAAGAAGCAACTTCAGACTACGACAAAGAGAAACTACAAGAACGCGTTGCTAAGCTAGCAGGCGGTGTTGCAGTTATCAAAGTTGGCGCAGCAACTGAAGTAGAGATGAAAGAGAAGAAAGACCGCGTAGAAGACGCTCTACACGCGACTCGCGCAGCGGTTGAAGAAGGTGTTGTAGCTGGTGGTGGTGTTGCACTTATCCGCGCAGCTTCAATGCTAACAGAGCTTACTGGTGACAACGAAGAGCAAAACGTCGGTATCCGCGTTGCACTTCGTGCTATGGAATCGCCAATTCGTCAAATCGTTAAGAACGCTGGTGAAGAAGAATCTGTGGTTGCTAACAACGTTAAAGCTGGTGAAGGTAACTACGGTTACAACGCGGCGACAGGCGTTTACGGCGATATGATTGAAATGGGTATCCTTGATCCAACTAAAGTGACTCGTAGCGCACTACAGTTCGCAGCATCGGTTGCAGGTCTAATGATCACAACCGAAGCTATGGTTACAGACCTTCCTAAACAAGATGCACCAGCAATGCCTGATATGGGCGGCATGGGCGGTATGGGCGGTATGATGTAATCTACCCTTATGCTGACGAGACCTCATAGTTAGGTCGAGCATAAACATCTTAAAGGCAGAACGTGTTTACATATTCTGCCTTTTTTATTGGACTAAATTCATTCAATGGTCGCTTTGGTTCTTCTATTTTAATTAACTCAGACTTTCGGATAGCTAGAAATTAGCCGCTAAGTTATGCACTATGAAGATTGGTTTTCCATGGAAGGTGACTAATGCAAATTCAGCAGCTTAAACATCAAACAGAATCGGTATCTTTGGTTATAGATAACTGGCAGTTACAAGCCGGAGAGCACTGGGGGATGTTTTCAACCCATAGCCATGCGGCATCGCTACTGGTGCGAGTGCTGACTGGCGAGTTGCAGCCTCAGCAAGGTGAGGTCTCTGATCTTCCCGATAAAATTGCCTGTGTCTCTTTGCATGAACAGCAGCGCTTGCTGGATTTAGAGTTGGAAAAAGATGACACCGATTTTATGGATCGCATTGACTACGGTTCAACGGTGGAAGATCTGGTGGCAGAAACGGGTTGTACTGGTGATGAACTCGAGTCGCTATTAGCGACAACGGATTTGTTAGCCATTAGAACTCGTGGGTTTCGTCAGCTTTCCACAGGTGAAACACGCCGAGTGATGCTTGCTCGTGCGCTTGCGTTAAAACCACAGATGATGATCTTGGATGAGCCTTATTCCGGCTTAGACATTGCGCACCGTCAACATCTCTCTGAACTGTTACAGCAGTGTGCAAACCATATTCAACTGGTTATCATCACATCCCGTGAAGACGAGTTACCATCATTTATCACGCATGTGGCCTTATTTGATGAGCATAAACTAGCTCAAACATTAAGCCGTGAAGAGTGGCTGAACCACCCTGTAATGGCGCAGATGCTGGCGTTATCTGAGCAAAAAAGCGATGCGATGTTCGAGCTTTTGCAAACACACCAGTCGCAACATCAATATCCCAATCCATTAGTGACAATGAATGATGTCACGGTGGAGTACGTGGATGCCAAAATTTTTTCCGGTGTGAACTGGCAGATTGAGCAAGGGCAACATTGGCAAGTACGAGGCCCTAATGGTTGTGGTAAAAGCACATTGCTCGGACTCATTCTTGGCGATCATCCCCAGTGTTACAGTAATGACGTGACTGTGTTGGGCATGAAACGAGGCAGCGGTGAAACTATCTGGGATGTGAAACGCCATATCGGCGTGGTTTCCTCGGCTTTGCATCTTCAATATCGAGTTAATTGCACCGCTCTCGAAGTTTTGATTTCCGGATTCTACGACTCAATTGGTCTTTATCAGCAGCCGAGCAAGAAAGAGATTCTCTATGCTCGCGAGTGGTTGCAGCTGTTAGAAATGAGCCAGTTTGAAAAAGTGGGTTTTCGAAATCTGGATTACGGACAGCAGCGACTACTGTTAATTGGTCGAGCCTTAATTAAGCAGCCCGCACTGATGATTTTGGATGAACCTTATCAAGGGTTGGATTTCCTCAACCGCAAGTTAGTGTTCAGAGCGCTAAATCGGATAGCTTCTGCAAATATCAGCCAATTGCTCTATGTGACTCACCATGAAGAAGACGCTTTAGATGCGATTCATCACTTTGTGGATTTTGTGGCTCAAGAACAGAGTGAGGGGTATCGGGTAAACATTTATTCCAATTAGGGGCTTAGACCCTAATTGCTATTCCAGATGTAAATCGAGCGGTGTTTTGCTGCTTCTTCCACCTATTTCTCGGGTGAGTTTTGGTACTAAATAACCAGAGACACGTTCAATAACGCCAGCCATGATGGCTTTCGCAGTTTGATCGTCAATAAAGAAGTGAGCCGCGCCCTGCACTTTATCCAACACATGGATGTAGTAAGGCAATATACCCGCATCAAACAGGCTTTCACTCAGATCCACCTGAGCTTCAACCGAGTCGTTCACCCCTTTTAGCATCACTCCCTGATTGAGGAGGGTCACGTTAATGGCACGCAGGCGAGCCATTTGCTGCTTTAACTCAAGGTTGATTTCATTAGCATGATTGATATGAGTGACAAGTATTACCTGCAAGCGGGTCTGTGCCAGTGTGTTTACCAGCTCTTCGGTAATACGCGCAGGGATAACCACAGGCAAGCGAGAATGAATACGCAGGCGCTTGATGTGAGAGATCGCTGCGATCTTATCGATCAGCCAAGTGAGCTCGTGATCTTTTGCCATCAACGGATCACCGCCAGAGAGAATCACTTCATTCAGTTCAGGATGCTTGGCTATGTAATCCAAGCTTTGCTGCCAAACCGATTTGGTGCCTTTGTTGTCTTCGTAAGGGAAATGACGACGGAAACAGTAACGACAGTTAATCGCACAGCCGCCTTTCACGATCATTAGCGCGCGGTTTCGGTATTTATGCAGTAGTCCCGGGATGTCATTGTTCTGCTCTGAAAGAGGGTCGTTTGAATAACCTTGGTGTACTTCAAACTCTTCGCTCAATGGTAAAACTTGGCGCAACAATGGATCGTACGGGTTGCCTTTTTCCATTCTACTGACGAAACTTTGCGGTACGCGTTGAGCAAATAGCTTGCGTGCGGCGAAGCCTTCTTGCCAAGGCGTGGGATCAATACCCAGCTGATTGAGCAAAGTAACGGGATCTGAGACAGTATTTGCTAGTTGTTTGATCCAGTTTTGCTCAACAGAATCGACTTTTCGGGTTATTATGTGCGGCATTGATTTTAACTCGAAGAATGTAAGAGGAAATATGGCTACTGTTAGCACGAATGAATTTAAAGGCGGTCTTAAAATTATGCTTGATAATGAGCCTTGTGTCATTCTCGAAAACGAGTATGTAAAACCAGGCAAAGGTCAGGCTTTCAACCGTGTAAAAATCCGTAAACTGCTTTCTGGCAAAGTTCTAGAGAAGACGTTTAAGTCTGGTGACTCTGTTGAAGTAGCTGATGTTATGGATATCGACTTAGATTATCTATATACAGATGGTGAATTCTACCACTTTATGAACAATGAAACGTTTGAACAGATTGCCGCAGATGTTGCAGCTGTGGGTGACAACGCTAAGTGGTTGGTAGAAAACAATACTTGTACTCTAACACTTTGGAACGGTAACCCAATTTCTGTTACTCCACCAAACTTCGTTGAGTTAGAAGTGACTGAAACAGACCCTGGTCTGAAAGGCGATACTCAAGGCACTGGCGGTAAACCAGCAACGCTAGCAACTGGTGCTGTTGTACGTGTACCTCTATTCATCCAAATCGGTGAAGTCGTGAAAGTGGATACTCGTAGTGGCGAATACGTAAGCCGCGTAAAATAAGTATTGCTTTAGTTTGTACTGGAATTTCTCGTACAACTTATTGAATACAAAAAAAGACCAGCTGAGATAGCTGGTCTTTTTGTATCTGTAGAACAGGCTATTGGTTTCAATAAGCCTGTTGTATTTCCATTAGAGCATTAGCATTCCAATAAATACGACTGCAAGCAGTGTGATAAATCCGGCAAATGCATAACAGGCGATTTTTCCGATGATACCTGTGTGGAATTTTAGGTCGTGCATACCGTGGTGAACACGGTGCATCGCATGCCACATTGGTAGAGCTAGAGTACCAATGATGAACAGTGCGCCAATAATACTGGTCGCAAAGCCTGTGACACGTTCATAGCTCAATGCTTCAGCATCAATAATGCCTAGCGGGACCAAGATACCTAATACGAACACAGTGACTGGGGTAATCATGGCAAACCAAGTACCGCCAGCACCAAACAGCCCCCACCATACAGGTTCATCTGAACGTTTTGGATTGGTATTAATCACAATAAGCTCCTTACACCACAATCAGAACAATGAGAGAGATGAAGGCAACTGCGGCCCACTGACTCAATACGATGATTTTCTTATCCAGTAATTTGCCTTTGATGCGAATTGGCATCACTTGCGGCATCATGCTGAAAAAGGTTTGCGCATGAAATAGGCTACCTGCCAGCGCAACAATATTGATTGCGATAACGACAGGATTTGCCATAAATGCAAGCCAAGTATTCCAAGCTTCAGGGCCTTTAACCAATGCACCCAAACCTACGGTCAGGAACAGGGTGAAAAGAATAAGCGGCAAAACAGTTGCTTCACGTACCATGTAAAAGCGATAGAAAGGATGATCCTTCCACCAAGTACGTTTCATCTGACGAACATAAGGTTTACGGTTACTCATCCTTAGCCCTCCACTTTGTTTGTTGAACCGTCAGGTTTCAACATTGCAATTACGAAGTCCATTGACGATTCCACTTTACCTTGGTTTACCGCCGCTGCTGGGTCGACATGTTTAGGACATACTTCAGAGCAGTAACCGACAAAAGTACAACCCCATGCTCCATTCTCACCATTGATAAGCTTCATACGTTCAGCTTTACCATTGTCACGAGAATCTAGGTTATAACGATGAGCCAATGTCAGTGCAGCAGGACCGATAAATTCTGGGTTAAGACCAAACTGAGGGCACGCTGCATAACACAGACCACAGTTAATACAGCCAGCGAACTGTTTGTATTTTGCCATCTGCTCAGGTGTTTGGTTGTTTGGACCATCTTCAGGTGTACGGTCATTACCGATAATGTAAGGCTTGATCGCTTCTAGACGTTCGATAAATGGAGTCATATCGACAATCAAATCTTTTTCAATCGGGAAGTTCGCTAGCGGCTCTATCTTTAAGCCATTCGGGTAATCACGAAGGAAGCTCTTACACGCCAGTTTTGGTACGCCGTTGACCATAACGCCACATGAACCACAAATTGCCATACGGCAAGACCAGCGGTATGAAAGCTCTTTATCTAAGTTGTCTTTCACATAACCGATGGCATCCAGTACTGACATGGTTTCGTCAAAAGGCACTTCAAATTTTTGTAGATAAGGTTCGGTATCTTTCGCTGGGTCGTAGCGTAAGATCTCTACTTTTTGAATACGATTTGCCATTATTCTTGATCCTCCGCACTTGCACCTGCTTCTTGCGCCGCTTCTGCTGCTGCGGCTTTTTCTGCAGCTTCACCGTAGAGTCGTGCTTTAGGTTGAGACTTAGTGATGGTGACAGGGCTGTAATCAATCTTCGGCGCATCGCCATTTTGATAGAACGCAAGTGAGTGTTTTAGGAAGTTCTCATCATCACGCTCGGTACAACCGTTATCTAAACGCTGGTGGGCACCACGAGATTCTTTACGTAGTAGAGCAGAGTGAACCATTGCTTCTGCTACTTCTAGACCGTAGCCAACTTCAATCGCATAAAGCAGGTCAGTGTTGAACACCTTACCTTTATCTTTGATGCTGATTTTCTTGTAGCGCTCTTTAAGCTCGGCAAGTTTATCAATGGTTTCTTGCATCAAGTCTTCTTGACGGTAGATACCACAACCCGCTTCCATGGTATGACCCATTTCAGTACGGATATCTGCCCAGTTTTCATCGCCTTCTTGGTTTAGCAGTGCTTGAATACGAGCTTCAACCGCTTTCACCTGTTCTTCGATAGCTTTATCGTTCCAGCCTTTGAATTCTTGCGCGCGTTTCACGGCGTGTTCACCCGCAACGCGACCAAATACCACGAATTCTGCCAGTGAGTTAGAACCCAGACGGTTTGCACCGTGAAGACCCACAGATGCACACTCACCCACGGCAAACAGACCGTTAACGCGAGTCTCACATTGGCCGTTGGTTTCAATACCACCCATGGTGTAGTGCACGGTTGGGCGAATTGGAATTGGCTCTTTTGCTGGGTCTACGTTTACATAGGCTTTTGCCAGTTCACAAATGAACGGTAGGCGCTCTTGCAAATACTCTTCGCCTAAATGGCGCAGGTCGAGATGCACTACATCACCAAGTGGGTGCTTGATGGTGTTGCCTTTTTGCTGTTCGTGCCAGAATGCTTGTGAAACTTTGTCGCGAGGACCCAGTTCCATGTATTTGTTTTTCGGCTGACCCACAGGTGTTTCAGGACCCATGCCGTAATCTTGCAGGTAACGGTAGCCATTCTTATTGACGATAATACCGCCTTCACCACGACAACCTTCGGTCATGAGAATACCAGTACCCGGTAGACCTGTTGGGTGGTATTGAACGAACTCCATGTCACGTAGAGGCACACCGTGGCGATATGCCATTGCCATACCGTCGCCAGTTACAATGCCACCGTTAGTATTACAGTGATAAACACGGCCAGCGCCACCCGTTGCTAATACAACCGATTTTGCTTTGATAAGAACTAATTCACCTTCAGACATGTGAATAGCAACAAGCCCTTGAACTTCACCATCAACAACCAAAAGGTCGACAACAAAATACTCATCAAATCGTTTGATTTGAGGATACTTAATGGAAGTTTGGAAGAGTGTATGCAGCATGTGGAAGCCAGTTTTGTCCGCCGCAAACCAAGTACGCTCGACTTTCATACCACCAAAACGACGAACGTTGACTTCGCCATTTTCTTTACGGCTCCATGGGCAGCCCCATTGCTCCATTTGAATCATTTCACGAGTGGAATTTTTTACAAAATATTCCACAACATCCTGTTCACATAGCCAGTCGCCGCCACCAACGGTGTCGTTGAAGTGGTTATCTAGACTGTCTTCTTCCTTGATAACTGCAGCGGAACCGCCTTCTGCGGCTACCGTATGAGAACGCATCGGATAAACTTTAGATATCAAGGCAACTTCTAGGTTTGGGTTCGCTTCAGCTGCTGCAATTGCAGTACGAAGACCCGCACCACCTGCGCCGATGACTGCGATATCTGTGGTAATTGTCTGCACAGTTATCCTCCAGTGTATTGTATGTTGATGATGAGCTATGGTGCTCATTCCTCGTTATATTAGGGGGTTGTTCGGTGAACGCTGAAGGTTTGCAGTGTCTCCGATTCAAACCAAGTCCACTTATAAAGTGGTAGACCCAGTTTAGGAGAGGTCAGGGACGAAAAAATTGATTCTGTTGGGTTTTTGCTTCGGTAGTGCAAGCATAAGCATAAAAATTTTATCTTGTGTGATTAGAATCACGTTTGGGTTTTGTATTTTGATCTGAAAAGGTAAAATCGATTCAACCTTGATTATGTGAATGACTAAATGAACAAGTCAGATTGGATGCCAACCGCATCAATAGAGCAACTTCAACAACGTGCACAACTCTTAGCGTCAATTCGTGATTTCTTTGCACAGAGAGATGTTCTGGAAGTTGACACTCCAGCAATGAGCCACGCTACGGTGACGGATATCCACTTACATACCTTTCAAACAGAATTTGTCGGTCCTGAGTATGCAAAAGGCCGTCGTCTGCATCTGATGACGAGTCCGGAATTTCATATGAAGCGGTTACTGGCAGCAGGTAGTGGCTCCATTTATCAAATTAATAAAGCGTTCCGTAATGAAGAGAATGGGCGTTATCACAACCCAGAGTTCACTATGCTGGAGTGGTACCGTGTTGGCTTTGACCATCATGATTTGATGGATGAAATGGACGACCTGTTGCAACGGGTACTCAAAGTGGGTGCCGCAGAGCGTATGACATACCAAAATGCATTTTTAACGGTGCTGAAGGTTTGTCCGCTTGAAGGTTCTATGACAGAACTAAAGAAAGTGGCGGGGCAGTTAGGGTTAAGTGATATCGCTGAACCCGAGGAAGACAGAGATACGTTGTTGCAGCTTCTGTTTAGCATTGGAGTTGAACCGCACATCGGGCAACAAGTACCAGTGTTTGTTTACGACTTCCCAGCATCTCAAGCGGCATTAGCGAAAATCAGTCCCCAAGATCCTAGAGTGGCTGATCGTTTTGAAGTCTATTTTAAAGGGATTGAACTGGCGAACGGTTTCCATGAACTGGATAACCCGCAAGAACAGTTGGCGCGTTTTGAGCAAGATAACCGTAAGCGTATACAGATGGGATTAGAGGAACAACCTATCGATTATCACCTGATAGCGGCTTTAGAAGCGGGGTTGCCAGAATGTGCGGGTGTTGCTTTAGGCATTGATCGTTTGATTATGCTGGCGTTGGGTGAAGACCATATTGATAAAGTGACGGCATTTCCTTTCCCACGAGCGTAGTTTGCTTCACATTGCCTTAAATGTGGGGAAAGAAGCTGAAACCATGACACAAGCCAAGGATTATCCGTGGTAACTACTCGCGTCAGGCGTTTAACCTCGTTATACTCCTTGTCTGATTTTGATCCACCATTTTTTGATATACAACGGTAAGAGCGCAGGACATGCAAGAATACATTCAGTTTTTCCAACAAAATATGATCCTATCACTAGCTTGGGTCGGTATTTTAGTTGCGTTGATTTTAAATATTTATAAATCTGCAACAGCTACATATAAAGAGGTCACCGCACCGCAAGTGACTCAGCTTTTAAACCGCGAGAATGGTGTTGTCGTTGATATTCGCGCGAAAGATGAATTCAAACGTGGTCACATTACTGACTCAGTTCACATTTTACCTACTGATATCAAAGCCAATAACCTAGCGGCGCTTGAAAGTCATAAATCTGACCCAATCATTGTGGTATGTAAGATGGGGCAAACGGCTCGTGAGAGTGCAGATTTACTTACTAAAGCTGGTTTTGAGAACGTAAGTGTTCTTAAAAACGGTATTACAGGCTGGATTGATGCAAAACTTCCGCTTGTTCGTGGTAAGAAATAACGCCCATAACCGATTTGAAGTGCTGTCTAAAAAGGCAGCATTTGATTGAAAGAGATGTGATGTTTTCCACGGATTGGTGTCTCAGCCTCGTGATTCAGAACGTTCTCGGTTAGTCTCAAGGTATCAACCTTGACCGGAATTTATCAGTATTAAGGACTCAAAAATGGCTGAAGCAGCAACACAAGACGTACAACAGAACTTCGCAATTCAACGTATTTTCCTAAAAGATGTTTCTTTCGAAGCGCCAAACTCTCCAGTAATGTTCCAAAAAGAGTGGAATCCAGATGTAAAATTGGACTTAGACACTCAAAGCCGTGAACTGGGTGAAGGCGTTTACGAAGTTGTTCTACGTTTAACAGTAACGGTTAAGAATGATGAAGAAACAGCGTTCCTGTGTGAAGTTCAACAAGGTGGTATTTTCACTGTTGAGAATATGGATGCAGGCCAGCTTGCACATTGTCTAGGTGCATTCTGCCCGAATATCCTATTCCCATATGCTCGTGAAACTATCTCTAGCCTAGTGGTTAAAGGTACTTTCCCACAACTGAACCTAGCACCAGTTAACTTTGATGCATTGTTCATGAACTACCTGCAACAGCAAGCTGCTGGTCAAGGTACAGAAAGCGCTGAAGCTTAAGGCAATAGCGGTTTAAATATGTAGCCATTCGTGGCAATGAATGCACAGCGTACTTGATGAGTACGATGTGCATTTTTATTTTGACCCAAGCTTAGTCAAATCATTAGCCCGATCCTAAGTAGGATTGGCATATTGAGCTTTGGGTATAAAATTAGTGTTAACAAACGATTATTCATCGGGCGGAACAATGACAGACGCACAAGTAAATAATGCTTACGGTAAAACGGTATCCATGACAGTTATTGGTGCCGGCTCTTACGGAACCTCTCTGGCAATTTCATTAGCACGTAATGGCGCTAACATTGTTCTTTGGGGACATGAAGAAGAGCACATGGCTAAATTGCAGGCTGATCGCGCTAACCAAGCGTTTTTACCGGGTATTGATTTCCCTGACTCTTTGATTGTTGAATCTGATTTGAAAAAAGCAGTGGAAGCGTGTCGTGATCTGCTGGTGGTTGTTCCGAGCCATGTGTTTGGTATCGTACTGAAAAGTTTAAAACCGTATTTGCGTCCTGACACTCGATTGTGTTGGGCAACTAAGGGATTGGAACCCCAAACAGGCAGACTTTTGCAAGATGTCGCTCATGATGTGATTGGTGATAACCATTCATTAGCTGTGTTATCTGGACCAACGTTTGCCAAAGAGCTAGCAATGGGAATGCCTACAGCCATTTCAGTAGCGTCCCCAGACTCACAATTTGTGAAAGACCTGCAAGAAAAAATCCACTGTAGTAAAACTTTCCGAGTCTATGCAAACAGCGACTTCATTGGTATGCAGCTTGGTGGTGCAGTCAAGAACGTTATCGCGATCGGTGCGGGTATGTCGGATGGTATTGGCTTTGGTGCCAATGCTCGTACAGCATTAATTACTCGTGGTCTTGCTGAAATGACTCGACTAGGTATTGCTTTAGGCGCTGAAGCAGAAACCTTTATGGGGATGGCTGGTTTAGGTGACTTAGTGTTGACCTGTACTGACAACCAGTCTCGAAATCGTCGCTTTGGTTTAGCGTTGGGTCAAGGCAAAGATGTCGATACTGCTCAGGTGGAAATCGGCCAAGTCGTTGAAGGTTATCGAAATACTCAAGAAGTGTGGGCGCTTGCTCAGCGTATGGGGATTGAAATGCCTATAGTTGAACAAATTTATCAAGTATTGTATCAAGGAAAGGATGCACGCTTAGCCGCTCAAGACTTGCTTGCGCGAGATAAAAAAGCGGAACGTTAACCTTGTATCGTAGGTCAGGATCTCACTCGCTATTACTATAAATACAGACCTGACTTTGAATGAACGTCCGGGACACATAAACCAATGAAATTGTGCGAAAAAGAAAAAGTTTGGCAGACCATCGTTAAGGAAGCTCGCGAACAGTCTGAACAAGAGCCAATGCTCGCCAGCTTTTATCATGCAACCATCATTAAGCATGATAGCTTGGCTTCGGCTTTGAGCTATATTCTTGCAAACAAATTAAATACTGCTTCAATGCCAGCCATGGCAGTGCGTGAAGTGGTTGAAGAAGCTTTTGCCGCAGATCCGAGTATTACTGAATCCGCGGCCTGCGATATTTGTGCGACCGTTAATCGTGACCCAGCGGTTTCTATGTATTCAATGCCACTGCTTTACCTCAAGGGTTATCATGCTTTGCAAGGATACCGAGTTGCCAATTGGCTTTGGAAACAGGGACGCGTTGCATTGGCTACCTATCTGCAAAACCAGATTTCTGTTGCTTGCCAAGTGGATATCCACCCAGCAGCACGTATTGGTCGAGGTATCATGCTTGACCACGCAACAGGGATTGTCATTGGTGAAACGGCGGTAGTTGAAAATGACGTTTCCATTCTTCAAGACGTGACCCTTGGTGGTACTGGTAAAGAGTGCGGTGACCGTCATCCGAAAATCCGTGAAGGTGTGATGATTGGAGCGGGTGCGAAAATTCTGGGTAATATTGAAGTGGGCGAGGGTGCGAAAATTGGTTCGTGCTCAGTGGTACTTCAGGCCGTTCCTCCACACACGACGGTTGCTGGTGTTCCTGCTCGAATTGTCGGTCGGCCTAAGTCGGAGAAACCGTCTTTCGATATGGATCAGCAATTTAATGGTCGAGTACAGACATTTACCGGTGGGGATGGCATATAGCCTACTGTACAAAACAAAAGAATAAAAAAGGGATAATGCACGGCATTATCCCTTTTCTTTATCTTATCAGAGTGAGTATGACGTCGGCGTATTAGCCAATAGCGTCAAGCTCAGCCATTACTTCTTCAGCCCACTCAATCCAAGTTTGACGAAGAAGTAGATTACGACGCAGTGTTAAACGCTCTAAACGTTGTTGCTTGTCTAATACCGCAGGTGTTGCGTAGTAGGCAGCTTCGATTTCCTGATAGTGCGCAACAAGCTTGCGAGATTCTTCAACCAGTTCACCTAGTTGAGTTCTAAAAGGTGCTGACGGTTGAACAGAGCAAGCAATAAGCTTAGCGCTAAATTCATCTCGTACAGTTGGGTGAGCTGTTGGTTGCTCAAACCATTCGCCCAATGCACTACGGCCAGACTCTGTAATTGAATAGACTTTTCTATCTGGTTTACCTTCTTGCGGCTCCAAAACACAAGTAACCAAACCTTGTTGGCCCATTTTGTTTAGTTCGCGGTAAACTTGTTGATGACTGGCTTTCCAGAAGTAACCAATACTTGCTGAAAATTCTTTTGTGATGTCGTATCCCGTCGCATCACGTGTGCTTAGAACAGTGAGAATTACGTGTGGTAATGACATGTCTTTTTATCCAAAGTGGTTAAGTAAGTTTTAAAATTGCTTAACTATCATTTGTGCTTCTGTTGGCACGTTTTTTTAACTTAAATAGTTAAAAAACTGAATGGTTAGAAAACTTAAGCAAATTCAGCACAAGTGTGCTGTTCATGTCACCTTTAAAGCCGTTTATCACCTAGAGGTAGTTATGCGTATGCATACCTCGCTACGATCTCTTTTTATTAGTGTTGGTATCGCAGAGGTGCAGTAGTATATCTAAATAATAAGCATAAAGTAGAATACAAGGACGATTTGACCCAAAAAACTGATATTATTCTCAATAAAATCTTCAAGCAAAATAAAAGGCCGCAAAGCTGCGACCTTTTGGTTTTTATGCAAAATAATGTGCTGTCAATTAGCCTGTATTGCGCATACCTGCGGCGATGCCAGCAATAGTTACCATCAATGCTTCTTCCAATTCTGTCGTTGGAGTTTCCGTTTGACGAGTTCTGTACAGCAGTTCTGCTTGTAACATGTTCAATGGTTCTACATAGATACTGCGCAGACGAATGGATTCCTGCCCCCAAGGATCACTTTGCATCAGGTTCTCGTTGTTCTCTACATTTAGCACCGTTTTGATGTCTTTTTGTAGCTGTTCACGCAGACGCTGACCGAGTGGGCGGAGCTTCTCGTCAACTAGGCGATCATCGTAGTAACGCGCCAAATCAACGCTACATTTGCTGTACACCATTTCAAGCATACCAAGGCGAGTTGAGAAGAATGGCCATTCACGACACATTTCTTCGAGCAGGGCTTGGTGACCTTTATCAATCGAGAACTGAATCGCCTCACCAGCCCCTAACCATGCAGGAAGCATTAAACGGTTTTGACTCCAAGAGAAGATCCAAGGAATTGCACGTAAGCTCTCTACGCCACCATTCGGGTTACGTTTGGCTGGACGAGAACCTAGAGGCAATTTTCCTAGCTCTAGTTCAGGTGTTGCTTGGCGGAAGTAAGGAACAAAATCAGGTTCCCCGCGAACAACTTGACGATAAGCCTCACAAGACACTTCAGAAAGCGCATCCATCAAGTCACGCCAATCTTGTTTTGGCTCTGGTGGTGGCAATAGATTTGCTTCAAGGATGGCACTTGCGTACATGTTGAAGCTGTTCACGGCAATTTCTGGTAAACCAAGTTTAAAGCGAATCATCTCACCTTGCTCGGTTACACGCAGACCACCTTTAAGGCTCTTCGGCGGTTGAGAAAGCAGTGCCGCGTGTGCTGGCGCACCACCACGGCCGACTGTACCGCCACGGCCATGGAATAGAGTCAGTTCAATACCTTCTTGGTCACACACTTTCACCAGTGAATCCATTGCACGGTATTGCGCCCAGCCAGCAGACATTACGCCCGCATCTTTCGCTGAATCTGAATAACCGATCATCACCATTTGGTGGTTTTGGATGAAGCCACGGTATAGGTCGATGCTCATCAATTGCTTGATAACGTCTTCAGCGTTGTTCAAGTCTTCCAATGTTTCGAACAGCGGGCATACGTCCATACGGTAAGGACAGCCGGCTTCTTGAAGCAATAGGTGCACGGCAAGTACATCTGAAGCAGTTCGAGCCATAGAGATGACATAAGCACCAAACGCTGCGCGTGGTTGTGCAGCAATGATCTTACAGGTATCAAGAACTTCTTGAACTTGTTCAGAAGGCTGCCAATCACGAGGAAGAAGAGGGCGCTTAGAGCTTAATTCATTGGTTAAGAATGAAACCTTGTCTTGTTCGCTCCAGTGATTGTAATCACCGATGCCTAAGTAACGAGTCAGCTCAGACAGAACATCCGCATGGCGAGTACTTTCCTGACGGATATCAAGACGAACCAAATGAACACCAAATGCTTTGATACGACGTAAAGTGTCTAGTAGTGAACCGTCAGCGATGGCACCCATGCCGCACTCATGCAGAGACTTATAACACGCGTAAAGTGGGTCCCAAAGCTGGCTGATGTCTTGAAGTGGTGCTTTCTTAGGCAGTTTCTCACCGTGTACTTTTGCATCCAGAACTTCGAGAGTTTCTTGGAGCAGTGAGCGTAAGCCTTTTAGAATGGCACGATACGGTTCATGTTCATTTTCACCCGCAAGTTGGCGTAGCTCATCACTGCATTTGGTCATCGAGAGTTCGCTAACCAGTTCATTGATGTCGCCTAGGTAAAGGTCAGCGGCTTTCCAACGAGAAAGTAGCAACACTTCACGAGTAATGGTGTGAGTCACAAATGGGTTACCATCTCGGTCACCACCCATCCAAGATGAGAAATGAACAGGACGAGCGTCTAGTGGTAGACCTTCGCCCAAGTACTCTTTTGCACGTTCATTGAGGTCACGTAGGAACTCAGGCACGGCTTGCCATAGAGAGTTTTCTACAACAGCGAAGCCCCATTTGGCTTCATCTAATGGTGTTGGACGTTGTTGACGAATGACATCTGAATGCCAGCTTTGAGCAATTAATTGCTCTAGACGGCGTTCAGTTTTACGACGTTCTTTAGAAGAGAGTTCAGTTAACTCGAGTCTAGACAGACACTCGTTTATTTTTACCAACTTGTTGATCATGGTACGACGAGTGATCTCTGTCGGGTGAGCGGTCAATACCAGCTCAATGTTGAGTTCGCGCAGTGCCTGTGCGGTATCGAGTTTACTAATAGAATTTTGGCTGAGTTTTGAAAACAGAGCATGGATTGCATCTGGTTCACACACGTTCTCTTCACAATGACGTGAAATGGTGTGGTATTGCTCAGCGATATTGGTCAAATTCAAAAATTGGTTAAAAGCACGAGCCACTGGGGTTAATTGCTCGTTGGGAAGGCTTTTTATCTCTTCAATCAGTAGATTCCGATCCGCTTGATTACCTGCCATGGCAGATTTTGAAAGCTTACGGATGGTTTCTACTTTCTCTAAAATAACGTCGCCATCTGCATCTTGAATGGTTTTACCCAATAGATGCCCGAGCATGCTCACGTTACTTTTGAGTGCAGAGTATTGTTCGTTCATTGTCATCCTGCCTTGTAAAAAAATTACATCCTGTGTCCTTGTTAGAGAGACAATTTATCTAAGTTTGCCCAGTCTAGTCAAATGATGCTGGTGATATCTTTGCCAGTTTTGCCTGTATATATGAAATGTAAGTTTGCTAGATTTAAGTGAATTGTTGGAATTTTCTTACAAAACAACAAGACCCTAATCACATTGTTAATAATGTTGAGTGTCTTGTTGTTTGTGAGTTAAAAATCGCCAACTAGAAGCAGTACTTGTACATTGCTTTAGAAAGGATATTAATTGTCGGGTCGATAAACTCGAAGGCCAAAAATTCATCAGGCTGATGAGCTTGGTCGATAGAACCCGGTCCCATTACCAGAGTTGGACAAATTTCTTGTAAGAATGGCGCTTCCGTACAGTAGTTAACCGTTTGAGCTTCTACGCCAGTAATTTCGCTGATCCCGGCAATAAAAGGATGGTCATGCTGGCATTCATAACCAGGGATAGCTTCGTGTAGCGGTTCGATCTCGATTCGCCCTGGCCATTTCTCCTGAACTTGAGTCAGCGCGCTACGCAGCATGTTATCTAAGCCATCAAGGCTAATACCGGGGAGTGGGCGAACATCATAATGCAGTTCACAGCAGCCACAGATACGGTTTGGGCTATCGCCACCGTGGATATGCCCTAGGTTTAAGGTCGGGCTTGGAATATCAAAGCCGGGATGGTGATACTCTTTGACTAATTTGTCGCGCAGTTGCATTAGTGCATAAAGCACTTCGTGCATGATTTCAATCGCATTCACGCCTAGTGCCGGATTTGAAGAGTGGCCTGATTTCCCTGTGACACGAATAGCATTCGCCACATGTCCTTTATGACCACGAACAGGCACTAAGCTGGTTGGCTCACC
Organism: Vibrio sp. Y2-5; assembly: GCF_014596725.1. Classification (GTDB taxonomy): domain Bacteria; phylum Pseudomonadota; class Gammaproteobacteria; order Enterobacterales; family Vibrionaceae; genus Vibrio. Next base: position 107,656 of record NZ_JACVEG010000006.1, read on the forward strand.
AATAATGCAGTAATCCGGTTTGAATGGCGTATTTTGCGTGAAATGACGCGCGCCGAGCATGGTTGTTTCTTCATCACAGGTTGCTAATATATAGAGAGGCTTTTTCTGTTTGCTCCAGTCAACTTTTTTCACAGCTTCTAAAATAAAAGCAAAGAAGCCTTTCATATCCGCTGTGCCTAAACCATAAAAGCGGTTATTTGCTTCTGTTAATGCATGGGGATTGAAGTTCCATCGACCCTCGTCGAAAGGAACGGTATCGCTGTGGCCAGATAGCAATAAGCCGCCTTCACCTTCGCCTTTTTTAGCGATCAGGTTTTGTTTTCCCGGAGCAACTTGGACCACGTCCACTTGAAAGCCTAACGCACTACACCAGTCCGCCAATTTGGAAATGACTTGTTCGTTGCCTTCATCCCAACGACTATCGGTGGAGCTGATGGATGAGGTTGAAATAAGACCTTCATAAACCTCAAGGAAACTTGGCAATTGCATATATTATTTGCTCCTACTATTGACAGAATTACGTTGAAACTGTAAAACACATATTAAATCACTTTTAGTGAATAAAAAACCGATAAAAGTGCCAAAATTAAATATTTATAGTCACTTTTAATTGTCGATTTTTTACTCGATTTAGGACGTTTTGAGATGTTAAAAACCACTATCATCGGCGCAAGCGGTTATACCGGAGCAGAACTGGCTCTTATGGTGCACAAACACCCTGAGCTCACGCTATCAGGTTTATACGTTTCAGCCAACAGCGCTGATGCAGGAAAGTCAATTGGTCTGTTGCACGGCAAGCTATCTGGTTTGCTTGATTTACCAGTACAACCTTTAGTGGATGTTGAAAAAGTTGCACAAGAGTGTGACGTGGTGTTTCTTGCTACTGCTCATGAAGTTAGCCATGATATCGCACCTGTTTTTCTGGCTAACAACTGCCAAGTCTTCGACCTTTCTGGTGCTTACCGTGTTGATGGCGAGAGTTTCTATACTCAATTCTACGGTTTTGAACATCAGCATGCTAACTGGCTGAAAAAAGCCGCTTATGGCTTAGCTGAGTGGAACCTAGAAAATATCAAACAGAGTCAATTGATTGCTGTAGCAGGTTGTTACCCAACCGCTTCTCAACTAGCGATTAAACCTCTGATTGAAAGTGATTTGTTAGATGTACAACAGTGGCCTGTGATCAATGCGACCAGTGGTGTATCGGGAGCTGGTCGTAAAGCGACACTAACTAACAGCTTCTGTGAAGTGAGCTTGCAGCCTTATGGCGTGTTTACCCACCGTCATCAGCCAGAAATTGCCACTCACCTTGGTCGTGAAGTGATCTTTACACCACATTTAGGCAATTTTAAACGCGGTATCTTAGCCACTATCACGATGAAGTTGGCACAAGGTGTTACGGCTGAACAAGTGAATCAAGCATTCACTCAAGCTTACCAAAGTAAACCTGCTGTGCGTCTACGCTTGGATTCTTTACCACGTATCCAAGATGTTGAATTAACTCCGTTTTGCGATATCGGTTGGAAAGTGCAGGGCGAACATGTCATTGTTGTATCAGCAATCGACAATTTATTAAAAGGTGCATCGAGTCAAGCGATGCAATGTTTAAACATTCACTACGGTTTCGATGAGCTTACAGCTCTGGTGTAAGGGTTATATATGACGGATACAAAACTAGATCCATTGGTGATTAAGTTAGGCGGCGCAGCTCTGTCTTGTTCAGAGACGCTAAGTAAGCTTTTTAGCGCAATCGCACAGTATCAAACCCAAGCTCAACGACGAATTGTTATCGTGCACGGTGGCGGTTACCTTGTGGATGACCTTATGGCGAAGTTGCAGTTACCAACCGTTAAAAAAGACGGTCTACGTGTAACTCCTTACGACCAAATTGGTGTGATTGCTGGTGCCCTAGCTGGCACAGCAAACAAGATGTTACAAGGTCAGGCAATTAAAGATGGCTTAAACGCTGTGGGTCTATGTCTGGCTGATGGTGGTTTATGTGTTGTAGAAGAGCTGGATCCTGAACTGGGTGCTGTCGGTAAATCAACGGCGGGTGATGGCACTGTGACTAAGCTTCTGCTAGAAGCTGGCGTAGTTCCTATTATCAGTTCAATTGGCCTGACAAAAGATGGTCAAATGATGAACGTAAATGCTGACCAAGCGGCAGTCTCTGTTGCTAGTGCACTCGGTGCAGAGTTAGTTCTTTTATCTGACGTGAGCGGTGTACTGGATGGCAAAGGTCATCTGATTGCAACGCTTGATGAGTCAAAAGCAAACAGCTTAATTGAAGGTAAAGTGATTACCGACGGCATGATCGTAAAAGTAAATGCCGCATTGGATGCAGCGAAAGAGCTTGGTCGTCCGATTGAAGTCGCGACATGGCGTTATCCAGAAAAGCTAGCCAAGTTGTTTGCAGGTGAAAGTATCGGTACTCAATTTTTACCTCAGTAATCATTTAGAAATAGCTATTAAAGAATTTAAATAAAGAATTTAAAAGAATCCTGAGCCCTGACCGCCAAGTGCAGAGCCAGATATTTGGAGAAATAAAATGAGCAAAGTTCAAGTCAAAAAAGTTGTCGTAGCCTACTCTGGCGGTCTAGATACATCAGTTATCATCCCATGGTTGAAAGAAAACTATGGTTGTGAAGTAGTGGCATTCGTTGCTGATGTTGGCCAAGGTGCAGAAGAGTTAGTTGGTATTGAAGAAAAAGCGATCGCTTCTGGTGCTTCAGAGTGTCACGTCGTTGACCTGAAAGAAGAGTTAGTAAAAGACTACATCTACCCAACATTGAAAACAGGCGCTTACTACGAAGGCAAATACCTGCTAGGTACTTCTATGGCTCGTCCTGTGATTGCAAAAGCACAAGTAGAAGTGGCGCGTAAAGTAGGTGCAGATGCACTGGCTCACGGCTGTACTGGTAAAGGTAACGACCAAGTTCGTTTCGAAGGCGCATTCGCAGCGCTAGCACCGGATCTACACGTAATTGCTCCTTGGCGTGAATGGGATCTAGTGAGCCGTGAAGAGTGTCTGGATTACCTAGCAGAGCGTAATATCCCATGTGCAGCATCACTGACTAAGATCTACTCTCGTGATGCAAACGCGTGGCATATCTCTACTGAAGGTGGCGTACTAGAAAGCACGTGGAATGCACCAAACGATGATTGTTGGGCATGGACTGTGGACCCTGAGCAAGCACCAAACGAAGCTGAATACGTTACTCTGAAAGTGAAAAAAGGCGAAGTGGTTGCTGTAGATGGTAAAGAACTTTCTCCATACCAAGCACTTATCGCACTGAATGAAAAAGGTGTGAAACATGGTGTTGGCCGTATCGATATCGTTGAAAACCGTCTAGTAGGTATGAAGTCTCGTGGTTGTTACGAAACTCCGGGGGGCACTATCATGATGGAAGCTCTACGTGCCGTTGAACAACTTGTACTAGATAAAGCTTCATTTGAATTCCGTGAAGAAATCGGTATCAAAGCGTCTCACCTAGTTTATGACGGTCGTTGGTTCACTCCGCTACGTAAATCAGTATTTGCAGCGGCAGATGCACTGGCAGAAGACGTTAACGGCGAAGTGGTGATCAAACTTTACAAAGGTCAAGCAACAGCAACGCAGAAACGTTCTGAAAATAGCTTGTACTCAGAAGAGTTTGCAACCTTCGGTGCTGACGAAGTTTACGACCAAAGCCATGCAGGCGGCTTTATCCGTCTTTACTCTTTGGCTAGCCGTATCAAAGCATTGAACGAAGCGAAGAAGTAATCAAGAGGCTCTCATTCAGGGAGCCCATCTTAAAATAATAAAATGATGAGGATCGCAGATGCGCGATCCTTATTTATAACTTATAAACACTGGCAGAAATGAAGTATTCTTTGGTCAATTAACCAAGGAATTAGATGCAGGAGAAGCACAATGGCATTATGGGGCGGAAGATTTACCCAAGCAGCAGATACGAGATTCAAAGAGTTTAATGATTCATTACGCTTTGACTACCGATTGGCTGAACAAGACATTGTGGGTTCTATTGCGTGGTCTAAAGCTCTGCTTTCTGTCAACGTTCTGAGTGAAGACGAGCAGCAAAAACTTGAGTTAGCATTGAATGAACTCAAGCTTGAAGTGATGGAAGACCCAGAACAAATTCTTCGTTCAGATGCTGAAGATATCCACTCATGGGTAGAGCAGCAGCTGATCGGTAAAGTCGGTGATTTAGGCAAGAAACTTCACACTGGCCGTTCACGTAACGACCAAGTCGCGACCGACCTAAAACTTTGGTGTCGTCAACAAGGTCAACAACTGCTGATCGCACTTGACCGTCTACAAAGCAAAATGGTTGCTGTAGCTAGAGAGCATCAAGGCACAGTGCTGCCGGGTTACACCCACTTGCAACGTGCTCAGCCTGTGACTTTTGCTCACTGGTGTTTAGCTTATGTTGAGATGTTTGAGCGTGACTATTCACGTGTGAGTGATGCGATTAAACGTCTTGATACTTGTCCGTTAGGTTCGGGTGCTCTTGCTGGTACTGCGTATCCAATGGATCGTGAAAAGCTGGCTCATAACCTTGGCTTCCGTCGTGCGACACGTAACTCACTCGATTCCGTATCAGACCGTGATCACGTGATGGAACTGATGTCTGTCGCTTCTATCTCTATGCTGCACCTTTCTCGTCTGGCTGAAGACATGATCTTCTACAACTCAGGTGAGTCGGGCTTTATCGAATTAGCGGATACAGTGACTTCTGGTTCGTCGCTGATGCCACAAAAGAAAAACCCAGATGCGCTAGAGCTTATCCGTGGTAAAACCGGCCGTGTTTACGGTTCGTTGGCGGGCATGATGATGACCGTTAAAGCGCTACCACTGGCATACAACAAAGATATGCAAGAAGACAAAGAAGGTCTGTTTGACGCTTTGGATACTTGGAATGATTGTATGGAAATGGCGGCACTGTGCTTTGAAGGCATCAAAGTGAACGGTGAACGTACACTGGAAGCGGCGAAACAAGGCTATGCAAACTCAACTGAGCTAGCGGATTACCTAGTTGCGAAAGGCATTCCATTCCGTGAAGCGCACCATATCGTAGGTGTCACTGTGGTTGCTGCCATAGCCAAAGGCTGCGCGCTGGAAGAGCTGACTCTAGAAGAGTTAAAAGCCTTCTCTCCAGTGATTGAAGACGACGTTTATGCGATTCTGACCATTGAGTCTTGTTTAGAGAAACGTAGCGCTCTGGGTGGTGTAGCACCGCATCAGGTCGCTTACGCAGTAGAACAAGCAGAGTCGCGTTTATCTAAACGAGATGCTACATCTGTTAAGGTGCGTCCTGCTCGTTTAACAGACATCGAAGCACTCGAAGGCATGGTGACTTACTGGGCGAATATGGGGGAAAACCTACCGCGCTCTCGTAATGAAATTGTGCGTGATATTGGTTCATTCGCTGTGGCAGAACACAATGGTGAAATCACAGGCTGTGCTTCTCTCTACGTGTATGACTCTGGCTTAGCTGAAATTCGCTCACTCGGCGTTGAAGCGGGTTGGCAAGGTCAAGGGCAAGGTACGGCGATTGTTCAATACCTGGTAAGTAAAGCTCGTCAAATGGCGATCAAGAAAGTGTTCGTACTGACTCGTACTCCTGAATTCTTTATGAAGCTAGACTTCATTCCAACGTCAAAAACGTTGTTGCCTGAGAAAGTACTGAAAGACTGCGAGAAGTGCCCTCGTCAACATGCTTGTGATGAAGTCGCGCTTGAAGTGAATGTTTCAGAGCAACTGATTACTAAGATGAAAGTTGCATAAGCTATTGAATCTTAAGCCCGGAGAATAAGATCGAAAAAAGATCAAAATTTTCCGGAACCAATTAGAAAAAGCACGGTCTACTTTAATACCACTGCTTTTTCTTAGAAAAATCTAAGAGAGCCCTAAAACAATTGTTGATTTTAGGGCTTTTTTCTTTTCTACAGCAGCCATTTTTCTCTCCGCCATAAAACTGTGACTCATTGATGTTGTTTCAAAAGTGTTTAATCATCTTTCCCTTGCCGTTTGCGCCAAGGAAGAACGATGAACTTCATCCATAAGTGGAGAAAAAGTAATGCGTTGAAGGCAAAGCCTGCGATCATCAATGTGATGGATTCGATACTGCGAGGATTTTGCTTAAAGAAGAAAAACCACACCACCCAGCATAGGACAGACAAAACGGTGAGTTGGTCCATGCAGCGCTGGCATTTACCTATCTTTTTCCAGAACCAATTCTGTTGGCAGTTATTGCAAGCCATCTTTCTTACCTTAATCAAATCACCATTTCGAGTTTAACCTCATTATCGTTAAATAGATTAAATTTGTAACAAAATCTTTGATAGACCAACTCAGTTGATGTTATGGTTTTGATAGTTCAATTCTATCGGGGTGAATAATGAATATTCGTGACTTTGAATATTTGGTTTCGTTGGCTGAGCACAAACATTTTCGCAAAGCAGCAGAAGCGTGTTTTGTTAGTCAGCCAACACTAAGTGGTCAGATTCGTAAATTGGAAGATGAACTGGGCACTGTTTTACTGGAGCGAAGCAGCCGGCGCGTGCTCTTTACCGAGTCAGGTTTGCAACTCGTCGATCAGGCCAAGCGAATCTTAAGTGAAGTAAAAACCTTCAAAGACATGGCGAGTAAGCAGACAGGTGCAATGACAGGACCCATGCATATTGGCTTTATTCCGACACTTGGCCCTTATTTGTTGCCTAGAATTGTGCCATCGCTAAAAGAACATTTTCCAGAGCTGGAGCTATTTCTACATGAAGCTCAAACCCATCAGTTGGTGCAACAATTGGAGGATGGAAAGTTGGACTGTTTAGTTCTGGCTTCAGTGGATGAAACGGCTCAGTTCAAAGAGATTGATGTTTACGACGAACCTATGAGTATCGCCGTTCCCTGTGATCATCCTTGGGCTGTTCGAGATGAAGTCGACATGTTGGATCTTAACGGTAAAACCGTGTTAGCGCTGGGTGATGGGCATTGCTTACGAGATCAGGCGTTAGGTTTCTGCTTTGCGGCAGGCGCAAAAGATGATGATCGCTTTAAAGCCACTAGTTTAGAGACATTACGCAATATGGTTGCCGCAGGCGCGGGTATCACCTTACTGCCTAAGCTTTCATTACCTAAAGAAAAAATCAAAGATGGTGTCTGCTATATAAAAGCAGTAAACCCTGAGCCATCACGTCGGCTTGTGGTTGCTTATCGACCGGGTTCACCATTACGCCAGCGCTTTGAAACCTTAGCTAAGTCAATGAAAGAAACCTTAGAAGCTCAAGCCTAACTAGGATACTTTGCATAAAAAATAAGAGGCTGTTAAGCCTCTTTTTTCTTTGATGTAGCAGAGTTGTCTAGAACAACTCGTCGCCACCGCTATTTGAGTAAATATCACCAGATAGGCTTTCTTGAACGTACTCTTTTGGCTCAGTACCTTTTAAGAAATACTCGAACATTGAGGTTTCATCCTGCTTGTTCGTCAGTAAGCCTGTATCGCGGTCAATACGTACACGAACAATATTGTTCGGCAATGCTTTCTCTTGTTCAGGTACACCTTCTAGAGCTTGGCTCATAAACTCAATCCATGCTGGTTGAGCTGTTTTCGCACCCGCTTCAGCGCCCGACACATCATCTTCGATGTTTGGATTTGGTATGGTCTTACCTAGGTTTCGGCTGTGTTCATCAAAGCCTACCCAAGCAATAGCGACAATGCCCGGAGCATAACCGTTATACCAAGCATCTTTAGAGTCGTTTGTTGTACCTGTTTTACCACCGATATCTCTGCGTTTGAGTGCTTGAGCACGCCAACCTGTACCGTTCCAACCGGTTTTTTCAGCCCAGTTACCGCCACCCCAAATGTTGCTGTACATCATTTCGCGAACAAGGAACGCCGTTTGTTCGGAGATAACTTGTTTAGCAATGTGAGTTTCAGCGTCTTGCTCATCAAACTCGTTTGCAGCTTTTGGACAGTTTTGACGACAAACAATTGTAGGCTCGGCCTCAAATTCTAATTTACCGTATGGGTCTTCTACTTTTTGAATGTAGTACGGCTCAACGTAGTAACCACCGTTGGCAAATACAGAATAACCTTGCGCCATTTTTACAGGTGTTAAACTGCCAGCACCAAGCGCAATGGTTTCAGATTTTGGTAGTTGGTCGATATCAAAACCAAAGCGAGTCAGGTATTGACGAGTATCTTCCAAGCCTACTTCACGCAGTACGCGAACGGCCATTACGTTTTTAGACTGCGCCAAACCGATACGTACACGCGTTGGACCTCCGTATGTCGGTGGCGAGTTCTTAGGACGCCATGCCGTACCTTGGCTTTCATCCCACTGGTTAATCGGCGCATCGTTAATAAGTGTTGCCAGTGTTAATCCTTTATCTATAGCAGCGGCATAGATAAACGGTTTAATACTTGAACCTACTTGGCGAACCGATTGAGTGGCACGGTTAAATTTGTTGTGAACAAAGTTAAAGCCGCCGATAAGTGCCTCAATTGAACCGTTTTCTGGGTCCATTGCAACAAAAGCTGTGTTGGCATTCGGAACTTGGCTTAGCTGCCAAACCGGATTTTCAGATTCATCTTCAGAAACGTTGCGAACCCAGATTTGTTCACCCGCTTTTAGGATCTCTTTGGTACTGGTTGGCAGAGGACCTTGGCGATCGTCAGTAATGAAGCGACGAGCCCAGTTCAAGTTATTCCAATCAATAGTGAATTCACCTTGGTTCTTAACCCAAACCGTGGCTGATTTAGCTTCTGTGTTAAGAACAACTGCTGGTGAAAGTTCACCATAAGTCGGTTCGTTTTTAAGATGTTTAACAATTTGTTCTTCAGTCCAAGCCGCTTGGCCTGATTTCCACAGCTCTTTTTCTGCACCGCGGTAGCCGTGGCGTTCATCATACGCAATCAAGTTGTGAATCGCGGCTAAGTTGGCGGCTTGTTGGCGTTTAGAATCTACCGTAGTGTAAATTTTCATACCTGAGGTATAAGCATCTTCACCATAGCGTTCAATCATCCACGCACGTGCGATTTCCGCCACATAAGGAGCATTTAGTTCAATTTCTGCGCCGTGATACTTGGTTGGTAAAACCTCGGCACGAGCTTGTTCATACTGCTCTTGAGTGATGTACTTTTCAGAAAGCATACGCGCCAAAACCACGTTACGACGGTTGGTTGCGCGTTCTAAAGAGTAGATCGGGTTCATCGTTGACGGCGCTTTTGGCAGACCCGCGATAAGCGCGATTTCACCTAAGCTTAAATCTTTTACTTCTTTACCAAAGTAAGACTGCGCGGCAGCACCAACACCGTATGAACGATAGCCCAAATAGATTTTGTTCAGATATAGCTCAAGGATTTCGTCTTTGGACAGTAGCTGTTCAATATGGATTGCGATAAAAATCTCTTTGATTTTACGCATGACTTTCTTCTCATTAGACAAGAAGAAGTTACGAGCCAACTGTTGGGTTATGGTACTTGCACCTTGAGAAGCACTGCCCGATGCGACAACCGCAAATGCCGCACGGGTAATACCAATCGGGTCAAAACCGTAGTGGTCATAGAAACGAGAGTCTTCGGTTGCGATGATGGCTTCTATCAACTCTTTCGGCATCTCCTCCAGTTTAAGAGGAATACGACGCTTCTCACCGAACTGAGCGATGAGCTTGCCATCTTTACTAAAGACTTGCATTGGAGTTTGGAGTTTTACATCTCGCAAAGTGGCGACATCAGGCAACTCTGGTTTTACATATAAATAGAAACCAAAAATTGTACTGACTCCAAGAGCTGTGCAAATCAATGAAAAAATTATTAAACGCTTTATGAACTTCACCGGAGAATCCCTGTTTAGTAGAGGCTGCCTTAATGCAAACCCTAGTACTCTAAGCTAAAAATTTAGCTCTCAAAAGTAGTTACCGCTTATTTCCCCATTTAATAGGCGTAATGAGCGGAGCTTTCTTATTGGAGTAGAGCTATATGGTTCAATCATTAGTTATGGGTGTCGATATCGGCCACCATAGTATTAAAGCAGTGGTCCTAAAACCTGCAGGCAGTAAGTATACGCTGTTAGGTTATAAGGAAATACGAGTTGCTGACGATATTTTCGCTGATAACCATGCTTTGGTTTATCAGAAAATTGTAAAGAAACTCAAAGAACTAAAAAAGGGGTTACCTCTATTTAGTCGAAAAGTTGTTGTTGCCATCCCCGATAACACAGTAATTAGTAAAGTATTACAAATAGATAGCGAACTAGAGCCTAATGAACGCGAGTTTGCTATTCATCAAGCATTTTCTCATCAGTCGCCATACTTGATGGAAGAAGTCAGTCTCGATTTTGTGCCGGTAATTAAGCATGCAACGGCTGAGGCAAAGACCAGTAAAAATAATATAGCAGCCTACCAAGTGTATGCCACTAAGCGAGACGTTGTAGAAAGCCGTACCCTTGCTTTGGAAAAAGCGGGCTTCAAGCCGATTCTGGCTGAAGTGCAGACTCATGCTTTAGTTCAGTTGTGGCAACTGTTCAGTAAAACTTATGCTCGCACAGATTGCTTGCTGGTGGATGTCGGTCATACTCAGACTACTTTGTGTTTAGATTTTGCCAACAAAGCACCTTTCTATAAGCAGATTGCCGAGGGTATATCTCAGGTATCGACTCAATCAGAAAATGAAGATTCTGTTGTATTAAAAGATAAGGTTCATGAGCTAGCCGACAAGATTGCTAAACAAATTCAACTGTTCATATCTGTGAACGGTGCAACAAGCCTTAGTGGGATCTGGCTAACTGGCGGTGGCGCCAATATCGCAGCGATACAAAGTGCGTTGATTGAGAAGGTCAACCTTATGTGTGGAGTGCTGGACCCCTTTAGCGTATTTCATAACAAAGTGAGTAAGCGTCACGGTTCAGAATTGCCTGCAACGGCTTTTGCCACGGCTGCAGGGCTTGCCTTACGGGGAATCCATTGGTTGGAGGTGGAACATGCTGCATAGCATTAACCTTCTTCCATGGCGAGAAGCTCAAAAGCAGGCTCACAGGCAGCGTTTCATTCATATCTCGTTACTGGCAGTGAGTTTCGCTGTTGCTATGCAATGGGCGGCCGGATGGTATGTTGATGATCAAGCTACTCGGCAAAGAAGCCGTGTTGATTTTTTAAACCAACATATCGTCGATCTGGATAGGCAAATCAATTCTCTTAAGCGAGTAGAAAAAGCGTATCAGGACCTGATGGTACGTTTTGATATGGTTGAATCACTGCAGAAAAAGCGCAACAAAACCACTCAGTTTATGGATCTGATTCCGCACCTTATTCCGCAGGGGGTGTACGTAGACCAAATGAGTATGAACGATCACAACATTGAACTTAAAGGGATCAGTGATAGTACTGCGCGACTAGCGACAATGTTGGATTTGCTAGAAAACTCTTCTTATATCTCTGATGTTGAAATGCATTCTATTGTGTCTGGCAGTTATCGATTTGGTAAACAGTTTCAGAGCTTTCAAGTGTCGTTTTCGTTCCATATGGAAGCGAAAGATATAGCGCCTCTACAGGAGGTGACGAATGGGTGATTTTAAGAGCCTGGAGCTTGACGACATATTAGATTGGCCACGTTTTCCACAGTTTGTCCTGTTGTTACTTATCATGGTGCTGATTCAAGGCGCGGGATATTGGTTTTATCTTGTTCCTAAGCAAGATCATTTGAATGCCCTTATAGAAGAAGAGCAAACGCTAAAATCCACCATTCGTATAAAAGCTCATAAAGCTGCGACTCTGCCACAACTCAAAGCTCAACTCGATCAACTGTCAGAGCGTTATGACTATTTACTTCAGCAATTACCTGAGCAGAAAGAGTTGGCCAGTATGTTGGCAGCGGTGAATGAGCTCGGCATCAAACATCAACTGGGTTTCACTCGTATGGATTGGGGTGAAAAAGAACAGCAAGCATTTTTGTCCCGCCTACCTTTGAACCTAGAGCTAACCGGCGAATACCACAATATTGGTCAGTTTTCACAAGCCATTGCGCAGTTGCCAAGGATTATCTATTTCGAGAACGTCGATTTTCAACGAGCCAGTCAAGACAGTCAGAAATTGAGAGTCAATGTACGAGCTTTTACCTATCAATATCAGCCGGATACGGCTACCCCAGGAGGTCAGCAATGAGCAATAAATCCTTTTGTTGGATCTTGATATGTATGGGGTTGGTGGGGTGTCAGGCTAATGAAGATTCACTTTCAGACTATATCGAACAAGTCACGCTTCAAGCGCGAAAGGAGATCATTCCACAGCAGCCAATCGAACCTTTTGAGGCTTTCTTATATGTGAACACTAAGGTTCGAGAGCCTTTCGAATTGCCAAGAGAAGCGGTGACTCAAAATCAACCTAAAGCGAAAAAAGACTGTTGGCAACCAACACTGCGTAAGCAAAAGGACCCACTAGAAAGCTTTGCGCTAAGCCAACTCAAGTTTAAAGGCGTAATGAGCAATGGCAAAAGCACTTCGGCACTGATTCTGACTCCGGAAGGAAAGCTGGCGTACGTAGCAAAAGGGCAATACATCGGCATCAATCATGGAAAAGTATCTGAGGTCACCAAGCAGTACTTGTTAATCAAAGAGACTTTACCTGATGGCTTAGGGTGTTGGAATCAGCGCAGCATCAAGCTGGCTCTGAAGTAGATTGTGGAGAAAACGATCATGAATAAATGGCTTCAAAAAGGATTTCACGCTCTTAGGCGTGTTTTGGTAACCACATGTTTTTGTTTCGCAACTTTTGTACTGGCAAGTGACGATAATACGATTCCCAACCGTCTGAACAACATTGATTTCAAGATAAACGCGGATAAAGCGGCGGTTATCATCATTGAGCTAGACTCTGCATCGTTAGTCGTTGATGTGGCGAAAACCAAGAACGGATTGAACATTGAGCTGTTAAACACCCTCGTGTCAGATGACAAACTCTTTGTGCTGGATGTGTCTGATTTCGCAACGGTTGTCGATACGATTGAAGTGTTTCGTCAGCAATCAAATGGTCTTCTTGAGGTCAAAGTGAAAGGGGATTACCAATACGACTACCAGTTAAATAAGAATGTTTTAGAGGTGGTGATCCGTAAGTCTGAGCCACAACCGAAACAAGACCAGAAACTGTTGTTAGAACAAGACAACAAGCCTATCTCGTTTAACTTTCAAGATATCCCTGTTCGTAACGTATTACAGCTTATTGCTGATTATAACGGTTTCAACTTGGTTGTTTCTGATTCGGTGGCAGGGAACATGACGTTGCGATTGGATGGGGTACCTTGGCAAAAAGCGCTCAATATTATTCTTGAAGCGAGAGGCTTGGACAAACGAATCGATGGTAACGTGATTTTAGTTGCCCCTAAAAGTGAGCTGGATCTGCGTGAGCAGCAAGAACTGGAAAAGGCTCGAATGGAAGAGGCACTGGGTGATTTACAATCCGACATCATTAAAATCAGCTTTGCTAAAGCTTCGGATATTGCCGAGATGATTAATGGTGAAGGGGCTCTGACCATGCTTTCTGAGCGAGGTTCTATCAGTATTGATGAAAGAACTAATGCGTTATTGATTCGCGAACTACCAGAAAACATAGACGTGATTCGAGACATCGTTAAGTCTTTGGATGTGCCCGTAAAACAGGTTCAGATCGAAGCCCGTATCGTGACCGTTAATGAAGGCGACTTAGAAGAGCTTGGGGTTCGCTGGGGATTCACTTCAACCAATGGTAGCCATACTTCTGGCGGTAGTATTGAAAGTAATCTGTTTGTCTCGGACATGTATGATTCTGGTGATGGAGAAGGTGGTGATAGTGGAAAAGGCATGATTCCGTTAGACGATTTTTTGAATGTGAATTTAGCTGCAACGACCGCTGGCGCATCAAGTATTGCTTTCCAAGTTGCGAAGTTAGGGGCTGACACACTGTTAGACTTAGAGCTTTCTGCTTTGCAAAGAGAGTCTAAAGCCGAAATCATTTCCAGCCCGAGACTGATTACTACCAATAAGAAGCCAGCGTATATCGAACAGGGAACGGAATTGCCTTATTTAGAAGCGTCTTCCAGCGGAGCAACGACGGTTTCGTTTCGTAAGGCGGTGCTGAGTTTAATGGTAACACCACAAATAACGCCAGATAATCGGTTAGTTCTCGATCTCAGTGTGACCCAAGACCGTGTAGGAGATGTCGTAAAAACAGGTACTGGTGAAGCGGTTGCCATTAATACTCAAAGAATCGGTACTCAGGTATTGGTCAATAATGGCGAAACGGTTGTATTGGGTGGTATTTTTCAGCACAGTTTAACCCGCTCGGTTGAGAAAGTGCCTTTATTAGGCGATCTCCCTCTATTAGGCGCTTTATTCCGTCGAAGCTACGAAAAAATGGGAAAAAGTGAACTACTAATCTTTGTTACGCCTAAGGTGGTTATTCAATAACTTATCGCGTTTATTCATTATCAAAGAAAATTAAAGTTGCATTAGTGCCAGCAGATCTAGATAATTTCGGGTCTTATCACGAAATATCTGTGAGGAATAGGTGCCACAAGCATTCCTATCGTTGACTTATGTCCGGCGAATTTTGTGGCGATGTCATTGAATTAACGTTGTAAATTACTGCTAAACATGGCTGAGAAACGCAATATTTTTCTTGTCGGTCCTATGGGCGCCGGCAAAAGTACAATTGGTCGACATCTTGCTCAACAACTGCATATGGAGTTTTTAGACTCTGATACAGTGATCGAAGAGCGCACTGGTGCAGATATCGCATGGGTATTTGATGTTGAAGGTGAAGAAGGTTTCCGCAAGCGCGAAGAAACTGTGATTAACGATCTCACCGAACAACAAGGTATCGTTTTAGCGACGGGTGGTGGCTCTGTATTGAGCAAAGAAAACCGTAACCGCCTATCTGCACGTGGTATTGTCGTATATTTAGAAACCACCATTGAAAAGCAACTTGCTCGCACAAACCGCGACAAAAAGCGTCCTTTGCTACAAACGGATAGCCCGCGAGAAGTTTTAGAAAGTCTCGCTGATGATCGTAACCCACTGTATGAAGAAATCGCGGATATTACCGTACGTACAGATGATCAAAGTGCAAAAGTGGTAGCCAACCAGATCGTAAAAATGCTAGAAGAACATTAATTTGTTCTTTTTATTGGAGTGCAGACCATGGAACGGATCACGGTCAGCTTAGGTGAACGTAGCTACCCAATCTCAATTGGTGCCGGATTATTTAATGATCCGGCTCTTCTTTCTCTTTCCCCAAAACAAAAAGTCGTTGTTATCACTAACCATACAGTGGCGCCATTGTATGCGGATAAGATCACAGCGTTACTCGACCAGAAAGGCTGTATCAGTTCTGTCTTAGAATTGCCTGATGGTGAAAAATACAAAACCTTAGAGACGTTCAATACGGTTTTGAGCTTCCTGCTTGAGCATAATTACAGCCGAGATGTGGTGATTATTGCTTTAGGCGGTGGCGTTATTGGCGATCTTGTTGGTTTTGCTGCGTCTTGTTACCAGCGTGGTGTCGATTTTATTCAGATACCTACCACCTTGCTTTCTCAAGTGGACTCTTCTGTTGGTGGCAAAACCGCAGTTAACCATCCTCTGGGTAAAAACATGATCGGCGCGTTTTACCAACCGAAAGCGGTTATCATCGATACCCACTGTCTTGCCACTCTTCCTGAGCGAGAATTCGCCGCAGGCATGGCTGAAGTGATCAAGTATGGTATCATCTACGACGAAGCTTTTTTCGTTTGGTTAGAACAACATATGGATGAACTCTATGCGTTGGATGAACAAGCTCTGACGTATGCGATTGCTCGTTGTTGCCAGATTAAAGCAGAAGTTGTTGCTCAAGATGAAAAAGAGTCAGGCATTCGTGCATTGTTGAATTTAGGTCATACATTCGGTCACGCGATTGAAGCGGAACTGGGTTATGGCAATTGGTTACATGGTGAGGCTGTTTCTGCCGGTACCATGATGGCGGCGAAAACTGCCCAACTACAAGGTTTAATTACCGAACAACAAGTTGAACGAATCTTATCTATATTTAAAAGAGCAAAATTGCCGGTACAAACCCCAGAAAGTATGTCTTTCGAAGACTTCATGAAACACATGATGCGCGATAAGAAAGTACTAGCGGGTGAGTTACGTTTGGTATTACCAACTAGCATTGGTACTTCTGACGTAGTGAAAGGTGTGCCGGAAACCATTATTGAGCAGGCGATAGATTATTGCCGCACCCTATAGGGGTGCTTACTTCAGGGTAATGCTGTTTTCCTTTAGGATGAACGATGAATTTGGCACATGTACTGGAGTTAGATTCTCAGACCGAGTTACTGGAGCGTTTGCAGCTTCTTACTCGTTTTAGCTCAAATTTAATCAATGTTTGTGGTAGCCAAGGTGCAGGTAAGTCTTGGCTGGCACAGCGTTACCTTGAAGCGTGGGCAAATGACAAGAATCAGTCTTTGCTCATGTGTCATCCTAATCAAGACGACGAACAACGCCGTACCACCATTCTCTCTCAGCTTAGCTCTGAATCTCTGTTCAATCCCAAAGACTCTCTAGTCGAAAGTTTTTCACACCTGTTCGATCAGACGCAATGCGACATCGTGGTTGTGATTGATGATGCGCACTTGTTGTCTGAGACTTTGGTCTCTGAATTGTGGATGTGGATCTTAGAATCTCAAACCAATCCATTATGGACAGTGAACGTAGTCTTATTCGCGCAGTCTACCGGTTTAGACGCCGTTCTAACGCGTTTAAGCTACGGACAGGAACATAAACCAGTTGATTTAGAAGTTGAACTTTTAAGCCGTGATGAAGCAGATCGCTTGTTTGAACAACGAGTTATGCGTTATGTTGATGATGAACATGAACGCCGCGTAAGAGCTGCTTATAAAAAAGTGAAAAACTTACCGGGAGAAATTATGGCGCTGGGAGAACAGAAAATGGAAAAACGTATTGTGATTCGTTCAATCATTGGCTCGCCAATGAAAGCCGCGCTACTGGTACTGGCACTGATTCTATTGATTGGTGGTGGTTACTGGTGGTGGTTATCACAACCTTCCCCAGACGACAAAGCGCAGCAACTGACACTGACAAAAGAACAAACGGTTATTCCTACGCTGAATGAAGATAGTCAGACGGTGGACACGAACAACGAAGCCGACAGTAACTCGTCTACTCTAACAAGCAATGGTGCTACTGATGATTCTGGTGCGCTTCCTCCAGATGTTGTTGAGGATAAACAGGGCGTGGGTATGTCAGATGACGAACAACAACGCGTTGTTATCACGTCTGATGTTGTTGATGCGCTGCTAGAAGGTAAACCAGAAAACGTCGACACTTCGAAGATTGATAATCTAGTGGAAGAAAGTGCGGTTCCTCAAACCTCTGGATCTCAAACCACTGAAACATCTACACCAGCGCAGACGGTAGATATCGAACAACCTAAACAAGCTGAGACTCAAGTCGCACCAGCGGCAGAGAATCCACCTGAAGTGAAAATTACCTTCTCGTTTGCACGTGAAGAGTTAAAAGCGATGTCTCCTCGTAGCTATACCTTGCAATTGGCTGCGGTAAATTCGCTTCCTGATGCGCAGCGCTTTATCAATCAGTATCAGCTACAAGGCAAAGTCAATGTTTACCCGACATTAAGAAATGATGTGGAATGGTACATCATTACTTACAGCAACTATCCAACCATTCAGTTGGCAAGAGATGCGGTTGAAACCTTGTCGAAACCTTTGCAACAACTGGGTCCTTGGGCAAAATCTTTAAGCCAAGTGCATAGAGAGATAGATCGTGCGAAATAAACCTGAGCTCGCTCATAAAATGTGTTACATTTCGCAGCCTTATTTTTGTGGTAAAGAATTAGAGCAGTAGATGAAAAAGCAGCGTGCCTTTCTGAAATGGGCTGGTGGTAAATATGGCCTAGTCGAAGACATACAACGCCACTTGCCATCTGCTGAAGAGTTGGTAGAGCCATTTGTTGGTGCAGGCTCTATATTCTTGAACACAGAATATAAGCACTATCTGTTGGCGGATATCAACCCAGATTTGGTCAATCTCTACAATCTGCTAAAAGAGAATCCACAGCACTACATTTCAGAAGCCAAACGTTGGTTTGTGGCGGAAAACAATCGCAAAGAGTTCTATCTCGATGTGCGTTCGCAGTTTAATCGTACTGATGATGTTCTGTACCGCTCATTGGCATTCTTATATATGAACCGCTTTGGTTTTAACGGTCTTTGTCGTTACAACAAAAAAGGCGGATTCAACGTTCCATTTGGTTCTTACAAAAAACCTTACTTCCCTGAATCAGAGCTGGAGTTCTTTGCTCAGAAAGCGCAAAGAGCCACCTTTATCTGTGCAGGCTACGAAGAGACATTCCGTAAAGCGGGTAGCAACAGTGTGATTTACTGTGATCCACCGTATGCGCCACTGTCAAACACGGCGAACTTCACTTCGTATGCAGGGGCTGGTTTTACATTAGATGACCAGGCGGCTTTGGCGGATATCGCAGAGAAAACTGCCACGGAACGTAATATCCCAGTCTTGATTTCTAATCACGATACCATTTTGACTCGCCGTTTGTACCACGGAGCACAGTTAAATGTGGTTAAAGTGAAGCGTACCATTAGTCGCAATGGATCTGGACGTAACAAAGTGGATGAACTGCTGGCTCTGTTCAAAGCGGGTCGTTAACTATCGCGATTAGCCGTTAAAAGTACGGGAAGGTTTCGTTCTACAAATCTTCCCTAAGTCTCTTCTTACCAGATCTCTTCTTCGATAAACGAAAAAACCTTAACGCTAGGATCTCCAGCCACCCTTAGGTAGAATGACGCACACATTGTGTTCAGCTTGCATTCAATAAGCCTAAGAGGTCAGGTATGAAAGATTTTCTCATTGCTCCATCCATTCTTTCCGCAGATTTAGCTCGTCTGGGAGAAGATGTCGAAAAAGCACTCGCAGCGGGTGCTGACGTTGTGCACTTTGATGTGATGGATAATCACTACGTACCTAACCTGACTTTTGGTGCACCGATTTGTAAAGCTCTGCGTGACTATGGCATTACCGCTCCAATCGACGTGCATTTGATGGTAAAGCCAGTCGATCGCATCATCCCTGATTTTGCTAAAGCGGGCGCATCAATGATTACTTTCCATGTGGAAGCTTCAGAGCACGTTGACCGCACACTGCAACTGATTAAAGAACACGGCTGTAAAGCGGGCGTGGTTTTAAACCCTGCGACATCATTAAGTCACTTGGATTACCTGATGGATAAAGTGGATATGATTCTGCTTATGTCAGTAAACCCAGGTTTTGGCGGGCAGTCATTCATTCCACACACTTTGGATAAACTTCGCGCGGTACGTAAGTTGATTGATGAAAGTGGTCGTGACATTCGCTTGGAAGTAGATGGTGGCGTTAAAGTGGAAAACATCCGTGAAATTGCTGAAGCTGGTGCAGATATGTTTGTTGCGGGTTCAGCTATTTTTGACCAACCAGATTACAAAGCGGTTATTGATGACATGCGCGCTGAACTGGCTCGTGTTGAAAAATAATTAATAATAGAAAGAGAAAGTTAGGGAAGTAGATAGTGAACCAAATTAAGCTGATAGCTTTTGATTTAGATGGCACTTTATTAGATAGCGTTCCAGATTTAGCCGTTGCAGCTGACCAAGCTGCACAAGCGTTAGGTTACCCTGGTGTCACTGAAGTTGAAGTGAGAGATTACGTTGGCAACGGAGCTGATATTCTTATTGGCAGAACGTTAAGCCGCAGCCTAGTGATCGATCCTGAATTGGATAAAGATGTACATGCAAAAGCTCGTGAGCTGTTTGATGATTTTTATGAAAAAACAGGGCACAAACTGAGTCACCTTTACAGCAATGTAAAAGAGACTTTGGCGTCTTTGCATCAAGCCGGATTCACTTTGGCATTGGTCACCAACAAACCATCAAAGTTTGTTCCTCATGTGTTAGAACAACACAATATTGCACAGTATTTTACTGACGTGATTGGTGGTGACACTTTCCCAAACAAAAAACCTGATCCTATGGCTTTAAACTGGCTGTTAGAAAAACATCAGGTGGATGCCAGTCAAATGCTGATGGTTGGAGATTCTAAAAACGACATCCTAGCGGCGAAAAACGCTGGCTGCGCGTCGTTTGGTTTAACTTACGGTTACAACCACGGTGAGCCAATTGCGAATGCGCAGCCCGATTTTGTCGCTGATGATATTGCACAATTACTCGATATCGTTGCAGTTTCAGCATAAAAACCATTTTCTAAACTAGAAAAATACTCGTTAATGAGTACACTGCTAAATCGCGCTGAAATAATCAGGTATAGACCGAATCAGCGCATTAGATTGTTAGACCTTTATTCTTATTAGTAACAAGGAAATCATACCCATGAGCAAACCCATCGTATTGAGTGGTGTTCAGCCATCCGGCGAACTAAGTATCGGTAACTACTTGGGTGCTCTACGTCAATGGCAACAAATGCAGGACGACTATGATTGCCAATACTGCGTTGTTGATTTACATGCAATTACGGTTCGCCAAGATCCTAAAGCTCTGCATGAGGCAACTTTGGACGCATTGGCGATTTGTTTGGCAGTTGGTGTTGATCCGAAGAAGAGCACGCTTTTTGTTCAGTCTCACGTACCGGAGCATGCTCAACTGGGTTGGGTATTGAACTGTTACACCCAAATGGGTGAGCTGAGCCGTATGACTCAGTTTAAAGACAAATCAGCACGTTACGCTAATGATGTGAACGCTGGTCTATTTAATTATCCGGTGCTGATGGCAGCTGATATTCTGCTTTATGGTGCGCACCAAGTTCCAGTGGGCAGTGACCAGAAGCAACACTTAGAGTTAGCGCGTGATATCGCAACGCGTTTTAACAACATCTATTCTCCAGAAGCACCTATTTTCACGGTTCCAGAGCCGTACATCCCAACGGTGAATGCTCGTGTGATGAGCTTGCAGGATGCGACGAAGAAGATGTCTAAATCAGATGATAACCGTAAAAACGTAATTACTTTGTTGGAAGATCCTAAGTCAATCATCAAGAAGATCAACAAAGCACAAACCGATACAGAAACACCGCCTCGTATCGCACACGATGTGCAGAATAAAGCGGGTATTTCTAACCTAATGGGTTTGTACTCTGCAGCAACAGGTAAAACTTTTGCTGAGATTGAAGCAGAGTATGCAGGTGTTGAAATGTACGGTCCGTTTAAGAAAGATGTTGGCGAAGCTTTGGTTGCTATGCTTGAACCTGTACAGGCGGAATATGCTCGTATCCGTAACGATCGCGAATACTTAAACAGTGTTATGCGTGAGGGCGCGGAAAAAGCATCGGCTCGAGCACTGCAAACACTGAAGAAAGTGTATGACGCAGTTGGTTTTGTAGCTCGTCCATACTAGTTTTGTTTTGCACCGATAATCGGTTTAAAAAGTCAGAAGGCCAGCATTTGCTGGCCTTTGTTTTATCTAGCCTATTGAGCTTATTCTTTAGTTCGAGTAATACCAGCCGCTTTGAGAATGTACTTCTCATAGATAGGTTCACTGGTGCCTTTTTTCACTTTGTAGAGGAAGTATTTCTCATAAGCAATTTTCGCAACGTGTACCCATTGTCCCATTGAGGTCCAGTTGGTATTACGCGGAGGGTTCTGTGGAAGAGCGATAAACGCAGCGCCTTTATCCCCCATGTCTGCCAAACACAGTGCATTTAAGGTAGGTTTGGTATGCATTTCTTCACCTTTTTCCAAGCTAAGAATATTTTCCACAATCGCTGTGGTCATGGATTCAATCATAAAGCCCGTTTTTGGTGCACCAACAGGTACAGGAGTCTCTTCCAATGGTGGAATGGCTACG
Organism: Vibrio sp. Y2-5; assembly: GCF_014596725.1. GTDB lineage: Bacteria > Pseudomonadota > Gammaproteobacteria > Enterobacterales > Vibrionaceae > Vibrio. The sequence goes on from NZ_JACVEG010000006.1 coordinate 129,555, forward strand.
CACACACCCGCGGCAAAAATCTCTGGATAAACAGGGCTGCGTTGGAACTGATCTGTAATTACAAAGCCTTTCGGATTACACAATTCAGGAACCGCTGCTACAGCTGGAGAGCCTTTGAATGGAGGCAAGAACATTGCCATTGAGAAAGGCAGATTATGCTCAAAATCCACTTCGCCTTTGCGATTCAACTCTTCGATATGCGCCATACCCGATTCAAACTCTTTGACCCTAGAATTACATATCCATTTAATTCCGCGTTCACGGAACTCATGTTCCATAAGTGCTTTTGAGTCACCAACGCCACCCAACCCCATGTGACCGATATAAGGTTCGCTGGTAACAAAGGTAATGGGGATTTTGTCTCTTACTTTAAGCTTACGCAGATGAGTTTCCAGAGAGAGGATGTATTCGTAAGCCGGGCCGAAACAGCTTGCGCCTTGCAATGCACCAACAAGCACAGGTCCGGGGTTTTTAACCAGTTCTTCTAAAGCCTGATGCGATTTGACCGCGTGGTCGACAGTACAGATCGAATGAGTAAATCCGTTGTCCGGTCCGGCTCCTGCTACAGCTTCAAATGCCAGCTTAGGACCGGTACAAATAGCCAGATAGTCATAGTGGTATTCGTTACCATCTCCAGTAATTAAGCGTTTTTCCTTCGGTAAGATCTCAGCAACACCGGAGGTATTGAATGGGATATTGAATTTATCCACATAAGGTCTGAGATCGAGTACGACCTGTTCTTTTTTTCTTTCGCCTAACGCAACCCAAGGGTTTGATGGAATAAAGTGAAACTCTTCACTTTCATTAATGATCATAACTTCATGGTCTTTGGGCAGCTTTTGTCTGAGTTCATACACGATTGACATACCACCTAAACCGGCACCGATAACTATTGTCCTTTTCATGCTCTCGTCCTTTTTATTAATTAGAATTATCTAATTTAATGTTAGCTAATTAATGTTGGATAGGAGTAAATTGTTCAAAAAGTGTGCGCAGTGAGCGATTGTCAATGTAACAGGAGTAAACTTATTGATTGAATCTTAGCAGTGGATTCGTAGAATGCGGGGTGTTTTCATTGCAACAGATAATTGGGCTTATGCTACTCATCATCGATAACTATGACTCTTTTACCTATAACTTGTACCAGTATTTCTGCGAGTTAGGTGCTGACGTGAAAGTTGTCCGTAATGATGAGATTACCTTAGACCAGATTGAAGCCTTGAAACCTACTCATCTTGTTATCTCTCCAGGTCCTTGTACACCCAATGAGGCTGGCATCTCTTTAAAAGCGATTGAATACTTTGCTGGAAAATTACCGATACTGGGTGTTTGTCTGGGGCACCAAGCAATAGCACAGGTCTTTGGTGGTGAAGTGGTTCGTGCTCGTCAAGTGATGCATGGGAAAACCTCGCCGATTAAACACACAGGCAAAAGTGTCTTCGCCGGTTTGAACAACCCTCTTACCGTTACTCGTTATCACTCTTTGGTCGTGAAAACAGATTCTTTACCAGAATGCTTAGAATTAACCGCATGGACTGAGCTACCTGATGGTCGTTTGGATGAAATCATGGGGTATCAACATAAGAGCTTGCCGATTGATGCTGTTCAGTTTCATCCTGAGTCGATAAAGACAGAACAAGGTCACGAGCTGCTAGCCAATTTTCTGCGTCGCTAGAACCAGCGGCCTGCAAATACAATTGTTTGTCGGAGGTAGAGGGTATTTTCAGGTCTAATTACTGAATAACCTTTGTATCTGGAGCAATTACCGCTGTTACAGCAAATTTCCGTAGCAAATAAGTAAACTTTTCCTGACCGCGATCACTATTCTTCATTTTCTTAATATCAAAAACACGATTTATTTCTGATGAAATTTTATTCGTGATATTTCATCTCGATTTAGTCTAATTCCTTATCCCCTATAGGTTTCTAGCAATTATTTTGTGACGGAATAAAGAAAATACTTCATAAAAGCGATGGCTTGTTGCATAAATACTCAACGGTGGTGTCATTTATTAGCCTGAAAAAGGCTGGTAAAGGATAAATCACTATTGAAATGGTTAATAATTTGTAAATACAATGCTGCATTAACTGAAATGCAATACAAAATTTCAAGCTTATACTTTTGTAGTTAGGTCGACGATCTACAAAGCATGCGGTATCGAGAAGGGACGAACAATGACAACTGAAATTAATGTAGAACGCGGTCTGTTTGATGAGGTAATGGTACCTTGTTACAACCCGATGGAATTCATCCCGGTTAAGGGACAAGGCTCACGAGTATGGGATCAACAAGGCAATGAGTACATTGACTTTGCTGGTGGTATCGCTGTGAGTTGTTTAGGTCATTGTCACCCTGCGTTGGTTAAAGCGTTGACGGAACAAGGTAACAAGCTTTGGCATCTAAGTAACGTTATGACAAATGAACCTGCACTGCGTTTGGCAAAGAAACTGACACAAGTCAGCTTTGCAGAAAAAGTGTTCTTTTCGAACTCTGGTGCAGAAGCAAACGAAGCGGCACTGAAGCTAGCTCGTCGTTATGCTGCTGACAAATTCGGTCCTGAAAAATCTGAAATCATCGCATTTAAACAAGGTTTCCATGGCCGTACTTTCTTTACAGTAACTGTTGGTGGTCAAGCGGCTTACTCTGATGGTTTTGGTCCAAAACCGGGTGATATTACTCACCTTGAGTACAACAATGTTGAGGCGCTGCGTGCACACATCTCAGACCGTACTTGTGCTGTGATGATCGAGCCTCTTCAAGGTGAAGGCGGTATTGTGTCTCCAACACCTGAGTTCATTCAAACTGTTCGTGAATTATGTGATAAGCACAATGCGCTACTGATTTTTGATGAAGTACAAACAGGTAATGGCCGTACTGGTCACTTCTTCGCTTATCAAGGTCTAGGTATTACTCCTGATATTTTGAGTACCGCTAAGTCTCTTGGTGGTGGTTTCCCTATCGGTGCAATGTTAACGACAACTGAACTGGCAGAGCACTTCAAACCGGGTACTCACGGTTCTACCTACGGTGGTAACCCATTAGCTTGTGCAGTAGCAGAAGCGGTTGTAGACATCATTAGCCAGCCTGAAACTCTAGCGGGTGTTATCGAGCGTGAAGCTCTGTTCCGTGAAGGTTTAGAGAAGATCAATGCGAAATATAACGTGTTCTCTGAAGTTCGTGGTAAAGGCTTACTGCTTGGTGCTGCTTTGACTGAAGAGTGGCAAGGTCGTGCTCGTGACATTCTTGTTGCCGCTGGTAAACAAGGTCTAATGATTCTGATGGCGGGTGCAAACGTGGTACGTATGACACCATCATTAATTATCGAAAAAGAAGAAGTTGAAGAAGGCTTAGCGCGCTTGGATAAAGCAATCGCATCTCTTATGTAAAAACTAAGCTATAAGGCTCACTCTATTTTGTGAGCCTATAAGGGCCTAATGATTAGGCCCTAAATGCATCTGGAGGGAAGTATTGATGCTAGTTGTACGCCCAATCTCTATGTCGGATTACGACGCGTTGCACACCTGTGCTGTTGAATCTGGTCATGGTTTCACTTCATTACCTGTTAACGAAGAACTGTTAACCAACCGTATTAAACATTCTGAATACAGCTTTACTAAACCAGATGTCACTTCACCATCGGATGAAGGCTACCTGATGGTCGGTTTTGATTCAGAAACGGGTGAAGTGGCTGGGACAACAGGGATTGAAGCCGCTGTCGGCTGGGATGTTCCGTTTTATTCCTATCACATCAGCACCATAGTGCATTCCTCAGCAAAGCTGAATGTAAACAACGTGGTTAAGTTACTGACCTTTGGTAATAACTACACGGGTTGTTCAGAAATCTGCACATTGTTTTTACGCCCTGAGTTTCGTCAAGGCCTCAACGGCAGACTGATGTCTAAATGCCGATTTTTGATGATGGCTGAACATCCACATAGATTCTCTAAGACCATTTTCGCTGAGATGCGTGGTGTCTCGGATGAGGATGGCAGCTCACCATTTTGGCAATGGCTGCAAGAACACTTCTTCTCCATTGATTTCACTATGGCTGATTATCTGACTGGTATTGGCAAGAAAGGCTTTATTGCCGATTTGATGCCTAAGCTGCCGATATATATCAACTTGCTCAGCAAAGAAGCACAGCAGGTGATAGGGCAGGTGCATGAAAAAACCCGTCCTGCTCTTAAGCTGTTGGAAAAAGAAGGGTTTACCTGTCGCAACTATGTTGACATCTTTGATGCGGGCCCAAGCGTGGAGTGTGATATTAACAATATCGACTCGGTACGCAACTCAGTTCGAGTGAAGGTAATCGTTGCTGAACACTCAAGCTCGCAAGACTTTTTAATCTGTAATACATCGTTTGAAAACTTTCGAGCGACCGCCGCAAAAGCAGCATTCAACCGTGAAAACGGCAGCGCAATTATCTCTCCAAAAGTAGCGAATGCACTGAAAGTAGATAATGGCGACTTTATTCGAATTTTGGCTCAGTAAAAGAATTTAAGGAACACGTTATGACTCAGTGGATCGCAGGACAGTGGTTAGAAGGCAAAGGTGAAACGCTTTCTTCTTTAAGCCCATATAACGATGAAGTGATTTGGCAAGGTCAAAGTGCAACGCAAGAGCAAGTAGAAGATGCTGTTGCTTCTGCTCGCAATGCATTTGTTCGCTGGAAAAAACTGCCTTTCGCAGAGCGAGAGAAAGTGGTTCTCTCTTTTGCGGAAAAAATTAAAGAGAACAGTGAGCAAATTGCAGAAGTGATCGCGAAAGAAACGGGTAAACCAATTTGGGAAACTCGCACTGAAGCGGCTGCGATGGCTGGCAAGATTGCTATCTCTATTCGTGCCTACCATGACCGCACTGGCGAAACCGTGCGTGAAGCTGCGGGCAACCAAATCGTACTGCGTCACCGCCCTCTGGGTGTTATGGCGGTATTCGGCCCTTACAATTTCCCTGGCCACTTGCCTAATGGGCATATTGTTCCTGCTCTTCTAGCGGGTAACACCGTGGTGTTCAAGCCATCCGAGCAAACGCCGTGGACGGCGGAAGTGACTATGAAACTCTGGGAAGCTGCTGGTTTACCAACAGGAGTCATCAACCTAGTTCAAGGCGGCAAAGAGACAGGTATTGCTCTGGCTCAGTCTAAAGGAATTGATGGTTTGTTGTTTACGGGTAGTGCGAACACAGGGCACATTCTCCATCGCCAGTTTGCTGGTCAACCAGACAAGATGCTGGCGCTAGAAATGGGTGGTAACAACCCAATGGTGATTTCTGAGAATTTTGGTGATTTGAACGCAACGGTTTACACCATTATTCAATCTGCATTTATCAGTGCTGGTCAACGTTGTACTTGTGCGCGTCGCCTATACATTCCTGTGGGTGCGAAAGGCGATGAGTTGGTTGCTCGCTTAGTAGAAGCAACGAAGAAGCTGCGCATGGATCAGCCATTTGCTGAGCCGGCACCATTTATGGGGCCTCAAATCTCCAAAGCGGCAGCGGACTTCATTCTTAATGCCCAAGCTAACCTACAGTCTTTGGGCGGTAACAGCCTTGTTGAAGCGCAAAGTAAAGGTGCTGCGTTCGTATCACCGGGTATCATTGATGTTACGCCAATCGCGCAACTACCTGATGAAGAATACTTCGGCCCACTACTGCAATTGGTGCGCTACCAAACTCTAGAGCAAGCGGTTGAGCTGGCTAACGATACTCGCTTTGGTCTGTCTGCTGGCTTAGTGACAACAGAGGATGCGGAGTGGGAATACTTTGTTGACCATATTCGTGCAGGTATCGTGAACCGCAACCGTCAGCTAACGGGTGCAAGTGGTGATGCGCCATTTGGTGGTCCGGGTGCTTCGGGTAACTTACGCCCAAGCGCATTCTACGCAGCGGACTACTGCGCATACCCAATGGCGTCAATGGAAGGTTCTGCAACCGAGCTTCCAGCGACACTAAGCCCAGGTGTTGAGCTATAACAAAGTTATTCAGGCTTCATCGCAAGGTGAAGCCTGTTTGTTTAAACCTGAAAACCAATAACGACTTAAATCTATAAAAGAATAGTAACCGGCTCTAGTTAGCCTCTTTTCCAATCCAATACGTCGTGTTCATGAAGCCAAGGAGGCAATATGACACCAGAAGTTCTGTTTCAATCATTGTGGAATGATTACATCACTCGCCTTTGTCCTTCCGCTGATAAAGTTCATCGCTTGTTAGAAGAAGACGAAGCGCTAATTAATGACCATATTGCACTACGTACCTTCAACGTTGCTCCTCTTGGTCTAGAAACGTTAGCAAAACCTTTCTTAGCGCTCGGCTACAAAGATTGCGGTGACTATGTTTTTGAAAGCAAAAAACTGGTTGCTAAACACTTTGAACATCCTGATCCGCTTCAGCCAAAAGTATTTATTAGTGAACTGAAAGTTGAAGAGTGTTCACCACAGCTACAAGAGATAGTTGCGAAGCTGGTTGAGCAAGTAGATGCGACCAAGCTCGAAGGTGATGCCTTCCTGTATGGTGGACGTTTGTGGGACATCAGTTTTGCAGATTACCAGTTGCTGGCGGAAGAGAGCGAATACGCTTCTTGGTTGGCGGCACACGGCTATGGTGCTAACCACTTTACGGTTAACGTAAACCAGCTCAAGGCATTTACTGAAGTAAAACAAGTGAATGACCATTTGCGTGGTGCTGGTTTTACCATCAACGAATCGGGTGGCGAAGTAAAGGGTACGCCAGAAGTGCTACTTGAGCAGTCATCCACCATGGCTGATAAAGTGCCTGTCACTTTCAATGACCGTACAGAAGTGGTTCCAGGAGGTTTCTACGAGTTTGCGAAGCGTTATGCGATGGCAAATGGTGAACTGTATACGGGGTTTGTTGCTGCATCTGCTGATAAGATTTTTGAAAGTACCGATAGTAAATCTCTGGCCTAGTTGAGTGCCGTAGATCATCGAGCTTTATGTGTTAGTCGAGCAGAAAAAAGAAAAGCCACCAGAAGGTGGCTTTTGAATTTGTGTAATAGCGTTAGCTATTAACGAGTTCCGTACACAACGATAGTCTTACCGTGAGCTGAAATTAGGTTCTGCTCTTCAAGCATCTTCAGAATACGACCTACTGTCTCACGAGAACAGCCAACAATTTGGCCGATTTCTTGACGAGTAATCTTGATCTGCATGCCGTCTGGGTGAGTCATTGCGTCAGGCTGTTTCGCTAGGTTAAGAAGCGTTTGTGCAATGCGGCCTGTTACGTCTAGGAACGCAAGGTCACCAACTTTTTGGCTTGTTACTTGTAGACGACGAGCCATCTGACCAGAAAGACGCATTAAAATATCTGGGTTAACTTGGATAAGCTGACGGAACTTCTTAAATGAAATTTCTGCAACTTCACATGGAGATTTAGCTCGAACCCATGCTGTACGCTCTTGACCTTCTTCAAACAAGCCAAGTTCACCGATGAAATCACCTTGGTTTAGGTAAGAAAGGATCATTTCCTTTCCTTCTTCATCTTTAATCAGTACCGCAACAGAACCTTTAACAATGTAGTACAAAGTTTCTGCTTTCTCGCCCGCGTGAATCAGCGTGCTTTTTGAAGGGTACTTATGAATGTGACAATGTGAAAGAAACCACTCTAATGTTGGGTCGGTTTGAGGTTTACCTAGAACCATAATATCTCACTTCCTCTGCAGGGTACGCTTGCTGCTATCCATATTATTTAGCAAAGCTTAAAATAGGTTTACTAGAATAAGAGGACTTTATGGTCGCTGCAAGCTATCTTGTGTTTCGGTTAAGAATAGTATCCTTTTTCAGCGACATTTTCTTGATTTTAATCGTGTCCGTACCTTGATTTTTTACGCAAAAATGTGCACATGGTCACGGTATCGAAACTAAACGTATAAACCTTGTTTCGATTAGCCGATTTTCCCCGTTTCAATGAGCTGCTGTAGGATTGGCCTTACGATCAATTCCATGGCAAAACTCATTTTTCCGCCCGGAACCACAATGGTGTTATGGCGGGACATAAATGAGCCATCGATCATTGCAAGTAGGTATGGGAAGTCGACATTTTTAATGCCACGTAGGCGAATAACTACAAAACTTTCGTCCAGACTAGGGATGCCTTTGGCATTCAGTGGATTGGATGTGTCTACCGTCGGAACCCGCTGAAAGTTAATATGCGTGCGCGAAAATTGTGGTGTGATGTAGTTGAGATAGTCATCCATCGAGCGAACTATCGAATCCATGACGGCTTCGCGTGAGTGCCCACGATCACGGGTGTCACGAACGTACTTTTGAATCCACTCAAGGTTAACAATAGGTACCATGCCAATCAGGAAATCGACATGCTGTGCCACATTAACCTCGCCATCGACCACTCCACCGTGTAGCCCTTCATAAAAAAGCACGTCTGTACTGGCTGGAAGCTCCTGCCACGGAGTGAATGTTCCGGGCATTTGGTTATAAGGTACGGCCTCATCAAAGGTGTGCAGATAGCGTCGGATTTGGCCTGTGCCTGCTTTACCGTATTGACGGAAAAACTCGCTTAGCGCGCCAAAATCATTGGCTTCAGGGCCGAAATAGCTGATATGGCGACCTTGTTCACGAGCTTTGCGGATTTCAATATCCATTTCTGGACGAGTGAAGCGGTGAAAGCTATCACCTTCAACCCAAGCGGGCTTAACACTCATCATATTGAACATTTTACGGAATGCTTCTGACGTTGTAGTAGTGCCTGCACCTGATGAACCGGTAACGGCAATAATTGGGTGTTTTGCTGACATGACTAACCTTGTCCAAAAATCCTAAAATAAGGCGCTGAAATCACTTCATCGCCCGAGTTGAAGCCACTATAACATGGAATTTCAATTGTCACTGATTATCGATTATTAACTTTGATATCAACACTTTCGTGTAGTTCAGAATACACAATCACCGCATCACCGCTCCTCAGTAATGCTTTAATTTGGTCGATTTTATGCGCCAGAGAAACTTCAACTTCACCATAATCCGTGCCTTCTCTGAGCACAAATTCACTGATGAGGTTTTCCAATGTTTCTGGTGCAATATCTTGCCAAGGTATAATCATAACTTGCTCGTAATTCTACTTAATGTTGTTTCATAAATATAACGCATGCCAGTCTGTTAACTGGCGCGTGAATGTCTTGATTGCTGACGAATGTTTAATCCTGAGCGTCTTTTAGGCTTTCATAATAAGCAGGCAGCGCTTTTTCCAACCAAAATTCTGGTTTTAGGATGCTTCCGGATACAAAACCAACGTGTCCGCCTTGCTCAAACAAGCGATAGTCGATGTTGTCAGGTAGGATAAATTTGGGAATCACAGACTCATTCATAAATGGATCGTCTTTAGCATGGATGATCTGAGTGGGGATTTTAATTTGTTGTAGTTTGTTAATGCCAGAGCACTTCTCGTAATAGTCTTGCGAGTTTTTAAATCCATGCAGTGGCGCTGTGATTAGGTCATCGAAATCACTGAGGTGAGTGACGCGTTTAATACTCTGATAGGAAAGCCCTAGCTCACCTTTGAGCAGGTGATGCTTTTTCATCGCACTATTTTTAAGTGATGAGACTAAATAACGGCGATAGATTTTTGAAAAACCGTGTTCAATACGTTGCGCACAGGCTGCTAAATCCAATGGTGCAGAAACGACGGTTGCCGCGGTGACGATTGGGTCTTCATTGTAATCGGCCAAGTAGTTCACCAGCATATTTCCACCCAGTGAAATACCGGTTGCGACGACAGTGCGATTCGGAAACTGCTCTCTCAGATATTCCAGAACAAAACGGGCATCTTCCACTTCTCCGGAATGGTATGCGCGCGCGAGATTGTTAGGCTTACCACTGCAACCACGGAAGTGCATCATGACCGATAACCAGCCATCTTGAGCAAAAGCTTGCATCAAGCCATTGGCATAAGGGCTATAGAAGCAACCTTCCAGACCATGAAATAGGATGAAAATGGGTTTCTTCGCTGCGCTTTTACTGTGTGCATCTTCACTCCACGCTAAGTCGAGAAAATCGCCGTCAGGTGTATCGAGTGTTTGCCAGACGGGTTCAAACAGCGCTTTCTTACGAATAAAGCGCGGAACTAGTGTCTGTAAATGTGGGTTCTTCAAGCCTGTAGCGGCAACAAACTGAGTCATCGGCTAACCATTAAATTAATACATTTTTTGCCAAGTTAATGCTGCAGTTATAGTGACTGCAACTCAAGTGGTCTGTTTATATTGAGTATATACCCAATTAAACAAGCGGGAAGGTTCAGTTTTTTGGTGCAGGTTTGGCAAACTGTTGGGAGAGGTTTTCTGCACCCAACTGTCGACAGTAACGTTGAGTAAGCGGTGCGTCTTCGTTATTTATCAATGTTAGGCTATTGATACAGTCCACTAAGTCGGACTGTTGTTGCTTTTCCAACTGCAATTCAAATTGCAGCGCTTCGCGATAAAGGGTGTCGCTCAGAGTGGTTTTCAATTTTCGGCGTAATTCTCGATAGCTATGCAACAGTGTTTCCGAGCGTCCGATGCATTCAATAACCGTTTGCCAATCTTGTTCAAGAAACGCGACTTGCTGCTCATCAAGCCATTTGAGCAGCAAGAGTAAATTTACATTGCCGTTATAGTGGTTTTGCAGGTGTAAGCACGCCTCTTTGACTTCTCGAACGCTGTAGTACTGCAAGCTGAATTGCCATAGTCGTTCCAACGTGAGTGAAATTCTGACGTGCTCTTGGTTCATTGACTGTTGAACTCCTGTTCCATTTCTTCCAGCGTCTCTTGCTCGCTCATCCACTCCATTTCGATCTGTTCGAGTTCGGATTTAGCCTTAGCTTGGGTTGCGAGAACTTGATTAAGTTTAGCTTTGTTTTCTGCATCATAAAGTGAGGACTCCGATAATTGTTGTTCAGAGTCCGCAACAATGGCATTCAACTTATCCATTTTCGCTTCGAGTTGTGTCAGCTTTTTGCGAATTGGTGCAGTAAGCTTGCGCAGTTCTGCTTCACGGCGTTTTTGATCTTTCTTCGCTGCAGCACTGTTAGCATTGTCTTTTGGTGCTGCTTGAGCTTGTTGCTCTTTGCGTTCTGCTTTTTGCTGATCCTGAAGCCATTTGTAGTAATCCGTTAAATCACCATCAAAAGGTGCCACTTGACGGTCATGAACTAAGTACAAATCATCGGTTGTGGCACGCAGTAGGTAGCGGTCGTGGCTGACGATAACCATTGCGCCTTCGAAACTTTGCAATGCAAGAGTGAGAGCTTGGCGCATATCCAAGTCTAGGTGGTTGGTTGGTTCATCAAGTAATAGCAGGTTTGGCTTCTGCCATACAATCAGTGCCAACACGAGACGCGCTTTTTCACCGCCTGAGAACGGTCCAACTTTCTCTAGCGCTTTATCGCCGTTGAAACCGAAACTACCAAGATAGTTGCGCAGTTCTAGTTCGTTTTTCTCTGGCGCGATTTGCATCATGTGTTGCAAAGGTGTCTCTTCTGGATGAAGCGTTTCAAGCTGATGCTGCGCGAAGTAACCAATTTTCACCCCTTGTGAGTAGGATAGGTCACCACCTTGCGGAGTCAGTTCATTGGATAACAGCTTAATTAGGGTTGATTTACCCGCACCGTTACGACCAAGCAGACCAATACGGCTGCCCGGAACGAGATTAAGACGAATCTTCTCTAGGATAAGGTTATCGTCGTATCCCGCACTCACGTCATCCATCATCAAGATTGGGTTTGGCAGTGCAGACGGTTCGCGAAACTCAAAACTGAATGGGTTATCAAACTGTGCTGGCAACACTTTTTCCATTCGTTCTAAAGCTTTAATCCGGCTTTGCGCCTGGCGAGCTTTAGACGCTTTGTAACGGAAGCGATCGATGTAGCTCTGCATGTGGCTCATCTGCTTTTGTTGCTTCTGATACATAGCTTGTTGTTGCAACATCTTTTGCGCGCGTTGATTTTCAAACGAAGAGTAGTTGCCCGTGTATTCATTCAGCTTCTGATTCTCAATGTGAATGATACGGTTGATGATCGGGTCTAAGAAATCTCGGTCGTGGGAAATCAGAATCAAAGTTCCCGGATAGCTTTGTAACCAGCGCTCTAACCACATCACGGCATCTAAATCTAAGTGGTTAGTTGGTTCATCGAGCAATAGCAAATCAGAGCGGCAAATCAGTGCTTGTGCAAGGTTGAGACGCATACGCCAGCCACCTGAAAACTGAGTCAGGTTCCATGACATCTGTTCTTGGCTAAAGCCTAAACCGTCCAGTAGCTCTGAAGCGCGAGCTCGGATGCTGTAACCGCCAATGGTTTCGATTTTGCCATGCAGCTCAGCTACTAGTGTGCCGTTGTCTGCAATTTCTGCTTCACCAAGCTGACGTTCTAAATCTCGGTATTCTCGGTCGCCATCGATAACGTATTCCAAAGCACTGCGTTCTAGAGCCAGCGTTTCTTGCGCTACCCAAGCCAGTTCCCACTGAGCAGGTTTACTGAATGAGCCAGCATCAATAGACAGTTCGTCTTTCAAGAGGGCAAACAGGGTGGATTTACCACAACCGTTTTTACCCACTAAACCCACCTTGTCGCCTGGGTTGATGGTTGCTGATGCTTGGTCGAGCAGAGGTTTTCCGCCACGTAGTAGTTGGATGTCCGAGAAGATAATCATAAATTTGTTTTAGCTATTAATAGAGTTGCCGTTGAGATTTCGCCCAGAATAGTAGGGGCAACGAGGATAAATGTCGATCATTATGCAATTTACGTTATGATGCTAATGCCCTTCCTACTTGAAGGTGCAGCGGTGTTGGCTACGTTCGTTCACCCCAATTACATAGTTATCTATGCTCATGGGGACTCACTCACTTGCCGCCTAGCTGCAACTCCAACTAGTTTGGGTATAGCAACAGTTACCAATTTGATAACGTTACGGAGTGCCGTCAAGGAATGACACAAGATACGCCGTCTGCTTTACAAAAGCCTAAAGTATTAGTGATTTATGCTCACCCTGAGCCACATCACTCCATTGCAAACCAAGTGATGATTAAAAAGATCTCTTCACTTGAGCACGTCTCTATTCTTGATCTCTATGCCACATACCCAGACTTTTTCATCGATGTTCAAGCTGAGCGCCAGCGCTTGTTAGAGCATGATGTGATTGTGTTTCAGCACCCTTTGTATATGTATTCCTGTCCGGCGCTACTTAAGGAATGGATGGATAGAATACTGGCAAAAGGATTCGCCTTTGGTAACAAAAGTGCGCTGCGGGGTAAAGTCTGGCGTAGTGTCATCACCACTGGCGGTAACATCGATGCTTTTGGTGAGAAGGGCTATAACCGTTATCCGTTGAAAGACATTTTACAACCATTTGAGCTGACAGCGGCATTGTGTCGTATGCAATGGATAGACCCCATGGTGCTGTATTGGTCACGCAATGTTAGTGACATTGAGCGATATCAACACGCAGAAGCCTATAGACAGTGGTTATTGGACCCTTTAGCTGAGCAAGGAGAGCATCATGGCTGAAGTAAGCAGTGATTTTCTACAAAGCACAGCCGTTTTCCTTACCGCAGCTGTGGTGGCAGTACCTTTAGCGCAAAGGGCAGGGCTTGGTTCTGTTCTGGGGTATTTACTGGCGGGTGTGATCATCGGACCTTGGGGATTGGGCTTAATCAGCGATGTTGAAGCGATCATGCACTTTGCTGAGTTTGGCGTGGTTTTGCTGCTGTTTCTGATTGGTTTAGAGCTAAATCCGAGAAAACTGTGGCAAATGCGTGGGCCAATTTTGGGATTGGGTGGCGCGCAGGTTGTGGTGACGACCGCTGTGATTGCCAGCCTGACTTCGTTGCTGGGTATCGGCTGGCAAAGCAGTTTAGTTATTGGCATGGGGTTAGCGCTCTCTTCAACCGCAATTGCATTACGCGTGATAGAAGAAAGAGGTTTAACTCGAACGGAAACGGGGCAATCCGGTTTTGCTGTTCTGCTATTCCAAGATATCGCGGTCATTCCTATGCTGGCGTTGTTACCCGTACTGGCGGGCAATACTGGCGGAAGCTGGCTTGATGTTGTGTGGATGTTATGTGGCATTGTCGGTTTATTGGTGGGTGGTCATTACCTTCTGAGCCCTCTGTTTCGCTACATCGTATTAAGTGGTGTGCGAGAGTTGTTTACCGTTGCTGCGCTACTGCTGGTGATTGGTATCGCTCTGTTGATGCAGCAATTAGGTTTGTCTATGGCGCTTGGTACCTTCTTAGCTGGGGTGCTGTTGGCCGAAAGTGAGTTCCGTCACGAGCTGGAAATTGCTATCGAGCCCTTCAAAGGCTTGTTGCTTGGCCTGTTCTTTATCTCTGTCGGAATGGCGGTTGATTTAGGGTTGTTGGCTCTTGAACCATTAAGCATATTGCTGGCTGTGATCGCTCTGGTGACAGTCAAAGGTTTGCTTCTTTATGTGCTTGCTCGATTCTCTGGTGCGCGGGCGAAAGCACGTAGTCGCATGGCTGCGATTTTGAGTCAAGGCGGCGAATTTGCTTTTGTCATCTTTACTGCGGCGAGTGGCCAAGGTCTACTCCAATCTGAGCAAGTTGCCTTTTTATTGGTCGTGGTGAGCTTGTCTATGGTGACTACACCGCTATTACTTTCTGCTCAAAGCCGCTGGTTCGCTCGTAACTTGAATAGCTCCGATGATGAAACGTTAACGTCGGATGTTTACGATAAAGAACCGAGAGTTATCATTGCTGGTTTTGGTCGTTTTGGGCAAATTGTTGGTCGTTTGATGTATGCCAACAAGATCAAAATTACCGTATTAGAGAGTGACGCCAGCCAAATAAAATTACTCCGTAAATACGGATATAAAGTATTCTATGGCGACGCTACTCAGCTTGAGTTATTGAGAGCGGCGGGAGCCGATGAAGCCGAGGCGATTGTTATCTGTACCGATGCCCCTGATGAAGTGGTGAAAATCGTTGAGCTTTGTAAGCATCATTTCCCCAAGTTAAAAATATTGGCTCGAGCTCGTAGCCGGGTGGAAGCTTACCAACTGATGAATCACGGTGTTGAGCGCTACTCTCGCGAAACCTTCCTAGGTGCACTAGACCTTGGCCGACAAACGCTAATCTCATTAGGTATGCATCCTTATGAGGCAAAAAGAGCGGAAGCCCATTTTCGCAAGTTAGACATGGCAATGCTGAAAGAGCTACTACCTCAACACAATGAAGGCAAGCAGCTTAATTTAAGAGCCAAAGAAGCTCGTAAAGAGTTGGAAGAAATTTTTGGCCGCGAGATGGATGGCGATAAGCAGTCTCGTAGCTATTGGGAAAAAGACTAAAAGAACAAGTAAGTAGTAGGAACCAATACGTGAATATAAAAAAACGCTTTATTGCAGGGGCAAGCTGTCCGAGTTGTAAAGCTCAAGATACCTTACGCTGGTGGATAGAGAACAACATAGAGCTGGTAGAATGCGTTGAATGTGATTATTCAGAACAGCGTAAACCGAAAGCTGTAGAGAAAAGTGAACACGGTCAAGAGCAAATGATCGGTATTTTTAAGCCGGAATAATTGAGTTTCTGCTCACGATCCCCATAATATCCATCATTAGATTATTTTTAGACATGATTTAATGTGTCTAGAAGCACCAAAACCGCCCTGGAGCCGTTATGAAAATTGAAAAGAACGTGGTTGTAAGCCTTGCTTACCAAGTAAAACTGGAAGATGGCATCGTTGTTGACCAATCCACAGTGGAAGCACCACTTGATTACCTACATGGTCACAACAACCTAATCACTGGCCTTGAAAAAGAGCTAGAAGGCAAAGTAGCAGGTGACAAGTTCACTGCAACTATCGCACCTGAAGATGCATACGGTGAGCACAGCGAAGATCTTGTGCAGCGCGTTCCTGCAAACGTATTCCAAGGTGTTGACGAGATCGAAGTAGGTATGCGTTTCCTAGCGGATACTGATCAAGGTCCAATCCCTGTAGAAATTACAGAAGTTGATGGCGACGAAGTTGTTGTTGACGGCAACCATATGCTTGCTGGTCACACTCTGACTTTCGATGTAGAAGTTGTCGCTACTCGCGAAGCAACTGCTGAAGAACTTGAGCACGGCCATGTACACCAAGCGGGTGGTTGTGGTGGTCACGGTCACGATCATGATGACCACGAATGCTGTGGTGGCCATGGTCACGATCATGACCACGACCACAAAGATGGTTGTTGTGGCGGCGGTCACTGCCACTAACCAGTGCTGTGGGCTTGCTATAAATACAGCCTAGCTCTATAAAAGAAAGCGTGAGTCGAGTATTCGGTTCACGCTTTTTTATTATCGTTTTTTATAAGGACTCTTTATGCCGCAACCTTTTTCTATCGCGATTCACGGTGGTGCTGGAACCATTTTGCGTGAACAAATGAGTGATGAACTCAAAGCGGAAATAGAAACAGCGTTAGAAAAATCGGTCAAAGCTGGGCATGCCATTCTGGCTCAAGGAGGCGATGCTTTAGATGCTGTGGTCGCGGCAGTTAAAGTGTTGGAAGATGCGCCTCAGTTTAATGCAGGGAAGGGGTCGGTATTAACCAATAAAGAAATGGTTGAGATGGATGCTTCTGTAATGCATGGGCGAGAGATGAATGCGGGCGCTATAACGGGTGTTCGTCATATAAAAAATCCTATTGAACTCGCTCGTGATGTGATGTTGAAAAGCAATCATGTCCTATTAATGGGTGAGGGGGCGGAAGAGTTCGCTTTCAGTTTAGGTTATGAGTATACCGAACAAGATTATTTCTTTACTGACCGTCGCTATGAACAGCTGCAATCTATGAAAGAAAAAGGTCTGTTTGCTCTCTCTGAAGCTAAATACCCAGATGACAAAAAATTTGGAACGGTTGGAGCCGTGGCGCTTGATCAGCAAGGCAATTTGGCGGCGGCGACAAGTACCGGTGGCATTACCAACAAAAAGTACGGCCGTATTGGAGATTCGCCAATCATTGGTGCTGGTACTATTGCAGAAAATGGCAATGTTGCTGTATCGACCACGGGAATGGGCGAGTTCTTCATTCGCAAAATGGTAGCATCAGATGTCGCTGCGAGAATGCGCTATTTGCAAGAAGATATTCACACCGCCTGTGAGCACATTATTCAGGGTGATTTAAAAGCAATGGGCGGTGAAGGTGGACTGATTGCTGTTGACGCGAATGGTGAAATTCACTTTGCGATGAATAGTTTAGGAATGTATCGGGCGAGCATTGATATTAAAGGTGATCTACTCGTCAAAATATATGCAGATGATTGAGTTTTACTCTGAAAAACGAGAATGACTGCGCACGACTTTATTCGACTATTTTTTGCCTAAAAAATGACTGCAACGAATCAAATTCGATGCTAGAATCCATTTTTAACTAGTAATCAGATTTGGAAAGATGGGTAATAACGTAGTCGTTCTTGGCACCCAATGGGGTGATGAAGGTAAAGGTAAAATCGTAGACCTTTTAACTGAAGATGCAAAATATGTGGTTCGCTACCAAGGTGGTCACAACGCTGGCCATACTCTAGTTATTGATGGCGAGAAAACAGTTCTTCACTTGATTCCATCAGGTATCCTTCGCAATAACGTGAAATGCATTATCGGTAACGGTGTTGTACTTTCACCAGATGCACTAATCAAAGAAATGACAGGTCTAGAAGACCGTGGTGTTCCTGTTCAAGAGCGTCTTTTCATTTCTGAAGCTTGTCCTCTAATTCTTCCATACCATATTGCTCTAGACCAAGCGCGTGAAACTGCTCGTGGTAATAAAGCAATTGGTACGACTGGTCGTGGTATCGGTCCTGCTTACGAAGATAAAGTTGCTCGTCGTGGTTTACGTGTTGGTGACCTATTCGATCGTGCAGCATTCGCTGAGAAACTAAAAGAAGTGATGTCTTTCCATAACTTCCAGCTAGAGCACTTCTACAAAGTTGAACCTGTGAGCTACGAAGAAGTACTTGAGCAAGCAATGGGTTATGCAGACCTATTAACTTCAATGGTTATCGACGTAACTGACGAACTTGATGCAGCGCGTAAGCGTGGCGACAAGATTATGTTCGAAGGTGCTCAGGGTACGCTACTTGATATCGACCACGGTACTTACCCATATGTAACGTCTTCTAACACGACTGCTGGTGGTGTTGCTGCGGGTTCTGGTTTCGGTCCTCGTCACCTTGGTTACATCCTTGGTATCGCTAAAGCTTATTGTACTCGTGTAGGTTCTGGTCCTTTCCCAACTGAACTTTATGACGGTCAGGACAAGCAAGATCCTGTTGGTAAGCATCTGGGTACTGTAGGCGCTGAATTTGGTGCAACAACTGGTCGCCTACGTCGTACCGGTTGGTTCGATGCTGTTGCTATGCGTCGTGCAATTCAAATCAACTCAATTACAGGTTTCTGTATGACTAAGCTAGACGTCTTAGACGGTCTAGAAGAGATCAAGATCTGTACTGGTTACCAAATGGCTGACGGTTCTGTTCTTGAAGTATCACCAATGGCTGCAGACGCGTACGATAACGTAACGCCAATCTACGAAACCATGCCTGGTTGGTCTGAAAAAACGTTCGGTGCTAAGTCTATCGACGCGCTTCCTCAAGCGGCACTTGATTACATCAAGCGTATTGAAGAACTAACTGGCGTTCCAGTAGACATCATTTCTACAGGTCCAGACCGTAACGAAACTATCATCAAAGTGCACCCATTCAGCGTGTAATTTAGACGATTATTGAAAAAACCGGCTCACTGAGCCGGTTTTTTTATGCCGCAAGTGATGGTATTTTGTACGTCGATGGCAATTAATTGCCGATTATTTACAAGATTGACCTAAAGAGATCCGCTTAAGCGCCGATAAAAAATCAAACCAGCCATTATGCGTAATAACGCTATACTCAATAAGCGGTGTTGTGTGGCTATCGGAATTAAGTAAGAGTGCATGTATGAAGCTACGAACGGTGGCAGCTTCTCTGTTATTGGCATTGCATTCCTCGTTTAGTCACGCAGCTGTGACCGATGTGGGGGAGCCTGTACCAATTTATACAGAAGCTGAACTCATAAAATTGATTGAAGAAAACAAGCATCTGGAACGAGTCAAAGCCGACAATTGTCAGTTGGTGGAAGATATTGTTGCACGTGCTACTCGCATCAATTTACCGTCATACGAGTTTTTGTATGGCGATATGTTGGCGTGGGGTGTCTGTGTCGATCAGGATGTCGAGCTCGGTTTGTATTACATGGAAAATGCTGCCCATCAAGGTTTGCCGACCGCACTCGAGCAGCTGGGCCGTTACTATTCGCGTGGAACATTAGTGCAGCAAGATAAAGAGCGCGCTATACCATATTTACGTGAAGCTGCATCTATGGGGAATTTGAATGCCCGTATTCAGCTGGCGGAATTACTATTAAGAGATTACGGTAGCCCTCTGGACTATGAGGATGCTTATCGCTGGCTCTACAACTCGGCTACCGCAGATCAAAGAGTGCACAACCGCATCAATATCTTACGACAGGGTTTAGAGATGCGTATGCCAGAGAACATCATTGCGCGCGCAAAGCGTCGTGAAACATTCTGGTAAAAAGCTCGTTAATTCATTCTGTAAACACATTTATAGGTTCATGTTCAACCTCTGAGGTGGGGCATGAATTCCATACCTTTCTCTTCGTATTTCACTTTTATTACTTCAAAGATAGTGCAACAGAACTATCTTATTAGTATTACTCACTTTTTATCCTTAAGCTTAATCACGCAGTAGGATATACTTTAATTCCCCTCTTACTTTAAGTAGGTCTGCCTATGTCTGATTCCACCCATATTGATCCGTTTGCGGATCGCGAAGCCGATAATTACGAAAATCCGATCCCAAGTCGTGAGTTCATCATCGAATTTTTAACTCAAGCCAATGTACCAATGAATCGCAACGATTTGTTTGAAGCATTAAAACTCACCGGCGAAGATCAGTATGAAGGTCTGCGTCGTCGTCTTCGTGCAATGGAGCGAGATGGGCAGCTCATCTTTACTCGTCGTCAATGTTACGCACTGCCTGAAAAACTAGAGCTAATTAAAGGGTATGTGATTGGTCACAAAGATGGCTATGGTTGGGTTCGTCCAGAGGGCAACACCAACAAAGACAATGACATTTTGTTACCTCATCATCAAATGAGAACCATCATTCATGGTGATTACGTATTGGTTCAACCTGCAGGTACGGATAAGCGCGGAAGAAAAGAGGGGCGCTTAGTTCGTGTATTGGAAGAGCGTAAAACGCAAATCGTCGGCCGTTTCTTCTTTGAGCATGGTTACTCTTATGTTGTGCCAGATGACTCACGTATTCATCAGGATATTTTGATTCCTAATGAGCAGCGAAGCGGTGCTCGTATGGGTAATGTTGTGGTGATTGAGATTACAGACCGAGGCTCACGTAGTCGCGGTATGATGGGCACTGTGGTTGAAGTTCTGGGTGAAAACATGGCTCCGGGAATGGAAACACAAATTGCCATCCGTACCCATCAAATCCCTCATGTATGGCCAGAGGAAGTTGAAAAACAGGTAGCAAGTTTAGGTGAAGAGGTTCCAGAAGAAGCGAAGATAGGGAGAGTAGATCTACGTGAACTTCCTCTGGTTACTATTGATGGTGAAGATGCGCGAGACTTTGATGATGCGGTCTTCTGTGAAGCGAAGAAAGGCGGCGGTTGGCGTTTATGGGTAGCGATTGCTGATGTAAGCTATTACGTTCGCCCTGATACCGCGTTAGATAAAGAAGCGATTAACCGTGGTAACTCGGTTTACTTCCCGTCACAAGTTGTGCCTATGCTGCCGGAAGTGCTTTCAAATGGCTTATGTTCATTGAACCCGCAAGTGGATCGCTTGTGTATGGTGTGTGAAATGACCATTTCTGAAAGCGGTAAGTTATCAGGTTATAAGCACTATGAAGCGGTGATGAATTCACACGCTCGCCTCACATACACTAAAGTTCACGAGATCTTAGAAGGTGATGAAGAGCTACGCGAGCGTTACCGTGATTTGGTTCCGCACCTTGAAGAACTGCATAAAATGTATCAAGTGCTGAAAGTGGCGCGTGAGCAGCGTGGTGCGATTGAGTTTGAAACGGTTGAAACCAAGTTTATTTTCACTCCAGATCGTAAGATTGACAGTATTGAGCCACTTATCCGTAATGACGCTCATAAGCTGATTGAAGAGTGCATGATCATGGCAAACATTGCTTCTGCCTCTCTGGTGGAAAAAGCAAAAGAGCCAGCGTTATATCGTATTCATGAAACTCCGGGCGAAGAGCGTCTGATGGGCTTCAGAGATTTCCTAGGTGAGTTAGGTTTAGAGCTGTCTGGTGGTCTTGAGCCATCGCCAACCGATTACGCACATTTGATGCAACAGATCGGCGAGCGACCAGACAAAGAGCTGATTCAAACTATGTTGCTGCGCTCGATGAAGCAAGCGATATACAACCCAGATAATGCGGGTCACTTCGGTTTGGCGTTGAAACGTTATGCTCACTTCACTTCGCCGATTCGTCGTTATCCAGATTTATTGTTGCATCGTGCGATTAAGTATCTAATTGCCAAACATGAAGGGCGTAACCAAGACCGTTGGACGCCAACAGGTGGCTTCCACTATTCATTTGACGATATGAACTACTACGGTGAGCAGTGTTCAATGACTGAACGCCGTGCAGATGATGCGACGCGTGAAGTGTCCGATTGGCTCAAATGTGAGTACATGCAAGACCATGTAGGCGAAGAATTGGAAGGCGTCATTGCGAATGTGACTGGCTTTGGCTTCTTCGTTCGTTTAGCCGATCTGCACATTGATGGTTTGGTCCATATTTCTACCTTAGCGAATGACTACTACCGATTTGACCCGATTGGTCAAAGACTTATCGGTGAGTCGTTTGGTAATACTTACCGTTTAGGCGATTCAGTCAAAGTAAAAGTGTTGTCAGTGAACCTTGATGATAGACAAATTGACTTTGAAATCGTTGAAACAAGTCGTAAGCTACGCGGCGCTGGTAAGACTGCTAAGAAACGAGCGACAGAATCGAAAGCTAAAGCGAAAGGCAAAAAAGCGGCTGCAAACCTTGGTAGTAAAGCAGTACCAATGATTGAACCCACTAAACGTCCAGATGACGGTAGTGGAAAGCAAAAAGATAAAACGAGTAAATCCGCTAAATCTCGTAAACAGAAAGCTCGAGCTCAAGCTGGCAAAGCAAGAGCAAAAAAGAACAAATAGGTAACTCATGAGTAACGAATTAATTTATGGCATCCACGCAGTAAAAGCGGTGTTAGAACGAGACCCTGCTCGTTTTGTGGAAGCTTATGTACTGAAAGGTCGTCAGGACGACCGATTACTGCCAGTTCTGAATGAACTTGCTCGTCTAGGCGTGTCGATTCAAGAAATGAACCGTAAAGTTCTTGATGACAAAGCTCAAGGTGCTAACCACCAAGGTGTCATTGCTAAAGTGAAACCAGCGAAGCAGCTAAATGAGCACGACTTGGATTTGATAGTTGATCAACATGAAAATCCGCTGTTCCTAGTACTTGATGGTGTTACCGATCCGCATAACTTAGGTGCTTGTCTACGTAATGCTGATGCTGCGGGTGTGGTGGCGGTTATCGTACCGAAAGATAAGTCAGCACCAATGACGGCAACAGTGAGTAAAGTGGCTTGTGGGGCAGCAGAAACCGTGCCTTTAGTTCGTGTAACCAATCTTGCGCGAACTATGCGTGCGATGCAGGAAAAGGGCGTTTGGTTTGTCGGTACAGCTGGTGAAGCAACTCACGATATCTACCAAAGCAAATTAACGGGACCGCTGGCTATCGTTATGGGAGCTGAGGGTGATGGTATGCGCCGTTTAACTCGTGAAACCTGTGACGGATTGATTAAAATCCCTATGGCGGGTTCGGTATCAAGTCTAAATGTTTCTGTCGCTTCGGGAGTTTGTTTGTTTGAAGCCGTACGCCAACGTATTGCGGCAGCGAAATAACTCGAAATGCAAATAGCGTCATCCCAGAAAATGCGTAAGCATTTATCTGGGAGCTGGAAAAGCACACTTAAGCTGATTACGTGTGCTGTAACAAGATTCCAGCTTTCGCGGGGATGACGTTATTTTCAACTCTCCACCTATCCAGCTGCTCAAATTTCCTCCGTTTAATTTTCAAACACCCCTTGCAAGTGAAACTGTGATCTGTATAATGCAGCGCACTGGTTAAGCCAGTTGTGAACCAATGAGCGGCGAGGAGCCGAAGAATCTTAGGATTTAACGGGTAATGTATACTCTGCTTATGTTCGCAGTTAATAAAAATTTAGCTCGTTGCTGTCTATTTTTAGATAGCCAAGGTTAATCACCTATTAGCTGACAATGTGCCCAATTAGGGTACTACGGTTTCACATAAATCAATCGGCATTCTCTCGTCTTATACGAGTTTGAGTGGCGATATTGTTTGTGTAATTTTTAATTATTGGAGCTCTGTCTCATGCAGAACCAACGCATCCGTATCCGCCTAAAAGCTTTCGATTACAAACTAATCGATGCTTCTACAGCGGAAATCGTTGAAACAGCTAAGCGTACCGGCGCGCAGGTTCGTGGTCCTATTCCACTACCTACTCGTAAAGAGCGTTTCACTGTTCTTATCTCTCCACACGTAAACAAAGATGCACGTGACCAGTACGAGATTCGTACTCACAAGCGTCTGATCGACATCGTTGAACCAACTGACAAGACTGTTGATGCTCTAATGCGTCTTGATCTTGCTGCTGGCGTTGATGTTCAAATCAGCCTAGGTTAAGGGAGATTAGAAGAATGATTGGTCTAGTCGGACGTAAAGTGGGTATGACCCGCGTATTTACTGAAGAAGGCGTTTCTATCCCAGTAACAGTTGTGGAAGTTGAAGCGAACCGCGTTTCTCAAGTTAAAACTCTTGAAAACGATGGTTACACAGCTATCCAGGTAACTGCTGGTGCTAAGAAAGCTAGCCGCGTTTCAAAGCCAGAAGCTGGTCACTTTGCGAAAGCAGGTGTTGAAGCCGGTCGTGGTCTTTGGGAATTCCGCTTAGAAAGCGGCGAAGAGTTTGAAGTTGGTGCTGAACTAACTGTTGAACTTTTCAACGAAATCAAAAAAGTAGACGTTACTGGTACTTCTAAAGGTAAGGGCTTCCAAGGCGTTGTAAAACGTTGGAACTTCCGTACTCAAGATATGACTCACGGTAACTCTTTGTCTCACCGTGCTCCTGGTTCTATCGGTCAATGTCAGACTCCAGGTCGCGTGTTCAAAGGCAAAAAAATGTCTGGTCACATGGGTGCTGAGCGTGTAACGACTCAAAACCTTGAGATCGTTCGTGTTGATGCTGAGCGCAACCTGCTTCTTATTAAAGGTGCAGTCCCTGGCTCAATTGGCGGTAACGTTATCGTCAAACCAGCAGTTAAAGCATAACGTCTAGGAGTAAGTAATGGAATTGATGGTTAAAGGTGCTAACGCACTAACTGTTTCCGAAACTACTTTCGGACGTGAGTTTAACGAAGCTCTTGTACACCAAGTAGTTGTTGCGTACGCAGCAGGTGCTCGTCAAGGTACTCGTGCTCAAAAAACACGTTCAGAAGTTTCTGGCGGTGGCGCTAAGCCATGGCGTCAAAAAGGTACTGGCCGTGCGCGTGCTGGTACAATTCGTAGCCCAATCTGGCGTACAGGTGGTGTTACTTTTGCTGCGAAACCACAAGATCACAGCCAAAAAGTAAACAAGAAAATGTACCGTGGTGCTATGAAGAGCATTTTCTCTGAGCTAGTTCGTCAAGAGCGTTTAATCGTTGTTGAAAACTTCTCAGTAGAAGCACCAAAAACTAAAGAGCTAACAGCTAAGCTGAAAGAACTTGAACTTAACGATGTTCTAATCGTTACTGGTGAAGTAGACGAGAATCTATTCTTAGCTGCGCGTAACCTATACAAAGTTGACGTGCGTGACGTTTCTGGTATCGACCCAGTAAGCCTAATCGCATTTGACAAGGTTCTTATGACTGCTGATGCAGTTAAGCAAGTTGAGGAGATGCTGGCATGATCCGTGAAGAGCGTCTACTAAAAGTTCTACGTGCACCGCACATCTCTGAAAAAGCAACTATGGCTGCTGAGAAAGCGAACACTATCGTTTTCAAAGTATCTATCGATGCTACTAAAAAAGAGATCAAAGCAGCTGTAGAAAAGCTATTTGAAGTTGAAGTTAAGTCTGTAAACACTCTTATCACTAAGGGTAAGACCAAGCGTCAAGGGCTACGCCAAGGCCGTCGTTCAGACGTGAAAAAAGCGTACGTTACTTTGAACGAAGGTCAAGATCTTGACTTTGTTGGCGGCGCGGAATAACAGGAGTAGTTGAAAAATGGCTATTGTTAAATGTAAGCCGACTTCGGCTGGTCGCCGTCACGTTGTTAAAGTTGTTAACGCTGACCTACACAAAGGTAAGCCTTACGCACCTCTTCTAGAGAAAAACTCTAAGAACGGTGGTCGTAACAACAACGGTCGTATCACAGTTCGTCATATCGGTGGTGGTCACAAACATCATTACCGTGTGATTGACTTTAAACGTACTAAAGATGGTGTTCCAGCGAAAGTTGAGCGTCTTGAATACGATCCAAACCGTAGCGCAAACATCGCTCTAGTTCTGTACGCAGACGGTGAGCGTCGTTACATCCTTGCACCTAAAGGTGTTAAAGCTGGTGATGCTATCCAGTCTGGTGCTGATGCACCAATCAAAGCTGGTAACGCACTTCCAATGCGTAACATCCCAGTAGGTTCAACTGTACACAACGTTGAACTTAAGCCTGGTAAAGGTGGTCAGCTAGCTCGTTCGGCTGGTGCATATGCTCAAATCGTTGCTCGCGACGGTGCATACGTAACTATCCGTCTACGTTCTGGCGAGATGCGCAAAGTATTGTCTGAAGGCCGTGCAACAATCGGTGAAGTAGGCAACGCAGAGCACATGCTACGTGAATTAGGTAAAGCTGGTGCAAGCCGTTGGCGTGGTGTTCGTCCTACCGTTCGCGGTGTGGTAATGAACCCGGTTGACCACCCACATGGTGGTGGTGAAGGCCGTACGTCTGGTGGTCGTCACCCAGTTTCTCCTTGGGGTATGCCAACTAAAGGCTACAAAACTCGTAGCAACAAACGCACTGACAAGTACATCGTACGTCGTCGCAATAAGTAATCTATTTAAGAGGATAAGCCATGCCACGTTCTCTCAAGAAAGGTCCATTTATTGACCTACACTTGCTGAAGAAGGTAGAGAAAGCGGTGGAAAGCGGAGACAAAAAGCCTATTAAGACTTGGTCCCGTCGTTCAATGATCATTCCTACAATGATCGGTTTGACCATCGCTGTCCATAATGGTCGTCAACACGTTCCAGTTTTCGTAACTGACGAGATGATCGGTCACAAACTTGGTGAATTTGCACCAACTCGCACTTACCGCGGCCATGTCGTGGATAAGAAAGCTAAGAAGCGTTAAGGAGTAGATGATGGAAGCATTAGCTAAACATAACTTTGCTCGCATTTCGCCTCAGAAAGCTCGCTTAGTTGCAGATCAAATTCGCGGTAAGAAAGTTGACCAAGCTCTAGAACTTCTAACATTCAGCAACAAGAAAGCTGCTGAGCTAGTTAAGAAAGTTCTTGAGTCAGCAATCGCTAACGCGGAACATAACGAAGGTGCTGACATTGACGATCTACGTGTCGCTAAAATCTTCGTAGATGAGGGCCCTATCATGAAGCGTATTATGCCTCGTGCTAAAGGCCGTGCGGATCGTATCTTGAAGCGTTCAAGCCACATTACTGTGGTTGTCGCAGATCGCTAAGAGACTAGGAGAGTAAGCAATGGGTCAAAAAGTACATCCTAATGGTATTCGTCTAGGCATCGTTAAGCCTTGGAATGCTACATGGTTTGCTAATACCAAAGATTTCGCTGACAACCTAGACGGCGACTTCAAGGTACGTCAGTTCCTAACTAAAGAACTGTCAAAAGCGTCTCTTTCACGTATCGTTATCGAGCGTCCAGCGAAGAGCATCCGTGTGACTATTCACACTGCTCGTCCTGGTGTTGTTATCGGTAAGAAAGGCGAAGACGTTGAGAAGCTACGCACAGCTGTAGCTAAAATTGCAGGTGTACCAGCGCAAATCAACATCGCTGAAGTACGTAAGCCTGAGCTAGACGGTCAATTAGTGGCTGATAGCATCGCGTCTCAACTAGAGCGTCGCGTTATGTTCCGTCGTGCTATGAAGCGTGCGGTACAAAATGCTATGCGTCTAGGCGCTAAAGGTATCAAAGTGGAAGTAAGTGGCCGTCTAGGCGGTGCTGAAATTGCACGTTCTGAGTGGTACCGTGAAGGCCGTGTGCCTCTACACACTCTACGTGCTGACATTGATTACGCAACTTCTTCAGCTCACACCACATACGGTGTAATCGGCGTTAAAGTTTGGATCTTCAAGGGCGAAATCCTTGGTGGTATGCCAGCTGCAAACGCTGTTGAGCCTAAGGCTGATAAGCCTGCGAAGAAACCGCGTAAAGGCCGTAAGTAAGGAGTCGACAGATGCTACAACCTAAACGTACTAAGTTCCGTAAGGTTCATACTGGTCGTAACCGTGGTCTAGCAAAAGGTACTGAAGTTAGCTTTGGTTCTTTTGGTTTGAAAGCTGTAGGCCGTGGTCGCCTAACTGCTCGTCAAATCGAAGCGGCACGTCGTGCGATGACACGTCACATTAAGCGTCAAGGTAAAATCTGGATCCGTGTGTTCCCAGACAAACCAATCACTGAAAAACCACTTGAAGTTCGTCAAGGTAAGGGTAAAGGTAACGTTGAGTACTGGGTAGCCCAAATCCAACCTGGTAAGGTTATGTACGAAGTTGATGGTGTACCTGAAGAATTGGCACGTGAAGCGTTCCGCCTAGCGGCTCGTAAACTGCCATTCAAGACTACATTTGTAACTAAGCAGGTGATGTGATGAAAGCACAAGATCTACGCGAAAAGAGCGTTGAAGAGCTTAACACTGAGTTATTAGCGTTGCTTAAAGAGCAGTTCAACTTGCGTATGCAAGCTGCGACTGGTCAACTACAGCAAACTCATACTCTGAAAGCTGTCCGCCGTGATATCGCACGTGTGAAAACTGTTTTGACTGAGAAGGCAGGCGCATAATGAGCGACAAAATTCGTACCCAACAAGGTCGTGTTACTAGCGACAAGATGGACAAGTCTATCACTGTTGCTATCGAGCGTTTCGTAAAGCACCCAATCTACGGTAAATTCGTTAAGCGCACGACTAAAGTACACGCACATGATGAAAACAACGAATGTGGCCTAGGCGACTTAGTTGAAATCAAAGAGTGTCGTCCACTGTCTAAGACTAAATCTTGGACTTTGGTAAAAGTTCTAGAGAAAGCTAAGATTTAATTAGTTTTTTCTGACTGAATAAACGGCTCCAAAAATAATTTTGGGGCCGTTTATTTTTTGACTACCCAATATAAAAAAAGGGTGGTACAATTCGCGTCCCTTTAAAGAGGCAGCCCGACCCGAGATGGGTCTAGTTTTTTAATATTTAGCGGAGCACTAACATGATCCAAATGCAAAGTATGCTGGACGCAGCTGATAACTCAGGCGCTCGCAGCGTAATGTGTATTAAGGTTCTGGGTGGCTCTCACCGTCGTTACGCCCACGTTGGCGACATCATTAAAGTTACTGTTAAGGAAGCAATTCCTCGCGGTAAAGTTAAGAAAGGTGATGTACTGAAGGCGGTGGTAGTTCGCACCCGTAAAGGCGTTCGTCGTCCAGACGGTTCTGTCATTCGCTTCGACCGTAACGCTTGCGTACTGTTAAACAACAACAGTGAGCAACCTATCGGTACACGTATCTTTGGTCCAGTGACACGTGAACTTCGTAATGCGAAATTCATGAAAATTGTCTCACTGGCTCCAGAAGTTCTGTAAGGAGCACGTAAAAAGATGGCAGCTAAAATCCGTCGTAATGACGAAGTAATCGTTCTTGCTGGTAAAGATAAAGGCAAGAAAGGTAAAGTAACTAAGGTACTAGCAACTGGTAAAGTTATCGTAGAAGGTATTAACCTTGTTAAGAAACACCAGAAACCTGTTCCTGCACTAGGCATCCAAGGTGGTGTTGTAGAGCAAGAAGCAGCGATCGACGTTTCTAACGTGGCAATCTTCAACGCAGCTACTGGTAAAGCTGACCGTATCGGTTTCCGTTTCGAAGATGGTAAGAAAGTACGTTTCTTTAAATCTAACAACGAAATCGTTTCTAACTAATAGAAGTAATTTGGAGTTCTACTATGGCGAAACTGCATGATTACTACAAGTCGTCTGTAGTCGCTGATCTGACCAAACAGTTCAGCTATACAAGCGTCATGCAAGTCCCTAGAATTGAGAAAATCACCCTCAATATGGGCGTTGGTGAAGCAATCAACGATAAGAAACTGCTAGAAAACGCAGCATCTGATATGGCAACGATCTCTGGTCAAAAGCCACTAATCACTAAAGCGCGTAAATCTGTTGCAGGTTTCAAAATCCGTGAAGGCTACCCAATTGGTTGTAAAGTAACCTTGCGTGGCGAGCGCATGTGGGATTTTCTGGAGCGTTTGATTTCTATCGCTCTTCCACGTGTACGAGATTTCCGTGGTGTTAGCGCTAAGTCTTTTGACGGTCGCGGTAACTACAGCATGGGCGTTCGCGAGCAAATCATCTTCCCGGAAATCGACTATGATAAAGTCGATCGAGTACGCGGTCTTGATATCACTATCACGACGTCTGCTGCTACCGATGAGGAAGGCCGAGCTCTGCTGGCTGCCTTTAACTTCCCATTCCGCAAGTAAGGTGACGGGTTACTGTTATGGCTAAAAATTCAATGAAAGCGCGCGAAGCTAAGCGCGCGAAGCTAGTAGCACAGTTCGCTGAAAAGCGTGCAGCGCTAAAAGCTATCATCAGCGATGTAAACGCATCAGAAGAAGATCGTTGGAATGCGGTTCTTAAACTGCAAACTCTTCCACGTGACTCAAGTGCATCACGTCAGCGCAACCGTTGCAACCAAACTGGTCGCCCACACGGTTACCTACGTAAATTCGGTCTAAGCCGTATCAAAGTTCGTGAAGCTTGCATGAAAGGCGAGATTCCTGGACTTCGTAAGGCTAGCTGGTAATTGCCACTTAATCATTTGGAGTAAAGACTATGAGCATGCAAGATCCGATTTCGGATATGCTGACCCGTGTTCGTAACGGTCAGGCAGCAAACAAAGTTGCTGTAAAAATGCCTTCTTCAAAGCTTAAAGTTGCAATTGCTGCACTACTTAAAGCTGAAGGTTACATCGCAGACTTCGCTGTAGAAAGCGGAGCAAAACCTGAGCTAGAAATCACTCTTAAGTATTTCCAAGCTAAACCAGTAATTGAGCAAATCAAACGTGTTTCACGTCCTGGTCTTCGTGTTTACAAGAAGAAAGGCGAACTACCTTCTGTAATGGGTGGTCTTGGTATTGCTGTTGTTTCAACGTCAAAGGGTCTTATGTCTGACCGTGCTGCTCGTAAAGCAGGTCTAGGCGGCGAAATCCTTTGCTACGTAGCATAATTAAGGAGTAGAACATGTCTCGTGTTGCTAAAGCACCTGTCGCTATTCCAGCTGGCGTAGAGGTGAAATTGAACGGTCAAGAGATCACTGTGAAGGGCGCTAAGGGTGAATTAACTCGCGTTCTTAATGATGCAGTTGTGATCGCTCAAGTTGAAAACAACCTAACATTCGGCCCTAAAGAAGGTGTCGTTAATGCTTGGGCACAAGCAGGTACTGCTCGTGCACTAGTAAACAACATGGTTGTTGGTGTTACTGAAGGCTTTACTAAGAAGCTAACTCTTAAGGGTGTTGGTTACCGTGCTGCTATGAAAGGCAACGCTGTAGCGTTAACTCTAGGCTTCTCTCACCCTGTTGAGCACGAGTTGCCAGCGGGTATTAAAGCCGAGTGTCCAAGCCAAACTGAAATTGTACTAACTGGTGCTGATAAGCAAGTAGTTGGTCAAGTTGCGGCTGACATTCGTTCTTACCGCGCGCCTGAGCCTTATAAAGGTAAAGGTATTCGTTACGCAGATGAAAATGTGCGTACTAAAGAAGCTAAGAAGAAGTAAGGTAACACTATGGATAAGAAAGCATCTCGCATCCGTCGTGCTACACGTGCACGTCGTAAGATTGCAGAACTGGGTGCAACTCGCCTAGTAGTACACCGTACTCCTCGTCACGTGTACGCACAAGTGATTGCAGCTAACGGCTCTGAGGTTATCGCAGCAGCATCTACTGTAGAAAAAGCGATCCGTGAGCAAGTTAAATACACTGGTAACGTTGATGCAGCTAAGGCAGTTGGTAAAGCTGTTGCTGAGCGCGCTCTTGAAAAAGGCGTAACAGCTGTTGCATTTGATCGTTCTGGTTTCCAATACCACGGTCGAGTAGCGGCGCTAGCAGAATCTGCTCGCGAAGCTGGTCTGAAATTCTAAGGTAGGGTTGGAAGATGGCTAAAGAACAACAAGTTCAAGCGAATGATTTGCAAGAAAAATTAATCGCTGTTAACCGTGTTTCTAAAACGGTTAAAGGTGGTCGAATCATGAGCTTCACTGCACTAACTGTAGTTGGTGACGGTAATGGTCGTGTAGGTTTCGGTTACGGCAAAGCTCGTGAAGTACCTGCTGCGATTCAAAAAGCAATGGAAAAAGCACGTCGTAACATGACTACGATCGCGCTTAACGAAGGCACTCTTCACCACCCGGTGAAAGGTCGTCACTCGGGCTCTAAAGTTTACATGCAGCCAGCTGCAGAAGGTACGGGTGTTATCGCAGGTGGTGCGATGCGTGCAGTACTTGAAGTTGCAGGTGTACATAACGTTCTATCTAAAGCATACGGTTCAACGAACCCTATCAACATCGTTCGTGCAACGATCGATGCTCTAGCTAGCGTTAAGTCACCAGAAATGGTTGCTGCTAAGCGTGGTCTAACTGTTGAATCTATTTCGGAGTAAGAACACAATGGCAACTATTAAAGTAACTCAAACTAAAAGCTCAATTGGTCGCCTACCTAAGCACAAAGCTACTTTGCGCGGTTTAGGCCTTCGTAAAATCAACCATACAGTAGAACTTGAAGATACTCCGTGTGTACGCGGTATGATCAACAAGGTTTACTACATGGTTAAAGTTGAGGAGTAATCATAATGTTTTTGAATACTCTAGCACCAGCTGCTGGTTCAAAGCCTTCTAAGAAGCGCGTTGGCCGTGGTATTGGTTCAGGCCTAGGTAAAACTGGTGGCCGTGGCCATAAAGGTCAAAAGTCGCGTTCAGGCGGTAAAGTTCGTCCAGGTTTTGAAGGCGGTCAGATGCCATTGAAACAACGTCTACCTAAATTCGGTTTCACTTCTCGTAAGAGCCTAGTGTCTGCTGAAGTTCGTCTAGCTGAGCTAGCGAAAGTAACAGGTGACGTGGTTGATCTAAACAGCTTGAAAGCTGCAAACGTTGTTACAAAGAACATCGAGTTTGTTAAAGTTGTTCTTTCTGGCGAGATCAGCAAGGCAGTGACTGTAAAAGGTCTGCGTGTAACTAAAGGCGCGCAAGCTGCAATCGAAGCTGCAGGCGGTAAAATCGAGGCATAATCTCGAGGATTGAGGTACAGATGGCTAAGAAACCAGGACAAGATTTTCGTAGTGCTCAGGGCGGCTTGGGTGAGTTAAAATCGCGCTTATTATTCGTAATTGGTGCACTTTTAGTATTCCGAGCGGGCTCTTTTGTGCCGATTCCTGGTATTGACGCAGCTGTACTTGCCGATTTGTTCGAACAGCAAAAAGGTACCATCGTTGAAATGTTTAACATGTTCTCCGGTGGTGCTCTTTCGCGTGCATCTATCTTTGCATTGGGCATTATGCCGTATATTTCGGCATCTATTGTTGTCCAATTGCTTACAGTAGTTCATCCAGCGTTAGCGGAACTCAAGAAAGAGGGTGAAGCAGGCCGTCGTAAGATTAGCCAATATACGCGTTATGGCACGCTTGTACTTGCAACATTCCAAGCTATTGGTATCGCAACAGGTCTACCAAACATGGTCAACAATCTGGTCGTTATCGACCAAACCATGTTTACCCTAATTGCTACCGTGAGTTTAGTAACTGGCACCATGTTCCTAATGTGGTTAGGTGAACAAATTACAGAGCGCGGAATTGGTAACGGTATTTCGTTACTTATCTTTGCAGGTATTGTTGCTGGATTGCCTTCAGCAATCGGACATACTATCGAGCAAGCGCGTCAAGGTGAACTGCATGTACTTCTTCTGTTGTTGATTGCGGTAGTTGCTTTTGCTGTTATTTACTTCGTTGTTTTCATGGAGCGTGGTCAGCGTCGAATCGTCGTTAACTATGCGAAGCGTCAACAAGGTCGTAAAGTTTTTGCAGCGCAAAGCACACACTTGCCATTGAAAATTAATATGGCTGGTGTAATACCTGCGATCTTTGCATCAAGTATTATCCTGTTCCCAGGAACACTGGCTCAGTGGTTTGGTCAGAACGGTGAGAGCAGCACATTTGGTTGGTTAACTGATGTGTCTTTAGCTCTTAGCCCAGGTCAACCTCTGTATGTAATGCTTTATGCAGCAGCGATTATATTCTTCTGTTTCTTCTATACAGCGTTGGTATTTAACCCACGTGAAACAGCAGATAATTTGAAGAAGTCAGGTGCATTCGTACCCGGTATCCGCCCAGGAGAACAGACAGCGAAATATATCGATAAAGTAATGACACGTTTAACCTTAGCGGGTGCGTTATACATTACCTTTATCTGTCTGATCCCTGAGTTCATGATGGTCGCATGGAACGTACGTTTCTATTTCGGCGGAACATCACTACTAATCGTAGTTGTTGTAATCATGGACTTTATGGCACAGGTTCAGACACATATGATGTCCAATCAATATGAGTCTGTGTTGAAAAAAGCGAATCTGAAAGGCTACGGTCGATAATTCGACTATAATCCTTCAGGTTAGATTTACGGAGTTTAGCAATGAAAGTTCGTGCTTCCGTTAAAAAAATCTGCCGTAACTGTAAAGTTATCAAGCGTAACGGTGTCGTTCGCGTGATTTGCAGTGAGCCAAAGCACAAGCAACGCCAAGGCTAATTAGCAGAAATTTTTACTTGAAAATTAAAGGTTGGTCGAGTATATTCCTCGGCCTACCTTTTGCGTGCAAAAGAAGTAGTATGCCGCAGCGTATCCTCTACGGGCTTTGCTGCGGATAATTCTTTATATAAAGTACCTAGGAGTGAATAGTGGCCCGTATAGCAGGCATTAACATTCCTGATCAAAAGCATGCTGTTATCGCATTAACTGCGATCTACGGCATCGGTAAAACTCGCTCGCAAGCTATTCTTGCTGAAGTGGGTATTGCTGAAGATGTTAAGATCAGTGAACTAACTGAAGAGCAGATCGATCAACTGCGTGATGGTGTAGCTAAATACACTGTAGAGGGTGATCTACGTCGTGAAGTTTCCATGAACATCAAGCGTCTTATGGACCTTGGTTGTTACCGTGGTCTTCGTCATCGTCGCAGTCTACCACTACGTGGACAGCGTACTAAAACCAATGCTCGCACCCGTAAGGGTCCGCGTAAGCCGATCAAGAAATAATCGGGAAGGGTAAGTACAATGGCTAAACAACCAACACGCGCACGTAAGCGCGTACGCAAGCAAGTTGCTGATGGCGTAGCGCATATCCACGCATCTTTCAACAACACAATCGTGACTATTACTGACCGTCAAGGTAACGCTCTAGCATGGGCTACTGCAGGTGGTTCAGGTTTCCGTGGTTCTCGTAAGTCTACTCCGTTCGCTGCACAGGTTGCTGCAGAACGTTGTGCTGAAATGGCTAAAGAATACGGCCTAAAGAACTTGGAAGTTATGGTTAAGGGTCCTGGTCCAGGTCGTGAATCTACTGTTCGCGCACTGAACGCAGCTGGTTTCCGTATCACTAACATCGTTGATGCGACACCAATCCCTCATAACGGTTGTCGTCCACCTAAGAAACGTCGCGTATAACGTTTCTGGGAACATTGGAGAAAGATCATGGCAAGATATTTGGGTCCTAAGCTTAAGCTTAGCCGTCGCGAAGGCACTGACTTATTTCTTAAGTCTGGTGTACGCGCGATCGATACCAAGTGTAAAATTGAGAACGCACCAGGTGTACACGGCGCTCGTCGCGGTCGTCTATCTGAGTACGGCGTTCAGCTTCGTGAGAAGCAAAAAGTTCGTCGTATCTACGGCGTACTAGAAAAACAATTCCGTAACTACTACAAAGAAGCTGCTCGCCTTAAAGGCAACACGGGTGAAAACCTACTTCAGCTTCTAGAAGGTCGTCTAGATAACGTAGTTTACCGCATGGGCTTTGGCGCAACTCGCGCAGAAGCACGTCAGCTAGTTAGCCACAAAGCTATCCTAGTTAACGGTAAAGTTGTAAACGTTCCTTCTTTCAATGTTGCGGCTAACGACGTTGTTACAATCCGTGAAAAAGCTAAAAAGCAATCACGTATCGCTGCTGCTCTAGAAGTTGCAGAACAACGCGAAAAACCAACTTGGATTGAAGTAGATGCGAGCAAGATGGAAGGTACTTTCAAGCGTTTGCCTGAACGTTCTGATCTATCAGCTGACATCAACGAACAATTGATCGTCGAGCTTTACTCTAAGTAAGGTTTAAACTAAAGAGAGGACACAATGCAGGGTTCTGTAACAGAATTTCTTAAGCCACGTCTTGTTGACATCGAACAGATCAGCACGACACACGCAAAAGTAACTCTTGAGCCATTAGAGCGTGGTTTTGGCCACACTCTTGGTAATGCACTTCGCCGTATTTTACTATCTTCTATGCCGGGTTGTGCCGTAACAGAAGTAGAAATTGAAGGCGTACTTCATGAGTACAGCACTAAAGAAGGCGTTCAAGAAGATATTCTTGAAATCCTACTAAACCTTAAAGGTTTGGCTGTTCGCGTTGCCGAAGGCAAAGATGAAGTGTTCATTACACTAAACAAATCAGGCTCGGGCCCTGTGGTTGCAGGTGACATCACCCATGATGGTGATGTAGAGATCGCTAACCCAGAACACGTTATTTGCCATCTAACAGATAGCAATGCTGAAATCGCTATGCGTATTAAAGTAGAACGTGGTCGTGGTTATGTTCCAGCTTCAGCCCGTATCCATACTGAAGAAGATGAGCGTCCAATCGGTCGTTTGCTTGTAGATGCGACTTTCAGCCCAGTAGACAAAATTGCTTACTCGGTTGATGCAGCTCGTGTTGAACAGCGTACTGACTTAGACAAGCTTGTTATCGATATGGAAACAAACGGAACTTTAGAACCTGAGGAAGCAATCCGTCGTGCAGCAACTATTCTTGCTGAACAATTGGATGCGTTCGTAGATCTACGTGATGTACGTGTACCTGAAGAGAAAGAAGAGAAGCCGGAATTCGATCCGATCCTACTCCGTCCTGTAGACGATCTTGAACTAACAGTTCGCTCTGCTAACTGTCTGAAAGCAGAAGCGATTCACTACATCGGTGATCTAGTACAGCGCACTGAGGTTGAGCTACTTAAAACGCCTAACCTTGGTAAAAAATCTCTTACTGAGATTAAAGACGTGCTTGCATCACGTGGTCTTTCTCTGGGCATGCGCCTAGAAAACTGGCCGCCAGCGTCTATCGCTGAAGATTAATCGATAATAGTTAGAAGGATTAGGTCATGCGCCATCGTAAGAGTGGTCGTCAACTCAACCGCAACAGCTCACATCGTAAAGCGATGTTCAGCAATATGGCTAGCTCTCTTGTACGTCATGAAGTTATCAAGACTACATTGCCAAAAGCAAAAGAGCTACGTCGCGTAGTTGAGCCATTGATTACACTAGCTAAGACTGACAGCGTTGCTAACCGTCGTCTTGCATTTGCTCGCACTCGTGATAACGAAGTTGTAGCAAAATTATTTAACGAACTAGGTCCACGTTTTGCTGCTCGTCAGGGCGGTTACACTCGTATCCTAAAAGCTGGCTTCCGTGCTGGCGATAAAGCTCCAATGGCTTACATTGAGCTTGTAGATCGTCCAGAAGCAGAAGCTGCTGCTGAGTAATCAGTAAGTTCGCTAAACAGAAAGCCGAGCATTTATGCTCGGCTTTTTTGTGCCTGAAATTTGAGATGATTGTTCTTTGTTTTACGAATAAGAATAACCGCCATTCTCCTGCCTACACGTTTAGATTTGGTCATTGCTGTAAAGGCCAGAATCCAATAAACCAATATGTAGAAGTGAACAATATCCCTGCTTTCACAGGGAACACTGTTATCTTGTGTAGTCTTCGTTAAGCATTCAACGCTTGTTCTAAATCTTCGATAATGTCATCAATATGCTCAATGCCGACAGACAGACGAATCATTTCTGGAGAAACGCCAGCTTGTTTCTGCTCGGCTTCCGATAACTGACGGTGTGTCGTTGAGGCAGGATGACAAGCCAGTGACTTTGCATCACCGATATTCACTAGACGTTTAAAGATCTTCAGAGCATCGTAGAAGCGAACACCGGCATCGTATCCATCCTTTAAGCCGAAAGATAAAATTCCGGAAGGTTTGCCTTTCATGTATTTCTGAGCAAGTGGGTAGAATTTTGAATCTTCTAACCCTGCGTAGCTCACCCAGCTCACTTTGTCGTGGTTTTGCAGATACTGAGCCACTTTTAGTGCGTTTTCGCAATGACGCTCCATGCGCAGTGACAGCGTTTCCAAGCCCTGCATCAACATAAACGCGTTCATAGGTGACATGGCAGAGCCAGTGTTGCGAAGTGGTACGGTACGAGCACGACCAATAAATGCTGCTGGTCCGAAAGCTTCGGTATACACCACATCATGGTATGACGGTTCAGGGTTATTTAAGGTCGGAAAGCGTTCTTTATGTTCAGTCCAAGGGAACTTACCCGAGTCAATGATCATTCCGCCGAGTGTAGTGCCGTGACCACCTACATACTTGGTTAATGAATGCACCACGATATCTGCACCAAACTCAATTGGTTTACATACGGCAGGTGAAGCAACGGTGTTGTCTACAATAACTGGAACTCCTTGCGCGTGTGCGAGCTCCGCTACTCGTTCTAAATCAACAATATTCCCTGCTGGGTTACCAATAGATTCACAATAAACGGCTTTGGTTTTTTCATCGATCAATGCAGCTAGGCTTTCAGGACTATCATCTTTGGCAAAACGAACTTCAATCCCCATGCTAGGGAACATGTGGGCAAACAGAGTGTAAGTACCGCCATAGAGTTGCGGTGTGGAAACAATGTTATCGCCTGCTTGAGCCAAGGTCAGAATTGCATAATGAATCGCTGCACTTCCCGCGCTAACAGCCAGACCTGCAATACCGCCTTCCAAAGCTGCCATACGTTTTTCTAGTACATCATTGGTTGGGTTCATGATGCGAGTGTAGATATTGCCAGCGACGGCTAGGTTGAACAGGTCAGCGCCGTGCTGAGCGTTATCAAATTCGTAGGCGACAGTTTGATAGATAGGTGTTGCCACTGATTTAGTCGTGGGATCGGTCTCGTAACCGAAGTGGATAGCTAAAGTCTCGTCTTTCATTACTCTTTTACTCGTCCTTGGGGAAAATAAAAGAATTGCACACAGATTAGGCAACAGACAAGAAGAAGTTTGTTTGTTTTCTATGCAGTAATAAACGCGTCACAAATGTGTTTATGTGACGCGCTAGCGGATAGAGTTATTGCCACAGAGAGCCTAGTGAACCCAACAAATCTGAAGATGCGCCTTGGCTGGTTAAGTATTGCAAGACCAGTGGGGCAAATTGAGAAACCATGCTCGAATCTAATCCGAGTTTATTGAACACTTTATTCACTGCTTCCATATCGGCAATTTTGGCAAATGCATTGCTCGATTCTGACAGGCTGGTTAGTTGACTTAGCCCTGGCAACAACGATTCCAGTTCAGAGCTGTTAGAGTCTGAAAGTTGGTTTTGAGCAAGAGCCAATAAGCTACCAACACCTCCTGCGGCTTGTGTCTCAGAAACCGGTAGCTGACTGGTAATTTGTGTCAGTAAAGCCGAGTTAGATTCAGTTTGAGATAAAGTACTGCTAACCATACTTGAGAGATCGTTACTTTCACTGAGTTTGCCCAAGAATGCGTAGCTAGGGGATGTGAAAATAGTGCTAGCAAGCACTGTGATGATGATGGATTTTTTCATTCTGATTCTCGCGGACGAATAAAGTTGAATATCTTAAGTCTAGATAAAAAAAGCGACGCTGAGCGTCGCTTTAACAATCATATTTCGCAACATTCTGAATTACAGAATAGCAAGTAGTTCTACTTCGAATACTAGAGCTGCGAATGGAGGAATCGCTGCACCTGCACCACGCTCGCCGTATGCAAGGTCGTGAGGGATGTACAGTTTCCATTTAGAGCCAACAGGCATCATTTGTAGAGCTTCTACCCAGCCTTTGATTACGCCAGTTACTGGGAATTCAGCAGGTTGACCGCGAGATACTGAGCTATCAAATACAGTACCGTCTACTAGCTCACCGTGGTAGTGAACACGTACTTGTTTGTCCGCTGATGGAATTTCACCAGTACCTTCAGTAATTACTTCGTACTGTAGACCTGAGTCTAGAACAGTCACTTCTGAACGTAGCGCGTTATCTTGAAGGAAAGTTTCGCCTTCAGCTGCAGCTACTTTTGCTGCTTCTTGACGAGCTTCTTCTGCACGAGTGTGCATTGCTTGTAGAGCTTTGTTGATTTCGTCTACTTCGATAGCTGGCATGTCGCCAACTAGCGCAGTTGCGATACCAGCAGCAATAGCGTCAACGTTAAGACCTTCTAGGCCACTACCTGCTAGTTGCTGGCCCATTTGTAGACCGATACCGTAGCTAGCTTTCTGCTCAACGGTTTCAAATTTAACTTCAGACATAAATGTCACTCTTTTTAAGATAAACAAAGTCCAAAGGATACCAGTTTCGAGCTAGTGATGAAACGCCAGAACCCAATTCGTTTGATAAACTCTAACTGAACGGTTGTGTTGCGGTGACTTGT
Source organism: Vibrio sp. Y2-5 (assembly GCF_014596725.1). Taxonomy (GTDB): domain Bacteria; phylum Pseudomonadota; class Gammaproteobacteria; order Enterobacterales; family Vibrionaceae; genus Vibrio. The sequence goes on from NZ_JACVEG010000006.1 coordinate 169,652, forward strand.
GCATATAAGGTGTGACTAAGCGCAGATCCCAAAGAAAAATCTTCAAGATTGTGTAAAGCTTTATTAGATAACCGGGTGAGGCTCTATACTCATGGCTCTTGAGTTTTTATACTGAGTCTACGAAGTAAAGGAACGGATAAAAATGAACCGTCGACATAAGAAAAAGCAGCAGACAGATTACATTGCATTGGCTCAAGATAAGTGGAACGCTATTGATTGGCAGGCTTATCTCGACAATTTGAAGCGTTTTTGGTCGCTATTACCGAAGTTTCATCAAAAGGCACTGATGGTGTTGATACCTTTAGTGATAGTTATTGGTTTTATTCCATTCCCAGATAACGCTAGTTCAGATTCTGCTGAGCCGGTTAACAAGCGTGTGGAACTGGATATCAATACTCGTGGATTAAGCGAACAGAAGGCATCGAACAGTTCTCCGTTGGAATCGAATGCTTGGCGCGAATACACGGTACAGAAAGGAGATACGCTTTCTCAGGTGTTCCGTATCAACGAGTTGCCGATGAGTGACTTGAATTCACTAGTTAAAATTGAAGGTTCAGATAAACCGTTAAGCCATATTCAACAAGGTCAACTTATCCGTTTTAAGCTGGCGGAAGATGGCAATCTGGATATATTGCAGCTTGAGCGTAATGGTCAGTCAGTGATGTTCTTTAAGCTCTCTGAAGGTGGATTCGGCCGCAGTAAATAAAGCCCACTGCGGCATTTGTTCTCTATGATGGGATAACTGTGCGTTTCATATCGATATGTGGGATCCCATCTTCCAAATACATATCTGATGTTTTTACAAACCCATGTCGTTGATAGAACTCCGCCAAATGTTCTTGCGCGCCGATTTCTATTTCTTCATTTGGCCATATTTGCTGACATTGAAACAATGCTTCCTCTAGTAGCTTATGACCTAACCCTGAACCCCGCTTCCCTGATTTGGTCGCCACTCGCCCGATACTGATACTCGGGTAACTGACGCCTTTTGCTAGCAGTCGTGCACAGGCAACGATTTCATCGTTGTCGTAGCCCAGAAGATGAAATACACCGTCAAGATGATCTTTGTTGTCCAGCTCAGGATAAGGGCAATTTTGTTCTACGACGAAGACATCAACTCTTAACTTTAATAATTCGTATAGTTGTTGTGTTGTTAGTTGTGAAAATGGAAGGCATTGCCAAGTAAGCATCTACAACAAACTCCTTGTTATGATTGGTGTTTGACAATCTATCAGTTAGAAGCGGAGAAAGCATTACAGATGTGCCAGCTCGCTAATTGAAATTAATCGAATATTCATTGGTGCTTGTCACAAAAACATTGATAATAGGCGCCTTAATTTTTCGTATAACCAAAGGACGTCCCCTTGAGTGATACTTCATTTTCGGCTTTAAACCTAAAGCCAGAATTGCTTTCTAACCTAGAAACTATCGGCTTTACAAAAATGACGCCGATACAAGCACAATCGTTGCCAGCGATTCTAAAAGGACAGGATGTCATTGGCCAAGGAAAAACAGGATCTGGTAAAACCGCCGCGTTTGGACTGGGTGTTCTGTCGAACTTAGACGTAAAACGCTTTCGAGTTCAGGCATTGGTACTGTGTCCAACTCGCGAATTGGCTGATCAAGTGGCAACCGATATTCGTACCCTTGCTCGTACTATTCACAATATCAAAGTGTTGACGCTTTGTGGCGGCATGCCAATGGGGCCGCAAATTGGTTCTCTGGAGCATGGCGCGCACATTTTGGTGGGAACACCAGGACGTATTCTTGATCACCTAAGCAAAGATCGAATTGATCTCAGTGAGTTGAATACTCTCGTGTTGGATGAAGCGGATCGTATGCTCGATATGGGTTTCCAAGATGCGCTAGAAGCGATCATTGATCAAGCTCCGGCTAAGCGTCAGACTCTATTGTTTAGTGCGACCTATCCGGATTCAATTCAGCAGATCGCGCAGAAAGTGACGCATGATGCGCTGATGATTAAAGTGGCGGCAACTCACGACACATCAAGCATCAAGCAGTATTTCTATAAAGTCGAAGGCAGCGATGCTCGTGACGATGCGTTAGAAACCTTGTTACTAAAGTACCAGCCTGAATCTTCAGTGGTGTTCTGTAATACCAAACGTGAAGTGCAGCATGTGGCTGATGAGCTTCATCATCGTGGTTTTAGTGTGATTGAACTACACGGTGATATGGAGCAGCGTGAACGTGACCAAGCTTTGGTTCAGTTTGCCAACAAGAGTATCTCAATTCTGGTTGCAACGGATGTGGCGGCACGTGGTTTAGACGTTGATAACTTAGACGCTGTGTTCAACTTTGAGCTGTCTCGCGACCCAGAAGTCCACGTACACCGTATTGGTCGTACTGGTAGAGCGGGAAGTAAAGGTTTGGCATTTAGCTTCTTTAGTGACAAAGAGATGTACCGAGTGGCTCAAATTGATGAGTACATGGATATCGCTGTCGAACCTACGCCACTGCCGCAAAAGCCAGCAGGCACAGCACCGTATCAAGCTGCAATGGTGACGATCCAAATTGATGGTGGTAAGAAGCAAAAAGTTCGTGCCGGAGATATTTTAGGTGCGCTGACATCTGACGGTGAACTCTCTGCCGCTCACATCGGCAAAATTAACTTATCTGCCATGCGTTCTTATGTGGCAGTTGAGAAAGGTATCGCGAAAAAGGCATTGAGCAAATTGTCTAACGGCAAAATGAAAGGGCGTCAGTTCCGAGCTCGTTTCGTTAAGTAATATTCTTATACGCTGATTAAGCGATGATATCGCTTAATGTCTCTGGCGTAATACCTAAATAGGCGGCGAGGTGATGGTCACTAAGCCGCTCTATCAAATCCGGAAATTGCTGAGCAATGATTTGATAACGTTGTTCAGGTGTATAGAGCAACGAAAACCTTTCTTTATTCTCTTTATGAATCAGCTGTACTTCTAGTAGCTTTACGTACATTGGGTGCAGTGTTGTCCGCCAATGCTGAAAGACCTCTACAGGCAAACAAATGAGTGTCACAGGGCTAAGGGTTTCGAGCAAATAAGGAATGGGTGAATATTGAGTTATAGCTTCACAGTCTAAAATCCACTCTTGTCCCCAGACGAACTCTTTACTTAGAGTGTCACCTTGAGATGTCAGGTAACTGGCATGACATACACCTTCAAAAACAAAATACACATGACTTAGTTGCTCACCTTGATTGACTAAGATATGGCGCGTCGGTAGTTCAAGTATCGATGATGCTTCGAATAGTTCTAAAGCCTCATTTTCATCCAGTCTGTAATCTTGCATCTGAAGAATAAAGTCTTGATAGATAGCCTGTTCTTGTGGAGTCATTTCCTGTCCTTGCGTTGCCATCGCTTGTTCACTGCAAATAAAAAAGCCGCAGCGTGTGCTGCGGCTGATATTTTACAGCAATCTACGTTTATTTTTGTAGATTGATACGGTAAATACCGAAACCTGCGTCGTCAGTTCCCACTAACTCCATCGGGTATTGACCTTTCTCTTTGATAAATTTCGCTGCTTTTTCACTTGGTGAAGTTTCGAAGCGAATATCCAGTTTGGTCTTAGACTTAATTGGCGCAAATGACCAGTTGTTGTCAGCGCTTGGTGTTACTTCGCCTTGCTCTTTACTTACGCGAGCAATGTAATCCGCTACCACTGTACGGTTTTCATCCGGTGAATCAAATGCGATGAAATCAGAACCTGTGCCTGGGAATTTGTTGCTGTACGCACGGTAGTTGTTTGTCGCAATCAGGAACGTCTGCGCAGTATCAATTGGCTTACCTTTGTAAGTCAGGTTAACAATACGCTGAGAATCAGGATTGATAACTTTACAGTTACCGTCGTATTTCGCAGGTTGAGTGATATCGATCTGGTAGTTTACGCCATCGATCACGTCGAAGTTGTAAGTTCGGAAGCCATCCCAGTCGATAAGTGATTGAGGCTTGCTAGAGTTCACGTCAATTTGCTTAAACTGACCCGCTGAACATTCCAGCCACTCTTTAACTTCTTTACCTGATACTTTCAATGTGACTAGCGTATTAGGGTATAGGTATAAGTCCGCTGCATTACGGAACGTAAGTTCACCCGATTCTACTTCAGTAAAGTTAGATGGGTCATTCTTACGACCGCCCGCTTTGAACGGTGCAGCAGCAGAAAGGACAGGTAGTCCATCAAGGTTTGGATCGCCTTGGATAAAGCGTTCTACGTAATCTTTTTGTGCCAAGCTGACGATTTGAATGGTCGGGTCATCTTGTACTAACGCTAGGAAGCTGTACATTACGTCATTCGATTTACCAATTGGCTGGTTAACGAATTCGCGAGTACCTTTGTGGTCTGCTTCAAGTGCTTTTACGATACCTGCATCCGCTTCAACCAGAGCTTTCTTACTCGCTTTATCAAAGATTGGACGAGCTTCAGATTGACCATTGGTTACTGCCCATTTGCCATCTTTTTGCTCAAGCGTCAGATCCATTACCCCTACGTGGCTACCCCAGCGACCCGGCATTACCGCAGTTACGCCATTGATGGTGCCTTTCTCAATGTCTGCACCAGCAACTTTTGCAAATTCTTTACTTGGGAACACCGCATGCGAGTGACCGAATGCAATAGCGTCAATGCCTTTTACTTTGGTTAAGTAGTAAACCGAGTTTTCCGCGCCTTCTTGGTACTCTTCAGTTGAGATACCTGAGTGTGGAATCGCAACGATGATGTCTGCGCCTTTCGCTTTCATTTCTGGGATCAGCTTTTCAGCTGTCTTCTTGATATCGCGAGCAATCACACGTCCATCAAGGTTTTTCTTATCCCACACCATGATTTGTGGTGGAACGAAACCGATGTAACCGACTTTAACTTCGTGCGCTTTGCCATCCGTATCTTTGAAAGTATGCGTTTTAATGATGTATGGCTGGAACAGATGCTCACCATTCGATGCGTTGTAAACGTTGGCGTTGACATAAGGGAATTTGGCATCGTTGATGGTTTCTTTCAGGAAATCTAAACCATAGTTAAATTCGTGGTTACCGATGTTACCCACATCGTAAGAGAGTTGGTTCATCGCTTTGTAGACAGGGTGAACTTCGCCAGCTTTAATGCCTTTTGCTGCCATGTAGTCACCCATTGGGCTACCTTGGATCAAGTCACCGTTATCAACCAGAATGCTGTTGGTTGCTTCTTGGCGTGCTTGCTTGACTAACGTTGCTGCTCGAGTCAAACCAATTTTTTGAGATGGTTTGTCTTTGTAATAGTCATAATCCATCACGTTAGTGTGAATATCAGTTGTCTCGATAATACGTAGTTTGATGGTATCAGCCATAGAGGGACCGGCCATGGTCAACAAACCACCTAAAATGGCAATAGATAGAGGTTTGACTGCAACTGTCATTGTGTACTCCAATTGATTAGGAAAGTGATAACTCGATAAATGTATCAAGTTATTATGAAACAATGATTTCATATTCTATAAAAGTGTGAGGTTGAGCATTCAAATGCTGCGAAATGGTGCCAGTTGTCACCATTTCGCCCCAAGATGTCACATTTCTAGTTTCTTAATATAGAAGCTCTTTTCCCCTTTGCCGCCTCCCCATGCCAACTACTTATCAGTTTTTCGAATAAAAAATGAAATTTTAGAATTTCAGGTAATAAGAAGAAGCCACCATAATGCTTTCATCAATTGGTAAAGGATGACAATCATGGCTGGCTCAGAAAACGTTTCAACGCTGCCAAAGCAGAAAACAACACGCTTAGTCGCTGTTGATGGCGCTGCACCAGAAAGCAAATGGACGAGTCTTTCTCGCAGCCAGCTTCAGGCGGGTGAAGTGGCATTAGTCGGTGCGGGTCCGGGAGATCCAGAACTGCTGACGATTAAAGCGCTTAACTTACTGCAACAGGCTGATGTGGTGTTGTATGACTACCTCGTCTCTGACGACATCATGGCTTTAGTGCCAACGGACACCATCTTGGTTTGTGTTGGTAAGCGTGCTGGTCACCACAGTGTTCCTCAGGAAAAAACCAATCAACTGTTAGTGGATTTTGCTAAGCAAGGTCACCGAGTGGTTCGCATTAAAGGTGGCGATCCATTTATGTTTGGGCGCGGTGGTGAAGAACTGGAAGTGTTGTTTGAAGCGGGAATCAAGTTTCAAGTCATTCCGGGAATCACCGCAGCAGCAGGAGCAACCGCTTATGCTGGCATACCTCTCACCCATCGTGATTTTGCTCAGTCTGCTCTGTTTGTCACTGGTCATCTCAAAGCTGAAGCGGCAGATATGGATTGGTCTACGCTCGCAAGAGGTAATCAGACTTTAGTGATTTACATGGGGTTGATGAAATCGAGCACCATCGCTCAGCAGCTTATCGAACATGGTCGAAATGCATCAACACCGATCGCGATTATTGAACGTGGTACTCAGTCATCCCAGAAAGTGTTTCGCGGTCAACTAAGTGAATTACCTCAGCTTGCCACTCATGCCCAGTCTCCTTCGTTGATTGTGATTGGTGAAGTGGTGGCCTTGGCAGACAAACTTCAATGGTTTAACGACAGCTCAACACGTCAAGAACAGTATCAATACGCATAAATACAATTATTGGTCGGGCTGTTTAATTTTATAAACCAAAAGTCCGCCAAGCCATAAGGCAGCTAAAAGGAAGCACGCAAAATGGATCAACAACGCTTAACCCATTTAAAACAGCTTGAGGCCGAAAGCATTCACATTATTCGTGAAGTTGCTGCGGAGTTTGCAAACCCAGTGATGATGTATTCCATCGGTAAGGATTCATCCGTGATGCTTCATTTGGCACGTAAAGCGTTTTATCCGGGCAAAATCCCATTCCCTCTTCTCCATGTTGATACTGACTGGAAATTCCGCGACATGATCGCGTTCCGAGATGCGACAGCAGAAAAATACGGCTTTGAGCTATTGGTTCATAAGAACCCAGAAGGTATCGAAATGGGCATCAGCCCGTTCGTGCACGGTTCTTCAAAACATACCGACATCATGAAAACTCAGGGCTTAAAACAAGCGTTAAATAAGTACGGTTTTGACGCTGCCTTTGGTGGCGCACGTCGTGATGAAGAGAAATCCCGCGCAAAAGAACGTGTGTATTCGTTCCGAGACAAGAACCATACCTGGGACCCAAAAAATCAACGTCCAGAGTTGTGGAAAACCTACAACGGTCAGATTAACAAAGGTGAGAGCATTCGTGTGTTCCCACTTTCAAACTGGACTGAGCTGGACATCTGGCAATACATCTATCTGGAAAATATCGAAATCGTTCCTCTCTACCTTGCTGCGGTTCGCCCAGTCGTGGAAAGAGACGGCATGCTGATCATGGTGGATGACGAGCGTATGGAAGTTCAACCTCATGAAGAGATTCAACATAAGAGTGTTCGATTCCGTACTTTAGGCTGTTACCCACTGACGGGAGCCATCGAATCAGAAGCCAACACGCTGACTGAGATCATCGAAGAGATGTTAGTCGCAACGTCTAGTGAACGTCAAGGACGTGCGATCGACCATGATCAGTCTGGATCAATGGAATTGAAAAAACGCCAAGGTTATTTCTAAGGATCTAAGGAAATAGAATGAATAGTGCAGTTCAAGCAGAGCTTTTAGAGCTCGGTATCGAAGGTTACCTGAGTCAACACCAACACAAATCGCTACTTAGATTCCTAACCTGTGGTTCAGTTGATGACGGTAAAAGTACCTTAATTGGTCGTCTGCTACATGACTCAAAACAGATTTATGAAGATCAACTTGCGGCGGTTCACTCTGATAGCCAGCGCGTTGGCACAACCGGTTCCCGCCCAGATCTCGCATTGCTGGTGGATGGTCTGCAAGCTGAGCGTGAGCAGGGTATTACTATTGATGTGGCTTACCGTTATTTCTCAACTCAGAAGCGTAAGTTCATCATCGCGGATACTCCGGGACATGAGCAATACACCCGCAATATGGCTACAGGCGCTTCAACCTGTGATTTGGCGGTTATCTTGATTGATGCGCGTAAAGGTGTGTTGGATCAGACTCGTCGCCACTCGTTTATCTCTAACTTGCTGGGCTTGAAACATTTCATCGTTGCAGTCAACAAGATGGATCTCGTGGATTACTCACAGCAACGTTTTGAAGAGATTCGAGCAGAATATCTGGAGTTTTCTAAACATCTGCAAGGCGAGACAGATATTCAAATCATTCCTATCTCCGCTTTAGAGGGAGATAACGTTGTTGAGAAAGGTGAAAACCTCGGCTGGCATAAAGGTCCTGCGCTGCTTGAGCTATTGGAAACAGTAGATATCGACCATGAAAAAGGCAGCGGTGAATTCCGTTTTCCTGTGCAGTACGTTAACCGTCCAAATCTCGATTTCCGTGGTTTTGCAGGAACGATTTCATCAGGTTCAGTCAGTGTTGGTGACAAAATCAAAGCGTTGCCATCAGGAAAAACTTCTACCGTTAAGCGCATTGTAACCTTTGATGGTGATTTGGAAACGGCACAGGCAGGTTTAGCAGTCACACTGACTCTGGCTGATGAAATTGATATCAGCCGTGGTGATTTGATCGTGCTTGAAAACGCACAGGTTGAATCAACCAACCATCTGCTTGCTGATGTGGTGTGGATGACTGAGCAGCCACTCAAAGTTGGCCGCGAATACGATATTAAGATCGCAGGTAAGAAGAGCGTAGGTCAGATTACCTCTATTCGTCATCAGTACGATATCAATAACCTGTCTACTTTCCAGACTGAAGAATTACCACTGAATGGCATTGGTCTGTGTGAATGGACATTTAACGCTCCGATTGCTTTAGACAAATATCTGGATTGTGCGGATACCGGTGGTTTCATCGTGATTGACCGTCTGACTAACGTTACCGTTGGTGCTGGATTAGTTCGTGACAGTTTACAGAATGTAGCGCAACAACAAGGTCAGTTCTCTGCATTTGAAGTAGAACTTAACGCATTGATTCGCAAACATTTCCCACATTGGGATGCGAAAGATTTAACTCAGCTGCTAAAGTCATAACAGTCAGAAGAATAAGGAAAAAGTTATGGACTCTTCATCAAGTGCTAAAGATGAGAATATCGTTTGGCATCAGCACTCGGTAGATAAAAACCTGCGTGCGGAGTTAAAGCAGCAAAAGCCCGCCGTTCTTTGGTTTACCGGACTTTCTGGCGCGGGTAAATCAACGATTGCGGGTGCACTAGAGACGCGTCTCGCTCAGTTGGGGTATCACACCTACTTACTGGATGGTGATAATGTTCGTCACGGGTTGTGCTCAGACCTTGGTTTTTCTGAGCAAGATCGTCGTGAGAACATTCGTCGTATCGGAGAACTGGCTAAGCTGATGGCGGATGCCGGCCTTATCGTATTGACGGCGTTTATTTCTCCTCATCGAGTAGAGCGCCAAATGGTGCGTGATTTGCTGCCTGAAAGTGAGTTTATGGAAGTGTTTGTGAATACTTCACTGGAAGTGTGTGAGCAGCGCGACCCGAAAGGCTTGTACAAGAAAGCCCGAGCTGGAGAAATTGCCAATTTCACTGGCATTGATTCCGCTTATGAAGCGCCTTTAGATCCAGAAATTGACTTACCCGCAGGTGACGAGAATATCGATACGCTGGTTGATTTATGCATTGCTGAGATGGCAAAACGAAAAATCATCTTTCAATAGAAATCGCATTAAGTAAAAAGTCAGGCCTAGAGCCTGACTTTTTCTTTTATACGGTGTGGTGAATGGAACTTTTCACGTCGGTATGTACCGTAAATTTCTGATTCAACATTGCGACCACCTGATCGTAATACTGGGAGTTCGGCTTGTGACCGAGCAGTCGACACAGCTCATTACCAGTTGGACTGAAACGGTAGTAGAGCAACCTCACACCTTTGGTTGACGCTTGCAAGGATAAGCTGGTGCCTTGATAAGTGAGCAATAGTGGCGGGTCTAGTTCAATCTCACCGGATTCCAACTCTGTTGCATGCACAAGTCCCAGCTCGATTAGCACCAGTAAACTGGAGTAGGGAAGATGGTGGTTACCGATATTAATGGTTGTCACCGAGTCTCTTTTGCTGAGGCTGAACATACCACTGGGTACTTTCATCCCAAACAGAAGCTTCAAACTTGAATCTGTACCAAAACTGCATGCAAGTGCCGCTGCTCGCTGAAGAATTTGCGCCTCTTTTGGCGTCATATCTTTGAGGATTTTTAGCGCCTTCATTGAGGTGAAACCCGGATTAGTGGTTTCTCGCTTAAGTACTTGTGCCCAAAGCCGTTGCATCGAGGAGTTGTGGATGTCTTGTGCCATTTCAAAGAAACGGTAGAGCCAGTCCTGATCTGGATCGCCAGCGGTTTCGTTTCTACAAGAAACATGCGCCAGCTTTACAATTTGTTCCAGATTCTTCTGCTTCTGAGCTTTGATCTCTTGTTCACGCTTTAATGCGCGTTCTAAAGGTGTTTTTTGCGGAGGAACTTTGTGTAGCAGAGCATCAATACCATGTTGCTGGGCGATCGCGTATATACGGCTTGCGCTGTCTTTTACATAGTTAGATTTTTTGTCTTGGCTGTTTTCTGTTGTTGCTTCGTGTTCAATAACAACAGGTTGTTTCTGTTCGGCCATGGGGTCCCTGAGGCTGCTACTTTCAGACATGGAATAAAATGTACTCTGTAAAAGTAGAGTCGGCTAGTGAAACTATTGAATAATGTGCATAAATTTGCGCTACCACAAATGATAATAAGTTGTTAAAATTGTTATTGCGTTTGTGAGGTGCTTATGAAGTATTGGAAAGATAATAGATTTAAAAAGCACCTGTCGACAGCTTTACTCTTTGCGGTATACATATCGGTATTGGGATATTTGTCTACCTATATTTCTTAGAGTTTAGTCACTAAACAGGTGCTCAATTTTTTAACAAAATTTACATGTCATCGTATTCGGCAATTTCTGTGCCTTCAATGACATAACCTGTGTCCGCCAGTTCAACGCTCACAGATTCCGTCTTGAGCGTTCCTATCACGTACACCACGTCCCAAAGTTGTTGGATTGGTGCACCTTGTGGAAATTTCACGTAAATAATTTGATTTGGCGGCGGTGGCGGTACATGAATACAGGCGCCAAAATACGGGACTAACAAAAACTCTGTCACCGTATTCTCATCCCCTTCTAAAGGGATCACAAAGCCCGGAATTTTTACCGTGCTGCCATTTAGCTCAGGGCGAACAGCTCCTAACTGAGACTGTTGTGCTGGAGCATTTCCATCATGATTTGCGGCTGGCATGCCTTGTTGATTGAACTGGTTACGTTCACTTTCGGGAACCAAGTCAATCCAATCTAAAGTTAGAACATCCTCAGCGCTTTGAGCGGTTGCTGTAAAAGCTGGTAGCAGCACCAGCATAAAACTTAAAAGCAGTTGTTTCATATTTGTTCCTAGACTAGAGCCTTATTGTCATACCATCACTGAGCGATTGTCTGTAAGCTCTGATTGCTGGAATAAACCCAATTAAGATGCCAGCACTCTGCACATAAGCAAGAAGCTGCCATTCGTAGCTGGTAATTCCATTGAGTTCGATCTGAATACCGTATTGACTTTCAATCAGTGGTGCTGCGAGACCCAGCAAGCCATATAAACCGACAAGACCAACAGTAATTCCGAGTAAAGTTAACACGCTCGCTTCACTGACGAGCAGGGAGAATACATGTTTTGGTCTCGCGCCCATAGCCCTCAGTATCGACATTTCACGTCTGCGCTCTTGCAAGCTGGTTAACAGGCTGCTTAGCATGCCAAGTAAGCCAGCAATAACAACGAAAATCGATACTGCCATTAACGCCTGTTCGGCCACGGACATCATGCCCCATAACTCGTGTAACGCGACACCTGGCATAATCGCGCTAAGCGGCTCTTTGCGGTATTCGTTGATCTGTCTTTGCAAAGCAAAGGTCTGAATTTTGGACTTTAGACCGATCATCATTGCGGTGATCTGTTTCGGCTCAAAATCGCGATGCTCTAGTTGTGCTTGGTCTGGTGAATGACCTAAGTGAGCACCTGATTCCCAACCTACATGGATTGCTTCAATGGCTTGCAGAGAAACGTGCACCGTTTTATCTACGGGGGTACCCGTTGGCGCGAGAATTCCTACCACTTTGAAAGGTAAGTTATCGTGGCGGCTAAAGCCGACATCACTGATGCCGTGAGCGATAATAATTTCGCTACCGATGTGATAACCCAGTTTCTTAGCAACATCAGAGCCCAACACCGTTTCAAATAAGCCTTTAAACTCTTTACCTTGGGTAAAAGTAAGTGGTTGCTTACTTCCATAGCGGAAGTGTTCAAAATAGCTCTGGTTGGTTCCCATTACTCGGAACCCTTTGTGAGAGTCACCTAATGAAATAGGAATCGCCCACTTTACGGATTTATGCTGGCTAAATTCTTGGTAGCTTTTCCAGTCAATATTGTTGGTGGCATTGCCAATACGAAATACTGAGTAGAGCAGTAAGTTCACCTGACCCGAGCGGCCTCCGACAATAAGATCGGTTCCCGACACTGTATTGGCAAAGCTGCTTTTGGCTTGAGTACGAATTCTTTCCACACCCATGAGCAGAATAACGGAAATCGCCACCGTCATAATGGTGAGCAGAGCCGTCGTTTTGCGATTGAGTAAACTTTTCCACGCTAAGCTAGCGATGACTTTCATTGTTGGCCTCCTGCTCGGTTGAGTGTTGGCAGGTGTATAACGCGCTCAAACAGACTTTCTAATGTCGGGTCATGGCTAACAAATACCAGTGTTGAACCAACACGGTTGGCTTCTTCCATCAACAGTTCAATGAAAGCGCTGCGGTTATCGTAGTCGAGAGCGGAAGTAGGCTCGTCCGCAATAACAATTTTTGGCTCACCAATTAATGCTCTTGCCGCTGCAACGCGCTGCTGTTGACCAATACTGAGGTCAATGACCGGCTTTTCGCGCACTGATTTGGGTAGATGGAGTTTGTCTAATAACTCGTGGGCTCTTTGAGTGAGACTACCGGTGACATTGCTTTTACGCTGACGGGAAAACTGGCAAGGAAGAATGATATTTTCCACCACAGACAGGTAAGGCAACAAATTGAATTGCTGAAAAATATAGCCGATGTTGTCGGCGCGAAAGCGGTCTCTTTGGCTGGAAGATAGCTGAGTAAGGTTGTTATCAAGTAGCTGTACTTCACCGTGAGTCGCGACATTGATTCCAGTTAATAGGCTGAGCAGAGTAGACTTGCCACAGCCACTAGGACCTTTGATAAATACGTGCTCATTTGCTTTTACGTTTAACTGTTCAATGTCGAGTGTTGCGCTATCACTATTCGGCCACTGAAAGATCACTTTATTAAGTTCAATTACCGTTTGGTTTGAATCGATTTGAATACTGGACATCACTGCTCCCTATAAAAATGGGTAAGTAAGCGCTTACCCATATTTCGAATTTTATAAAGGATTCTTTACAAAGAAATGATGGTGTTACTTGGTTTGAGCTCCAAAGCGGTCTGCACTTTGTCAGTCAGTAAGTTCACATCAATTTCCTGAGTCGCAGGGAATAACTTAAACCATTGAGTTTCGATTTGGCTCAGTTTTGCAATGTCATCACAATGGAAGCTGTATTGCGCAGTGAATGAACCGTGTTGATGCCCTTCTTCATGTTCGTGGTCATGGTCAGCATGGTCTTTGTGTTCATCGTGGTCGTGTCCAGCATGCTCATCATGTCCTTCGTGCTCATGATCGTCATGTTCGCCACCTAATGTGTGTTTAACATTCGAACTTTCGATATGGCATTTTGCTGCGGGAGCCAAGGTGAATACGGTATCCGCTTGACCCAGCGTTTCTAACGCTTTAGCGAGAACCGTTTTTTGTTCGTCATTTTCAGGAGCATGCTCAAAACCGACGACATCCGCACCTGGAGCGGTGATTTCCATCAGGAGATCGTGGCCGTCTTGAGCAATGTTCAGCTCAACATGACCATGTACATGGGCTTCATGTTGGCGAAATTCTTCTTGAGCGAAAGCGGTTGTGGTTAATGCTGCAGTGATGCTTACGGCTAATAGTGGTTTAGTAAACATTGGGAACTCCAAAATAATAAATTCAGTAATGATTTTCTTTAAACGTGAATGATTAAGCTGGAGTAGGTGGTGAACGTGCAAGATATGCTAGATGCAGAATCGAAAGTCTGGAAGGTTGAGTTACCGATTCAAGGTAGTTATGAGAAACCCAAACGGGTAACTCGGGAATGTGTTGCGCTAACGCTTGGTTTGCGCAAGCAAAAAGTTGGCAATGATGCTCACTGTGATGGGCAGGAGAGGCGTCTAGCTGATGTTCAATAAATGCAATATTTAGCCACACCATTAGCAAGATAGCCGGAATAGCGACTATCTTGGCTTTGATACGCAAAGAGTGCAGGTTCGAGAACATTGACATCACAGTGTTAAAATAATTAATTGTTATAATATAACAGTTAAAAAATCAGGCAAGCGATGATTTAGGTGAGAAGACAAATCTTCTCACCTAATGGTAGGGAGATATCAGCTTGGTAAGAATTAAAGGGATGTTTTTACAAGCTCTAAAACTTGTTGGATCTCTTGTTCGTTTAACGCGCCTTCCTTAACAAACAGAACATTACCTTGCTTGTCTTGAACGATGATTGCGGATGACTCAGATTGAAGATCCCAGCTCTTCGCTACGTTGCCAGATTCGTCCAAAACAATTGATGACCAAGGAAACTCAAGTTTGCTGTCTTGTGCTGAAGATTTAACAAAAGAGCCCGTTCCCCAGATAGCATCATCCTGATTGATGATGGTGGTGGTTTGATACGCTTGCTCTGGAAAATGAGCAGCGGTAATTGCCGCCATAAGATCCGCGTTCATCGCTTTTGCTGCGCTTCGGCCTGCGATGGCTTGGATGATGCGAACCTTACCTTTCATTTGTTCACTATTCCAAGCTTGGAAAGTGGTGTCTTTACCTTCAACCAGTATTTCACCGTATTTTTCTACCTTCACGTTTGGCACAGAGCTATTCAGTTGAATGTTGTGTGCAAACGCGATCGCTGGAGAGCAAGCTAGGATAAACGGCAGTAGTGCTTTCATTTTCATGTGTTTGATTCCTTTATAATAAGCACAGAATGTATAGCATAGAATTTTGAGTCTATTTTAAGCAGAAGTAAAAATTGCAGGACGGTGCCTGCAATTTTTTGGTCTGAAAAGAGTAATTACTCACTCAAACTTGGCGGGAAACACACTCCAGTGCCACCCAAACCACAGTAGCCTTGAGGGTTTTTCGCTAGGTATTGCTGGTGGTAAGTTTCAGCATAGTAATACGGACCAGCTGGAAGAATTTCTGTGGTGATCTGCGCTTGCTCTTGCTCTGATAGAAGAGCTTGATATTCGGCTTTGCTTTGCTCCGCAACAGACTTTTGCTCTTCGTTGTACACATAAATTGCAGAACGGTATTGAGTACCTAAGTCGCCGCCTTGTCGCATACCTTGAGTAGGGTCATGGCGCTCCCAGAAATGATTAAGCAGCTGTTTTAGCGGCAGAATACTAGGGTTGTAAACGATACGCACAACTTCAGTGTGACCAGTATGTCCAGTGCAAACCTCTTCATAGGTTGGGTTTGGAGTGAAACCACCTGAATAGCCCACGGAAGTTGAAACGACACCCTCTAAGCCCCAAAACAGGCGTTCAGCACCCCAAAAACAGCCCATGCCAATTAAGATTTGCTCTTCGCCATTTTTTGGTGCTGCGCTTAAGCTTGATTGATTGACAAAGTGAGTGTCTTCAATAGCCATTGGAGTATCACGTCCAGGCAGTGCTGAATCTGCCGAGACCATAGTTTGTTTGTCTAACATGGAACTTCCTTTGTTTTAAACGCTGGGTTTGAAAATACAGGCTTGCGATGATTATTTTTTAATTAATAGCTATAGACCTGATAATTGACTGATTTCATACAGACTATTATGAGCATTGGCGGTATGATTTCATTATTGCTCAACAATAAGCCTAGTATACGACGCCATAATTAAGCATGAGACGAAAATCATTACCAGTGCTATTCGCCGCTTTACTCTTTTCTGCTGCTTCTTTCGCCAAGGTTAGCTTGGAGATTGATGGCTTAGAAAATGAGCTAAAAGATAACGTCGATGCTTATCTCTCTTCAATTCCAGAATCTGAGTATTCGACTCAGTTGCGTTTTCAATCTCGCCTGCAAAAAAACATCGTAGAAGCACTCAACGCACTTGGTTATTACCACCCAAAAATTAGTTTTGAAGTGAAACCGTCGGAGGACGTGCTGGCCGTTCATGTCTATGCTGGTGAAGTCACTCGATTAGAGTTGGTTGATATTGTCATCACTGGTGAAGCCGAAAACGACCCTGATTTTATTCGTGTCATTAGTCAAAGTGGTCTTAAGCAGGGCGAGCCGCTAAATCACGGTAAATACGACAGTTTAAAATCGTCATTACGTAATCTTGCTCTACAAAAAGGCTACTTCAACGGCAAGTATATGACTAGCCGTCTGGAGGTCGCGCCCGAATTAAACCAAGCGTTTGTGCGACTGCATTACGACAGTGGTATTCGTTATCAATTTGGCGCGACGAGCATAGAAGGCAGTCAAATCGATGAAAATCGTGTTGCTTCTTTGCAACCATACAAAGAAGGCGATCCCTATTTGGTTTCTAAAGTTGGGGAGCACAACCAGAACCTATCGAGTACCGAGTGGTTTTCTTCAGTATTTGTTGAGCCTGACTTAAATAATTTGGACGGTGGCCGAGAGCTGCCGATGAAAGTCTCAGTTTCACCGCAAGCGCGAAATAAATTTGAAACGGGTATTGGTTACTCCACAGACGTTGGCCCTCGAGGTACATTCAAATGGAAGAAACCTTGGATCAACTCACGCGGACACAGCTTTGACAGCAGTTTCTCTATTTCAGAACCAGAGCAGTACATTACCGCGGGTTATAAAATTCCGCTGGAAGATGTTCTGCATGAGTATTACCGGATTCAGTATGGTTTGAAAAAAGTCGATAACCGCGATACGCAAAGCTTGGAGTCCAATTTATCTGTAGAAAGACATTGGCTAGTGGACAGTGGTTGGCACCGAACCATGTTTGTTCGTTACCTTCTCGAAAGCTATGAACAAGGTGTGCTTGATGATGTGGGACAGTTTGTGTTACCCGGTTTTACTTTTAGTCGAACCAGAACCCGCAACAGTGGTTCACTGATTACATGGGGTGACAAGCAAACCGTTACTATTGAATATGGTTCAGATTCGTTTGTGTCAGAAACTAATGTGGTACGGGTGTTGGCTGGCACGTCTTGGATTCGCACTGCTGGTGAAAATCATCGTGGTGTATTCCGAATGGGTGGGGGAGCAAACTTTGTTGAGGACTTCGATAAACTGTCACCTTCATTACGTTTCTTCGCCGGTGGTGACAATAACTTACGTGGTTATGAATATGAGTCGATTTCGCCTCGGGATTCTAGCGGCGCGCTTGCGGGTGCCAAATATATGGCAACTGGTTCGGTGGAATATCAATACCGCTTAACAGGTAACTGGTGGGGAGCCGTATTCGTCGATGGCGGTGATGCGTTTGATTACACGCCCAGATGGAAAACGGGTACGGGGTTTGGTGTTCGCTGGGTATCACCTGTGGGGCCACTTCGTCTCGATTTCGCATGGGGGCTAGAATCTGACCCCGGTGAGCGTTTCAGAATCCACTTCTCATTAGGGCCAGAGTTATGATGAAGCTGGCTCTGAAATGGAGCAAATGGATATCGCTTAGTTTGATAGCACTGGTAGTGATACTGGTATTCGCTATCGCTGGACTTCTGTTTACCAATACTGGTTTAAATTTCGCATTGTGGGGTGTGAATCAATTTGTTCCACAGCTCGAAGTCAAATCAACCCAAGGTTCTTTGTTTCCAAGATTTACTCTAAATGAAGTGAGCTTTGTTGATCCCACTTTGAATGTTGATATGCAACTGCAAAGTGCGACGCTCGCCATTAATGCGAACTGTTTTTTAGAGCCTTCGATTTGCATCAATGACATCAGCCTTTCCGGTTTGAGATTCTCATTACCTACTTTACCTGAAACAACAGATTCGGAAGAGGAAGCGAGTTCAGAGCCGCTAACCAACATCACAACGCCTGTTCCTATTCGGCTTAATCGCCTATCTCTAAAAGATATTCAGCTGAATGTGTTAGGTAACCATATTGCTTGGCAGCACTTCTCCACTCAAGCATCGTTTCAGGGGAACAACCTCACCGTTGGCAAAACCTTATGGAATGATATTGATGTGACGTTGGCGCAAAGCCAAGACGAGCCACAGACTGAAAAAGCTGAACCCCAAGAAAAAGCAGAGCCAGCATCCCCAAATGAACCACAGAAGATCGAATTACCGGATGTATTGATACCGCTGAGAATTGATTTGTCGCGCTTGGACATCAATCACTTCACTCTTCACCAAGAAACACCAGTGGTGGTGAATCATCTTGGTCTTAAAGCTAAGGCTTATCAATACGATGTCTCTGTCGACACACTGGAACTTGATACGCCAGAGGTGGATGCGCAGTTAAAAACAAAAGTAAAACTTAAAGATAGCTACTCTCTGTCGTTAGATTTGACTTCGAAAGTCAAGTTAGCGGAAGCAAAAGGACAAGCTCTGAGCTTGAGAGCATCAGGCAGTGTGGCGGATTTAAGTGTACAAGCGGAACTGACCGAACTGGCCAAAGCCAGTATTAAAGCAAAATTGCAGCCTCTTGATCCTCAATTACCGTTTGATATCGACATCAAAGATCTGCACGGGCAATGGCCTCTGGTTGGTAAAGGGGATTACTTTATTGATGCTTCCCATCTCTATAGTAAAGGTTCGCTAGAGCACTATCAGCTTGGCCTAGTCGGGCAACTGAAGGGGAAAGAGCTGCCAGATGTTGCGATTGACACCAAAGGTGAGGGGAATTTAAGTGAAATTGCCTTAAGTCATATCCAAATTGATACACTCGGTGGACGTGTTCTCGGTGAGATAAAAACCAACTGGGAGCAGCCGATTAATTGGCAAGCCAAGCTGAATATGAATCAAATTCAGCCTGGTCTGCAGTGGCCGGAAGCGGAAGGTGTTGTCGGTGGTGAAATAGAAACCTCGGGCGAGTTGACTAGCCAAGGTGGTTGGATAGTGAAAGTGCCTCAACTATCCGTGAATGGTTTAGTGCGTGATTATCCGTTGCATTTGGATGGACAAATAGATGCCTCAGATATTTCAGGCAAAGGGCAATATGAGGTGACTACTCAGGGAATCAATCTCGCTCACGGCCCGAATAAGGTTACGGCTAAAGGTAAGCTAGATAAAGAGTGGCGAATGTCTTTGTCACTTAACTTACCGGATTTGTCTAAAAGCGTGCCGGATCTTAAAGGCAAAGTGATTGGTGATGTATTGCTGCGTGGCGCAATGAGCGAGCCGAAAATCAAACTGTCTTTGGATGCAGACTCTATCGCTTGGCAGCAAGACGCCAAGGTGAAGCACGTTACTTTAACGGGCAATGTGAAGCCATTGCCTAAACCGCAAGCAGAGTTGCGTCTTAAGGTCACTGATGCTGCTTATCAGGATCAATTGATCAACTCTATTGCGATGCATTTTAGTGGTGAACAGCAAAAGCACGAACTTACACTGGATGTGAAATCCGACATTCTATCAACCAGTTTAAATATTCAAGGCGGTCTGAAAGATAAACCTTCGCTGTTGTGGAATGGTCAGTTAAACCGCATGACGGTAGAAACCGAGCAAGGTATCTGGGCATTAGACAAGCCGATGAAGGCCAATGTGGATATTGATAAACAGAATGCCACGATCACGGCGCACTGCTGGACTCAGAGTAGTTCATCGGTATGTTTGGACAAGTCATCCACCATTGGTGAAAGCGGTGAAGTTCAGCTTTCTGTAAACCAGTTTAATTTCTCTCAAGTTAAAGCATTCATGCCGCCAGATACCAATATCGATGGAGAGGCAAATGCAAAAGTTTGGGCAAAATGGCAAGCCAACCAGCCTCCTCAAGCAAAATTAGAATTGAATTTATCTCAGGGAGCAGTGATACAGAATCTTGATCAACCGTTGACCGTGGGCTGGGATAAGGTCTCTCTACAAGCTTCCTTGATTCGCAATCGGCTTCAAGCTTATTGGAATGTCGATATGACGGACAACGGTGACTTGTCTGGGAAAATTATCATTGCGGACGTCACCAAAGAAAACAAACGTATGGAAGGAGATCTTAAGCTCTCCACGTTTAACCTCGATTTTCTTTCGCCGTTGGTGGGTGAATACAGTTCCCTGAAATCGAATATTGAATCTGACCTCAAGTTTAAAGGCGACATGCTTCATCCACGGGTTGATGGTGTGCTCAGCGTCGATGGTATTCAGGTGAAAGGCGATATTTCTCCGGTAGAAGTAGATTCAGGTCTGGTCACTTTGACCTTCAAAGGTTATCAGGCAAGTTTAAATGCCAATGTGCTGACACAAGATGGTGAACTCGAGATCACAGGAGATGCAGACTGGCAAAATCTTGATGATTGGAAAGTGAATAGTCACGTCTTTGCCAAATCGTTGCTGGTGGATTTGCCACCAATAGTCAAAGTTAAAGTTGTACCAGATCTGACACTGAACATGCAGCCAAAGTTGGCTAAAGTTACTGGGAATATCGCGCTTCCTTGGGGGCGAATCGTTGTCGAAGAATTACCACCAAGTGCGGTGAGTGTGTCAAAAGATCAGGTTTTACTGAATGAGGACTTAACGCCAGTAAGTGAGCAGAATACGCTGCCGTTTGATATTGAAACGGATGTGTCGATTACTATTGGTGATGACTTCAAGTTAGAGGCGTTTGGACTGGAAGGCGGTTTGGTTGGTCGTGTCAACGTTGTTCAAAAGGATAAGGGGCCACTGGTTAACGGTGAGATCAATATCCAGAACGGTAAGTATCGCTCCTTTGGTCAGGATTTAGTGATTCAAGAAGGTAAGATTCTAATGAATGGTCCTGTGGATCAGCCATATCTGTCTATAAAAGCGATTCGTAATCCAGAAAACACTCAAGATGACGTCATTGCGGGTGTGCAAGTGACAGGACCTGCGAACGAGCCACTTGTTTCGATATTCTCAGAGCCGAGCATGCCACAAGCAAATGCTTTGTCGTACTTACTACGTGGGCAAGATATTGACAGTGAAACTGGTGGTGATGCGATGACAACGGCATTGATTGGTTTGAGTCTTGCAAAAAGTGGTAAAGTGGTCAGCCAAATCGGTAGTGCTTTTGGCGTTCAAGATTTAACACTTGATACAGCGGGCTCGGGGGACGATTCTCAGGTGACGGTGAGTGGTTACATTCGTCCGGGTCTGCAAGTAAAATACGGGGTAGGTATTTTTAACTCGGTAGGGGAATTTACCGTTCGCTATCGTTTAATGACGGATTTGTATGTGGAAGCGGTATCTGGCTTAGATAGTGCGGTTGATCTGCTGTATCAATTTGAATTGAATTGAGGCTGTTATATCCAATAAATGTTCAATTAATTGGGTGTATATCTTAAGGAGAAGTAAGTGCAACATTTAGTTTTTGTTTATGGCACTTTACGCCAAGGAGAAAGCAATCATTGCTTTTTAGAAAGTAGTCAATTGCTGGGGCAATATATTACCAAACCTGAGTATTCTCTCTACGATCTGGGGCCTTATCCGGGTTTAGTGGATGGGCATCATACTATTGCTGGTGAAGTGTATTTAATTGATGACGAGACACTGGCAAAGTTAGATATTCTGGAGGATGTTCCAGTGGAATATCGTCGAGAGACCATTGAAACCCCTTTTGGCACTGCATGGATATACATTTACCAAGAAGTGACTTCACAAGAAGCTCTCATTGATTCTGGGGATTGGTGCCAACGAGTGTAAGGTTTCACAAGTTTTGGACATTTTAATTCCCCCTGTTTTAGCCAAAAAAAAGCCAGCGAAATGTGCTGGCTTTTCAATTCGTTCGGTACGCTTATTTTTGCTGTGCGCGCTCGTATGAAGTTTTGATCTCTTCACGAGCTGCTGCTGCGTCTTCCCAACCTTCAACTTTCACCCATTTACCCGCTTCAAGGTCTTTGTAACGCTCGAAGAAGTGAGTGATTTGTGCTTTTAGAAGCTCTGGAAGGTCGTTCACATCTTGAATGTGGCTGTATTCTTTAGAAAGTTTCTCGTGTGGTACCGCAATAACTTTCGCATCTTCACCAGACTCATCGCTCATTTTTAGCACGCCAACTGGGCGGCAGCGAATAACTGAACCAGGCATTAGTGGGAATGGTGTTGGTACTAATACGTCTACTGGGTCACCATCTAGAGATAGAGTGTGGTTTACGTAACCGTAGTTACATGGGTAGAACATAGGAGCAGACATGAAACGGTCTACGAATACAGCGCCAGAATCTTTGTCTACTTCGTATTTGATAGGGTCTGCGTTAGCTGGGATTTCGATGATAACGTAGATATCGTCTGGAAGAGATTTGCCTGCTGGCACATTGTTTAAGCTCATTAAAGGTTTCCTTTTCGTTAGCCGGACTTCAAGAATCAAGACTTATTGTTATACATGTTATGCGTGGGCATCAAAGAGCCACGGCATAGCAAAGGCTAGAGTTTACCCGTAAATGAGTCGATCCCCAAGCAAACCTAAGTCTAATTGATGCAATTGTAGGTCAAAAAATGCGTAATTGATTGATGAAAGAGAGATAAAAAAAGCGCCTTTGTCAGGCGCTTTCTCGTCAGTCAGTTATTGCTTGATTATTCTTAGTCTGGGTTGTTCTCTAAGAACTCTTCGACTTTGTCGACCATACTTGGGCTACCAACAAAGAAAGGTACTCGTTGGTGTAGTTCGGTTGGTTTGATATCCAGAATACGATTCTTACCATCAGAGGCGATACCACCAGCCTGCTCCATCAAAAGCGCAATAGGGTTGCACTCGTACAGAAGACGCAGTTTACCGTTAGGGTGGCTTTCGGTACTTGGGTACATATAGATACCACCTTTCAGCAGATTGCGGTGGAAGTCAGCAACCAGAGAACCAATATAGCGTGATGTGTAAGGGCGATTATCTTCAGGTACATTCTCTTGGCAGTACTTGATGTATTTCTTCACGCCAGTTGGGAAACGAATGTAGTTACCTTCATTAATTGAGTAGATCTTACCGTTGTCAGGGATTCGCATATTTTCATGCGACAAACAGAAAGAACCAATCGAAGGGTCGTAAGTAAAGCCATTTACACCGTTACCTGTGGTGTAAACCAGCATGGTTGAAGAACCGTAAATCACATAACCCGCGGCAACTTGTTTGTGGCCCGGCTGTAAGAAGTCTTCTGCTGTTGGCGGAGCGCCGACCGGAGAAATACGACGATAAATGGAGAAAATTGTACCTACGGATACGTTCACATCAATGTTTGACGATCCATCAAGCGGATCCATCAGGACAACGTATTTCGCATTTTTGTTGAGGTCTTTATTAAAGGCTACAGCTTCATCTTCCTCTTCACTGGCTACGCCACAAACTTGGTCACGCGCTTCAAGCGCGGCTTTAAATTTGTCGTTGGCATAAACATCTAGCTTTTGTTGCTCTTCACCTTGCACATTATCCTGACCAGATGCACCTGTGATATCAGCAAGGCCAGCCTTGTTGATCTCTCGGTTTACAATCTTTGCCGCAAGACGAATTGAAGCCAGTAAGGAAGATAGTTCACCACTTGCATGGGGGAAGTCGTGTTGTTTCTCAACAATGAACTCACCAAGGGTGCGCATCTCAGACATGTTATTTCCTTAACACTATATTTTCGGGGGGATTTTTTAGTGGGGCTGTGAAGTGTTCTCTGTTGGAACTTTATTGACACGCGCGCCCGCAATGAGTGTAGGTCTTTTATCTTTTTACGGGTACTGAACTAACTGTTTGATATCTCATTTCTTATGTCGAATTATTACAAATTACATTGCTCTGATCTTCGATGCTCGCTTTTAGGATGCGAATGAGGATAATGGGAGCCAATACAGTAAAGCGTGAAGAGATTAAACTCTATGCATATTCATATCTTAGGCATTTGTGGCACTTTCATGGGTGGCGTTGCGATGTTAGCGCGTCAGTTGGGTCACAAAGTTACCGGTAGCGATGCCAATGTTTATCCGCCGATGAGCACCATGCTCGAGTCGCAAGGGATCGAAATCATTGAAGGTTTTGACACTGCCCAATTTGAACCGCGACCTGATCTGGTGGTGATTGGTAACGCGATGAGTCGTGGTAATCCGTGTGTTGAATATGTACTAAACAACAATTTACGTTATGTATCTGGCCCACAGTGGTTGCAAGAGTTTCTTTTACATGACCGTTGGGTACTTGCTGTTTCGGGAACGCACGGCAAAACGACGACTTCCAGCATGCTGACATGGGTGCTTGAGCACTGTGGCTACAAACCGGGTTTTTTGGTCGGCGGAGTACTGGGTAATTTTGGCATTTCAGCTCGCTTGGGCGAAAGCATGTTTTTTGTCGTAGAAGCCGATGAATATGACAGTGCTTTTTTCGACAAACGTTCTAAGTTTGTTCATTATCATCCTAGAACATTGGTGATGAATAATCTGGAGTTCGATCATGCAGACATCTTCGACAATCTTGAAGCCATAAAGCGTCAATTTCATCATTTGGTGAGAACAGTGCCAGGCAATGGGCGCATCTTCGCACCAGCGCAAGATGAAGCTCTACAAGATGTTTTACAACGTGGTTGTTGGAGTGAAACAGAGTTCAGTGGTGACCATGCTGACTGGCAAGCAGAAAAAATCACTAAAGATGGCTCTCAATTCCATATTGTGTTTAAAAATACACGAGTTGGTACGGTTAAGTGGGATTTAGTGGGCGATCACAACGTCAGCAATGCTCTGATGGCTGTCGCTGCGGCACGTCATGTGGGTGTGACGCCTGATCTGGCTTGTGAAGCCTTGGGGTCTTTTGTTAACACCAAACGCCGTCTAGAGCTAAAAGGCGAAGAAGCTGGTGTTACTGTGTACGACGATTTTGCTCACCACCCAACGGCGATAGAACTGACCTTGGACGGCCTACGTAATAAAGTGGGTGATAAGAAGATCATCGCGGTATTGGAACCTCGTTCAGCGACAATGAAGCTGGGTGTACATAAAGAAACCTTGGCTCAGTCACTTCATGCGGCAGATTCGGTTTATTTGTTCCAGCCTGCCACGATTCCTTGGTCTGTTCAGGATGTGGCTGAGCAGTGTGCACAACCGGCTAAGGTCAGCGATAATATTGATGAATTCGTTGCAATGATCTGTTCTGAAGCGCAAGCCGGCGATCAGATTCTGGTGATGAGTAACGGTGGCTTTAATGGTATTCACGATAAGTTACTCACAGCACTCAAAGCTAAACAGTAGAGTATGAGAACAATATGAACCAAAGCAAAGCGATTACCTTAGCGTGGACGGGGGCATCTGGTGCGCCATATGGACTGCGTCTGCTGCAATGTCTGCTCGCAGCGGATTACACCGTGTATCTATTGATCTCGTCAGCGGCTCGCGTGGTGTTAGCGACAGAGCATGATCTTAAGCTCCCAAGTGGTCCTGATGCAGCGAAAGCGGCATTAGTCGAACATCTGCAGTGCGATGCTGAGAAGTTGATCGTTTGTGGTAAGGAAGATTGGTTCTCTCCAGTTGCGTCAGGATCTGCGGCACCAAAACAGATGATCGTTTGTCCTTGCTCCACAGGCAGTGTGGCCGCTATTGCTCACGGTATGTCTGATAACCTGATTGAGAGAGCAGCTGACGTGGTGATGAAAGAGCGTGGTCAGCTTCTGCTGGTGGTGCGAGAAACGCCATTCTCTACTTTGCATTTGGAGAACATGCATAAGCTTTCACAAATGGGCGTTACGATTATGCCTGCTGCACCGGGATTTTATCATCAGCCTAAATCGATCGATGATCTGATTGATTTCATGGTTGCTCGTATATTGGATCATTTGGGCATTGAGCAAACTCTTGTACCGCGCTGGGGGTATGATCAACGCAGTTAACGTAGATACTCAAACTACTTGGAGTTGCAGGTAGGCGGCAAGTAAGTGAATCCCCATGAACATAGATAAACTATGTTCATGGGGATGAACGAACCCAGCCAACACCGCTGCAGCTTCAAGTAGGAAGAGTATAAGTAGCATCTATTTTCGTTTACATTTACAATCCATTTTACTCACGGGGGGCTAACCATTCACTAGATGAATGGTGCTGAGATCAAGCAGAGCTTGGGACCCGCAGTCCATTATCCTTCTGATAGTGGTATTTACCTGAACCAGATAATGCTGGCGTAGGAATTGAGTTGGGAATGTTATAATCACACACCAGATTATTCCTGTCCTCCCTCAAGCCTGTCAGCTCTGAGGAGAGCGAGCCTTGAACACCAAATTTTCTGCCATTGCTTTGGCAACTGTATCGTTTATTGCAACATCATCTAGTACAGCTTTCGCTGCCGATAACACTCTAACTGTCTATACCTATGACTCATTTGCTGCTGAGTGGGGACCAGGTCCTGCTATTGAGAAAGCATTTGAAGCTCAATGTGGTTGTGATTTGAATTTTGTCGCTCTGGATGACGGTGTGTCTATCTTGAACCGTCTGCGTCTAGAAGGTGACAAAACCAAAGCGGATATCGTGCTGGGTCTTGATAACAACCTTATGGTAGAAGCGAAACAAACCGGTTTGTTGGCACCACACTCAGTTGATACACAGTCTCTTCAAGTACCGAACGGCTGGAGCGACGATACTTTCGTTCCTTACGACTATGGCTATTTTGCTTTTGTTTACAACAAAGAAAAATTAACGAACCCACCAAAGAGCCTCAAAGAACTGGTTGAAAGTCGTGATGATCTGAAAGTTATCTATCAAGATCCACGCACTTCGACACCGGGGCAAGGTCTGTTGCTTTGGATGAAATCTGTCTATGGCGATAAAGCCACTGAGGCATGGAAGAAGTTAGCGAAGAAAACTGTGACTGTGACGAAAGGTTGGTCTGAGTCTTATTCTATGTTCTTGAAAGGCGAGTCTGACCTAGTTCTTTCATACACTACTTCTCCTGCATACCACCTGATTGCTGAAAATGACGCTCGCTTTGCAACGGCTGACTTCTCTGAAGGCCATTATATGCAAGTTGAAGTGGCCGCGAAGGTGAAGACAAGTCAGCATCAAAAACTCGCTGATGAGTTTATGAGCTTTATTCTTAGCAATGATTTTCAGTCTGTGATTCCTACAGGCAACTGGATGTATCCGGTGACAAACATTGAGTTACCAGAAGGTTTTGATACCCTTTCAGTACCGCAAAAGTCTTTAACTTTCACCGCAGACGAAGTGGCGAAAGAGCGTAAAGCTTGGGTTCGTGAATGGCAAAACGCCCTAACTTTTTAACGTCTAAGGTTTAAGTGAGTTTGAACTCTGTACCTAAAATAGGCATTGGGGTCGCGATATTGGTCGCGACCTTTGTCATTTCTGCATTGTGTGCATTACTTCTCCATGCGCCTAGCCTGAATTTTGCTCAGGTCTGGCAGGATCCGTATTACCGTCACGTCACTCAGTTCAGTTTTTATCAGGCCAGTCTCTCGATGTTATTGAGTGTCGGCTTCGCGGTTCCGGTCGCCCATGCGTTATACAGAAGGCGATTTAGGGGCAGAAGCCTGCTGATCAAACTGTTTGCCACAACATTGGTGCTTCCAGTACTTGTGGGCGTATTTGGGCTGTTGGCAATATACGGCAATAGTGGATTGCTGGCGGAGGTACTGAGTTGGTTTGAATTGAACTTGCCTTTTTCTATCTACGGATTGAACGGCATTTTACTGGCACATTTTTTCTTTAACCTTCCTTACGCCAGTCGTTTGTTATTACAAGCATTAGAGTCGATTCCTGAAGAGCAGCATAAGTTGTGTGCGCATTTGGGGATGAGTCACTGGCATAAATTTCGTTGGGTTGAGTGGCCACGAATTCGTCAGCAATTACCCCATGTTTGTGGCTTAGTCTTCATGTTGTGTTTCACCAGTTTTGCCACTGTGATGGCACTTGGGGGCGGGCCAAAATCGACCACTATTGAACTCGC
Source organism: Vibrio sp. Y2-5 (assembly GCF_014596725.1). GTDB lineage: Bacteria > Pseudomonadota > Gammaproteobacteria > Enterobacterales > Vibrionaceae > Vibrio. The sequence continues at coordinate 197,778 of NZ_JACVEG010000006.1, forward strand.
CATCTACCAAGCGATCAAGTTTGATTTCGACCTACAAGCCGGTGCTCTATTGGCGCTATGGCAGATCATTCTTTGCAGCATTTTGTATTTATCGATTCAGAAGCTCGCCAAGCCGATAGCCGTAACGGCGGGCAATGTGGCAACGCATCACGTGGTTAGCCGAGATTCAAACAAGGCACGTTGTTGGGATGGATTCTGGATACTGTTTGTTATTCTACTTGTGGTACCGCCGCTCTTTATGGTGGTGATGAGTGGTATTAACGGGCAGGCTTTTACTGTATTAACCGATAGCAAATTCTGGCATGCGTTTTCTGCATCCATACAGGTGGCGTTGTTGGCTTCTTCGTTTGCTTTGGTTGCAGGGATAGCAATTCTTATCACAACGCGTTTTTGGCGCATCCGATATCAAACCAAAAAAGCGACCACGCTTGAGTTAACCGGAACTATCATTTTGGTTACTCCGGGGCTGGTGGTCAGTACTGGATTATTTTTGTTGCTACGCAGCATTACTGATGCATTCAGCTTTGCATTTTGGGTTGTGGTGGCCGTTAATGCTCTGATGGCTTTGCCTTACGTGTTAAAAACACTGGCTCAACCAATGTTGCATACCGAGCAACAATATCAGTTTCTTTGTGCATCGTTGGGCATTCGCGGCTGGCATCGTATTAGATTGATAGAAGGAAAAGCCTTGAGTAAGCCGATGGCGCATGCTTTTGCAATCAGCTTTTTGCTCTCTATGGGTGATCTCAGCGCGATAGCTTTATTTGGCAGCCAAGATTTCCGAACTCTACCGCTGTATTTATTCCAGCTACTCGGTAGTTATCAAATGGAGTCTGCCGCGGTGGTGTCACTCACGCTGTTGGTGATGAGTGTTGGCTGCTTTGCTGTGATCGAAAAACTCTTTATTGCTCATTCTTCCAGAGGTCGTGAATGTTAGTTTTAGAAAACGTACGTTATGAATATCAAAATGAGTGGTTTGAGTTTTGTTTGAATGTCCCACAAGGCGCGATTGTTTCTTTAATGGGACCAAGTGGCGCAGGCAAATCAACTTTGCTCAGCTTGGTGGCTGGATTCATCGCGCCGAATAGTGGAAATGTGAGTGTTGCAGGCGAGTCACTTCTGGGTAAAGAGCCCTATCAGCGCCCATTCTCAATGTTGTTCCAAGAGCACAACTTGTTTGCCCATTTAACGGTACGAGAAAACATCTCGTTGGGTTTGAATCCAAGCCTGAAGTTAACCGCTCAGCAAAAAGAGCAAGTTGATGTTGCCGCAAAACAGGTAGGGGTTGAGGAGTTTATGAATCGTCTGCCTCAAAGTCTTTCGGGTGGTCAGCGTCAGAGAGTGGCTCTCGCTCGATGTTTTGTACAGTCGCATCCCATCTGGCTGCTTGATGAACCGTTTTCAGCGTTGGATCCTTTGCTACGTGAGGAGATGCTCAGCTTAGTTAAACGCTTAGCAACGGAGCGCAATATTACCGTGGTTATGGTGACTCACCATCTGAGTGATGCGAAAGCGATAGCTTCACATTTTGCATTTCTGGCTGAGGGGCAGGTACAAGTGTTTGGCGAGGTTGATGCGTTGTCATCTTCACATCCTCACCCTTTGCTCAGCGACTTCGTCAGAGCTGGAGAATAATAAAAAGCCTCACACAATAAAAATTGGTGAGGCTTTTTTGATGCAGAAAATTGCGTTACAAAATTGATGCGTCGTTATGCTCTTTCAACACTTGGAAGATTTCACGAGACGCTTTTGGTGGCTTATTCGCTGCTTTCTCTTTCTTCGCTTGGCGAGCAAGTTGGCGTAAGCGTTGGCGATCCATTTCTGGATATAAAACCATTGCGTCGTTAATAGCATCATCACCTTGCTCAACGATACGATCACGCATCTGTTCAAGCTTGTGTAATACCGCTGTATTTTGTGAGTGTTTGTTGCGTAATTTGTCCAGCGCCGCTTGGATTGGCTCAGGATCAATAGTACGCATCATTTTACCGATGTATTGCAGTTGACGACGTCTAGCTTCCATGTTGAAACGTTGCGCATCTTTGACCGCCAGTAGCAGATCTTCAGGCATAGGTATTTTTGATAACTGTGATGATTTCAAACCAACCAGTTCTTCACCAAGCTTTTGCAGCGCAGTCATGTCATTTTTCATTTCGGTTTTACTAACCCAAATGATCTCCTCTTCTTCTTCCCAAGGAGCTTTTTGGTTTTTACGTGCCATTTTCTTCAACTATTGAGGTGTATATGTCAGCTATTTTAGCAAGAATCGTGGGGAGAAAGCGAAATTCTTGTTACTCTATAGCGAAGTAATTATTTCGAAAGCTCAATAGTTGGATGAGATATGGATGTAAAACAGCAAGTCGCTATGCAGCGCACCGAACTTGAAGCCGCAGTTGCGAAAGCGCTAGAGATGGCATCAGCCAGTGCAGATGCAGCTGAAGTTGCCATTACCAAGAGCACTGGTTTAAGTGTTTCTACTCGCATGTGTGAAGTAGAGAATGTTGAATTTAATAGTGATGGTGCTTTAGGTATCACTGTATATCGTGGACAACGTAAAGGTAGCGCCTCAACTTCTGACTTAAGCGAAAAAGCGATTCAGCAGACTGTATTGGCAGCGTTAGATATCGCGAAATACACCTCGGAAGATCCATTCGCTGGACCTGCACCTAAAGAGCTTATGGTAAAAGAGATCCCCGATTTAGATCTGTTTCACCCAAATGCGATTGATCCAGACAGCGCGGCGAAGATTGCAATAGCCGCTGAGCAAGCTGCACTGAATGTTAGCGACAGAATTAAGCAAAGTGATGGCGCAAGTTATGACAGCCATTACGGCGTTAAAGTGTACGGAAACAGTCATGGCCTACTGGGTAGTTATGCGTCCAGTCGTCACAGCATTAGTTGTTGTGTGATTGGTGAAGGTAAAAATGGTGAGATGGAACGCGATTACAGCTACACCGTAGCTCGTCATTGCGATGATTTGTGGTCACCAGAAGTCGTGGGTAAAGACGCGGCTGAGAAAACCGTAAGCCGACTTGATGCGCAGAAATTGCAAACAGGCAAGTTCCCTGTGATGTTTGCAGCCGACGTGGCTACGGGGCTACTTGGTCACTTAGTAATGGCAATCAGCGGTGGCAATCTATACCGTAAGTCATCATTCTTACTTGATCACTTAGGTAAGCAAATTCTTCCTAGCTGGTTTAATGTGTCTGAACGCCCTCATATTCTGCGAGGCCTTGCATCAAGCCCGTTCGACAGTGAAGGTGTGAGAACCGTTGATACAGAAATCATCACTGATGGTGTCCTTTCAACTTATCTTCTTACCAGCTACGCAGCGAGAAAAATGGGAATGACACCAACAGGTCATGCTGGTGGCATTCACAACTGCTTTGTGAAATCGACAGGGCAGAATTTTGAACAAATGCTGAAAGAGCTTGGTACTGGTCTGCTAGTGACAGAAGTTATGGGACAAGGCGTGAATGTTGTCACAGGCGACTATTCTCGTGGAGCGGCTGGTTTCTGGGTTGAAAACGGTGTGCTGCAATATCCGGTATCGGAAATCACTATCGCTGGTAATCTGAAAGATATGTTCAGTCAAATCGTCGCTGTGGGTAGCGATGTAGAAACGCGTTCACAAATTCAGACGGGTTCTATTTTGCTTGAGTCGATGAAAGTAGCAGGCGAGTAAATTGAGAGAACAAAAAAGCGCTGATGAAATTTCAGCGCTTTTTTTATGTTTGTTTTTCAGATAAACAGACTTTTCAGATAAAAAGGGTGGCTAAACCTAAAAATACCGATAAGCCAACCACATCAGTAATGGTGGTGAGTGCCATACCGCCAGCCAGTGCTGGGTCGATGTTCATTTTCTTCAGTATGACCGGAATCATTACGCCTGCGACGCCAGCTACAAAAAGGTTGGTCATCATGGCTGCGGAAATTATGCCACCTAACATCCATTCACCTTTCCAAGCGACCACGATTGCACCGATGATCAGCGCCCAAAGAATACCGTTTAGAAATCCGATAGAGGCTTCTTTGAGTAACAACTCGCGTTTGTTACTATCACCGATGTGACCTAAAGCTAAGCCACGAATGACCAGTGCGACAGTCTGGTTACCGGCCACACCACCCATCGATGGCACAATGGTCATCAACACGGCAATTGCCGCCATTTGGTCCAGAGTGGCTTCAAACATGTTTGATACAGAAGCGGCCGCTAATGCTGCCAGTACGTTTGCACCGAGCCAGATGCTGCGTTTACGCGCGGATTGAACAACCGGGGCGAAGGTATCTTCGTCGTCATCCATACCCGCCATACTCATCATCGAGTGCTCTGCATCTTCACGGATAACGTCAACCACGTCATCGATGGTGATACGGCCAACTAGATGCTGATTTTCATCCACCACAGGGGCAGAAACCCAGTTACGGCGTTCAAACAGACTAGCTACGTCTGAGTCTTTGGCATCGACCTTAATCGCTTCGTCTGCGTCTTCCATGATGTCGCTGACAGAGACATCCACCTGAGCGGTGATCAGTGCTGTTAACGATAGATGACCAATCAGACGGCTTTCCGCGTCGATAACATAAAGAGCATCGGTGGCTTCTGGTAGCTCGCCTTTCATTCTCAGGTAACGCAATACAACATCGACATCAACATCACCACGGATGGTGATAACGTCGGTGTTCATCAAGCCGCCAGCGGTATCTTCTGGGTAGGATAGCGCCGTTTCTACACGCAGACGATCTGCGGAGTCCATCTGATCGAGAACTTCACGAGAGAGATCGTCAGGTAAGCTACGAAGAACGTAGGCCACATCATCGGTGTCCATACCTTCGGTAGCTTCTGCCAGCTTCTCCGGTGCCATTTTCGAAACGAGGGCATCTTTGACGTCTTCGTTTAGTTCATCAAGAATTTCACCGTAATCTTCAGGGTCGGTCAGTTGCCACAGTACGTAACGTGCTTTGCGAGGCGAGGCTTCAAGTAGATGTGCAATGTCTTCCGGTTCCATGTCCTGTAATTGTCTACGGACATGAACGAAGCGACCATTTTCTAATGCTTCTGTGATTTCTTGGAGGGTGTTATGTGCTTGGTCAAACTCGATTTGCTCGGCCATGGCTTCCTCCTCGTGAATGAATATTTACAATGCGCAGCATAGTAACTTAATTCTATGTCTTATTTAATAGTAACTTGCTGGCAAAGATTAATTATTTGTTTCTCCATAACTCGACGCTGACATTGGACGGCGCAATTCTATTCGCCGTGCGCATAGAGTTATTTTCACTTATCGATTTCTTCGGTAAATATTCCTGAGCATGCGCAGGTAATATTCATTGTGGCGTGTTATTCGTCTTCGTCGAATTTATCTTCAATTAGATGACAAACTGCATCAAGTGCTTGTTCTGCTTGGGAGCCTTCGGCTGAAATGGTGACGTTCTGTCCTTGCGCTGATTCTAGCATTAGTAGCCCCATCACACTGTCTGCCGTTGCCTCTTTGCCTTCTTGGCTTTGAATGGTAAGGATCGCGTCAAAGGATTGTGCTAGCTCCACTAGCTTTACTGCCGCTCGAGCGTGTAAACCAAGGCGATTCTGGATAAGAACAGTACGACTAGATTGCGGCATAGGGCATCCTCTATGAGTGATTTTTTTCCAGTGAAGTATGGCGGATTTGTACTTGATGCCCCAACAGAGAGAAGTACTCCCCAAGTTGTTGCGTCAAATAAACTGAGCGGTGTTTGCCACCGGTACAACCAATGGCAATGGTTAAATAACTGCGGTTATTTTTCTCTAGCATTGGAAGCCATTGTTCAAAGAAGTGCTGAATCTGTTGTTTCAGTTCTATCACTTCACTGTGGCTCTCTAAAAATGATTTAATCGGCGCATCTAACCCTGTAAGAGGGCGAAGCTCCGGTTGCCAATGAGGGTTCGGTAAAAAGCGAACATCAAATACGTAATCGGCATCACTCGGTAGGCCGTATTTAAAGCCAAAAGACTCAAATACCATCACGAGGTCTTTACGCTCTCGGCCTTCGATACGCATTCTCACTGTTTCACTCAGATCGTGCAGCGACTTCCCAGTACTGTCTAGCAGCAGGTCCGCTTGTTCTTTCAGAGGCTCCAACAAACGTTTTTCAAGCTCAATAGCTTGTTCCAATGTTGGTTTTTTGTCACTGAGTGAAAGAGGGTGGATACGACGCGTTTCACTATAGCGTTTGAGCAAAGTTTCTTTACTGGCGTCTAGAAACAGTACACTCACATCGTTGTTTTGCTTAAGTTGGTGAAGGATATCTTCAACTAAGGTCGGTTCTTTTGGCAGGTTACGAATGTCGATGCTGACGGCAACGTTTTGTTTACTGCCTTGTACTGATTGGATAAATGAGTCCAACAGCACCACTGGCAGGTTATCAACACAGTAATAACCTAAATCTTCCAGAACTCTTAACGCAACGCTTTTGCCTGCGCCAGATTGACCACTAACAACGATTAAACGCATAAGGCATACCTTAGTGTGGTTATTGAACCATTGGTGGCTGAACCATTATGTTGTACAGCTCTTCGTCGCTTTGAGCGTTACGAAGCTGTTTTAACGTTTGTTTGTCGTTCAAGCGTTCCGCCATGCAAGAAAGGGTTTTTAAATGCTCTTTGCATTGTTCTTCAGGAACAAGCAGTGCAAATAGAAGGTCAACAGGACGGTTATCGATAGAATCAAATTCGATAGGTTCTTCACATTGGAGTAATACCGCCACAGCGTTATCACTAGATGCCATTCGGGCGTGTGGGATGGCTATGCCATTACCAATACCGGTACTGCCCATCTTTTCACGGCTGAGCATGCATTCGAATAGTTCAGTTGCATTTTGTCCGGTGTATTCTGCAGCGATTTCGCTGATGATTTCGAGGGCTCTTTTTTTACTAGAGCATTGAACTGCACTTTTAGTGCAGTTCAATGAAAGTACTTCGCTTAATTGCATGATTAATGGCTACTTAGCTTTTCTTTATGCTTGTTGAGTTGTCTAACGAGTTTATCCACTAGGCCATCTATCGCTGCGTACATGTTATCGTTATCCGCAGTGGCGTGGATCTCCCCTTGATTTACGTGGAGCGTAGCTTCGGCGATCTGGTGTAATTTTTCAACACGTAAAATCACTTGAATGCTGTTTATATGATCAAAAAAGCGTTCTAGTTTATCGAATTTGGAGTGAACATAGTCTTGCATTGAATCGGTAAGATCAATGTGATGGCCTTGGATATTGATTTGCATAGACTTTCCTTCTCTGTTTGGCCTTAAAGTAGGCGTTTACGCTGACTAGAGGGGGCAATCCCTAATGATTCACGGTATTTCGCAATCGTTCGTCTTGCGACCTGAATCCCCTGATCAGCAAGTAGAGCCGCGATTTTACTGTCACTTAACGGTTTTGCTGGGGTTTCCGCAGCAACCAGTTTCTTGATCAGTGCACGAATCGCGGTAGATGAACATTCTCCACCATTGTCAGTGCTGACGTGACTAGAGAAAAAGTACTTCAGTTCAAATATACCTCGTGGGGTATGCATATATTTCTGTGTCGTAACACGAGAAATGGTTGATTCATGCATTTCCACGGCTAAAGCGACGTCATTTAAGACCATCGGCTTCATGGCTTCTTCGCCATATTCAAAGAAATCACGCTGGTGTTCAACTATGCATTTGGCAACTTTGAGCAAAGTCTCGTTTCGACTTTCTAAGCTTTTGATTAACCATTTTGCCTCTTGCAAATTGGTGCGGATATAATTGCTGTCAGCACTGTTACCGCGACCAAGGTTTGCGTACTGCTGGTTCACTTTCAATTTTGGAACGCTGTCTGGATTGATGGTGACAATCCATTTGCCATGCTCTTTGTACACGGAAACATCAGGAATGACGTACTCTGCGTGCTCTGAGGCAATGCGGCTACCTGGTCGTGGATCCAACTGCTGAATCAGTTGAAGCACTTCGCGTAAATCCTCTTCTTTGAGTTTAGTCTCTTTCAATATGAGTTTGTAATCGCGATTACCAAGTTGATCGATATGATTAGCCAATATTTGTTTAGCGCTGTCTAACCAAGGAGTATCTTCAGGGTAGGTTGCCAATTGTAAGAGTAGGCAATCTTGGAGGTTTAGAGAAGCAACGCCGAGCGGATCAAACTGTTGAATGCGCTTTCGTACCGCTTCAATTTCGTCTAGTTCGATTTCTTCGCTGTGGAAATTCTCTTGGATATCTTCTAAAGAAACGGTGAGATAACCGTAGTCGTCAATCGCATCGATTAACGCGAGAGCAATTGAGTGGTCATTTTCGCTGAAGGGGGTAAGGTCGAGCTGCCACAAAAGATAGTCTTGCAACGTTTGTGTCGTTTCGCCTTGGTACACAGGCATATCATCATCCAATGCGATACCAGTGCTACCAGTATTCGCGCTGTAAACATCGTCCCAAGTCGTGTCTATTTCCAATTCAGCGCTGATTTCGGATTTTTCAATCAGTTCCGAACTATCTTGAGGTTCAATCTCTAAGATTTCGGCACTGTTGTCTTTTTCCTCATGACCATTCGTCAAGCTTTCAACTGATGACTGTTCATCTCCGGGTTCTTCAACATCCAATAGGGGATTAGAATCCAACGCTTCTTGAATCTCTTGTTGCAGATCGAGTGTTGACAGTTGCAATAAGCGAATGGCTTGTTGCAACTGTGGTGTCATAGCTAACTGTTGGCCTAACTTAAGCTGTAATGAGGGTTTCATTCAGTAACGACTACCTTGTTGTTAGAATTGCCCATGATATTAATCATAGACGGAATTGTTCACCGAGATATACCTGCTTAACTTGTTCGTTGTTCAGCACTTCTTGCGGTGTTCCTTCGGCGATGAGCTGTCCTTGGCTTACAATATAAGCCTTTTCACATACATCAAGTGTTTCTCGAACGTTGTGGTCAGTGATCAGGACACCCAGCCCTCGATCTCTTAAGTGTTCAATGATTTTTTTAATGTCGATAACAGAAATAGGGTCAACACCGGCGAAAGGTTCATCCAGCAAAATGAATTGTGGATTCGCTGCCAAAGCACGGGCAATTTCAACACGACGGCGTTCACCACCAGACAGTGCCATACCAGCGCTGCTTCGGATATGCTGGATATGGAATTCGTCGAGCAGATCTTCAAGTTTGTCTTGACGCTCTTCTCGGCTCAATTCTTCACGTGTTTGTAATACGGCCATGATGTTATCTTCCACTGACAGTTTGCGGAAGATGGACGCTTCTTGTGGCAAATAGCCAATACCCATACGGGAGCGACTGTGCATTGGCAAAATACTGATGTCTTTATCATCAATACTGATGGTACCTTCGTCACGCGCTACCAAGCCGACAATCATGTAGAAAGAGGTGGTTTTACCCGCACCGTTTGGTCCAAGTAACCCAACAATTTGGCCTGATTCTACTTCTAGGCTTACGTCAGAAACGACTTTTCGTTTTTTGTAGCTTTTCGCTAAATGTTCTGCTTTTAGGATCGCCATAGTTATTCTTTTGGTGCCGCTTGTGGCTGAAGAACAGTGGATACTCGACCACCGCCATTGCCGTCAGCAATAAGTTTTTGCGATGAAATTTGGTAGCGAATTTTGTTACCACGAATTTCACTGTCGTCTTGGGACAGCAGCGCTTTATCTACCATGGTCAACTCATCGGCAGCCATTTTGTAATACAGTTCTTTTGCTTCACCGTACAGCGTTTTGCCATCGTCGGTCAGCTGAGAAAAAGTAGCTACATCACCATAGCCTTCTATTTCTTCAATCTGTCCGGTTTTTGCATCACGAATGACGATCAACTTATCAGCGTTGATATTTATGCTGCCCTGTTTCAGCTTTACATCACCAAGGAAAGTAACTCGGTTACTTTTCATATCTAACTGTTGGCTGTCAGAGTCAATGTACACAGGTTGCTGGCTATCGGTCGATAGAGCCAGAGCCTGACCAGAAGTCAGTAAGCAAGCAATAAGACTAAGGTGTGAGAGTTTCATATCTACCTTGTACATGGTTATAAAGAACAGCCGAATGGTCACCAAAGTTACCTTTCATCGCCTGTCCATTTGTTTCAAATTGCGGGCCGTTTAAATCTACGGGATTATCAGCCCAAAAATCACGGTTCTTTAGATGAATGCTCATTCTTGTGGTCGTGAGCTTATCAAAACCAGAATCGTCGAGTAAATTCTTCACAATAACATCATCATACAGCGTTAAGACGTTATCTTTAGCTAAAATACCGCGCTTTGCTGTGATCTCCCACTCTTGATTGGTTCCTTCGCGATAGATTTTTAATATCGGAGTATCAAAAATGGTATTGCCACTCTTGGCATAGTGATCCAAATGTGTAGACGTGATCACATAACTTCTCACGCCACTCTCGTTGTAAGAGACGTTATCTAAATTGATTCCACTAAACATTGGTAGTTCCATATTCGGAGCTACTTGGAGATCAGCGGATTGCTCTTTGTCGAACAGGTAATAAGCAGACCATGAAGCGACAAATAGAAGTATCGTATAAAGAATACGAGACAAACTCATATACTTAAGCCTTTATGAACGTCCAACTCGTTACGTGCTTGCAGAATCAAATCACACACTTCACGTACTGCGCCACGTCCACCATTGATTGTTGTTACATAGTTAGCGCGTTTGGCAAGCAGTGGATGCCCATCTGCGACACAAACTTTCAGCGCTACTTTTTCCATGACTGGCCAATCGATTAAGTCATCACCAATATAGCCTGTATGTTGCGGTTCGATAGCTAATTTTTGGCAAATATCGTTGTAGGCTTTCACTTTATCATCTTGGCCTTGATAAATAAGTTTTATACCAAGTGCGTTCATGCGGTTTTCAACGATTTTAGATTGGCGACCTGTAATGATGGCGACTTCAATCCCCGCATTCATAAGTGATTTTACGCCATAGCCGTCACGGGTGTGGAAGGTCTTCAATTCTTCGCCGTCATTTCCCATGTAGACTAATCCATCGGAAAACACACCATCGACATCGCAAATTAGCAGTTTTATCTCTTTTGCGATAGCCAGAATAGAAGCGTCAACATCGCCATACAGAGTTTCAACCGTCTGAGACATTACATCACTCCCGCTTTCAGCAAGTCATGCATGTTTAGTGCACCCACTACTTTACCGTTTTCTACCAGCATTAAGCCGTTAATGCGTTTTTCCTGCATCAGGTTTAAACCTTCAACAGCCAGCAAGTTTGGTGAAGCGACAGTCGGGTTCTTCGTCATCACTTCACTGATGGTCGCAGTATGAATATCAATGCGTTTATCGAGGATTCGACGTAAATCGCCATCCGTAAATATACCGATCAGATGATCGTCTTCATCGGTTACCGCGGTCATACCTAAGCCTTTCTGGCTGATTTCTAACAGTGCTTCTCTGACTAATGCTGTCGGTTTTACTTTTGGCAGAGCGTCACCGAAATGCATGATATCGGCCAGTTTCATGAGAAGTTTACGACCTAAGGCACCACCTGGATGAGAAAGAGCAAAGTCTTCCGCAGTAAATCCGCGAGCTTGCAGTAGTGCGACAGCTAAAGCATCACCCATCACCAACGTTGCTGTGGTACTTGATGTTGGCGCTAAACCAAGAGGGCAAGCTTCTTTCGGTACCGTGATTTGTAAATGGATATCTGACAGTTTTGCCATGTTTGACTGAGGGTTACCAGTCATACTGATAATGCGATTGTTTAAACGTTTCAGTACTGGAAACAAGGAGAGAATTTCAGCTGACTCTCCAGAGTTTGATATCGCTAAAACGATGTCACCATGTTCGATCATACCCAAATCGCCGTGAGAAGCTTCACCAGGATGAACAAAGAATGCTGAAGTGCCAGTACTGGCCAGTGTCGCCGCTATTTTTTTACCAATATGGCCGGATTTACCAATACCCATAACCACAACTTTGCCATTTTTGTTGTCCAGCATCATTTCACAGGCGCGGACAAAGTCGTCATTGATGTATTGGTCTAGCTGCTGTAATGCTTCGATTTCCGTTGTCAGCACTTGCTGAGCAACACTGCGGTAGTCAAAGTTATTAGACATATTATGCTCCAATTACGCTGCCATATTCATAAATAGATAAGTTTGGTACGCCAAAAAGGTGATACAAAGAATTGCACCTTCAATGCGATTTATGCTGCGAGATTTGCCTAACGCCATCACTACTAGCAGGAGAGAGACGCCAAGCATGACCCAAAAGTCTCGTCCCATCGCGTGTTCACTCAGAACGGAAGGGTTCAAAATACCCGGAATCCCCATTACCGCTAAGATATTGAATACGTTTGAACCGACAATATTACCCACCGCCATATCGTCTTCACCTTTAAGAACGCCGGCTACAGAAGCGGCAAGTTCAGGAAGACTGGTGCCGACGGCGATAATCGTCAAGCCGATCACAAGATCGCTCATTCCAAAATATTTAGCGATAATAACAGCATTGTCGACAAGTAAACCCGCCGAGACAGGCAGTAAAATCAAACCAATCGCGATCCACATGGCTGCTTTAGGATTGCTTACGCCATCGGGAACTTCAGACTCTTGTTCTTTTAGTAGAGTATCGCCATTTGTCTGTTCGTTACGGCTAATTTTTAGCATTGCGAGGATAAATACACCGAACAGAACGAACAGCAATACGCCCTCATAAAATCCTAGGTGGTTGTTCCACATGATCGCACCCGCCAACAGAGTAACGGCGATCATCAAAGGAAATTCTCGGCGAAGCACTGGAGAGCTGATAGCAAGAGGTTTAATCAATGCTGTAATACCCAAAATCAGGGCGATGTTCGCAATGTTGGAACCCAGGACGTTACCCACAGCCGTATCTGTTTTTCCATCGAGTGCCGCTGTCGCTGAAACCATCATTTCTGGAGCAGAAGAGCCCATGGCCAGAATTGTCATACCGATGACCAGTGGTGAGATTCCGAAGTTGCGCGCTAAAGCTGCAGAACCGAAGACAAGTTTATCGGCACTCCAAACTAAAATAATTAGACCTACAATTAGAAACGCAACTGCTTCGATCATGGTGATTCCTATACTTAATCAGCGACTAAAATGTTTAACCGCCGATTTTGACGCTTTGATAGGGAAAAGGGAAGTCGAAGTTCTAATTTATTGTTCTTCGTCTTGGGCAAATTTGTATACAAATGTAGAGGTAATGAAAAAATGCGCCTACGCTTGATGTAAAAAGAAAAGATGAGCCATTTATCAATAAATTGACCGATAAAACTGGAACTAACGTCTGATTTTGGTTTCAATGTACCTGCAATTGAACAGTGCTTTTAATTTAGGATGAATATGCTTATCATGGCCTATCACATGGATGAGAATCTTACAGCAGCGAATAGCCAGTATGTCTGACACTGACTTAGTCACTATAAAAAATCTAACCTTTTCCCGATCTAACCGAATCATTTTTGATGACATCAGTCTTCGAGTCCCTAAAGGTAAAATTACCGCCATCATGGGGCCATCAGGAATTGGTAAAACAACGCTTTTAAGACTTATTGGCGGTCAACTGTACCCTGAAACGGGGGAAATCTGGTTTGATGGCAGTAATATTCCAACGTTAAGTCGAAATAAATTATATAAAGCGCGTAAGAAAATGAGCATGCTTTTCCAATCTGGTGCTCTGTTTACTGATCTCAACGTTTTCGACAACGTCGCTTTTCCTATCCGAGAACACACTGATCTCGATGAGTCTTTGATTCGAACCTTAGTGCTTTTGAAGCTTGAAGCTGTCGGACTTCGGGGCGCTGCTTATTTGATGCCTAGTGAACTTTCCGGCGGTATGGCAAGACGGGCTGCACTGGCTCGCGCTATTGCTCTCGATCCTGAACTTATTATGTATGACGAACCTTTTGTTGGTCAGGATCCTATCACTATGGGCGTATTGGTTGAATTGATTCGAAATTTAAACCAAGCACTGGGTGTGACTTCTGTTGTGGTTTCCCATGATGTACCGGAAGTCATGAGCATTGCAGACTGGGTGTACTTATTGGCCGAAGGTAAAGTGATCGCTCAAGGTACGCCGCAAGACTTGTACAAAACGGAAGATCCTCGTGTTCAGCAATTCTTAAAAGGTGAAGCGGATGGTCCTGTGCCATTTCGTTATCCTGTTCAACCAATCGAAAAGGATCTTTTCCATGTTGGCTGATTTACTACAACGAGTTAGCCAATTAGGGCGCCGCTTTTTTGCCATTTGCGAATCATTTGGCCGAGCAAGTTTAATGGTTTCAGGGGCGCTGTTTGGGCGACCACATCCGATCAAAAATTTCCCACTTCTTGTTAAACAGCTCTACAGCATTGGTGTTCAATCTTTAGCGATCATTGTCGTATCAGGGCTGTTTATCGGTATGGTTCTCAGTCTGCAAGGCTATGTCATTCTTGTTGATTACGGAGCCGAAACCAGCTTAGGACAAATGGTTGCACTTTCATTGTTACGTGAGCTTGGGCCAGTGGTGACCGCACTTTTATTTGCTGGCCGAGCAGGTTCTGCGCTGACGGCTGAAATTGGATTGATGAAAGCCACTGAACAAATTTCTAGCTTGGAAATGATGGCAGTTGATCCTCTAAAGCGAGTGATCGCACCAAGATTATGGGCCGGTTTGATTTCAATGCCACTTCTCGCCATGATTTTTATGGCGGTAGGCATTTGGGGCGGTCAGTTGGTTGGTGTTGATTGGAAAGGTATAGATCACGGTAGCTTCTGGTCCACTATGCAGGCATCGGTGGAACTGGGTGAAGATATTGGTAACAGTTTGATTAAGTGCGTGGTGTTTGCCATCACCGTTACTTGGATCTCACTGTTTAATGGTTATGACGCGGTTCCAACTTCGGAAGGGATCAGTCGAGCAACGACAAGAACTGTTGTGCATTCGTCTCTAGCTGTATTAGGGCTAGACTTTGTATTGACTGCATTGATGTTTGGGAACTAATCATGCAACAAACACGTAAACTAGAATTTTGGGTAGGCAGTTTTGTGCTAGCGGGGATTTGCGCAATTCTGGTAATGATTTTTCAAGTCGCTGACGTGAAAGGTCTCGGTTCAAACGATACTTACTCACTCCGAGCAGAGTTTGACAACATTGGTAGCTTAAAAGTACGAGCGCCAGTCAAAGTGGGTGGCGTTGTGGTGGGACGAGTCTCATCCATCGTGTTGAACAAGAGTAGCTTACTTCCAGTAGTGACTATGGCTATTGATAGTCAATACAATCAGTTTCCTGACAATTCGAGCTTACACATTTTGACTGCGGGATTGATCGGCGAACAGTACATCAGCCTCATTCCAGGCTTTATATTTGAAGATGAAGAGATGTTGAAAGATGGCGATCTGATTGAAGATACGAAATCAGCACTCATTTTAGAAGATTTGATTGGTCAGGTGCTGTATAGCGTCGGCGGTTCAGAAAGTAAGGCGAGCAAGGAGTAAACATGTTGAAACGTTATGTCACTACATTGTTGGTAGTACTCTTTTCGTGGACAGTGAACGCCCAAGAAATTGACCGCACCGACCCTTATAAAATGATGAAGCAAGTTGCTGAGCAATCATTTAAACGTTTGAAAGCAGAGCAACCAAAGATTCAAGAAAATCCAGATTACTTAAAAGAGATCGTTGAAGAAGAGCTGATGCCTTACATTAACGAGCAATATGCGGCACTAAAACTTCTTGGTTCAAATTTGAAAGGTGCGAAAAGAGAGGATGTGGGTGAGTTTATTTCAGCATTCAGAGCTTATTTAGTCACAAACTACGCGCAGGTTTTGACTCAGTATACCAACCAAGAAATCGAGTTTGGCCCAGAGCCACAGCTTGAAGATGGCCGCCGAATTTCAAGTATTAAGGTGGATATTATTGATGCTCCGCGTCCAAACATTAAGCTGGAATTTAAGTTACGCAAAGAAAAATCCGGTGATTGGAAGGCATTCGACATGATAGCTGAAGGCATCAGTTTCCTGACGAGCAAACAATCTGAATGGAATGGAAAAATCCGCCAAGAAGGTATCCTGGCTGTTGCAAAAGAATTGCAAGAATTGTCGACACAACCGATTCGTTTTGAGAGCAAAACCCAATGATGCATCCGCAATGGCAGGTGGTTAATTCAGAAATAGCGAAGCTGACCGGAGCGCTGGATCGTGATAAGGTGCCGCTCTTATGGCAAGCATTGCAGCAATGGCAGCCAGAATCTGAGCAGTTTGAAGTCTCTTTACAGAATGTCGAACGTATTGATTCTGCTGGTATGGTGATGTTGATTCACCTAATAGAGCATGCAAAAAAACGAAATTGCCATATAATGCTCAGCTTTGTGCCAGAAGAGCTGGGCACACTATTTC
The DNA here is from genome assembly GCF_014596725.1 of Vibrio sp. Y2-5. Lineage (GTDB taxonomy): Bacteria > Pseudomonadota > Gammaproteobacteria > Enterobacterales > Vibrionaceae > Vibrio. The sequence continues at coordinate 214,149 of NZ_JACVEG010000006.1, forward strand.
AGTTGAGCAATATTGAAGAGTTGATGTCTCAACATATACAAATTTCCAACGGGGTGAATTGTGGATAGCACACAACTTAAAGAAATCTTAGATCAAGCACTCAACCTTCAAGAGATCCATTGTAAAGGTGAAGGCAGCCACTACGAAGTTATCGCTGTGGATGAATGCTTTGAATCAATGAGCCGTGTGAAGAAACAACAGCTAATATACGGTCCATTAATGGAATATATTAAGCGCAACGATGTTCATGCCGTTTCTATTAAAGCGTTCACGCCTGAAGAGTGGGCTCGCGATAAAAAATTGATGTCACTTTAAGGTTAGTGAATGGATAAGTTTCGAGTTATTGGGTCAGATAAGCCGCTACAAGGTGAAGTGACCATTTCTGGTGCTAAAAACGCAGCACTGCCAATTTTATTTGCGTCTATTCTGGCTACTGAGCCAGTAGAGGTGAGCAATGTACCTCACCTGCGTGATATTGATACCACAATGGAACTGCTTAAGCGCTTGGGTGCTAAAGTAGAACGCAATGGTTCTGTTCACGTCGATCCTAGCCAGATTAATCAATTCTGTGCTCCATACGATTTAGTAAAAACAATGCGTGCTTCTATCTGGGCTTTAGGTCCATTGGTTGCCCGTTTTGGTGAAGGCCAAGTATCACTACCTGGCGGTTGTGCTATCGGTGCTCGTCCTGTGGATCTTCACATTCATGGCCTTGAGCAGTTGGGTGCAACGATTGTTTTAGAAGACGGCTACGTAAAAGCCAGTGTTGATGGTCGCCTTAAAGGTGCGCACATTGTCATGGATAAAGTCAGTGTCGGCGCGACGATCACTATCATGTGTGCAGCAACATTGGCTGAAGGTAAAACCATTTTAGATAACGCAGCGCGTGAACCTGAAATCGTCGATACCGCTAAGTTCTTAAATCAACTTGGTGCGAAAGTTTCTGGCGCAGGTACTGACACTATTACTATCGAAGGCGTTGAGTCTCTTGGTGGTGGTAAGCATACCGTTGTAGCAGACCGTATTGAAACAGGTACTTTCCTAGTGGCTGCGGCGGTGTCTAAAGGCAAAATCGTTTGTCGTAAAACCAACGCCAAATTGCTGGAAGCGGTTGTTGCTAAGCTTGAAGAAGCGGGTGCTGATATCGAAACGGGTGAAGATTGGATCAGCTTAGATATGACGGAACGTGAGTTGAAAGCGGTATCTATTCGCACAGCTCCTCATCCGGGTTTCCCAACCGATATGCAAGCCCAGTTCACTTTGCTTAATATGATGGCAAAGGGTGGCGGTGTGATTACTGAAACCATTTTTGAAAACCGATTTATGCACGTTCCAGAGCTGATGCGCATGGGCGCGAAAGCGGAAATCGAAGGTAACACAGTCATTTGCGGCGATGTGGAATCGTTAAGCGGTGCACAAGTGATGGCGACAGACCTACGTGCTTCTGCAAGCCTAGTGATTGCGGGTTGTATTGCTCACGGCGAAACCATTGTTGACCGCATTTACCATATTGATCGTGGTTACGAGCGTATTGAAGATAAGCTTTCGGCACTTGGCGCGAATATTCAGCGCGTTCATGACGCAAGCTAATTTTCATTTTGGTATATCGGCCGAAGTCTGTTGATTTCGGCTTTTTATTTTGACCTGAGCTTTGATTTTTGTTCGAACTTGGGTTGTAAAGCTCCTTTGGAGAAAACAGATGATTGCATTATTTCGTATCATTGCTGTCGCTATTTTTGCTGTAGTGATGTTTGTATTCGGATGTGGTTACTGCTTATTAAGCCCGCGTAACCCGAAGCATGTATTCACTTTTGGCCGCATGTTTGCAGCGATGTCGAAAGTGTTTGGTATTAAGCTGGAACTTCGTATTCCAGAAGATGCTTACAAGCGTGGACAGGCGATTTACATCGCGAACCACCAAAACAACTGGGATCTTTTCACTGTTTCAGCTGCGGTGACACCGAAAGTGGTTACCGTGGGTAAGAAAAGCCTCGCGTGGATGCCACTGTTCGGCCAACTGTACTGGTTGACGGGTAATATTCTGATTGACCGAGCAAACAAAACAAAAGCGAAAGGTACAATCAACCAAGTGGTTGATAGCATTAAAAACAGTGACGTATCAGTGTGGATGTTCCCTGAAGGTACTCGTTCTCGCGGTCGTGGCTTATTACCATTTAAAACTGGCGCGTTCCATGCGGCAATGGGCGCTCAAGTTCCTGTGATTCCTATCGTTTGTAGTTCAACCCATAAACTACGTTTAAATCGTTGGGATAACGGCCACGTGATTGTTGAAATGCTGCCACCTGTGACTGTCGAAGAATACAAAGACAAGTCAGTTCGTGCACTTTCAAATCAGTGTCATGAAGCGATGAAAGTGAAGCTGGAAGAGCTTGATAAAGAAATCGCTCAGCGTAACGCGAGAAAATAGCGTTTATTAATGATGAGTAAAAAAGGGTTGCCTAGGCAACCCTTTTTGTTTGTTCAATCACACCCTATAGCGCGGTGTTGATTGCTCAAATAAAATTATTTACGAACGGCAATCGCTTCGATTTCGATACCTACATCTTTTGGTAGGCGAGCCACTTCCACACATGAACGAGCAGGGTAGTGAGCGACGTTGTGCTCGTCAAAGAATTTACCGTAAACTTCGTTCACTGTGCCAAAGTCGTTTAGGTCTTTTACGAATACAGTCATTTTTACGATATCGCCAACTGTTAAGCCAGAAGCTTCAACCACAGCTTTTACGTTGTCTAGAGATTGACGCGCTTGGACTGCGATATCGTCAGAAACTTCACCCGTTACTGGGTTAACTGGGATTTGGCCAGAAGTTAAAACCATATTGCCAAGGTCAACACCTTGAATGTATGGACCAATTGCCGCTGGAGCAGATTCTGTGTGCAAAACTTTTGTCATGGTTCTTATTCCATTGATTATTCGAATTAAAAAGGTCTGTCTACTTGCGGTGTGAACATCACCCAAATAACAGACCCTAGCAGTTTGCCTTTTATACCTTGATAGGTAAAGGCTTGATTAACCTTCGCGCTCAGTCACGATTTCGCGGGAGAACACTTTCTCACAGTACTTACACTTCAGGCGAATATCGTTATTTTTTTCAACAATACTGAAGCTGCTTTCTACCGGTTCGTTGTGAGAAATACAGTTGCTGTTTGGACAGGCAAACACGCTGTTGATTTTCTCAGGTAGTTCCAGAGCAAGCTTTTTCACCACTTGGTAGTTTTCGATTTGGTTTACCGTTGCGTGTGGAGCGTAAAGCGCAAGTTTGTTCGCTTGTTCTTCGTTGATGAACACGTTTTCAATCTTTAGCAGATCTTTATGCCCAAGAGCAGACGATGGCAAATTTAAACCAATAGTTACTCGTTGCTGGGTATTGTGCATATCAAACAGTTTGAGAACTTTGATGCCCACTTGTGCCGGAATATGGTCAATCACTGTGCCGTTTTTGATGGCTTCGACTTGTAGTTTGGTTTCTTTACTCATGACAGACTCCGATTACAGTGATTCGTTCAAAACTAGGGCTAACAGTGCTTCGCGCGCATAAACACCGTTGTTCGCTTGTTGGAAGAAATAAGCGTGAGGTGTTTTATCTACGTCGGTGGTGATTTCGTCAACACGAGGAAGCGGGTGAAGAACTTTCATGTTCTCACGGGCATTTTCAAGCATTGCAGCGGTTAGAACGAAAGCTGACTTAATGTGTAAGTATTCAGATGGGTCAAAACGTTCTTTTTGTACGCGAGTCATATATAGGATATCGAGTTCTGGGATCACGCTTTCCATATCACTGTGTAAGCTGTATTCCACTCCCGCTTCATCCAGTTCTTCACAGATGTAATCAGGCATCGCTAATGCGTCTGGTGCCACAAAGAAGAAACGGTTGTTATCAAACTTAGCCAGAGCTTGAGCAAGTGAATGCACCGTGCGTCCGTATTTTAAGTCACCGACAAAAGCCACGTTCAGATTGTCTAGTCGACCTTGAGTCTCATACAGAGTAAACAAATCGAGAAGCGTTTGAGTAGGGTGTTGGTTTGAACCGTCGCCCGCATTGATGACAGGAACGCCATTAGAAAACTCAGAAGCAAGACGTGCTGCACCTTCTTGTGGGTGACGCATAACAAATGCATCCACATAAGAGGTAATAATCTGAACGGAATCCGCCAGTGTTTCCCCTTTGTTTGCTAACGAGGTGTTACCGCCATTGTCAAAACCGATGACGCTGCCACCGATACGCTGAATCGCCGTTTCAAATGATAAGCGCGTACGAGTCGACGGCTCAAAGAAACAGCTTGCAACGACTTTGTTTTTTATCAGCTCAGGTTTTGGTTCAGCTTTAAGCTGGCCGGCAGTTTGAACAATCAATTCCAATTCTTGTCTTGAAAGCTCAGAAATGGAGATGATGTGCTTATTATAAAGCGAGTTAGCCATGATCTTCTTCCCTATCATTTTCTTAAAGTGGCGGTACCAATACCAACAATTATCTAATCATTCTTACTTGCTAAAATCACCGATAGCTACGTTAGAATTTATGTAATTAGCATGACTAGTTACACAAATTCTGCCTTGCTCTCAGTGATTTTATCTGCGCAATATTTTGAATATCTAATTATCGGTATTGGTACAAAAAAGCCCCCCAATAAGGGAGGCTTTAAAATTCAACAACGGGGGAAAACAGTTTGCCCTGTAAGCGTAATTGCTTACCGAAATTTTTAGCTGCACGATAGTCAATATGCATCAATTTCATTGGGTCCCCCTAGACAAATTGCTGGGAATTATACGCTTTGTTTTTAGTGACGCAAGCGATTACGTCATTTATCACCTCGCTAATCGCCCAGCGTTGCAACCATCACTGCTTTAATGGTGTGCATGCGGTTTTCTGCTTCATCAAACACAATTGAATAGTCAGATTCAAACACATCTTCGGTGACTTCCAAGCCTTTCATACCAAACTTCTCAGCTACTTGCTTACCAATAGTGGTTTCATCGTTGTGGAAAGCTGGTAAGCAGTGCATGAATTTAACATGTGGGTTGCCAGTGGCTTTAATCACATCCATATTGACCTGATAAGGCTTCATTAGGGCGACACGTTCATCCCATGCTTCTGGTGCTTCACCCATAGAGACCCAAACGTCGGTGTAAAGAAAATCACAACCTGTGACGCCCTCCGCAACATTTTCAGTGAGCGTGATTTTTGCGCCGCTTTCTGCTGCTAAGTCTTGGCATGTTTGCACCAACTCGGCATCTGGCCAGTACGCTTTTGGTGCAACTAAGCGGATATCCATACCCATTTTCGCCGCGCCAACCATCAGTGAATTACCCATGTTGTTACGAGCATCACCGAGGTAAGCGAACTTAACTTCGCTGAGTGATTTACCGCGAGAGTATTCTTGCATGGTTAAGAAGTCTGCCAGAATTTGAGTTGGGTGAAACTCATCGGTTAAGCCATTCCAGACTGGTACGCCTGCATACTTGCCGAGCTCTTCTACAATTTCTTGACCAAAGCCGCGATATTGAATGCCGTCGTACATACGGCCTAATACGCGAGCGGTATCTTTCATCGATTCTTTGTCGCCAATTTGCGAACCTGAAGGGCCAAGGTAGCTGACCTGTGCGCCTTGATCAAAAGCAGCAACTTCAAAGGCACAGCGAGTACGAGTAGAGGCTTTTTCAAAAATGAGCGCGATGTTTTTTCCGATTAGTTTTTTTTGCTCAGTGCCCGCTTTTTTTGCTCGTTTTAAATCAGCAGAGAGATCCAGTAAGAATTGGATTTCTTTCTGCGTAAAATCAAGCAGTTTAAGATAATTGCGGTGACGTAAATTGAAAGCCATGACTCAGTCCTTAGATACAAATAACGAGTAGGGCTAGTTAAACATAGAAATGCTATAAAAGTGAATAGTTATTTTAAATAAGTGGCGAGACGTGCTTAACATCTCGCCAAATGTGCTTATAAATTCTCTTCAGCGAACTCAGCCAAGCGGCTGCGAACGACACCGTTGAGGTGGATGTTGGCGCTGCCTTCAAAGTTTTTGAAGCGCTCAACCATGTAAGTTAACCCCGATGTCACAGGGGTTAGGTATGGTGAATCGATCTGAGCAAGGTTACCTGAACACACAATCTTAGTGCCTTCACCACAGCGAGTGATGATGGTTTTGATTTGTGAAGCAGTAAGGTTCTGACACTCATCCAGTAACACAAATGCGTCTTGTATTGAGCGTCCGCGCATAAAGTTAATCGATTTGAACTGAATATTGGCTTTATCAACGATGTATTTTAAAGAGCCTTCAGTACAGTGGTCATTCTTGTGTAAAGCCTCAAGCGTGTCGGTGACCGCTGCCAGCCAAGGCATCATTTTTTCTTCCTCTGTACCCGGCAAGAAACCGATAGATTCGCCAATATCCGGTGTGTTACGAGTGACGATGATCTTATCGAACATCTTCTTCTCTACGGTTTGCTCTAGTGCCGCAGCCATCGCAAGCAATGTTTTACCACTACCTGCAGCCCCCGTCAGAATCACCAAATCAATTTCAGGATCGAGCAGAGCATCTAACGCCATGGCCTGATAGATATTCTTTGGTGTGATATCCCAAGCTTTGCGATGCATCATGCGCTCGCGGCTCTTGTCTAGCAGAGTAATTTTGTCTTCGGAGATGGTTTCTACTCGCGCAGCAAAATCACTCTCTTCGTCAATCACATATTGGTTGATATAAGTAGGTTCAAACGGTTCACGATCGAGTTTGTGATAGGTTTTGCCTTCGAGTGCATAACTATCTACATTCTCAATATCATCCCAGAAATTACCTGTTCTGGTCTGGAAACCTTTGGTGAGGTACTGGACATCATCAATCAGTTGGTCAGTACGATAGTCTTCAACATAACGTACGCCAGCGCCTTTGGCACGCAGACGCATGTTGATGTCTTTGGTAATAAGAACAACTGAGCGAGGGGCGCGTTTGTTCTGTAAATGGAGTACAGCGTTAAGTATACGGTTGTCGCCTTCTTTGTCGGTGAAAGCTTTTACGCTCTCGTGGACATCATAGTCGGCTAAGATTGAAATGGTGCCGGTCGCACTGCTTTGTTTGGTAAAAGGGATCCCTTCTGATATCTCATCTGGTGTTGCATCGTGGAACAAATTCTCCAACGCTCTAATCGCCACACGAGCATCGCGCGCAACGTCGCGTTTGCTGTCTTTGATTCGGTCGAGTTCTTCGAGGACGGTCATAGGAATGACCACATCATGTTCTTGGAAGGAGTAAATGGCTAGAGGTTCATGAAGTAGGATATTGGTATCCAGTACAAACAGTTTCCGATCGGTATCGCCCATAAGCGTCTCCTTGCTATCGTATAGCTTGCTTTCATAGGATGTCGGCAATAGAGGTCGCAATGAATCGTACACTTTGGGTAGGCTTTCGATCTCTTGCGACTTACTGCAAACCCGAGTTGATACTCACTGTTTTGATAAGCAGACTTTGTGCCAAATTTTCACTCGGTTTTATCTGTTTATCTGAGTTGAGTATAGCAACGTCTTATCTAAGAAATGCCACTGGTTTCTTACAGTTTGATGTCAGCACACACTAGAATAAAAAATGCGGGGATTGAGCGTGACCTGCATCACGCCATCAAGTAAGATTAGCGACCTTTTTCTGCTGCACTCTCCTAAAGCGATCATAATTAGGAGCTGAATTCTCTATGTGGCAGATTTCTATTTATAATTATCCAATCCAAATTGATGAGGTAGTCGATTAATGACTTTTGCTTTGGGGCAACGCTGGATTAGCGATACGGAAAGCGATTTAGGTTTAGGTACCGTCGTAGCAATGGATGCGCGAACTGTTACTCTTATGTTTGCAGCGTCAGAAGAAAACCGAGTGTACGCTCGCAATGACGCACCAGTAACACGAGTGACATTTAATGTTGGCGACGTTATTGATAGCCAAGAAGGCTGGTCACTCAAAGTTGAGCAAGTGGTTGAAGATCAGGGCTTGCTCACCTACCTCGGAACTCGTGAAGATACGGAAGAGTCAGGTGTTGCTCTGCGTGAAATTTTCCTGAGTAATCAAATTCGATTCAACAAGCCACAAGATAAGTTGTTCGCAGGTCAGATTGATCGTATGGATAACTTCGTGTTGCGCTACCGCTCTCTAACTAATCAGTTTCAACAACACAAGAGTCCGATGCGTGGTTTGTGTGGCATGCGCGCAGGTTTGATCCCTCACCAGCTGTATATTGCTCATGAAGTGGGCCGTCGTTATGCACCACGTGTTTTGTTGGCTGATGAAGTGGGTTTGGGTAAAACTATTGAAGCCGGCATGATCATCCACCAACAGGTACTTTCTGGTCGTGCTGAACGCATTCTGATTGTGGTTCCAGAAACATTGCAGCACCAATGGTTGGTAGAGATGATGCGCCGCTTTAACCTGCATTTCTCTATCTTTGATGAAGAGCGTTGTGTTGAAGCGTTTGCTGAAGCTGATAACCCATTCGAAACTCAACAGTACGTATTATGCTCGCTGGGCTTTTTACGTAAGAGCCGTCAGCGTTTTGAACAAGCCTTAGAAGCTGAGTGGGACTTACTGGTTGTCGATGAAGCGCACCATCTTGAGTGGTCTCAGGATAATCCAAGCCGTGAATATCAGGTTATTGAAGGTTTAGCTGAACGCACACCGGGTGTGCTTCTTCTAACCGCAACACCTGAGCAGCTTGGTCGTGAAAGTCACTTTGCGCGTTTACGTCTACTTGATGCCGACCGTTTCTATGATTATGACGCCTTTGTTCAAGAAGAAGAGCAGTATGCGCCTGTCGCAGATGCAGTGAGTGCTTTGCTTTCAGGTCAGAAGCTTAGTGATGAAGCGAAAAACCAAATCACCGAACTGCTCTCTGAACAAGACGTAGAACCGCTATTCCGCGTTCTGGAAAGTCAGGCAAGCGATGAAGAGAAAGCTTCTGCAAGCCAAGAGTTAGTCGATAACTTAATGGACCGCCACGGTACGGGGCGTGTGTTATTTAGAAACACTCGTGCTGCAGTGAAAGGTTTCCCAACGCGTAATGTGCATTTAATGCCGATGCCAATTCCATCGCAGTATGAAACGTCTATGCGTGTGTCCGGACTGATTGGCGGCAAGATCAGCCCTGAAGCTCGTGCGATGAAAATGCTTTATCCAGAAGAGATCTTCCAAGAATTTGAAGGTGAGAACTCAAGCTGGTGGCAGTTTGATTCACGTGTTAACTGGCTGATTGAAAAAGTGAAAGAGAAACGCAGTGAGAAGATCCTAGTGATTGCTTCACGCGCAAGTTCCGCACTGCAATTAGAGCAAGCGCTTCGTGAACGTGAAGGCATCCGTGCAACGGTATTCCATGAAGGAATGTCGATCATCGAACGAGATAAAGCGGCTGCGTATTTCGCGCAAGAAGAGGGCGGTGCTCAGGTTCTTATCTGTAGCGAAATCGGCTCTGAAGGTCGTAACTTCCAGTTTGCAAGCCAACTGGTGATGTTTGATCTGCCATTTAACCCTGACTTGCTTGAGCAACGTATCGGTCGCTTGGATCGTATCGGTCAACAGCGCGACATTGATATTTTTGTTCCGTATCTTGAAGGCACATCGCAAGGGATTCTGGCTCGTTGGTACGATGAAGGTTTGAATGCATTTGCTGAAACGTGTCCAACAGGTCGTGCCGTTTATGATGAGTTTGTGTCGCGCCTAGTTCCAGTTTTGGCTGCTGGCGGCAGCGATGATCTTGATGAGATCATCGAAGAATCAGCGAAAATGAACAAAGCGCTGAAATCTCAGCTAGAACATGGTCGCGATCGTCTGTTAGAAATGCACTCCAATGGCGGTGAGAAAGCGTTGGATATCGCAGAGAAAATTGCTGCGACAGACGGTGATACCAATCTAGTGACTTTCGCTTTAAGCCTATTTGATACCATTGGTTTGAATCAAGATGACCATGGTGAAAATGCGCTTGTTGTGACGCCATCTGAACACATGATGGTACCAAGCTATCCGGGGCTGCCTTATGAAGGTGCGACGATCACGTTTGATCGCGATACTGCTTTGTCACGTGAAGATATGCACTTTATCAGTTGGGAGCATCCAATGATCCAAGGTGGTATTGATCTTCTGATGAGTGAAGGCGTGGGTACGTCTGCGGTATCTTTGCTAAAGAACAAATCTCTGCCAGTGGGTACGATTTTGTTGGAGCTAGTGTACGTAGTCGATGCCCAAGCACCGAAACGCAGCGGTATTTCTCGCTTCTTACCGAAAACACCGATTCGTATTCTTTTGGATGCTCGTGGTAATAATCTTTCAAGCCAAGTTGAGTTTGAAGGCTTTAACCGTCAACTAAGCCCTGTGAATCGCCATTTGGCGAGCAAGCTGGTCAGCAGTGTACAAAATGATGTACATAACCTAATCACAGCAAGTGAAGCGTTTGCCGTTGAAGAAGTGAAATCGATTCGTGAGCAAGCACAGAAAGAGATGGAACACAGCCTTAACTCTGAGCTTGAGCGTTTACAGGCGTTGAAAGCAGTCAACCCGAACATTCGTGATGAAGAGATTGAAGTGATCGAACAGCAAATTAATGAGCTTTCTGGGTACATCACTCAGGCTCAATTTCAGCTCGATTCTCTTCGATTGATTGTGGTTGCACACAACTAAGAAAAATTCACAAAAATCAAAAAGGCCTTCGTCAGAAGGCCTTTTTTCTATTTATCGCTCTCTACCTAAAGGGTGTGAAATCCAAGGTGTAAAGAGGGCAGATAAATTACATGATCCACTTCCACCAAACAAACAGTGCTAGGAAGCCAAACAAGTAGACTAAACCTAGAATCGACAGAGCTTTCAGTTTCGGACCAACCGCAAGTTCTTTTGGTAATGGTGTTTTAGTGACCAGAATGTAGTTCAGCAGAGCAAAGATCGGTGTTGTCATGAACGCCATGATCATTGCAAAGTTCAACATTGGCATGAGTGCAGATGCGAAGAACACTATGATAGCCAGTGCTGCTACTGATACAACAATCATCCAAGCTTGAAGGACTTTCGGGCTCTGCTCTTTATCTTCTTTGATCAGACGTTGAGATTCCGCTATAACACGCGAGTAACCATCAATCACCGTGATCGTACTACCGAAGATACAGAAGAAAGCGATAACCGCAATCAGGTAACGAGACCATTCACCAATGGTGGATGCGTAAAGTCCAACAAGCTGATGTGAGAAACCAACACCAGATTTAGAGAGTTCTACACCTGTGCCATTCAGTACTAACGCACCTAGAGCTAGGAACACAACCGCTAGAATAGCAGTACCGATGTAACCTACGTTGAAGTCAAACAGTGCAGATTGAGCAGTGACTTTTTGATGGCGGCATTGAGATTTTAGCCATACAGAAGTAAGGCTTGATATTTCAATTGGTGCCGGCATCCAACCCATTGTTACGACTAGGAAACCAATCGCAGCGATCGTCCATGGAGAAGGCGTTTCCGCAGCTACAGTACTTACTGGGGCAGAATTTGTCGCCGCAATAACGACTGCCAGTAAGGTAGCAATGGTTAGCACAGCCATGATGACTTTTGACAACGTGTCCAACGCTTTGTAATGACCAGCAAAAAGAATGACTAAGCAAGTCACTAATACGATGCCACATAGTACTGGAAGTGACAGGTCAAACGGTACGAAGTAGCTAAGTAAACTTGCGCTGAACATCAGAAGTGCTGCGGTATTTACCACTGATGAGAAAACAGCAAGGATAGTGAATACCCAAAGGTACGGTTTACCGAGCTTCGCATAACCTTCGACAAGGCTTTCACCTGTGCCCATTGTGTACTGAACGCCTGCTTTAAAAAATGGGTATTTAAATAAGTTTACCAGCAGAATCAGTATCGCTAATTGCCAACCGTAAATAGCGCCAGCTTTGGTTGATGCAACGAGATGTGAGCCACCAACAGCCGCTGCAGCCATCATTATCCCTGGCCCTAATGAGCGCATTAATTGAGACAAAGATAGCCGTTGTTCTGATGGATATGATACGGCGTTTTCCATTCTTGTTATTCCTTAGAATTATGATGTTGTGTTTAATATTTTTTATAGCCTGCCAGCTTGGCTGGTCAGGATGACTTTAATGTCAATACTACACATCAATATCACAGCTACTTTTTGTGTCAATTTATATTTACAAACCTTTTAGATCTTTTTTCGTATTCCGTAAGGTTGAGACATTTGGCGTGAAAATGGTTACGTCATTTTGCAGCTAACAGCGGGCTGTTTAGCTGCTATAATGCGGCGTTTTTTTTTATTTGAGATGACTTTCATGGCGATGACTGAGTACCACCCACCAACGGATCCGTGGATTGATGTGGTATATGAGGATGACTACATTATTGCGGTTAATAAACCGTCTGGATTGCTGTCCGTTCCGGGTAGACTGGAAGAGCACTATGACAGCATGTGGAGTCGCCTAGTTGAACAATATCCTGATGTGAAAGTCGTGCATCGTTTAGATATGTCGACATCCGGTTTAATGCTGTTTGGCAAAAATACCTATATGGAATCGGCCTTGAAGAAGCAGTTTCAATATCGCCTGACGCATAAAATCTATTATGCCCGTGTGTGGGGTATTGTTGAGCAGGACGAGGGTATGATTGACCTTCCATTAATTTGCGACTGGCCAAATCGTCCGAAACAGATGGTTTGTTTTGAAAACGGTAAGCCCTCTCAAACCATGTTCCATGTCGTGAAGCGTGAAGAGAAAACCACAGTAGTGCGTTTGCTTCCTATCACTGGTCGTTCTCACCAATTGCGTGTTCATATGATGGCATTGGGGCACCCGATTGTTGGCGATGAGTTTTACGCACCTCAAGAAGCGATTGATTTTACAGACCGTTTGGAACTGCACGCTGCTGAGTTGAGTTTCTATCACCCTCGCAGCCACTGGCTACGAAGTATTTTTGTACCTTGTGACTTTTATCCCGAAGCACAGGAAGAAATTTTGCAGCACTTCGATCCTGAGAGAAAATTACCGGATTATAAAACGCTACCGAGAACTTGAATCTAGGTAGCTACCCGAACTCGTTTGCGTTGCAGGCTAGAACGCTGCAGGTTCAACGAGAAAGGGTAATAAAGGAGAAACTATGTCAGCCCCAAAAATTGTCTTCCTAGATCGCGCAACCATCCCCAAGCATATCGAGTTACCCCGCCTAACCGTAGAACATGAGTGGCAAGAGTACGATTTTACTAGCCCTGAACAGGTATTTGAGCGCATATACAACGCAGATATCGTCATAACCAACAAAGTCGTCATCTCCGGTGATGTTTTGGCGCTGTTGCCAAATATTAAGCTGATTGCGGTTTCTGCCACAGGTGTGAATAACGTCGATATTGAGTATTGCCGAGCGAACAATATTGCTGTTTGTAATGTTCAGGGTTATGCCACTCGTTCTGTGCCAGAGCATGTCGTGGGGATGATATTTTCTCTTCGTCGTAATCTGATGGGCTATCATCACGATATTGCTGCGGGAGAATGGCAACGTAATAAGCAGTTCTGTTTCTTTACTCATCCTATTGGTGATATCGCGGGCTCAACAATGGGCATTATTGGCGGTGGAGCTTTAGGTCAGGCAACGGCTCAGTTAGCCAAAGCTCTGGGTATGAATGTTGTGTTTGCAGAGCGTAAAGGTGCAGAAGAGTGCCGAGAGGGCTACCTACCATTTGAAACGGTGTTAAAGCAGGCGGATGTGATAACACTGCATTGTCCATTAAGTGAAGAGACGCGCAATATTATTGACGAGCAAGAGTTTGCTCAGATGAAGCCTAACGCGATTCTGATTAATACTGGTCGCGGTGGATTAGTGAATGAGATTGCGCTGGTGGATGCACTCAAAAAACGCCAAATAGCAGGGGCTGGTGTGGATGTCTTTACTCAAGAGCCAGCAGATATTGATAATCCGCTGTTAGCGAATATGGATCTGCCCAACTTATTACTTACACCCCATGTCGCGTGGGGGAGTGATTCTGCCATCAGTCAGCTCGCACAAATTCTGGTCAGTAACATTGAAGCGTTCGTTGAAGGGAAAGAGCAGAACCGAGTGGTTTAGGTTCAACATTTGTCATAACCACCTTCGCTGGAATGACAGCAATAATATAGAAGTGAACGTTCTCAAAAACAAAAGGCAGCCAATTGGCTGCCTTACTATTTTTTGTTCTAGCTGAGATTATAGAGCAGCGATAGTCGCTTTCTGTTCTTCCAATTTCGCTAGCGTATCTTTGTAGCCTTCAAGCTTTTCACGCTCTTTTGCGATAACCGCTTCAGGCGCTTTAGCTACGAAGCCTTCGTTACTTAGCTTACCTTCGATGCGTTTGATTTCGCCTTCAGTCTTCGCTACTTCTTTCGCTAGACGCGCCAATTCTGCATCTTTATCGATAAGACCAGCCATTGGGATCATCAGCTCAGATTTAGCAACAAGAGCAGTCGCACATGCTGGAGTTGTCTCACCCGCTGCCAGTACGCGTACGCTTTCAAGTTTCGCCAGAGAAACCAGTACTTGCTTGTTCGCTTCCAGACGCTCAGCATCTTTCTCACTTGCTGCTTTCAGCATAACTTCAAGTGGTTTACCCGGGTTGATATCGTACTCTGCACGCAGGTTACGAATACCAGTAATAAATGATTTCACCCATTCGATGTCATCCAGAGCTTCCTGATGGAAGTTCTCTGCATCGTACTGAGGTAGAGCTTGAAGCATGATTGTATCGCCTTCAACACCGTCTACCAGTGGCTTGATGCTTTGCCAGATAGTTTCAGTGATGTATGGCAATACTGGATGAGCCAGACGCAGAGTCTTCTCTAGCACAGTGATTAGCGTGCGACGTGTTGCACGTTGCTGCGCTTCAGAGCCTTTCCATAATACTGGTTTAGTCAGTTCTAGGTACCAGTCACAGAATTGGTTCCAGATGAACTCATATAGCGTGTTAGCCGCCATATCTAAGCGGTAGTTATCGATATGCTCATTGAAGGCTTTGGCTGCCAGTTCAAACTGAGACTCGATCCATTTGTCTGCTAGTGAGTACTCAAGTTCTGCACCCGCAGTGAAGCCACAATCTTGTTCTTCTGTGTTCATCATTACGTAACGACTCGCGTTCCATAATTTGTTACAGAAGTTGCGGTAACCTTCAAGTCGCTTCATATCCCAGTTGATATCACGGCCCGTAGAAGCCATTGCTGCAAGAGTAAAGCGCAGTGCATCAGTACCGTACGGTTCGATACCGTTTTCGAAAGTCTTACGTGTGTTCTTTTCGATCTTCTTAGCAAGCTGAGGCTGCATCATGTTACCGGTACGCTTGGTTACCAGTGACTCAAGATCAATACCATCGATCATATCGATAGGGTCTAGCACGTTACCTTTCGATTTCGACATCTTGTCGCCGTTTTCGTCACGGATCAGGCCAGTAACGTAAACCGTTTTGAATGGAACTTGTGGTTTGCCGTCTTCATCTTTGATGAAGTGCATGGTCATCATGATCATACGAGCAACCCAGAAGAAGATGATGTCAAAGCCTGTCACCAATACTTCAGATGGGTGGAATACTTTCAGTGCGTCAGTCTTCTCCGGCCAGCCAAGAGTACCGAACGTCCAAAGTGCAGAAGAGAACCAAGTATCAAGAACGTCTTCGTCTTGGCTTAGTGTTACATCAGCTGGGATGTTGTTATCGGCACGAACTTCTTCTTCGTTGCGGCCAACGTAAACATTACCTTCAGCATCGTACCAAGCCGGGATACGGTGACCCCACCAAAGTTGACGAGAGATACACCAGTCTTGAATATCACGCATCCAAGAGAAGTACATGTTTTCGTACTGTTTTGGAACGAACTGGATATCGCCATCTTCAACCGCTTTAACTGCAGGCTCAGCAAGAATACCTGCACGGACGTACCATTGGTCAGTCAGCATTGGTTCGATAACCACGCCACCACGGTCACCGTAAGGAACGGTTAGGTCATGATCTTTGATTTCGTCTAGTAAGCCAAGCTCTTCAAATTCAGCCACGATTGCTTTACGTGCTGCAAAACGTTCCATGCCTTGGTATTTAGCTGGAAGTTCCGTGCTGTATGCTTCGCTTGCTTCACCGTTTGAGTTGAATACTTCCGCTGCATCGCGAACGTTAGCATCAAAGGTGAAGATGTTGATCATTGGTAGCTGGTGGCGCTTACCTACTTCATAGTCGTTGAAGTCGTGAGCTGGTGTGATTTTCACACAACCCGTTCCTTTTTCCATATCGGCGTGTTCGTCACCCACGATAGGGATACGACGATCAACGATTGGAAGGATGATTTCTTTACCGATAAGATCTTTGTAACGAGGATCTTCCGGGTTTACTGCCACGCCTGTATCACCCAGCATGGTTTCAGGACGAGTGGTTGCAACAACAATGTAGTCTTTACCTTCAGCAGTCTTAACACCATCAGCTAGAGGGTAGCGGAAGTGCCACATGTTGCCTTTAACGTCTTTGTTTTCAACTTCAAGATCAGAAATTGCGGTGTGCAGTTTTGGATCCCAGTTAACCAGACGTTTACCACGATAGATAAGATCATCTTTGTATAGACGAACGAACACTTCCTGAACCGCTTTGTAGAAGCCGTCATCCATAGTGAAACGTTCACGATCCCAATCAACCGATGCACCTAAGCGACGAAGCTGCTTAGTGATGGTGCCACCAGACTCGTTTTTCCATTCCCAAATTTTATCGATGAATGCATCACGGCCGTAATCGTGCTTAGTTTTGCCTTCTTCTGCAGCGATTTTACGCTCAACAACCATTTGAGTTGCGATACCAGCGTGGTCTGTACCCACTTGCCAAAGGGTATTTTTGCCCTTCATGCGTTGGCAACGAATCAAGGTATCCATAATGGTATCTTGGAATGCGTGACCCATATGAAGGCTACCAGTGACGTTCGGTGGCGGGATCATGATGCTGTATGCGTCTTTTGATGTGTCACCGTGAGGCTTAAAGTAGCCTTTTTCTTCCCAAGTCTTATACAGATCTTGTTCGATTGATGTTGGGTTGTATGTCTTTTCCATAGTGCTCTTAAATGGATGCTTTGATGGTTAATTTAAGTCTATCGCTATAAGTGAGTTCTCTTTCTCAAGAGAGCTTAACTATAAGGATGAACATTTATTTTTATCCAGTTGGTTTTACGGATACTGGATTTCAATGGTCTGCAATTGATAACCGGCTTGGCGATACAATTTGTAACGTTCGCGCGCCAATTGTTTTGCTTTTTCTTCGCAGGGGACGAAGTCTACCACCTCTGTGAAGGCGTTCGCAAAGGTTGTATGATTATCGGCCAAATTTATTACCAATTGGCGGTTCCAAGAAGGTTTCACGCCAATATGGCCAATCTCAATATGAGTGCCGTATTTCGGACCTTCTCCTACTAGATTATGTGCGACAAAATCATTCGCTTCCACTTGCCAAAAACATTCCGCCATTCTTTCGGCATGCACTTTATCTCCACATTGTAGGTACACTTTTGCACCTTGACGTGAAAAGTGTTGGCAGAGATAAACCACGTAATCATTGAACCCCTGTGCAGAGCTTTGTGGGCTATCTTCTTTGACGATGTAGAACGTTGCTGTAGGCATAGTGTTTTTGTACTTAGAACCGTATTACTAAAAAAGGGCCTTACGGCCCTTTTTATCAATGAGGATTATTCCTCGGTCTCTTGGCCACTGCGGTTAAGCAGGAATTGGACAAGCATTGAGACCGGACGCCCCGTAGAACCTTTCGCCGCGCCAGATTTCCAAGCGGTACCTGCGATATCTAGGTGCGCCCAGTTGTACTTCTTAGCGAATTTAGACAGGAAACAACCTGCGGTAATCGTGCCACCTGGACGACCGCCGATGTTTGCCATGTCAGCAAATGGACTCTTTAGTTGTTCGTGGTATTCGTCAGCCATTGGCAGACGCCATGCACGGTCACTTGCTTGCTCAGAAGCATTAACAAGTTCATGAGCGAGAGGGTTGTGGTTCGATACCACACCACTAATGTGGTGACCCAATGCGATAACACATGCTCCAGTAAGCGTTGCTACGTCAACCACGCAATCCGGTTCAAAGCGCTCAACATAAGTCAGAGCATCACAAAGAACCAAACGGCCTTCAGCATCGGTGTTTAGTACTTCAACTGTTTGACCAGACATGGTGGTTAAGATGTCACCCGGGCGGTAAGCGTTGCTACCAGGCATGTTTTCACAGCCAGCCAGAACACCGATAACGTTTAGCGGTAGGTTCAGTTTCGCCAACGCTTTCATTGTACCGAATACTGAAGCTGCACCACACATGTCGTATTTCATCTCATCCATGCCTTCGCCTGGTTTAAGAGAAATACCGCCTGAATCGAAAGTCAGACCTTTACCTACAAGAACGATCGGTTTTGCTTCTGAGTCAGGGTTGCCCTTGTACTCCATGATGGACATCATTGATTCGTTTTTCGAACCACGACCAACCGCTAGGTACGAGCTCATACCCAGTTTTTCCATCTCTTCTTCACCGATAATCTTGGTGGTTACGGTTTCGTAATCATCCGCAAGACGACGAGCTTGAGAAGCTAAGTAAGCTGGGTTTGCGACGTTTGGCGGCATGTTACCCAAATCTTTACAAGCTCTAACACCAGATGAAATCGCTAAACCGTGAGAAATTGCGCGCTCACCTAAGCTTAATTCACGACGGGTTGGTACGTTAAATACCAATTTACGTAATGGACGGCGAGTTTCAGGCTTGATTGTTTTGAACTGGTCAAAGGTGTAAAGGCCGTCTTTGGTTGCTTCAACAGCTTGACGAACTTTCCAATAAGTATCACGACCTTTTACGTGTAACTCAGTCAAAAAGCACACTGCTTCCATTGAACCAGTTTCGTTCAAAGTACTGATGGTTTTTTGGATGATTTCTTTGTATTGTCGCTCACCTAGTTCGCGCTCTTTACCGCAACCAACTAGTAATACGCGCTCAGAAAGAACACCCGGTACTTGATGCAGAAGAAGCATCTGACCTGGTTTACCTTCTAGGTCACCACGACGAAGTAGTGAACTAATATAGCCGTCGCTGATTTTATCGAGCTGTTCTGCGACTGGAGAAAGGCGACGTGGTTCGAATACCCCAACAACAATACATGCACTGCGTTGTTTTTCAGGGCTACCACTTTTAACACTGAACTCCATGCGTACTCCTACATCTTGAAGACAAATAGAACTAAATGTTAGATAATGCATCTACACTTGTTGAATCCTTATCAGGATTACATCTTTGTTAAGTGTACTAACAGTTAGTCAAAAATTAAAAAAATAAAAGATTCAACGAGAAATTATAGTGATTCCATCAAAAAAACAAGTTTTGTATAGGTAATTTCAGCGTGATTATTGTTAGATATTTGATCCGCGAGACACTAAAGAGCCAATTTGCGATATTTTTCGTACTTTTTTTAGTGTTTTTAAGCCAAAAGTTTATTCGCGTTTTGGCTGATGCTTCCGACGGTGAAATTCCAGCTCGAATGATTTTATCCATTGTTGGTCTAAACATGCCTGCAATGGGTTTATTAATGCTGCCTTTGAGTCTCTATATCGGGATTCTGCTTACTTTTGGCCGTTTATACGCTGAAAGTGAAATTACAGTCATGAATGCAACGGGTATCGGGAATAAGTTCTTGGTACGTGCTGCCTTGTATCTTGCAGTTATTACTGCAAGTGTGGCTGCATTCAACTCGATGTGGTTGTCTCCTTGGAGCCAAGACAAAGAAGCACATTTGATGGAGCAGCTTGCTTCTGAAAACAGTGTCGATTTATTGCAAAAAGGACAGTTTCAACGTTCACCAGACGGTTCTTCGGTGGTTTTCATCGATAATATTGAAAACCGTAAACTCTCGAATGTGTTTGTAGCACAACTGGCACCGCGTGAGTCGATCCTTCCAAGTGTGATGTTTTCAAACTATGGAAATGTGAAAGAGTTAAGCGATGGTCGACAAGTGATCACTATGTACGAAGGTACCCGCTATGAAGGTGTGCCTACTCGTGTCGATTATATGGTGACCAAGTTTGATGAGTACGAAGGCTTGATAGGGCAGCGCGCAGTAAAAGAGCGTGGTCGAGACTGGGAAGCAATACCAACTCTAGAATTGGTGAAGAACTCGAGCAGACAAGCACAAGCTGAGCTTCAGTGGCGTATTTCTCTGGTTGTCTGTATTCCATTGTTAACTATGTTGGTTGTTCCTTTATCTGCGGTTAATCCGAGGCAAGGACGTTTTGCCAAGATGGGACCAGCAATATTAATTTATCTCACTTACTTCTTGGCAATCAGTGCGACTAAATCGGCGATTGAAGATGGCAGTATTCCTACCATTGTTGGTATGTGGCCGATAAATGCTGCGCTATTAATTGCGGCGATTATGGCTAACCTGATGGATAGCGTTGCGATAAGAAGATTGAAAGACAAATTCAAACAAAAGAAAAGGGTAGCTTAGGTCGTGTTTAAGATTTTAGATTGGTATATCGGACGAACAATCATAGCCACGAGCACCTTGGTACTGATTACTTTTGTCGGTTTGTCTGGAATTATCAAATACGTGGAACAGCTACGTAAAGTCGGTGAAGGAACGTATGATTTGCTTCAAGCACTGATTTTCGTCTTGCTTAGTATACCTCGCGATATTGAGATGTTCTTCCCGATGGCTGCGTTGTTAGGTGCTTTGATTGGTTTAGGTGCTTTAGCTGCAAGCTCAGAGCTTGTGGTTATGCAAGCGGCTGGCTTTTCTAAGTTGGATATCGGTTTATCGGTTCTAAAGACAGCTGTGCCTCTTATGATCATCATTACTCTTTTAGGGGAGTGGGGAGCACCACAAGCGCAGAAAATGGCGCGTGATTTGCGTTCTTTTGCAACGTCTGGAGGACAGATTTTATCTGTTCGTACAGGGGTTTGGGCGAGAGATGCCAACGATTTTATCTTCATAGGCAAGATCAATGACAACCGACTTTACGCTATGAATATGTGGCGTTTTGATCAAGATAAGCATTTACGTCAGGTTTATAACGCAAAACAAGTAGACTATGTCGGCGAAAATATTTGGTTAATGAAAGATGTTGTCGTGACAGATATGAGTGATGACATCGTAATTTCAAAACACTCATTGCCAGAATATCGTTGGGAAACCGCGTTAGCACCGGATAAATTGGCGGTGGTGACAGTAAAACCTGAAGAGTTAGCGTTAAGTGGGCTTTATGATTATGTTCACTATCTTAAAGCATCAGAACAAGACTCATCCCGTTATGAGCTGGCGTTCTGGCGTAAGATTTCTCAGCCGTTTTCTATTGCAGTAATGATGCTGATGGCGCTCTCATTTATATTTGGTCCGCTAAGAAGTGTAACCATGGGAGCCCGAATTTTGTCTGGGGTAATTGCAGGTTTCACCTTCTATATTTCTAGTGAATTCTTTGGACCTCTTAGCTTGGTTTACAATATACCGCCTGTGTTTGGCGCTGTTGCTCCAAGTTTGGTGTTCTTAACTATCGCTCTGTTGCTATTGAGAAGAAAACTCTAATAAATAAAAAGGAAGGCTTAGCCTTCCTTTTTATTGTCTGTAAATGGTGAACTGGTATTAGCGAACCTTTGGTAACACCACCACTTCAGTCTTTGCCCACATATCTTGGAAACTGCGTTTTTCTGGGTCAATTAAAACCGTTAGATTACCTAAGCCAAAGCACGATGTAGCGAGCCTAATAAGTGCTTGAGTAACCGTGATGCTATTGCCGTCGCTATTGCGAACAACAATCTTCCACGCTCTCATTCCGAGTGTCTGTCCAGCTCGTGTCCAAAAATAAACAAAGAAAGATACCCAAGCTAGAGCAAGGTAAAGAGTATAAACAGGGCTCCAAATTGGATGGCCTGTCAATAAGTCACTGGCATCTTGATAGGGTGCATAGCTCATTAAGCCAGCAGCAACCAGAGCTTCCATCAAAGCTACGATAACACCACCTGCTATCATCAGAATGGCCAACACGATTAATGAGTCATAAATTAAAGCGCCTAAACGGCGAAAAAAGCCAGCAGGTGGCAAAGTAGTAGTAGTCATAACGAGCAAACATTCCTAATTAGATGGCCGCAAGGATATAGGTTGCAACCATAGCTGAAAAGAGAGCCAGTGCACAGGTTCTGTTTTTATGGTGAAATATTCAGCAAACGATTTTGTTTTCAATATATTGCTATTGCACCCGTTAGTTTCTTCCGTATAATGCCAATCATCAAAGGCAATAGCCTAGATGCCGGTATGGTGAAATTGGTATACACGACGGATTCAAAATCCGTTGCCTTCGGGCGTGGCGGTTCAAGTCCGCCTACCGGTACCATATTTAAATGATAAAGCCTCGACGTAAGTCGGGGCTTTGTTGTATCTGCTTTAGGGGAAATTTCTTTCCTACCCATCTATCCGCGAAAGACTAGGTTGGTGCATATCCACATTGGTCTGCATTAATGTGGTGCGCTATCTCTTCTACCTAATCTTCAATACTTACTCTAAGCCTTATTGATTCTTTATTGATGTTACTTGCCTACTTGGTCAGCTTTTTGCTTATTGGGCTACATAATAAAAAGTTGCTCGCATAAGTGAGCTGTTTACAAGGAGAAAGTATGACGCTACCAATTATTGATATTTCCCCACTGAATTCTGAAAACAGAGAAGACTGGCAACCAGTTATTCAACAGATTGATAGTGCCTGCCGCGAACTTGGCTTTTTTTATATTACTGGTCATGGCATTCCTCAGCAGCAGTTTGACCACATTCAATCAATGGCCAACTTATTATTTAGCTTGCCAGAAGAAGAGAAGCAGAAAATTTCGATCGAGAAGAGTAATAACCACCGTGGGTGGGGGAGACTGAGTGCTGAAAAGCTTGATCCCTTAGGTGAGTTGGATTGCAAAGAGTCATTTGATATGGCGCTAGACCTTTCTCCCTATCATTCTCAAGTTCTGCGTTGTCCCGATCTATATGGACCGAACCAATACCCTAACATCGATGGCTTCGCTCAGGCGGTTAGTCAACATTACTCTTTGACGCTTGATGTTGGTTTGAAAATCCTAAAAGCAATGGCAATCGCTTTGGGAGAAGATGAGGACTTCTTTTCTAAAAGTTTCACTTTGCCCATTTCTGTTTTGCGCATGCTCAGTTACCCAAGCCAAACCCAAGAAACAAACGGAGCTGGTGCCCATACGGATTACGGCTGTATTACTCTGCTGTATCAAGATCAAAGTGGCGGATTGCAGGTTCTGAATAAACAAGATGAGTGGATGGATGCCACTCCAATTGATGGAGCGTTTGTCGTGAACATCGGTGATTTAATGCAGCGTTGGACGAATGAC
The DNA here is from genome assembly GCF_014596725.1 of Vibrio sp. Y2-5. Lineage (GTDB taxonomy): Bacteria > Pseudomonadota > Gammaproteobacteria > Enterobacterales > Vibrionaceae > Vibrio. The sequence continues at coordinate 237,545 of NZ_JACVEG010000006.1, forward strand.
ATCTATCGCTCAACCAAACACAGAGTGGCGAGCCCAACATCAGGTAAATCTCGTTTTTCTATGCCTTTCTTTGTTGAACCGGATTTTGATACTCAGGTAGAAACACTGACTTCGTGTCTGGAAGAGAAGCAAGGTAAAGGTGGCTATCCACTAATTACAGCAGGGGACTGGATATTATCCCGCTTTGAAGATACCTATTCGTATCGTCGACAAGTCGAAGACGGTGTTGTCGAGGTTTGATTTGTAAGCTTCTTTGTCCTTTTGAAGCAGAGTTTAATGTCACGAAATTGAATTTGCTCAATCAATCTAAAGAGTTGGTCGACTATAGTTAGATAAAGCCACTCAGATTATGAGTGGCTATCTTGGCTGAAGTTTTTGCAACTTAGGGTGAATGTATGCAAGAAGGTTTTGGTTCAGCGACTGAGCAAAGAAAATCGGTGCCTTTTAATTGGACTTTAAATATTGCTACTCAGGAGTTTAGTTACGACAGAGAGGCAACTCATCCTTTTTTATTCCCCAACCATTCTATAAACAGCTTTGGTGATTGGCTTGCATTAATGAGTCCTTCTTATCGGCACGATATTGAGCAACTGCTTGAATCTGTGTGTCAAGACCAACACAAACGTACGTGTGTTGTTGCTCTTTGGGAAGATCGGCATCATGGTTTTTATGCCTCGTTTTCTGCTGAAAAACTCTCCCAATATGTTGTTCAGGGAGAAACGCAACTGATTTTTGAAGTGAAGCAAGATCGGCAGACCATGAATTGGTTTGACTTTATGTTGAGGCAGGATAATTGCGGGGTATTGATTACCAATAGTGAAAACAAGATTTTAGCCTGTAATAAAAAGTTCGAGCAACTATCTGGATTTGGTTTGGCCGATCTTGTGAGTTTGAATAGTATTCTACTGTTTGAAGAAGATTCTAGCTCACTAAAAGCACCTAAACCTTCAGCTAGTAGAAACTTCTTAATTAAGCATTCGTCAGGGGAACTTAGACAGTGCAGATCCGCATCTATTTCGCTCGCCTTTTTACAGCATCCTGATATTTCTTTTACGATATTCTCTTTGTCGCCTAGCATTAAGCATTCAATTGAAAGCGGTATACTGACAAAAAAAGCATTTGGTGATCAATTGGATGTCATTTATCAGCGACAAATAGCCAATACTATCTATGTGGTAATGACGCTGAGTATTGAAAGCCGCATCTCCAACTTCGAAAACACGCTTAATGATGTTATGGCTCGACTCAAAGAGTGTCGGATGTTTGGCAAAATAAAAGGCAATTTCTATTTGGCTTGTATTGAGTGTTCTGCGCCTGTGAACGAAAAGCCATATCGCTACCTTCATCGACAGATAAAGTATTTCTTTCAGGAATTGAAATCTGCACATTCAGAAGTTTATCAATCTGTTGCAAAAGGTAGGGTTGGTATTTCTGTTCTTGGCGTAGACGCCAGCAATGCAAAAATGGCTGTGACTCATTCTGTTCAGGCGATACTAGAACAGCATTCAGAGGATCGCGGACAGCATATCCGTTTTTTTGATAGTGACTTACATCGCCAAATAAAGAAAAGGAAGCTACTGGAAGAATTGATCTCTGATCTTATTGAAACAAAGCAAGTAGAAATAAAATATCAACCTATACTCGATACTCATTCATGGAACATCTCTGGATACGAAGCTCTATTTGAACTTCCTTTGCCTCCGGCTCTATCTTCAAATCGTGTGGAATTAGAAAGTATTATTCAGGATCTAAATTTGTCGGCAGAGTTAGATGTCATTGTTCAGGAAAAGGTATTTAAAGAGCAGGCGTTGCTTCAGTCTTATCATTCGTCACCAATAACAGTAACTTTAAACATTCTGTGCCAGCACGAATCTCAAAATTTTGTCGATGTATTGTACTGTTTGGTTCGCCAGATGCGGGATTATAAAGTGGACCCTCATCAGTTTTATTTGCAGGTTGATCCTGGTGCGCTTCGTTCTATAGCTACTCAAGATATAAATATGTGGCAGCAGTTAGGAATCAAATTTGTGATGGATAATGTTGAGATAGGTAACGCTATTTCAATTAGCCTACCAACCGAACGTTATAATTTGTTCAAAATCAATCCTATCTACCTACAGTCACTGGCTCACTCACAAATGATTCATAAAGTGATGAAAACTTTGGTGGATGAATGTCATTCGCTGAATGTGTCTGTAGCAATAGACACAGTTGCTGCCATTAATGATGCAAAATTGCTGGCTTATTTGGGTATTGATTATATGAGTGGGGGATGCTTTTCTTGTCCAGAAAGCGTGGAAGCTATTCCGACAGTTATTAAGAAGATTGAATCGTTAAAGCCGTCATTACTTAAGGATGGGGATGTTGTTGGGAAAAATATCAGTACCTTACAAAATATGTGTCATGCACAGATGCCACACCTTGACCCAAGTGATACCGTAGCTGCAGCACAGCAGTATTTTTTGTCATCAGAAATTGAAGTCCTTCCGGTCATTAACCACCGAGAATGTGTCGGTATTATTGACCGGGCTTGTTTGAACTTACACCTTACTCCACGTATGGGGACGGATCTTGAAACTACTCAGGACAACTTAATGTGGCATCGACCAGTGAGTCAAATCATGCAGCTATCATTCACCAAGTTGGACGCAAAAATGGATATCAGTAATGTGAGTGCTTTGATTGAAGAAGAGGAGCTGACATTTCCATGGGTTCTTACTGAGGGTAAAACCTTTAAAGGTATTGTTACCCCAAGTTGTGTTATTCAGCACTTTGCTTCTTCAAATTTAAAGCGTAATTCTTAATGAATGTTCGTTTTTGCAATGCTTTAGCGCATTTATTTGAGTTTTCTATCGTTCAATATTGCATAAAGAGCTCGCAAATTTCGGCAAAAGTAGTCACAAAGGTTGAGAGCACTATCTTGTGACTATTTTCTCTCGCTAAGGATAGTGTCTATAATTGTCGCTAATGAATAGTGTTAAAAGTTGTACTTTTATAGATGTTGTTCAAATATCAACTCTAAGTAAGAGTTCCTAAAGTTATCAGAGGTTTTAGTAAATTGTGGCGAGTATAAAAATTACTGTCGATAGATTACAACCAGGGTTACATATACGCTTGCCAGTAAAGTGGAACGAGCATCCATTCTTATTTAATAGTTTTAAAATTAAAGACCAAGAACAGATCCGCTTAATCAAGCATTTGGGCATTCAACATGTGTTTCTAAATCCAAGCCAAAGTGATACTCAACCTCTTGCACCAGTAACTAATACCACGTCAGTTGATGAGAAAGAAAATGAAGTAGAAAGTGATATCAACAGTGAAGCTGATAAGTTATGGCAAGAAAAACAAAACAGAATTGAAAAACTCAGTGCTTATCGACGTCGAGTGATCAGTTGTGAAAAGGAGTTCGAACGTTCACTTGCTCGAATGCGTGCCGTAATGAACAAGATACGCAGCCGACCTATGGACGCTGTTGATGAGGCTGCTCAATTGGTCGATGATATCGTCGATAAACTTCTCAGCGATGATAGCGTTACTCTGCATTTGATGAATGGTAAAAGTGAATTTGAAGATATTTACTTTCATTCACTAAACGTATCTGTCATCGCGATGATGATAGGTCGAGCAAAAGGATACCCAGCTGACAAGATAAAAGAGATCGCTTTTGCTTCTCTCTTTCATGACATAGGCAAAATCCGAATTCCAACTGCTATCGTACGTAAACAGACGCCTTTAACTGAACCCGAAAAAAATTACCTTAAAATGCACACTAAATATGGATTGGAAATCTCTCAGAACATTAAAGAGTTTCCTGATAGTGCGAGAAGAGTAATAGAACAACATCACGAGCAGCTTGATGGTTCTGGTTACCCTCAAGGTTTGAAAGGTGATGAAATTGACGAGTTGGCTCAAGTTATCGCAGTTGCAAATGCATTCGATAATTTATGTCACCCGAATGTACCAAGTGAGCAAAAAATTCCTTATGTTGCTCTTTCTTATTTATATAAGAACTGTAAGCACATTTATAACAATGAGAACTTGAACATTTTAGTTAAGTTTATGGGGGTGTTCCCACCTGGGACAGTCGTACAACTCTCGAATGATATGGTTGGCTTAGTCATATCCGTGAATGCAAACAGCCTTCTCTATCCTAATGTTCTTATTTACGACCCGTCGGTACCTAGAACTCAGGCTCCGATTATTGACTTAGCAGACAAAGATATAAAAATTGTTAATGCCATTCTGCCTCATAAACTCCCAGATAAAGTAAGAGAGTATTTAAACCCACGCTCAAGAATCTCTTACTTCTTTGATAGTGAAGAGTAGTTATCCACAGCATTTTGTGAGTAACCTGTTCCTTTCTTGAGGGTGAAGAGTACATAAAATAACGTTCGTTGTTTATTTAGACAAACGAACGTTTATTTTAAATAAATTCATCTTTTTCGCTTGCTAAGTTCATCCATCTCCCTATAATGCCGCCTCACTGACACGGCAGACGTCGCAA
>NZ_JACVEG010000060.1 GCF_014596725.1 Vibrio sp. Y2-5
CACCCGCCCCCTGAATAAGCCGAGCCAAAATAATTACAGAAAAGAACGAATGCCCAACAAATCCGATAACTGATCCGATGCAGTTCACTATAATTCCAAATAGGAGTAGCTTTTTGATACCTAGCTGATCCGATAGCTTTCCATATATAGCTGTTCCTATGGAAAAAGTTAATATGAACGCTGTGTTTACCCAGTTTACACTTGCTGGTTCCTTATTAAAATCGCTAGCAATATCAGGNGGAAAAAGTTAATATGAACGCTGTGTTTACCCAGTTTACACTTGCTGGTTCCTTATTAAAATCGCTAGCAATATCAGGTAATGAAACATTTAAAACCATTTCATTTAAAACGCTGAAAAAAGAAAGAACACAAAGCCATAATAAAACTTGATTATGGCGTAAATTTGACTGTGAATGAGATGTATTCACATTTAACCCTCCAATAAATAATGAGGGTAGACGTAGTTTATAGGGTCATTGATACGCTTTCCCTCTTTAAATGTACCCAATTATATTTATTGCACTTCATAAATAACTCCTCCTAAATTTGATTTGTATATTTTATCACATATAGCTTAAAATGACTCTCATTTTTTTAGCAACTTTACTATTTTTTAAACGACTTTATTGTAACTCAAACAACTTGTCCGTCACTTTACAATAAAATTATTTATGATAAAACTCAAATGTTGTAGTAGTAAATGAGGTCATATAGAGGTCTTTTAAAAGAAAAATACACCACTATTCAATAGTGATGTACTTTCCTTAATAAAATGTGTAACATTTTATTGAATCCCTTGTT
>NZ_JACVEG010000061.1 GCF_014596725.1 Vibrio sp. Y2-5
GTTATCAAGACCTAAATTGTAAAAAATCATAAAAAACAAAGGATTTTACGTATTATATATGACTAATATGTAAAACAATTTTACTTCTTATTCAACAAACGCGCTCGATTGTTGAATAACTTTTTTAAAAATTATTCATGATAAAGTTCAACAAAACTCATTGGGAAGGAAAAGATTTTTATACCCAACCTCCATTATTATGTATAATTGAATTATCTGAAGGTTATAATTATATGTTTATGGAGACGATATTATGAATTGTATGGATTCTACTAATTTTGTTTTACATGCAAAAAGTAACCAGTTTTATTGGGAAGGGAACGGCCAATTATCCATTAAAACATTTTCTAACGGAAAAGCGCATTACAAGACTAGTAAAGGTTTTTTTGCTGTCGAAGAAAGCAGATATTTACTTCTTAATGAAGGATCTTATACAATTTCAATTGATGAAAATAAGGAAGTAGAATCTTTTTGTATCTTTTTTAAAGATGGATTTGCAGAGGAAATTTTAAGCTCACTAAGAGAAACGAACAATAGACTTCTTAGCGATCCTTTTAAGGATAAGAGTTATATTGGATTCTTTGAAAAAACTTATGATACAAGTAAAATTCTACTGTCTCAAATAACGAAATTTAAAGAAAACTTATCTATTCTCGAGAATGATCCAGTTGGTTATGAAGAACAATTTCACAAGTTAATGCAAATTATACTAATTGAACATTTCAATACATGGAGAGAAGTCGAATCATTAAGTGCACTACGTAATTCTACACGAGAAGAATTATATAGAAGGATT
>NZ_JACVEG010000062.1 GCF_014596725.1 Vibrio sp. Y2-5
GTTATGTCACCAGGAGATATCATGGCACAAGGTGCATTCATCTGTGCTGCTCGTATCGTACAAGATAATCATGTGCAACCTGTACAACAAATCACAAGTAACTTTGTACCAAAAGAAGAATTCGCCCAAGCGATCATTCAAGTAGATACAAAAACAGGGGAATATTGGGAAAATGAGCGTCTTCGTCTTATTAATGAATCTATAGAAAAAGCTAATCCTATGAAGCATGTGGATGCAGAAAACATGAAGAAAATACAACCATTACCATCTATCCAAGAAGGTGAGATTGAACAGAATAACTCCATGGAAACAAACAGGGAGCATCAACACATTGTATCATTGGAGGATTATAAGGGACACAAGTCTCAAAATGAAACCTTACCAAATGATCCCGCAGCAATGAGCCAGCAGGAAAATGTTGATGATGAAGTTGAAAATAAGTTGTATGAAGATATTAAAGAATTTATTATCGAATCACAACAAGTCTCGCCATCTCTTCTGCAAAGAAAATTCAAGATTAGCTATATGAAATCTATGCAATATATTGAGAAGTTAGAACAAAATCTAGTTGTAAGTTCATACACAGGGGATGGACCTCGTAAAGTATTAATTTCAAATAATAGTAGTATGCCAGAAACAACAAGTGTTACTACTACCCATTCACCTGATAATACTATTCCACAGGAAGTAGCAATTCCAATTGAAGGCGAAGGAATCGAACAAGAGGAAACTAGCTCCTTTAAGGATATTCTATACGACGATATTTTAAGTTTTGTGAAGGAATCGGAAAGTATC
>NZ_JACVEG010000063.1 GCF_014596725.1 Vibrio sp. Y2-5
AGGTATTGTTATTGGCCAAGCAACTGTTGAGGCAGGTTTAACTAGCAACATTTTAATTATTATTGTGGCATTTAGTGCATTAGGGGCATTTACGGCTCCTATTTATGAAATGGGCACTGCTATAAGAATTGCTAGATTTCCTTTCATTATTCTAGCAGGTGTTTGGGGATTAAATGGGATTATTATCGGTGTCTGTGTAATGATGGTCCACTTGTTAAAATTGACATCATTAAACAAACCTTATCTTGCACCTCTATACCCTTTTAGGATTAAGGATATAAAATACTTCTTAATACGTCTACCCCACCATTTTTATATGAGACGTCCTGTTGTCAATCGCCCAAAAGATTCATTCCGCACAAGGTGGAGATTTAAAAAAACAGAAAAAGATTTAGATGAATTTTGAGGTGGATAATGAAATCAAATATTAGTTTTGTAAATGCCTATATGGCTTTCTTTATCATACACACTTCGCAAATTGGTATGGGCATACTTGGAGTCCCGAAAATTATTTATCTTGAATCTAAGAAAGATGCTTGGATCTCAGTTTTACTATCCGGTCTATTCATTAGTATTATCACTTGGATTATTATTAGCATACTTAAAAAACATGGAAACTGTAATCTTTATGAAATACACGAAAATTTATTTGGTCGCTTTATAGGAAGTATCATCAATACCTTAATTGTCATTTACTTTATTGCTGTACATTACTCTATCATCATCAGTTATGTTGAATTGTCCCTAACATGGGGATATGAAGGAGTTTATGAATGGGTAGGCACTTTAGCACTA
>NZ_JACVEG010000064.1 GCF_014596725.1 Vibrio sp. Y2-5
GTCATATTCCACCTCGAAAGGGAAATTATTCAAATTAGTTGGATTTAGCAAGGAATTACCAAAACCAACCTTACTTATATCCCCATTCTCAGCAACACTTCCAGCAACTTTCCCCCGAAAATCCTGCTTAATCGAATAAGATGCAGTCGCTTGCCCTGTAAATTTCGTAACTCCCTCGTACGTATTGCCACCATATGAAATCTTCGTAGTGCCTTTTTGCGGAATAAACACATAATATTTCGTATTATCTAAGTTGGTTTGCCCTAATAAGTTTACAAGTGTACGCCCTTGAATTTCTATATTTAATGGTGATGCTACTGGTGCATTTAGAACATTTACACCATGCTGCAGCAGCTGTGATTTTCGTTCATCATTCAGTTGTTGTTTGTGAATCTCTCTTACTAGACTCCCTACAGATCCACGAGCAATCCCATCAGCACCTAATCGTGCATCGACGACTTCTNATTATCTTTATTTCCATTTGCGACGATATTGTCCATGCGTGTATTCGTATCACCAACAACTTTACGTAATCCTTTCATTTCATCTTCTGATTTCTTCAAGAAAGGCATATCGATTTGTTTTGCTTCTGTTACTACATTACCTGCATCTCGTACAATTCCATTTAATTGTGATTGAGCGGAATTAATTTCACTCTCAGCTTTCTTAACTACCGCTGCTACTGCAACATCAGCTTTTTTATCTACCTCTAGAAGAGCGTTATTAAAGTCTTGTTTCGCATTTTTACCATCTACGACTAGTTGTTG
>NZ_JACVEG010000065.1 GCF_014596725.1 Vibrio sp. Y2-5
TAAAACATAAACAATTGGACTATATACAGCTTTCAATCCTCATCGCTACACACTTGTCCATTACCCTTGTACAATATAGTAACTTCTCTTTTTTTTGGTAAATTTGATCACCTACAAATAGCTTTTAACCATTTTTTTTAAATCTCACATACCAAGTTAAATTTAGCTTAACATAACAATAAACAATTCGCTTTTCAAAAAATGCTCTATCTTGTTCAATAAACAAAAAACATAAAAAAAAGCCCTGAAAATAGGACTCTTTTTAATAATCATCATTACCACCATTTCATTTAACAGCACTACTATGATTATAAATATAGTTCAACAAAATCACGAAGTATGCCAGTACCTCTCATCTTCCAAGGTGTTGACGCACCTAGCAAGTCTACAATTCCATATCCCTAATTCAAAACATACTCATGCGTTAACAAAAGAAGTTGAAGTGCGCCATATAGCACCACAAAATACCATTAGCCAACTATACCTTTAGCATACAAAAACTATCCAAGTACATAAAATCCCCTAAATTATTTTGACTCAATGTCACCTGGAATATATTCAATTAAGTCCGATAATTTAACATCTAACTTCTCACAGATCGCTATTAAAGTATCTAATCTTAAAGACGACACACTTTCATTATGCCAAAGCTTATTAATAGAATTACGACTCACACCAGTTATCCTTATTAACTCCGCAATATTATCTATATTTTTTTGGGCCATAATCATACGAATGTTATTTACTAACTTCATTCTTCTTAC
>NZ_JACVEG010000066.1 GCF_014596725.1 Vibrio sp. Y2-5
TGTTTCAGTAGTGTTATTTCATACAGCCCTGAAGAATCTTCAAGTAATCGATCTAAGGATTCCATATCATTCTGTTTTAGATGATCCTGCATCAATGAAATTAATCGGTTTTGCTCATGGGTTATTGCCTGTCCTGTCATATCTTGCATAAAACTATAGCCAGGAACAACAATGCAGTTTTCAGACAAATAATTCATGATTTCTCGAAAGATGTAAATCGGCTTACCACAAAACGCCGCAGACTTTTGAGCTTTTTCCTCCATCTTACGCCGTTCTTCGGCACCGCAACTGTGGTAGTTAAATAATTTAAGAATCAATTGTTGTTGTTTTAACCTAGTGGACTTATCAATTGAACTCAAGTCATCAATTTGACTGTTGTTGAAATGTTCCTTCAGAATATATTTAAGATCCTCTTCTACCTCATGGAGGTCAAATGTAAAAAATAGTTGTCTGGCTTTGAAATAACCCAGTTGTAAAACGAAATAAGCCTTAGATTTGACAGAACGCAATGTGTGTAGCAGCTCTTTCTCTGGCTGTGAAAGAGAAAAATAAGAACAGCGATCTTCGTATGAGAAACCTGGTCTGTCATAAATGATCTTTACTTCATCTTCGCTAAGAATCCTCAACCGTTTTTGGGTAGTTGTATTATTCTCCATATTCATATTCCAATCTCAAATTCCCTGACTACTTTATAAAATGAGTTCTTTTTCAACCCAAGTAAACACATGAACTCAACGCCCGTGATCTCTT
>NZ_JACVEG010000067.1 GCF_014596725.1 Vibrio sp. Y2-5
GATTGCTTCATATACATTACCTGTATTTCTTACATAAATTATATAAGTGAACAAGCTTTTACACTTTTCTTTCAATTTCACCTTTTACTTTTCTTAATATTTTCTTTTCAACTAAAAAATTGACTGAATAATTTTTTATCAGAGGTTTGAAATAGATTAAGTAACTAGAGGTACCATGTCAAAAAAGCTTGTAATTTGGATAACATCCAAATTACAAGCTTTTTATTTTTTATTTAATTACTGCCACCAAATCCAAGCCCAAAGGTAATTTCTTATATTTCGAGGAGTAATGCGAATGAAGCGTTCACCGTCAAAGAAGCAATTTAAATTTGGAAGTGTTTCATCTGGATTTTCTGGAACAAAGGTGACGATGTTCTCGTTACTTGTAACGGTTACTGTAATTGGTGGATCGGTAGGCGAGACTTGAAGTTGTAACGAAATATTGGCCGTATTTTTAAACTCATTATTAACAGGTGGACTTATTACTTGTACTGTGAATAACACGATAATTGTTTCGTTTGGCTCTAAATTAGTGGCAACTAGGAAACCGATATTCGGATTCGCTAGTGGAGAGCGTTCACCGTTAATAAAGACAGTGCCGTTTATAAATTGTAAACCTGCTGGAATAGTATCTTGTAACGAAATATTTGAGAGTGAAATTTTGGAAGTATTTGTAATGCGTACCGTGTAATCAAAATATTGATTTAAATAAGCTGAGCTGACGGAAGCATTTTTCGTGACTGTTG
>NZ_JACVEG010000068.1 GCF_014596725.1 Vibrio sp. Y2-5
ATATTGGTATAAGGTAATAGGTAGAGGCGTTTTACCACCGAGCGGAAACAGTAGATTGAGATGGTGTACTGACTCTCTCAAGGTCAAACCGATGCAGCGAAAGATGAAAGAAATCTTAATATCTTCTCAAACTACTACTGCAGTAGAATGCTTTGATGAATATGATGGAGTGCTTATGTTGGCCGTTCGTAATGAGGAGAGTGGTCGAAGAAGACACAGTATCCAAAGGCATGAGATAAGTACTGATTCCTTATTTTCACGTCATAANCTTATTTTCACGTCATAATGACATGAAAAATATCCTCTGCTTTAATCCAGTTAAATTTTTAACCGGTGATGAAGTATGGATGTTACTTTTAGATAGAGGGATACTGCCTTTTGGCGTGGATGTGGAAGAAATGAGCATACAGTATGGACAAGCTATGTTTGAATGTGGCATAAAAACAGGTGGGAAACAGCAAGGAAATGCTTGTGGAGCTGCAAATTCACGTAGTGGATGTTGGACTTGCCTGATGATGAATGGTGAGGATAAAATGTTGACCCAGCTAATAAGTGAGGGGTATACGGACTATGCTTATCTACAATCCTGGAAAAGCTTCTTACGTTCGATTAGAAACGATATTCGGTATCGGAATGTAATGAATAGACGAAGCCTGCAAACGCTCCTTAGAAACGAAAATAAAAGGGATTCAGACTTGTTTTCCATATGTAATCATGTTGAATATGATTATATTATGTTTGATCG
>NZ_JACVEG010000069.1 GCF_014596725.1 Vibrio sp. Y2-5
CGCTTCTGTAGAAATGGATTTTTGAGCAATCGGGTTTTTCATAGCGTTTGGATTATACGTAACTTCCTCTGTAACTAAGCCTTTATCTATACTTGATGGTAAATTTGTATCTGGTTTTTCTTCTGGTTTTTCTTCTGGTTTTGTTTCAGGTTTTGGATCTGGCTTCACTTCTGGTTTTTCTTCCGGTTTTGTTTCAGGCTTTGGATCTGGCTTCACTTCTGGTTTTTCCTCTGGTTTCGTTTCAGGCTTTGGATCTGGCTTCACTTCTGGTTTTTCCTCTGGTTTCGTTTCAGGCTTTGGATCTGGCTTCACTTCTGGTTTTTCCTCTGGTTTCGTTTCAGGCTTTGGATCTGGCTTCACTTCTGGTTTTTCCTCTGGTTTCGTTTCAGGCTTTGGATCTGGCTTCACTTCTGGTTTTTCCTCTGGTTTCGTTTCAGGCTTTGGATCTGGCTTCACTTCTGGTTTTGTTTCTTTTTCAACTGCATTAATAGAGTTATATAAGAACTGACTATATTGTTCACGAGTTACATGTGCATATGGTGAATACAATTTACCTCCTGTACCAATAGTAACGCCATTTTCTTCTAATGCACTAATTGCTTTTAATGCCCATGAGTTTTTATCAATGTCAGTAAAGGATGTTGTCTTAGTAGATTTGAACTTGAAAGCATTTGTAAGTACTTGCGCCATTTGTTCACGAGTTAAGACATCATCTGGACCATATTTCCCTTCACCATAACCA
>NZ_JACVEG010000007.1 GCF_014596725.1 Vibrio sp. Y2-5
TGTGGGGTCTCCCCATGTGAGAGTAGGACATCGCCAGGCTTGCTTCCTTGTTTTCAGATTTTGAAAAATCTGAAGGCAAAATTCAATAAAGCATCTAATCAATAAGACTTTATTGAGTAAAAAATTAGTGGAGCGGTAGTTCAGTTGGTTAGAATACCGGCCTGTCACGCCGGGGGTCGCGGGTTCGAGTCCCGTCCGCTCCGCCACTTATTTAAAGAACCTCAGCTGAAAAGCTGAGGTTTTTGCAAATCTAAAGAATAGAAATTCTGCAGGGGTGTAGCTCCAATTGGCAGAGCAGCGGATTCCAAATCCGCGTGTTGGGAGTTCGAATCTCTCCACCCCTGCCATTATNTAATGCCAAAAATCAGCGCGTGTTGGGAGTTCGAATCTTTCCACCCCTACCATTGTAAGAAGCCTCAGTCGAAAGACTGGGGCTTTTTCACATCGGTCGCTTGGATAGGTGTAGCGATACACAAATTGCAGAGCAGCGGATTCCGCCAATACCAAAGATCAGCGCGTGTTGGGAATTCGAATCTCTCTATCCCTATCATTATTAGAAGCCTCAGTCGAAAGACTGGGGCTTTTTCACATCTGCCGTTTGGATAGGTGTAGCGACACACAATTGGCAGAGCAGCGGATTCTGCCAATACCAAAGACCAGCACGTGTTGGGAGTTCGAATCTCTCCATCCTTGCCATTATTAGAAGCCTCAGTCGAAAGACTGGGGCTTTTTCACATCAGTCGTTTGGCTAGTTGTTGTAATGCACTATTGGCAGTGCAGCGGATTCCGCCAATACCAAAGACCAGCGCGTATTGGGAGTTCGAATCTCTCCCTATTGTTATATTTATAAGTTTCAGCCTTATAGGTTGAAATTTAATAGTTAACACTTAGAAAAACATAGGATAAAACTTTGCATTTTAACTCAACGTCATTGTGAAATAAGGTTGCTAAATCACTTTCTTCTTCGATATAGATTTCGGTGATATTATCAACTTAATTGAGTTAAATAGAACGAAATAGTGATAAATACAGCTTCCGATTTAATTAATTTGGCTAATGTACTTAACAACATTATCTGTAGTGTCGTTGGGTGCTTATTTCTATTTCAGATTCGCTCAGGGCTTTCTGGTTATCAACGCCGCTCAGCAACTTACTTTTTTTTATTCTTTTTCTTTTTCGGCTTTGCTTTTGCTTCTATGGCCATACGCGATTGGCTACCTGTAGGTTACTCCATTTTTTTTAATAACCTGCTCTATATGGCTGTTGCATACTTACTCTTATTTGGTTCAATCAGTTGGTATCAGAGTAATGTTAAGCCTCTACTATGGAAATTCGCTATTGTACACGTGCTGTTCTATACCACTGCCCAGTACCTTATTTACCTATTCTGGCCTGCGAGTTTAGAGCTTCGAGTTCAATTGGCTTTTGCTAACTACGCGATAGTTTATTTATCCACTTTTCTGGTTTGTTATGAGCATAGAGCCTCGAATGGTAGGGGTGAAAAGATGCTCGCTATTTCACCATTGATTTGCATTATGGCCGCGAGTTTTCCTACGATTGCTTTGTCTATCAGTGCAAAACCTGAATATTATCGTGTCGCTGTGGTTATTACCCAGAATATCGTTTGTTTCTTCTTACTGGGTTCGCTGCTTTCTCTGTTTCTGTTTAATAAAATAGATTGGCATTATCAGCGTTCGATTAGGGATGAGCTCACTGGGCTCTATAATAGGCGTTACATCAATGAAAAAATCTCACAACTATTAGATAAAACCGATGGTGTTATTGCCGTGGTAGATATCGATCACTTCAAAAAAGTAAATGATTTATATGGTCATGAAGTTGGCGATAATACCCTAATAGCCGTTTCTAACATCCTTTCTTCATTTATTGGTTCTCAAGACCTCATTGGTCGCTATGGTGGTGAAGAATTCGTAATTTTTCTTTCTCAAAGAGACTCTAACAGTATCAAAACTCTCCTAGAATCTATGAGGCAAAGTGTCAAAATAAAAGCCGCCTCTGCGCTTCCTAGTCCTGTAACTGTGAGTATTGGCTATAGTGTAGTTGGTGATAGCGATACGTTGGACAGTTCATTCATTAAAGCGGATTCAGCACTGTACATTGCTAAACGAAGTGGCAGAAATTGCATTGTAGAGAAGTAGATATTGAAAAACTGCTGGCTGTTCGCTTTTAAATTGGCACTCTTGTTTACATTTTGTTGAGAATAAGTTTTATTAACACTTTGTTGTGTAGCTTTACCTGAGGCAGAAATGGATATTAGTCGCCGTCGCTTTCTTTCAATTAGTTCAGTTTTTGGGCTGTCGACGTTATTACCTGCTTGCTCGTTGATTCGGACTGATCAGCAAAGATTTGTTTATGAACTTACCGCGGAAGCAGCTTCTGCTGAAATCGTTCCGGGCTATGTCACTACAGTTCTTGGTTTTAATAGTTCAATACCTGCTCCGACAATACGCTGTCGTCAGGGGGAAAAAGTGACCATTCGCTTTACCAATAAACTGGAAGAGCCGACCACAATCCATTGGCATGGCTTACGAATTCCTATTGGTATGGATGGTGTTCCATTTCTAAGTCAGAAGCCAGTTATGCCCGGTGAAACTTTCGTTTACGAGTTCACTCCACCGGATGCGGGCACCTTCTGGTATCACCCTCATATGAACAGCGTAAAACAATTGGGTATGGGACTGGTTGGTCTTATTGTGGTTGAAGAGACTGAGTCCGTCTTGTTCGATGAAGAACATGAGTTAGTTCTTAAACATTGGCATCTTGATAAGAAAGGTCAATGGAAGGAGTTGATGATTCCACGCTACAGCGCCCGAATGGGAACTCAGGGGGAGTGGGGAACGGTAAATGGTATTCATAACCCTAGTTACGATGTGAAACAAAATGCCAGCGTTCGATTAAGAATTGCTAATGTTGATAATACGATTACCTACCCAATTGCTGTGGAAGGTGCTGAAGTTTGGGTTGTGGCCATTGACGGAAACCCGATTAAAACGCCTTATCCGCTAACAGAGCATAAGATTGGACCGGGAATGAGAGTGGACATCGCTTTTATTGCGCCGAAGGCTGGAAGTGTGGTTTACGTGCGCCAGATGAAAGGAAAATTCCCGTTCCCACTGTGCGAATTTAAATGCCAGCAATCAAAGCTACCCGAAGACACCGAGATCCCAGCTTTGCCTCTGAATCCAATTCCTAAGATAGATTTAGCTAATGCTCAATCTATAGACTTCGTTTTTGAGTGGGAAGGGGCTGTTTCTCCTGCTGATGCAAGTGGACATGCCGTACCTAATTTTTGGCTGATGAACAAGCGGGCTTGGGAAGGGATGAGTGCCAATAATATTCCCGCTCCGCTCGCTAAGTTAGAACGCGGCAAAACGTACATTTTTAATCTTAAAAATGTCACGCAGTATCACCATCCAATTCACTTACATGGACATACGTTTACCGTGTTAGAGTTGGATGGCAAACCTGTTGAGACTCCTTTTCATACAGACACCGTACTGCTTGGAAAAAATGGTTCAGCGAAGGCGGCATTCGTTGCGGATAATCCAGGACGCTGGATGTATCACTGTCATGTAATTGAACACATGAAAACAGGTTTGATGGGATACATTGAAGTTGCTTAAAGTGACTCCTGTAACTTTTTAAAACTAATCAGTTATAGAGGGTAATTCCTCTTATTATGAGAACATTATTTTCATCATTTTTGCCTCTTTTGTGCTCAATAAATCAGTACAATGGCTGAAATGATTTTTGGAGGGTACATGGGGCAATTTTCAATTTTGGGTCTTATTGCGATAGGTGGTGCGATCGGTGCGTGTTCTCGATACTTAGTATCAGAAATGTGTGTCAGCTTATTCGGCCGATCTTTCCCATATGGTACGTTAACCGTTAACGTGCTCGGCTCATTTATTATGGGATTATTGATCGCTGCAGTAGAGAATGAGTGGCTAGCTCCTTATCCTTGGAGACAAATTATCGGTTTAGGATTCCTTGGAGCACTGACTACGTTCTCAACTTTCTCAATGGATAACGTACTTCTTATGCAGCAAGGTGCTTTTGTTAAGGTTGGGTTTAACGTGCTACTAAACGTGTTGTTAAGCATCTCCGCAGCATGGCTAGCTTATCAATGGTTAATAAAAGGTTGATTAAAAACTCTACTTTTGTTCTTGGTTAACTAAGTTTCTTTATCTATAATCGTTTCACTTGTCGGAGTGCCATAAGGCTGAGACCGTTTATTCGGGATCCGTTGAACCTGATCTGGTTAATACCAGCGAAGGGAACAAGAGAAGACCCTCTTTCTAGATTGGCTGGCGACAAGCCCCAAACCTAAGATCCGTCTACTCATCTCTTATTGACACATTTTTCCGCCAAGCATTTATCCCTAAAACAATACAAGGAAAATGCTATGTCGAGTCGCAAACAAGCGAGACTGGAAGCAAAACAGTTTATCGAGAACCTCTCAGTTCAACCTTATCCAAATTCTAGTAAGACCTATGTCGTTGGCTCTCGTGCCGATTTACGCGTACCGATGCGTGAGATTTCACTCGCTGATAGCTTAATCGGAGGAAGCAAAGAAGCTCCGATATCTGAGCCTAACGAACCTATTTGTGTTTACGATACGTCTGGCGTCTATACCGATCCTGAACATGAAATCGATTTATACAGCGGTTTACCTAAGCTAAGAGCTGGCTGGGTTGAAGAGCGAAACGATACTGAAGTTCTGCAATCGATGAGTTCTGAATACGCTCAAGAGCGTCTATCCGATGAAACTCTGGACGAGCTTCGCTATGGTAACTTGCCTTCGATTCGTCGTGCCAAAGAAGGAAAACGCGTTACTCAGCTGCATTATGCTCGTCAGGGTATTATTACTCCTGAAATGGAGTTTATTGCGCTGCGAGAGAACATGGGTAATCGCCGTTACCAAGATGAACAACTCAACCAACAGCATTCAGGGCAGAGCTTTGGTGCAAATCTACCAAAAGACATAACTCCTGAGTTTGTGCGCAAAGAAGTGGCTGAAGGGCGAGCGGTGATTCCATGTAATATCAACCACCCAGAAGCTGAACCTATGATCATTGGCCGTAACTTCTTAGTGAAAGTAAACGCCAACATTGGTAATTCGTCTGTCAGCTCTTCAATTGAAGAAGAAGTAGAAAAGCTAGTATGGGCGACGCGTTGGGGTGCTGACACTGTGATGGACCTTTCTACCGGCAGAAATATCCACGAAACACGTGAGTGGATATTACGTAACAGCCCAGTTCCGATTGGTACCGTTCCTATGTATCAAGCTCTGGAAAAGGTAAACGGTGTCGCCGAAAGCCTGACTTGGGAAGTGATGCGCGATACCTTACTTGAACAAGCTGAGCAGGGGGTCGATTACTTCACGATTCATGCTGGTTTGCTTCTTCGATACGTACCTATGACCGCTAAGCGCGTAACCGGTATTGTCTCTCGTGGCGGATCAATCATAGCTAAATGGTGTCTTGCTCATCATCAGGAAAATTTCCTTTATACCCACTTCAGAGAGATCTGCGAAATCTGTGCGAAGTATGATGTTTCGCTTTCGTTAGGTGATGGTTTACGTCCGGGCTCGGTGGCTGATGCGAATGATGAAGCGCAGTTTGCTGAGTTAAGAACACTTGGCGAGTTAACCAAAATCGCTTGGGAATATGATGTTCAGGTTATTATCGAAGGCCCAGGTCATGTTCCGATGCATATGATTAAAGAGAACATGGAAGAGCAGTTGAAGCATTGCCACGAAGCGCCTTTCTATACTCTTGGTCCCCTGACGACAGATATTGCACCCGGCTATGATCATATTACGTCTGGTATCGGCGCTGCGATGATTGGTTGGTATGGCTGTGCCATGCTTTGCTATGTCACACCCAAAGAGCATTTAGGCCTTCCTAACAAAGAAGATGTAAAAACAGGGCTTATTACTTATAAGCTTGCTGCTCACGCAGCTGACCTTGCTAAAGGGCATCCAGGCGCTCAAGTCCGCGATAACGCTTTGTCAAAAGCTCGTTTCGAATTCCGTTGGGAAGACCAGTTCAACCTGTCTCTTGATCCAGTTACGGCGCGAGCCTTCCATGATGAAACTCTTCCTCAAGAGTCAGGGAAAGTTGCTCATTTCTGTTCTATGTGTGGTCCTAAGTTCTGTTCAATGAAGATCTCACAAGAGGTTAGGGAATACGCGAATAACAAAGAGCAAGTTGCCGCTGACCAAGCCATCGAAATCAAAATGCTGGATGACCCACTGTTATTTGAACAAGTGGATCAAGGTATGCGTCAAAAATCTCAGGAGTTTTTGCAATCAGGTTCTGAGCTTTACCATCCAGCAGTTAAACAGAACTCTGTCGTTACGGAGGAGTAACTTGTGAAGATACTTATCCCATCTCATTGCCTTGAGTTTACGGGAGAAGTTCAACAAGTTTTGCTGCTCGCAGCTGAGCAGGGTTTCAATATCAGTCACATTGAGTTGGGTGTAAACCCGACCCAATGTATTGAACTTGTTGATACAGAGACTTCTCGTTTATACAGCAATTTATTTGAATCAAGTGGCGACGGTGATCTAGAGAGAGAACTGATGTTCCTCTACGGGGGGCAACCTCAAGAGATCTGTCTACCTAATGTTGTTCAAATTGGCGTTTCTTATGATGAACGTCTGGTCGATAGCTGGCTTCATTTAGATGAAACAACGCTCTTGATTCATACTCAGACCTTATCTTTGAATCAATCTTGGCGTCATTTTGCCTGGGTTGTAGCCTCTCTGGCTCTCGATTTTCCTCTGGAAGATGCCCTTGTTTTGAGTCGGGCTGCAATGAATGTTTCACGTGAAACATGGCCGACACAATTCCAACATTTTCCGTTTATTGAGCAACCTGCAGTTTCTATTACTCAAACAGGTTTCACCACTCTAAGTAAACACTCATTGGGTCTATACCCAGTCGTTGACGATGTTGAATGGATTGAAAGATTGCTCAAGTTAGGAATTAATACCATACAACTACGGATTAAAGATCCGAACAAGACAAGCTTAGAACAACAAATTGTTAAAGCCATTCTACTGGGTCGAGAACACAAGGCACAGGTGTTTATTAATGACCATTGGCAGTTGGCATTGAAACATAACGCCTTCGGTATTCACCTTGGTCAAGAAGACGTACTAGACGCGGATTTGGAGCTTATCGCAGATAGTGGAATGGCGTTGGGTTTATCCACTCATGGCTATTTTGAGTTGTTACGTATCCATCAGCTATCACCGAGCTACATCGCCCTCGGACATATATTTCCTACCACTACGAAACAAATGCCATCGAAACCACAAGGCTTAGTACGATTAGGTCTTTATCAAAAGCTGCTTGATAGTATGCCTTATGGTAAATCCATCGGAGTACCAAGCGTTGCGATTGGAGGCATTGACTTAGACAATATTCAGCAAGTGCGCGAGCAGGGTGTTTCAAGCGTTGCTGTGGTTAGAGCGATTACCGAAGCAAAAAATGTCGAAGCGAACGTAAGAGAGTTGCAGTCCAGATTTAATCGTACGGTGAATAAACAGGAGGTGTTCGATGCTATCTGATGATGCCTTTTTACGATATCAACGCCAAGTATGCTTACCTGAGATAGGTGAATCAGGGCAACAAAAACTGTGTGACTCTTCTGTACTTATCATAGGTTGTGGGGGCTTAGGTAACTCAGCTGCTCTGTACTTGGCTGCTGCAGGAGTTGGAAAGCTGGTTCTTTGTGATGATGATGAGGTCGAAGTTTCGAACTTGTCTCGTCAAATTGCATTCCGTAACCAGCATGTATCAACACCAAAAGTAGATGCTTTGGCGCAGGAGTTACGAGAATTAAATCCAGAGTGCCATGTTCGAACAGTGTGTCGACGAGTTGATATCAATCTGCTGCCTTTGGAAGTTTCCATGGCGGATGTGGTTTTAGATTGTTCGGATAATCTAGAGACTCGACATCTCGTAAATCAGGTGTGCTTTGAGTGTCAGGTTTCACTTATATCCGGTGCCGCAATTGGTTGGAGAGGTCAGGTTATCGCTTTTGATTTTACCGCACCAAACAAAGTAACTGGCTGTTATGCCTGTATGGTGCCTCGCGACGATACCAATCAACTGGGGAAATGTAGTGACCATGGGATTATCGGTCCGGTGGTAGGAACGATTGGCAATCTACAAGCCTTGTTAGCCATTCAATATTTGGCTGATTTGCCTGAGTTTAAAACTCATCAGTTAATGACATTCGACGCTAAATACCTAGATTGGCAAAAGTGGCAGTTGATGGCTGATCCTGATTGTGAAATCTGCGCAGCCAAAGAAGGCAATACTAACAATAACGAGGGGGTGGTATGTCCATCACTGTAACCGTTAATGGCGTTGTTCAACAGATCAATCAGCAAACCACACTTACTTCTTTGCAACAGCAATTAGATTTACCTACTGTTGGTTGCGTCTTTGCCATCAATGATCAAATTATCCCTAAAGGCTTGTGGTCATCTCAGGTGCTCAATGAAGGGGACAGAATCTCTCTTTTTCAAGCGATAGCAGGAGGCTAACGTTATGTCGAATAACAGTCTTTCAGGTCAAAATTTACTAACCATTGCGGATAAAACATTTCGCTCAAGACTACTTACCGGTACTGGCAAGTTTTCCAACCGCCATACAATGACGAATGCTATTCAAGCTTGTGAATCTGAATTGGTCACAATGGCTCTTAAGCGAGTAAACCTTGATACCCGTGATGATGATATTCTGTCACCGTTAATAGAAGCTGGAGTGAATTTATTGCCAAACACGTCTGGTGCAAAGTCAGCAAAAGACGCCATTTTTGCGGCGCATTTAGCTCGTGAAGCCCTTGGTACAAATTGGCTTAAATTGGAAATTCATCCTGATCCCAAATACCTGATGCCAGACCCAATAGAAACGTTGTTGGCTGCTGAGCAGCTAGTTAAGGATGGTTTTATCGTATTGCCATACTGTCATGCGGATCCTGTTCTGTGTAAAAGATTGGAAGAGGTTGGCTGTGCTGCTGTTATGCCGTTGGGAGCGCCTATCGGTACCAACAAGGGATTGGTATCCCGTGAATTCCTAGAAATTATCATCGACCAGGCGAATGTTCCTGTAATTGTAGATGCTGGAATTGGCGCACCGTCAGACGCTGCATTAGCTATGGAACTAGGGGCGGACGCTGTATTGGTAAATACCGCAATTGCTACTGCGGGTGATCCGATTGCCATGGCCAAAGCATTTAAACTTGCGGTGGAGGCGGGGCGAATTGCTTTTGAAAGTGGATTGGCTGGTCAGGTAAATCACGCTGTAGCGTCAAGTCCGTTTACCGAGTTTCTGGGAGGCGCATGATGAGCTTTCTGGAACAATTTAAACGACTTGACTGGGACGACATTAAGCTTTCTATATACAGTAAAACTTCTCAGGATGTCGAACTGGCGTTAAGCAAGTCAAAGCGAAATCTTGAAGATTTTAAAGCGCTAATCTCACCTGCTGCAGAACCATACTTAGAGCAAATGGCACAACAGTCTTACCTCAAAACTCGCCAGCGTTTTGGTAATACGATGTCTTTCTATGTTCCGCTCTATCTATCAAATTTGTGTTCCAACGATTGCACTTATTGTGGATTTTCGATGGGCAATCGCATCAAACGTAAAACCTTAACTGATGATGAGATAGAGGCTGAAGTAGAAGCGATTAAGAAAATGGGCTTTGATAGTGTTCTTCTTGTCACTGGCGAACATGAAACCAAAGTCGGAATGGATTATTTTCGAAGAACTGTTCCTCTGATTAAGTCTTCATTTAATTATCTGGCGATGGAAGTTCAGCCTCTAGAGCAAGCGGAGTATGCGGAACTAAAAACGTTAGGTTTAGATGCAGTCATGGTTTATCAAGAGACCTATCATCCGTCGACTTATAGTAAGCATCATTTACGTGGTAAGAAGATGGACTTTCAATATCGCTTAGACACACCGGAACGGTTAGCAAAAGCGGGTATCGATAAAATTGGGCTAGGGGCGTTGATTGGTTTGGAAGATTGGCGAGCTGACTGCTTCCATGTAGCCGCGCATATCGATTATCTGGAAAAAACGTATTGGCAAAGCCGATACTCGATTTCCTTTCCACGATTAAGACCGTGTGCGGGAGCCATGCAACCCAAAACTGTCATGAGTGATAAGCAGCTTGTACAGCTCATTTGTGCTTATCGCCTATGGAATGGAGAAGTAGAACTTTCTCTATCGACACGCGAGTCTGCGAGTTTCAGAGATAACGTTTCAGTGCTCGGTATCACCAGCATTTCTGCAGCTTCAAAAACTCAACCTGGGGGGTATGCAAATTCAAATGTTGAGCTAGAGCAGTTTGCAATTAGTGATGAACGTTCTGCAAATGATGTTGCATTGGCGATGAAGAGCAGAGGGCTAGAAGCTGTGTGGCAAGATTGGCATTTTGCCTATTCTGGCTAAAAGCACCTGCCAACTATTCGAATTAAGATAAAGATACGAATAGTGATTAAAAATGTTTCACGTGAAACATAAAAATCCCTTAGTGATTCCTCACTAAGGGATTTTTATAGGTAAGCGAATGACTACGAATGATTGATTGGCTGAGTTGCCTGTTTTAGCCACTGTCTGACATCACCTTCAACCAGTGGACTGACTTCGTCCCACACTTTTTGGTGGTAGTTATTCAGCCAGCTCAGCTCAGGTTTTGTCAGCATGTTGACGTTGATAGCACGAACATCAATAGGGCAGCGAGTGAGTGATTCGAAGCTATGAACATGGAAGTCGCCTTGAGTTTCGACTTCCACAACCAACTCCAAGTTTTCGATACGAATACCAAAACCGTCAGCTCGGTAGTAACCCGGTTCGTTCGACAACACCATTCCCGCAAGCAAAGGTACGTTGTTAAATACCTTACTTATACGTTGAGGTCCTTCGTGAACACTAAGGAAGTGACCAACACCATGACCTGTGCCGTGATCATAATCGTAGCCATTAGCCCATAAATGTTGGCGTGCCAGAACATCAAGTTGATGGCCACAAGTACCTTTCGGGAATCGTGCTTTAGCTAGAGCAATATGCCCTTTAAGCACTAAAGTAAATTGCTGCTTCATTTCGTCACTGACTTCACCAATCGCAATGGTACGGGTGATGTCGGTTGTACCATCTATATATTGACCACCTGAGTCAACGAGGTAAAGCGTGTTCATTTCTAGCTTACCTGGTTCTGGTTGGTTCATGTGGTTGTAGTGACACATAGCCGCATTCGTTGTTGCGGCAGAAATGGTGTCAAAGCTCAGATCTGCTAGTGTTGGGTCAAGCTCGCGGAATGCTTGAAGCTTATCAGCCAGTTGCGCTTCGTTATGCAGTTTGCCAGCCGCCACTTCGCTATCTAACCAAGATAGGAACTTCGTCATTGCTGCACCATCGCGAACATGACACGCTTTCATGCCTTTAATTTCAGTCGCGTTTTTTGCGGCTTTTGGTAACAAGCAAGGATCGGCGTCTTTAATTAATTCAGCATTTACATTCTGCAGAGTCAGGGTGAACCAAGCGTTGCTGGTGGCTGGGTCTACAATGACTTTCTTGCCTGAAAGTTTCTCAAGTTCTGTTTGCAGCGTATCTGGATGATGCACTCGTACACCGGCACCAACGTGATTTTCAAAGCCTTCGGCTAATCGAGCTGGGTCAAGGAAGAAGTCAACACTTGCATCAGCATGAACAATGGCGTGCGATAGCAACACTGGTAAGCGTGATACGTCTAGACCGCGAATATTCAACAGCCAACAGATAGAATCTAATTCTGTCAGCACTGCGCTATCTGCTTTTTTAGAACGCAGAATGTCTGCAATACGCTGACGTTTTGTCGCGCTGTTTACACCAACCAGCTCATCACTCATTAAACGCATCTCAGAGACTACAGGAGCAGGGCGATCATGCCAAAGATTGTCGATAGCATTGCCTTCGGTTGCAACTAATTCTAGCTCGTCAGCCAGTTTGCTTTGAGTCGCTGTTAACCAACTCGCACGGTGCATTCTTGGGTCGTAACCCACCTTGCTACCTGTAGGCAAATTGCTTTGTAGCCAATCTAAATACGGTTCTTCAATAAGATGACGGTACTCGAACAGCTCTTGTGGAACTTGTTTGCGAACCTGAACGGTATAACGGCCATCAACAAAAATGGCTGCCGAAGTTTGTGTAATCACAGCGGCACCCGCTGAACCAGTAAATCCAGTTAACCAATGTAATCGTTCGTTGTGTTCTGGTACGTATTCGCCAAGATACTCATCTTCATGAGGAATAATGAGTGCGTCTAAACCGTTACGTGTTAACCAGTTACGAAGTTCTGTTACACGCTGGGAGATGGATTGGTACATCTTGCTATTCTCCTAATAATTGTCCTTTTGTTCAGCCGATGCCGATATATCCTTTCTGTTGATATACCCACTTTGCCTATCTATGTAGTGCAGGACGTGAACCGATAAGCTACTCGTTTTGTAGTGAGTGTGCAAATGTGCTGAACTTAATCTTATCAATAGTGTTATAGGGCGTTTGTTTAACGCAAATGTAAGGTTTTCGTCTGAATGATTTGCCTTAACCAAGAGAGTGCTGGGTCGTTCTCTCTGTCTCTGTGCCAAAACAACGTATAAGCCATAGGTGGAAACTCAAGAGGAAGAGGAAGTACCACTAAATCGAGATGTTTGGCGACAAGATGAGTGAAATGGCTCGGTGCAGTAAATACAAAATCTGTGTAGCTGCATAAGCTGGCTGCGCTGTTAAAGTCGGGAACGGTAATCGCAATATCTCGTTGATAACCTAAATCTGCTAAACGGTAATCCAGTAGCCAGCGATCGCTGCCATCACAGCGCACTTGTACATGCCGCAGGGTAAGATATCGTTCTAAGTTCCATTGCTGTTTTAAAACAGGGTGATCTCGACGAACGACACACATTTGTGAATCGCGGTAGATCTCCTGCTCGCAGATATCCTTTGGCGGAAGCATGGTTAACTTAGCATCGTTGATGTCGATATCTTTACCTGTGATACCAATATCTAGCTCGCCCATTTGCAGCTTTTTAAAGGTTTGGTCAGTCCACGAATGAGTACTGATATTGAGATTTGGTCCCTGCATGAATATTGCTGGCAAAAAATGGGGCAGGATTAATGGGTAGACACTTTCTACTGCCGCGATATGAAATCGATATTCGCTCGACTGAGGAGAAAACTGCTCAGGCTGAGTAATCAGCTCTAGCTGGTCAACCAAGGTTTCTAACTTAGGCTTCAAAAACAACATTTTTGGTGTCGGTTTTAGGCCATGAGAGGTTCGGATGAAAAGTGGATCATCGAATTGTTCACGTAGTTTTGCCAGCGACTTACTGACGGCTGATTGACTCAGGTGCAGCCGGCTTGAAGCGCGTGTAACGCTGAGTTCCTCTCCAAGGACTTGTAAACAAACAAGCAAGTTAAGGTCAATTCGCGCTAATTTATCAATGTTCATGTGATTTTCCACTGAGGAATATTACTGATGATTATAAGCCATTTGTTCGAATAACAGCATTCTTCTATCATGCACGCTCTTTATTATTCAACTTTTGGAACCTATTTTGAGCGTAACTTCTTCTGTGAAAGAGTCTTCTGTGCAAAGCAAACAGCAAATGATTCTACTGACTTTGTTGGTACTGTTTAGTCCGTTGGCGATCGATATTTATTTGCCTGCGTTGCCACAAATCTCGCAAGCGTTTCACGTGGAACATGCCTTAGCTCAAGATACGATTACTTGGTTCTTATTTGCTATGGGTGTTGGGCAACTGTTTGCTGGTCCTTTAGCAGATAAACTAGGACGTCGAACTGTTGCATTGGCTGGCGTTAGCATTTACATCTTGAGCGCTTTATTGGCGTGGGGCGCTCAAAGTATTGAGTGGATGTTAATGTCTCGTTTGCTACAAGGATTGGGTGCGTGTGCAACGTCTGTAGCAGCCTTTGCGACGGTTCGCGATATCTTTGGCCCTGAACGCAGTGGCAAAATGATCAGCTACCTTAATGGGGCGATCTGTTTTATTCCGGCTTTAGCGCCAATTCTGGGAAGCTGGTTAACGCAACAATTTGGTTGGCGCTCTAATTTTAGTTTTATGGCGGGTTTTGGCGTGTTCGTTGGGTTCTGGTTATTGATTCGTATGAAAGAGACCAATCCAAGCACTGAAAAGCAAGCCGTATTTAAGCTGTCGCGTTACTGGTCTGTGTTAAAAGTCCCTTCATTTTTGTTCCATGCTTCGCTTTGTATGTTGGCGATGGCGGTTATCTTGGCTTACGTCACTTCAGCCCCTGTGGTTCTGATGGAAAACTTAGGCTTAACCATGAATGAGTTTACTTTCTGGTTTGGCATTAACGCTGTGGTTAACATCGCGGCTTGTTTATCTGCTCCTAAGCTTATGGACAAATGGGGAACACATAAAATTCTGTTCTCTGGAATCGTGATGCTATTAGTGGCTGGAGGTCTGATGGTTGGAATGAAGTCTCAAGGTACGGCTTTAGCCTTTATGCTGCCAATCTTCTTCTCATCGGTAGGCTTTGCTTGGATTCTGGGTTCTGCTGCGGGCAAAGCACTGGCTCCATTTGGTGACAAAGCGGGTACTGCAGCCGCGTTACTTGGTTTGTTTCAGATGAGTGGGGCTGGAGTTGTCGTAGGCACACTGCAACGCTTGGAGCTTGAACCTCAGATGATGATTGCACTTCAAATGTGGATTATTGCACCCGCGCTAATCATTTTGCTGTCTAAAGCGGGCAAAGAGTGGCATCGACTAGCATTTCAGTGATGTGATTAGCAGGAATAGGAAACAGCAACGTCGTTTACTCAATGAAATAGTGAAGAGTTACAAGGTTTTGTAAATAGTCTGACGTGCTATTTTCTAATCGGGGTAACAGGTGTATATTATTTCGCTCACTATCATTAGAAATAGCGTCTTGGAATCGAAATACAGTGTCCCTAACTACCTATGAAATGGCTCGTATTCTCGAGCAGTTAGAAGAATCACCTGAAAAAGTAATGTTTGGTAAGTTGCTTAACGAGTTAGGTAATCAAAGCTCTGAGCGAGTTCGCAGCGCTGCTAAACAAGTTCCGTTGCCAGTTCTGCGTGATTTAGTTTATCAATTTCAACAAGTGATTGATTCGCGTAAAGGTGAGCAAGTAGATTTATTGGCTAAGCAATTAGCTCAACAAGGTATCTCAGCTGAAGATCTAATGAGCTATCTGAAAAAATAACTGATGCTTTAAACAAAAACCCAAGTCTGAAACTTGGGTTTTTGTTTTTTGGACTTTTACCTTTGAGCACCGAATTAAGGAATCACATTACGGTTGATGGGGTTCTGTAACGAGATCAGAGTCTCAGTCGATTGAACTTCATCAATCGCCTGCAGCTTATCGATCAATACAAACTGCAGCTCTTCAATCGAACGGCACATCAACTTGACGAAAATACTGTAAGCACCTGTGGTGTAGTATGCTTCAACCACTTCATCCAAAGCATTAAGCTTTTCCAGTGCGGAATGGTAATCACGCGCGGCTTTCAGGTTAATGCCAATAAAACAGCACACGTCATAGCCGAGCTTCTTGGTATTCACCACAACTTCAGTACCTTGAATGATATCCGCTGCTTTCATTTTTTCGATGCGTACGTGAATAGTGGCAGGGCTGACATTAAATTGCTTTGCCATTTCTGCATAAGGCGTGCGTGCATCATCCATTAAGATTTTCAGAATAGCGCGATCAAGCTCATCGAGCTTTGTAGAGGCAATTTGCATACAGGTTCCTAGTTCACTTATTCAACGAAGATTCTTCCGCATCTTATCACACTGAAACCTTAGGTTTCTGATGAAAATCCGCTACACTGGCAGCGTTTTTGAAACTCACTATGGAATGACACTTTGCAGCTACAACTGATTTGTGAAGCCCCTGAACGCGCTTCTGAGCTTGATGAAATAGCAACACGCTGGAAGCTCACTCACAGTGATCAAAGCGTTTTTGCGCTGGTACTCACCAGCGAGCAATTAGAACTGCGTAAAGTCGATGAACCTAAGCTGGGGGCCATCTTCGTTGATTGGGTCACCGGAGCGGTGGCGCATCGTCGTAAATTTGGTGGCGGTAAAGGTCAATCCATTGCAAAAGCAGCAGGGCTCAATAAAGGTGCCACACCTACGGTGCTGGATGGAACGGCTGGCTTAGGTCGAGATGCATTTGTCTTAGCCTCTTTGGGCTGCAAAGTACAAATGGTTGAGCGTCATCCGGTTGTCGCTGCTCTGCTTGATGACGGATTAAATCGAGCCAAACAGGATAGCGAGATTGGTGGCTGGGTTTCAGAGCGCGTGACGCTGCTACACGCATCTAGTCACGATGCGCTGAATAAACTAGCCAATGACGAAAGCTTCGTTCGCCCTGATGTAGTGTACCTCGATCCTATGTATCCGCACCCTGAGAGCAAAAAGAAAACCGCACTGGTGAAGAAAGAGATGCGAGTGTTTCAGTCTCTTGTGGGAGCAGATAATGACGCTGACGCGTTATTAGAACCAGCATTGCAACTTGCGACCAAACGAGTGGTGGTGAAGCGTCCCGATTACGCAAATTGGCTGGCTGAGCAAAAGCCGAGTATGGCAATAGAAACCAAAAAGAACCGCTTTGATGTTTATGTGATTGCTGCGATGACGGGCGAAAGATAACAGGCGAGAAATATCAGACGAATAGTAGGCTTGCCTTTTTATTAGCAGAGGGTTATATATAACCAAGAATCATTATCATTTTTGTTCGGTTGTATTTATGGCTCAGCGTTTATGTAAATTAAGTCGTCACGACATCACCGCTTCATTGTCAGATATTCATCGAATCGTTGCTGCACCTAAGTACTTATGTCGCTCGTGCGCTCGTTCATCTTCCGATAAAAAGAGATTATGTAAGCCCCAGGCTTTTTCTGTGAATGCTCCAGTTGCGAACGAAAGTAACACCGTTGATAAAAGCAGCAAAGCGGCGTTAAAAGTCGCCAAGAAAACGCTTAAAGCGCAGAAAAAGTATCAAAAGAAACTGGAGAAAGTGCTGAAGAAACAACGTAAACTTGCCAAGAAACAGCAAGCATTACAGTTGAAGTTTTCTAAGTTAAATCAAGTAACCAACAGTGAGTATTCACTTACTTCGCAGTATCACTAATGGGTACCTAAAACCTCAAATACAAAAACGCCCATCCGGTTAAACCGATGGGCGTTTTGCAATTTGACTCTTTTCTATCTGTGGTTAAGCGCTTTTGGCTTCCTTGTAGCTTTGAGCCACTTTACGCTTCACCCAAGTCTCGTTAATCCACAATGAGAACAAAATGATGATGCCGCCGATAGAGAGGCGAGCAATATCCACATCGCGGTTCCAAATAACGATATTGACGATTAAACCTGCTGGAACCAAAGCGTTGTTCATGATTGCCAACGCACCCGCGTTTACCAAGCACGCGCCCTTATTCCATACGAAATAACCTAAGCCAGATGCAATCACACCAAGGTAAATCAGAATACCCCATTGCAGTGAGGTCGTTGGTAGCTTCTCTGGGTTACCTAAAAGCGCGAACGCAATTGTCGCCACAACCAGTGCCCCTAAGTAGAAATAACCAAATACCGTGCGTTGAGGAAGTTCTACGCTTTGGTTTTCCATGACATATTTATAGGCCACCTGACCGATGGCAAAACAGAGGTTGGCTCCTTGCACAACAAAGAAGCCGATCACGAAGTTCTCATTGATGCCAGCAAACTTAATAAACACCGCACCCGCTACGGCAATTGCCGCAGTCACCAAATACCATGGAGAGAAACGAGCTTTAAGCAAATCGTAAATCAGAGTGACGTAAATAGGTGTGAATACCGTAAACAGTAGTACCTCTGGAACTGAGAGCAGTAAAAACGATTGGTAGTAGAAGCAGTACATCAATCCCAGTTGGATGCCACCGATAGACATTAGCTGAACAATCAGTTTCTTTGGTACTTGCTTGAATTTCAAGAATGGCAGGAAAACAACGCTTGCCAGTGCAACGCGCATGAACACTGAGAACCAAGAGTCAACCTGACCCGCCAGATAAACGCCGATCAGGCTAAATGAAAATGCCCAAAGTAGGGTAACTGCAGATAAATAAAACATAATCCTGATATTTCTATAAGTGGATGTTTGAAATTATCCGCAGTCTATCTGATTTATTATTGCTCGTCAGTCATTAAGTGGTACTACCAACATGTCGACAGGTGAGCAATTAATGAGCTGTCTTGTTGAGGAGAGCAATTTGCTCCAAAAATCTTGGTGATGACCGCACACAACAAGATCAATATTGAACTCATTGATGGTGTCGCAGAGTTCATTACTCAAATCGCCGCTACCCACTAGAGTATGGTTGATTGGGTAATTTGCGTGATCAGCCAGCTCTTTCAACTGAGCTTGCGATGCTTCCATCGCATGATGCTGAGTTTCTGCCAAATTGATATCAATTAGACCGGTATATAACTCGGCATAGTTGACGTCAATATGGATAAACGAGATAGCGGCATTGAGAGGTGTTGCGAGTGCAACAGCTTTTTCTACCAGCAATTTACTGTCTTCAGATAGGTCAACAGCTACTAAGATATGTTTATAGCCCATGATGCCTTCTCCATTTAATTGTTCTCAAGTCATGTTAATTAAACTTTAGCACCTAGTTAGAAACATTTTTGCCATGATGATCTCATATCCATGCTGAATGAGGTGGCGGCTCAAACAAACAAATGATAATGGATCGTGTTATAGTAACTTCCAGTTTGCACAATGATTTAGGAGCGCCTTATGCTTTCACAAACGATGGTTGATCAATTGAATGATCAAATTAACCTCGAATTTTTCTCATCCAATCTATACTTACAAATGAGTGCTTGGTGTGAAGATAATGGATTCGAAGGAGCAGCGGAGTTTTTAAGAGTTCACGCGGCAGAAGAAATGCAGCACATGCAAAGACTGTTTACTTATGTTAGCGAAACGGGCTCATTGCCGATTTTAGGCGCGATTGCCGCTCCTCGACATGATTTTGCAAGCTTAGGTGATGTGTTCCGTGAGACCTATGAACATGAGCAAATGATTACAGAAAAAATCAACAAATTGGCTCATTCGGCATTCACATCGCAAGACTACTCAACATTTAACTTCCTTCAGTGGTACGTTGCGGAGCAACATGAAGAAGAGAAGTTGTTTAAAGGGATTTTAGACAAGCTAGAACTGGTTGGTGAAGATGGTAAAGCGTTGTTCTTTATCGACAAAGATCTAGCTGCTTTGGCACAAAAAGGCTCATCTTCGGTAATGGATGCCCCTGCTGCTTAATTGCAGTAAAAAGACTCTAAACACGATCGTCTTTTTCTCCGGGTAGCCCTCTTACTTTGGATGTAGGGAGGAAAAGATGATCAGTGGAGATACCATCCTATTAGCGCTAATGATTGTTACTGGTATTAACGTAGCAAGATATCTTACCGCGCTACGAGCTCTGATTTATATCATGCGAGAAGCTCACCCGTTGCTATATCAACAAGTTGATGGACGGGGATTTTTTACCACACATGGCAACATGTCTAAGCAGGTTCGCCTATATCACTACTTGAAAAGTAAAGAGTACCTTCATCACCATGATGAAGTGTTTACTGGCAAGTGCGATCGTGTGCGTGAGCTTTTCATTCTCTCTTCGTCTCTCGTAGTGTTTACCTCTGTGGTAGCGTTTATGCTCTAAAAGAAGATACGTGAGTATTGATAAACGCATTGGTAAGAGTGAACGTTTACCGTTAAAATGCCGCTTCAAGTGAGTGAGGACGTACCGCTGTACGTCCTTTTTTATTGCCTGTTCTTGGAAATAACAGAGTTCTAGACTGGCAAGTTTCGATTATTGGCATTGGTATGAGTCATGAGTGAAAAAGTAGATGTTGTCATCATAGGCGCAGGAGCGGCTGGCTTAATGTGTGCTGCTCAAGCCGGAAAACGTGGACGCCGCGTGATGGTGATTGATCATGCGAAAAAACCAGGACGTAAGATTCTTATCTCCGGTGGTGGTCGCTGTAACTTCACCAACTACGATGTCTCGTCTCAAAACTACCTTTGCCGCAATCCGCACTTCGTGAAATCGGCGCTTTCGCAATATACCAATTGGGACTTTATCTCAATGGTCAGCAAGTATGGCATTGAGTTCGAAGAACGTTCTCATGGTCAGCTTTTCTGTTTAGACTCCGCCAAAGACATCGTAAAAATGCTGCTTGAAGAGTGCGATCTACCAAACATTAGTCAGCGCTATCAAGTAGAGACTCTCGAGATTCAAAAAACCGAACAGGGATTTTTCTTGCACACCACACAGGGTGACATAGAGTGCGACTCTTTGGTTGTAGCAACCGGTGGTCTTTCAATGCCAAAGCTAGGTGCAACGCCATTTGGTTACAAGATTGCCGAGCAGTTTGATTTACCTGTTATCTCAACCACCGCTGGCTTAGTACCTTTTACCCTGCATGTGGAAGACAAAGACGCATTAGCGGATCTTTCAGGTATCGCCGTTCCCGCTGAAATTCAGGCAGAATGTGGAAATAGCTTTAAAGAAGCACTGCTGTTTACCCATCGCGGCTTATCGGGTCCGTCAGTGTTGCAGATTTCTTCATACTGGAAGCCGGGGCAAGCGGTTACCATTAACTTGGTACCCGAAGTCGATGTTGATGAGTTATTAACTCGTTCCCGAGAAAAGCATCCCAATCAGACACTCAAAAACACCTTAGCGCGCGTGCTGCCTAAGCGTTTAGTGGAAGTGTTTATCGAGCGAAAATTACTGGTAGACAAGCCTCTCAAACAGTTCAACCCGAAAGAGCTGGAAGTAATTAGAGAGACTTTAGAGCAGTGGCGTGTGGTACCGAACGGAACGGAAGGCTATCGAACGGCTGAAGTGACTCTTGGCGGCGTGGATACCGACGTTCTTTCTTCTAAAACAATGGAATGCAAGGACATTAAAGGTTTGTATTTCGTTGGTGAAGTGATGGATGTGACGGGTTGGCTCGGTGGCTACAACTTCCAATGGGCTTGGTCGAGCGGCTATGTTGCAGGGCAAAATGTGTAGTTATTGGCTACTTTTATCCAGAACAGTCTAGACACTATGATTGCTTAGTTTAGAGGCGAGAGACAGAGCCTTTCATTGAGCAATCAGATAGTCATGCATAATATGACTTTCTATTCGACTTTGGTTCCTTTGGGTAAAACGTTAGGGAAGTATTTACGTAAATATCGCTGCTCCGCAATCATATCCTTAAATGATAAACCTTCACGCAGATGAAAAATAACTTCATTGCCGACGATTCTTAAGACTTTCCCTTCAACGGTAATGTTGTTTTCTAATGAGTTGAGTAAGACTTCGCCTTTAACAGTATCACCAAGTTTAAACAATGAAGAGTCGCGCACAATCACACGCATACCTTGCTCCGATATTTCGCTGATTTTGAATTCTTTACTTTGAATTCGGAGTGTGGGCATGACAGTTTTGGTTTTGTAACTCAGACGAAAATATTGTCTTTGTTCGGTGTGATTTGTCATTTTAGTTATCGGCTTTAGCCACTCTGCGTAAATGGGTGAACAGTTAGCAGCACGTCAATTACTTGCTTACTTAGTTAAAGTTTATCTACTTTCCCTGATTTTTCGAAGTGGGCTGTATCTTAATCCGTCATTATTCAGGGTGTTTGGGAATATTCCGAACGATTATTTCACTCAATCACCCTAAGTAAAAATGATTTGTGTAATAAATAGTGAAGATGCGGAATCAGAAAAGATAGATTTCACATGGTATTTTCTTTTGTACATTGAAAATATAGTAGTCTTTACTTTAATTAACGTTGGTTAACTAAACACTATAACTATATGAATTTACGAAAACTCTTTTTTGTCTTTTTGGTATTAGTTTTCTCTGGTTGTGCCACTTATGCAGGGCTTAACTATGATGAACTGTTTGGTACACCTGAAGTGCGAGAGCGTCAGGTGGCTTTAGACTCGCCTCAAGCTCAGTATTTTATGCAAGAAGTGAAACCCATCATCGATAACCGCTGTGTGGTTTGTCATGCCTGTTATGACGCGCCTTGTCAGTTGAAGCTTTCATCCGTTGAGGGAATTGATCGAGGAGGAAGCAAAACCCAAGTCTACGAAGGGACGCGTTTGAGTGCGGCAACACCGACACGCCTATTTGAAGATGCACAAACTACCCAAGAGTGGCGTGATTTTGGTTTTCATCCTGTGCTGAATGAACGTGACCAAACAACACGAGCGAATCTTGAAGCGGGGCTAGTGGCTAGATTGCTGAAACAAAAAGAGCTGCATCCTCAACAGCAGCAAGATCAGTTGGAGGGGTTCGATTTTTCTATCTATAGAGAGCAACAATGCCCAACGCTAGAAGAGCATGAAGCTTATCAGCAAGAATATCCTGACTGGGGAATGCCTTTTGGGATGCCAAATCTCAATAAGAGTGAATACAACAAACTAATGGCGTGGCTGGAAAACGGCGCCCAAATGAATGAGCACATACCGCTGACCGTATCGCAACAGACTTTGGTTGATAACTACGAAACACTGTTAAATGCAGACGGCAAAAAGAACCAGTTGGCTGCCCGCTATATCTACGAGCACTTGTTCTTATCCCATATTTATTTCTCTGATCTGAAAGAGAAAACACCGCGTTTCTTTACACTTGTTCGTTCAGCAACTCCACCAGGCGAGCCTGTCAAACGTATCGCGACTCGTCGTCCATATGATGATCCGCAAGTTGACCGCGTTTACTATCGTATTATCCCTGAGCAAGGCACAATCGTTGATAAAACTCATATGCCTTATGCACTGAATAAAAAACGTCTGCACGATTGGAAAGCATGGTTCATCAATGCGGATTACACGATTAATGAGCTGCCGAGCTATGAACCTTCAGTGGCGGCTAACCCAATGACGGCCTTCATCGATTTACCTGTCAATGCTCGATACCGTTTCTTACTGGATAACGCACAAAATACCGTTATGGCGTTTATCAAAGGTCCGGTGTGCCGTGGTCAGTTAGCACTTAACGTGATTAATGATCAGTTCTGGGTGTTCTTCTTAGACCCAGATAAAGCCGATATTGTTGAGGTAAACGAGTTCTACCGCTCTCAAGCTGATCACTTAAAACTGCCAGCGGAGCGTGAAGACACCATCAACCCAATTGCTACCTGGATTAGCTATGCCAAGCAGCAAGCTCGTTATCTGGAAGATAAATCTCAGTTCACGGCTAAGCAATTCAAAGATGGGCGCAATGTGACGACAGACTTAATCTGGTCTGGTGATGGGACCAACCCAAATGCAGCGTTAACCATATTTCGTCACTTTGACAGTGCGTCTGTGGCGCAAGGTTTAGTTGGCCGAAAACCTAAAACCGCTTGGGTATTAGATTATGCTTTGCTAGAGCGTATTCATTATTTGCTGGTGGCGGGCTTTGATGTCTATGGAAACTTCGGTCATCAACTTGTAACTCGTATGTTCATGGATTTCTTACGTTTGGAAGGTGAAAGTAACTTCATTACCTTATTGCCACAGAAAACCAGACATGAGGAGCTGTCGAGTTGGTATCAAGATCAAAGCGCGTATTTCACCGATTTTCTATTGCGTAACGTGAAGCCGTTTGATGAGCCAAGTAATATCGAGTACACAACGGATGATCCGAAATCAGAGCTGTTTGATAAGCTACGCGAGCATGTCCAGCCTGTACTTAGCCAGCGATATGACATCGTTGATACTGGCTTCACCGCCGGGCACGAATATGCCCTTAACAGCATCAATTATATTAAAGGCGAGGGCATCTTACCTATCCCTCAATTAATGATGTTAATGATTGAATCCAAATCGGGTGAGTCTCAACTGTTTACTCTGATCCATAATAACGCGCACAGCAACATTTCCAGCTTGTTTGATGAAGAGAACAATCGAGTGCCAGAGAAAGACACCTTAACCTTAGTAAGGGGCGTACTGGGTAGTTATCCGGCAGCCTATTTATCACTTAAAGAAACTGAAATTCCTGAGCTGGTGGCACGTTTGAAAACGTTGGATGGTGAAGAGAGTTATGTTCAGTTATTGGATCGCTTTGCGGTGCGTCGCAGTTCACCTGATTTCTGGTCTTTCAGTGATAAAGTTCATCAGTGGTATAAGAAAGATCAGCCGGTTGAATTTGGCTTACTGGATTACAATCGCTTTGAGAATCGATAATCCACAGCGAAAAAAGAAGCCAGTCACAGGACTGGCTTCTTTGTTTTTAACTCTAAGGCCACGATATTTCTGAGTTGAAGATAGCTAAGAATCTCCGGTTGCCAGTGAGCCTATTCGGCTGGTATTCACTACTTTTCGGCGTTCGCTCATGATGATCAGCAGACGTTGTAGAGCAATAAAGCTGAACAGCAAAATACCGACAATGATTTTCGTCCACCAAGAGCTCAAAGTACCATCAAAGGTGATGTAGGTTTGAATAAGGCCTTGAATGAGCACGCCAAATAGCGAGCCAAACACAGTGCCGACACCACCGGACAGTAAAGTACCACCGATAACCACAGCAGCAATGGCATCAAGCTCAACACCGACAGCAGCAAGCGGGTAGCCCGCAGAGGTGTAGATAGAAAATACAATACCTGCACAGGTCGCCAAGAAAGTGGAAAGCATGTAGATGCCGATTGTGGTTCGTTTGACTGGAATCCCCATCAAACCCGCTGAAGTCGCATTACCGCCAATTGCGTATACGTTGTTACCAAAACGGGTGCGGTGAGCCACCAGCATACCGATAGCGACGATGAACAACATCACCACTGCCAATAAGCTTAAGCGTCCTCCGCCTATGATGTGCCATGAAAAGCGAGACATCTCGCGATAGACAGGGTGTTCAATAGGAATGGACTGCTCAGAGACTAAAAAGCTCACTCCGCGCAGGAAGAACATACCAGCCAACGTGACGATAAAGGCCGGGATTTTTAAGGTATCGATAATCCAGCCCATCAAACCGCCAAACAGCGAACCCATCACCAACACCATGATAATAGCTGTGAAAGGGTGAACGCCCCATTCGCCAATCACCGTGGCGAGGAAGATACCGGTAAATGCAACTACCGAACCTACTGACAGATCAATACCGCCTGAGAGGATAACGAAAGTCATGCCGACAGCGAGTATGCCTAAGAAAGCGTTATCCGTCAGAATGTTACAAATCACTCGAGTGCTCATAAAAGCGGGAAACTCCACCATGCAAAACGCATAGCCGATCAGGAACACTGTGATGGTGATAAACAGAGGAAAGTTACGTTTTATCATGATCTATTTCCTCTTAATCAGTTGAATAACCGTTGGGGATTGCAGTATCAGCACGGTTAATACCACAAGCGATTTCACAATGTGGTTCCATTGCGGTTGATAACCGGACAACAGAATACCTGTGTTGATGCTTTGAATGATAAAAGCGCCCACCAGTGCGAGTAACAGATTAAAACGCCCACCCATCAAAGATGTGCCGCCAATAACTACAGCCAAAATGGCGTCCATTTCTAGCCATAAACCAGCATTGTTTGCGTCAGCGCCTTTGATGTCGGCAGCGACTATGATCCCTGCGATAGACGCCATCACACCACTGATAACGTAAACCGACATTACAATTGCAGGGGTGTTAATTCCCGCATTTTTTGCTGCTTTGATATTGATACCCACAGACTCTATAAAGAGCCCCAATGCTGTTTTCTTGGTGAGTGCCCAAACAATCAATAAGGCGCACACCAACAACAGTATTGGGGTAGGGAAATAGAACAGTGAACCGCTACCAAACCAAGACAAAGTATCGTTGTTGAAGGTGATGATTTGTCCCTCTGTGATGAGCTGTGCGACACCGCGCCCAGCCACCATCAAAATTAATGTGGCGACAATGGGTTGGATTTTACACACGGCGACAAGAAAGCCGTTCCATAAACCACAAGCCACTCCGGCGAGTACTGAGCAAAGTAAAATGGTCGATGGCGCGTAACCTTGCTCTGCCATACTGGCCAGCACGGCTCCGCTTATCGCCATCACAGC
Organism: Vibrio sp. Y2-5; assembly: GCF_014596725.1. Taxonomy (GTDB): domain Bacteria; phylum Pseudomonadota; class Gammaproteobacteria; order Enterobacterales; family Vibrionaceae; genus Vibrio. The sequence continues at coordinate 26,145 of NZ_JACVEG010000007.1, forward strand.
ACCGACTGAAAGGTCGATACCGCCAGTTGCGATAACCAGTGTCATCCCTATGGTCAGTAGGGCGACAGGTGCACCGCGGTTAAAGATGTCGATGACACTGCCAAATAAGCGGCCATCTTGAATGTGGATAGAGAAAAAATTATCAGCAATCAAACTGTTCACAATAAACAGCAGAATAAGAGCAGCAAGCTGTGGCGTGCCTTTTGGCAGTGTAAATCTATTGCGCTGCTCTGGCTTCTTGACTGACTGCAGTGGATTGAGCGTATTCATAATCACCTCAACTCGCAATCGCTTGCATTATGGCTGGTACGGAAAGTTCTTCTGTGGGTATCTCTGCTACCGGTTTTCTGTCTCGCAACACAATGACTCGGTCGGCGTAACCAATCAGCTCTTCGAGTTCGGATGAGATAACCAACAGAGCGAGTCCGTTAGCACAAAGGCTTTCAATCAATCGAATGATCTCGGCATGAGCGCCAACGTCGATACCTCGAGTTGGTTCATCGAGAATCAGAAACTTCGGCTTAGTAAGCAACCAGCGAGCAAGCAGAACCTTTTGCTGATTACCACCAGAGAGGAACTCTACGGGTTGGTCAAGACTCGGTGTTTTGATGGCTAATTGGTCAATATAGCGTTGTGCCACTGCTTCCTGCTCTCTACGAGAGATGGGTTTAAACCAGCCGCGTTGTGCCTGTAAAGCCAGAATAATGTTTTCACGAACAGAAGCCGCGCCAATAATGCCGTCGGTTTTGCGATCTTCAGGACAATAACCAAAACCCAGATGGGAGGCTTGGCGAGCCGAGCGAACCTGAATAGGGCGCCCCTTCAAAGTACAGGTGCCAGAATCACTAGGTTCAATACCAAAAATGACTTTTGCGGTTTCGGTACGCCCAGAACCTAATAGCCCTGCCAAACCTACAATTTCTCCTGCATGTACTTCAAGATTGAAAGGATTAATGGTGCCTTTTTTGCCATAGTTAGCAAAGGACACCATTGGCTCATTATGTTTGCGTGTTTTGCCCGCACGTTTCAGAGCCGTATCTTCCAGCTCGCGGCCGAGCATCATTTTCACCAGCTCAATCTGTGGTAGTTCACGGGTTTCTTTGGTGCCAACCAACTGACCGTTGCGTAATACGGTAATGCGATCACTCACTTCATAAACTTGATCAAGAAAGTGAGTGATAAAAATCAGGCTTACGCCTTTTTCTTTGAGCCCTAGCATGATGTTAAATAGCATTTTCACTTCATTGCTATCAAGGCTGGCTGTTGGCTCATCAAGGATCAGTATTTTGGCTGACAGTGAAATCGCTCTGGCGATCGCAATCACTTGCTGAATCGCAACCGAAAACTGGTTGAGAGGCTGAGTCACATCAATATCTAAGCCATAGCTGGTGACGATTTTGCGTGCTTTTTCAGCCATGGTTTTGCGGTCAACAAAGCCCCATTTTTTAGGCTCATTGCCGATAAAAAGGTTGTCCATCACAGACATGTTAGGTAGCAAGTTTACTTCTTGATAAACCGTGCCGATTCCGAGATGTTGTGCATGAGCGGTATTCTGTGGAGAGATGGATTGACCATCGAGAGTAATTTCACCGCCATCACGTTGATACACACCCGTTAAGGTTTTTACTAACGTTGATTTACCTGCGCCATTTTCCCCCAATAACGCCATTATTTCACCTTTTCTCAGGCTGAAATCGACATTTTCTAGCGCTTTAACGCCCGGGAAATATTTGCAGATCCCTTTGGCGTCTAATATGACATCTTGCTGATTGTTTAACGGCATAATAACTCCAACAATCTATACTCTTCCCACTTGAAGCTGCAGCGCTTTCTGTTTTGGTAGGGGCTACGTTCGTTCACCCCAATCACATAGTTTATCTATGCTCATGGGGATTCACTTACTTGCCGCCTACCTGCAACTCCAAGTGGTTTGAGTATAAAGCATGCCTCCCTAATGGGAGGGTGATAATAAAATTAATAACCTAAGTCTTTTTTCATTTCTAACTGAGCTTTTGCATCAGCGGGTAAATATAAATTAGACTCGGTAACAATTTTCTTCGGTGGAACTGTGCCTTTATCTTTATAAGCCATAAGTGCATCAAGAGCAGGGCCTGCCATATTTGGAGTAAGCTCAACGGTCGCATTTGCTTCACCGTTCATCATCGCTTTAAATATATCTGGAACCGCATCAATAGAGACGATTAAAATATCGCTACCCGGTTTTAAACCTGCCTCTTTAATTGCTTGAATTGCACCGATTGCCATATCATCGTTATGGGCGAATACCGCACAAATATTTTTGCCGTTATTCTCTGCTTTAATAAAGCTTTCCATAACTTCTTTACCTTTACTACGGGTAAATTCACCTGACTGAGTACGAACAATTTTAATATTGTCGACTTTGTCTACAGTGTCGCTGAAACCTTTTTTACGGTCGATAGCCACACTCGCACCCACGGTGCCTTGTAGTTCAACCACGTTACATGGTTTGCCAGCCACTTTGTCGATTAGCCATTTACCCGCTACAGCGCCTTCCAGTACGTTATCAGCAGTAACTGCAGTCATATAAAGCGAGTCATCTTCTACTGTGATACCACGGTCTAGCAGGAACACTGGAATACCATAATCTTTTGCTTCTTCAAGCACAGGCCCCCAGCCAGTTTGTACTACTGGTGCGATAAAGATTGCATCTACACCTTGTGCGATGAAAGAGCGTACCGCTTTGATTTGGTTTTCCTGTTTCTGTTGTGCATCAGAAATTTTCAGTGTCACACCGCGTTTTTCTGCTTCAACTTTGGATACGGCTGTTTCAGCGGCTCGCCAGCCTGATTCAGATCCAATTTGAGAGAAACCAACGGTTAATGAGGCAGCCATTAGTGAACCAGACATTAGGATGGTACTGACAGCAGTTGCTAAAGTGAGTTTTTTTAACATGATTAAATCCCTATCTTGTTTAACTCTCTCTCCGTTCAAGAAACGACAGCGTTTTTATGAATGTACTTACTCCGCAACATAGATGTCATTACATCGATTCTACGCTAAGGATACCTGTTCACTTTTGCTTAACTGACATTTCAAAGACCTTGAGAAATTCTTGTTTCACGTATTGCTCGTTATTAAAAATTATTAAAATAGCCATGAGCAATGAAATATTAAGACGCATAAATTTCCTATGGTTAGATTTTAATCACATAAAAAATTTGGTAGCCAAATAGTCCATTTTATTAGCAACTTACTCCCAAAAAACTAATACCTAAGTGCAATCAAAATATTGCATTTAAATGAGTAGAGAATATGAAGTTTATTTTTCTAAATAAAAAAGCCCTCTTATAAAACAGAGGGCAACATGAGAAAGGTATATATGGAGGTGTATTTATCCTTTCTATTTGATATTGCAGTCGTATTGGTTTCGTTTGTTTGCCCAATCACACTGTTTTTATGCTCAGTGGACTTACGAACTAACCGCTTTGATGCAATTCCAAGTAGTTTGGCTAATACTTTTACTGAGATTTCTGTTTGTAACGGTCGAAAATAACCGCGGCAAGCAGAATTGCACCGCGAACAACATATTGAGCAAATGGAGACATGTTCAACAGGTTCATCGCGTTTTCTACCGTACCCAGGATTAGGACACCTGCGATAACGTAAGAAACTTTACCAATACCACCTTTCAGTGAAACCCCACCCAATACACACGCTGAGATAACCACAAGTTCGAAACCAACAGAAGTCATTGGCTGACCTGAAGTCATACGTGCTGCTAGAATGACACCTGCTAATGCTGAGATGAAACCAGAGATGGTGAAAATTATCATTTTGGTTTTAACAACGTTTACACCAGCAAGACGAGCCGCTTCTTCATTACCACCAATCGCCAGTGTGTTACGGCCGTAAACAGTACGGTTCAATAGGAAAGCAAACACACCAAAAGTGATCAACGTCAACCAGATTGGAGTAGGGATACCCAGAATTGAAGAGTTGCCAAGGCTGAAGAAGCTCTCTTCAGTGATACCTACCGCTTTACCATCAGAGATGATGTAACCAAGACCACGAGCAATCTGCATAGTGGCTAGTGTTGTGATCAGTGCGTTGATTTGCAGTTTGGCGATAACGAAGCCGTTTAGCAGACCAAACACCACACCAGAAAGTAAGCCTGCACCAATGCCGAGAACTACGCTGCTGGTTGCGTTGATAGCCACTGCGGTGACAACGCCAGAACAGGCAATAATAGAGGCAACAGAAAGGTCTAAGTCGCCACAAGCCAGACAGAACAACATGGCACACGCCACCATACCACTCATTGAAATCGCGAGGCCAAGGCCTTTCATGTTGATGAAGGTTGCAAAGTATGGAACAAACAGGCAGCAGAGTATAAACAGACCTGCAAACACCATCAGCATTCCAAATTTGTCCCAGATTTTAGAGAAGTGAAATCCGCCGGATTTCTCCTCTGATGCCATCGCTTTAGTAGGGCTAGATAAAGACATAATGATATTCCTCAGGTTTAAGCTGCCGCTGATTCTTTGTCGAGCATTGCAAGACGAAGAGCGGTTTGTTCGTTAAATTCATCTCGTTGAAGTTCGCCCGTTACTGCGCCATCTTTCATGACAAGTATGCGGTCAGAGATCCCCAACACTTCTGGTAAATCGCTGGAAACGACCAATACGGTGACTCCGTTTTCCGCCAGCTTAAAAATCAATTCGTAAATTTCAGATTTTGCACCCACGTCGATACCGCGAGTCGGTTCATCCAGTAAGATCACGCTCATCGAGGTAGACAACCAACGACCAAGAATGACTTTTTGTTGGTTACCGCCAGACAATTTGCCGATAGGCTGGTCAAGTGATGCTGCCTTCACATTCAATGCTTGTTTTTGTTTGGCAGCGTTCTCTTTTTCCCAACCGAAATCGATCAGGCTGTTAAATTTCAGGTGCCAAGGGCGTGCACTGATGTTGGTGTTTTCTTGCACCGACATGATTGGCACAATGCCATGCGCTTTGCGATCTTCAGAGCAAAGGGTTATGCCTGCACGAATGGCGTCTTGCGGTGTTTTAATGCCAATTTTTACATCGTGTAAGTACAGGTCACCGGCTGTCTTTTTGTCCGCACCAAAAACAAGGCGCGTCAGCTCAGTACGACCTGCACCGACTAGGCCAAACAGACCAAGAATTTCGCCCTGTTTAATATCTAACGACACTGGCGCGGATAAGCCTGGGCCTTCGAACTTATCCAGGCGTAAACCGCTCTTACCGTGTTCGCGAGAGCGGTAGTTGTAGATGTCGCTGATCTCACGGCCAACCATCAACTCAACTAAACGGTCATGAGTGAGCTGTGAAAGGTCAGTAAATGACTGAACATGTTGACCGTCTTTGAAGATAGTGAGTGCATCACACAGGTTAAATATCTCTTCCATACGGTGAGATACGTACATGATAATTTTGCCAGCATCACGCAGTTCACGAATAACCTTGAAAAGGTTTTGAATTTCACGTTGTGACAAACTACTGGTTGGCTCATCAAAGGCAATGATTTGTGCATTGCGGCTGAGAGCTTTGGCGATTTCCACCATTTGCCATTGGCCGATTGATAGCTCTTTCAGTTGGCAAGAAGGGTCAAAGGTTTCACCCAATCGCTCAAGGGCAACTCTTGCGTTAGCGTTCAGTGTTTCGGTATCGACGGTGCCACCTTTGGTTGGTAGCTGACCTAGAAAAATGTTTTCTGCAACGGTTAATTCGGGAACCAGGTTAAGCTCTTGATAGATAATTGCGATACCGTGATCTAGGGCATCGTTAGTTGAATTCAGAACGACCTCTTGACCGTCAATTGCGATATGACCTTCAGTGGGTTGGTGAAAGCCACTTAATGTTTTTAATAGTGTTGATTTTCCTGCGCCGTTTTCTCCCATTAATGCGTGAACGCTACCTGCGTCTGCCCGGAAGCTAACGTTATTTAATGCCTTAACACCTGGGAAGTGCTTCGAGATATTTCGAAACTCGATGTATGAGGGGGACTTCGCCATGACATTCTCTCCGTTAAATCAAGAGGGTGACGGCCAAAGTAGCCGTCACCGAAATTGAGCTTATAGCCCTTTTTTCGCTAATTCGTCTTTGAAGTTGTCACGAGTGATAAGTACCACGTCAGTTACTTCTACGAATTTAGTTGGTTCAACGTCGTCTTTAACCCATTTGTAAAGAGATTCGATACTCTTGTAGCCGTGTACGTCTGGGCTAGGTAGTAGAGAGCCGTAGAAACCTGTTGGTTTAGACTTAGCAAGTTCGTTAACTGCATCAACACCGTTGATACCAATACCGATGATGTTGTCAGCACCGAAGCCTTGGCCTTCAGTCGCTCGGATACCACCAAGAACAGTGTTGTCGTTCATACCAACAACAAGCCATTGCTTAACGTCAGGGTATTGAACAAGTAGAGAGTTCGCAGCGTCTAGCGCTCCTGGGATGTCGTTAGTTTTTGTTGGTACGCGATAGATTTGACCTTCAGGGAAACCCGCTTGTTTTAGAGCTGAGATAGAACCATCAACACGACGACGAGCAGTGTCTAGCTCATCAGCAGTGATCGCCATTACACCTGTTGTTGCTACGTCCCAGTTACGTTTTGTCATTTCTTTATAAAGCTCAGTACCTTGGCGTTCACCGATAGCGGTTGCAGCCATCATTACTAGAGGTACGTCAGTCATTGGTTCGCCTTTAGCGTTGAGGAACTGGTCATCAACAGTAACGACTTTCAGATCATAGCTTTTTGCTTTCGCCATGATTGCAGGACCTAATTTAGGATCCGGAGTACAGATAACGAAACCTTTCGCGCCTTGCGCGGCAAGAGTATCGATAGCATTTAGTGTTTTTTCACCATCTGGCACAGCCATTTTTACCACTTCGAAACCTAGATCTTTGCCGGCTTTCTCGGCAAATGACCATTCAGTTTGGAACCATGGTTCTTCTGGTTGTTTAACTAGGTAGCCTAGTCGCATGTCGTCGCTTGAACCAAAGAACGCGTTGGCAGAAGCACTTAACAGTGTTGCCCCGGTTAAGGCAGTCGCTATTAATAATTTTTTTAGTTTCATTGTTATTCCATCCGCTGGGTAGGGTTTGTTTCACCGACATCTTTGAAGATTTAATTTGAAGTTGAAGTGATGAAAATCACATCAAAAAAATGTAGCGATTTTGTCCATTCATTTAGCGGAGGTGAACATGATGGCGATCTCAAATGTTACCTTTTAGTGCATTTGTGATTACTTTTGGTGCGTGTGTAATCATTTACACCCGCAGTTTCGCCTTGTTTATAAAGGGTTGGAACATTTTTTAAACAGCTGCACAGAAATGTTCTTTTGGCGGATTTGTCCATACATCTAGCAGGCAATGTCATGGCTGAATCATCCATGCAGGGGTATAACAAACAAAAATATCACCCTACATGGAGTTGTTATGAAGCATTTAGCGACACAAGCTGCACACGTTATTGGTCTGGACTTCGGTTCCGATTCGGTGCGTGCATTATTGGTCAACGCTGTTAGTGGTGAGGAGGTGGCATCTGGTGTCACTTACTACCCACGTTGGATGGAAGGCCAGTACAACGAGCCCGAGCAATCTCAGTTCCGTCACCACCCGAAAGACTATATCGAAGCTATGACTCAAGCGATTCGTGAAGCGCTTGAACAAGTCCCTACGGAAATCGCACTGTCTGTGGTGGGTATTGGTGTCGATACAACTGGCTCTACGCCAGCACCCGTTGATGCACAAGGTAATGTCTTGGCGTTGTTACCTGAATTTGCCGAAAACCCGAACGCGATGTTCATTTTGTGGAAAGACCATACCTCAGTATCCAAAGCCGAGTTGATTAATGAACTGGCTCACGGTGGCGAGTTCATTGACTACACCAAATACATCGGTGGTATCTACTCGTCAGAATGGTTTTGGGCAAAAGCGGCTTGTGTCAGCGAACAAGACGAACAAGTGGCGAAAGCGGCTCATAGCTGGGTGGAATTGTGTGACTGGATCCCAGCGTTACTGTCTGGCAACGAACACCCAAGTAAATTCCGTCATGGCATCTGTGCCGCGGGTCATAAAGCGATGTGGCATGACAGCTGGGGTGGTTTACCGGATCAAAAATTCCTCTCTGCAATTTCACCAACACTCGATGGTATTCGTGATCGCATGTTTGATGAGGTTTATACCTCTGAAGATGTCGCGGGTTATTTGACTCAAGAATGGGCGGATAAGCTGGGCTTGCCTGCGGGTTTAGCGATTGCGGTCGGCGAATTTGACTGTCATATGGGTGCTGTCGGTGCAGGTGCTGGTAAACATGACTTGGTCAAAGTGATTGGTACCTCTACTTGCGACATCTTAATGGTCGATGCAGACCAAGTTGGCGACCGCACCATTCACGGTATTTGTGGACAGGTCAAAGGCAGTGCTCTGCCAAGTTTGATGGCGCTGGAAGCAGGTCAATCAGCGTTTGGTGATGTTTACGCTTGGTATAAACGCGTGCTGATGTGGCCAATCCAAGCATTAGCGATAACCAATCCAGAAGCGGCGAAAGTGATGGAGCAGTTGGATAAAGCGATTATCCCAATGCTTGCAGATTCTGCACAGCAATATGGATTCAATGACAACTCACCACTGGCAATGGACTGGCACAATGGTCGCCGCACACCTTACGCCAACCAGCGTCTCAAAGGCGCAGTTACCGATTTGAACTTAGGTTCAACCGCACCCGCGATGTTTGCGGCTCTGGTTGAATCAACGGCTCACGGCGCAAAAGCGATTGTTGATTGCTTTGTTGACCAAGGTATGGACGTAGAGCGCGTCATCGCCATCGGCGGTATTTCGCAAAAATCGCCTTATGTGATGCAGATGTGTGCAGACGTTATCGGCCGTGATATTGCGGTAGCGAGCTCTGAGCAATGTTGTGCACTGGGCGCCGCAATCTTCGCCGCAGTTGTAGCCGGTATTTATGATGATGCGCAGCAGGCGCAAAAAGCGATGGCAAGCCCAATCAGCCAAGTTTACAAGCCGAATACGACAACAAGCGCACTGCGAGATCAACGTTACTCTGCTTACCGTGAACTGGGCCAACATCTAGAGCAAATCTCGGAAGCAAAACATGCTCAGGAGCGTAACCATGGGTGATTTGTTGAACCAACAAGAGCGTCTGAAAACGCTACGCCACGAAGTGTGGCAAGCCAATTTGGATCTCGAACGTCACAAGCTTGTTACGTTCACTTGGGGCAATGTGTCAGCGATCGACCGAGAATCTGGCTTGGTGGTGATTAAGCCAAGCGGTGTGGCTTATGAAGATTTAAGTGCCGAAAACATGGTGGTGGTTGATCTGCAAGGCAATGTGGTGGAAGGCGATTTGAATCCGTCATCTGATACCGCAACCCACTTAGTGCTCTATCGCACCTACGCCAAAATCGGTGGTGTGGTTCATACCCATTCTCCGCAGGCCACGGCTTGGGCTCAGGCAGGTAAAGCGATTCCTGCTTTAGGCACCACTCATGCGGATTACTTCTACGGCAGCATTCCATGCACTCGTGCGCTCAGCAATCAAGAGATCGCTGCCGATTATGAATTGAATGCTGGCCTGGTGATCGCAGAAACCATAGGGGACAACGACCCAATTGCGATTCCGGGCATTCTCGTCAAAGAACACGCACCGTTCTGCTGGGGTAAAGATGCCCATCAAGCGGTGCACAACGCAGTGGTGACGGAGGTTGTAGCCGGAATGGCTCTGCAAACTCTGCAGATCAATCCTGCGGTGGAATATATCAATCAAGCGTTGCTCGATAAGCACTACCTACGTAAACACGGAGCCAATGCTTATTACGGTCAGTCAGCTAAGAATAAAGGGTAAGTCATGAAAGTATTTAATGAAAAACAAGTTTGGTTTGTCACTGGTTCACAAACGCTATACGGACCAAAAGTACTTGAGCAAGTCGCGTTTGAAAGCGGTCAAATGGTCGCAAGCTTCAACGAAACCAGTGCAATCTCTGTACCCATGGTAGACAAAGGAACAGTCAAGTCTCCGGAAGAGATTCTTAATGTATGTCGCGCAGCGAACAACGATCCTGACTGTATTGGTCTTGTGCTCTGGATGCACACTTTTTCTCCGGCCAAAATGTGGATTGCCGGTCTGTCTCAGTTGAACAAACCTTTCATGCACCTTCACACTCAGTTCAATGCGGCGCTTCCTTGGGACAGCATCGACATGAACTACATGAACACGCACCAAAGTGCCCATGGCTGTCGTGAGTTTGGCTTTATCGGTACTCGTATGGGTATTGACCGTAAGGTGGTGGTGGGGCACTGGCAAAACCCACAAGTGCATAAAGAAATGGATGATTGGTGCCGTGCAGCTATCGGTATCAATGCTGGTCAGAATCTAAAAGTGGCGCGTTTTGGTGACAACATGCGTCAAGTTGCGGTAACCGAAGGCAACAAAGTTTCTGCTCAAATCCAGTTCGGCTATGAAGTGAACGCATACGGTCTGGGAGAACTGACTGAAGCGGTTCAATCGGTGTCGGAAGCCGATGTCTCTCGTCTGCTTGATGAGTACGCATCAACCTATGAAATGAAACCTGAGCTGCTGACAGATACTGCTCTGCTTAAACTGATGCAACACGAAGCCCGTCTAGAAATGGGTATGGAGCGTTTCTTAACGGATGTAGGTGCCAGTGCATTTACTAACACCTTCGAAAACCTAACCGGTTTGGGTTCTCTGCCAGGCCTTGCAACACAACGTTTGATGGCGAAAGGCTTTGGTTACGGTGGTGAAGGTGACTGGAAAACATCTGCAATGGTTCACATCATGAAACAGATGGGTAAAGGTCGCCAAGGTGGTACTTCATTTATGGAAGACTACACCTATAACTTCGGCGCTACTGACCAAGCATTGGGAGCTCACATGCTAGAAGTGTGTCCTTCGATTGCCGCAGCAAAACCACGTCTGGAAATTCACCGTCATACTATTGGTCTGAAGTGCGATGTTCCTCGTTTGCTGTTCAGTGGTAAAGAAGGTGATGCGCTAAACGTGTCTGTGATTGATCTGGGTAACCGCTTCCGCATGGTAGTGAACACGTTGAAAACGGTCGCTCCTCCGCAAAGTATGCCACACCTACCGGTTGCTCATGCACTATGGGAACCAATGCCAAACCTACAAGTAGCGGCGGCAACTTGGATTCATGCCGGCGGCGCACACCATAGCGCTTACAGCCAGCAGGTGAGTGTTGATACTCTAGCGGATTACGCAGATATCCTTGGGATGGAAATGGTTGTGATCGACGAAAGCACTGAGACGCGTAAGTTCAAGCAAGAACTGAAAACCAACAGCTTGTACTACCGTTTAGCTTCAGGTGTTTAATCGATAAATTCTCCCTCACAGTAACACGGCTGTGAGGGAGTGGTTGTAGAGGTAATTATGACTGTTGACGAATCTAAAACAGAGCTGGGCTTCGATGTTCAAAGTCCGCTTGATATTAACTACCACCAATGGACACTGCGAGTTGCAGGCCAAAACCCTGAGAAGTTTGAACTTCTTTATGGGGATAAAGTGTTATATCAAGGCTCGCTGGAACTGATTAACAATGGTGAGCAGTTGGATGTTTCTGAGGCTCAGTGGAAGTTTCGTCATCGCCACGATCGCATTGAGCAATGGTGCCAGTTGCACCATGTCGACAAGCTATCTGTCAACATGAACTACTATTTTCACGATAAAGCCGTCGTGATTGAGTATTTGGCGCGCAATAGCATTCCGACCCGTTTAGATATCCGACATGCGATTGTGCCTCTGGAAACGGAGGGTAATGACAAACCGCCACAGTCAGAACAACCGGATTGGCAACGCTGTCGTCACGGTCTTCCTAGTGAATCTATTCGTCACTCCATTAAACCTGATCTGTTTCGTGAAGCTTTTTCAGCGACTCAGTGGATCGTATTAGATAAAATGTGATGTCGAAAATCGCAATACTTCCGGGCTCAACATACACTAGAAAAAATTCTAATGATTGTTGGTCTATGCAAAACACAGATCCACTCAAGCCGGGGTATGACTTTGATGCGCATTTAGTCGCCGGTCTCACACCCATTATCGAAGGTGACGAGCTCGACTACACCATCGATCGTCCAAATGGCATGAAAGGGTACATCATCAATATCACCAGCAAAGGTGAAGGCACCATTTTTTCCGGTGAACATGAATTTCATGTAAAAGCGGGGGACTTACTCCTGTTTCCCCCTAGCGCCGCCCACTATTACCGTCGCAAAGAAGACAACGCTTCATGGTTTCACCGTTGGGTGTATTTCCGGCCGCGTGCATTTTGGAATGACTGGTTAAACTGGCAGGAAGAGCGCAATGGCGTTTATGTCACCAGTGGCTTGTCTGCACAGGATATCGAACACATTGAAAGCTTGTTTGTTGATATCGAATATACGGCTAAATCGGACCTTCCATATCGGGATGATTTGGCGATTAACTTGCTTGAACAGCTGCTGATTCGCTGTAAATCGGTGCAGCCGGATGTGGTCAGTAAGCCACTCGATCCGCGAATCATTCAAGCGATTAACTATATGACACAAAACCTCAATCAGGATTTCACGCTTGAGGAAATTGCTGCGCATACTTGCTTGTCGCCATCTCGTTTAGGTCATTTGTTCCGTGATGAAATGAAAATGACCATTACTCAATGGCGCGATGATCAGCGAATCAGCCGCGCGAAGCAATTGTTAGTGACTACTCACTATTCAGTTAACCATATTGGTCGAATCGTCGGTTATTCCGATCCTCTCTATTTTTCTCGCGTATTTAAGCGCAAAGCAGGGGTTAGCCCGAAACTGTATCGAGAGAAAATTACCTGACAGATATAATTTCAAACAAAGCCGGAGATGTTCTCCGGCTTTGTCTTTTCGCTGACTCAATCAATTTAATCAACATGAGTACCTTGAGCTAGATTCCAGCTTTAGCTGTAAAGGGTGTGGCGTTTTCAACAATGATTATTTCTAAACTATAGTTGATTTGTTGGTTGGCAAAAGGAGTAGCCAGAATGAACCAAGAAGCCTTGCTCTCTCGTTTTAATGAATTACCTCGTATTGAAAGTATCCAACAAGAGTTGCTGAACATGGTTAACAGCGAGAACCTTAACTTCAGTGAGCTTGCGCGTAAGATGTCGATGGACCAAGTGTTGAGTGCCCGAGTTTTGCGGATGGCAAACTCAGCGCAGTTTGGAGGCGCACATGGTGTCTCAACTATTAACGAAGCGATCATCCGTGTGGGTAGTGGCGCGGTACGTACGCTAATCTCTTCTTCTGTGGTGTCAGGTGTTTTCCCAAAACTTGAAACCCTCAATATCAAGGACTACTGGGCCAATACGTTCGAAATTGCCATGATTGCCAGTAAGCTGGCGAGAGCTGCTCGCTTAGACCCGAATGAAGCCTTTACCACCGGGGTGTTGCACAATATCGGTGAACTCATGATTCATGCATTGGAACCTGAAATCGCGTCGCAAATTAAATATCGGGCTGATCATGGCGAGGAGTTAATTGCGGTACAAAAAGAGCTGCTTGATACCGATGCTCAGGAACTCGGAGCAAGGTTAGCTCGTGAGTGGCAGTTCCCTTCAGATATGGCGGATGCGATAGAAAATGTGAATCATCCGGGTAAGGCTACGGAAGCCAAGCGTCTGGCCTGTGTGCTGTTTTTAGCGCGCGAAATTCACAAACGTTGGGATTCACTGTTTGATGAGCGAGAAAAACGTGCCTTCCTCACTCGTCACCCTGCGGCGAAGGCATTGGCGTTATCATCCGATGTCTATATTGAAATTGACCGAGTCAGGGGGCATGGGGTGGAGCTTGCTCATCAATTGTTTTAAGTGAGACTCAAAACTCAGTTCGCCCACGCAAAAGCGTGGGCTTTGATATCTGAGCTTAGCTAGAAGTTGCGAGCTTGTTTGAAAACTTCAGTTGCTGCACAACAAGACCAATGATGATCATCACTAAGCCGATTAACGTTGAAGGGTGAATCTCCTCACCAATAATCGTTGCCAGCAGGATCAGAGAGATAAACGGTGAGGCAAAAATCAGGTTGCTGATACGTGCGGTGTTGTTGGTACTTTTCAGCGCGCCGAGCCAGAGCACAAAGGTAATGCCCATTTCAAATAGCCCAACGTAGGTCACAGCGGCCCAGCCGTTAAAGGTTATTTGGCTCCAGGGAGCGCTTTCATAAAGGTTTAATCCGATAGTAAACGGAATAGCCACAAGGAACCCAAGTAATACGCTGACGACAGGTTCAGCTTGGTTCTTGGTGTTGAGAATCCAGTATCCAGCCCACAGCAGTGTGGAAAGCAGCGCTAAACCGACACCAAGTGGGCTGTCGAATTTCAACCCCAGAATATCGCCTTTGGTGGCTATCACAATAACCCCTAAATAGCTGAGGGCGCAGGCTAGCCAATCTTGCTTTCTGATAGTCTGGCCTAAGAAAACAGCGGCCATCAACGTTAAGGTGATTGCCCAGCTATAATTAATGGACTGAGCTTGCGAAGCTGGAAGTAAAGCATACGCTTTAAATAAAATTAAATAGTAAGCCAGAGGGTTAATCAGCCCTAGCAGCAAGTAGTACCAAGGATTAGCAAAAAAGGTGCTGGCGATCAGATTTAGATGACCTCTTAGGGCGCAAATTATGAATAAAGCCAGTGCAGAGACAATACTTGCGACAGTGAGCATTTGAATTGGCGTGAATTCTGCCAGAGTGAGTTTGAAAGCTGTGGCAACGGTTGACCAAAGCAGAACTGCGGACAGCCCTAGCCCTAATGCACGACGCTCATTCATTGGTTTTCCCTAACTTTATTTGACGTTATTTGGCTAGTCTAACGGTGGAATAAATGCGCCACAAACTGGACATTTATCCAGTATGGAAATACCATTTTTGTCAACAGACTTAAGTCACGACTAGACGAAGTAAACCTTTATGATGCAATGGATTATCAACAACATACTGCTTTGGGCACCTGCACTTGCGAGTGCGATTATCTCTGGGAGCGTGATTGGGCTTTGGGTTAAGCAAAAAATGCAGGTCAGAACCCAACTGCTTGATCAACAGATTATTAATGACGCTCGCTGGTATCAACAGCAAATCGAGCAATTGAAGGTAAGCTTGAACAACAGTTTGGGTGAGCTGGAAGAGCTGGATCAAGAGCGTGACAAAGCAGAGTACGAGCTAAAACAACTGCACGGAAAACTTATGGCAGCGATGGAAAAGTTGCGTTATTTCGATGCCGTCAAGCTGGAGCGTGACCAGTACAATGATGAGTTGAACCACTTACGAGAGCTAAAAGCGCAGCTTGATGTCCAGTTGCGTGAACAGGAAGCGCGTCATCAACAGCAGTTAGAATCGAATGCAGAAAAATTACGTTTACTGGAAACTGCAGAAGAACGCTTGAAACAGCAATTTGAACATCTTGCGAACCAAGTGTTTGAAGAGAAAGCGGCAAAAGTGGATCAACAGAACAAACAAAGCCTTGATGGTTTATTGAGCCCGCTAAAAGAGCAGTTAGAAGGTTTCCGTAAACAGGTGAATGACAACTTCAATAGTGAAGCCAAAGAGCGTCATACCTTAGTGCACGAGCTGCGTAATTTACAAAACCTCAATGAACAGATGGCAAAAGAAGCGTTGAACCTTACTCAGGCACTAAAAGGTGACAACAAGCAGCAAGGTAACTGGGGAGAGGTCGTACTGGCTCGCGTGCTGGCTGAATCAGGCTTGCGTGAAGGGCATGAGTACGAAACACAGGTTAGTTTGCAAAATGATATGGGCAAACGTTATCAGCCGGATGTAATTGTTCATCTGCCACAAGATAAACAAGTGGTGGTGGATTCGAAAATGGCGCTGGTGGCTTACGAGCGTTACTTCCATGCCGAAACCGATGAAGAACGTGATGCAGCTCTGCGTGATCACTTGCTTGCCCTGCGTAATCACATCAAAGGATTGAGCCAGAAAGACTACCATCAGCTTCGCGGTATTGAGAGCCTCGACTATGTGTTGATGTTTATTCCTGTTGAGCCTGCATTCCAAGTTGCGATTCAAGCTGATCCAAGCTTGGTGAAAGATGCGATGGAGCAAAATATTATCCTTGTCAGTCCAACCACATTGCTGGTGGCTCTGCGCACCATTGACAATCTATGGCGTAATGACCGCCAAAACCAAAATGCCCGCTTAATAGCTGAGCGTGCCAGTAAGCTCTATGACAAGCTACGTTTGTTTGTTGATGATATGGAAGGATTGGGGTCTGCGTTAGACAGAGCCAACCAAAATTATCAGGGCGCGATGAATAAGCTTGTTACTGGTCGCGGAAATGCCATCAGTCAGGCAGAAAGCTTTAAACAGCTTGGGGTAGAAGTGAAACGTTCTATTCATTCTCAGTGGGCGGAAAAGGCACAAATTGGCGAAGATTATGAAAATGCCCCTTTAGTAGAAAGACATCAAGGAGAGGATAAAGTAAACTGATTGTCCGCGGCAGTTTAGTCACTTTTTTGAACGCTTTTTTCAACAGGAAAGTCCTCAAACAAAGAGAGCGCTGCATAGCAACCAAATTGAAAAGAAACGAATGATGGCGGGCGCAATAGCGACCACGATGACGGATAGAAACGATGACGGACAGTAGTAGCGTGCAAACCAATACAGCAATGACAGATCAAGACACAACGCATTTCGGTTTCGAAACCGTTCGTAAAGAAGAAAAAGCAACCAAAGTCGCTCAGGTATTTCACTCAGTAGCAGCGAAATACGACATCATGAATGACTTAATGTCGGGTGGTGTTCATCGACTATGGAAGCGTTTTACGATTGATTGCTCAGGCGCACGTCCGGGACAAAAAATTCTCGACCTTGGTGGCGGTACTGGTGACCTAGCAGCGAAGTTTTCTCGTATCGTTGGCGATAAAGGCCACGTTATTCTGGCGGATATCAATAACTCAATGCTTAACGTGGGGCGCGACAAACTGCGTGACCGTGGCATTGTTGGCAACATTGATTTCGTACAAGCGAACGCGGAAGAACTGCCGTTCCCAGACAATCATTTTGACTGTATTACTATCAGCTTCTGTCTGCGTAACGTAACAGACAAAGATAAAGCACTGCGCTCTATGTACCGAGTTCTGAAACCGGGCGGTCGTCTGCTAGTGCTTGAGTTTTCCAAACCTGTTTTAGATCCGCTTTCAAAAATTTATGATGCTTATTCGTTCCATATCCTGCCAAAAATGGGTGAGCTGATTGCTAACGATGCAGACAGCTACCGCTACTTAGCAGAATCGATTCGCATGCATCCAGACCAAGAAACCCTGAAAGGTATGATGGTTGAAGCTGGTTTTGAGCAAGCAAGCTACTACAACCTAACGGGTGGTATCGTAGCACTGCACCGCGGTTACAAATTCTAAGGACCGCTTATGCCGTTTGAACCTCTCGTCACTGCGGTGATTGAAACCTCTCTAAATACCCTGATTAATGACGACCCTAACTTGGGTCGTCGTCTTGCTCGCCTTAAAGGGCAAGTGATTCAAGTGCATCTCAAAGAGTTGAACAAGACACTTACTTTTGTCTTTAGCCAACAGATCGATGTACTGGCAAATTATGAAGGCAAACCAGACTGTTACTTGTCACTGCATCTTTCCGTCCTGCCTGAACTGCGTGAACAAGCCAATATCACTCAACTCATCAAACAAGATAAGTTGGTGCTGGAAGGTGATATCCAACTGGCTCAGAAATTTTCTCAGTTGATGACAGATTGCAAACCTGACATTGAAGAGTGGATGTCACGAGCCACTGGTGATGTGGTCGCTCATACTGTGGTTCAGGGGGCGAAAAACGTCGGTTCTTTGCTGACTTCTCAGTTTAACAAGCATCAGAACCATCTGGCTCAAGTGTTGACTGAAGAGTGGCGTATTGCACCTGCTCCGTTAGAAATTGCCTATTTCTGTGACCAAGTGGATGACGTGAAAAGTCAGGCAGCACGTTTAGACGCAAAGCTAGCGGCACTGCTAGAGAAAATGAGCAAGGAAAACGCTGAGGTTTCCAAATAACTTATGACGCCTTCAGAACTAAAGCGCCTATACCGAATTATTAAAGTACAGCTTGAGTACGGTCTGGATGAACTGCTTCCAGAACATCAACTGACCAAAGCGCCGCGCTTGTTGCGTAAATCGCTGTTTTGGATTCGTAATCAACACAGTGATAAGCCGTTAGGTGAGCGTCTTCGCTTAGCACTACAAGAGTTAGGTCCGGTGTGGATTAAGTTTGGTCAGATGATGTCGACTCGTCGTGACCTGTTCCCGCCACATATCGCTGATCAGCTTGCGCTGCTGCAAGACAAAGTTGCACCATTTGACGGTAAACTCGCCAAACAGCAGATGGAAAAAGCGCTCGGCGGCAGTTTAGAAACGTGGTTTGACGATTTTGATATCGAGCCTCTAGCGTCCGCTTCCATTGCTCAGGTACATACCGCGAAACTGAAAGAAAACGGTCGCGAGATCGTTTTAAAAGTGATTCGTCCTGATATTCGCCCTGTGATTGATGCCGATCTTAAGTTGATGTATCGCATGGCCCGTATAGTTGCCAAAGCGACTCCGGAAACCAAACGTCTTAAGCCGGTCGAAGTGGTTCGCGAATACGAAAAAACACTGATTGATGAGCTGGACTTGCGCAGAGAAGCCGCGAATGCGATTCGCTTGCGTCGTAACTTCGAAGACAGTGAAGAACTTTACGTACCTGAAATAATTAGCGATTTGAGTAATGAAACTGTCATGGTTTCTGAGCGAATATACGGTATTCAGGTGTCTGACGTAGAACGCTTACAAGCAAACGGCACCAATATGAAGCTGTTGGCTGAACGCGGAGTGAGCGTGTTTTTCACTCAGGTGTTTCGCGATAGTTTCTTCCATGCTGACATGCATCCGGGCAACGTGTTTGTGAACCCTGAACATCCAGAAAATCCACAGTGGATTGGGTTGGACTGTGGCATCGTAGGCACACTCAACAGCGAAGATAAACGTTACTTAGCCGAAAACTTCTTGGCATTCTTTAACCGAGATTACCGCAAAGTCGCTGAGTTGCACGTTGATTCTGGCTGGGTACCTCACGATACCAATATTGATGAGTTTGAAGTCGCAATTCGTATCGTCTGTGAACCTATTTTTGCAAAACCTCTTTGTGAAATTTCCTTTGGCCACGTGCTATTGAACCTGTTCAATACCGCCCGTCGATTCAACATGGAAGTTCAGCCACAATTGGTATTGCTGCAGAAAACGCTACTTTATGTTGAAGGGCTTGGTCGCCAGCTTTACCCGCAACTCGATTTGTGGCAAACGGCGAAACCTTTCCTAGAAAAATGGATGATGAACCAAGTGGGGCCGCAAGCTGTCATCAATGCAGTGAAAGAGCGAGCGCCATTCTGGGCAGAAAAATTGCCTGAGTTACCAGAGCTGCTGTACGACAGTTTGCGCCAAGGTAAAGTGATGAATCAGCGTATTGATCAGCTTTACCAAGGCTATCGAGAGACAAAGCGTCAGCAAGCTACAGGCAAGTTTTTATTTGGTATTGGCGCCACATTAGTCGTATGCTCGGCAATACTGGTCGCCAGTCACTTTGAGCAGCTAGCTGTGGGCAGTGCGGTTGCAGGCTTCACATTTTGGCTGTTTAGTTGGCGGGCTTATCGTCGTTAGGCGATAAACTTCAGAAATCATTATGAGTAAATAACCCCGAGGTATAAATAATGGGTGGTATCAGTATTTGGCAACTTCTTATCATTGCTGTGATCGTAGTTCTATTGTTTGGTACAAAGAAATTACGTGGCATCGGCGGTGATCTTGGTGGCGCAGTAAAAGGTTTCAAAAAGGCGATGGCTGAAGAAGATAAGCCAGAAGAAAAAGACGCTGACTTTGAACCAAAGAACTTGGAGCAGCAAAAAACAACTGCTTCTACAGAAACCAAAAAAGACAAAGAGCAGGCGTAAAGAGTGTTCGATATCGGTTTTTGGGAGCTGGTATTAATCTCTGTTGTTGCTTTAGTTGTACTGGGTCCTGAACGTTTGCCACATGCTATTCGCAGCGTGACCAAATTTATTGGTGCGGCGAAAAGTATGGCGAACAGTGTGAAAGATGAACTGGCTCATGAGCTTAAAGTGCAAGAGTTACAAGACAACTTGCGCAAAGCAGAGCAAATGGGCATGAAGAATCTTTCACCTGAACTTCAAGAGTCGGTCGATAAGCTAAAGCAAGCGGCGCAAGATGTTCAGCGTCCTTATGCTGCATCGAACAATACGCAAACAGCGGATAATTCAGCCGCAACAGTCGCAGACGCTAAGGATGTTTCAGAATCAATGAATGGTTCTGAAACGATAGACGTTACTGCGCAAGCTCAAACTCAGCCAACTGAGGAAGAGTCTAAATCGGCAGAAAAGAAAGCCGAATAAGCCATCAAATGAAGAGCACACGTTGCTCTTCATTTTCTGTTATATGATCTCAGTTATATGAGCTGTCACATGAGGTTCCAATGTCTTCTGTAGAACAGACGCAGCCTTTAATTAGTCACCTTCTTGAGCTACGCAACCGCTTATTGCACAGTATCGCGGGCGTGCTGGTTGTGTTTCTTGCTTTGATCTATTTCTCTGGTGACATTTACGAATTTGTCTCCAAGCCGCTGGTGGAGCGTTTACCGGAAGGTGCGACGATGATCGCAACTGATGTTGCTTCACCGTTTTTTACACCACTTAAGCTGACCCTGATTGTGGCTGTGTTTCTCTCTGTGCCTTATATTCTTTATCAGGTATGGGCATTTGTGGCTCCGGGTTTGTATAAACATGAGCGTCGCTTAATTTTCCCTCTGCTGTTTTCTAGCTCGCTGTTGTTTTACTGCGGCGTTGCTTTCGCTTACTTCGTGGTGTTCCCGCTGGTGTTTGGTTTCTTTACCGCTATTGCATTGGGTGGTGTGGAAATCGCAACGGATATTGCCAGTTATCTTGATTTCGTCTTAGCGCTTTTCTTAGCTTTTGGTATTGCTTTTGAAGTACCAGTCGCTATCTGCTTGCTTTGTTGGACAGGGGCAACCACACCTAAGTCTTTGGCAACTAAGCGCCCGTACATCATAGTGGTCGCATTTATTGTCGGTATGCTACTTACGCCGCCGGACATGATTTCACAGACCTTATTGGCCGTTCCAATGTGCTTACTGTTTGAAGTTGGACTTATCTTTGCTCGTTTCTACACCAAGAATGAAGCGGATGAAGAGGAAGTGGAAGAATAGGCCAATAAGCAATAGGAAAATCGAGATGAAAAGGAGCTTTGGCTCCTTTTTTGTGCCCGCAGGCTGAGCAAATTCTATAGCTATCACAGTTTTACGATCTGATGCGTTATTGATGTTTTTTTGCACAATAGTTTGATTTAAAACAATTGTGCTGCGATCTGCTTTCGCATTTGGCATTGTTTCGTCTAATTATATAAGCGAATTCTAATTTACCAGGAAGGTATGTTCGGAATGAAAACGATAACGATTAGACACCATTCGCTGTTATTACTGTTATTTACGGCGCTTTTCACCGGAACAACGCCATTGGCTTATGCGTCAACGGCTGATCATCAAACCTTTGAACAACTGAACGGGCCTTTTAACAAAGCTCAGGAAGTGACGAAAGCGTGTTTGGAATGCCACACCGAAGCGGGTGAGCAGATTCAAGCTTCTACCCATTGGACGTGGGAGCATGAACAGACCAGTTCTGATGAGATTTACGGCAAGAAAAATGTCGTCAATAACTTCTGTATTTCCACCGCTTCTAACGAGCCGCGCTGTACAAGCTGCCATACAGGCTATGGCTGGAAAAATGACCAATTTGATTTCACCAAGCAAGAGAGTATCGACTGTTTGGTTTGCCATGATCAATCGGGTCAATACCGAAAATTTCCTACCGCTGCCGGTCATCCCAATTATGTCGATACTGAATGGCCTGTTGGTTCGGGGAAAATTCTGCCTGCGGTTGATTTGGCAAAGTCCGCTAAAAGTGTTGCGACACCAGAAGTAAAGAACTGCGGTAGTTGTCATTTCTTTGGTGGTGGTGGTGATGCCGTCAAACACGGCGATATGGATTCAAGTCTTAATTCTGCCTCGCCTGAACTCGATGTGCACCTTGCCAAAGAGGGCGCTAATTTGAAGTGTCAGGACTGCCATACCACCAGCGCTCATATCACTCAGGGATCGCGTTATTCCATGAATGCGAAAGATACCTCCGGTATCGATATTCCCGGACACACAGACATGAGTCGTGCGACTTGCGAATCTTGCCATAGTGCCACGCCTCACCAAGGTTCACGTGAAGCCATTCGCCTTAATCAGCATGCAGAAAATGTCGCCTGTCAGACATGCCATATTCCAGAATTTGCCCGTGAAAAAGCGACAAAAACCTTCTGGGATTGGTCTACTGCTGGTGATAAGAAACGTCCAATGACCAAAGATGAGTGGGGTAATCCACTCTATGATCCCAAAAAAGGGGACTTTGTCTGGGAGAAAAATGTGGTTCCTGAATATGCCTGTTTTAATGGCGAGATTGATTACACCACAGTGGGTGAGAAGGTTCAGCCTAATGCCGATGGTGTGATTGAACTGACCAAAGTTCAGGGAACTTGTGGTGAAGAAGGGGTTCGCATTTGGCCGTTTAAAGTGATGAAAGGAAAGCAGCCTTATGATGTGAAAAATCAGCTAATGATAACACCACACTTGTTTGGTAAAGACAGTGCTGCTTATTGGAAATCATATGACTGGGCAGCGGCTGCAACAGCCGGTATGGCGGCGAGTGGATTAGAGTTTGGCGGTGAAATGACGTTCGTTAACACTGACTATCACTTCCCGATCACCCATATGGTGGCTCCAGCAGAGAAAGCATTGGAATGTCAGGACTGCCATAGCAAAGATGGGCGAATGGCGAAAATTGCCGGTTTCTATATTCCCGGTCGTGATGATGCCCTCGGTGGTAATAGTCAATATTTGTGGTGGTTGGTCGCTCTGACTGTGTTGGCAGTCGCAATACACGGCTTGCTAAGGGTGTTCTCGCGTCGTCCACAAGGTAAGGAGTAGGTTATGCGTCATATGGTTTATAAACGCTTTGAACGTTTCTGGCACTGGGCACAGAGCTTACTGATTATTGCCATGATTGTGACTGGATTTGAAATTCATGGTTCATACCAATGGTTAGGTTTTGAAGCCGCTATGTTTTGGCATGAACTGTGCGCAGTCACATTAATTGTGCTTTGGCTGTTTGCCATTTTCTGGCATTTCACCACAGGGGAATGGCGACAATATATGCCTACAACTGACAAACTCTCTGATGTGATGAGTTTCTATATACGAGGCATTTTCCTAGGGAAGCCACACCCATATCAGGCGACACCAGAGAGAAAGCACAATCCTTTGCAGCGCTTTTTTTATCTGGGATTTAAGTTGATTTTAGCCCCTTTAATTTGGGTATCTGGCGCTTTGTTATTACTTCATCCCTTCGGCATTGAAATCATTCCTTTGGGAACATTATCGGGATTGCATTTGTTGGTGGCGTTTTTATTTGTCGTGTTCTTGATTGGGCATATTTACATGACCACCACAGGGCCAACACCCACCAGTCATATCAAAACTATGATCACAGGCTACGAGGAGGAACATTAATCTAAGGTGAAAGGAATAAAACTCTAACTCTTGGCTCAATATGAGAAAGCCCCCTTATAAGATTAGGGGGCTTTGTTTTTATTAAAGGTTGAACAGCTTTTTGGCATTCAACGTAGTGAGAGTGTCGACTTCTTCAATGGTCATCTCTCGCAGTTCCGCGATTCGTTTGGCAACAAGTTGGGTGTAGGCGGGTTCATTGCGTTTTCCACGATGAGGAACAGGCGCAAGGTAAGGGCAGTCGGTTTCTAAAATCATGTAGTTAAGATCGAGATGAGGAATCACCTGATCCATGCCACCATTTTTAAAAGTAGACACACCTCCTAAGCCAAGATGAAAGCCCAGCTCGTTGATTGCTTTCGCTTCTTCTACACTGCCACCGAAGCAGTGGAACACGCCACGTAGTGAACCATCTTGTTCTTTGCGCAGTAAGGCTAAGGTTTCCTCAATAGAGTCTCGGGTGTGTATCACCACAGGAAGGTCCATCTCTTTCGCCCAGTTAAGTTGAGTGACAAACGCCATTTCTTGTTCTGCACGATAGGTTTTATCCCAGTAAAGGTCGATACCAATTTCACCGACTGCGATGAAATTGTGTTTATCAAACCATGCACGAATCGTTTCCAAAGTCTGTTTTACGTTAGTGTCCACATAACAAGGGTGAAGCCCCATCATAGAACGGCAAACCTCAGGATAGGCTGTTTCTGTTGCCAGCATAGGTTCGATGGATTCTAAGTCGATATTTGGCAACAAAATTTGCTTGATACCTTGCTCTAAGGCGCGCTGAACGACGTCATCTCTGTCTTGGTCAAATTCGCTGGCATAGATATGGGCATGGGTATCAATCATGGTGTTGTCTCACTAAATTCTGTTAGCGGGCAGTATACGTGAGTGTGAGCATCGGGTCATTTTTTGTATTTTTCCGCAAAGGCTCTAGCACCAGAGTTTGAGAGTGATATGATTTCGCCTGAACCTGTTCCACCTGAAGTGCTTTTCTATGAGTGCTTTCTGTCTGAATGGGAATCTACACATCAAATAAAGTCTGAACTTATGAATCAGACAGACCAAGAAGGAGAGTAGAGTGTCAGTATCCATCCAAGGCCAGTTCCCAGGTCGTCGTCTACGCCGTTTACGTAAACACGATTTTTCTCGTCGCCTAGTGGCCGAAAACAAACTTTCGGTAAATGACCTGATTTACCCGATGTTTGTTTTGATGGGCAAAGATCGCCGTGAAGCGATTGAATCTATGCCGGGAATTGAACGTCTGTCTATCGATCTATTGTTGGAAGAAGCGTTGTATCTAGCAAACCTTGGTGTTCCTGCTATCGCTCTGTTCCCTGTGGTTAATCAAGATGCAAAAAGTTTAGATGCTGCGGAAGCCTACAACCCTGATGGTTTGGTTCAGCGCGCAGTTCGTTTGTTGAAGGAACACGTTCCGCAAATGGGCGTGATCACCGATGTAGCTCTAGACCCTTATACTACTCACGGGCAAGACGGTATTATCGATGAAACCGGTTATGTGATGAATGATGAGACGACAGAAGTGCTGATCAAACAAGCGCTTTCGCACGCTGAAGCGGGTGCGGATGTGGTTGCACCATCAGACATGATGGACGGTCGTATTGGCAAAATCCGTGAAGCGCTAGAAGAAGCGGGTCACATTCATACTCAAATCATGGCTTACTCAGCAAAATACGCTTCTTGTTATTACGGCCCATTCCGTGATGCAGTCGGCTCAGCGAGCAATCTGAAAGGTGGTAACAAGAAGAACTATCAAATGGATCCAGCGAACAGCGATGAAGCGATTCATGAAGTGGCGATGGATGTGAATGAAGGCGCGGATATGGTGATGGTGAAACCGGGTATGCCATATCTGGATGTGGTTCGTCGTGTTAAGACAGAACTGCAAGTTCCAACCTTCGCATACCAAGTTTCTGGCGAATATGCGATGCACAAAGCTGCGATTCTCAATGGCTGGTTATCGGAAAAAGAGACAGTGATGGAATCTCTACTGTGCTTCAAACGTGCGGGTGCAGACGGCATTTTGACTTACTTTGCTAAAGATGTGGCGCAGTGGCTGGCTGAAGAAAATGCTCAAGCGGCTCAGTTTCTAAAGTAAAACCCCAAAAATAAACCAGAAGACGAACAAGTCACTAAAGGCTGGCCATTGACCAGCCTTTTCTTTTTGAACTCAATTAAGGAAACAATAATGAAGATACGTGAAGGCAGTTTGTCTGAAGTTGTAACCGTGGTGAGTGAAATTGATGAGTTCATTGTTAAAGAAAACGAACAAAGCTTAGCTCAGCGGTTAGAAGGCAAGCGCCATTTGATTTTGGTTGCAGAGCAACAAGGGCAAATATTAGGTTTCAAAATCGGCTATGAGCTCGACTCAGAGACGTTCTACAGTTGGTTTGGTGGTGTTTCGCCTAAAGCTCGTAATCTGGGGTTGGCTCGAAAGCTATTAGATGTTCAGGAATTCTGGGTTATTGACCATGGATATCAACAGCTTAAGGTTAAATCTCGCAATCAGTTTCCAGCCATGCTCAGACTGCTATTAAGGAATAACTACCTGATTGAGAACTTTGAGCCGTATGAGCCGCTATTGGAAAGCCGTATCCACTTTGTGAAGCAGTTAAAAAATAAATGAGATTTTTTCTCATTTAGTGTTGACAGTTAAATGAGAATCATTATTATTAACTTTGTCTTAGGGAATGAGTGAATTTCATAAGGATGTGAGTGACTTGCTTTTTAAACTTGTTTAATTGCAAAGAATGAACAACTGAATGAACGAACCTATTCTTTTTGACACGACATTGCTCACATTGCTTCCAGTGTAATTTTAAGCTTTTCGGTAGTGCTGAACGTTCTATTTCAGGCTGACCTTATATTGCTAGGCGACATCAAACGATGTCGCTTTTTTTATGCCACTTATCCACTGCTCCTCTCTGGCAAGGTTGCGATCTTATATTTTTCTGTTTGGTATGGGATGTATAGTGACAAGCTTTCATTTTCAGAGAGTAACCAAATTTGCCACTGTCAGAAAAATCCTCAATTGTAAGAATTCTGTGTAAGAGTATGAAAATTCATCATTCATTTTGGATCCAGATCTCAAGGTGACTAAAAGGACACCGAGTGTCTTTTCCACAATTGATGATCTGAATATGATCGTATTTAAAAACCACGATCTTTTATTTTTTTGTTTAAAAACAAACTGTTAAATAATATTTTGTTGTTGGTTTTTACGGTTTAATAACCAGTGGATAAAATCTATAAACAGAGTTATCCACAGAATGGCTTGTGTGTTGGTGAGTAATTAAACGAAAGCGTGAACTTGAGTCTGCAAGGTAGCATAGAAACCTGAACACAGTCGTGGCATCCTAGTCGCCAATTGTTTCTCATTGGACTAGCAACACTATGGCTCGCATTCCTGATAATCCGTTAATTTTGATCGACGGTTCTTCTTATTTATATCGCGCATTCCACGCTTATCCAGGCACCATGAGTAATGGAGATATTCCAACTAACGCTGTTTACGGTGTAGTGAATATGGTTCGTTCTATGATGCGCCAATTTGCTTCGGATCGTATTGCCGTTATTTTTGATGCCAAAGGCAAAACGTTCCGTGATGACATGTTTCCAGAATACAAGGCTCATCGTCCACCAATGCCGGATGACTTGCGTTGCCAGATTGAGCCACTACACAACATTATTCGTGCGATGGGGTTGCCGCTTCTTTCTATTGAAGGCGTGGAAGCGGACGATGTAATAGGTACTCTAGCTTCTCAGGCTTCAAAAGCGGGCATGCCGGTACTTATTAGTACTGGTGATAAAGATATGGCTCAGCTGGTGGATGATAACGTTACTCTTATCAATACTATGACCAATGTGGTGATGGACAGAGAAGGCGTCATTGAGAAGTTTGGTATTCCGCCAGAGTTGATTATCGATTACCTCGCGCTAATGGGTGATAAAGTCGATAACATTCCGGGCGTACCGGGTGTGGGTGATAAAACCGCAACAGCACTACTGCAAGGTATTGGCGGAATCGATACACTCTATGAGAATTTAGATAAGATTGCTGACTTAGGTTTCCGTGGTTCTAAAACCATGGCGAAGAAACTCGAAGATAATCGCGACAACGCGTACATGTCTTACAAGTTAGCTACCATTAAGCTTGATGTTGAACTCGACAACACGCCAGAATCTCTGCATAAACAAACGCCGGATCGTGATGCTCTGATTGAGCTTTACGGCAAAATGGCGTTCAAATCTTGGTTATCTGAATTGCTAGAAGGTGGTACAGGTGTTGTTGAAGCTGTTGAGAAAAGCGGTGATACCGCATCCACAGGTTCTGCTGAGAGTGTCGCACTTCAAGCTGACACTTCAGCGGTGAAAATCGATCGTAGCCAATATCAAACCATTCTCGATCAAGAGACGTTCAAAGTGTGGCTGGATAAGCTGCAAGCTGCAGAGCTGTTTGCATTTGACACTGAAACGGACAGCTTAGACTACATGGTCGCTAACTTAGTTGGCGTATCGTTTGCTGTGGCTGAAGGCGAGGCGGCATATGTGCCTGTTGCGCACGACTATCTTGATGCTCCAGAGCAGCTCAGTCGTGATTGGGTACTTGAGCAACTAAAACCTATTTTGCAAGACGACTCCAAACACAAAGTGGGTCAGAACCTGAAATACGATGCCAGTGTGTTAGCCCGTTATGGTATTGAGATGCGCGGTATCGCTCACGACACCATGTTAGCTTCTTACGTCTACAACAGTGTGGGTGGCAAACATGATATGGACAGCTTGGCACTGCGCTTTATGCAGCATGCCTGTATTTCGTTTGAGCAAGTTGCGGGTAAAGGTAAAAACCAGCTGACTTTCAATCAAATCGATTTAGAGCAAGCGGCGCCATACGCAGCAGAAGATGCGGATGTGACACTTTGCCTCCACAATCGTTTGTGGCCGTTAATTGAACAAGATGAAAAGCTGCTTTCTATCTACCGTGATATCGAAATGCCACTGGTTCCGGTGATCTCTCGTATTGAGCGAACTGGTGTTCTCATCAACGACATGCTGCTAGGCACTCAGTCGCAAGAAATTGCTCTTCGTCTTGATGAACTAGAAAAGAAAGCGTTTGAAATTGCCGGGCAAGAGTTCAACTTAAGTTCGCCAAAACAGCTGCAAACCATTCTGTTTGAGCAGATGAAGCTTCCTGTTGTGAAGAAAACCCCTTCAGGCACACCGTCAACCAACGAAGAAGTGCTGCAAGAGCTGGCATTAGATTACCCGCTACCAGCAGTTATCTTGGAATATCGCGGCTTGGCGAAGCTGAAATCGACTTACACCGACAAGCTACCTAAGATGATTAACCCAACAACTGGGCGCGTACATACTTCATACCATCAGGCGGTAACGGCGACAGGTCGTTTATCTTCAACCGATCCAAACTTGCAGAATATTCCAATTCGTAACGAGGAAGGTCGCCGTATTCGCCAAGCGTTTATAGCTCCGCATGGCTGGAAAATTATGGCTGTCGACTACTCGCAAATCGAACTGCGAATTATGGCGCACCTGTCAAGTGACAAAGCACTGTTGGAAGCGTTCCAGCAAGGTAAAGATATCCATGCGGCAACGGCTGCTGAGATCTTGGGCGTCAGTATTGATCAGGTTACCAGTGAACAGCGTCGCCGAGCGAAAGCGGTTAACTTCGGTTTGATCTACGGTATGAGTGCATTTGGTCTGGCAAAACAACTGGGCATTCCACGTGGTGAAGCGCAAACCTATATGGACCGATACTTTGAACGCTACCCTGGCGTGATGCAATATATGGAAGATACACGTAGTGCTGCTTCTGAGCAGGGCTATGTTGAAACCATCTTTGGTCGTCGTCTTCACTTGCCGGAAATCAAGTCTCGTAACGGTATGCGTCGTAAAGCGGCAGAACGTGCGGCGATTAACGCGCCAATGCAAGGTACTGCTGCGGACATCATCAAGAAAGCCATGTTGTTGGTTGATGAATGGATTCGTGAAGAGGGTAATGGTCGAGTGAAATTACTCATGCAAGTACACGATGAACTGGTGTTTGAGGTTGAAGAGTCAGCTTTATCCGAAATTGAAAGTAAAGTACGAGAATTGATGGAATCAGCCGCCTCTCTTAAAGTGCCTCTGGTTGCTGAAGCAGGGCATGGTGATAACTGGGATCAGGCACACTAATCACACATAATCATCTAAAATACGAGATAAATATGAGCCAGCGCACAATCGCTGGCTTTATTTTTACCTATGAAAAAATAAACGCATTTCAAATGTTTATGTAGCTTAATAAAAACTTAATGAAAAAAAATTACAAAAGTGGTTTTCATTTCTGACCAATTGTTGTACATTAACTTCCGTAGGGTACAGAGGTAAGATGTTCTATCTTTCAGACCTTTTGTTTCACGTTATTGGATTAGGCTGATTCAGCCGCCCCAGTCTCCTTTAGACTGGGGCGTTTTTTCTTGTGCGCTACAAAACTTTTCCTGCTCGTAAATTGCCTTTCTTTTACCAAATATCTTCTGAGCTTTTCTTCTTTTACTGCCGATTTCCACACAGTGATTTTGTGAATTATAAAGTCAGTTTCGTAATTTTATATCAGTACTATTTATGACTATTTTTAGAGTAATGGCTCTATGGGTATTCTTCTAACTGCATGATATTTAATGGGAAATAATGTAAGCCAATATGGAAGGGATTTTTCGTGATCAAGCCATATTGTATTTAATAGAAGATTGGGGAATGCTAAACCGCATAACAATAACGATTAGCTTTTATTCTCTCCATTCCCCCACTTAGGTGGGGATTTTTGTATTTGTCGCTTTTAAATTGTAAAAAGCCCCGCCATTTGGCAGGGCTCATGTTTAAGTGAAGGCAAATACCGTCTATTTATTCTTTTTCAGCATCTTGCTGCTGGTCTTCAATTACTTCTTCAACCAACTGCTCTGCAAGAGCTGGTGCAAACCAAGCATCAAGCTTAGCGCGTAGAATATCAACGCCAATACCGCTCAATGAAGAGAAACCGTCAACGCTTACATCGCCACCAAACTCTTTCGCATCATTACGGATTTTCAGAATTTGCGCTTTGCGGGCACCGCTCTTTAGCTTGTCTGCTTTTGTGAGCAGCACCTGAACAGGGATACCACATTCCACCGCCCATACAACGAGTTGTTGGTCGAGGTCTTTCATTGGGTGACGAATATCCATCAAAACCACCAAGCCTTTCAGGCATTCGCGCTTTTGCAAATATTCACCTAATGATTGTTGCCACTTCTTCTTCATTTCTAGTGGAACTTGAGCAAAACCATAGCCCGGTAAGTCAACAATGTGGCAACCTTCGGTCACTTTAAACAAGTTAATTAACTGAGTTCGTCCAGGGGTTTTACTGGTTTTTGCTAGGCTCTTTTGATTGGTTAATCGATTGAGAGAACTAGATTTGCCAGCATTTGAGCGTCCTGCAAACGCAATTTCGATACCTTCGTCAGCTGGAAGATGGCGAATGTCTGGTGCACTGGTAATGAAATGCGTGTTTTGATAATGAATTTTTACGCTCACTGTTAACTCCATCTCGACTTTGTGTAGTCGATTGATTACTTTTTTGTGAAATTGTGTAAAATAACCGTGCTCGGCATAAGGTCGCCAATTGTACCACAGTGGTACTGGAAGCTTGATTATTATAAATGGAATGTCATGAATAAATTAGCGCTAATATTGAGTCTTTTAGCCAGCTGCTCCGTATGGGCCCAAGGCAGCATAGAAGCTGGCAAAGCAAAATCCGAAACGTGTGTTGCCTGTCACGGTGCTGATGGCAACAGTCTAATTACAACTTACCCTAAACTTGCTGGCCAACACGCTAAGTATATTGAGAAGCAGCTAAAAGATCTCAAACTTGGTGCGACGAGTGCTGGTAAACAAGGCCGTTACGACCCTGTAATGAGCGCTATGGCGATGCCGCTTAGCGACGAAGACATGTCTGACTTGGCTGCTTACTTCTCTTCACTCCCTATCTCTTCTAACTCTACACCTGAAGATGTCGTAAGCACGGGTAAAGCTCTATATACAGCTGGTGACGCATCTCGCGGTCTAACAGCATGTATCGCATGTCATGGTCCACGTGGTAATGGTACAGAACTATCAGGGTTTCCTAAAATTTCTGGTCAGCATGCTGATTATGTTAAAGCTCAGCTGATGAAATTCCGCGACGATTCTCGTGGTAATGACATGAACGCTATGATGCGTGATGTTGCTAAGAAGTTAACTGATGCTGACATCGAAATTTTGTCTAAATATGTTGGTGGTCTGCACTAACGAAGCCTAGCCAAGTTCGAGCAATATTGTAAACAACCCTGAAGTTCACTTCGGGGTTGTTGCGTTTTAGGGCTATCATTTTCTTCTTTATAGTGGTTCCAAATTGCCTAGTAATAAGAAATGGCTGATGTCCTTGTGAGACATTTGCCATGCTGACGGCTTACCTCATTGTTAACTGAATCTTAACTGATTGATTTGTATGGCACTTGATTAGATATGAAGAAATTGGCTTAAAAATTAGAGCTAGATCCATTGTTTAAACGCTTCATCGGCGTAAAGTTCTCCTGTTGGCAAGACGCTGACAGAGGACATCAGACCATGAAGGTCTCCAAGGAGCAGGTAGGGATAGCTTGCATTCCGGTAAAGGAGAGACAATAAGTAGGATGCTTATTGGGATAGGGATGGTCACTTAGTCTAAAGGTAAGACAGTGTAAAGGATCGAGCAAAGGACCGCTTTGCTACAGGAAGTAACCTTGCTATAAAAAGTAGCGATATTTGCTATAAAAGGTAGCGATAAGAGGGAAAGCCAAAATTCATCAGGATGATGACAAAACACACTTTTTGGCAGGGAAAGCACTAAAAACAAATGGAATATTGGTGTACCGAATCGGTACGACCCACTTTTTGTCACATACGTGACGACTTAGAAAGCGATAGTTAACTCTATCGCTTTTTTTATTTTTAACTAAATTGTTGAAAAAATGTTCGTCTACTCTCCACTCTGGCGTCAGTTTCTGGTATGTTTCGCATCCCCCGTTAAAGGATGCCGAAATGCACAACTGCCCTCTATGTCACAGTGATAAAACCGCTGCGTATTTTGAAGATAAATATCGAGAGTATCTTCAATGTCAGACATGTCAGTTGGTATTTGTAAACCCGCAGCACCGTCTAAGTGCTGAGCGTGAAAAAGCGTTTTATGACTTACATGAAAATGATCCAAACGACGCAGGCTATCGTCGCTTTTTATCTCGTGTATGTGATCCTATGCTTGAAAGACTGGCTCCAGATTCGAAAGGGTTAGATTTTGGCTGTGGTCCCGGACCAACACTCTCTTTGATGTTAGAAGAAGCCAGTCACAAAGTGGCTTTGTACGATATTTTCTTTCATCCAAATGAACAGGCGCTACAGACAGAATACGATTTTATGACTGCCACAGAGGTGATTGAACATTTACATCACCCAGATACGGTGTGGCAGCAATGGTTGAATTTGGTTAAACCCGGAGGCTGGATTGGTCTAATGACCAAAATGGTAAAAGACAAAGACGCTTTTGCTAGTTGGCACTATAAGAATGACCTCACACATGTGATCTTCTTTAGTCGCGCCACATTCCAGTTTTTGGCTGAGCGAGATAAGCTCGAAATTGAATTTATAGGCAACGATGTAATTTTGCTGAGGAAACCCCAGTAATGTCTAGAGAAAAGAAAACTAAAACAGGTATTAACGGCGATCTCGTTTTCGCACGTAAACATAACCGTAAGAATGACGAAGTCGAAGGTCGTGAACGCAAGAAAGCGAAGAAACGCAAAGGCTTGAAAAGCGGCAACCGCCACTCTGAAGGTAATCTGCAATTAGAGAGAGCAGCAGCGCAAGCTCGTGACCCTCGCCTAGGCAGCAAGAAAAAGATTCCTTTGATTGTTGATACTAAGAAACCAACAAAACAAGAGCGTCGTATTTCCGCTGAGAAAGAGCTGGAAATGTTAGAGAATGATGCGCAGCTAAATGTATTGCTGGATCGTATCGACAACGGCGAGAAACTAGGTGCTGGTCTGCAAAAATACGTGGATGAGAAATTAGACCGTATTGAAATGTTGATGAAACAGTTGGGCATCTACGAAGAAGAGCTTGATGCTGAAGACGAGCAAGATGAGTCAGCCCCTGTTAGTGAACAACCAGCGGCGAAATCGACTAAGCGTCAGCCAAAAACAGATGATGACTATCTGTCTGATTTCGAAAACCTCGATCTAAACGAGTACAAAGGCTAAGGATTTTCAATGAACGTAACCCTATTAGTAATAGTCGGCGCTGCGATCATTGTTGGTCTGGCATCTTATGCTGGCTATCTTCTGCTGCAACTGAAAAAGCAAAAAGTGTTGCAGCAGCAACATCAGTCTCTGGCTATTGAAAAGCGCAATGCGAACATTTTCGAAAGTGTGAACGTATTGTGTATGGCCGGTATTCAGGGACAATGTGACCTTTCTGAGATCAGTATTCGCGTTTACTGCATCATGGATTATGTGCAAGGCGAAGACCGCGTTGACTTCGACGCTGAATATCCGGCGATTTCTGAGCTGTATCATATTGTCAAAGATATGCCGCGTGGCGAAGCTCGTCAGGGGATGGCTAAACAGGAACGCATGAGACACAACCTCACTCGTCAGAAGGCTGAAGGCCGCTTAAATGACGCTATCATTGAAGAACTGCACGCATTGAAAAAACGTGTTCAGCCACTGAATAATCAAATTGCCATTCAAATGGTGTGATAACTCGTTCATCTGCTAGTAAGTGATCGCGCTAGCAGATTCGAACATTTTGTCACTAAATTTTATTTTGCTTTCCGCCGCTTTTCTTGTCGTGTGGCAAAATACATCCATTGATACTAGGTCAAAAGACCCTAAATAACGGAAAGAGTCACTATGTCGTCGCAAGTCGTACCGAGCCAGCAGATCGTTTGGGATCAGGCTATTTTAGACAAGTACAACTACTCTGGGCCTCGCTACACGTCTTATCCTACTGCAGTAGAGTTTCATGAAGCTTTTACTATCGCAGACTACGATAGGGCATGTGCGCAATACCCAGAGCGACCACTGTCACTTTACGTTCATATCCCTTTTTGTCACAAGCTTTGCTACTACTGTGGCTGTAACAAAGTGATTACTCGCCATTCGCACAAAGCGGATGAGTATCTGGATATCCTGACACACGAAATTCAGCAACGAGCTTCATTGTTGCATGGTCGTCGTGTTACTCAACTGCACTTCGGTGGCGGTACTCCAACCTTCTTGAGCAATAAACAAATCACACGTTTGATGACGCTGCTGCGTAGCGAATTCTTCTTTGAAGATAATGCGGAAATCAGTATTGAAGTTGATCCGCGTGAAATTGAATTGAGTGTTCTTGATCACTTGAGAAGTGAAGGTTTTAACCGTCTGAGTATCGGTGTTCAAGATTTCAACAAAGAAGTGCAAGCTTTAGTTAACCGCGAGCAAGATGAAGAATTCATCGTTCAGCTTGTTGAACGCGCTAAGCAGTTAGGTTTTCGTTCTACTAACCTAGATTTGATTTACGGCTTGCCTAAGCAAACGTTAGAGACGTTTAGTCAGACACTCGAAAAAGTTCTGGAGATGAAACCGGGCCGTTTATCGGTGTTTAACTACGCACACATGCCACAGTTATTTGCTGCTCAACGTAAAATTAAAGATGCAGATTTGCCGTCGGCCGATGAAAAGATGGCGATTTTGCAGCACTCGATTGCAACCTTAACGGACGCGGGTTACCAGTTCATCGGTATGGACCATTTCGCATTGCCGGATGATGAGCTGGCGATTGCTCAGCGTAACGGTGTTCTGCATCGTAACTTCCAGGGTTATACCACCCAAGGTGAATGTGATTTGGTTGGCTTTGGCGTTTCAGCTATCTCAATGATTGGCGATGCTTACGCGCAAAATCAAAAAGAGCTGAAAAAGTACTACGAGCAAGTGAACGAAATGCGTCATGCCTTATGGAAAGGCGTGAGTCTCGATAGTGATGATTTACTGCGCCGTGAAGTGATTAAACAGCTGATTTGTAACTTCAAACTAGATAAGCGAAATATTGAGCAGCAGTTTGGTGTTCGATTCCATCAATACTTTAAGCATGATTTAGCGTTGCTTCAGACCTTCATTGATGACCAACTGGTTGTGGTGGATGACCAGTATATTGAAGTTACACTTCGTGGCCGACTGCTGATTCGAAATATCTGTATGTGTTTTGACAAATACTTGCGTCAACGTGCTCGTCAGCAGCAATTCTCACGCGTGATTTAACGAATAGAGAAATCGACGGACAGAGAACAAAATAAAAGCCAGCTTAGTTGCTGGCTTTTGGCTTTTTAGAACAGGGTTTAGTTTGTTTCTAATAGGCTGAGCGCTTTACGAGTCACATCGTGAGCAGCATGAGTCATGTTCTGATGTTGCAAAGCATCGGCTAAATAAGCGTAATCTGAAACACTAGAGCGTAGCGATAAGGCTTTTTCCAAATGCTCCTGTGCCAGCTTCCATTCCTGTTCACGGAAATAGAGTTGTCCGAGAGCACTGTGCGCTTCCGCATTGTTGTCGCTTTTCTTCACCGCATCTTTCAACATGACAATCGCAGGATAGCGGTCACTAATATTGAGTTCAGGGATCAAAGCATAAAGCTCAGGCGTTGCCTGCTTCTTCAGATTCTCTTTGATTAAGGTGAATGCTTCATTGTCGGCTTTGCGCTTAATCAGTTGTTGAATCAAGGCATTAACTAGTGTTGGTTCTGCTTTTAGTTTTCGCGCTAAACCATTCCAGTGCGCGAGCAGACCTTCTGTACCTTTCTGGCTGGCAATCGTTTCTAGAGCACCACACTGAGCGGTTAATGTGAGTTTTTCTGCTTCTTGTTCTGTTAGGCGTTTCGCTTTCACTAGTTTAGGCAGAAGGTCGAGTAGAGGTGCCCACTCTTTTTGCTGTAGGTAAGCTTGCTTCAACAAGTTCAAAATGATGGTGTTATTTGGATGCTGATGCTGCAACGTCGTCAGTGTTTGCGTTGCTTTGTCATAATCGCCATCGCTGATTTGTTGCTTCGCTCTGGTTAGTTCGACGGATAAGGTAGCATTCTCTTGCTTCG
Source organism: Vibrio sp. Y2-5 (assembly GCF_014596725.1). Classification (GTDB taxonomy): domain Bacteria; phylum Pseudomonadota; class Gammaproteobacteria; order Enterobacterales; family Vibrionaceae; genus Vibrio. The sequence goes on from NZ_JACVEG010000007.1 coordinate 63,027, forward strand.
CAGCCATCTCTAGGTAGCGGTCGCGTTTTTCACGGTCACCCATGCCATTTGCTGCTTCAGAAGCCACAAGATAGCAGAGCAGAGGCATATCGTGGTGGCTTGCCCAACGAGTTACTTTTTTCTCAGCCTGTTTCCAGTCACCTTCGAGTAACTTGATGATACCTTGGTTGGTATAACGACGAGAGCGACGCTGTTTACGGATACTGAACCAGTTCCAGGTTGTGAAGCTCATGTAGAAGAATTTCTTCACAATAAACTCAAGCGCGAACAGCGCAGCCAAAGCGCCGATAACAAAGATAACCAGAGTTGTAACGCTCATCTCAATGGTTTTATTGGCTATTGAGATAAGAACATAACCTTGTTGCCCTGCGTATTGAGTGCCGACAAACAGCCCCGCCCCAAGGACAACGAAAAGAAAGATTAAACGAATCATTCTTTGTCCTCCTTAATCACTGAGGTCACTTCTCGGCGTAAGCGCTCATTAATCACATCAGACAACTGTTTTTGCGTTTCCAGTTTTACCGGGTACTCAACTTGAACCTTTTGTTCTGCTAGCTTACCCAGTGTCGATTGGAAGGTTTGAACGGTGTTGTCATTTTGATTGAAGAATGACGTTGACCACTCTTGAGCTGTTTTTAGCGAGGTGGTGTAGATCTCTTGCTGCTCCACATAAACAGACTTAATTGCTGTCTCCAGTTTCGCCTTCACGTTTTCTTTCAGGTAGAAGTGTTGTTCAGGCGAAAGTAGTGGAATCACATTGCCGTCACGTGTACGGAAAGTGATGAAGTTTTCTGCGAAGTCCTTTAGTGAGGTCATCAAATTGTCTTGCCAGTTATTGATGTCATCGGATACGACTTGTTGTGTCTCTTGTGGTGCATCAGGCAATATTGCATTTGCCAGAGGTAATGCATCAACTTGTTGTTGCAGGCTAATCAGACGAAGAACCAAACCATCACGATCAATCAGAGGAACGGATTTTAGTTTGGTGATGTCATTCGCCATTGCTTTACGCAGTGGCGTTAAACTTGGGTCATTCAGTGAAGCAATACGTTGATCGGCACCTTCCATCAACTGAGTTGCACTTTCCACATCGTGCTCAAGGAACAGCTTACGTCCGGCCAGTTTTACTAAATAATCAGCTTCTGCCAGTAGCCAATCATTCGGGCGACGACCTTTGACGTCAGCCACCGCTAGCTGCAAGCTTTGGATGCTTTTTTGCTGCTGTTCAAGCACAGTTTCTGCGCGGTGAGTAATTTCTGTGGCTTTGGCGGCCGCTTGTTGAGTGACTTCTGCAAGCTGAGTATCAATCGCGCTACGAGTCTGATTTAGCTCTGCGCGAAGGGCAGCAATTTGTGCTTCATACTGCGTTTGTTGCTGTTGCATATGAATTGCAAGACCACCGCCTAGTAATGCGGCAAGCACAATGGCAACGGTTGCCAGTTTTGTTCCTTTCTTGCTTTGCTTGTCTAATTTGTTCATTTGCTCAGCATTGGAATTTATGTTGCCTTTTACTGGCTTAGGTTCCGTTGGTTTGATCTCTGGAGAAGCTTCTTTAGTGGGTGCGGTTTCCACTTTTGATTGTGCTTCTTTTGAGTCCGTAGTTGACGAAGTAGAGTCCGACGAAATTGAGTCTGACGAAGTCTCGGTTGGAGCAGCAGTAGAAAGCGTTTCTTGGTTTTTTTCCGGTTCTGTTTGCGGATTATCTTTTTTACTTGTCATTGCTGAGAGTCCTGTTCGTTATGGCTGGAGAGCGGCCACTAAATCTGGGTTCGCTGCACTGCGAGTAACAACGATGTGTTCAAAGCCCATTGTTCTAGCGTCATTGGCGATACGTTCACTTGGTACCAGTAGCTTCAACTGATAAGCCCAAGACGCGGTTGTAGGGTTATCGAGTTGAGACATAAAAAAAGCCAGTTGATGACCACTAGTAATAATTAGAGTATCAACCTGTTGTTGTTGCCAATGCTTGCAACAAGCATTGGCGTCAAAAGGCAAATTTTGGCGTTGATACACTTCTTTGTAGGTCACCAAAGCGCCCCGTTCACTCAGTGTCTCATGTATCAGTTCACGTCCGCCGTTTCCGCGCAGAATAATAATTTTCTGCCCAGAGACGGATTGTAGTTCTGCCAGTTCAAGCAGATGCTCACTATCACTGACGTGAGGGTAGTTTACTGATTGTCCGGTGACTTTGCTTAAAAGGTGTGCGGTTTTTTGACCAACGGCAAGGTATCTTGTTGATGTTGACCAATTTGATTGCTGTTGTCTCAAATATTGGTCACTAAAATTAACAGCGTGCTGGCTGACGGCAATGATCGTATCACATTGCGCTATATCAGGAAGAAGGTGAGGCAGATCTGAACCTGCCTCGATAGTTATCAGTGGATGGTGCAGGGCGGTAAGACCTACTTTTTCCAATTGTTGGCATAGCTCTATGCCTTGCGCTTCTGGGCGCGTTACTAATACCGCCATCAGTTACTCAGCCACCATCTGTTGTTCTGCCGCCGGAGCTTATTCGTGTTCAGCGTAAAGCTTAGTGAGGATTTCTTTGGCGCCTTGATCGAGAAGTTGGTGAGCCAGTTCAATACCTAAACTTTCGGCATCTTGACGAGAGCCACGGATTTCTCCGCGAACGATAGTGGAACCATCCGGCTCACCGACTAAAGCGCGCAGCCAAAGTTCATCACCGTTAAGAAGTGCATAGCTGCCAATGGGTACCTGACAACCACCTTCTAATGTTAGGTTCATTGCGCGTTCACATTTGACTCGGTCAGCAGTATCCACATGGTTAAGTGGTGCAAGCAGTTTTAGCAGACGTTCGTCGTTAAGACGGCATTCAATACCTACTGCACCTTGTCCAACCGCTGGAAGTGATTGTTCTGGTTCAATGAAGCTACGAATTCTTTCTTCTAACTCAAGGCGTTTTAAACCTGCGGCAGCAAGAATGATCGCATCGTAGTCACCAGCATCTAACTTACCTAAGCGTGTTCCCACGTTGCCACGAAGCTCTTTGATGATTAAATCTGGGCGAGCTTCTTTTAGCTGACATTGACGACGTAAACTGCAAGTGCCTACCACAGCGCCTTGCGGTAATTCATCGATAGAGGCGTAAGTGTTTGATACAAATGCATCACGAGGATCTTCACGTTCACAGATAGTGACTAAGCCAAGGCCTTCAGGGAAATCTACAGGTACATCTTTCATCGAGTGAACCGCTAAGTCGGCACGGCCTTCAAGCATGGCCACTTCCAGCTCTTTAACGAATAAACCTTTACCACCCACTTTCGCCAGTGGTGTATCTAAAATGATGTCACCTTTCGTTACCATAGTTACCAATTCAACTTCGAGACCCGGATGGGCAGCTTGTAGTGCATCTTTTACGTAGTGCGCTTGCCATAAAGCTAATGGGCTTTGACGAGTTGCGATTCGAATAGGCGTTGTCTGTGTCATGGTAATCCTGATAAAAAATATTTGTTTGAAGGCATTTGACCTAGAATATTTACAGCCTCCTAGTCTACCACCGTAAAAAATAAAGTTTCACTACTAGTTATTTGTCTTGTGCTTGTGGTGTTTTATTACGAATAAAAGGGAAGCTTAGTGTGACTATTAACACTCTTTAATGATTGATCTATTATTTAATTACGGTAGATAGTTACAACGTTGAATTTAGGGGCTTTCAAGCTCTGTTATTCCATAATACTTTAGTGTGACATAGTACCAAGAACGCTTTACCAGTGCTGATTAAAGTGTTAGATTGATCACGTTTTGATGGCGCTTTAGTGTGAAATACAATCAAAGTGCACATTTTTGTTTCAACCAAGGACTATACCTTGCAGGCTTACACACATACGTTAATCCAGAGATTAGACAAGTTAAACCGGCAACGCATTCAGCGTGCGCTGGCTCTTATGGATTTGCAAAGTCAGCGAGTATTCCACCTGATCCCCGCTTTATTTCACTACAATCATCCGCTTATTCCCGGCTATTTCAGCAACGAAGTTCCACATGGCATTCAATGTTTTGAACTTAATGATGTTCAGCAACAGTTTGTTAGTGATGCGGAGTTAACACTCAAGCAACCTCTGACGACCGCAGAGCACCCAGAAATTTTGGGTCTGTATACCATGGGCAGTACATCGTCTATTGGTCAAAGTACGTCCAGTGATTTGGATATTTGGGTATGTGTTAGCTCGTTGATGAGTTGTGAAGCGCGTGAACGTTTAACCAATAAATGTTTACTGATTACGGATTGGGCCAAGAGCCAAGGTGTAGAAGCAAACTTCTTCTTGATGGATGAGCAACGATTCCGCTCTAAGCAATCAGAAGAGATGACGGGCGAAAACTGTGGTTCGTCACAACATATGCTATTACTGGATGAGTTTTATCGTTCGGCTGTACGCTTAGCTGGTAAACGTCTTTTGTGGCAAATGGTGCCGCCAGAGATGGAAGAGTGCTACGACGAATATGTCACTCAGCTGTGTTCAAAATCCTATATCGACTGCTCAGAATGGATCGACTTCGGTCAACTTAACCATATCCCAGCAGAAGAGTACTTTGGTGCGAACTTATGGCAGCTGTATAAGAGTATCGATTCACCGTACAAATCGGTATTGAAGGCGATACTGCTAGAGGCATATTCGTGGGAGTACCCACAAACTCAGTTATTGAGTGTCGACAGCAAGCGTCGTTTCTTCGCTCACGATCCTGATCTTTATAGTATGGACTCATACTATCTGATGCTGGAAAAAGTGACGCGTTATCTGGAACGTATTGGTGACGATACGCGCTTAGACTTGGTGCGTCGCTGTTTCTATCTCAAAACACATGAGAAGATGTCTCGTGAGCCGGGCGCTGGCTCTGTTGAGTGGCGTCGTGAGGCGCTTGGTGAATTGACTCAGCAATGGGGATGGTCACGCTCTGAGATTGAAGAGCTGGACAATCGTCGTCATTGGAAGGTTGAGCAAGTGAAGGTGGTTCACCACTCGTTGCTTGATGCATTGATGCTCAGCTACCGCAACCTGATTCAGTTTGCGCGCCGTAATGACATTACGTCGGCAATTAGCCCACAAGATATTTCTATTTTGGCGCGTAAGTTATACGCGGCTTTTGAAGTTCTTCCGGGCAAAGTTACCTTGCTAAACCCACAGATTTCTCCTGACCTGCATGAGCCAGACTTAACCTTTATCGAGGTGAGTAAAGGCCGAACTAATAAAGCAGGTTGGTATCTGTATAAGCAGCCAATCGAAGCGCATCGCATCATTGGTCAGCCTTATCTTGAGCATAATGAATACCTCAGTAAGTTAGTCGCTTGGTCATTCTTTAACGGCATGATCACTGAATCGACGCGTTTGCACTCTGTGGTTCGCGGCGCTCATCTGGATATTGATAAGTTCTACCAGATGGTGAGTGATTTACGGAATACCTTCTCTCTGCGTAAGCGTCGCCCAACGATGCAAGCGTTGGCGAGTCCGTGTGAAATTAGCCAACTGGCGATGTTCATCAACTTCGAAAATGACCCAACTGCGGATTTAAGTGGTAAGTCTTTGAAAGTTGACTTGAAGAACACGGATATTTTCAGCTTTGGTACAGAACATAAATGTTTAGTCGGCAGTGTCGACTTGGTGTACCGAAATTCGTGGCAGGAAGTGCGTACACTGCATTTTAAAGGCGAAACCGCCATGATGGATGCGCTGAAAACGGTACTTGGTAAAATGCACCAAGACGCTTTGCCACCAGAATCGGTGGATGTATTCTGCTACAGCAAGAACTTACGTGGCGTGATGCGCAATCTGGTTTATCAGCTATTGGCAGAATGCATCGATTTACGCTTAAAACCAGTAGAGCAAGAAAAGCGTCGTCGCTTCAAGGCGTTGCGTATTGGTGACCAGATGTATGGTTTGTTCTTCGAACGCCGTGGTGTATCGGTACAAAAACTGGAGAACTCCGTAGATTTCTACCGCAGTATTTCAACCAACAAGCTGAAAGGCTCACCGTTGTTGATGCTGGATCGTGATGAAGATTATCAACTACCTAATGTGGTTGATGGCTTTGCCAGCGAAGGTTTGGTGCAGTTCTTCTTTGAAGATACCGAGAAGGGTTTCAATATTTACGTATTGGATGAAAACAACCGCGTAGAGGTGTATCACCAATTTAATGGTGAGAAAGATGAGATGATCGCGAGCGTGAACTCATTCTACACATCGGTTCGTGATGATAATGAACTGGCCTCGCAACTTATCAATTTCAATTTGCCTCAGTATTACCAGATTGTTCATCCGGTAGAGGGCGATACTTACGTTGTACCTTATCGCAATGATTCATTGCTATATTCCCGACCATCGAAAGCGGTCAACGCATAACAGTTATTCCCCCGATTAAAAATAGTCAGAATCAAAATGAAAAAGAGCACCTAGGTGCTCTTTTTTCTAACTGCTCTGAAAGCGGGTTACTTAGTGTGAGGATTGGGGGATTACGCCCAGTCAATCTCTTCGCCAGCGTGTTTTTCACACTCTTGCTTAACCATACTGATTAGCTCAACGCCTGTTTTAGAGCAGATCCATTGTTCATCTTGCCACTGGAAGTGGAAGCCGCCTGATTTAGACGCCAGCCAGATCTCTTTCATTGGTTCTTGGCGGTTGATAATGATTTGACTGCGGTCGTCAAACTCTAACGTCATCACGTTACCAGTCGTTTCATAATCGATATCGGCACCCGAATCATCAATGGCTTGTTCGATGATTTGCATCTGGCTATCGACCAGTTGATGAAATTCAGTCTCGTTCATCCTATCTGTCCTATTGCTTTTCCTGATTGTGGTGCGATTATAGGGGGCATTGAATCAATAATCACGATATGCAAAATGAAAAAGTCCATTACAGCACTATTTCTTTTGTCTGCCCTTGCATTAGCAGGCTGTGGGCAAACAGGGCCACTCTATATGCCAGATGACGCTCAAAACAGTGAGCAGAGCAAATAACGCTCTAATAATAAATAACGAATGAAAAATAAGGGAAAGAATTTTGGATTACTTCAATTATCAGGATGATGGCCAGCTTTGGGCGGAAAACGTCGCTTTAACGCAACTTGCGGAGCAGTTTGGCACTCCTTTATACGTGTACTCTCGCGCAACTTTAGAACGTCACTGGCATGCGTTTGATAAATCTGTAGCAGACCATCCGCATCTTGTGTGTTATGCGGTGAAAGCAAACTCAAACATCGGTGTTTTAAATACCTTAGCTCGTTTAGGTTCTGGCTTCGATATCGTTTCGGGCGGTGAGCTGGAACGTGTTATCGCGGCTGGTGGTAATCCGGCTAAAGTGGTGTTTTCTGGTGTGGGTAAAACCGAAGCTGAGATGAAACGTGCCTTGGAGCTGAAGATTAAGTGCTTCAACGTTGAGTCAGAGCCAGAGCTGGATCGTTTGAACAAAGTCGCGGGTGAGTTGGGTGTGAAAGCGCCGATTTCACTGCGTATTAACCCTGATGTGGATGCTAAAACCCACCCATACATTTCGACAGGTCTGCGTGACAACAAGTTTGGTATCGCTTTTGACCGTGCGCCAGACGCTTACCGTTTCGCTCAAAGCTTAGAGAACTTAACTGTATGTGGTATCGACTGTCACATTGGTTCTCAATTGACGGCGATTGAACCTTTCATTGATGCAACGGATCGTCTGCTGGCGTTAATCGATGAACTAACCGCTTCTGGTATCAAGATCAAGCATCTTGATGTGGGTGGTGGTTTAGGCGTTATCTATCGTGATGAGTTACCACCACAGCCTTCGGATTATGCGAAAGCACTGCTTGCACGTTTGCAGAATCATCAAGATCTAGAGCTAATTTTTGAGCCGGGTCGTGCGATTGCGGCCAACGCGGGTGTGTTATTAACGAAAGTCGAATTCCTGAAACACACAGAACACAAAAATTTCGCCATAATTGATGCCGCAATGAACGATTTGATTCGTCCAGCGCTTTACCAAGCTTGGCAAGACATCATTCCGCTGGTGCCACGTGAAGGTGAGCCTGCAACTTATGACTTGGTTGGTCCTGTATGTGAGACCGGAGATTTCCTTGGTAAAGACCGTTCTCTTGTATTGGAAGCGGGTGACCTTCTGGCGGTGCGTTCTGCGGGTGCTTATGGCTTTACTATGTCATCAAACTACAATACTCGTACCCGCGCAGCGGAAGTGATAGTGGATGGCGATAAAGTTCACCTCGTGCGTAAGCGTGAAGAGTTAAGTAGCCTATGGGCTCTAGAAAATATTTTGCCGGAGTAAAGTGACCTATTATGCACTTCCACTTTTCTAAAATGCATGGTTTGGGTAATGACTTCATGGTTGTGGATTGCATTACTCAAAACACCTATTTTTCTCCAGACTTGATCCGCCGTTTGGCGGATCGTCATACTGGAGTAGGGTTTGACCAACTATTAGTGGTTGAAGCCCCTTATGATCCAGAAACGGATTTTCACTACCGTATTTTTAATGCTGACGGCAGTGAAGTAGAACAGTGTGGGAACGGTGCCCGTTGTTTCGCTCGTTTTGTGCGCATGAAAGGTTTAACCAATAAGTACAGCATCAGCGTCAGCACCAAAAAGGGCAAGATGATCCTCAATGTTGGTGAAGGCGACGATGTCACTGTAAATATGGGTGTACCTGAGTTCGAACCAAGCAAAATTCCTTTCCGCGCTAAGCAGATGGAAAAGACTTATATCATGCGCGTTGAAGACCAAACTCTATTTTGTGGTGCGGTCAGCATGGGGAACCCACACGTAGTCACTGTTGTTGATGATATCGACACAGCGGCGGTGGAAACATTGGGTCCATTACTGGAGTCCCATGAACGCTTCCCTGAGCGAGTCAATGCTGGATTCATGCAAGTGGTTAGCCGAGACGAAGTGAAGCTTCGTGTGTATGAGCGTGGCGCTGGTGAAACCCAAGCGTGCGGAAGTGGCGCTTGTGCGGCAGTAGCCGTCGGTATTCTGCAAGGTTTACTGAATGACGAAGTGGTTGTTCATCTACCGGGTGGCCGTTTAGAAATCGAGTGGAAAGGCTTGGGCTATCCGTTATATATGACAGGTCCTGCGACTCACGTCTACGACGGTCAGGTTTCCTGCTAATTTCATTGTCCCTTGTCGCTGTATTGAAGAAGCGACTCTGCGAAGGGATAACTCGTTGTTAAGGAATACATTGTTTTGTCACAACTGGAAGCAGATGCTCTGACAGCCGAAGTGGTTGCTGAGTATCTAAAAGACAACCCAGACTTTTTTAAGCACCGCCCAGAGTTGGTGGACCGCTTATCTTTACCGAGCCAGCAATCTGGCTCGGTTTCTTTAGTTCACGTTCAAATGGCTCGTCAGCGTCAGCGCATTGAAGATTTAGAAGAAGAAATTACTTCTCTGATGTCTTTAGCTGCGAGTAATGATCGTACTTTTCATGAGTTCATGGATCTGCAAGAGCAGATATTAAAATGTGAATGCTTTGCCGATGTTTGTGCCATGATTGAAGAGAAGGCGCGTACATTGAACCTGATTGGTTATGTGCGTTTGCTGAACAGTCAAGATACCAAGTACAGCTTATCCAAAGAGCAGTGGAGCCGTTTTTCGACCAATCACTTTAATGGCAAGAGCGCATATCTTGGTCGCCTGAGAAAGCCTGACCGCCATCTGTTATTTGGTGAGCAAGTATTTGGTGGAAAACTGGTCTGTGAAGAACGATTTGCGCCGGAAATGGGTTCTTACGTGATTCTTCCGTTAGTGAAACGTAACCCTCAGGGGATATTGGCGTTTGCTAGTGAAGACGGCGGTCATTTCCAACCGTCCATGGATACCCTGTTCTTGCGCCATCTTGCTTTGGTTGTTTCTCATTTAATCGAAACCTTACCTTGGCAGCAGGAGTCCCATGAGCGAATTAACACCTCATTTGTCAACTAACTTTGCTGAGCCTCTAGAACGCTTTTATGAGTACTTACGCAGTGAGAAAGGGCTGAGCCTTTATACGCAGCGGAATTATAAGCAACAGTTAGAGAGTATGGGTTTGTATCTCATGTCTGTTGGCGTCGACGGTTGGATAAGTGTCGATGCTGGTTGGGTTCGTCAGCTTGCCAGTAAAGGCATGCGCTCGGGAATGAAAGAGAGCAGCATTGCCACTCGTCTTTCTTCACTGCGTAGTTTCTTTGATTTTCTGATATTGCGTGGTGAAATGAGCGCCAATCCCGCCAAAGGGGTATCTGCGCCAAGGAAAAAGCGTCCTTTGCCAAAGAACCTTGATGTGGATGAAATGGCGCAATTGCTTGAGGTGAACGACGATGATCCTCTGTCGATTCGTGACCGCGCTATTATGGAGCTGATGTATGGTTCTGGCTTGCGTTTGGCTGAGCTGGTTTCGATTAATGTCAAAGACGTTAACTTCAGCGCTGGCGAAATTCGCGTTGTCGGTAAAGGCGATAAAGAACGTGTCGCCCCTTTTTCTGGCATGGCAAAAGAGTGGCTGAACAACTGGCTGAAAATTCGTGGGCAGCTAGCGAATGCAGATGAAGACGGGTTGTTTGTCTCTAAGCTGGGTGGGCGAATTTCTCATCGAAGTGTGCAAAAACGTATGGCAGAGTGGGGACAAAAACAGGCCGTTCCAAGTCATATCAGTCCTCATAAACTGCGTCACTCATTTGCCACTCACGTGCTTGAATCAAGTAATAATCTTAGAGCTGTGCAAGAGTTGTTGGGGCATGAAAATATCTCGACAACACAAATCTACACTCACTTGGATTTCCAACATTTAGCCCAGGTTTACGACCAAGCCCATCCAAGAGCTCATAAGCGCAAGCAAAACAAAGAAAAGGAGTGAGTGATGCAAATTTATCGCAGCCTTTCACCCATTCAGGCGATGACATTTGATCTGGATGATACTCTCTATGATAACCGTCCAGTTATTCATCATGTTGAAGAGCAAGTGGCGCTTTGGCTGTTTCAGCATCATCCAGTGACAGCGACCAAACCATTAGTATGGTGGAAAGCATTAAAAGCCAAATTAGCTAAGGATGACCCTTGGCTACCACATGATGTGAGTTTGTGGCGTTTTGAGCAAATTCGTCAAGGTCTGATACTGCTTGGTTATTCGGAAAGCGATGCGCGTATCGCCGCTACTGATGCGATGCTGGAAGTACATCGGCTGCGAAACTTAGTGGATGTGCCTGATGAAACACACAAAGTTCTTGCCGAACTTGCTGCCAGAATTCCGTTAGTGGCGATTACGAATGGCAACGTTGATCCAGAGAAAATTGGCTTAGCTCAGTATTTCCAGCTGATACTAAGAGCCGGCCCTGACGGACATGCGAAACCGTACCCTGATATGTTTTTACGTGCGCAGGAATTTTTAGCTTTGCCAGCGCAATCCATCTTACACGTTGGAGATCATCCCGTAAAAGATGTGATGGGGGCTAAAAAGCATGGCTTTCAAGCATGTTGGTATAATGATCGAGGTCTCACATTACTTGCAACGCGTAAGGCTAAAATCCTCCCAGATCTCGAAATTAATCAAATAGAGCAATTATCACTACTCATAAGGTGACATACCTATGCATCCATGCGGTATAATTATTAACAATAATAACAAAAGATTCATAACGCATTGGTATGAACCTTTCACCTTTAGTCGGGCTAGCCAACGTTCATGTTCACGTCATCACTATTAATTACAGCTGAGCAATCGGTAAAGAGTGTTATTGATGAAAATGCTGTCCCTCATGATGGCATTACACTCATTCAGCTATTTTCAAATCAGCCACCGAGTGAAGTCGTCGAAATAGCTAACCAACTCAAGGTTGTATATCCAAACGCTCATATTATCGGTATGAGCTCGTCGAATGTGATTTACCAAGGCTCAATTCACCAAAACGCTACTTTGCTGGTTTTGACCCGGTTCCAGAACGTAATGCTGAGTTCGACTGTAGTGAACTACACCGATCAGTTGCTCGTCGACAGCAGCAAGCTTGCTCAAAGACTCAAATTAAAGGCCGATACCAAAGCGATAATTTGCTTCACTGATCGCATGGAGTTTACTCAACGTGAGAGAGTTACTCAGTTCAGTCAGTTTTCGACGGTTCCTATTTTTGGTGGCGCATCTTGCTCAACAGACAATGGTCGTTGGGTGTTGTTAGGTAATAAGTTTTATGAAAACGCGTTGGTTGCTGCTGCACTTCACGGTGAATCTTTGCATATTACGGGTGACAGCTATACAGAATGGAACCCAATTGGACGGCCGTTTAGGGTAACGAAGTCCTATGAGCGGAACTTGCAGTGTCTAGATGGTGAATCCATCCATACGATTTATGATCGTTATCTGGGAGACTCTAAATCTGTCCCCGTCGAGTTGCTGCAACATTTCCCGCTGATTAAAGGTGACAGTAAGCAGCAAGATGTCTACTTGCCGTTAAGTCTTACTGAGGACGGCATCTTACTCAATCGTGAATTGCAAATCGGCGATGAAGTCCGATTTTGTTTTGATCATCCTTCATTGACTCTTGGTCAGGTTCAGCTTGGCGCTGAACGTTTACTGAAGTTTCAGCCAGACCAAATTTTTGTCTATAACTGTTTGTCTCGACTGCAATTTATGGAAGAAAATACGGAACTGCTCCCATTACAACGAGTGGCTAATTCTTACGGTACTTACTGTGCGGGTGAACTGATTCGCACCGGTGAACACCAGCAAGTTCTACATCACAGCATGACCTATTTGGCGTTACGGGAAGGTGAAGTGGAGATTGTCGAAGACCGCTCTTCTGAAGAAGCCCAAGGCCACAGTGTTATTGCGCCGTTATTCTGTTTAATCCGCAATGCCCTGGCCGATGTGGACAGAATGAACCAGAATCTTGAGCAAAAAATTCAGGCTCAGGCTTCAATGCTGACAGCAAGTTATCGTATCGACAAGCGAACTGGTTTACCTAATCGAGAAGCGCTACGTGAACGTTTGTCATTAATGGGCAATGATGATCACTTGATCGCCTTAAAATTAACCAACTTCAGCCGTATTAACGAAAAATACGGTTACCTAGTGGGTGATCAACTGCTACAAGATTTAAGCGATCATTTTCAACAATACATGAATCAATTGTTAGCGGGTCGCAGCAAATTATACGCGATTGGTGTCGGTGAGTGGGCGTGTGTGTTTCGCAGTGATTATGGTAGCGACTATATCCACCAGCAATTTTCGATGTTTGTTGAGCAGCTAGAAAACTTCAACTTTGAACCTTATGGCTTACCTGAGGTGGATTACTTATCGGTCTCTCTCTGTGCAGGTTTTGTAAGTCGAAGAGATTTCCCTGATGCGAGCAAAGATGACTTATTACTGCGTGCTATTGAAGCTCGCCGCTTTGCGCAAAATCAGAACCGGCATTTCTGTTGTGCCAGTGATTTACGTTCTCGCGATCAGGTTAGGCAAGAGCAATTAAGCTGGCTTTCATGTGTGAGTCGAGCCGTGCTTAGCAATAATGTTCAGGTTTTTGCTCAGCCAATTGTGAAAGCGAATACCCATGAACTGTCTTCTTACGAATGTCTGGTTCGTATCGAAGATGACGGTGAAATCATCCTGCCGGGTCGCTTCCTTCCTATTGTGGAAGGGACGCATCTATACTCGCGTTTAAGTCGTCAGATGATATCCCGAACTTTTGAGTTAATGCATTCTCGTAGCGAGTCGTTTTCTATTAATTTGTCACCGCAAGATTTTATGAGTGATAGAACACTTCGCCATCTAGAAGATGCGATCCATAAGCTGGCTGACCCAACCAGAGTCGGTCTGGAAGTATTGGAAACGGAGCAAATTAAAGACTACGGACATATGATTGAGGTCTGTAACCATTTTCGTTCTTTGGGCGCATCGATCATTGTGGATGATTTTGGTTGTGGTTATTCGAATATTGATGAGATTGTGAAGTTAGAACCGCAAATAATTAAGCTCGACGGTAGCCTGATTCGCAATATCGATAAAGACATTAAGCAACGCAAAATTGCTCAGCAGTTGGTGAGGTTATGCCAGGTGCTGGATGCAAAAACGGTTGCCGAATTTGTCCACAACGAAGAGGTTTGTCGTATTAGTGAGGATATGGGCATTGATTACCTACAAGGCTTCTACCTTGGTCAGCCAAGCCGCCTAAGCTAGTTATTCGCCTTAAAAGCAGACGTTAATAGACGTGTCCGCTTTTATCCGCCTGATAAACTTTACTGAAATAGGCTAGAAAATTATTCAGTTTCTCTGCATCACCCCGGTTTCCGTTTATCGCCAGTATCTCGCTGGCGACCTCTAGTGTGCATAAATGTCCGTCGCTTTGATTGCGCCTTAACTGGTAGTTTGATAACTGACTTGGGGTAAGGTGAACTCGTGGAACTTCGTCCAGCCACGGGCTTTTGCGCTCCATTTTTTTGGCTTCCTGCCAGGTTCCGTCAAGAATAATAAAATGCGCGGTCTTGCCGTGTTGTTTGGCGGTGTCTAACGCCATATCTAAAGGAATGCTCTCTTCACTTGGGTATACCAGAAAGGAGTGGTACTCACTGTTGTTGATTCTTGCAACAAGCGATGTGTTTTCTTCCACTCGGCTCCATTTGAATTCTTGGCATAAAGGCAGAGCTTCAAGCAGCCATTTCCCCGTATTGGTTTCCCGCAGATACTCATTTTCATGCATCAGCAGCGACAACGGCATGTCGCTGTCCAACGCTGGGACATTTTGACAGACGCATTGCAAACGCAATCCGCATTTGGGGCACGCACAGTTTGAATCTTGCGAGACTGAATCTAACGACATACTTAGATTTACTCGGTGGTGTCTTTGGCAGAAAACAGAACTAACCCGCCGTTCGCAATCGGATAGACGATGTTGCCCACCCGTTCTTTCTCGGCAATAAGCTGTTTATCTTGATTGGTGAAAATTCGCTCGGATACCAAGTATTGTTGCTGGTGGTGAGTCATTACGACTTGTACTTGTGTTTGATTCAGTTGCTGCCAATAACCTTTTTCAACAATAGCGGGATCGCCATTGTTATAAGTGTATTCTGTAGTTGCCGTATGGTCTTTGCTCAGTGTGAGGGTGACACTAAAATCGGTGTTTTGTGTCGAGCTGGCAAAGTATTCTCCGGCCCATGATAGTGTTGGGTCACTGTTGCCTAAAGTCGCACAGCCTTTGTAGCTGCGATTGGCCAACGTGAGGCTTGAAGACCATCCGTATAAACTGTCGCTCATGCCATCGGAACAGGTTTGTCGTACAAGAGTAAGCTCACCCCCCTTGAACTGGTAATGACGTGTGGCTGGTGAAATTTCACTGCCTTTTAACGTGGTGATCTGTGGTTCTTCACCCATCGGTTGGAAAGTTAATTTGTCTTTACCCAGCTTAATTGTCCAGTTCGGTTCATTACCTAAAGCCGTGGTCGGAGAGTTTGGCTGTTGACAGCGTTTTGGATTTTCGGCACTGATGATATTAACGTTCTCTACCACAAACTTCGCACGATAGTCGCCTTTGTTGCTGTTTTGGCTAGGCGGCGTTAAGTGACCAATCAGCTCGCCGTACATGGCTTGATAAGGCGTATTGGAGAGTTTCATCGCTTGCTGCGTTACAGTTGCGGGCATCTCAAGCAGAAATTGCTGGTTACTATCACAAGGAGTGAACGTTTGAGTATCACTGCCAACCACAACTTCTCCGCGCATGATGAAAGTCTGAGGCTTGATGCTTGATGGCTGATCTAAACTGGCTTTTACGTTATCTTGCATAAACTCAGGCGCAGATGACGTTGTTGAACAAGCTTGTAAAAGACAAGCCGATAAAATGGCAATTGGGGTAATCAGCACCTTCATGGTTGCTTTTCCTCATGGCAAAAACGAACGGATTTCATTATGGCATATTGGTTATTCAAAACTGAACCAGACACCTTTTCGATTGATACTTTACGCATCCAACAAGTTTCCTGCTGGGAAGGGGTGAGAAACTACCAAGCGAGAAACATGTTACGTGATGACATCAGAATTGGCGATTTAGTTCTAATTTATCATTCATCTTGCAAAAATATCGGTGTGGCTGGGATTGCCAAAGTCGTGCGTGAAGCCTATCCAGACCATTTTGCATTCGACCCTGAAAGTGACTACTTCGATGCAAAGTCGAACCCGGAAAATCCACGCTGGGTTATGGTGGATGTGGAATTTGTACGTAAAACAAAACGTGTGATTCCACTTGGTGTACTAAAGGCTATGCCTGAACTCAGTGAGCTAGCGTTAGTGAAAAAAGGCAACCGCTTGTCGATCATGCCAGTTTCAGAGCAAGAGTGGCAGGCGATTTTAAGTAAAGAAGAGTTGGGTAAGTCCGCACGCTAAAAAAACAGGCAGCGCGTGCTGCCTGATTAAAGAGTTGGGGGACTCTTTAAAAACGCTTTTTACTCTTTTAAGATGACTTAGACCTTAAAACAGATGGTCATGGAGGTAATGTGCAACAGCGTCATCCGCATGACTGCCAATTACTTCGGTTTCTGGTAGCGCTTTGATCACTTTCTCATGAGCAGTACCCATCACCAGACCTTTGCCTGCCATCGACAACATCTCTACATCGTTCATGCCATCACCGAAAGCGATACAGTTTTCCAGTTTAAGATTCAGAGATTCCGCCACTGCTTTTAGTGCATCACCTTTCGAAACACCTGGGCCCATTACTTCCAGACAGTAAGGAGTAGAGAAGGCCACGTTGACTTGACCTGCAAATTTTTCGTTAATTAGCTTTTCATAAACGACGAGCATTTCATGGTCGCGGTCTTCATTGGTGAAGAAGACTTTTGCTATACCATTGCTAGGGGCGTTATTGATATCAAACAATTGATAATGGAAGCCAGATTCGTTGTGGTATGCGTGTAAAGCTTCATCTTCACGGCTCATTAACCAAGTATCGTTACGATAGATATGAGTGATAATTCGCTTATCGTCTTTGACTAAATCAATGATCGCTTGTACCAAATCTTGAGGGACGTTTTTGCTGTACATCTCAACGTCATTTTGGTCGTGAACGCGAGCGCCGTTAGAGGTAATCATATAAGCTGGGATACCTGCGATTTCGCGAATACCCGCCACATCAACATGGTGACGTCCTGTTGCAAAGATAAAAGTAAAGCCTTTTGCATGCAGTTCTTTTAGCGTTTTCTTCGAGAAAGCACTGAGCTTGTGATCCGGCGCCAATAGGGTGCCATCCAGATCAGAAGCCACGATTTTGATTGGGGTTTCGTTACTTACTACGCTCATGTCGCTCTCTTAACTACGTTAGATATTGATATATACCCAAGTAACCTCTAGATGCTTGTTCAGCGAGAATTAATTCGCTCTTAGGCAAGGCTCTGATTTGAAGACATAGTTATTCTACGTAGAAAATCAGTAACGCAGCATAGGAGCGAATAAAACTCGCCCTTTGGGAGCTCATCAACGAGCTCATTTCTGCACTCAATAACGTTGAAAGGGAATGCCATTCCTTCCGTTATTAAGCTTGCTCTGAACTCGTTGATGAAGCTCTGAATCCTGCATCTTGAGGTCACTTGGGTATAAGTTGCTCTTTATTGGGCTTAAGTGTATGCCAAAAAAAGTCGAAAAAAGAGGGAAAACCTTTTTATCCTTCATTTCCCTATTTGTTCTCAGACAAGATTGCTGCTTACAGCCAACTTAATTAGCGGTTTTTTCTGCGTTGGTGAAATGCCTCAGTACAGCGTCCAGTGCCTGATTACGGAACTCATCTTTTTCAAAAAGAATTTCGTGCTTTGCATCAAGAATCATCAACAGTTCGCTATTCGGGTTGGATTTCGCAAGTCGGGTGACAAACTTTATCTGTGCTGAGTTACTGACAATGGTATCTTTTCCGCCTTGCAGAACCAGTGTCGGAATGGTGATCTGCCTTGTGAGCTGAATGCACTGCTTAGTGGCCATTAAGCTCTGCCATACCCAGCGGGTACTTGGGCCTCCTAGTTTCAGTTCAGGTTTCTGTTCATAGAGCTCTCGAAACCAACGATAGCGCACCTCACACTGAGTCAGAGGATTATCTTCAAAAGGTTTTGGATAGTAGTCTGTGTATCCGGGAGCATAGGTTGGCTTGCTTGCCGTCGCAGTCAACACTTGAGTCAGGGTGATGGCTATTGGACGAATCTGCCATGGAACGTTAATGCCGAACATTGGAGCGCTAAACGCGACAGCATCAAAAGGATGTTGAGGATGAGTCTGTAAATACCGTGCGGTAATAGCTCCTCCCATCGAGTGAGCAAGCAGAAATCGCTGTTGATAATGGCTGAGGTTAAAGAGCTCAACCAGATCATTCATATCCGTAAGATAATTCTCAAATTCATCGACATAGCCCATTTGCTTGTTGTCAATTAAACGAGCCGATAATCCTTGACCGCGGTGGTCAAAAGAATAAATGTCATAGCCTTGTTGGAAGAGATCGTAAAAAAGTTCTTGGTATTTCCAACAAGATTCAATTCTGCCATTGACGACCACAATTGCTTTGGTGTGTTCCTGGGAAGTGATTTTGCACCAGTAAAGAGGCTTTTTATCAAATGATGTCAGAAACCCTTCTTGTCGCTGTTCCCACAATGCTTTTATTTCATTTTCGATACGCTGGGTAAAATTTGACTCTTGCGTATAAGAGTGACAGGTTGTATTTTCTTGGCTCATAATTTACGTGCTAGAAAGCCCGTTGTCGCTAAAATAGAATGTTAAGAATAAGGGAGTTAGGCTGAATTGCAATTGATCTGCCTACTTGCTTTTAGACCGATTGGTGTTATTTTTATTGTCCTCGTGGAGAGTAAAGTTTAAGCAGTTGAAATGAGTTGCTGGCTGATCGCATAGAGTTGAATTGCTTAAGCAGTTTACTTCTATAGTTATGGGTATTATTGCAATACTGAGCATTCAATAACGCTTAACTGAACTGTATTCGTTGAAGGTAATATGTATACCACTTATGTAGCACGACAGCCGATATTGAATTCGAAACGACATACTTTAGGGTATGAATTGTTGTTTCGTGATGGCGAGCAAAATAGTTTTCCTCAGCATGTGGATGCTGACCGTGCTACTTATCGTCTGATTGTTGAAAACTTTCTTTCGATTGGGACGAATTCTGCAATTGATAATTCTCGTTGTTTTATCAATTTCCCCTATAACAGTCTGATACGTAGGTTGCCACTTACTCTCCCTAAGCAAAAAATAGTGATTGAAGTGCTGGAAACCTGCCGCCCAACGGATGAGCTTTTCGAAGCGATTGTTGAATTGCATAACGAAGGTTATTTGCTTGCTCTGGATGACTTTGTTTACTCGTCCGAGTGGGAGCGATTTCTACCGTACGTACACATTATAAAGCTCGACATCATGGCGATGGGGATTGATGCAGCTTGCGCAATGGTGAAAAAGCAGCTTGCCAGAGGTAGCAGAAAGCGTTATTTGGCGGAAAGAGTCGAGACTGAAGAAGAATTCCGTGCCGCCAGAGACGCGGGCTTTCGGTTATACCAAGGCTATTTTTTCAGTAAGCCGGAAATCACCAAACAACGCTATGTCAGTCCAAAACATATTGTGGCTATGCAGCTGTTCCAAGAAGTGTGTAAACCACATGTAAACTTTGACAGAGTGGAACAGCTGGTGGCTAAAGATGTCGCTCTGTCTTATAAGTTACTCTGTTTTGTCAACAGTATAACGGAGCGCATAGAGGTACCGATTTCTTCGTTTCGTCAGGCATTGGTTTATCTTGGGCAGGATAGACTTAAGATTTTCGTATCATTGGCTGTCGCTTCTTATATTTCCAATCACAAGCCAAAAGAGCTGTATAACTTGTCGTTGCAACGTGCACAGTTCTGCCAACTGACGGCTATCCGCCGTAAGTTTAGTGAGCACAAAGATCAAGCGTTTCTAATCGGCTTATTCTCGGTATTGGATGCAATGTTAGATATTTCTCTCGACGTTATTGTTGAACAATTGCCACTGACCGAGTCCGTTAAAGAAGCATTGAATAAGCGATTAGGACCATTTGGAGAGTTGCTAAATCTCGAAGAATGCTTTGAAAAAGCCGATTGGCAGGGTGTGCAGAACTACTGCGATTTGCTTGGGCTTCCTTATGAAGATGTGGAACGAGATCTGAGTGAAGCACAGCGCTGGAGCCAAGAGACAAGCAATTTGATTTAAGCCGCTTCGTTTAACGTTTCTCTCTTTTGAGTGCTTACTCCACTTCTAATTGGTTTCACGATAGATGAATTTTTGATGACAGTAATAGCACGCGCATTGACGCGTGCTTTTTTATATCTAATATATTCATATATCCGTATATGTGAGAGATGGCTATGTTACCTCATCAGTTTTTCAAACTTCTCGCCGATGAAACGCGAATGAGATGTTTACTACTAATCGCTAGAGAACAAAGGCTGTGCGTGTGTGAGTTAACGCATGCGCTTGACGAAAGTCAGCCTAAAATTTCGCGTCATCTTGCCCAGCTACGTCAGTCGGGTGTCTTGATTGACGAACGTCAAGGACAGTGGGTGTACTACAAAGTTTCAGATCAGTTACCCGGGTGGCTGAACAAGATTATCGATGGTTTGAAGCAGTCAAACTGTTTACAGCAGCAATACAGTGTCGATATGCAGCGTTTGAGCGATATGACGGACAGACCGTCTTGTTGTTAGTTGATGATATCGCAAGCGCTTCTTATTAAAAGAGCCGCTTGTTGCAAAGACTTTTTAAATTCAATTATTAGGGAAATGAAAAATGACAATTAAAGTGGGTATCAACGGCTTTGGCCGAATTGGTCGATTAGCGATGCGTGCAGCATACGATTGGCCTGAGTTGGAGTTCGTACAAATTAACGATGTGGCTGGTGATGCCACAACGCTGGCACATTTGTTGGAGTTCGATTCTATCCAAGGTCGCTGGCACCATGAAGTTGCCGCTGAAGGCAATGAAATCGTCATCGCTGGCAAGCGCATCAAAACGACTCAGGAGCGTGATATCGCAGCGATTGATTGGTCTGGTTGTGATGTCGTGATTGAATCTACAGGTGTTCACCGCAAAACCTCATTCCTCAACAAGTATCTTGAGCAGGGTGTAAAGCGTGTTGTGGTTTCTGCTCCTGTGAAAGAAGACGGTATCGCCAATATTGTTGTGGGTGTCAATGACCACATTTTTGATCCAGCACATCACCGCATTGTGACGGCGGCTTCTTGTACCACAAACTGTATTGCACCAGTGGTCAAAGTGATTCATGAAAAACTGGGTATTGAGCAATCTTCTTTCACTACCATTCATGATTTAACCAACACTCAAACCATCCTCGATGCGCCACATAAAGATCTACGTCGTGCTCGCGCGTGTGGCATGAGTTTAATTCCAACCACAACTGGCAGTGCAACCGCTATTGTGGAAATTTTCCCTGAACTGGCAGGCAAAATTAACGGTCATGCAGTTCGTGTTCCTTTGGCGAACGCATCACTGACAGACATCATTTTTGACGTCAAGCGTGATACCACTGCTGAAGAAGTTAATGCACTGCTAAAAGAAGCGTCTGAAGGTGAACTAAAAGGCATTCTAGGTTTTGAAGAGAAACCGTTAGTGTCTATCGACTATCGTGGTGACCAGCGTTCAACCATCGTTGATGCTCTATCGACTATGGTTGTCGGGACGCGCATGGTGAAAATCTACGCTTGGTATGACAATGAAATGGGCTACGCAACCCGCACTGCAGAACTCGTTCGTAAAGTAGGGGAGGCACAATAATGTCTAATTCAACAAACGTTCACCCTACTTGGGAGCTCACTGTTGACTCATCAGCGTTAGTATTGATGCCTTGTCCGGGCACCAAAGATCTGGGTTTAACGGAAAGTATTCAGCAGTTAAAAGAAAGTGGTGTGAAAGCGATTGTCACTGCAATTACCCGTGAAGAGATGCATGAAAAGCACGTTGAAGATCTGGGTGCTATCGCGCAAGCCAACGGAATTTCTTGGATTCACCTACCGATTGAAGACGATGCTGTACCTGATGATGTGTTTGCAGAGCATTGGCCAACCGTCAGTCCACAGCTTCGTCATCTGCTCAAAAAAGGCGACAAGGTTGCGCTGCATTGTATGGGTGGTTCGGGGCGTACGGGATTATTAGCGGCACATCTGTTGCTGGATATGAATTGGGAACTTGAAACCATTATTTCTCAAGTTCAAGCGCTGCGTCCGGGAGCGTTCACTAAGCCTGAGCAACGCGAATATATTGAACACGTAGCGGCTGTGATCAGCTAATTAAGCTTTGGGATCATCATGATCCCAAAGCTCTGTTTGGATCAGACTTATGTTGAAAGTGATTTCAAATTTGGATTCATCGATCCGCCAATACATGTTAGTGACGTTCAACTACTGGAACTTCACTCTCACGGATGGCGCATTGAGGATGCTGGTGGTGTTGTATTTCCACCAGTTGGGTTATGGAACCCTAGCCATAGCTTCTTTGTTCTTGTTTTATGAGTTCTTTGGTGTTGTGACCAATTTGATTGGCGGTTGGTTAGGGGCTCGCCTCGGGTTGAACAGGACGATGAATATTGGTCTCGCGATGCAAATTATCGCTCTGGTCATGCTTGCTGTTCCTCCTGCATGGCTGACGATTCCTTGGGTTATGGCCGCTCAGGCCATGTCTGGTATCGCAAAAGATCTTAATAAAATGAGCGCGAAAAGTGCGATTAAAACTCTGGTACCAGATGAG
Source organism: Vibrio sp. Y2-5 (assembly GCF_014596725.1). Classification (GTDB taxonomy): domain Bacteria; phylum Pseudomonadota; class Gammaproteobacteria; order Enterobacterales; family Vibrionaceae; genus Vibrio. The sequence goes on from NZ_JACVEG010000007.1 coordinate 85,742, forward strand.
CAACAAGGAGCTCTGTATCGTTGGATTGCAGTACTCACAGGGTCAAAAAATGCGTTAAAAGGTTTGGGTTTTTTCCTTGGTGGTTTGTTGCTAACAGCAATTGGCTTCAAAGGTGCTGTACTGCTTATGGCTGCGGTTTTGACACTCGTACTGATTGGCAGCCTGTCAGGGCTTAAACAGGAGCTGGGTAAGGCGAAGAACAAACCGAAGTTCTCTGAGATTTTTTCTAAGTCTCCGGCAGTGAATATTCTTTCTGCGGCAAGAATGTTTCTTTTTGGCGCTCGTGATGTCTGGTTCGTGGTTGCTCTGCCCGTGTATCTCGGAACGGTGTTTGGGTGGGATCATCTTTGGGTGGGCGGTTTCCTTGCCTTGTGGGTAATTGGGTACGGTATTGTACAAAGCCAAGCACCAAGAATTACCGGTAAAGCGCAGGGGCGAGTCCCTGATGGACATGCGGCATTTCGCTGGGCGTTAGGGTTAAGCATCGTGACCGCGGCGGTTGCAATCGGTATCAGTCAAAACTGGCATCCACAATGGGTGATAGTTATTGGTTTAATGCTGTTTGGCGCGGTATTCGCGGTGAACTCCTCTCTTCACTCTTATTTAATTGTCAGCTACGCCAAAGGTGATGGTGTCTCTCTTGATGTTGGCTTTTATTATATGGCCAATGCGATGGGGCGTCTGATTGGTACCATATTGTCTGGTTATTTATTTCAGGTGAGTGGTTTGGCGGCCTGTTTATGGGTGTCATTAGCCTTTCTAATTCTGACCACCATTATCTCATTACGCTTACCAAGACTTAGCAGTGAGAGCTGAACTTGTGCTCCGTAGCGAGTTTTAAATACGAAGCCCTCCGATGAGGGCTTTTTTTCGTCTAATTTTTCTGTTTATTGACTCTCTGATATTCAATCCGTGTAATGTTGACTAAGGTTTACAGTGGACTGACGTAGTATTGTTTATTGTACTGAACGCAGATTGATGAGAGAGAATCGTTGAATGACCAAGCGAGTAATATTTTTTGACTTAATGCGCTGTGTGGCTGCCGTAGCGGTAATAGCGATTCATGTCCTAGCTCCTTATCGCGAGTTGCAAAACACCATTCCTTTTGGTGAATGGCTTACGGCCGTCACTGTTAATGGCATGACACGCTGGGCTGTGCCCGTATTTATTTTGATCTCTGGTGCCTTGATGCTGAGTGATACGCGTCCTTTTGATTTTGGCTATTACGTAAAAAGACGTCTTGGTAAGGTACTTGTGCCTTTCATTGCCTGGTCTGCATTCTATGCTTACCTTTCGGGCTGGAGCTCAACTGGCTTTGATTCTGCGTTAGCAATGGAAGTGCTGGAAAATAGCCCGCACCATGAGACGTATTACCATCTGGGCTTTTTCTACTATTTCATCCCGCTGTATTTCGTTATTCCTGTGCTGCAATGGTTGATGAAGCGAACGGATGATACGGCTTGGTATGTCTATCTTGGCATGTGGCTAATCACCACCACATTATTTTTGTTCCACATTGATGGCCCTTGGAGCTACGAGATTTGGTTGTACACAGGTTATTTACCACTCGGGTATATGCTTTATAAGAAGTTGCCGATTAATCCATTCACTGTCGGGTTAGCGGTTATTCTTGGTGGTGTTTCTTTCTACTTTACGGTGAGTTCGGTAGTGGAGCTCAGTCTCGCAAATGGTGAGTACAGTGTCGGTCGCTGGTTCTCATACAAAACACTGAATGTTGTTGTGGCGGCTAGTATGGTGTTCGTGTTGTGTCGAGCTGTAGGGGAGTCCTTGTCAGAAGGTGCGAAGAAAGTGGTAAGCGTCATAAGCCAGCATAGTTTGGGTATTTACCTGCTTCACCCCATTTTTCTTTGGCCAATGAAAGAGTTCGGTTGGTATCAGGGGCACCCAGCGTGGGTAATACCTCTATGGATAATCATTAGCGGAGCAGGAGCATTGACGGTGAGTTGGTTATTATCGCAGTCGTCTAAGACTCGTTGGTTGCTGCCTTAGTGCGGATCTCTTTATTCACGGATTAACTCAAACTTCTCCTTCACGAAGTAAGGAAAAATGAATGAACTGAGTTCCTCGGTAGGTAAGTATACCTTTGTCGCCAGGGTTAAGAGCGTGAAAGTAGTGCACTCCCACTTGGAACTCGCGTTTGGGACCTAAGCGTCCTTTTTGCACGTAGATCCAGAATTCTTGATCATCTTCCCCAGCGAAAGGATTGTCTACAGCAATGGACTGCTTATCTAAAATGGTCACTTGCGCTTGTTTTTCTGGGGCATTTTCACCTTGCATATGGCGTTGGTAGAAACGTAAAAAAAGTAAGAGCCCCACTACAAGCAGCATGATGAGTGTTGCAAGCAAAGTAATCTGCATAGTGACTCCTAAAGCAAAATGGTGACTTCATTTTACGTATTAGTTTGATTTTTGGAGTTACGTAACGTTATAAAAGGGATATAGCGCGTTGATTGGTCTTATTTTTTCGGCGCACTTCACACTTTGTTGGTTGGCTTTGCCAATACTTAAAGTGAGATACGTATAAAGAGAAAAGTCGATAAATGAAAGTCGAAGAATCAGTACATTGATGGCGATTTTAAAAGGAGAACTTCGATGTCAGACATAGAACAAGTTGTTCTTCGTACTCGAAAGTTAGAAAGATTGCTGCGCGAACAGTACCACGCACGAGGAAAAGGACTGCATCAGCTAATCAGTAGCTGTGAAGAGCGTTTACCTCATGATGTCATCGCAAAACTGCGTTTTGTCGCAACAATTCGCAATAAAGTGGTGCATGAAGATCGCTATAAGCTTGAAGACCGCAGAGCGTTTTTATCTGTGTGTAATGAGTGTGAAAAAGAACTCACACCTCGCAGTAGTCGCTTTGTATGGGGAATTGTAATTTCATTAGTCATGTTCATGACCGTAACGGCTCTTATTTTCTACTACATACACTGGGAAGAGCTGAGTAAGCACATTCAATAGCAGTCATGCACTAAAAAATTGAAAATAAAAAAGGACGCAATTGCGTCCTTTTTTATTTGTATAACATTGGGTTAGTACATCATTGGCAGTGTCATCAAGCCAACGATAACTGCGATCATTACCAAACCTTGTTTTTGAGATGAAGAAATCATAACACTGCTCCTTTTCTGCCTATTCACCTGTGGAATTAGATTAACACTGTTTTAGTGGCTTGATCAATTTATTCTTTCGTAGTGGCTTAAAATAATAACTTTAACTAGTCTGATTTGCTCGATTTTGGTGATGTTTATGTGTGGTTTTGGTGCGTTCATTTAATCACCCTTGTGTCTTTTTATTGCTCTATTTATGTTTAAGGTATTGAAAAATAACACTTTAAATGTGTTTTAATAGTGTTCTATTTCATTTTATTGATTGGGAGGGTGGTTTGGTAAGGTTTGGTCTTGTTAACTTAAATTTGTGGTTGTTTATCTTGTATATCTAGTCATTGTTGATATTTGTTCTCATTAACTTTCTTTCTAACAAGAAATCTCATCATTTATTGGCTAATAATTTTGTTTTTTGTCATTAGCTTGTTTGTGTTTTGTTTTTTTGTTGTTTTACGTTTCTAATTCATTGTTATTTAATGTTTTAGTGTTTAATTTAGCTCTTTAAATGTGGAAAAAGCAAACGTTTGGCTATTGGTTTTATTGTTGTTGATGTGGTGTGGTGGTGGCTAGGCTTTGTTATTGGTTTGACTTTAGTGTTTAATGCATTTTAAGTTATGTGTAGATAAGGTTTTTATAGGTGGCTGAGGAATAGGGAAGACAATGAATCATAATCAAGATCCAATTTTTGCCTTTCATTTCTGGACATCCGATCTAACCTCTCTACACTGGCGGCAGATTGTTAATGAGGTATAGGCATGTTGGGCTGGATTTCGGCTGTAATATCTGGATTTATCAGCATATCTGCGTTTGAGAGCAATAAAACGAAGCTGGCTGTGGTGTTCAATACACTGTGCCTAGGTCTGCTATCGTTGATGCTGTTGTTGTCGATAATAAGTAATCAGCAAAATGGTTGGTCGGTAGCATCCTTATGGGTTCTTGCCGGATTGGTTGTTTCTGTGATTGCAGATATTTATCGAATTCAGCAGAAGCAGGCTAAAGCTTGTTTTAGCGCTTTTCTCGTGGTACAGCTTTTTTATAGCAAAGCGTTTTGGATACAGCTTACCGGGCCGATGATCTGGTGGTTACCAGCTTTGCTTATCGCGGCTAGCATCGTTGCGTTTTTCCTCTTGCTACCTCAAATCGATACTCTTATTTTTCCTGTAACCATTATGGGAATGACTTTGCTACAGATGACATGGGCATCAGGGGAAGTTTGGATTACCTCTCCAACACATGCTTCTTTGCTCGGTTTTATCGGTAGCTTAAGTTTTATCGTCTCGACGATTATTCTCGCTATCCATGACTATCGCCAGCCTCTACGCTATGGCAAGGCCTTAATCGGTGGAAGTTATCTACTCGCCCAAGCTCTAATTGTTGCTTCAGTGGTCATTTAAGGCTGTTTTAAATCAACGCCACTCTTTAGTAATAGAGATAAGCTAAGACTGCTTCTGTTCAAAAACTCAATAGGAGAGTCAAAGTGGAACAACACATTCATGCTCATAAAATTTTGAATCAGTTGAAGGTGCAACCTATGACTGAAGAGCAACTGCGCCAATTTATTGCTAATGAGTTCGGTACCCAAGTGCTTTTCCGCACCTGTAAACTTTCCGGCATGGATACCGATACTGTGCTTGAGTTCTTTCAGACAAAGCAGAAAGTGATCATTAAAGACGGTGTTTGGCACTTAAATCTGGCAGAAATTTGTCAACACTAATCAGTGTATGATGGTGGCGGTATTTTTCGTGCTTCAGTCTGCACTTGTTCCTAATCGTAAAATCTAAACTACGTTGATATACTGCGCCATTATGCTTATTCACACTGAGACGCTATGGACATCTTATCTGCCGCAACATTGTTATTTCTCATCATGGATCCATTGGGTAATCTGCCCATTTTCTTATCGATTCTGAAACACATTGATGCGAAACGCAGACGTATTGTTCTGATTCGAGAAATGTTGTTTGCTCTCGCGATTCTGATGCTGTTCTTGTTCGCGGGTCAGTCAATCATGGACTTTTTGCATGTTCAGCCAGAAACTCTCAGTATTTCTGGCGGCATTATCCTTTTCATCATCGCGATTAAGATGATTTTCCCTAGCGCGGGCAGTATTACGGGGTTAGCCGCTGGCGAAGAACCCTTTATTGTGCCTTTAGCTATTCCTTTGATTGCTGGTCCAACTGTGATTGCGACTCTACTTTTACTCTCCAGTCAAAACCCAACGCAGTTGTGGGAGTTGTCGGCAGCAGTGATGATTGCCTGGACAGGAACGTCCATTATTCTGATGTTTAATGGGTTCTTCCATAAAATACTGGGCGAGAGAGGTCTAAAAGCGGTTGAGAGGCTAATGGGATTATTGCTGGTGATGATCTCCACACAGATGTTCCTTGACGGAATTAAAAGCTACGTTGGCTTATAACCGGTTAGTTCACGGCCGTATTTTCAGTTTCAGGTTTTCTTTTTTGTTTGATGTATTGGCGCGGGCTTAAGGCGAATTTCTTCTTAAAGCATTTGGAAAAATAGTTGCTGTCACTGAATCCAGATTGCTCAGCCACTTGTTGAATCGGCATAGGATTATCATTAGCCAGTAAGGCGTGTGCGTGCTTTAGCTGCATCTCTCTTAAATACAGATTAGGGGAGGTGTTGAGGAACTGCTTAAACAACCTTTCGAGCTGCCGCTGACTTATAAATGCGGCTTGGGCAATATCGCGACTATGCATATTGCTATTGGTAAAGTTCTGTTCAATGAATATCAGTGCTCTACCTAATGCCATTGTGGTCTGAGGCAGGTCTTGCGTTTGCTGCTGGTACATACGAGCTAAGGTGACCGCCAGTTGCTGCATTAAACTGGTCAGCATGGTTTCAAAACCGCTTTCAGCTTGATCATATTCTTGGCCGATCCTCTGAATGAGCTCTTCAACGATAGGAAACTGCTCATCGTTTAAGGTGAGCTGTGAGCGGTACTTACTTGTTTGACGAGCTATGGGCTCCACTTTGAACATCGCTTGATAACCAGAGAGCCTTCTCAGTGAAGGGGTCTCAAAAAATGGTGCATCGGCTTCAAACATTAGGTTAATAATTCTTAGTTTATCGACATCCTGAAAGGCATGCTCGATGTCTCCATTGATCACGAATACATCTCCAGGATTGAGAGGGTATATGTGTGAAGAAACTAAGTGATTACCTTTGCCACTTATCACTAGAAACAGTTCGGAATAATCATGACGGTGTAAGCCAAAATCGTGGTAGTGATGGCAGTCAAGATAGGCGAAATTCAGATGTGGGTAACGCTGATGATGTTTTAAGTGATAGGTGGTCTCCATGTCGTTATTTTCCTTTTATTCGTCGCGTTTTTGGTAGAAGTAGATAGTTGCCTATCATAGACTTAAGCGCCAAAAAATATCAAACCCATACTTGCATATCCCGTTCGGGCAAAAATATAGAATTAACCACTCTTTTATCTAGCCAGTGATGACTCCCTGTCAGCCCACTCTGGGACAGCGTTACTTATCCCTTTTAAGGTCAAAATAATGCCCAAAAATGAAAAATTTCATCAGCGTATGTCTATTGTTGCTTTAACGTGGCCCATATTAGTGGAAATTCTGCTGAGGACGGCGCTCGGTACCAGTGACGTATTCATGCTTTCTGGTTATTCGGATAAAGCGGTATCCGCCGTTGGTGTAATCACGCAATTGACATTTTTCCTGATCATTGTTTCTACATTTGTCAGTAGTGGCACCGGCATTCTTATTGCTCAATACAATGGAGCAGAGCGAACCCAAGATGCGACGAATGTAGGCGTTGCCAGTATTGCGCTATCCGTTGTTGTAGGGGTGTTGCTGAGTGTCGTAGCCGTACTGGGTGCGGTGAATCTTATCTCGTTTTATGGTCTTGAACCCCAAGTTGAACTCTACGCACAAGAGTATCTCATCATTAGTGGTGCAATGACGTTTAATGTCACCCTCGGCATTGTCTTTACCACAATTCTGCGCAGTTATGGGTATTCTCGCTCACCTATGGTGGTGAACCTGATCAGTGGCCTGTTGAATGTGATTGGGAACTATATTGCGCTTTACCAGCCATTTGGGCTGCCTGTTTATGGGGTGCAAGGTGTTGCTGTTGCGACGGTTATCAGTCAGGTGATTGGCACGGTCACCCTCGGCTTCATATTGAAATACAGCCCTATTTCATTGCCGATGGGCTCATTAAAGAACGTTCCTGCAGGGGTATACAAAAAAATTCTTAAAATAGGCGGAATGAATGCGGGTGAAGTGTTGTCATATAACATGGCACAGATTGCAATTGTCTACTTTGTTGTGCAGATGGGAACCGCTTCGCTTGCTGCTTTTACCTATGCGCAAAATATCGCGCGTTTCTCGTTTGCCTTCGCTTTAGCGATAGGTCAAGCAACCCAGATTCAGACGGGTTACTACATAGGAAAAGGCTGGATAGAGAGTATTCTTAAGCGGGTGCAGATCTATTTCTTGGTGAGTTTTGTTGTCTCTATTTCTGCTGCCAGTGCTATTTATTTGCTTAGAGATTCGATATTGCCTCTGTTTACTCATCAAACGGAGATCTTGTATCTCACAGGGACATTAGTGATGGGGTCGATCATTCTTGAAGCTGGACGTGTGTTTAACCTTGTTTTTATCTCTGCTTTGAAAGGGGCGGGGGACGTTCGTTTCCCAGTACAAATCGGCATACTGTGTATGTGGGGTGTCGGGGTGTGTTTCTCTTATCTTTTAGGTATTCATTGGGGCTTTGGGGTCATTGGTGCTTGGATGGCGATAGCTTTAGATGAATGGGTGCGTGGCATCATTATGTTGGTGAGATGGCGTTCATCATCTTGGGTTAGGTTCAAACTTCTGTAACATAAAGCTGTTTTCATATAACGGTGGAAGAAAGTTGCCTGTGAAAGTTTTCATAATATTGAAAGTTTTCACAGGCGGTTTGTTTTTTAAGCACAAAGAGCACGAACATTTCGTGACTAAATTCGCTAAACCCCATGAAATGAAAGCGATTTCATTATTAGTAAAAGATAAAATTCGTTCTTAACTAGTTGAATTCAATTTAATATCCATATCAAAGACTCTTCGCGCTTGTTTCATGCCATTTATTTCGATACGTGGGTGTGAGGTCGGCAAATATTTTCAAACCTTTCATTACTTATTATTTCCCTGAATTAGAACAAACCTAAATTTAATAGGGAAATAACATGAAGAACTTTAAAGTTTTACCAATAACTTTTGCTGTGGCATCTATTTTATCCTCTGCCTCTGTGTTCGCGGCAGATACCGATATGTCAGCTTTAGAAAAGCGTATTCAAGAGCTGGAAGCTAAGGTTGTTGAAATTGATTATGTCAATGATCAACAACAAGCTGTATTGACGCCAGATACAAAAGTACCTCAAGGCCTCATCTTCTCTGGTTATGCACGTTATGGCGCACATTATTCAGATGGTGATAAGCCTTATGTGGAAGTTGGTAGTTCAGGTAAATCGCTGGGTCGTCTCGGTAATGAATCTAACGGTGGTGAGTTCCAGTTAGGCAAAATCTTCCAAGCTGACAACGGCGCTAAGTGGGACATAGTGGTAATGTTTGACGAGTGGGCCCATCGTAGCTGGGGTTCAGACGGTGGTGTGAGTTTGAAAAAAGCGTACGCTGGTGTGACCAATGTATTTGAAAGCCAACCTGAGCTGTATATATGGGCTGGTCGTGACTTCCACGGTCGTCAACAACAAGGTCTAAATGATTACTTCCTATTCACTCACGATGGTCAAGGTGCAGGTTTCAACAACTTAAATCTTGGTGGCGCTAAGTTAGACATGGGCTTTGTCGGTAAAGTCGATGCAAACGGCGGTAGCTTGAACAATGACAATGGTGTTTACGCGATTACGTCAAAACTGCACGGCATCAACGCGGGTATCGGTAATCTAGACCTATACGCAAACTACGGTTTCGCTTCAGACCAAGCTGATGCTGCTAAGCAAGATGAAACGTCATGGCAGGTAGGTGCTACTCTTGGTCTAGGTAGCTCAAATAAACTGGTTACAAAATATGCGGACGGTGCAGATGATTCTGCATTTGATTTGGCGGGCGACAAACAAGTTCTATACGTAAGTTTGGAAGGTAACGCTAAAGCATCGGATCAGTTCATCATTGATTACTTAGTGTCTTACAAAAATATTGCCGGTGCTGATGCAGATGAGAAAAACGAATACGCAGGTATCGTTCGTCCTCAATACCAATGGGATGAAACGCATTCAACTTGGCTAGAAGCGGGTTATGCTATGGAAGATTGGGACAATGGCAAAGAAGTGAATGGCTGGAAAGTAACATTATCTCAAAACCTTTCACTTGGTGGCCTACCTTGGAGCCGTCCAATGCTTCGTTTCTACACCACTGTGGGTGATGTTGAAACGACTGGAGCAGGTTCTTCTACTTCAACAAATGCAGATACTGTTACAGTAGGTGCAATGTTCGAGGCATGGTGGTAATCCACTCATAGTTTACTGTCTATCTATGTATTAGCCCCAAAGGCAGATTATTGGGGCTTGGTTTACCAACCAATTTAACTCCAACTTTGGGCACCAATGTGTGCCCATTTTTTATCTTGCAAAGAACAGCATGTAGTGAATTGTTTATCAGTAGGTGGAGTATGCCCTTTCAATCGTTAGTTTCTCGTCTATATTTTGGTTGTATGTGCGTTATCGCAATTATGATCGGGTCTGCATGGCTATCTGTCAGTAGTAACCAGAACGTTACGGCTAAGATGGAATCCATCACTCAAGATGCAACGCCGCTGATGCTTCGCTCAGCGCAGCTTACCATTGATTTTCTTAACATTAACCGCAGTTTGACTCCCTACTTATCGGCGCAATATCTGGATGAACTGCCGCCTTTTGTTGAGTCAATTCAAGCCAATATCGAGACTTATAACACTCAGCTTCGTTGGTTTGTTGCTCAAACGCAGCAGCGCCCAGACTTACACGATTACGTAGAGCCAATCACAGTGCAGGGTGAGCAGGTATTAGCGGTTTTGAATGCTGTTATTGACGCACATGCCAGTTACTTAGATCAGTTAGACCAGAGCTATCTGTTGCAGTCTCAGTTCCAATCACTCGTTACTCAGCTGGGTAATGCGCTTCAACGTGCGCGCAGCAGCGCAGATTCGGCAGAGGCGCTAAAAGCCTTAGATGGACTTATCAGCCAAGTTGGTTTGCTGAACAACGAAGCTAACGAAGTGTTCAAGTTGCAAGATATGACGGAGCTTCGATCCGTTGCGCGCCGTCTGACCAATCGCCAGCGTTATCTTGACGAGAGTGAACAACTGCTGATCAAAAATCACTCAAAGCTCTATTCTTCGCTTGAAACACCACTATCCGTACTAAAACAACTCACTTTCCAACCAACAGGCGCCGTCAAGATGCATGTTGATGTGGTTGAGCAAGCTGAGAATCTCGCAGAATTACGCTCCGAATTAGAGCAAAAAATTGATGCTCAGTTGGCGAATGTCGACAACCTTTCTCGTTATGCTAATCAAATCGCCAACCAACTCTATGATGAAGCAAGACAAGCGTCGAGTGAGACTCGTTCGCTGTTTATTGGTATCTCGTTGGCCTCCATTTTTATTACTGCATGTCTGGTTCTGAGTTTTACCAATATGGTACGTAAAGCGACCGGACTTTTGCTCAATGCATTAAATCGAATTGCCGCTAAAGATTTGACTCAGGAAGTGGAATATTCGGCAAACAATGAATTTGGACAAGTGGCGGAAAAGGTCAACCTGGTTGTTCGCCATCTATCGCTGATTATTGAACGCATACGTCAGTCAAGTTCCGAGCTCAACAGCACTTCATTAACCAATCAAGGTATCAGTACCGAGCTCAATGACGCTATTTACGAGCAAACTTCGCAGACGGTATCAGTAGCTTCCTCGATGGAAGAAATTGAATGTTCAGTGACAGATATTGCCCAATCGACTGAGGACACACTGCGCTTAGTGACTGAAGCGGTTGAGCACTCCGATAAGGCGCAAACGGATATGACTGAGAATGTGGCTATGTTGGAGCGACTTTCTCAAGAGCTAAATCAGGTCACGGCAACGAATCAAGCTCTGGAACAAGAGAGCATCAGCATTGAATCTATCTTGGATACCATTTCTGGTATCTCAGAACAGACCAACTTACTCGCGTTGAATGCTGCGATAGAAGCGGCTCGTGCAGGTGAATATGGGCGAGGGTTTTCAGTGGTTGCGGATGAGGTCAGGATTCTTGCTGCTCAAACTACGCATAGTGCGAAGGAAATTCAAAATAAAATTGAGCGTTTACAGCGTCAAACAGATATTGCTGGCAAACAGATTTCCAACTGCCTCTCTGGCATGACCCAAAGCATGCAGCAAGCCAAGCAGGTTAATGGTCGCTTTGTGAAGTTGCATGAACTGCTGAATCAAGTGTCTCATCGTAGTCAACAAATCGCTTCCGCAACGATTGTTCACCAATCCGTTGCCAGTGAAGTGACGAAAAATGTCAGTCATATTCATTCGTTATCTGAGCAAAATTTACAGCGGTCAACCCAAGTAGCAGAGCATGGCGAAAAATTAGAGCGTTTGGCTGAAATTCAATTTGAATTGACGGAAAGTTTTATTTTGCAATCGGAAGAAAGAAATAAAGAAATTGTATAAATAAAAATTAAATATTGGCGTTTTAAATATTTTAAGCTTTTTAATAAGAATATTTATAACTAAGGATGCCTGACTGGGAAAATAAGTTTCATGAAACTGTTTCATGGAAGGGGATGAAATTGTAAGAGCTCTCTACTTTTATGAAAGCTCTATTTTTTCCCAAAAATTAGTGTGACCATACTCACTCATTACTCTCACTAACTACGGAATACTTACCTTGTAAGCGTTTTCAACAAAAGTAGTATTGAGGTATCGGTGGCAACAATTAAACACGTCTCTGAGCATGCGGGGGTATCTCAGGCGACAGTATCCAGAGTAATTAATGGTACTAGTCGTGTGAGTCACGATAAAAAGCTAAAAGTCGAAAAAGCGATTAAAGAGCTGGGCTACCGTCCTAACTCTATCGCTCAGGCTTTAGCATCAAGTCGTACTGGCAGTGTGGGAATTGTTGTTCCGGAACTTGGTGGGCCTTTTTATTCGGGCATTCTTCATTGCTTGGAAGAGAACCTACGTCGCTTTGGCTACCATGCCATCGTGACAGCGGGTTCCAATACTGAACAAGGACAACGCGAGTCTGTAGAGTTTCTGCTAGGGCGCAGAGTCGATGCATTGATTCTCCATGTTCAGCACCTGAGTGATGATTACTTAATCTCTTTGGAAGAGCAGGGCATTCCTGTTGTTTTAGTGAACCGCTTTATTCCAGAGATGTATCGAAGCTGTATTGATATTGATAACGAGCTGGGGGGAAAACTCGCTACGCAGTATCTATTACAGAAAGGCCATACCGAGATCGCTTGTATTACCGGACCTTTAGACAAATCTGATGCTCGAGGACGCTTACAAGGCTATCGAAGAGCCTTGGAAGATGCAGGGTTGGAGTATAACGAAGCACTGGTTTCTGAAGCAGGTTTTACTGAAGAAACAGGTGTTATCGCCATGAAGAAATTGCTGAAGAGAGATTGTCGGTTCACTGCGATTTTTGCGTCAAATGATCATATGGCGTTTGGAGCATTTGAGGTGTTACGGGAAGCCGGTTATTCCATTCCTGGTGATGTCTCACTTGTGGGTTTTGACGATAACATTTTTGCTCGTTATCTCACTCCCTCTTTAACCACGATTAATTTTCCGATTGAGCAGATGAGCATTGAGGCAGTACAGCTCACTTTGCAAAAGCTTAACAAGAATAAACAAGATGTGAATTTCAAACTCAACCCTGCGTTAGTAGTGCGAGATTCAGTCAAGGACATAACGAGTACCCTATAACTACATTAAGGATAAAGCATGAAATTTAAGACCTTAGCACTTTCGAGTGCGATTGCGCTGGGACTTGCTACAACGGCAACCGCAGCTGATAGCCAGATCCGTTTTGATGGTTTCCCTGATTTTGATAGCAGCTTGAAAGTACTGCTACCTGACTTCGAGAAAGAAACGGGCATTAAGGTTGATTACTTAATGAACAACCATGGTGACCACCACACTAAGCTAACCACTAACCTTGCAACAGGTTCAGGTGCTGGTGATGTGATCGTTGTGGATGTAGAGAAAATCGGTCCATTTGTAGCGTCTGGTGGCTTAGTTAACTTGTCTGAAAAATACGGTGCTGATAAGTATGCTGACCGTTTTGCTCCGTATGCTTGGACACAAGGCAAAGGTGCTGATGGTGATGTTTACGGTATGCCTGTCGACCTTGGTCCTGGTGTTATGTACTACCGTACAGACATCTTTAAGGATGCAGGGATCGACTTGAATGAAGCGATCAAAGACTGGGATTCATATATTGCGGCTGGTGAAAAACTAAAAGCGAAAAACATTCAGTTGATTGCTTCTGCATCTGACGTAGCACAAGCCATCATTTTTACTACTGTACCTGAAGGCGAAGGTCTGTACTTCGACAAAGAAGGTAACCCAGTGGTCACTTCTGAGCGCTTTGTTCATGCATTTGAAGTTGCAAAGAAAATTCGTGATAAAGGCTTAGATGGCAAAATTCTAGCTTGGTCAAACGAGTGGTATGAAGGTTTCCGTAACGGCACGTTTGCAACTCAGCTATCTGGTGCTTGGCTACTTGGCCACTTAAACAACTGGATTGCTCCGGGAACTGCAGGCAAATGGGGTGTATCTCACCTACCTGACGGTATCTACGGCAGCTGGGGTGGTTCTTTCCTTTCTATCCCTACTCAATCAACTAAACAAGATGAAGCGTGGAAGTTAATTGAGTACATGACAACTCGTCGTGATGTACAGCTTAAACACTTTGAAACTATCGCAGCTTTCCCTGCTAACGTAACTACTTACGATGACCCTATGTTCGAAGAAGAAATGCCTTTCTTAGGTGGTCAGAAAGCTCGTTTGTTGTTTGCTGAAGTGGCGAAAAACATCAAGCCAGTTGCTCCTGCTAAAGGTGACCACGTGGCGCGTTCTATCGTCCTAGAAAATGCACTGATGGAAGTGTTAGACGAAGGCAAAGATATCAAGACTGCGCTTGAAGAGGCTGAGCGCTTGATTAAACGTCGTACGCGTAACATGTAAGCTAGAGTTGTTTTAATTTTTGGGAGGCGTTACTTACGCCTCCCTAGGTAAGGGGTTGTTACTATGAACCAATCTACAGGTAACTCAGTGAAAACATCAGGCGGCGAAAGCCTTTTTTCTCGCCTGAATTTGAAAGCGCTTACACCGTATTCGTTTCTGTTGCCGTTTTTAGTTATTTTTTCTGTATTTGGAATTTTTCCGTTACTTTTTTCTGTTTTCTTGTCGTTTCACTCATGGAACCCAGTAGAAGGGTTAGCGGCGATGGAATATGTGGGCGTTGAAAACTACCAAATCGCTCTCACAGACCCATGGCTATGGCGTTCTCTACAAAATACCTTTTGGTTAGCGATTACCTCTGGCCTAGCCCAGCACTTAATTGCTATTCCGGTTGCGTATATTCTTGTTTCGATGGGGGATAAAATCCGTCATTGGTTAACATCAGCGTATTTTCTTCCGTACATCACTTCTACGGTTGCGGCATCATTGATCTTCTTCAACATGTATTCACCAAACTCCGGCATCATCAACCAGACTTTGATGGCGCTGGCAGACAGTTCACTGTTTGGTTGGGCATTTGCTTGGGTGAATGATTTCCAGCCAATTCGCTGGTTGGATGATGCAACTTTGATTAAGCCATCTATCGCTATCATGGTGTTCTGGAAGTACACAGGTTTCAACATCGTACTGTACACCACAGGCTTAATGACGATTCCGAAAGACATTCTTGAAGCTGCCCGTATGGATGGTGCCAACGCACTTCGTCGCTTCTGGAACATTTCACTACCTATGATTCGCCCGTTTGTTTTCTTCGCTGTAACTATGACCATCATTGGTAACTTACAGTTGTTTGAAGAACCGTTCGTGTTGACGCGCGGCGGCGGTGGTACTGGTCAGGCTGGTCTTACTATTTCTATGTACTTGTACAAGGTGGGCTGGGAATGGCTTGAAATGGGTACGGCGTCAGCTATCTCTTGGTTGCTGTTTGCTCTGATTGCCGCTTGTACCATGGTTCAATTCTTCTTCTTCGGTAAAAAAGGTTTGGGGGAGCAATAACATGACGACTCAATCTGTTACATCAAACTCGTCGTTATGGGCTTCGATTAAGCCTAGCGATCGAGCGATTGAAAGTTTCACTAAGATCTTGATGGTTGTTTTGGCACTTGTCCTGATTGTGTCAGCCATTGTGACTGTTTTCCCCTTCATTTGGTCAGCACTGCTTTCGACGCGTGACCGTGGGGAGATCTTCGGTACAGGAATCAGTTTTGCTATTGGTGACAGTCTTGCAATCAACTACGCCAAACTGCAACAGATCATGCCGTTTTGGCAGGCGATGTTTAACTCTATCTACGTAGCATTCCTAGGAACAACCATTTCATTGCTGTTCTGTAGTATGGGCGGATATGCGTTTGCGGTATTTAAGTTCCGTGGCAAAAACATCCTGTTTGGCATGTTGGTTGGTTCGATGATGATTCCGCCAGTGTTAAGCCTGATCCCGTATTTCATGATCGTTAAGTTCTTAGGCTTGCTGGATAACCATATTTCGGTATGGCTTCCGTTCACAACGACACCATTTGGTATTTTCCTGATGCGTCAGCACGTAGTTGCTTCTATTCCTAAAGAGCTTCTAGAAGCGGCAAAACTGGATGGTGCAGGTGAGTTCAGAACGTATTGGAGTGTGGTATTACCTTTGATGAAACCAGCACTTGCCACCCTGGCTATCGTTCAGTTCGTCTTCTTCTGGAACATGTTCATGCAGCCTTTAGTTGTACTTAACTCACCGGAAAATTATGTCATTACTCAGGCACTACGAAGTGTACAAGGTATTCCGAATACTCCTTGGGGAGCAGTAATGCTAGGAACCACAATTTCCATTTTACCGTTAGTTATTACTTATCTGTTTGCTTCGAAGCAGATGATTAGTGGCTTAACCTCCGGTGCAGTTAAAGGTTAAGAGAAAAGATATGTCTATAAATAAATACCAGTTACCGAAAGATTCGGCACTACTTACTCGAGATTTTGTTTTCGGTGTCGCGACGTCTTCTTATCAGATCGAAGGCGGTATTCATGAAGGTGGTCGTACACCTTCTATTTGGGATACGTTTTGTAAGGTACCAGGCAAAGTAGATAAAGGTGACAACGGAGATGTTGCTTGTGACCACTACCACTTGTGGAAGCAAGATATCGAAATGATTGCAGACCTAGGTGTGGATGCGTACCGCTTATCGATTGCATGGCCAAGAATCCTGCCTCAAGACGGCGTGGTTAATCCTGAGGGTCTTAAGTTCTATGAGCAGATCATCGATGAGTGTCATGCACGCGGTATGAAAGTTTATGTGACGCTTTACCATTGGGACCTTCCTCAATATTTGGAAGACAAAGGTGGTTGGCTGAACCGTGAAACAGCGTACAAATTTGCCGAATACGCAGAAGTTGTCAGCGCGCATTTTGGTAACAAGATCGATGTATATACCACGCTCAATGAACCATTCGTTGCCGCTTTCTTAGGCTACCGTTGGGGTGAACATGCACCGGGTATTAAAGGTGATAAAGAAGGTTATCTAGCCGCTCATCACCTGATGTTAGGTCATGGTTTAGCTATGCCAGTGCTAAGAAAAAATGCGCCTGAGTCTATGCATGGCATCGTATTCAACGCAACGCCGAGCTATCCGGCTACTGATAAAGACCAAGCGGCGGCTGACTACTGTGAAGCAGAGAACTTCCATTGGTTCATTGACCCTGTACTCAAGGGGCAATATCCGAGTGCTGTAGTTGAAAAACAAAAAGCCAATATGCCAATGATCCTAGCGGGCGACTTAGAAATTATGTCGGCACCGGTGGATTACATCGGTATTAACTATTACAGCCGCAGTGTTGCTCGTTTCAATGAGCAAAATGAGATTGAAACAATTAAGCCAGAAGGCGCTGAGTACACTCACATCGGTTGGGAAATGTATCCGCAAGGCCTAACGGATCTTCTAGTAAGGCTCGATCAGCGTTACGACAATGTACCGCCTTTATACGTTACGGAAAATGGTGCGGCTGGTAACGATTCAATTATTGATGGTGAAGTTAACGATGAACAACGTGTTCGTTATTTCCAAACTCACCTAGAAGCGGTTGACAACGCTATCCGTGCTGGTGTTCGTGTCGATGGTTATTTTGCTTGGAGTTTAATGGACAACTTCGAATGGGCATTTGGCTATGAACAGCGTTTCGGCATTGTCCATGTTGACTATGTAACCCAGAAAAGAACATTGAAGCAGAGCGCTATTGCGTACCGCAATATGCTTCTAGAGCGCGCCGAGGAGAACAAGTAATGGCTAAAGTAGAATTTCGTAAAATTAAAAAGTCTTTTGGAAATGTGGACGTTGTTAAGCACTTTGATTTCACAGTAAATGATGGCGAATTCGTGGTTTTCCTTGGTCCTTCTGGCTGTGGTAAATCAACTACGCTACGTATGCTTGCGGGTCTTGAAGACATCTCTTCTGGCGAAATCTATGTTGACGATAAGTTGATGAACAAGATTGACGCTAAAGATCGCGATTTGGCGATGGTGTTCCAAAGCTACGCTTTGTACCCACATATGACTGTGTATGAAAACATTGCTTTTGCCCTCAAGCTCAAAGGCATGAAGAAACCAGACATCGACGTGGAAGTTCGCAAAGCTGCCAAAATGCTGGAGCTAGAAGCGCTACTGGACCGTAAACCGAAAGAGCTTTCTGGTGGTCAACGTCAGCGTGTTGCGATGGGCCGCGCGATGGTACGTACGCCGAAAGTGTTCTTGTTTGATGAGCCGTTGTCTAACCTTGATGCCAAGCTACGTGGTGTGATGCGTGAAGAGATCAAACAACTACACCGTGAGCTGAAAACAACCACTATTTATGTAACTCATGACCAGATCGAAGCAATGACATTGGCTGATCGCATCGTGATTCTGAAAGATGGCTATGTGGCACAGGTTGGTACTCCAACGGAAGTGTTTAAACGTCCTGCAAACAAGTTTGTTGCTCAGTTCATCGGTAACCCGTCAATGAACATGTTAGATGCGAAATTGATTAGTGAGCAGAATGAATACTTTATTCTTTTGGGTGATGTGAAGATTCCACTCCCTGAGCGTTTTAAAGCGCATGCTTCTAAGAATCTTGCTCTGCACTTTGGCATTCGACCAACCGATATCCACTTACGTCCAGAGCAAGTCGATCATGACCGTGTGCTGCCGATTCCAGTCACTATCAAAGACAAAGAGTTGCTTGGCGCAAGCATCTTGCTGAGAACAGAAGTGAGCGGTCAACCTTTGACTGTAGAAACACAGGCAGCAGAAGTGGAGAGCAAAGAACAGACACTTTACGTTGACCTGGATGCTATTCACTTGTTTGACGCGTTGAGTGAAAAATCACTGGCTCACTAGTAACCAGCCTAAATACAAGACCCAAGAATCAATTTAATAGTTAGCTCCCACACGTATGGGAGCTAAGGATAGTGATATGAAATTCGGATATTTTGACGATAACAATAAAGAATATATCGCCACCACTCCTTGTACACCGATTAAGTGGTGTAACTATGTAGGAACACTGGAGTTTGGTGGTCTGGTTGACAGCAACGGTGGTGTTGTTTTGTGTAAAGGTGACCCTGCGCTGAACCGCATCACTAAATACATTACCCAACTGCCAAACTCAGACTTTAAAGGCTCTACTGTCTATCTGAAAGTGACCAACCGTGAAGGGAAAGTTGAAGTATTTTCACCTTTTTACACGCCAACATTAAAGCCGCTGGAAAAGTTCGAGAACCACACCGGTCTTTCTTACACAAAAATCATTTCAGAAGGCTATGGCGTTCGATGTGAAGTTACTATGTTTGTGCCTAAAGATGCTCCTGTGCTACTTGAAGACATCAAAGTCACCAACATAAGTGATGAAGAGCTGCATGTAGATGTTGTGCCTGTGTTTGAATTTACCCATTTTGACGCGTTAAAACAATTGGTTAACGCGGACTGGGTACCTCAAACCATGACTTTAAAAGCGCATCAACAAGCGTCTGGACATACAGTTCTAGAGCAGTATGCCTTTATGAAACGCGACTACGCGGTAAACCTGATGACGGCAGATCGCCCTGCGACCTCTTTTGATGGTGACCGCCAGAAGTTCCTCGGTAATATGGGTTATGGCAGCTGGGCTGCGCCTGAAAAACTGTTTACTGCTGAACTGGGTAATAGTGAATGTCTGCGTGGTGACAACATTGGCGCATTAAACTTGCGTTTAGGTTGGTTAGCACCACAGCAGAACGAACGTACCGTTGTACAGCTAACGCAAATGCCGAGCCTAGCACAAGCTGAACCTATGCTTGCGAAGTATCGCGATCATCAAGAAGTGGATAAGGCGTTTGACGCTCTGGCTACTCATTGGGACAACTATCTTGCGGCAGTTCAGGTTGAAACGCCAGATCCAGCAATGAACTCAATGCTGAACATTCACAACCCACGTCAGTGTCATACAACGAAAAACTGGTCACGCTATTTGTCTTTGTATCAGCTTGGCTACGGTGCTCGCGGCATTGGTTTCAGAGACTCTTCGCAAGACACTCTTGGTGTTATCACTCATATGCCTGAAGAAGCGCGTGAGTTTATCGAGCGTCTGCTTTCGGTACAAAACGTTGATGGCTCAGCGATGCACCAGTTCTTCCCATCTACGATGGAAGCGAACGCAGGTGACTCTCGTGAAGAAGAAGACCGCCCTGATTACTACGGCGATGACCACTTGTGGATTGTTTATGCAGTAACGCAGTACGTCAAAGAAACAGGTAATGCAGCGTTTCTCGATAAGCTAATTCCGTTCTATCAAAAAGATAAGCAAGGCAAACCACTTGAATCGGCGAGCGTGTGGGAACACTTATGCCGCGCGATTGAGTTCACTCGTGGTAATACTGGTCAACATGGCTTGCCACTGCTTGGTTTCGCTGACTGGAACGATACAGTGAACTTGCCAACAGGTGCTGAGTCTCTAATGGTTGCCAGCATGTACGGTAAAGCGCTACTCGATATGCTCGATCTCTGCCGCTTGCGTGGTGAAGATGACCGTGCCGCGCAATATCAGGCACAGTATGAGCAGATGAAGGCCATCGTTAACCAATGTGGCTGGGATGGTGAGTGGTTTGTTCGTTACTTTGACGAGCAGGGACAACCTGTCGGTTCTCATACCAATGCGCAAGGTCAAATCTATACCAATGGTCAAAGCTGGCCAGTAATTGCAGGCTTTGCAGAGCAAGAGCGCGCAACTCAGGCGCTTAACTCGGTATACACCAAACTCAATACGGCAAACGGCATTAAGCTTTCAACCCCTGGTTACAATGGCTTTAACCCGAACCTTGGTGGTGTTTCAACTTACCCTCCGGGCGCGAAAGAAAATGGCGGTATTTTCCTGCACTCCAACCCTTGGGTGATGATTGCTGAAGCGAAAATGGGTAACGGTGATCGTGCTTACGAGTACTACCGCCAAATCAACCCTGCATCAAAGAATGATGTGATTGATATCTTTGAATCTGAACCTTACTGCTACCCGCAAAACATTCTTGGTGATGAGCATCCGCAGTTTGGTCTTGGCCGAAACGCTTGGTTGTCGGGCACATCTTCGTGGACTTATGTTGCCGGAACACAATGGATTTTGGGCGTGCGTCCTGACATTGATGGATTGATTGTTGATCCTTGTATTCCATCTGAATGGAAAGAGTTTCGCGTTAAACGCCAGTTCCGTGGTGCTACCTACCATATTCACGTAACCAACCCAGACAAAGTAAGTAAAGGTGTGGCTGAGTTACGCGTGAATGGTGAAGTCCTAGCAGGGAACAAAGTGCCAGTGTTTACTGAAGGTGAACATCAAGTAGAGGTAAGACTCGGCTAGTGAATGAGGGGAGCATTGCGCTCCCCACTTTTTGAACTCGCCAATAGAACTAGATAAATGTGGCTTGGCATTGCCACTCAAATTGAACGGTTTCCTCTGGAGCCAGCTCCAGTAGACCAATGTGATTATTGAATGCATCAGCAGGGCAAGTCATTGGCTCAATCGCAATACTAGTCTCTGAAGGAGGCGTGTAGAGTTGCACGAACGAATAGCCCTTGCCTTGGTTGAACTGCAAAGAAGCGCTCTTGTCATCACGTATCAGTTCAAGAGTTTGCTCTGATGAGTCACTGAACTGGTAGCAGTTATTGAGGTTCACTCCTTCCAATGAAGTTGGAGTAGAGAAGACGTTGCTAGAGAGATATTGCCCGCTAGGTAAATCGTGTTGGTGTTCGAGCTCGGTATGAGCCGCCATAGTGAGCTGACAATGTTTGAGGTCACAGCCGAGAGAAAAGTAGGGGTGCCATGCATCTCCAAATGGGAAATGTTCGGTACCTAAGTTGGTAATGGTCGTATTGCAGCTTAAGGTTCCTTGATAATCAATCCGATAACGGACATCAAGACGAAACGCGAAGGGATACCCATCCGCTAATTTAGTGGTTTCAAAGCGAAATGTGGCCTCGGCGTATTCACTATTGGCTTCATGCGCGACCAGTTTAAAAGGTTGGTTATAGAGCAAACCGTGTACTGCATGCTCAGACCATGGAAAGTTGGCTGCCAGTGTGTAATCACGTTGTCTATAGCGGTATTGGCCTGCTTTTAGGCGATTTGGAAAGGGGAAGAGCTTTGCGCTACGTGAAAAGAAAGGATGAGATTGAATTAAATCTTGACTGTCTTGGTATCCCACAATAAATGAAAATGGACTGTGGTTAACTCGATATTGATTAATGATAGCACCGAAGTCTTGAATAATATCGACTTGAACTCCAAGTTCAGAGTTTAATATGGTTGTGGAATTGAGTTCCCCAAAATTGTTTTTAATTAATTTAAACATAAATATTCTCCTTTTTTTAGATATTAAAGGATGAGTTTAAATATTCAATATTGGATTTGAAATTATGATAAATAAAATTCCATATACATCGTATTCAGGTCAAGCAGGTGCATTATGCAGTAAAGGGAATGCCGTTGAGTTTCTTCAGCCTTGGTATACCCCGATCTCAACAACTCCTGCTAATACAGGGATGGCTGTGGGTGGTATAGGGTCGACATTTACCTTAACCCCGCAAGGTAACACCCCAAACTTTAGCTTCATTCCAGGCATATTCGTTGATTGTGAACATGAAAGTATTCACTTTAATGACTTTTATTTTTCTGTGATGGATGAACACTCTCTGGATAATTTGGATATACCAAATATTGGTGAGTTTTTACTGTTCTT
The DNA here is from genome assembly GCF_014596725.1 of Vibrio sp. Y2-5. GTDB lineage: Bacteria > Pseudomonadota > Gammaproteobacteria > Enterobacterales > Vibrionaceae > Vibrio. The sequence goes on from NZ_JACVEG010000007.1 coordinate 108,349, forward strand.
AAAATATTATCCTGCTGATTTTTCTTTTGATATTTCTCATGCCAATAATAAAGGTTCTATTCTTTTTGGAATAAAGGGTTGTTTGCGTTCAGGCTTGTTCTATCTAAATAATAAATCCAACTTTGAACGTTGGCAGATTGAATTTTCCGATAAAACCCAACAAGCGATTACCAAGGATCCTTCTAGTCTTGAAACCCAGTTGCTTGTTGTGATCGATTTCTTCAATGGCTTATTGGTAAACAACTCGGCACGAGCTCTGTCGCTGACGGCTAATAATGGTTCAAGCGTTGAATCTATTGACTCAAGCAACATAGAGTACCGTGCTCTTTATCCGATCGCAGAGTACGAATATCAAGGGCTTGAGTCTGTTGCGCTAACGCGTCAGGTCATTTCACCTATTGTGAAAAACGACCAAATGCTTTGTAGCTTGCCGATGCACTGGAACCACTTCGAGATGAGTAACCGTAGTGACAAAACTCAGCTTGTCACCTTGGTTCAACCGTTACGCAATTTGATTGGTTCAACCTATAAGAAAGCACGTGAAGGTGTGCAAGATTCTTGTTGTCACTTAGTTCAAAATGCCATCAGCCAACAACATCAGCCAGTAACTATCTCTGGTGCTGGTTTTGAGTTCCATGGCGTGAGTATGACATCGACCTCACCTTATGATGGCGATATCTCAGGTGAGGTCTTGTATGGCGTGCATACCCAATTTGAAGGGGTAACGGCTGAGCAAGTAACGGTGACCGTCAAACCTCAGGTCTACTGCAGCAAAGCGGATCAACAAGTTGAGCGAGCATTAAAAACAGGCCGCACCAATGCGCATTTTGATCGTGGTATCTATAGTGGTCGAGAGCCGTTAAGTGCTTTGGTCTGTGTGCAAGTGACTCTTAAACCTGGTGAGACGATTGCACTTCGATTTGCTCAAGTGATGGATCACAGCAAAATCTTATTGGATGGTTGGGAAAGTGAAAAAGCTTATGTCCGTTACTTAGATGCTCAATCGCGAGCCCAATCTATTCTCAACCAGACTTTACCGAGACTGAGCGAGATAGAGCAAAACATTATCAGTCAGCAGCGCGAGTTCCTTGATAATGCCAGCCAAACCTTTGTTGATAATGACAGTGCGCTTCGTTTCGCCACCATGGCGATGAACAGCTTGTCCTTCCTCGCGGAATCTACGGTATGGGATAAGGAAAATGTACTTCTGGTGAAAGAATGTGTTGATTACCCATTTTTTAACTCACTAGATGTGTATTTCTACGGTTCATTTTCTCTGCTCTATCTGCTTCCAGAGCTTGATGGCTGCGTAATGAAACACTTTGCCAAAGCTATCTTAAACAGTGACGAAAAGCTGCGACGCTACTGGGAATATGAAGATAAGCCTTATGCGGAACTGGTGGACGAGAAATATCAGGGAAGCAGAGCAGAACGCGGGGCGGTCATTCACGATCTGGGCAGTCCTTTTGATATTGAGCCAGATGCTTACAGTTGGCATAACGTCAAAGAGTGGAAAGATTTAGCGCCTAAATTCATTCTGATGGTGTATCGCCACTGGCAAAAAACGGGCGACCGCGAAGTGGTTGAAAGTTGTTGGTCATCTGTGAAAGAGAGTATCGATTATCTGACCAATCTTATTGAAGATGGAGACACTCTGCCTTTGACCCGTGGTACTGATGATACCTTTGATAATCTTGCTTCTCATGGTGTTTCAATCTACTGTGGTAGCTTATGGGTAGCAGGGTTGCGCGCAGCAAGTGAGCTGGCGTTGTTAGTCGGTGAGGAAGAGCTGGCTCAGGGTTATACACAACGTTCTAAGGATGCTCTTGAAACACTAGAGCGCGGACTTTGGGACGAGCAAAAAGGCTACTATCATTTCTTCATCACACCAGTACAGGCTAAGCATTTAACCGGAAACGGTTTCGAATCACTTGAAAAACTTGGCTTAACGCTGACAGGTAATACCGTACATGATGCTAACTTGGTCAACGCTTATTTAGATGCTTACGAAGTAGACAGTAGTATCAGCAAGCGAGACCAACGTTTGGCTAAGAAACAACGACTGATCGAGCTAGCGCCGCAAGCATTCAGTGCTGAATTTGCCAAGTTGGAAGCGGATTCCGACAACAGTTTTGGTGACGCACTATTGGCGGACAGCTATCTGAAGCTGGTCGATTTACCGGGCTTGTTTGATTCATCACGCATTGAACGCACGCTAGATTTTATCTATCAAACCAACTTTATTACTAACAGCCCTAAATTGGGGGTTGCGAATATGACGCTGGCGGATGGTAGACCTCACGATGCGTTTCAGGCGCAAGATGTTTGGATTGGCGTTCAGTTTAGTGTTGCGACTGCACTGCGTCTTGCGGGTAAGCAAGTGCAAGCAGAACGTTTGATGGACGCGGTATATCAGGCACTTTACAGCATGGCAAAAATTCCTTTCGCTGCTCCGGAAGGGTTTAACTGCTCTGTTACTGTAAGCGACAACGATATTGCACAACGCTTTGACCTAACGTCAGAGATGGCGAGTGAGTTGTTACTGCACTTACAGAAGGTTGGTCACTTGTTTGCTGATGGTCGGGTGAATCCAGAGCTGACTCAAAACATTGAGGAGTTTGCGCTGAGTTTGTCCAACTTACCTTCAAACGTCGACTATCGTGAACTCCACACTTGGTTGTTGAGTACCGGTTTGAAATACACAGCCGGACGCTATTTCCGACCTGGAATGATCTACGCCTATCTCTATAGATAGAGTGATTAGGTAGTTCAAAGGTGGAATATGTGGGATTGAGTGTAAAAGCCAATCCCACTTTATGCTTCATATACTTATAAAAAAGAACGAGGGGGTAAGTCTGATGACCAACAAAAAGAAAAAAGCTCCAACTGTTTATGATGTAGCAAAATTGGCTGGTGTATCACCCAGCACCGTTTCACGCTTTTTGAACCGAACTACCTATGTTGCGGAAGAGAAGAGTCATAAGATCGAACAAGCCATCACCTCTCTAGGCTACAAGCCAAACTTCCAGATGCAGCAGGATAAAAGTCGTCGCTCTATGACGATTGGTGTCCTAGTTCAGCATCCTGACAGTCCTTACACCAGTAGCATTCTCAATGATATGGAACGAGTTCTGTTGGCACAGGGCTATTCTTTAGTGCTGGCGACTGGGCATTGGCAGAACAAGCTGGAGATGCATGCGCTTGAATACTTAATGAAGTGCTCAGTTGATGGTTTGATCATCGTGACTGGTAGCCTAAGCGAACAAATGATTTTGAAAACGGCAGAATCAATCCCTGTGGTAGCGGTAGGCTATAACATCGAGGGCGAAAACATCCGTTCACTGAATTTGGACAACGTGATGGGTGGCTATATTGCAACTTTGCACTTGTTACAACTCGGTCATATGAACATCGCTCATATTAAAGGGCTAGAGAGTCAACCAGACTCAAGAGCACGTCTTAAAGGCTATAAAAAAGCTTTGCTTGAAGCGAATATCAAACCTAATCCTAAGTTGATTAAGCAGGGCGATTTTAGATCTGAAACCGGCTATAAAATGACGGTGGAATTAATCGAATCAAAAGTGCATTTTTCAGCACTGTTTGCAGCCAATGACCAAACGGCTTATGGCGCGATCAAAGCGTTGACTGACCATGGTTACAAAGTACCAGAAGATGTCTCGGTGGTTGGGTTTGATGATTTACCCGTTTCACAATATTTCACACCAGCATTGACCACCTTGCGCCAGCCAATAGAAGAAATTGGTGCTTTATGTGCGAGATCTATGCTGAATTTGCTTTCCGGAGAGCGGCACGAAGTCAGATTACCTCCGATTGATCTTATCGTTCGTCAGTCTACCAAGTCGATTTATCGATGATATTTTCTTGAAACAGATTCATAAGCTCAGAGGCAAGTGTTAGTAGTATCACGAAGGGAAAAATAGACATTTTTAGAACAGTTTATTTGTGCGCAGACATCAAACTATTCGCTATGAAATCGCTTACTTTCATCGTGTTGTAATTCATATGTCTAGGAGTAACTATGCACAAATTCAAACTCTCACTGGCAACCATACTGATTCTTTCATCGTGTTCTGTTTATGCAAATGAACAGCTTATTAACGGTAAATTTGACGGTAGTATGGATGGCTGGTGGAATGCTGGTGCAGATGTAAAAATCAATAATGGCGAAGCGTGCGTCGAAATTAGAAATCCGGGTGAAAACTCGTGGAATGTGATTTTAGGTCAAGGCGGCATTGGGTTAGCCAATAGCGCAGACTATCAGGTTTCATTTGATGCGTACGCGACTGTCGACACTCAAATGAAAGCGCTGATCCAGCATGAAGGGCCTCCTTACACGCATTACTTTATTGATGAAACAAAGGTCTCGACTCAGAAGAAGAGCTATAAGTTTAACTTCAATCATGATGTAGAAAGTGATGCGAAGACAGAATTCCAGTTCCAAATGGGCGCACAGAAAGTTGGCACTATATGCGTCAGCAATGTGTCGATTCTTGGTGATCGATACATTGAAGAACTAAAGACCAGCTCTGTTCGCGCGAACCAAGTTGGTTACCTTCCTCAAGCCGATAAGTTTGTATTTGTCGCTAATGAATCTAAAGAGCCCTTAAAGTGGGTGCTAACCAACAGCAGTAATATCAATATCGATTTGGGCAAGACGGAAGTTTTTGGTCTAAATAAGGCTTCAGGTGAGTTTATTCACCGTATTGACCTATCAAACTACAAATCGGATATGAGTGGTTTGAAAGTGAAAGTTGGCGAAGACGAGAGCTTCCCATTCAGCATCAACAAAGATGTCTACAACCAGTTGAAATACGATGCGTTGTCTTATTTCTATCAAAACCGCAGTGGTATCGATATCGATAAAGCCTTGGTACAGCGTGACGATTTAGCGCGCCCGGGCGGTCATATGAGCGATATGGTGACCTGTTTTGATAAGACGGACAGCTGGGGCAATAAATGGCCTGGTTGTGATTTTACGGTCGATGTAACTGGTGGTTGGTATGACGCAGGCGACCACGGTAAGTACACAGTGAACAGCGGTATCTCAACCTGGACTCTGTTGAACTTGTTTGAAAGAGGTAAATGGTTGGATAGTGCACCTATTCCTTTTGCTGAAGGGAAAGTGAAAATTCCTGAAGCTGGAAACGGTGTGAATCCTTTGTTGTCTGAAGCTCGTTGGAATATCGAGTTCATGTTGGCGATGCAGATCCAAACTGACAAACCTGTCGCAGTTCCTGTAGGTGACCAGTCTGGAGACAAAACACTTAAACTGACAAAGATTGACACAAAAGGTATGGCTTTCCATAAAGTTGCTGATGAAGCTTGGACAGGTATGCCATTGCCTCCTCATATGGACACCCAGAAGCGATATGTGGGTTACCCAACGACAGCTGCAACGTTGAACTTGTCTGCGATTGGTGCTCAATGCGCCCGTATTTGGAAAGAGATTGATCCTAAGTTTTCGAAAAGCTGTTTGAATGCGGCGCAAGGGGCTTGGGAAGCGGCGAGCAAAAATCCTAATATTCTTGCCTATGATAACTTCACTGGTTCGGGTCCTTATGATGATAAAGAGCTTTCAGACGAGTTCTACTGGGCTGCAAGTGAACTTTATATCACCACAGGTGATAGCAAGTACCTTAAAGTACTGAAAGCTTCTCCTCATTATCTAGAGACACCAAAAGGCAACATTGAAGCTGATGGTGAAATGTTCTGGGGATACACCGCGCCTTTAGCCACGATAAGCTTGGCGGTTGTTCCTAACGGACTGGGTGAAGAGCAGATTAAAGTAGCAAGAAATAACCTAATCGCTACCTCTGATAACTTTGTGGGTCAGATTGAGAATGAGGGTTACCACATTCCTTACACGGTAGAAGAGTACCCATGGGGATCGAACTCAAGCTTTGTGAACCGAGCTATCTTCTTAATCTATGCGAATGATTTCACTGGCGATATTAAGTATGTGAAAGCGGCTGCAAATGCGATGGATTACTTACTTGGCGCTAACCCAATGAACCTCTCTTACATTACAGGTTACGGTACCAACGCTGCTAAGAGCCCTCATCACCGTTTTTGGGCACATGCCGCTGATGAAAACTCACCAGCTCCAGCACCTGGGGCGCTAGTGGGTGGGCCAAACTCAACAAGCTACAGCGATCCTGTTGCTGCAACGCTGAAAGGGTTATGTGTGGGTCAAACCTGCTATAGAGACAGCATTAATGCGTGGTCGTTTAATGAGATCACGATTAACTGGAATGCGCCTTTAGTTTGGGTTGCTTCTGCTTTGGATGAAGGAAAGCTAAATTAATTTGTTTGTCTTATGAGTCTGTTGGTCATCTCAAATTTGCCTTCAACGTTCAAGATGAGGTGGCCAATATTTTTACTTTCAAGCAAGTAAAGGGCCGTAAAACAGATTGAAACGATGAATTATGCTTTGTTTTGAACTAATAAAAAGCCCTTATAAATAAGGGCTTTGTACATTCTAGAATTGGGAACTAGAGTTATTCGATATTCTGAATTTGCTCACGCATTTGTTCGATAAGCACTTTAAGTTCTACACCTGAAGCGGTGATGTCAGTGCTGATTGACTTGGATGCCAACGTGTTTGATTCGCGGTTGAACTCTTGCATCATGAAGTCCAGTTTACGGCCACAAGCGCCGCCTTTTTTCATCACATTACGTGCTTCTTTGACATGAGAATCTAAGCGATCCAGCTCTTCAGCAACATCGGATTTTTGTGCTAGAAGAATCAGCTCTTGTTCTACTCGCGTTGGGTCTAACTCAACTTTTGCTTCTTCAAACTTGTTGAACAGACGCTCACGTTGCCATTGCAGAATTTCAGGCATACGTGCGCGAACTTTCACTACTTCTTCGCTGATTGCAACCAAACGCTGCTCAATCAACTCTTTCATGTTTTCGCCTTCACGACTGCGAGCATCAATAAATTCTTTAACCGCTTCGTCGAACGCTTCTAGAAGCGTTTGGTTAATGGCATCCATATCTTGCTCAGGCGTTTCCATTACACCCGGCCATTGCATTACCTGAAATGGGTTGATACGAGTCAGTTCACCAGTCATGTGCATAACCTGACCCGCGGCTTTAATCACTTGGTGTGCTAATGCTTCATTGATTTTAAGTTCACTTTGCGCCGCAGGGTTAGCTTCAAAGCGCAGGTTACACTCGACTTTACCGCGCGCTAAACGCTGACGAAAACGCTCACGAAGCACAGGCTCTAGGCTACGAAATTGTTCAGGTAAGCGGAAGTAAGTTTCTAGGTAACGCTGGTTTACCGAACGAATCTCCCATACTGCGCTACCCCAATCGCCTTTGACTTCTTTGCGTGCATACGCCGTCATACTGTAAATCATCAGTGAATCCTTGATTAATCTTCTGCAATTTAATTAGCGCTAATAGTAGCATACAAACACATGGGATAGGTGAGCGCTAATCTAGTTGTTGAAGATTCACACCTAGGAACTGAATCGGAATTCCTATATAATCCTCGCCCAATAAATTTCGGTTACCGGCTGAGTTTTTACCGACTTAGTTTTACTAACACAGCTTTGTTTCCCCAACACAGGTAAATACCTTATGCGTCCAGACAATCGAGCTGCAGATCAAGTTCGTCCAATTAAAATCACTCGTCAGTACACGGCATATGCAGAAGGCTCTGTGTTAGTTGAATTCGGCAACACCAAAGTTCTGTGCAATGCCAGCGTTGAAGAGGGCGTGCCACGTTGGTTGAAAGGTCAAGGTAAAGGCTGGGTGACGGCGGAATATGGCATGTTACCTCGTGCAACACACTCGCGTACTCGTCGTGAAGCGGCAAGTGGCAAACAGGGTGGCCGCACCATGGAAATTCAACGTCTGATTGCGCGTAGCTTGCGTGCAGTGGTGGATTTAGAAGCCATGCCTGAAGTGATGATCACAGTCGACTGTGATGTTATTCAAGCAGATGGTGGTACACGTACCGCTTCTATTACTGGCGCTAGCGTTGCATTGGCGGATGCGTTTGCAAAGTTGGTTGCTGATGGCCGCTTGAAAAAGAACCCAATGAAAGGCCACGTAGCCGCAGTGTCTGTAGGCATTCTTGGCGAAGAAGTGCTTTGCGACCTTGAGTATGTAGAAGACTCCGCAGCTGACACTGACATGAACGTTGTCATGACAGAAGAAGGCAAGATGATCGAGATTCAAGGTACTGCTGAAGGCGAACCGTTCAGCCACGAGCAACTGTTGGATTTACTTGCTGTTGCCAAGAAAGGTATTGCCGATATCGTCCAGGTTCAAAAATTGGCTCTGGCAGAATGATGTTTTTATAGCTCCCAATTGGGGGCTATTTTTTTAAGTAACGTTTTTTAAGTAACTACGAAAGAGAAGAGAAAGATGAAAGCATACCAGCGTGAATTTATAGAGTTTGCCCTTGAGAAACAGGTGCTAAAATTTGGTGAGTTTACTTTGAAATCAGGCCGTAAGAGCCCTTATTTTTTTAATGCTGGTCTGTTTAACACTGGTCGTGATTTGGCTCGCCTAGGTCGTTTCTACGCCGCTGCGCTTGTGGACTCAGGTATTGATTACGATGTGTTGTTTGGCCCTGCTTATAAAGGTATTCCAATCGCAACAACAACCGCTGTGGCTCTGGCTGATCACCATGATGTGGACACGCCTTACTGTTTCAACCGTAAAGAAGCGAAAGACCACGGTGAAGGCGGTAACTTAGTCGGTAGCGCACTGGAAGGTCGTATTATGTTGGTGGACGACGTTATCACCGCTGGTACAGCGATTCGTGAATCAATGGAAATCATTAAAGCGAACGGTGCTGATTTAGCGGGTGTATTGGTTGCGATTGACCGTCAAGAGAAAGGCAAAGGTGAGCTTTCTGCTATTCAAGAAGTTGAGCGTGATTTTGGCTGTGCAGTGGTTTCAATCGTCAGCCTGACTGATCTTGTGACTTACCTTGAAGAGAAAGGTACGAACAACGAACATCTTGATGCAGTAAAAGCGTACCGTGCTGAGTATGGTATTAACGCTTAATTGATAAAGCGTGATGGATATAAAAAAGCCCCTAACGGGGCTTTTTTAGTTTTGAGTCGGTGGTAACGGTTTTTCTTGGTCACCATCATGTGAGTTGTCATAAATCTCAATGCCATCACGGCGAGTTTTGAGAAGCGATAACTGCCACATATATTGCTCTGGATGAGGACGAACTAAGTCTTCAATCGCTTGGTTCATTGCGCGCGCATCCGCTTCTTCATCACCTGTCGGGAAGTTTTCTAACGCAGGTAAAATATGTACTTCATATTTCTGTGTTTTGTCGTTATACGCAGGTAGTACAGGAACGACTTTCGCTTTTGAAAGGCGAGCCATTTTACCAAAGCCTTTTAAGGTCGCTTTTTCTGTACCAAAGAAGGGAACGAAAACGGAGTTCGCCTCACCGAAATCTTCATCCGGTAACCAGTAACCTAAATAACCATCTTTGATAGAGCGAACAAAAGGCTTAACCCCTGCGTCACGAGCGAAGATGCGGCCACCATACTGCATACGCTGAACGTGCATTAGCCAGTCGCCGATTGGGTTACGCTGAGGTTTCATGATGGTTGTTACTTTGTAGCCTTTCGCAGCCAGCATTACCGCTGGGTAATCCACGGCCCAAGCATGCGGTGCAAGGATAATCACCTTTTCACCAGCATCAAGAAGTGGCAATAGGTTTTCTTCGCCAATCATCACACCGCGGTTTTGGTTATGTTTGGTTGAGCGAGCCAAAAACTCAGAATACCCCAACATGTACTGGGCCGCTTTGACAAACGTTTCTTCTAAGATTTCCTGACGTTCTTGCTCGGATTTCTCAGGGAAGCAGTAAGCTAGGTTAACGCGAGCACGACGAACCACTCGACCATTTTTCTTTATGGCAAATCGAGAAAGTTTACGCGCTAATCCGTCACGCCATGACACGGGCATAAAAGCGAATAGAGCAGCGAAAGCGATACCTATCCACGTGCCCCAATGTTTCGGATGAAGAAAAGACCACTCAAACGTTGGATTATGTAAGTATTTATTGATGCTGTTATCGTTGTCGCTCACAAGCAGAACCTTTTATTTACTGGTATCGGGCATTGGTTTGTGTTTCATCTGGCAGTGATTTAAACCGCTTGTGAAGCCACATCCACTGTTCTGGGGCGCGAAGTATAATCTCTTCAACAAATTTATTCATGTAGGCTGCCGCAGCTTTTTCATCGTTTTGAGGGTAGTTACCCTCAATGGATTGATCAGCAATCAGCTCGTATTTACCTTGTGAATTTCTAAAACCGGAAACAGGCACAATTGCACACTTACTAGCGTATGCCAGAATGCTGGTGCCCGTAGTGGTACACGCTTCTTCTACCGCAAAGAAAGGCACGAAAACAGATTTGTTATGTCCGTAGTCTTGGTCTGGCAAATAGAACAGACGTTCACCTTGGCGCATAACACGAATCATTTTCTTTAAATCGGTGCGATAAACGAGTCGGTTACCATTGCGTGTTCGGCCGCGGTACTGAATAAACTCATACGCAGGGTTGCTGTGAGGACGATAGACACCATAGCCACTAAGGCCAATCACTGCGAAGGCACGAGCTGTGATTTCTAAATTCAAAGCGTGCACGCCACACAGTAAAGCACCTTTACCGTTCTCTGCATGTTTGCGCACAACTGCAACATCTTTTTCGTCCAAAATGCGCTTAAAACGCCAGGTTGGCCAAAACCAGGTAATACCGGTTTCAATCAGAGCCATACCGGTATTTTTGAAGTTTTCGAGCACCATTTTATCGATATGTTCTTCTGACATATCGGGAAACGCGAGCTCTAAGTTTCTTTTAGCAATAAAGACCCGTTTTTTGCCAAAGCGCATGCCAAATGCCCCAATTGCGTGGCCAAGTTTCAGCAACATGCGGTATGGCAATAGGTTTACGGTTAAGGCGAGTAAGCCAAACCCAAACCACACACCCCAATATTTAGGATGCAGCAGGGAAAGGGAGAACTCTGGTTTGCCGGGTCTTTTTTTGCTCATTGTCTTTACTTAATTTGTGCGCTGAGTAATGCCCAGTATTCTTCAAAGTTTGCGGTTGGTTGATATTTAAAGTCTGAACGTACAAAACGGTTCAAACTTCCTTCAACTTGGCCGAGCAACTGGGCGGCTAGTGTTTTTTCATCAACTGGGAATGATTTTCCTTCACGAATTTTACGCTCTCGCAGTATTTGACGCAAAGAGGTTTCAATTCGTTCAAACAGTTGGTTAATTCTGTCACGCAGACGTTCATTTTCAAACATTAGAGCATGTCCTGACAGAATTCTTGTCAGGCCAGGGTTACGTTCTGAGAAAGCCAGAATAAGTTGCATCACTAATCGAATGCGATTGAGGGTATCTTTCTCTTCATCAACAATGCGGTTAATTCGTGACATTAACGATTCTTCAATAAACTCGATTAGGCCTTCGAACATACGCGCCTTACTTGGAAAATGGCGATATAAGGCAGCCTCTGAAACGCCAACTTGGGCGGCGAGTTTTGCAGTCGTGATGCGTGAAGCACCTTCGTTTGACTCAAGCATTTCAGCAAGAGCTTGGAGAATTTCTTCGCGGCGATTAGTTTTTTTATTGCCGGCCATAACCCGTATCTTCCTTCTGGTTATCACTGCTTATCACGAGATAATGGTTGCGTGGAATAGACGCCATTACTTCGTAAGTTCGAGATTATTTAAAGAGGAAGTAGGTGGAATCACCACCTACGATTTGCGTTTAACTGTCCGTTTTATTGATGAAGCTGTTTATCAGCAGCATTAAAGCGCTTGCCAGTTCAGCTTTGCTTGCCAATGGCAGTGCTTGTTCGCCTTGTCGCCAATAGACGGTTAATGCGTTGTCATCACTATTAAAACCTTGGCCTTCGACAGATACGTCGTTAGCACAGATCATATCGAGGTTTTTGCTGGTTAACTTACCGCGTGCGTATTGCTCCACGTTTTGCGTTTCAGCAGCGAAGCCGACCGTAAAAGGACGCTTTTCTGTTAAAGCCGCAACGGAAGCGACGATGTCAGGGTTTTTAACCATAGTGATGGTAAGAGTGTCGTTGTCACCCGTTTTCTTAATTTTTTGTTCAGCGACTTGTTCTGGACGGTAATCTGCTACTGCCGCACAAGCAATAAATACATCATGTTCTGTCGCGGCTTGCATGACAGCATCATGCATATCCAGCGCGCTCTCAACATTAATACGTTTTACTTGTTCTGGTGTAGCCAAACTTACAGGGCCAGAGACTAAAGTCACTTGCGCGCCCATTCTTGCTGCTGCGTCCGCAATTGCAAACCCCATTTTGCCAGAACTGTGATTGGTCACGTAACGAACAGGATCAAGTGCTTCACGAGTTGGACCTGCGGTGATCAGTATGCGTTTCCCATCTAACGGTTTTTCAGTAGATAGGAGTTTTTGACCAAAGAATGCTTCACAGTGATGAACTAAATCCATCGGTTCTAACATGCGGCCTTTACCCACATCACCGCATGCTTGTTGACCAGAAGCCGGGCCCCAAATCATTGCGCCACGACGAGCAAGGGTCACTAGGTTTTCCTGAGTTGCCGGATTGCCGTACATCTGCTGATTCATTGCAGGTGAGACCGCAATAGGTGCGTCTGTTGCCAGTACTAAAGTAGTGAGCAAATCGTTACCCATACCTGCTGCCATACGTGCAATAAGATCAGCGGTTGCTGGTGCAAGCAGCACTAAGTCTGCCCATTTAGCCAGCTCAATGTGGCTCATTGATGCTTCTGCACTCGGGTCAAGCAAGCTGTAAGAAACGGGATTGCCGGAGACGGCTTGCATAGTAAGTGGCGTAATGAACTCACGCGCAGCATCAGTCATTACTACTTGAACTTGTGCGCCACGCTCAATCAAACGTCGCGTTAATTCTGCGCATTTGTAGGCGGCGATGCCCCCACTGATGCCAAGCAGAATTCTTTTTCCTGCCAAAGTTTGCATTCTGGATTCCTCAAAAAATCTGCGGGTTATGTTAGCACAACTCCCAGAATATGTATGAGCTGTGTCAACTTAACAATCTACACTGGCGGAATATATGAGATTTTGCTTACACATCGGCGAGATTTTCTTTAAGAAAAGATTCCTCCGGAAGATAATGTCTTATGTATCAATAAAACCAATATAAAAAATCAAACGCTGGAGCACCTATGTTTCGTTCGATGAGAAGCCGTACCAAGTTGTTATTACTAACAGTTGTCCCGTTAGTTGTGATAACCAGTGTCAGTTCTATGGTGTATTACTGGATAGGGATGAACAGTTTGCAACAAGAGCTGACTCAATATCGTGAGCAGTTAGTTAACAACCGTAAGCAAGAGCTAAAAGCCTACCTAATGATGGGTGTGACGGCGGTTAAGTCTCTTTATGAAAAAGACAGCAGCACTGAAAACAAAGCGTTGGCAAAGGAAATCTTAAAGTCGATGCGCTTTGAAAGCGATGGCTACTTTTTTGCGTACGACTCAAAAGGTGTGAATACCCTTCACGCAATGAATTCATCACTGGAAGGCAAAAACCTTTACGGATTAAAGGATGAGAATGGCGTCCCTGTTATTGCAGGTTTGATTGATGCGGCTAAAACGGGTGATGGGTTCTTATACTTCTCATGGCAAAAACCTTCTATTAAGGCTCAAGCACCGAAATTAGGTTATGCAGAATATTTACCGAAGTGGGATTGGGTGTTAGGTACAGGTATTTACATCGATGATATCGATACTCAGCTTGCCGAATATCAAAAGCAGCGCTTGGCCGTTTTACATGACCAAACTTATTCAGCAGTGGGTCTATCTTTCCTAGGCTTGTTGATTACTAGCTTGATTGTGAGCTTGCTTGTGGCTCGTGGTGTAGCACCGTTGCAGCATATTGTTGGCTCTCTGAAAGATGTGGCTGCGGGTGGTGGTGATTTGACGGCTCGTTTGAAAGTGGAAAGTCACGACGAAGTTGGTGAAGTAGCGAAAGCATTCAATGATTTCATGGACAAGCTTCATCCGATGATCGCCGATATTCGACGTTCTGCCGATGACGTAAGCAGTGCAGCTATGGAGCTGGATAAGCAAACGTCTAAATCCAGCCATCAGATGAATGAACACTGTTTAGAAACCGACAAAGTTGTCACTGCGGTAACAGAGATGAGTGCGACCTCTCGTGAGGTGGCGAACAACACCAACGCAACTGCACAAGCTATTGAGTCTGCAAATCAGCAAATTATCGAAGCTCAGAGAGAAGTGAACCTAGCTATTGAAGGCATTGGCGCTCTGGTCAATGAAGTCGATCTGACTTCTGATGCTATTCAAGAGCTAAGTCAACAAACCAGTAAGATTACTCAAGTTCTTAAAGTGATTGGTGATATAGCTGACCAAACTAACCTGTTAGCGCTAAATGCAGCAATAGAAGCGGCGCGAGCGGGTGAGCAAGGGCGTGGTTTTGCGGTGGTCGCTGATGAAGTGCGCTCTCTGGCGAGCAGAACGCAAAACAGCACAAAAGAGATTGGCGACATGATTGAAGCGTTGCATCAAGGTGTTAACAAAGCGGTCACCAGTATGAATGTCAGCCAAGAACGTGGAGAGAAGACGGCGTTAGAGTCAGTTCAGATTAAAGAAACGCTCTCTGGTATTTCTAATGCGGTTTCAGTGATTCAAGACATGAGTACCCAAACGGCTTCCGCTGCTGAGCAGCAAAGTGCAGTAGCTGAAGAGATTAACCAGAATCTTGTGACTATTCAGCATATTGTGAATGATCTGAGTGAAAACCTGAAATACTCGGAATCGATCAGCCATCGTTTAACGCATTCTGGAGACAAAGTAGGAAGCTTGGTTGGACACTTTAAGGTTTAACCAACACCCTCGCTTCAAGCAATATTGAACCCAGTCTAAAAATCCCCAAAGCCAGTTGCGGTTTTGGGGATTTTTTCGTTTTTGTATGCCAAATATCCCTCAACGACTTGGAGTTGCAGCTTCAAGTTGGAAGAGTATAGACAGGAGCTGATATGAAGCGAAAATTTCTTCCTAGTGAATCCATGCCCCGTGAGAAGCTGTTATCGCGAGGCCCTCAATCCCTTTCTGATGCAGAGCTGCTCGCCATATTACTTCGTACAGGTACTCAAGGAATGAATGTATTGGAGTTGGCTGATTTTTTGTTACGAGAGTTTGGTTCGTTGCGATCTCTGTTTTCCTCATCCAAAGATCACTTCTGCCAGCACAAAGGATTAGGCGAAGCTAAATATGTTCAGATGCAGGCATCACTAGAAATCACTCAGAGGTTTTTGGCAGAAACATTAAAGCGCGGAGAGGCTTTAACCAGCCCTCAGCAGACTCAGTTGTATCTTTCGAGTGTGTTGCGCGACAGGCAGCGTGAGGCTTTCTATATTCTTTTTCTCGATAATCAGCATCGGGTTATTCAGGATGAAATCTTGTTTGAAGGTACCATTGATGCTGCCAGTGTTTATCCAAGAGAAGTGGTAAAACGCGCACTTCACCACAATGCTGCAGCGCTCATCTTGGCGCACAATCACCCTTCAGGTGTGGCTGAACCCAGTCAGTCAGATAGAAGGATCACCAGTCGTATCACTGACGCTTTAGCTTTAGTGGATATTCGAGTCTTGGATCACTTTGTTGTTGGGGACGGAGAAATCGTTTCTTTTGCTGAGCGAGGGTGGATGTAAACATTGAGCGCTTCATTCTCACTTTTTATGAGCAAACCCAAGCTGCAAAATAGAACAACACCTTGCCAACTTTTGTATTTTCTATGGAATGAACGAGTCTAAAATGCAATGTTTAAACCTATCATTATGTTAAAAAACAATGCTTAAAAGAGATTTGTTGATGATTTCGCCTGAATGCGTAAAAAATGCTTAGCTTTCTGTCGTTTTCTGGTATGATTCGCACACATTTTTTGACACTAATTCAGCTCGCCAGAGAAAAAAGATCAGCGAATCCTGCAAAAAGGATCTGTTCGGGTCTTGAGCAATGGGTATCAAGTTAGTATAATGCGCGACCTTTGATAGCCTTGCGTGGATTTTCCATAGCGGTTTTTACCTCAGTTCTTTTTGAACATTAAGGGGTTCAGCCAGCAAGGTTGATATCGAGCTGAAACGATTTGGAGAAGACATTCATGTCCCGAGTATGCCAAGTAACTGGTAAGCGTCCAGTAACGGGTAACAACCGTTCACACGCACGAAATGCTACTAAGCGTCGTTTTCTGCCGAACCTACAAACTCATCGTTTCTGGGTAGAGAGCGAAAAACGTTTTGTTAAACTACGTCTAACTGCTAAAGGCATGCGTATTATCGACAAGAAAGGCATCGATGCTGTTCTTGTTGACATCCGTGCACGTGGCGAAAACGTTTAAGAGGAATTAAGCAATGGCTAAAGGCATTCGTGAGAAAATTCGTCTAGTATCATCTGCTGGTACTGGTCACTTCTACACTACTGACAAAAACAAGCGTAACATGCCAGGCAAATTCGAGATCAAAAAGTTTGATCCAGTAGTTCGCCAACACGTTATGTACAAAGAAGCGAAAATCAAGTAATTGATTGCTCTCTTTAAGTAGTAAGAAAACCCAGCCTATAAGGTTGGGTTTTTTCTTTTCTACGCCATGCTTTTTTCTGCAAGCTTCTGCTTGAAAGGCTCACTGTTCTGACACTCCTCTCTAGGATCTGCATTTTCTTCCTGTTAATCTACATCCACGCTTTTACTAAGGATCTCCTCATTTATTAAGGATAGCTTCATGCGTGTTGCTCCTAGTCGCCGTCGTCGGTGGAACAATATTCTTATTCTGGCTGTGGTGTTATTTATCGGGGTTCTAAATCTTCCCGCCGTGATAAAAACCTACTTTATGGAACCGCCCGCGCCAGCTTACCCAACGTTGCTCAATGCAGAGTGGCAGCTACAAGCGATACATTTTCCCCAGCAATCTTTAGAAAAGAACCAAGGACGCTGGAGAGCGACGCCACCAACCAGTATTGCACCTGAAATATTGGTAGAACGCTGGAAAGCGTTGGTTGGTACTGAAGTCGATGATGAAACGTATCAGTCGTTTCTGCCTATTCTGCGTAATCCACAAACGGTAGAGGTGTGGTACAGCGATCGCGAAGAACCACAAAGGATCACTTTTTATCAGACACCGCGTTTTTGGCTGTTCAAAAACTGGCAAGATAAGTGGATAGCTATTTCGGTTGAACAAGGCTACTTGTTGCCTGAGAACGAATAATCAAAAGAATGAGACAGGAAGTATTATGCCAGAACTCCCAGAAGTAGAAGTCAGTCGTATGGGCATTTCTCCTCATCTTGTGGGGCAGAAAGTGCGGTCATTAGTCTTTCGTACACCGAAATTACGTTGGGATATTCCCGTTGAACTGAAACAGATGGAAGGGCAGGTCATCCGTTCCATTTCCAGACGAGCGAAGTATTTGCTTATTGAAACCGATATCGGTACGGCAATCGTGCATCTTGGGATGTCGGGGTCATTACGGGTGTTGGATGGGTTTATTACCGCAGGTAAGCACGATCACGTTGATCTCACTTTGAGCAATGGCAAAGTATTACGCTACAACGACCCTCGACGATTTGGCGCGTGGCTGTGGTGCCCAATTGGAGAATCACACGCTGTGCTCGGGAATATTGGCCCAGAGCCACTAACGGATGAGTTTGATGCGCCATACATGGCTGAAAAGGCGAAGAACAAGCGTGTTGCGGTGAAGCAGTTCATTATGGACAACAAAGTTGTTGTCGGTGTAGGGAACATCTATGCCAGTGAATCGCTTTTTAGCTCTCGAATTCACCCACAACGCCCTGCTTGCTCTTTATCTTTGGACGAGTGGAAAACGCTGGTGGCAGAAATCAAAGCGGTGCTTACCGGTGCGATAGCTCAAGGTGGTACGACGCTAAAAGATTTTGCTCAGGCGGATGGTAAACCTGGCTATTTTGCTCAAGAGCTGCAAGTGTATGGAAAAGCAAAACAAGCATGTCCAAGTTGTGGGGAGCCGATCATCGATCTAAAAATCGGGCAGAGAAATACGTTTTTCTGCCCAATTTGCCAACATTAAAAAAGAGTCAGAATTAAACTTTTTTCTTGGTATGCAGTGCGCTTGCGACAACTTCCGGTACGAACTGGTCAACATTACCGCCATGGATCGCCACTTCTCGAACAATGGTCGAAGAGATGAACGCGTGCTCTTCGGCTGGAGTGAGAAACACACTCTCTAAGCCGGGCATTAAGCGTCGGTACATATTGGTTAAACCAAACTCATACTCGAAATCGACTGTGGTGCGTAAGCCTCGAATCAGTACATTGGCTTGTTCTTGCTTAGCGAAATCGACTAATAGTCCAGAAAAACCTTTCGCGGTGACATTATCAAGATGTTTAGTTACTTCGCGGGCGAAGGTTACTCGTTCATCTAAAGTAAACATGGTTTGTTTACTAGGACTTGCCGCTACCGCAATAATGACTTCATCAAACATGTTCGCCGCACGTTCAATTAAATCTAAATGACCGTTGGTAATCGGGTCGAAAGTGCCCGGATAAAGCACTCGAGAAATACGTTTTTGACTCACAATCTATTGCTCTTTAGTGAACGGAATGTCCGCCATACTAACAAAAAGGCTTTGAAGTCGGTATGATTGAACCAGTTAATTTGAGTATAAACAGAACAGAATGAAAAAGTTACTAGTTATTCGCAACGATAAAATTGGCGACTTCATGCTGGCGTGGCCAAGCTTTGCGATGTTAAAAGCGTCTATGCCTGATTGTCACATAACTGCGTTGGTACCTAAGTACACGGCAGCATTGGCTGAGTTGTGTCCTTGGATTGATGCTGTGATGATTGATCCTACAGAGAAGTCAGATAAAAGCGCTCAGAAAGCGCTAATCGAAGAGATCAAAGCACGAAACTTCGATGCATCAATTAACTTGTTCTCCACTACCTACAATGCGTTGTTAGTGTGGAAGGCTGGGATTCGTTATCGTCTTGCGCCTGCAACAAAACTGGCTCAAATCTTTTATAACAAACGCATCAAACAGAAACGCTCTCAATCGGCCAAACCGGAATACGAGTACAACTTGGATTTAGTCAGAGCATTTTTGCGTGATACAGGCATAACAATCGTTGAACCTAGTGCACCTTATTTGTCGTTTAGCGACGAAGTATTGAAAGCTCAGCGAGACAAACTCTCAGAACAACTTGTTCTTGATGTCGATAAGCCTTGGATATTTGTTCATGCTGGAAGTGGTGGCTCGGCAAACAATCTAACCTTGGAACAGTACGCGAATTTAATTCAGGGTTTGGAAGGCGAGCATGAAGTTGTGTTAACAGCAGGCCCAGGTGAAGAAGCTAAGGCCGCAGAACTAAAAGCTATTATTGAAAAGCTTGGCGGTAAAGTGGCTCTGTATGATAAAAATGATGGTCTGGTAGATTTCACTCGCTCTATAGCTTGTGCTCAGCTGTTTATTGCGGGCTCAACAGGGCCACTGCATATTGCTGCAACATTAGATGTACCCACGGTAGGTTTTTTCCCTGCTAAGCGTTCAGCCACGCCGCTGCGTTGGCGTCCTCTGAATTCAGAAGGTCGTCATATCGCATTTTGTCCCCCACAAGCAGAAGACAAGCAGAGCCAAGAAAACATGACTCGAATTGATATTGCTACGGTTGTCGGGCAAGTTAATCCGTGGGCGAAAAATTTCCTCTGATAGACAAAAAAGCCTGAGATTGTCTCAGGCTTTTTCATTTATATCTTATAGTTACTGTCGTTGTTCCGTACCCATAAGTCGGCATATTTGACGAATGTTGAGTGAGCAGACAGTAAAGATATCAAAAAGCCTTGTTTGCCATCTAAAAATCCACGTTTAAGCACATACATTTTCAGGAAGCAGCCGATAGCGTGTCCAATGCCTTGGCTTAATGATGATTTCTTTCCTTTCGCCTGACGTTGATCTGCCCAAGCTTTGGCATAACCAGCCGATTTTACTAGGTAGTGGTGAATGTCATTGTAGGTGTAATGAATCGCATCCCCGTGAAGCGTCTCGACCTGCATATTGCCAGTCATTTCCACTTTCTCATGTACGAGAGCGTCATTATATTGAGTCAGTTTGGTTGGGTATAAACGCAGTACACGATCGGGGTACCAGCCACAATGGCGAATATATCGTCCAAATACCCAGCTAAGACGTGCAAATTGGTAAAGCGTATTCGGTTTATTTTCTGCGACTGCTTTTAATACGCTTTCTTTAAGTTCTGGAGTGACTCGCTCATCCGCATCTAGCCAAAGAACATAGTCTGATTCGACATGATTTTGCGCTAGGCGTCGCTGTGGGCCAAAGCCTGGCCAAGTCGCGTTAACGAAAAATTTATCCGTGTAGCGACGAGCGACTTCTTCTGTGTTATCACTGCTACCAGAATCCAGAACAATTATTTCGTCGACCCAGTCATGTACGGTTTCTAAACAGGCTTCTAAATGCTGAGCTTCGTTCTTAACAATTAAAGCTACGGCTAATGTCGGTTTGGTCACGATGGATCCTTAGTTGTGCTAGTTGCTGCTATTTTAAAGTCATGTACCGCTTTATCAAACATTTGAATGACTTGCTTCGCGGTAATCCGGCTCATTGCCTGTTCATCTTTAACCCGGGTACGCCAGCTTACTTCTGATGGTGACTTTCCGGTTTCAGCGAGTAAAGCTTCTTCATAGGCAGATACCACATACTGACGATAATTATAGGGGCCAGTGCGCTCAGGATTATGGTGTGCATATAAACCGATTACAGGTGTATTCATTGCGTTCGCCATATGAGTAGGCCCGGTATCCGGTGCAATAACAAGATCGGCCTTATCGATTAAAGCCAACATCTGTTTGAGAGTACTTTGACCAACGAGATTGATGACTGGTACAGCTAATTTTTGTTGGATACTTTCGGCGAGGTCTTTTTCTATTTTGGCAGGGCTGCCAGCTAAGATAATCTGCCAGCCTTGAGCTTGAGCGTAAGTAATTACTTCAGTGTAACCTTCTGCCGTCCAGTTTTTGTATCCTTTACTGGCTGCGGGAACAACAACAAGTTTGGGTTTGTCCGCGACAAATTGTTCATTTGCCCACAGCTCATCAATGTGCTGGTAGTTGAGTTCCCATTTTGCTTGTGTATCTTTAACACCCATAAACTCAACAAAAGCTAACAAACCATCTAAAACGTGAGTTTTATTAGGAGAAGGCACTTTAATGTTGGTAAACAGGGTTTGAAAATCTTGGCTGCGCGCTTTGTCAAAACCTAATTTGTACCTAGCCTTTATACCTAGAGTGGCAATGCTAGCGCGAAAAGCGTATTGCATATGGAGTAGGGCATCAAACCTGTCATTCTTTAGCTGCGACCATAATGTTTGATAGGCTTTCCAGCCTTGTTTCTTATCAAACACAATCACACGAACGCCTGATAAATCTCCGATTAACTGAGCTTCCAGCTTCCCTGTTATCCAAGTAATTTTCGTTTCTGGCCATTCGCGTTGAATTGCCTGAACCGCAGAAATGGTGTTACACACATCTCCGATAGCCGATAAACGTAAAATACAGATTGATTGAGGAGCAGTTTGAAAAAGCGCCATGTAAGAACCCACCTAAATATTGAGTCAAGATTATGCAGAGTGCGCTATAAAATGTAAAATGCTAAGGCACTTACGTTGTTAGCGTGAGAGGTTGGTTGATAATTGTGAGGATTTCGATTTTTGTTCAAGACACTAACAGAGAAAAACCAAACGATCTGGTTTAACGAAGCGTTATTAGCTGAAGATCCAATGCAATGTTTTGATGCCGATTTCTGGCAACGCCAAGACAAGGTCTTGGGGAGCGCAACGGGTCGAGGTACTACGTGGTTTGTCGATGGTGAAAAATGCTCGGCAGCGCTGCGCCATTATCGACGTGGTGGTCTGTTTGGTAAATTAGTGAAAGATCATTATTGGTTTCAGGGCTGGGAAAAAACGCGCAGTTATCAAGAATTCCAACTTTTGAACACGCTCATTAAAGCTGGTGTCAATGTACCCAAGCCGATAGCGGCAAGAGCGGTAAAGAGAACTTTTTGCTACCAAGCCGACTTATTGAGTGAGCGCATTCCTAATGCTCGTGATTTAGTGTCTATTCTCCAAGAGCAAGCTTTGCCTGCTGAAATGTATAGAAAAATAGGCCAAGAAATCCGCAAGATGCACGATGCGCAAGTCAATCATACAGATTTAAATATCCATAACATCTTGATCGATGACCAAGGAAAAGTATGGATTATCGATTTTGATAAATGTTTCCAACAAGATGGTGATAGTTGGAAGCTAAGCAATTTGGAACGGTTGAAGAGATCGTTTGATAAAGAAGTTGCTAGAAGTAGTATCATCACAGAGTCTGGTAGTGTTGATATACTGTGTAATACAGCACTGCAATAGAATAATCATATTGAGTAGCAAAATGTTAAAAGCTTCCGTTATTGTATCAATGTATAAAGATGTCGAGGCATTGAACTCGATATTATATGCATTTAGTAAGCAGTCCATTTCTGACTTTGAGGTAATCATCGCGGAAGATGGGGATGATCCTAAAGTTGCAAAGTTTTTGAATTCAGTACCTTACAATAATCTTCAACTTGTACACATCACTCAAGAAGACATTGGTTGGCGTAAGATGACCGCAGTAAATAAAGCGGTGGCAAAAGCAAAATCAGACTATGTCATTTTCTTGGATGGTGACTGTATTCCGCACTTTAAACATATAGAGATTCATTTAGAGCAACGGAATAAAGGTAGTGTGCTTATTGGTCGTCGAGTGTTTCTGGGAGAACGATATTCTAAATTAGTTCGTCAAGAACCCCAAAATATTGCTCCTCTGCAAAACCCACTCATTTACTTAAGTAAAATCTTCTCTTTGCACAAAGATAAAGTTCGTAATTATGAAGTTGGCTTTATCAACCCTTTGCTGCACAGACTCTATAAAAAGAAATATCTCAATTTGGTAGGCTGTAATTTTTCATGTTTTGTCGACGACTTTAAGTTAGTCAATGGATACAACGAAGAACTACCCGGTGTCGGTGCAGAAGATGATGATTTAAGTCACCGAATGATAGCGATGGGATTAGAGATGAGAAACATAAAGTTCCTGTCTCCTGTGTACCACTTAGATCATCCTACGCGTCGTTCGCTTGCTGACGTCAATAAACAAATTACCAAAGAGAATATGGAAAAAGGGATATATTTCTGTAAGAAGGGTATAGACCAATATTTATAAATTAAGTAGTAAGAGTAGATTAACTCTTACTACTTTTACTCATAGTCGAAAGTAATCCAGAGCTTCTTCTATAAAGTTCTTCACACACTGTTCAGAACGTCGATGTTCATTCTCTACATGCTCTTTTACTAAAGATTGAGTATCTTTGGCCCACTTAAGTTGCTCTTCATCAAAACCGTAAGCGATACCATATCGATCCGTTATGTTGGGATACCACTGCTCAATAGTTGTGTCTGAATCAGGTACAACTATTGATTCGCACCCACACAAATTTGCGAAAATAGAGTAAGCGGTATAGTCGTCATAGCTGATAAAGCGCTTAGTTTGTTTAAACAAGCGTGCCACTTCTTCATGACTTAACGAATCAATGAGAATAGAGTCTTCAGGGTGTACTTTGGGTTTATGTTTTCCTTTACGGATGGCGTGACAAGTCAGAGTTCTCTCTTGATAAGGTTGAACACCTTCTTCATTGTACAAATCTGTTGGGTAATAGATGACTTTTAACTCTTGTTCGGATGTCTTGGAGTTAGGTAGTGAAAAGTCTTTGATAGCGGAGTTAAACTTAAAAATTAACTCGTTCTCACCATAGTTGATCTGCCCGCTAAAATGAGCCGGTTGGTGGAGTAACCATCTGACTATATTTTTTGCATTCAATGGGTTGCCCGAAGTAATTTCAGGGTAAACAACAATCGCTTGTGACAGATCTATTCCTTGTAGCGAATCGAGAACAGGAGTTGCCCATTGTGACTTAGTTGTATAACGCTTTACTTTTTTATTGTGTTTAAGTTTCTTCTTTAGACCTGCGATAGAATATTTGCTAATAGTTAGATCTAAACTGTTAGGCACTAAAAAAGCTTCGTGTTCTGTAGTCGTATTTATAAGGTGTACTAATCGATGTAATACAACTACACCACCATTTTTGCTATCAAAGTTTTGCGAATAAACCAGTATTTGCATTTGTCTCGTCTCAAACTAATTTGTCGAAAAAATCACACGCGACTCGGATTACTCTATCCACTTCTTCTTTTTTTAGATTAAAAAATAGAGGTAGTCTTACAAGTTTTTCGCTTTCTTTTGTCGTGTACTTATCCTCGCCATAGAAATGGCTGAACTGTCTGCCAGCCACAGTGCTATGTAGTGGTAAGTAATGAAAAACAGTCAGAATGTTTTGATTCTTCATGTGAGTGATAAATTGATCTCTAACATCCACATCGCTAAGTTTTACATAGAACATATGAGCATTGTGTCTGCAATCGCTAGGGATTGAAGGTAGCTCGATTGCTCCAGCAGTTTGGTGCTTAAAAAAGGCATTTTGATAATTGTTCCAAATGCTTAGGCGAGAGTGATTAATTTCTTGAGCTTGTTCCATCTGAGCATAAAGGTAAGCAGCTTGTATTTCGCTTGGTAACATACTACTGCCGATATCCACCCATGTGTATTTATCTACCATGCCTTTAAAGAATAAGCTTCGGTTTGTTCCTTTTTCTCGTAAAATTTCTGCACGTTGAATAAATCGCTGGTCATTGATAAGTAGTGCACCACCTTCTCCGCCAGAAGTGTAATTTTTTGTCTCATGAAAGCTAAATGTTGCCATATGACCAATGGCACCTAAAGACTGCCCTTTATAAGTAGACATCATTCCTTGGGCTGCATCTTCTATAACAAATAACTTGTGCTTATTTGCTATCGCCATAATGGTATCCATTTCACAGCTGACTCCTGCGTAGTGCACTGGTACTATGGCCTTAGTATTCGCTGTAATAGCGTTTTCAATTTTAGTCTCATCGATGTTCATTGTATCTGGGCGAATATCTACAAATACAATTTTGGCGCCACGTAAGACAAAAGCATTTGCAGTGCTAACGAAAGTAAAGCTTGGCATAATCACTTCGTCACCAGGCTGAATATCAATAAGCAAGGCAGCAAGTTCAAGTGCGTGAGTGCAAGATGGTGTCAGTAAAGCTTTATTACATTGAGTATGCTCTTCAAGCCATTGCTCACATTGTTTTGCGAACGGCCCATCTCCAGACAATTTATCGCCAGCAATCGCTTGAGAAATATATTGTAGTTCCTTGCCAGTTACTGGCGGCTTATTGAATGGAATAAAATCCATATGGCTAGACATGGTGAGCTCTTAAGTATTGTGGAAATTTAATTACTGTATAATTTACCAAATATAGAAGTTGAGAAATAGTTTTTATGAATTTTGAGAGGTTGAGAAATAATTGTCATGAATTTTGAGTTGAGACAGTGGGATAGTGATTTTTTCTCAAGGCATATTGGGGATGTTAATTGGTCGCCTAGTTCGAATGAGAGCTTACATCTAGATCTAATTACGACGAAAGTTTCCTCAAGGGACGAGGATAAGATAGGCCTTTTGAATCAAGCTGGTTTTGTTTTTTGTGAAGGAGAAGCTTTATTTGTAAAACCGCTCCTTAATGTAAAACACCTAATTGAAGTAGAGCGCTTGGGAAAAGATGATTTACCAGCAGTACAGAACCTTACAGATGGCTTATATCTATCTAGTCGTTTTAAGTCTCCGTGGTTTACCGAAGAGGAAAAAGACGGTTTTTATAGGGAATGGTTCAAAAAAGCGGTTTTAGGTCAGTTTGATGATTTATGTATAATTAAACGAGTGGGTGGGAATATTGCCGGTTTCGTAACAGTTAGAGTTGACAATGATGATGCTTCAATAGGCTTAATTGGCGTTTTACCTGAGTATCAAGCTCTTGGTTTAGGAAGAGCTTTAATTCAGTGTGCGGAATCTTATGCTGTTGAAAAGGGGTGTAAGAACTTATCTGTTGCAACTCAATTGAGCAATCTTAAAGCGATGAACCTCTACATGAAATCTGGTTACTCTTTACAGCAAACAGCGTATTGGTTTTATAAGTAACGCTTTATTCTCTCTATAGTATTTAGTATTGAACCAGAAGACTTTGAGAACACACAATACGCATTTTTTCCTAAAACTTCGCGGTAAGACGTATCTGAGAACATATGTGATACTGACGCAGAGAGTTCCTTTGAAGATTCTGTTATTAAAAGTGCTGTGTTGTCTTTAAGCGCTTTTGTAATTTCTAGGAAGTTGTAATAGCTCGCCCCGGTTAAAATGGGTTTCCCTAATGCAGCTGGCTCCAACATGTTATGTCCTCCAACCTTATCGCCTAGCAGACTCCCTCCCATAAAACAGATATCAGCCGCTTCCATGAGGGTTAGCATTTCTCCCATAGTATCACCCAAGTAAACCTGAATTTTGGTGTCTAACTGTCCATCATTTTGTTCAGTTCTTCGAACAGTATGGAACATTTGCTTAGATAAGTTAAATACGTCGTTAAACCGCTCTGGATGACGTGGAACCAAAATTAGCAGGGCATTAGGATGATCTTTTAATACTTCTTGATGTGCTGTTAATATTTGTTCATCTTCGCCGTTATGTGTGCTGGCAGCTATCCAGACAGGACGATTATTACCCAACTGATTGCGTAGCGCTTGGCCTTCTTCTTTCACTTTTGGACTAACTTCAATATCAAACTTAATTGAACCAGTGACAGAGACTTTTTCTTTTGCCAGTCCCAGCCTAATAAAGCGTTCTGCATCATCAGGGTATTGACACAGGACTTGAGTTAAATTCTTGGATAGCATATCAAATATTGGCTGGACCTTTGCGTAGCGCTGGCAAGAACGTTCTGATAGACGTGCATTAATTACGGTAATAGGAATGTTCGCTTTCGCGACCGTATGAAGAGTGTTGGGCCAAAGCTCAGTTTCCATAATGAGTAGCTGGCTAGGCTTTATAGCATTTATAAAACCACGAACGGCAAACGGGAAGTCGAATGGCATATAGCGATGTTCGGCTATTCCTGCTAACTTTTCGGCTTGTTCCGCGCCTGTAGCTGTCGTTGTTGTGATGACTATCCTTAGGTGCGGATATTGTGCTTTTAGCTTTTTAATCAAAGGTGTAACTGCAAGAGTTTCACCTACTGATACGGCATGGACCCATATTGGTCCATGGCTGCAATCTAATTTAGGTGTTACACCGAAGTGCTCTTTCCAGCGTTTTCCTACACTTGGTTTTCCTGTTCGGTGTCTGTATAGCCCCCACATTAGAAACGGTGAGGCAACAGCAAGCAAAGCAGTGTATATATAGCGAATGAGCACGGTAGCCTCGATTATTTCTTGATTAGGTCTTCAGATTTCATATGGGTCCACTTGCCTCTCGGTTTATCCAAGTATTGAAAGTATTCATTGGTAAATGTGCCCTGAATACAAACATAGCGGCGGCGCTTTGATTGTATAGCTTCATTGGAAAGAACATCATTAAAAACTTTAGGCCCTGTGGTTCCATAAACCCCTTTCTTTGGGTCATAGTTTTCAATGTTATTGACAATCGCATCCATGACTTTCTTAAAGTGCGGATTATTGGGCGCTGTCGCTAAGAAGTAATTTGTAATTTCAGTATCATTTTTAATCTTTATGTATAAAGCGTCTTTTACTCCCTTAAGCAGTTTGCTTAACGGCCAAACCAAAGTCGCATCGATATCCATATAGATACCACCTTCTTTGTACAAGGTGGTCACACGCCACAAATCGGCTTGAGCAGCTCCGTCCGTTAGCTTCAGATAAGCTTCATAGACTTCTTTTGGAGCATTCTCTTTCAAATACTCCTCTCTCGCCTCAGTACTAACATATCGATAGTCATAACTGAGAGACATCAAACGATTAAACAAATAATTCAGATATACGGGCAGAGCACTACGATTAGAGTAGTTTGTTTGCCAAATGACTTTCGTTACACCGCTATCATTGGAGCTTTTGAGCTTGGCTGGTGAATATTCTGGGATAGTAAAACGCACTTTAGGTAATATGAAATGAAATGGGTATGACAACACCTTGAAGATATTGCCAATCAATTTAATTGTGCGATTTGCGACCATAACTGGTAAGTGACTCATAATGTCCCTTATTAAAAATAATTCTGACGTTTTATAGTGGTATTGCAGGCCATGATATAACTAGCTAAGAAACTTGTTAATAGCTTGCATAACGGTCTCAGGTGAAAGCTTATTTAAGCAGTTTAAATGTTGCAAAGGACATTCGCGCTTAAAGCATGGCCTACAACTGATGTCTGTATGAACAATTTCAACGTTATTTGATAGCGGTGGCGTATATTGAGGAGAGCTAGAACCATAAACAGCAACAATATTACATCCTACAGCAGCAGATACGTGCATTAGCCCTGAATCGTTACTTACCACCGTATGGCAAGCCGCTAGCATATCTACAGCTTCAATGAGGGATGTTTGGCCTGCTAAGTTTTGGCAGTACTGCTGAAGCTCAGGCGGCAGTTGTTGATGAATAGAATCTGTGACTTCTCTGTCTTTTGCTCCACCAAACAGCCAAACTTGTTGGCCTTTTTCTATAAGTTGATGAGCAATTTTTGCATAGTATTTATCTGGCCAACGTTTCGCTGGGCCAAATTCAGCACCAGGGCATAAGCCTACAACTGGGCGTTCTAGATCTAGCGAAAGTTTTTCAAGCGTAAGTTGTTGAGCATTTTTATCAACAGTCAGTTTTGGTATTGGACAGTGTTCAAGCGTTACCTGCTCAAGCATGGTCTGCCTAGGATAAGCGAGTGCGACATAGCGTTCGACCATGTATTGAAAAATGCGTTTATCTGGTCGTAGGTCATTGATAAGACCATATCTCATTTCACCTTTCCAACCTGTGCGAGTTGGAACCCCTGCGAACAAAGGGATTAACGCCGATTTTGCTGAATTCGGCAGTATAAAGGCATGAGTATATTTTTGACGTTTTAGTTCTCTACCTAGTGCCCAACGTCCTGCGAGGTTAAAAGAGCCGTGGCCGATAGGCATTTCTATCGCTTTATTTACCTCAGGCATGCGCTCAAGTATCGGTTTACACCAAGCAGGAGCGAGCACATCGATCTGTGCCGCAGGGTGCAACTCTCTTAACGTTGTGTATAGGCTTTGTGACATAACCATATCACCAACCCAAGAAGGACCAATAATCAGAATTTTCATAGTGTTTTTCACATTGAATGTATATAGGCGGCATATTAAAAGAGAATAAGTGAACTGCTACTTTTTGACTTTCCTAAAGGTATAATTGCCACGAATTTTACGCCATAAACCAAATACGTCTGTCTTCGGGAAGATAGCAATACGGCGAATTTGATACTTATCTTGATGGATAGCTAATGGACCGCTATTAGTCGCAACAGCAAATTGATACCCAGCTTGTTGAGCTATATCCTTAGAACACTGGTTATGGTCACCGTATGGATATGCAAAAGAGCATAACTTAGTTTGTAGAAGTTCTTCTAGTTCTTGTTTGTTCGTTTCTATTTGTGTTCTCTGTTCTGCTTCTGAAAGTGTGCTCAGTCGAGGATGTGTCATCGTATGGCCACCTATCTCGACCAGACCTGAACTGTGCAGCTCTTTCAGTTGTTCAGCAGACATTAGCGGAACGGATTTCTCTGGATTCTCTGGCACTTCAACGTCCCAGCGATTGAACTTTTCTCCAGTCACAACATAGATGACCGCTTTAAAGTGATATTTTTTAAGCAGTGGCAGTAATAGTTCGTGGTTGTCTTTATAGCCATCATCGACAGTGAGAATGATGTAGCGCTTTCCATACTCGAGTCTATGGATGAGTCCTTTATCCGCCAAGTCACTAAAAGTCAGAGTTTCAAATCCCATTCGCTTTAGTAACTTGAAGTGCTTCTCAAGCATATCCACATGCATGTAGGTACCGTGAACGCCTTTTTCACTCTCATCTCGAATAAATCGATGATACATGATCACAGGCATTTCACGCTGGAGCGTCTCAACATAAACGGTTTGATAAGTATCTTCGAGATGATCAACAACCTTTGCGAGATCGTAGTTGTCTTGGATAAGCTGGTTAACCTCAGTTTCACAATGCTTGGTCTTTAACGCTACTTCAACAATGTTTGCTATTTTGCTGAAATCAATATCAAGGTCTTTAGAACCAATATCGCCAAAGTTAGTAGCCATAGCCTGATGAATATTGTTGCTATCAACGAGTCCAATGCAGCTGGCTTCACCAATAGCTAAAGTAGGTCTGCCACATAATAATGCTTCCATCGCTACTCGCCCAGCGCCAATGACTAAGTCGGATTGAGCCATAACTTGCTGAACATCATTGGTATAACCAGGAAAAGTGACTTTTGAAGTGAACGGAGTAAAACGGTCTGTCACTTCTGAACCAGTAATAACACGCACATCATATTTATCAGTGTCTAAGCAATCTTGGAGAAGCTTGTAGCATAAATCACCTTTTGGACCAGTTAGACGACCAATGATCGAGATGACAGGTTTAGTATTCTTGGGCGCATCCTGCCATTTGAAATACGATGTTTGTATGCCATTACGACTTACCACCATTTCATCAAGTGGTACGGCTAGGTCTTTATGGAGTTGATCTTTTATTGCTTCGCATACTGGAAGCGCTTTATCTCCCATCGCATGAAATTTTTTGCGCGAGGCGTGAACTGGTTGCCGACCGTGAACGGTTGTGACCATTGGCGTGCCAGTGATTTTACAAGCGATATGACAACTCCAACTGGAAGCTCTGGAATGTGCGTGAACAAGTTGAATATTGTGTTTCTTAATTAGATAAACAAGGTAAGCGACGTGCCAGAACCTGCGAGGAATGCTGCGTTTGTTGAATCGTAAAGAGAAAAATGGTCCAAGATGAGGTTTAGTTAAAGTATCACTCACATAGACAACATTATGCCCACGTTTGGTTAGTTCATCTCCAACTGTCGTGGCATACACTTCTGCCCCTGTTACTTCTAACTGGGAAAGAGCCATTAAAATATTCATAGTGTGCTCATCAAGTCTTTTATTAAGTGCTAGTCTACGCTACCCGCCTGATGATAACCATCAAGAGCAACGATGTGATTTCCTTCGCGAGTCTGTCTGAATAATTCTTCCGCTTGTTCTAAACGAGGAAGCTCAGTGTGGATCACATGTAGAACAATAGCTTGATAGAATAAATTTTTTATCTGCTTACCCTGCTTGACTAGACGATACTCAATGTCAGTATCTTCTCCAATACTTGGTATGTCGTAACGGTTATCAAAACCATTTACCGATAAGAAATCTTCTTTATGAAGAGAGAAGTTACAACCAACAATACCTTTTTTCTTTGTGTTGAGTTTTTTTAGCAAAAAAGGGTGGGTGATGCGAATCCCTTTCTCCACATTCTTACCGTGACCAAGTAAATAAAGGCTAAAAATTTTTAATTTATTGCGGTTGAAAAATTTATCTGGGGATGCACTAGTGTAAAGGCGTTCCTTAAACTGTGTTGCTAAGTCGACTCGACGGCCATTTAGGATTGAGTTTGGCTGTTTATTGGATAAATGATCGGCAACAAAGTGACTTTGCGGTATGCAATCACCGTCAATAAAAATGAGGTAATCGCTACTGCTATGACTAACGGCTTTGTTTAATATGCGATTTTTTCTAAATCCGATGTCTTTTTGCCATATATGAGTGACAGGCTTTGAAGAGTCCGAGATGAGTTGTTTCACTTTAGCCACGTTTTCTTCACGTGACCCGTCATCGGCAACAATAATCTCAAAGTTCTCTTTTTGATTATCTAGTGCCTTGATGATACAAGCCAATGAATCCACATTATTGTAAAAAGATACGATGACTGAAGCATCGTACTGATATTTATTCATTTTGTTTTAATTCCACATTAACCCGTGCATAGCATAAAGCGACCAAGGAAAAGAATATGGTCGTTTGGTATTCTAGCCCACTAGTATAGAAAACAGAGGTTATTCCGTACGTTATGATTAAGCAAATACCGGAGTATGCCCATGCACTTACATGATCTTTATGCATCAGAAAGAATGTTAGCATCAACACTAAAATAACTATGTAGGCTAAAGCGTATATTGCCCCAATTTTGACTGACAAATCTAAGTATGTATTGTGTAAATCCTTAAACGAGACTTCTCCATTTGTTTGTTCAATCATCTTTTGAACATTCGTCGACTGCTCTAAGAACAGCCGATACTTAGACTCAAAGTGGTCAATACCGACGCCGAAAAAAAACTCACTGGGCTTATTGGTTAAGTTGTATTTAGCAAAGTTAAAACCGTTCTGCCACATAACAAGTCGTGCATTATTTGAATCATTGTGATGTAAATCAGCGATGCTGGAGATGCGCTGATGAACTGCTTCTATTGGCGGAAAAGATTTACCGACATAAAAAATTGCGGATAAGCTTAGAGCGATAGTGAAAAAAGCTTTTGGAGAACGCAATAGAAGATATAACGTACTGGTGATGGTAATCGCTAAAAGAGGCCCTCGACCACCTGAGATTACTAATGCTATTAAACAACAGACTGATAAAATTATGTAAAATAGGCGTTTACCTTTAGTGAAGCTATTGCGGTGCTCAAAGATCAAAGGTATTAAAATAGCTAAGCTGTATCCTAGACACTCAGCCCACCGGCCTACATCCCAAAAGCTCGTAATCCTTTGTCCATGCCACTCGGTGACTCGAGCTAACTCATAAAAAGCATTTCCCAGTCCGACTAGTAATCCAGCTATGAGGCTTACTTGTGCCCACTGAAGGTTATTACTCTTTCGTAGTTGAAAGTAAAGGATTGGAAATACCAATAGAATGCTCGCTTTACGAAAGTAAGTAATAGCGTCTTTCGTATCCATTGACAATGTTGAAGCAATACC
This sequence comes from Vibrio sp. Y2-5, assembly GCF_014596725.1. Taxonomy (GTDB): domain Bacteria; phylum Pseudomonadota; class Gammaproteobacteria; order Enterobacterales; family Vibrionaceae; genus Vibrio. Next base: position 141,409 of record NZ_JACVEG010000007.1, read on the forward strand.
AAGGCAGAATAAGCCTATAAATCCCCACAAAAGGCGATTACTAGACACTAGCTCCCTGAAGCTTTTGTTACGAGCGAAGGAATAGATTTGAATTAGCAGCAATAAGCTTAAGCCAATGTAGATACCTGCTTTTGAGATAAAGAGAGAAAATAACAGCAGGCACATTGCACTGGTTTCAATAATTGGAAATATCATTAATATCTTATTGTTAAGTAAGTTGAGCAAGCATCAACATTCGGTAAATTGTTGTTTACTGCCAGTGTCGTTTTGATGGCGTGAAGTATCATTCTAACGTACAAAAGTAGAGAAAACACCAGACTTATATTACAAGACTTTAATTATTGGTATTAGTTGACTTGCTCCAAATTCGCTAAGATGATCATCATCAAAATAAAGAGGTCTTCCTTTTATGTCACCGTAGCAAGAATCTTGGTCGCAAAATAGTTGTTTGACTTGGACTCTATGTACATCACAATCGGTTTCTAACTGATTAAATAAAGCAAAAATCTCTTTGTTTCGTGATGTGTACTCATCGACTGAAATGGATACCCTATAGTCAGAATTTCCCCGCATGATTTCCTTTGCCATGGTTTTTGGAACATGTTTTCTGAGCTCAGGAATTGGGTCAATCACGTATACCTTATTGACTTTCGATATGGCACAGATTGTCTCGTACATGGAGCTTAGAGCTTGCTCTGTATATTCTTTTCCTCTTCGATTTATTCTTGATTTACCAACAAAAAACTCTGTAACATCGTTGTCTTGATATTCATTTGCGCCATAAAGTAGTGAAGCATAGCGATTGAGTATATAGACAGATGCAGACGGATAATTTTTTAGAGCAGCAATTCGGGAGTCAATAAATTCTCCACAAGAGTGATCTTCCTTAACTTCCCTAATATTATAAATGTCGAATGCAGTGCGACATCCCGACATTGTCCAATCTAATGTTGCTGAGTTCGGGAATGCTTTGTCAATGCTCCTTATAATGCTTGCTGCATGACTATCACCAAGCACAATTTGATTAATACGTCCTTCCCCGTAAACGCATTCAGGCACTTTTCCTGTACCCACATGACATCTTTCCCTTTCAGGGTTCAAATTGGTAGCTTCATTTGAGATGGTTTGAATATTTAAAGGGTATAAGCTTAGAGCGCCATTTGTCGAGTATACGAGTTGTGATAACAATAAAGTGATAGCTGTTAGTGCTATAGGCGGATACTTAACTAGTTGAAGTACAGATATCTTTGGAGCTTGAAACGATAGTGACTCTATGTATTTAGTGCTGAAAATTCCTATAGCTATCGATAACAGCAATCCTACCACTTCCCAATGAGGTATTTGCCAATAGCTTCCCAAAACTAAAATTGGCCAGTGCCATAAATATATAGAATATGAGCTTTTGCCTATTTGCTTGATAATCAGATTATTGTAAAAACTAACGTGTTGATAATTGGCAGACAAAACGAAGTATGCGCCTATCGATACAGGAAGAGTGTATTGACTTGGCCATGCAAATGAGCTGTCTATGAATAGGCAAGAGGCAACAATCAATAACATACCAAGAGCTGTTGTAACTAGTTGAGCAAATGTTCGCTTTAGTTTTATTGGGTATAAATATGCTATCCCACCTAGCAGCATTTCCCATGCTCTTGAGCTTAAAAGGTAGTAAGCACTATCGGGAGAATTATAAGCTGTATAAATAGAATAGATGAAAGACACTAAAAATATAAATAGGACTGAATTTTTTACAGTCTCATATTTAAATGTTTTCAATAACCCAACAATTATTAGCGGGTAAATTAAATAGAATTGCCATTCTACGGATAGTGACCAAGTGTGGAGCAACCACTTATCCATCGAAGAAGTGTCAAAATACCCAGCTTCTTTTAGGTACGCGTGGTTCGAGATGAACAACGCACTTTTTAACGTATGTTTGCCTAACGTTTTAAACTCAAAAGGAGAAAGAGTGAAAAAGCCAGCTACTAATGTGACAAGTAGCATTACGGAGAGTGCTGGTATGATTCGCTTTGCTCGAGAAATATAGAACTCACCGAAGCTAAATCTATTTTCTGAATAACGCGTAAATATAATTCTTGTCATCAAAAAACCGGAGATGACAAAGAATACATCAACACCAGCAAATCCACCTGGAAGTAATGCTGAGTTGAAATGGTATAAGACTACGGACGAAACAGCAATCGCTCTTAAGGCATTAATATCTAGGCGAAAATTCATAAGTAAGTGGAGATGCTAAAGAAAGAAAAATGTAATAACGAGCCACAATGGACTCGTTATTACGAACAATTAAAGTTAGTTGATGGTTGCCATGTACTCAGCCACACCTTCAGCCACAGTCTTAAATTGGTGGTCACAACCTACGGCACGTAGTTTTGATAAGTCAGCTTGGGTAAACTCTTGATATGCGCCTTTCAAGTGCTCGGGGAATGGGATAGTTTCCACTTCACCTTTACCATGGAACTTGATAACTGCTTTAGCGACTTCATTGAATGATTCTGCATTGCCTGTGCCTAGGTTAAAAATACCTGACTTACCATGCTTCATAAACCACAAGTTTACCGCTGCAACGTCACCTACATAAACAAAATCGCGTTTAAAATGCTCACTACCGGCAAACAGTTTAGGGTTCTCTCCAGCGTTCATTTGATTATTTAAATGAAACGCAACAGATGCCATTGAACCTTTGTGTTGTTCGCGTGGGCCATAAACATTGAAGTAGCGAAAACCCGTCACTTGAGAAAGTTTTTCACCATGTGTTTCCGCATCTGCCCAAAGTTTTCGAACATAATTATCAAACTGTTGCTTGGAATAACCGTAAACGTTTAATGCACCTTCATATTGTGGTTCTTCAATAAAAGTATCAGTTTCACCATAAGTTGCCGCTGAAGAAGCGTAAAGGAAAGGAATCTCCCGATCTAAGCAGTAATGCAACAACTCCTTCGAGTACTCATAGTTGTTGAGCATCATATATTTACCGTCCCACTCAGTTGTGGCAGAACAGGCTCCTTCATGGAAAATTGCATCGATAGGGCCGAAATCGTCTCCAGCCATAATTTGTGTCAGGAAATCATCGCGATCCATGTAATCGGTAATATCCAGATCGACTAGGTTTTGGAACTTACGGCCATTTTTTAAATGATCCACTACGAGTATGTCGTTGATACCTTGTTCGTTAAGTGCTTTAACGATATTGCTGCCAATCATGCCAGCACCGCCAGTTACGATGATCATAATGTTCCTTTTGGATGATGAAATTGCGAACAGATATCAGCATTATAGCGAGTTGATTTAGTGCTGTAATCACAAAAAAAGCTCACACCATTATACATAATCGCCTCCCCAGTCTTTTTGATGTATGATTCTGCCCCAAATATGGAAAAATTTAGTAGTGTATGGCTTTTGGTATAGCATGAACCAAGGGCGGTAGCGTGTCTAAAATTTATTAAATTAGTTTATTAAATACTCTTGTGGATATGTGAATATGAACATACTTGTGACAGGTGGCGCTGGTTTTATTGGTTCGGCGGTTATTCGCCATATTATCAAACAGACATCAGACAGCGTGATTAACGTAGATAAATTAACTTATGCTGGTAATTTAGAGTCTTTACTAGAAGTATCACAAAGTGACCGATATAAATTTGAACAAGTAGACATTTGTGACCGTGCTGAACTCGATCGTCTATTTAAGCAGTACGCACCAGATGCAGTCATGCACCTAGCAGCCGAATCGCATGTAGACCGTTCGATTGATGGCCCAGCCGCGTTTATTGAGACCAATATAGTTGGCACTTATACCTTACTTGAAGCTGCGCGTAGTTATTGGAACACGCTTGAGAACGATAAAAAAGCAGCATTCCGTTTCCACCATATCTCAACTGACGAAGTGTATGGTGACTTAGAAGGGACTGACGATCTGTTTACTGAAGAAACTTCTTATGAGCCTTCTTCACCGTATTCGGCATCGAAAGCCTCCAGTGACCACCTAGTACGTGCGTGGCTACGTACTTATGGTCTGCCAACGATCGTGACCAACTGTTCAAATAACTACGGTCCATTCCACTTCCCTGAAAAACTGATCCCATTAATGATCCTTAACGCTTTAGATGGCAAGCCGTTACCTGTTTATGGTGACGGTATGCAAATCCGTGATTGGCTATTTGTTGAAGATCATGCTTGTGCACTATACAAAGTGGTTACTGAAGGGAACGTCGGTGAAACCTATAACATCGGCGGCCACAACGAGAAAGCAAACATTGAAGTGGTGAAAACAATTTGCACTCTATTGGAAGAGTTCGTGCCTGTTAAACCTCAAGGTGTTGCTCAATACTTAGACCTAATCACTTACGTAAAAGATCGTCCTGGGCACGATGTTCGCTATGCTATTGATGCTGAAAAGATTGAACGTGAATTGGGTTGGAGACCTCAAGAGACATTCGAATCTGGTATTCGTAAAACAGTGGAATGGTATCTGAATAACAAAGAGTGGTGGAGCCGTGTATTAAATGGTTCATATAGCCGTGAGCGTCTAGGCTCGGGAGAATAACCGTGAAAGGAATTATTTTAGCTGGTGGCTCGGGTACTCGTTTATACCCAATTACTCGCGGTGTTTCTAAACAATTACTCCCTGTTTACGACAAGCCAATGATTTACTACCCTCTTTCTACACTGATGCTAGCGGGTATCAAAGATATTCTGATTATTACTACTCCTGAGGACAACGAAAGCTTTAAACGTCTATTAGGAAACGGCAGTGATTTTGGTATTAATCTGCAATACGAGATTCAACCAAGCCCAGATGGTCTAGCACAAGCGTTCCTGATCGGTGAAAAGTTCATCGGTAAGGATTCAGTCTGCTTGGTATTGGGTGACAACATTTTCTATGGTCAGTCATTCAGTAAAACATTGAAGAGCGCTGCATCACGCGATCATGGCGCAACCGTATTCGGCTACCAAGTGAAAGACCCAGAGCGTTTTGGTGTAGTTGAATTTGACGTAAATATGAAAGCCGTTTCGATCGAAGAAAAGCCAGCTAAGCCTAAGTCAAACTACGCAGTGACGGGGTTGTACTTCTACGACAATCGTGTTGTTGAGCTTGCGAAGCAAGTAAAACCTTCTGCTCGTGGTGAGCTAGAAATCACTTCATTAAACGAGATGTACCTCAACGATGGCACGCTAAATGTTGAACTACTTGGCCGTGGTTTTGCCTGGCTAGACACAGGTACTCATGAGAGCTTACATGAAGCTTCTTCATTCGTTCAGACAATTGAACACGTGCAAGGCTTAAAAGTTGCGTGTTTGGAAGAGGTTGCATGGCGCAACGGTTGGCTGAGCAATGAACAGTTAGAAGTGATTGCAAGACCAATGCTGAAAAATGCTTATGGTCAGTATCTACACTCTTTGGTCAAATAATTAGGGAAATCAATGAGAGTTCTCATCACAGGTTGCAATGGCCAAGTGGGTCATTGCTTAACTGAACGTTTGAAAAGCAAAGCCGAGATTCTAGCCCTTGACTATGAAGGGCTAGATATTACTGACCAACAGGCAGTGAGCAAAACGGTGGCGGATTTCAAACCCGATTACATTATCAATGCGGCGGCACACACCGCCGTTGACCGCGCGGAACAGGAAGTTGAACTTTCTAATGCGATAAACCGTGATGGTCCTCAATATTTAGCTGAAGCAGCACAGCAAGTGAATGCTGTGATATTACATATCTCCACGGATTATGTGTTCGATGGAGAAAGTGAACAACCTTATAGAGAAGTGGATCAAACAGCACCTCAAGGTGTTTACGGTCAAAGTAAGCTTGCTGGTGAGTTGGCGGTAGCACAAAATTGTTCACAGCACCTTATCTTACGTACCGCTTGGGTGTTCGGTGAGCATGGCAATAACTTTGTTAAGACTATGCTACGCCTCGCTCAAACAAGAGATGAGCTTAACATCGTCGATGACCAGTTTGGCGGCCCGACGTATGCGCGAGATATTGCTGATGCGCTGATTGCTATGATCGTCTACGTCGAACAAGGGCAGAAGCCTGAATGGGGGGTTTACCATTTCGCAGGAATGCCTTACACCAGTTGGTACGGATTTGCTTCCCAAATATTCCAGTTAGCCGAAAGTAAAGGCGTAGTAGCTAATCAGCCTACAATTAAAGCTATTCCGACTTCCGCGTACGCAACGTCTGCAAAGCGTCCCGCTAATTCTCGCCTAGATTGCAGTAAAATTTTCAATCAATTTGGTATCAAGCCAAGTGATTGGCAAACGGCATTAGAAAACATTCAAGCTTATAAGTAGTGAAATATGAAAGTTATCGATACCAAAATACCTGAAGTAAAAATTATTGAGCCAACCGTGTTTAGTGATGAACGTGGTTTTTTTATGGAAACGTGGCAGCAGAGAAAATTTGAAGAATTAGTCACATGTAAACCTACACAATTTGTACAAGACAACCATTCAAAATCTAAGAAAGCTACTTTACGTGGTCTGCACTACCAAACGAAAAACGCACAGGGCAAACTAGTACGAGTGGTATCTGGGGAAGTATTTGATGTGGCAGTAGATATTCGTAAAAATTCTCCAACGTTTGGTCAATGGGTAGGTGAGTTTCTATCTGCTGAGAATAAACGCCAATTGTGGATTCCCGAAGGCTTTGCTCATGGATTTTATGTGACAAGTGATGAAGCTGAATTTGTCTATAAATGTACTGACTATTATAACCCCAATACTGAAGGTGCCATAGTATGGAGTGACCCGGACATTGGGATAGAGTGGCCTTTAGATCAGTATACTGATTTAATAATTTCTGAAAAAGATAGTACAGCCCCATTACTGAGTGATGCAATATAATGAAAACTTTAGCAAAAAACTACTCTCTAATAATATCGCTGACAAAAAGAGACATTGAAGAACGCTATCGAAGCTCAAGTTTGGGTTTATTATGGAGCATAGCTTTACCACTGTTTATGTTAGCTATTTATACTTTTGTTTTCAGCTTTGTATTTAAATCAAAATGGGGTGTAGATACAAATATTAGTTATAGTTTAGTAATGTTTATTGGACTCATTACACATGCTTTTTATTCTGAATGTTTAGGGAAAGCTACAGGCCTTATTCATGGTAATGCTAACTATGTTAAGAAAGTCATTTTCCCTCTACAAATACTATGCTGGGTTAGCCTGCTTTCATCTTTCTTTCAGTTTTTAATTTCTTTTTGCGTTTTCTTATTGTTCTATTTTGTTATGGGATATGACTTACAGCCTTCCCAGTTATTAGTCCCCTTTATTGTTCTACCAATGATAATAATGGCACTAGCACTTATTTTGTTTATATCAGCACTAAGTGTGTATGTTAGAGATGTTAGCCATATCATATCGGTAGCAATTTCCATATTGCTATTTCTATCCCCAGTATTTTATTCAATTACAAGTGTGCCTGAAAAATATAGGTGGCTGATTTATCTAAATCCTATTACTTATGCTATTGAGTGCTTGCGTGATGTGGTTATATATGGGAGGTTTATTGATGTAATACCTTACGCATTGTATTTTCTAGTTTGTGTTATATCATATTTTCTAGCATCAAAGTGGTTCAATAAACTTAAAGTTGGTTTTGCCGATGTTATCTAAAACTATCATAAAAGTAAGTAAAATATCTAAAAGTTTTATACTGTTCAATAATCCTATAGAAAGGATGAAAGATATATTTGGCTTAAGAACTCAAAGTCCAAAATATAATGCTTTAGTAGATATAAATTTTGAGGTAAATAAAGGCGATACAGTTGGTATTATAGGCGTTAATGGGTCTGGTAAATCTACGTTATTGCAGATTATTTGTGGTACCCTAGCTCCAACTAGTGGCAATGCTGTGGTTGATGGAAGAGTTGCCGCTTTATTGGAGTTAGGAGCCGGATTTAATCCAGAGTTTACAGGTCTAGAAAATATCAGACTCAATGCTGCTTTGATGGGTTTATCCAAGCCGGAAATAGATGAAATATTTGATGATGTAGTACGGTTTGCTGATATAGGTGAGTTTCTACAGCAACCAGTAAAAACTTATTCAAGTGGCATGTTTGCTAGGCTTGCTTTTGCTACTGCTATTCACGTAAAGCCTGAAATATTAATAGTAGATGAAATATTATCCGTAGGTGATTCTAGATTTCAGAGAAAGTGCATCAATAAACTAAAACAAATTAGAGATTCAGGATGTACCATACTTTTTGTATCTCATGACGATTATCAAGTGAGAAATATATGTAATAAGGTATTGTACTTGAAGAGTGGGGTGCAAAAATATTTTGGTGAAGTAAATGAAGGTGTTAATCTTTACTTACAAGATCTTCAAGAGCTAGATCGTATACAAAAAAAGGAGCGCGTGGATTCTAGTAATTCTGTAAATGAAAAGAAAATCATTGAAATAACTAATTGCAGAATTACTAATTCTGATGGTAATAATGTGGATTCTATAAAAACGGGAGATTCAGTCTTTATAGAATTTGATTTTAAATGTTCAGACGTAGAATTAATTAACAAAGTACATTTTGTTTTCAACTTATATCGTGTTGATGGTGTATATATATGTGGTTCTACTACATTGATGACAGGTAATCAATCGTATATTATCTCCGAAAACGGTTGTGTTAGAATTGCCTTTCCTAAGTTAGATTTACTTTCTGGTAAGTATTATTGGCGATTTGCTATTAATGATGAAGAAGGCATTCAGATTTTAAGTGAAGTTACACCTGCATGTGAATTTACAGTAGTAGATGATTTTAAAGCTGTTGGAATATATAACATTAACCATTACTGGACTATTGGGGGCTAAAATGGAAAGAATGGATGAAGAACTAGTTACAAAAAAACATTTAATAGATGAGCATTTTTCAAGATATAAATTATTTTCTAACCTAGTAGAAGGCTGTGTTGTAGATTGTGCATGTGGTATTGGGTATTCTTCCGAAATAATTTTAAACCATACTAAAGCAGTAAATTATATTGGTATTGACATTTCAAAAGATTCTATTGAGATAGCACTTTCCAACTATAAAAAAGAGAATGTTAATTTCAAAGTTGGCAGTCTAACTAATTTAGACTTGGAAGATAATTATGCTGACACTTTTTTTTGCATGGAAACACTAGAACATGTTGAAGAAGATGTTTTAGATAACTGCTTTGACGAAGTGACTAGGGTACTTAAACCTAACGGAATTTTTATAGGTAGTGTTCCGACTAAAAAATATGATGATAAATGTGAGAGTGTTTATGGCCCTAATAAATATCACATTACAAGATTTACACAGGAAAAATTGGAAACGGTCCTAAAGAAATATTTTGTAAATGTTAAAATTGGAGTTATGACGCGACAAGTATCTTCTTGCTTCATAATTGATGAAAATGAATGTGATTTTGAAGTTGAACATGTCGATAATAGCGAAAGTCTAGAATTTGGCTCATTCTTATTTATTTGTAGTAATGAAAATATTAAAGACGATATATCTAATAAATTCTTCCTATCACAAAGCTTAGTTGAGTATGACCAAGATCAGCTAATTCCTGTTTATGAGTCAATGAGATGTGCAGAAAAAATGGCACTAGAAAGATATGAATTAATAAAAGCTACAGAAGAGATTTGTGAGCAAAGGCTTAGAGTGATTAAAGATATGGAAGAAAAGTTCAAGTATTTTTTTATATTTGAAAAAATTATCAAATCTATCGGTGAGAAAATAAAAAAACTTAAAACGAAAGGTTAGAATAGAACTTAATTATTATGAATCTAAATAATTTAACAATATCTGAAAATATAAAAAATATATTTTCAGATTTTTTCGACACTGTAGTATCAAGAAACTGCCATCCAGAAGAAATTAAAAAAATGTGGTGTTCAGATGTGATTGATGCTTTCAATCTTAGTATGCGTAGTGCAGACTTGTACAAGTTACGTTCGATGATTGAATGCGAACTATCTGATATTAATTTTTCCCATACGCTTGAAAAAGAATTTAAATATAAAGAATTAGTATCACTACTGTTTGAACAACTATCCTCGGAGTTAAATCTAAATACAAATAAGGGCCGGTTTGTTAGTAAATGCATAGAACTGGAACTCAATCTTGAAATGAAACATCAATATATTAATATTGATGTCGTCGAATTTATTAAGTCTTGCTATAACAAAGGGATTGATGTTTATATTGTTTCTGATTTTTATATGGACTCAAGTTTTATGGAACAATTGCTTAGACATCATAAAATTGAGAGATTTATTAAAAAGGTATATGTTTCAAGTGAGTGTCTAAGTTCAAAGCGTACTGGAGCTTTATATAGAAAAGTAATATGTGAAAATGATATTTGTACCACTGAAACGCTAATGATAGGTGATAATTATCACAGTGATTATGTAAAAGCACTAGAAGAAGATTTGTCTTCAGTACATATTGACAGGAATGAGACATTTCAGTTTTACGAACAGTCTTTAATTAAGAATAATATCAAAGAGTTACGCTGTCGGCTGAATGAGAAATTTAGAGATGATAAATCCATTAGTTTTTGCTGGATGGCTATACCGTTATATGTATTTATAAAAAAACTGACATTGAATCTAGAGTTTAATCAAATTAAGAATATTATATTTCTAGCCAGAGAGGGGGAGTTTTTAAAAGAAATATATGACAATTTATCAAACTCAACAACTACCCAAAGCCACTATATGTATGCTTCTCGAAGGGCTACATATTTGCCTTCATTAAAAAATTTGGCCGAGGAAAGTTTCAGTAAACTACTAGAACAATACCCTAGGATTTCTCTGAAATCATTTATTAGTTCTCTTGGATTAGATAAACATCTGAATAGCTTTCAAGATGCATTACCTGATCTATCATTTGAAGAACAGTATGAAAATTTAGAGAGTAGTGATGAATTTAAAAAACTAATTTCTAACCCAGTTTTTTGCAAAGTATATGATAGAGAAAGAGCTAGACAAAAAAAATATCTCAATGAGTACATTGATTATTTAGTAGGTAAAGAGGAGCTTCACTTAGTTGATGTTGGGTGGAGAGGGAGTATACAAGATAATATTAGGAGTGCGACGGGTAGGAACACTACAGGCTACTACTGTAGTGTCTTAAGTGGTGCTAGTGTTAGTGATGATAGTATTAAGCACGGGCTATTGTTTCGACAATTCGGAACTAATAAAACTAGTATATATAATGAGTTTAGAGCTGCATTTGAAATATTTTGTTCAGCTTCACATGGTAGCTTAATTAAATATACCAGTTTTCCTAGTTTTGGTGAATTAGAACACAACGATTATGAGAGCAATTTATACACATCAAAAATCAGACCGTATCAAGAAAGGCTTTTAGATATAATATTATGGTTAGAGAGCAGTCGAGAAAAATATGCTTTATCTACAAAGGAGTTTGAAAATGAACTTATTAATTACTATGCTAAAGGTGTTCTTTTGCCAAGAGAAGTTGAAATAAAGGAAATTTCCGAAATAAAACATTATGAGAACTTTGGAACATTTGACTATTCGGTGTTGGGAGGGGGGCGGAATAAATCAAGGTTAGGTTACTTAATGGGTGTGGCTAAAAATCCTTCTTTTGAAATAGGTAAAGAATGGTGGAAGCCTGTTGCTTTTTATAATAACGGCTGCTCTTTTTTGATGTACGTCTATTATCTATATAAAAAATATAAATTAGGTTTTTAATATGAATGTTTGTTTTTTGCTTTTTAGCCCTGACATTAGCGGTGGTACTAATGTGATTTTTGAGCATGCAACAAGAATGCTTCAGTTTGATAATGAAGTAACTATTGTTACAGATGATAAAGTTAATACAAAAAGAATAGAATGGTTTCCAGGTGCTGAGAAAGTTACTTGGAAAACTTATAATGAAGTTCAGGGCGAATTATTTGATTTAGCTATTGCTACATGGTGGAAGACTACATTCTCATTGCATAAAGTTAAAGCAAAAAAATATGCATATTTTGTCCAATCGATAGAGTCAAAGTTTTATCCTGAAGAAGAAGTTATTCTAAGAAATTTAGTTGAGCAAACTTACACGCTTCAAGTTGAGTTTATAACTGAAGCCAGTTGGATAAAAGAATATTTGTTTGATAATTACGCTGTAAATGCTCACTTAGTTAGAAATGGAGTGCGCAAAGAGTATTTCAATGAACAAATCGAACCTATATGTAAAAGAGAGCCTAATAAAACAAGATTATTGATTGAAGGACCTTTAAACGTGTCCTTTAAGAATACCGAACTAGCTTTAGAAATTGCAAAGAAAAGTAATGCAGATGAAGTTTGGCTGCTAACATCAACACCAGTAGGCGCAATGAAAGGTGTTGATAAACTATTTAGCCGTGTTCCTATATCCAAAGTAGGACAAATATATGCCTCTTGCGATATTTTAGTTAAGCTATCTACTGTTGAGGGCATGTTTGGACCACCTTTAGAAGCTTTCCATTGTGGTTGTACATCGATTACTTACGATGTTACAGGCTATGATGAATATATAAAACACTCGTCTAATGCTTTAGTGTCTTTTACAAGAGAAGACGAAGAAGTTCTAAACTTTATTAATCAGTTGTGTGCTGATAAAAAGATGATTGACAATTTGAAATTTGAAGCTCTCAACACTGCTAATGATTGGCCGGACTGGGATAGTAGTTCCAAAGTATTTAACGATATTTGTTTAAACATCGTCAGCTCTGAAGTTAAGCATAATTACACAAGCTCTTTCAAAGCAGCAAGCTTAATGTGGGATACCTATTGGCAATCTGTTGAAAGTACTAAAATAGGAAATGCTTCAAAGTACAAACAAATAAGGTTTAAGGCGCTTAACTATATTAATAATAATTTCCCCAACCTATTTTTTAAACTTAGAAAAATAAAATACAAAATAGGTTCGTATAGTAGATAAATATCGTACATGAATGATTTTAAATATGACGTTATAATTTGTACTTATAACGGAGAGAAATATATTCGAGACCAAATAAAAAGTATAATTGGTCAAGAAAATAAGCCGGCTAATATTATTTTGTCTGACGACGGTTCTACAGATTATACGCTAGAAGTAGTTAAGAGTTTATTCCATGAGTTGAGTTATACTAATTACAGGATAATAAATGGGCCAAGGAAAGGGGTAACGTATAATTTCCTTCAATCATTAAGACACAGTAAAAGTGAGTATGTTTTATTTTCAGATCAAGACGATATCTGGTTAGACAATAAAATTGAATTGTATGAAGAAGAAGCTAATAAATGTAGTGCTAACGTTGCTACACTTTATTTTTCTGATTCGTTATTAATAAATGAGGTAGGAGAGGTTACGCAAACTAGTTTCTTTGAGTACCAAAATTTAGATTTTAATACAGTTAGGGATGGTAGTATTTTATATCAAAATTGTGTTCAAGGGGCTACGATAATGATTAACAGTAAGTTAAGAGATGCTGTGATTAAATCTTTGAATATAATAAATATTGACAATATTGCCATGCATGATTGGTGGATTGCTGTTGTGGCAAGTTCGATAGGGCGCCCCATATTTGTTAGCGAACCTACTATCAAATACAGACAGCATGGCGGAAATTTGGTTGGAGCAAGGAGAAAGAGAAATCTGGCTCACAACTTAATTTATATTGAAGATACAATTGCGTCATTAAAAATAGTAGCGAAGCAAATCGTAGAATATAGACGATTTAAAGAAAAATCTATCAGCATTAAAGATTTAACACGTAGTCAAACGAGAAGTTGTTCAATATTTAAGCGTGTTATTTTGAACGCTTTTGCTTTTTATTACTCCTTTAAATGAGTTTATTATAATATGCAAACCAATACAAAAAGACTTGGTTATAACATGTTTGTAGGAATCATATTTTCGTTTCTCCTTACGTGTTACTCTATTGTGAATAATTTAGATGCTGATGTTAAATCTCAATATTTGGTTACGATAGTTGCTACAGGTAATTCTTCAGATTACAGTAAGGGCAAAGAAATATGGCTGTATAAAATAGAAGGAAAGAACTGGCAAGTTAAGTCTTATGACGATGGTTGGGAAAATAGAAATGGTGTATGGGTTTCATACAAACAACAACCAGCCAAGTTGACATTGTCTTCGGAGTCTTTACCATCTCTAACCTTTGCTACGCATCCTTATTCAGGTCTTGTTACTATTATATCAAATGGGAATGAATATAGTTATAATCTATATAGTAAATATCAAAAATTCATAGAGATAACTCCTTTTAATATATGGGGGAATTTTGATATTTTCCTATTTATATTTCTATTCATTATTTTTTCTATATTCAGCTATACTCTTTCTTTATTGATGAAAGAGAAAACGTATAGTATTTTTCTTGTCTCAGTGATTAGTTTTATAGTTGCGTCAATCGTTTTATATGCTTTCTACCCAGGTACATATACGAACGATTCAGCAGATCAACTACATCAAGCGATTACTTCTAATTATAATGATTGGCATCCACCGCTTATGTCATTTTTTTGGTCAATGTTACTTTCATATACCCAAAGCTATCCAATTTTATATTCAATTATAGTGGTTTTACTTGTGTTGGGGATGTTAGGCGTTTCAGTATTTTTGGTTATTGAGCATAGATATATAACTGCTTTATTTACCCCACTGTTAGTATTTACTCCATATATAGTTAATTTTATAGGAGTTGTTTGGAAAGATGTATTCCTAGCAGCTTTTCTTCTCTTATCTGTTTCCATTCTTCTATTTACCAACTACAGTAAAAATAGATATTTATTGCTTTTTATTTATACATCTTCGATACTGTTTAGTATTATCGCAGTGGGTATAAGAACTAACGCAGTTTTCATTCTTATTTTTATGATTTCTTACGCATCTTATAACATATTTAACGGAAAGCTGAAATTATTAAAAACACTAATGGTGACTGCTTTTATTACGTTATTAGTATTTTGGGCTAATGGTGAATTTAAAAAAAATATTAACTCCGTGGAATCTTACCCTATTCAGTATCTACAATTGTATGACTTGGCTGGTATTTCAACGAGAATTGGAACATCTCTTTTCCCTGAGTATATAACAAAATCTGAAGCCTATAATTTTGAGGCAGTTAAAAGCTACTATATTGAATCGTTACAAACTACTGGAAATGCAAATAAACTAGTCTTTCTAAGAGATAAAGAACCCTCAATCTTACCTCTTACTATTAATAAGGAAAATTTGTCTGCATTAAAATCTGCATGGCTTAAATCAATTTTCGAAGAGCCTGTCGCATATATTAAACATAGACTTTCACTAATGAAATTCTTCTTGTTCAGTGGGTTCTATTCTACACAAATGCCTTCAAATGATGCTAGTAGAGAGCTGCTTTTTTCTAATTTTGAAATGAAGAATATTAGTGGGGAATATGATAAATATTTTAGGTTATATAGTCAGATGGCTATCTTATCAATTGTGGAATATTTTAATATACATGGGGTTATCAATGGTTTTTATGTGCTTTTATTTAATATTCTTACATTGGCACTTTCGTTGTTTATTAAGAAAGATAAAAATATTTTTAGGTTGATAGTGTTACTATCTACAACTTCTTTACTTTACTATGCTCCTTATATTATTTTTCTACCAGCGTCGGATTTTAGATATTTATACTGGCCTAGCGTGGCGGCTTCCATATGTATATTTATATTTTTTAGTATAATTTTTGAAACGATTTATAAAAGTTCAGAGGTTTTTTTATGTCGAAAGATGGGTTAATAGGATATACAGGGTTTGTCGGACAAACTTTGTTAAAGCAGAGGCATTTTGATGCGTTATATCGCTCCATTAACATAGATGAAATTATTGGTTGTGATTTTGACACAATTGTTTGCGCTGGAGCTCCGGCTGTTAAGTGGTTGGCGAATAAAGAACCGGATAGTGACAAAAAAAATATCGAAAATTTGATTTTTCATTTGTCAAAGATAAGAGCTAAAAAGTTTATTCTGATTAGTACAGTTGATGTTTTCAGTTCTCCCAATTTGTCTAATGAAGAAACTTTTGTAAATAAGGAAAGCCTTCATGCTTATGGATTGCATAGGAGACTTTTAGAAGAGTTTGTTGAAAAAAACTTTGATGATTATATTATTGTAAGGCTTCCTGGATTAGTTGGTCCGGGATTAAAGAAAAATGTTATTTATGATTTTCAAAATAATAATAATATATCTTCAATAGATAGTCGGTCTGTTTTCCAGTTTTATCCAATGGTTAATCTTTGGCAGGATATAGAAATCGCCATAAAAAATAATTTAAAAATTATCCATTTAACATCCGAACCAATTAGTACAGCAGAAATTGCTGATAAGGTATTTGGCATAAAAGACTTCCAAAATGAAGTGTTAGATATCCCACCTAAATATGATTTTCAAACAAATTATGTAGATATTTATGAAGGCAAACTTAACTATCAATATTCAAAAAAAGAAGTCTTATTGTCGATTAGATCTTATGCTCAGTCTGAGCTAAAAGGAATGAATTCGTGATTTCAATATCAAATATTGCTTGGGATGTAGATTTTGATGATGAGATGTCGGGTTTACTTATATCTTATGGGGTTAATTATATTGATATCGCTCATGCTAAATATTTTAATAATCCTGAAAATATTTCTGATGACGAAATTAGGATTATTAATTCATATTGGTCTTCAAAAGGTATAAAGCCTTTAGGTATGCAATCATTGCTTTTTGGTACAACAGGTCTAAATTTATTTGGTGACAAAGAAGTAAAAAATAGAATGCTGACGCATTTATCTAATATCTGCCGAATTGGGAATAAATTGGATGCGAGAAAACTAGTTTTTGGTTCTCCTCGAAATAGAGATCGTTCTGAAATACCAGATAGTAAGCTATTGGATATTGCCCTACCTTTTTTTTACGATCTAGGTGAAATGGCATTAAGTAATAATGTTATAGTTTGTTTAGAGCCTAATCCTGAATGTTATAACTCAAACTTTATGACCAATAGTCTAGACACCGCAAAAATAGTAGAATTAGTAGGACATTCTAATATAAAGATGCAGTTGGACACAGGCGCTATGAATATTAATGATGAGTGTCCTAAGAAAATAATAGAATCAATATACCCATATGTAGGGCATATACATATTAGCGAACCTCAGCTAAGGCCATTATCGTTTGATAGTAAGTATCATTCAAAAGTTGCACCTGTTGTTAATGAGTATTTCCCTAATGTTCCATTGGCAATTGAAATGCTCACTACTTCGAAAGATGTATGTATACAAGAAGTTGAAGTAGCGGTCAATTTAGTACAAAAACTTTATAAGCGTTAAATTATGAAATGGTTGATTTTAATTTTAGGTGTTTTATCCAATGCATCAGCCAGTACTTTGATAAAAGTTGCTATGACAGAGCGGAAGCAAGCAATAAGTATTAGAGAGCCCTTAACTATACTAGCAAATTGGCCTTTATTCATCGGTGTACTTTTATATGGAGCTGCGTTTGTCCTTTACGCATTGGCACTAACCAAATTGCCACTTAATGTTGCGCATCCTATATTAACAAGTGGTTCTATAGCTTTAGTCGCAATAGCATCTGTAGTCATGTTTGGTGAAAGCATGAGCATCCTAAATATGTTGGGTGTATTGATGATTATGGGTGGCGTAGTAGCATTAACTATAAGGTAATTTATGAAAAATTATCAAATTGCAATAATTGGTGGCGGCTTCTTTGGCCTATATCTAGCCGAGTTTTTTAATAAACTAGGTAAATCAGTTGTGGTATTGGAAAAAGAATCTGATGCAATGCAAAGAGCTTCTTATGTAAATCAAGCTCGAGTACATAATGGTTATCATTATCCAAGAAGTATACTTACAGCTCTAAGATCTAGAATTTCGTTTCCTCGTTTTGTTGATGAGTTTTCATCATGTATCAAAAATGATTTTGATAAATACTATATGATATCAACAAAACTTGGAAAAGTATCTCCAAATCAGTTTGTTAAATTTTGTGAGCGAATTGGAGCAACTTGCGATCCGGCTCCAAATCATATAAAAAAACTAACCAATCCTCAGATGATTGATGCGATTTACAGAACAAAAGAATACGCTTTTGATTCGTCTATTTTAAAAGAAATTATGTTGGATAGGTTAGATAAGCCTAACTTAGAATTATTTTTTGATTCTAGAGTAGTAAATGTTAGAAAATCTGATTCTTCAAATAAGTTGCAATTAGCTATAGAATCAGAACGATGTGATAACATTATTACTGCTGATCAGGTTTTCAATTGTACATATTCTTTATTAAACTCTTTGTTATCGAGGTCTGGTATTGATTTAATCCCTCTTAGGCATGAAATGACGGAAATGGCTATTGTAGATATGCCCGACGATTTCAGTAACCTTGGTATTACAGTTATGTGTGGACCATTTTTCTCTGCTATGCCTTTTCCATCAAAGAATGCTCACTCATTTAGTCACGTTAGATATACACCACATTACGAATGGAGTGATGGGTCTTCACAATATATTGATGCTCATGAGCATTACAATCTTTCAGAAAAGAAATCCGCTTGGAAAAGTATGCAGCTAGATGCTCAGAGATATATTCCATCTTTTAAAGATATCCAATATAAAGAGTCAATATGGGAAGTTAAGACTATTTTACCTAGAAGTGATTCAGACGATTCAAGACCTATATTATTTAAAGCAAATTATGCGATGCGCGGGTTTCATTGTATTATGGGTGGGAAAATAGATAATGTATATGACGCGATTAAAACTATTATAGACTTAGGTTTAGACAGATGAAAAAAAGTGATAATTTCATAACTATTATAGTTATAGTTGAAAATAACTCTGAGCACTTAAATAGCTACCTAGAAAAAATTAGTTCTTATGTTGAGCCTAGGTTTAGTGATTATGAAATAGTAGTAATCGATCAAAACTCTCAAGATAACACTGAAAAAGTCATGGATAAAGCATTAATTAGTATTCAGTCTGTTCGTTATATTAAATTAGCACAAAAAGTTCCCAATGACGTTGCTCTTGCTGCAGGGATAGAAAATGCTATTGGTGATTTTGTAATAAACATTAATCCTGATAGGGACCCGTTATCACTGATAAATGATTGTGTTGAACTATCTAAGACGGGATACGATATAGTTGTTGGCACCTCAAAAAATGTAAATTCTTTCTTTTATAAAATAGTAAGAAAAGCATCAAATTGTGTTATCAATACTATTGGTTATACCTTACCTGAAAATTCCACGGGTACATTTTGTTTAAGTAGAAGAGCCGTTAATGCTATAACCGAATCAGGCAGATTTTACTGCAAATTACATATGAGAATGGCTAACATTGGATATCCTATTGCAGCTTTACCTTATGAGTTTTCTACTAAAGAAAAGTTTACGAAAAATCTCGTTAAAGGTATAAGCGAAATATTACATCATATGGTATTTAATTCGACGAAACCTCTAAGATGGATGAGTTTTGTAGGTATAGCTGGAAGTAGCTTTGCTATGCTATTTTCGATTTATAGTATTGTGATAAATTTCGTAAATGACAAAGTTGCAGAAGGTTGGACTACAACGATATTGTTTATGTCTTTTCTATTTATGTTGCAGTTTTTGATGCTTTCATTTTTTGGTGAATATTTAGCAAGGCTTTTAGATGATAGAAGTGAGCATAGAGAATATAATGTCATTTTTGAGAAGAATAGCTCTGTTATGTTAGATGATAAGAGAGAAAATGTATTATTTGACTCTTTAAGCGAAGATATTAACTTGGTCCAAACAGGCAGGGATAAATAGTGAGAATTCCAAAATATTACGAAGTACCTAACTACGAAGTGAAATTTGGTAACGATAAAAATCATGATTACTGTGTGGTTATTTTTGTGATTAATGAAGGGACGAAATTGCTCGCTCAGTTAGAACGGATGTCCGCTATTGAAATTGCTGCAGATATTGTTATCTCTGATGGTGGTAGTACAGACGGCTCTACAGAAATATCAATTTTAAAAAAAAATAATGTTAATACCTTGTTGGTCAAAAAAGACTCAGGAAAACTAGGTTCACAAATGCGAATCGCCTTTTCATGGGCTTTGGAGAAAGGTTATAAAGGTGTCATTGTTATTGATGGTAACAACAAAGATAGTGTTGAAAGCATTCCTGAGTTCATCAACAAGCTGAGAGAAGGTTATGATCATGTGCAAGGTTCTCGATTTATACCTGGAGGAAAAGCAATTAACACTCCAACTTCTCGAATGATTGGGTTGAAACTGATACATATACCAGTAATGAGATTGGCATCGGGCTATAGGTTCACGGATACTACAAATGGCTTTAGAGCATACAGCTCTAACCTTCTTCTTAATAATGACGTATCTCTTTTTCGTGATATATTTAATGGGTACGAGCTGCACTATTATTTGGCTCTGCGGTCCATAAAGGTTGGGTTGAAATGTGTAGAGATACCAGTAATTAGGCGTTATCCAAGCAAGGGTAAAGTGCCAACTAAAATTAGTCCTATTTTAGGCAATCTTGAAGTGATAAAGAAATTGTTGCTAGTCGCTTTGGGTTTTTATAATCCTAAATAGGTAAAATTATTAGTTCGGTTATAAATTTCTTAATTGTGTACATAAGTATTTTTCGGGATCGGACGTTTATTTAGATTCTCCAAAAGTATCAGTATTTTTGGTAATTTGCTAAAGCCTAAAGCCTAAAGCCTAAAGCCTAAAGCCTATAACCTATAACCGTAGGTGGTATACAACTCAATTTCCTTTTCCCGTTCAACAATTACGTCAAGTCGTTATTGAATAGCTGATGCTAGCGACAACAAGTAAGCTAGCATTCTGCTCTGCCTTGCATACTCAGCTAGTCCACGTAGGGGGATATAATATGAATAGTAAATCATGGTCATTTTAAAGGAAAATTGATATCAACAAATTTGGTCGAAAGTATGGGCTCTCGGTTACAACGTTTTTCCATTTGCCCATACTATGTTAGTTGTAATTAAATACTTCTTAGTTATATCAGTTTTCAGAGAATGTATTTAAATGTTTATATCAATACCCCAAAGAATTAATTACAGAAGTTAATAGCAGTGTATGTTGAATCTGTTCTTTCCTCGGAAATGAAAGTCATCTTATTATATATTGGAAAATCACCACCGCACCCTTCTAGATAAACCACAGCTATGTCACCACATTTTACTTTGGAGATGTTTTTTAATTCTTCTAAAGATTTTTTGGAATGTACTCATAAATAGATTGATTAAACAATATATTTGCATAGCCTCTTACGCCCACGCTGGAAGCTATTATTTTACATTTGTCATTTAATTTATTGTAAGACTCTAGTGCTAGTTCTGAATTTTGATTGTTTATTTCTTTCCAGTAGTTGTATTGATAAATATTACTTTTAAAAGTTGATATAGAATAAATTGCGGGGATGAGTAGCAGCAGTGTAAACACATGCTTAACTATACGGCTACCGTTTATAAAAGTCAAAAGGATAAGCATAGATAAGAAGTAAGATAACTTTAATCTATCAAATGAAAATTGAACAGCATGTTGCAACATGATAATGTTCTCTAGATTTACAAATATACAGATACCAACTGTTGCAAGTATAGATGAAGGTGTTTTTTTCTTGCTTAATACTATTGTCCCTGCAAATAGTATTATTAACAGAAAATACCCGTAGCTATCCTTATAACCATTATAAAGATCCGAAAAACTACTTTTGGTTATATTTCTTGATGTAAATCGATAGAACAAATTTTGCATATATTCATTTAAGCCTAGTACTGATGAAAAATGAATAACTTGCGTTGTACCTGCTGTAAATGTCGTTATCGCTATATAAAACAATTTCCTATAGTCGTTTTTCTTAAAGATTAAGAAAAAAACAAAAACACCAATATTAAAAATGTATCCTGTCCATTCTATTTGCGGGCCAACATAACAAATAAATAATAGTAGAATATAATTTTTATTATGATTGATGTAATTGTAAAAGCTATAAATTCCTGCTGACAATACGAGTTGGAAAATGCTATACACCCAAAAATTTATCCCATGGGATAACAATGATTCTGAGTTAAGCATAAGAATTAATGTTACTGAAAAAGTAACTAGTTCTTTATCTAAGCTTTTTAATCCTATATCGCTGCACATATTCCTTATTGTAATTAGGAATAAATATCCAGAGAAAAATAATAGAAGGAAATTGTAATAATAGAGACTTGTTAATGTTGGGCTTATGGAAAAATATAGTAGGGAATTGCTGCAATAATAAAACCTAAAGAACCAAAGCTTGTATAAATTTGAGCGCCATTTTCTGTCGGCATTGTTGCTCCCCAAGAAATTGAGTAATTGTCTTGTCCTGGTAGCGTTACCGTCGGTAATAAATGATGAAAGTTAAATTCATTTCCTATTAATGACTTTATGGTTAATAATACATGATATGTAGATTCTTGGTTCCATACACCTACAGAAGTAAAAGAATATTTGTATCTAATATAGAGTGAAACTAAAGCTAAAGAGCTATAAATAAAAATCCATCTATTATTTGTTAATTGCTTCAAAATGTAATCCTTGGTAAGTTTCTATTTAATAGAAAAATGATATTTTAGAGAACTAGTTAAGTACCATCTAAAGTTCTTTGAAAAGAAATTTCTATTATCATATGCAGCTAGGTGTTTAGCTTTTATTTGAGGGAAATAAATGATGCTTAACCCAAGTTCGTTTGCTCTTCTACATATGTCCACATCTTCAAAGTACATAAAGTATTTTTCATCAAACCCCTTTAATTCTTGATAGCAACCAGTTTTAAACAATAGAAATGAGCCCGCCGCCCAGTCTATTGATATTGGTTGTTTAATCACGCTTTTATCATAAAAATCTTTGCGGGGTAATCTAAGTAATGTTTTAAAAGGGTTCAGTAGCTTCGGGTAATGGCGAATTGAGTTATCGTATTCAGTCATTGCTCTATTTCTGAAAAGATTTATGGCCGCTATATCTGTTGGTGTGTGCTGAAGCTCAGTTAAAAGTGATGAAATTGATTCTAGGCTAATTTCAATATCAGGATTTAGCACTAGAAAATAGTCTTCTTTACACATGTTAAATGACGTTTTAGCTACTTTGAAGACTTCATTGTTATTTGCTCCGAACCCTTTAAACGAAGAGCCCTGAATGAGATGTATTCCAGATTTTTGACAGTATTGCTTAAGGCATGTTTTGGCTTCAGTATTAGATTTAATGATTACTGTGTGTTTTTGAGCAAGGTTTTTTAGCGTATCATTTGCGCTAATCATTTCGTCATGATTATGATTTACAACAGATATAAACAACGCCATTATTTGCATTCTCGCACTTGATAACCAGTTGGCGCTTCCAACAGAAGGCGCTTAATACATTCGACATCGAAGCTATGGCAACACATATCTAGCTCTTTCAAAAGTTTTTCCATCTCTTCCCAGCTAAGTTTGTCCTCAGAAGCCGTCATGATCTTTTGATGGCTTGTACCCTCGACATTGTCACCTATCAACAACTCTTCGTACAGTTTTTCGCCTGGTCTCAATCCAGTGAACTTGATTTCGATATCACCATCTTCACTATTGCCATCGTAGAATTCTTTCATTCCCATGAGGTGAATCATTCGTTTGGCTAGATCGACGATTTTGACAGGTTCACCCATATCCAGAACGAAAACTTGCCCATTACGGCCCATTGCCCCCGCTTGAATTACTAGCTGGGCGGCTTCTGGGATAAGCATAAAGTAACGAATGATTTCTGGGTGTGTAACAGTGACAGGGCCACCACATCTAATTTGTTTTTTAAACAGTGGAACAACTGATCCGGAAGAGCCTAATACATTACCAAACCTTACCATGGTAAATAATGTCTTGGTTTCAGTATCAGCTAAAGCTTGTAACACCAACTCAGCCATGCGCTTGGTGGTTCCCATTATATTTGTCGGACGTACAGCTTTATCAGTGGAAATAAGCGTGAAGTTAGTAACATGCGACCGGATTGCTGCTCTAGCGCAACAGAGCGTGCCGAATACGTTATTGCGAACACCTTCAACAATATTATCTTCAACAATGGGAACATGTTTATAAGCTGCTGCATGGTATACGGTTTCTACTTGGTAAGTTGTCATAATATTAAACAGTCGGTTTTCGTTTTGCACTGAACCGAGAGCGGTAATTATCTCTGTCTCACCTTTGATGTTCGCTTTAATACTTTTTAGTTCTTGGTCAATTTTGTAAAGGTTATATTCGTTAAGTTCGAAAAGAACCAAGGTTTTTGGTTTTTGTGCCAATATCTGCCGGCAAAGCTCAGACCCAATAGAGCCGCCAGCACCAGTTACAAGGACACTCTTTCCAATGATATTCTTTCTTAATAATTCTTTATCTGGGTCAACAGGAGCTCTTCCTAATAAATCTGCTACATCGAGATCCTGTACATCAGTTGCTTGTGCCTTACCTGTTGCTATATCTTCCACCGAAGGAACCGATTGCACTTCGATTGGCCAACTAGACAGCTTTTCAACCAAACGCAGGCGCTTCCCCTTGTTGATATTGTTGATGGCAAGCAAGAGTTTGACTGGTTGGTAAAGAGACTGAATATTCGCAAACTCGCTAGAGTGATGCACCCGAATGCCAAACATGATCTGGCCAACTTTATTGGTGTCGTCATCCAAAATCGCTACCGGATGGTATTCTCCTCCTTGGATTAGAGAGTAGGCCAAGTCTCGTCCAGTAGAGCCCGCTCCATAGATTAGAACATTAGGTTTTTGTCTTTTGTAGTAGTGATAGTAAATGGTGCGAATAAAAAGTCTTGGACCACCAAGAGTTAATGTCGCCAACCCTGCGTAAATAAACGGAACACTACGTGGAATGAATGCTTGAAAGAAGAAACCACTTACGGCTAGCGTTATTGCTGATATCAGTACAGATAAAAAGATATAACCTATGGCAGGTAACATCATGTAACGTAATACTGCTCGGTACATTCCCAGTTTCACAAAGCACACAATAGTGACTGCAGCCGTCGTTATCATACTGAGTAATTCACGGGAACCTATATCAAAAGACAGTGTATCCAGCCTTAAGGCATGCGCAGCAAGTAGTGAGGCAAATATCGCTAAAATATCGTAAATCAAAGTGATAATACGTTTATTATGTCGTTGTGCGTTAAGTAGAATTCGAATAGGTGTGAACATTGCGCTACAGCTTGCCTTATAATTATTCGCCAACAGATGAGTTGTTATGTGGAGTCTATTATTTTATATCGCCCAGATTGTAAAACTCTTGAGTACGATAAGCTAGCGTTCAGTGTGATAGACTTTGCACATACCAATGACTCTTTGTCACGTTTTCACTTTAAACTTTTGTGGGAATTACTTTGAAACTATTAGTAACTGGAGCTTCTGGGTTAGTCGGTCATTCGATTGTCCAAACGGCTGTCGTTAAAGGCTGGGCTGTTATAGGTCAATCGCGTAGTAAGAGCATTGACGGTATTTCTATTTTCAAAAGTGAAATATCAGAAGACACAGACTGGAAAGAAGCTCTTCAAGGTGTTGATTGTGTTGTGCATTGTGCGGCACGCGTGCATCAAATGAAAGAAAATATAGAATCACCAATTGATGCTTACCGAGGTGTAAATACCTTCGGAACACTAAATTTGGCGCGTCAAGCCGCAAAGAACGGTGTTAAACGCCTTGTTTTTATCAGCTCGATAAAAGTGAATGGTGAATTTACACCTTCGGATGCTCCTTTTGTTAGCCAATCAAATCAAGTTCCTACTGATCCTTATGGACTTAGTAAGTATGAAGCAGAAAAAGGACTGTGGGACATCGCAAAAGAGACAGGGCTTGAAGTGGTAGTTATTCGTCCTCCGCTAGTCTATGGTCCGGAAGTTAAAGCCAATTTTTATTCTATGATGCGTTGGGTGGAAAAAGGCTTACCTCTGCCTTTAGGTGCTATTCGTAATCAAAGAAGTTTGGTTTTCTTGGATAACTTAGTTGATCTGATCTTGACTTGCTGTACGCATCCGAATGCTAAAGGCCAAACATTTTTAGTCTCTGATGGTTATGATGTGTCGACTTCTCAGCTTCTTGATAGTGTCTCGAAAGCGATGGGTAGACCAAATCGAATGTTACCAATTCCAATGTCATGGATAAATTTTGCAGCTCGATTGATTGGAAAACCTCAAATATCTCAAAAAATATGCGGAAACCTGCAAGTTGATATATCACATACCGAAGAAACACTAGGGTGGAAGCCACCTTATTCATTTGAGTATGGAATTCAGAAAACGGTGGATGCTTATTTAAAAAGCAATACAATATGAAACTGTTTAAGAATCTATCGATACCAGATTATTTGCCATTTGGGGTTTAAATTTTGATCCGTATTTTTGACTTTTTGTTTTCTTTTTTTGGTTTATTGTTTCTTTGGCCAATTTTATTGGTTATTTGCGTTCTTGGTTATTTTGATACTGGCTCTCCAATATTTAGACAAGAGAGAGTTGGCAGAAGTCAGAAGCCTTTTACACTTATTAAATTTCGTACAATGCCAGTAAATACTCAGTCGGTTGCTACGCACTTGGTTGGTGCTAGCTCTGTGACAAAACTAGGCAGCTTTTTACGCAAAACCAAATTGGACGAGCTTCCTCAATTAATTAATGTGGTTAAAGGCGAAATGAGCTTGGTTGGTCCTAGACCATGTCTTTTTAATCAAAAAGAGCTTATTGATGCCAGACAGGCTAGAGGTGTCTTTCAGGTACTTCCCGGTGTCACAGGTTTAGCTCAGGTTAATGAAATTGATATGTCTACTCCTGAGAAGTTGGCTGAATGGGATGAAAAGATGATTCAAACCATGTCATTGAAGAACTATTTCACTTATTTAATCCAAACAGCGACAGGCAAAGGATCTGGAGATCGCGTTTAACTCGACGTTCCCCGCAACTTCACAATGCTAATCTTCCTATTTTTGTCTTGAGTATTACTCTGAAATTAAAGACAAAGATAGGGAGTGTTGGCAATGCAACTCATCCACCACGGCGGTAAAAATACAGTTACAGGTTCGTGTCACGAGCTGGTATTCGGTGACCGTTCTATTCTTATTGATTGCGGTATGTTTCAAGGTGCAGATGCGCAGCAACTTACCGAACCATTTCTTTTAGATAACGTGAAAGCGTTAGTACTTACTCACGCGCATATAGACCATATAGGGCGCTTGCCTTGGCTCATCACTCAAGAGTTTGATAAACCCATTTACTGCACCAAAGCAACGGCTGAGTTAGTGCCTTTGATGATTGATGATGGGCTTAAAATTCAGCAAGGCCTAACGTTAGAAGCTCGCAAGCCGATCATTGAAGCGATCATTCGTCTGCTTCATCCGGTGGATTATTATCGCTGGATTGATGTCGATACTTTCCGCTGTCGATTTAATCCGGCTGGTCACATATTAGGATCTGCGTATTTAGAAGTGGAGCTTCCAAATCAGGAACTTGTGGTGTTTTCTGGCGATTTAGGTCCAAGCAATACTCCGCTATTACCTGATCCTTTACCGCCTAAGCAAGCAGACTATCTGGTAATTGAAACAACTTATGGTAATACCAAACACGAAGGGGTAGAGCACCGGTCTCAGAAACTAAGAGAGATCATCGATCGTTCTTTGTCTGATGGTGGCACAATCCTTATTCCGGCGTTTAGTGTCGGGCGAACTCAAGAGTTGTTATTCGATATCGAGCAATTGATTCATGAACACCAACTCGATTCTAAACTGCCTATCATTCTTGATTCACCTATGGCGCAAAAGGTCACCTTGTCTTATCAAAAATTCAGAAGTCTTTGGGGTGAGGAAGCTAAACAACGTCTGAAAATGCATCGCCATCCACTCGCGTTTGAACAATGTATTACGGTTGGCGACCATCAAGCGCATCAAGAACTGGTGAATCGTCTGGTTTCAACAGGAGAACCTGCGATTGTGGTAGCTGCCTCTGGCATGTGCGAAGGCGGGAGAATTATGGATTATCTCAAAGCTCTTTTACCTGATGAGAGAACAGATGTGATTTTTGCAGGCTTCCAGGCTGAGGGGACGCTAGGTAAATGTATTCAACAGGGGAACAAAACAGTTTGGATTGATGAAGAAGGAGTGTCAGTAAACGCTCACGTTCATACTATGTCAGGCTATTCTGCTCATGCAGATAGTGATGACCTACTCAAGTTTGTTGAAGGTATACCAAGCAAACCTAAGCAGATTCATCTCATTCACGGAGAGCTCGAATCCAAGCAGGCTTTTGCTGAGCTATTACGTAGTAAAGGATATGAGGTAGTGGAGTGATGAAACTCCTCCCCTTCTGAAGGGGAGGTTGGGTGGGGTTGTTTCCACGGAACTTAATAAATATTGCAATTATTAATAAGTATCGTTGGTTCAACCCCCTCTAACTCCCCCCTCATCTGAGGGGGAGAACTAAGAGCAATTTGTCATGAATAATCTCTTTAATGTTCCGCAATATAAAAAGCTTCGCCAGAGCTTGAGAACAAGCATGACGGAACCTGAAAAACGATTGTGGTTCCGTATTCGTAATAATCACTTAGGTGTTAAGTTTCGACGTCAACATGGTATAGGTCGATATATTGTTGATTTCTATTGTCCGAAGAAGAAATTGATTGTTGAAATTGATGGAGATAGCCATTTCACCAATTCAGCTAAAGAAAGTGATGAAATTCGGGATGAATGTATGATTTCTTTAGGGTTGAAAGTGTTACGGGTAACTAATTCTCAGGTTATGTCGGATTTAGATAGTGTAGTTGATTTGATTTTAAGTGAGGTCGGTGACTGAATTGTAACTCTTTTACGTTTAGTGGAGGAAACCCCACCTAGCCTCCCCTTGAAAAGGGGAGGAATAGAGCGTTTATAAACTCATTCAGGCATGCCTCACAATACACCTATAACCATCTTACGCATATACTCCACAACTTCTGCTTCAAACCAAGGGTTTTTCTTCAACCAAAGAGTGTTCCGAGGTGAAGGGTGTGGAAGTGGTATAAACCTCGGTGCCCACTTTTGCCATTGCTGTACGGTTTCTGTGAGGGTTACGGGTTTATCTTTTAGGTAGTAATTTTGCGCGTACTGACCGATCAGTAAGGTCATTTCTATATTCGGTAATTCGGCTAGCACTCTTTGATGCCAGTGTGGGGCACATTCTTTTCTTGGCGGTAAATCGCCACTGTTACCTTTGCCGGGATAGCATAAGCCCATTGGCATGATGGCAATTTTTTCTGGGTTATAGAATGTCTCTTTATCGATATCCAGCCAGCTTCGTAGTCGATTGCCACTGGGGTCATTCCAAGGAATAGAAGTCTCGTGTACTTTTACTCCCGGAGCTTGCCCGATGATGAGCAACTTAGCGTCTTTGCTAGCCTGAATAATCGGGTTTGCACCTAAGGGAAGTGAGTGAGCACATACATCACAAGCTCTGATTTCCCTGAGTAGAAGATCTAACATCAGTAGCCTTTATCAAAATCAATTCGATTTTCTAGTTGGAAGCCATCTCGCCATAAACGGTAGTTGTGAGCAAAAATTTCAACCACCTGATGTGGAAAACTCAAGGCTGCTATGTGTGGTGTGATAGTGATACTACTATGTTGCCAGAAAGGGTGTTCTGTTATTAGTGGCTCATTGATGAACACATCAAGAAAGGCGTGTTTGATATGCCCATGTTCAATAGCAGGAATCAAATCTTCTTCAATCAAAATAGCACCGCGTCCAACATTAAACAGCAGAGCGTTTGAGCAGTAACCCAATGTTTTAGCGTTTAACAGCCCTTTAGTTTCTGCGGTATTTGGTAAGGTGTTAACGACGATATCAGCGCGTTTCATGGCGTTTTCGAGTTCATTGATATGATAAGTATCATGAAATCTTCCCGATTTTGCAGGAATGCCCGTCGTATTCACGCCTATCACCTTGATACCTAGTGCCGCGGCTGCTGAAGAGAGGTGAGAACTGATAGAACCAGTGCCGAGTATGAGCATCACCTTGGTATCAAGGGATTGATATAAGTGTTGCTGCCATTGATGTTGAGCTTGCTGCTTCTCATACGTTGCAAAGTGACGGAAATGGCTAATTGTGTAACCTAAAACATATTCGGATATTTGCTGGCCGAAGATGCCTTTCACATTGGTCAGCTCGTAGTCTTTTCGAAGATGAGGTGCAGTTAAAGCATCTACACCTGCATAAGCGGATTGTAGCCATTCTAGCTTTGGGAAGTCATCAAGGCATTTCGCAGCCATGGGAGGCGCAGCCAAAAGTATCGACGCTTCTTCTCTTTGTTCTGTGATGACTAAGTCTTCAAGCATCAATGATTCAACGTTTTCTCGATAAACGTCGTTTTGTTCCGTCAAAATATAAAGCTTGTGAGTGAAATTGTTCATAAGAGCGGCTTTTTTCCCCGTTGGTTATCCAGTACACTTCCGCTGTCTATTTTCCTCAACGGTTGAGTGCTTATGCTCCAAAATCCTGTACAGGTTCGTCTAGAAAAGTTCGAGCCTTGGCAACAAATTACCTTCATGGCTTGCTTGTGTGAGCGTATGTACCCTAACTATGCCATGTTTTGTGAAAATACTGAATTTGCTCATGCCCGTGTATATCGCGATATTTTAGATAGCGTGTGGGAGCAGCTCACAGTCAAAACGGCCAAAGTGAACTTTGAGCATCAATTAGAGAAGTTAGAAGAGATCATCCCGAACTCTGAAGATTTCGATATGTATGCCGTTTATCCTGCCATAGATGCTTGTGTGGCTTTGTCTACCTTGCTACACGGCTTGCTAGACCGTGACTACCTGTTTGAAAACATGTTAGAAGTCAGTCAGATATCGGTAACCACTGTCGCTCAATTGGAAGAAGCTCAAACGGGTGAAGAGATCACTAACGAAAACCAAAAGCAGAACGAAGCAGTTTGTGCTGAATGGGACGTTCAGTGGGCAATTTATCGTCCGCTGCGTGAAGCTGAAGGTCGTGATATCAATCTAATTAAAGATTTACGCCAAGAACTTCGTGATGAAGGCGAAAGCAACATTGGTGTGACTCTCTAACTCTGTTTAGGTTTTACGAGCTATGTTTCTATCTAAAAAAATAGCGCAGTTGAAAAGTGCAGTAAGTAGCAAGGTTGTTCGAGCGTTAGATTTTCATTCGCGCATTTGGGTGATTCGAATATCTGAATCGAGATTGAAAGATGAATCCTTTGTTATCAACGAAGATAGTTTTCAAGAACCTTTACAGTGGATGAAGCGTCGTAATTACACTCCCGTGATGCTAGAACAGGTCGAGGATATGCAACGATCTCAGGTTCGTATTTTTCACTTTGACCAACAGACGCATCATCTCTTGCGGGTTAAGTAACCATTCTTTTTTATATTGCCCTAAGTGAGTTGCGCTAAGGGCAATCTCACTCAGTTACTCGTCATTGTCGCGACTTTCAATCACACTGTGTGCTTGTTTCCAGCGCTCCCAGCGTTCAACCGCTAATTTTTGCATGTTGGTTGTACGGTCAGCTTCATCAATAATCTCTTCACCAATCAAATTCTCAAAAATATCCTCCAACGTTAACAGACCTTGAACAGTTCCATATTCGTCAACCAACATCGCCAGTTGTGAACGGTTTTCGATCATTTGCTCAAAAGCCTTGGGTAAAGAGATAGTGTTCAGCAGAACATGCAATGGCCGCATAACACTACCTATTTGCTTTTCTCCTTTTCCCTTTTGTTGCAGTCTAAACAGCTCTAATCGGTGCACAAAACCAAGGATGTTGTCTTTGTTCTCGCTATAGATCAGTGGTCGGGAAAACGGTGTGTTTTTGTGTTGGGACAAAAACTCATTGATGGTCATTGTGGCATCAACTCTAAAAAGCACTCTTCTCGGTGTCATTGCCTGAATTGCCGGCACGTTTTGAATGTTCAATAAATTGTAGAGAATTTTGGATTCACCAGAAGTAAACTCGCCACTCTCATTGGCGAGCTGAGCCATCGCTGACAACTCATCACGAACTTTGGGCGTTGTTCGGTTGCGAGTAAGCACATGAGTGATCTTTTTAGACATCCAAACGAAAGGTAAAAGCAACAATACCATCCAGTTCAGGATCTTTGCGGTAAACGGAGCAAGTTGTCGCCAGTAAGTTGCACCAATAGTCTTAGGCACTATTTCTGAAAGAAAAAGGATACCGAGCGTTAATATGGCTGAAAATAATCCCAGCCACTGACTGCCAAATACGACAGATGCTTGAGCGCCCGCTCCCGCAGCCCCTGCTGTATGCGCAATGGTGTTTAGCGTCAAAATTGAGGCCAGAGGTTGGTCAATATCGGCTTTTAGGCGTTCCAGTTTTTGTGCGCAAGGATGATTTTGTTGACGTAACTGTGCCAAATAACTTGGCGTAATACTCAGTATCACGGCTTCAAGAATCGAACAAATAAACGACACGCCAATCGCAATCAAGACGTAAATCGTGAGTAGAAACATGAGTACTCCTTAGGTAAGAGAGCGAAATACACCCTAATATTTCAGATGTTTCAACACATTGATGCTTATTTAATAAGGCTTTTTTGCGGTAAAGCAAGGGGATATGCAGCCAATTGATTTAGCAAATTGTGAGTTAATGCTCAGAATATGGTTAAAACTACGTCAGATAAGCAGATCTTGCGTGACAAACCTTTGCCAGCTGGGGCACTTATGCTTTAGAGTGAAGCGAATTCGATAACCTATCAGAAGGGAAAACTAATGAACAAGACCCAATTAATCGACTTTATCGCAGAAAAAGCAGACCTATCTAAAGCTCAAGCTAAAGCTGCTCTTGAAGCGACTCTAGGCGCAGTTGAAGGTGCACTAAAAGATGGTGACCAAGTTCAACTAATTGGTTTTGGTACATTCAAAGTAAATCATCGTGCAGCTCGCACTGGCCGTAACCCAAAAACTGGTGCTGAGATTCAAATCGCTGCAGCAAATGTACCTGCATTCGTAGCAGGTAAAGCACTGAAAGATTCTGTTAAGTAATCTATACTACGCCGAGGTAGTCTTATCTCGGCGTTCTTTTCTATGAAAAAAATTCTTTCCTCTGTTATCGCTGCCACTCTTATTGCGGGATGTTCTTCTTCCGTCGACACATCTAACTTCGCTCAAATGAGTCAGTTTTCTGGTGGTCAACGTACCGGAGATGCAACCAGTTATTACTGGTACACCGAAAGTGCATCTCAAGCTTTATCTGCTTCTGATCATGTTACCTCTGAAACCTATGGTTGGTATGAAACCTCTTACCGTTGGGATGAAGGAAGTGTGCGTGAAGTGGTTCGTAAAGGTGAGCAACTCAAAGATGGTGACTTGGTTCCTTATACTGCACATGTCCGTTTTAATAAGGATGGCGAAGCGGTATATCAGCAGTACAGAGTGAACAAGAAAATTTTACCTCTCAACGAAGGGCAATTAGAACGCTACGTTTTAGAAGCAAACGCCATTACCAAAATGACTAAAGACCAAAATAAACAAGGTCTTGAGCTTATTCAGGGGTATTGGGATGGTTCGACATTTGAACGTTGTAACGGACCCGATTACAACAAGGTTGAGTTTAACCATACGCTTCCTAATTTCGTTATGAGTCGCTTGTCTACTTTGGATAACTACATTGGTTTTCTAGGGAAAATCCGCAATAACACCGTTTATATCGATGAATTGCTCATTCTTGCAGATGACGATCACGACTGTATCGAAAGGCCTCAGTTGATAACTGAATAACGTTTTTTGAGTTTCCAACCAATAAAAAAGACGCTGAGTTTCCACAGCGCCTTAATCTTAATTGCTTTAGCTATTACTTATCAGCTTGTTGCTCGCGCGCGATAGCACGGTAGCCGATGTCATTACGGTAGAACACACCGTCCCACTGAATTTGTTTAGTTAACTCATAAGCGCGTTGCTGTGCTTCAGATACTGTGTTGCCCAGTGCCGTTGCGCATAGAACGCGACCACCGTTAGTCACAACATTGCCGTCTTTGTCAGTTGTACCAGCGTGGAAAACTTTTTGACCTTCAACTTCAACTGTTGGTAAGCCAGAAATTACATCACCTTTGTTGTAATCGCCAGGGTAGCCCCCCGCAGCAAGTACAATACCGATAGAAGCGCGTGGATCCCACTTAGATTCCATTTGGTCTAACTTGCCATCAATAGCGGCCAGACAAAGTTCAACTAGGTCTGATTGCATACGCATCATGATAGGTTGAGTTTCTGGATCGCCGAAGCGGCAGTTGTATTCGATAACTTTAGGAGTACCCGCTTTGTCAATCATAAGGCCAGCATACAAGAAACCTGTGTATGGATTACCTTCTGCAGCCATACCGCGTACTGTTGGGTAAATCACTTCCTGCATGATACGGTCATGAATTTCTTGAGTAACCACTGGAGCTGGAGAATAAGCGCCCATACCACCGGTGTTAGGACCTGTATCTTTGTCGCCTACGCGTTTATGGTCTTGGCTGGTGGCCATAGGTAGCACATTTACACCATCAACCATTACGATGAAGCTTGCTTCTTCACCATCAAGGAACTCTTCCACAACAACACGGCTGCCAGCATCACCGAATGCATTGCCAGCGAGCATGTCTTTAATCGCATCTTCTGCTTCTTCCAGCGTCATTGCGACAATCACGCCTTTACCAGCTGCAAGGCCGTCCGCTTTAACAACGATAGGCGCACCTTGTTCACGAACGTAAGCCAATGCTGGCTCAATTTCTGTGAAGTTTGCGTATGCCGCCGTTGGAATGTTGTGACGAGCTAGAAAATCCTTAGTGAACGCTTTTGAACCTTCTAACTGAGCCGCAGCTTGCGTTGGGCCAAAGATAGGTAAGCCTGCTGCACGGAAAGCATCAACCACACCGATAACGAGTGGCGCTTCTGGGCCAACAATCGTTAAGTCAATTGCGTTTTCTTTTGCGAATGCGACTAAACCTGCAACATCTTCTACCTGAATCGCCACATTTTGCAGTTTAGGTTCAAGAGCTGTACCTGCATTACCCGGTGCGATAAAGATGTTTCTAACGTTCGGGTTTTGAGCAACTTTCCAACCAAGCGCATGTTCACGGCCGCCGGAACCAATAATTAATACATTCATTCTTTAAAATCCTTATAGCTGCGCCAATGCCATTATTTCTGTGTCAAAAGAGCTCATTTATGCTTATAAACTGCGCGCTTTTTCCTTGAACTAAAGCCATTGGCTTGCTCTAACGCATTTCAAAATATCAGATATTTAAAATGCAAAAATATCAAAAATGTTTACTCAAAATAGTTGGTGATGTAGCTAGGCGACAATTGAGCACTTCCCCAGAAGCATAGATATCTATGGACTGGGGAGGGAGAAAGCCGTTAATGCCGCTACAACGCCAAATATGAAGAGTAAAAATTAGTGGCGGAAATGGCGCATACCCGTAAAGATCATCGCCATGCCGTGTTCGTCTGCTGCTGCAATTACTTCGTCATCGCGCATTGAGCCACCCGGTTGAATTACGCACTTAATGCCAGCTTCTGCAGCAGCGTCGATACCATCGCGGAATGGGAAGAATGCGTCAGAAGCCATTACGCTACCTGCAACTTCAAGACCTTCGTCTGCCGCCTTGATGCCTGCAATTTTAGCTGAGTATACGCGGCTCATTTGGCCTGCGCCGACACCAATTGTCATATCGCCTTTTGCGTAAACAATCGCGTTTGATTTCACGTATTTTGCAACTTTCCAGCAGAATAGGGCATCTTTCAGCTCTTCTTCAGTTGGTTGACGTTTAGAAACCACTTTCAGGTCATCAAGTGAAACCATGCCTTGGTCGCGGTCTTGAACAAGAAGGCCGCCGTTAACGCGTTTAACATCAAAGCCAGTTGTTTGCGTTGACCATTCACCACACTCTAGTAGACGAACGTTTTTCTTCGCTGCGACAACTTCAATCGCTTCAGCAGAAACTTTTGGCGCGATGATCACTTCAACGAATTGACGCTCAACAATCGCGGATGCGGTTTCTGCATCTAACTCTTGGTTAAATGCGATGATGCCGCCAAATGCTGATGTTGGGTCAGTTTGGTAAGCGCGGTTGTAGGCTTCAAGAATATCTTTACCTAGTGCTACACCACATGGGTTCGCGTGTTTTACGATCACACATGCTGGTTCAGCGAACTCTTTAACACACTCTAGCGCAGCATCTGTATCTGCGATGTTGTTGTAAGAAAGCGCTTTACCTTGAATTTGCTTAGCTGTAGAAACAGACGCTTCTTGCGGATTCGCTTCAACATAGAAAGCCGCTGCTTGGTGGCTGTTTTCACCGTAGCGCATGTCTTGTTTCTTCTCGAACTGCATGTTGAATGTGCGAGGGAATTTACTCTCTTCATCACCTTCTTTGTTCTCACCGTAAGATGGAACCATAGTGCCGAAGTAGTTCGCGATCATGCCGTCGTATGCCGCTGTGTGCTCGAATGCTGCGATAGCTAGGTCAAAACGAGTAGCAAGTGTCAGAGATTTTTCGTTCGCATCCATTTCAGCAATAACGCGGTCGTAATCTGAAGCGTTAACTACGATAGTCACATCTTTATGGTTTTTCGCTGCAGAACGAACCATTGTTGGACCACCGATATCGATGTTTTCAACAGCATCTTCCAGCGTACAACCTTCTTTCGCGACTGTTTCAGCGAATGGGTAAAGGTTAACAACGACCATATCGATAGGGTTGATACCATGAGTAGCCATGATTTCATCATCTTGGCCGCGACGACCTAATACGCCACCATGAACTTTCGGGTGTAGCGTTTTTACTCGCCCGTCCATCATTTCCGGAAAACCGGTGTAGTCTGAAACTTCAGTTACAGCGATGCCTTTTTCAGCAAGCAGGCGAGCGGTACCGCCAGTAGATAGGATATCGACACCGCGCTGTGCTAGCGCTTGGGCGAACTCAACGATACCAGTTTTATCTGAAACACTGATCAGTGCGCGGCGAATTGGACGAGCGTTACTCATGCTTCCATTTTCCTTTAATTCATGGAGTTGATACGAAAGGTGTTTGCCAAAACTGTTCATGGGCAATGATGATTCATTACAGCTTGGTCAGTTTTGGTAAAGACCCTATATCTGTATCAATAGTCTTCCAGATTTCGGATGGCGCGTATTCTAACCAATTTATTACAAAAGATCTCGCGCAATCGTTTGGCATGGGGAAAATAAACTCTAAAAACAGGTTTTTCAAGAGAAAAAAGTAACGAAGAGGTAAATAAAGTAAGTTATTTCTAGTAGGGAAGTGGGAGTGGATTGAGCCGTTGATATTGTAGTCAGAAAATAAGATATAGATGTGTTAATAAGTAAAAGCTTGATGTGAGGAAGAAAAAAGTGGGCACTTGCCCACTTCCCCTTTAAACCTTAAATACAGAAAAGCTGTGAGTTAGACGTTGCCCGTTTTCTTGTAGCTGCTCGCTTGCTGCCGTGACTTGCTCTGCCTGAATGGCCGCTTGAGCACTGTGATCGGCTATCAGAGTGAGGTTACGGCTGATTTCATCTGTTGCCAAAGATTGCTGGGCACTGGCTTCGGCGATATGTTCATTCAATTGCAGGATTTGTCGAATCTGTTGATCAATATCATCCAATGCTTGTTGAGCTTTTTCTGCCTGTTCCTGAGTACCTTTCGATTGTAGCTGAGTTTCGTCCATTGACGCGCTCACCTGATGTGCTCGGTCTTGTAACCCTGCGATGATCTGTTCTATTTGTTGGGTGCTGCTCTGGGTGCGAGTTGCCAGTGAACGGACCTCATCAGCAACCACCGCAAAACCTCGCCCTTGCTCGCCTGCACGTGCTGCTTCAATGGCTGCGTTGAGAGCCAGCAGGTTAGTTTGTTCTGCTACGCCGTAGATCACCTCAAGTACCGCGCTTACTTGCTGAATCTCTTTGGCTAAGGCTTGGGTGTTGCTGTCGGTAGCGGTAAGTCTTTCTGATAGTGAATCCATATAAACGGATACTTGATGGATTACATCACGCCCTTGCTGGCTCTTCTCATTAGCGGTTTGAGCTGCAATCGCCGCATTTTGTGCCGCGTTAGCCACTTCCTGATTGCTGGAGTGAAGTTGGTTCATAGCAGAAGCAACGGTATCCACCGATTGCTGTTGTTCCATTGCCTTACCCGCCGCATTTTGAGCGACATGAGTCAGCTCAAGTGCTGAATCGGTCACTCCATCAGTCACCGGTACAATATCCAGCACTATATGACGAAGCTTATGAGTAAACTGGTTGAAGGCTTGAGCGATACGCGACAGTTCGTCTTTGCCTGATGCATCAAGTTGTTTGGTAAGATCTCCTTCACCTTTAGCGATATCTTCCATCGCCTGCAATGTCGCAACACATGGTTTGGTAATACTTAGACCGATCAAATACGCAAGAGTCAACATAGCTACCAGTACGATGGCTAAGCCAGTAAATACACTTTGCAGACGTTGCCAAACCAAAGCGTTTACATCATCAATATAAACCCCTGAACCTACAATCCAGCCCCACGGTTCAAACAACTTAACGTAAGAGACTTTTTCAACGTCGGTGTCTGAACCTGGTTTAGGCCACATGTAATAAACCGTTCCTTCGCCCTGATCACGGGCAATGTTCGCCATTTCGACAAATAAGGCTTTGCCTTGCGGATCTTTCACCGCAGAAAGATTTTTACCATCGAGTTGAGGTTTAAATGGGTGCATGACCATTGTCGGGGTCATATCATTCATCCAGAAGTAGTCTTCTTCTCCATAACGCAACTGGGCTACGGCTTGTTTGGCTTGGCCTTGAGCTTGTTGTTCACTCAAGGTTCCTTGAGTCTGGAGTTGATAGAAGTGGTTGAGTAGAGAGTGGGTGTTTTCAACCAAATGGCGAGTTTGTGTTTGTTTAGCTTTTATTAGGTCACTTTGATAATCCTGCACCATTACCATAAGAGGAAACAGAAGGAACAGAGTGATCATTCCACTAAGCAGGTATAAGCGAGCACGGATGCTGATTCGGCGTAAAGAGACAAAAATCATAAAGCCACTCCTTGTAATACGGCAATTCGGGCTAGCAAACTGAATAATGAATTGTGTTGTTAACATTAATGTAACAATGTGGCTTTTGATTTGTATATGAGACTAAAGGATAAAAAAGTAAAAACTGTTGGTAAGATCTAACAATTATTAGTTGAAATTTGGCGTGGGTGTTGTAATGAGAATTTGATGGTGGGAGAAAGGCTTTGGCAATGATGCAATAAAAAAGCTCAACTATTTCTAGCTGAGCTTTTTAAATTCAATTAGTTAGCACTTTCTATTAGTTCATGCCGTATTTTTTAAGTTTCTTACGAAGAGTGCCGCGGTTGATACCCATCATAGTTGCTGCGCGAGTTTGGTTACCGCGAGTGTACTGCATGATTGTATCTAATAGTGGCTGTTCAACTTCCGCTAGAACTAACTCGTATAGTTCTGTTACTTCTTGGCCATTTAACTGAGCAAGATAGTTTTTAAGAGATGCTTTAACGGAATCACGTAGTGGCTTTTGCGTGATTTGGTCTTGTGAAGTTACTGTAGTTACTGTTAAAGCTTCTGAAGTCAGATTTTGTTCGAACATATTCGGTCTAGCTCTTCTCTTAATTATGATGCAACGTTATCAAAATAACCTTCAAGCGCTTCCAATTGCAGCGATGCTGCCTCTATGGCGTTGAAGGTACGGCGAAACTCACTCGCTTCTTCATGTTCTTTTAAGTACCAACCCACGTGCTTACGCGCGATTCGTGGCCCCAAATACTCTCCATAGAAACCATGCAGAGCTGTCACATGACCAAGCATAATACTTTTCACTTCCTCAAGAGGAAGGTCGGGCATTGTGGTGCCGTTTTCCAAATAGTGTCGGATTTCCTGGAAAATCCACGGACGACCTTGGGCAGGACGTCCAATCATTAAAGCGTCAGCGCCTGTGTACTCAAGCACATATTTGGCTTTCTCCGGAGAATCGATATCACCGTTAGCGATAACCGGAATAGTGATTGCCTCTTTCGCCGCTTTAATGCTGTCGTATTCGGCCTCACCTTTGTACATACACGCTCGCGTTCTCCCGTGGAGTGCTAATGCCTGTATGCCGCAGTTTTCGGCTAATTGAGCGATGTAGACACAGTTTTTATTGTCTGTATCCCAGCCAGTACGGGTTTTGAGTGTCACTGGGACATCCACCGCATCTACCACCGTTTTTAAAATCTCTTCTATGAGATCTGGAAAACGAAGTAGTGCAGAGCCGGCTAGCTTCTTATTCACTTTTTTCGCTGGGCAGCCCATGTTGATGTCGATGATTTGCGCACCGTTTTCAACACTGAATTGAGCCGCATCAGCCATAAGCTGTGGATCACTTCCCGCAATTTGTACCGAACGAATGCCCGATTCGCCTTCATGTACCATACGGTTTTTTGATTTATCGGTATTCCACAGTGCAGGGTTGGAAGACATCATTTCACTGACGGCCATTCCTGCACCATATTGAAGACACAACTCACGAAAAGGTCTATCAGTGACACCTGCCATAGGGGCAACGATAAGATTGTTCTTAAGTTGATAATTTCCGATCTTCAAAACGTCTTCACAGCTTAGTACCAGCAAGGGCGCGCATTTTACGCATTTTTTTACTGCGTGAAAAGACTAATATTTGAGCATTTACAAATTGTTTTTGTAAATAGTCCAATTTTCAATCAATTAAGCAGATAACTTATCTTTAGCTTAATTTCTGTCCAGAGATTCTGCACCACTCATTGAGCTCCACAATAGGGTCAACTCGCAGTTCATCTCGGTAGTAGTTGGCGACGTCTTCGGCTTGAGTATCTAGCACGCCAGACATTGCTAACAGACCATTTGGTTTCATAAGCCCTTTGATGACGCCAGAAAGTTCGCGCAGAGGGCCGGCAAGAATATTGGCGACAACCACATCAGCAACCAAACCTTCTGGCTGGTCTTGCGGCAGATAGACTTCGATTTGGTCTTCAACGCCGTTACGACCAGCATTGTCTTTAGAAGCAAGCAGAGCTTGAGGATCAATATCGATACCGATAACTTTTGCTGCGCCGAGTTTGATCGCCGCAATAGCTAGGATGCCAGAGCCACAACCGAAATCGATGACGGTTTTGCCGCTTAAATCGAGGGACTCAAGCCATTCAAGACACAGTGCTGTGGTTGGGTGAGTACCTGTACCGAATGCAAGACCCGGATCGAGCATTACGTTCACAGCACTTGGATCAGGAACATCACGCCAGCTTGGGCAAATCCATAAGCGTTCACCGAACTTCATTGGGTGGAAGTTGTCCATCCATTCACGTTCCCAGTCTTTATCTTCAATCTGTTCAACTTTATGTGCAAAGCCTTCAGGAAGAAGCTGGCTGTCGCGAATTTGGCTGATGATGAGTGCGGTATCCACTTCAGCGTCGTAGAGAGCTAGTACGTCTGTATCACCCCATAAGCGAGTTTCACCCGGTAAAGGTTCGAATACTGGGGTATCTTTTGCATCTAGGAAAGTGACGGATAACGCGCCAGTCTCTTCCATTAGCATATCGCTAATTTGTTCGGCGTTTTCATTAGTCGCGTTAAGCTTAATTTGAATCCAAGGCATGTTATTGCTCTCTTCGTACTTTATGTTGGCGCAGAGTTTACTCTCGCGATGATGCTGCTGCAACTTTGTTCGTTAATGACGGTCATCACAAAAAAAAGCCACAAAAGAAAAATCACAGAAATAAAAATGCCCACCGAAGTGGGCATTTCTTTCTGTTTGTCTATTAAGACTTATTCAAACCCAGTTTTTTCTCTAGGTAGTGAATGTTCGCGCCACCATGTTGGAAGTTCTCATCCTTCATGATGTCTTGTTGTAGAGGTACGTTTGTCTTGATGCCTTCTACAATCATTTCGTTCAGCGCGTTACGCATACGTGCGATTGCTACATCACGGTTCTCACCGAAAGTGATCAGTTTACCGATCATTGAATCGTAGTACGGTGGAACTGTGTAACCAGAGTAAATGTGCGATTCCCAACGAACGCCCATACCACCCGGAGTGTGTAGACGAGTAATCTTACCTGGGCTTGGCAGGAAGCGTACTGGGTCTTCAGCATTGATACGACACTCAACTGCATGGCCGCGGATCTTGATGTCACTTTGAGTAAATGACAGAGGTTGACCAGCCGCAATACGAAGTTGCTCTTTAATCAAGTCTACGCCAGTTACCATTTCTGTTACTGGGTGCTCAACCTGAATACGCGTGTTCATTTCGATGAAGTAGAACTCGCCATTTTCGTATAGGAATTCGAATGTACCAGCACCGCGGTAACCGATTTCGATACACGCACGAGTACAACGTTCACCAATGTACTTACGCATCTCTTCAGTGATACCAGGAGCTGGAG
The DNA here is from genome assembly GCF_014596725.1 of Vibrio sp. Y2-5. GTDB lineage: Bacteria > Pseudomonadota > Gammaproteobacteria > Enterobacterales > Vibrionaceae > Vibrio. The sequence continues at coordinate 183,886 of NZ_JACVEG010000007.1, forward strand.
CTTCTTCAACAACTTTCTGGTGACGACGCTGCATTGAACAGTCACGTTCACCTAAGTGGATTGCGCCACCTTGACCATCAGCAAGCACCTGAACTTCAACGTGGCGAGGGTTTTCTAGGAATTTTTCCATGTAAACCATGTCGTTGTTGAAGGCCGCTTTTGCTTCTGCACGAGTCATGCTGATCGCGTTAACGAGTTCTGCTTCAGAGCGAACAACACGCATACCACGACCGCCGCCGCCGCCAGATGCTTTGATGATGACTGGGTAACCAATGCGTTTAGCGTGAGCTTTGTTTTTCGCTTCGTCATTGTCCAAAGGACCGTCAGAACCCGGAACACAAGGTACGCCAGCTTTTTTCATTGAGTTGATTGCTGAAACTTTGTCACCCATTAGGCGAATGGTTTCTGCTCTAGGACCAACGAAAATAAAGCCGCTTTTCTCTACTTGTTCAGCAAAGTCTGCGTTCTCAGATAGGAAGCCGTATCCTGGGTGAATCGCAACAGCACCAGTCACTTCTGCAGCAGAAATGATACGTGGAATGTTTAGGTAACTTTCCATGCTTGACGCTGGACCGATACAGATAGATTCATCTGCTAGCAATACATGTTTCAGATCGCGGTCTGCTGTTGAGTGAACAGCAACCGTTTTGATCCCTAATTCTTTACATGCGCGAAGAATACGAAGTGCAATTTCACCTCGGTTCGCGATGACTACTTTATCTAACATAGAAAAGGCCTCTATTATTCGATAACAACAAGTGGTTGGTCGAATTCAACAGGTTGACCGTCTTCAAGTAGGATCGCAGTAACAACACCAGATTTGTCTGATTCGATTTGGTTCATCATTTTCATCGCTTCAACGATACATAGAGTATCGCCAACAGACACTTTTTGACCCACTTCGATGAATGGTTTTGAATCTGGACTTGGAGAGCGGTAGAACGTACCAACCATTGGAGAAAGAACGCTATGACCTGCTGGCGCACTTGGCTCTGCAGATGCCGCTGGAGCTGTAGGAGCAGGTGCCGCTACTGGTGCAGGTGCAGCTACAGGAGCTGGTGCAGCATAGTGAATTGGAGCTGGCGCAGCAACACCGTGACGACTGATTCGTACCGACTCTTCGCCTTCTGAAATTTCTAATTCAGCGATGCCTGATTCTTCAACTAACTCGATTAGCTTCTTGATTTTACGAATATCCATTGTTTCTTTTCTCTTTTATCTTGTTGAGTAAGACAATCCGTTAGGACTGCAGAGTGTTTGGTTACTTTGCCTGCAGAGCTTTGATTGCTGCAGATAAAGCAAATTCATAACCTTGTGCGCCCAGACCACAAATTACTCCTTGTGCCTTATCGGACAAGTAAGAGTGATGGCGGAATGGCTCACGAGCATGCACGTTCGACAAATGCACTTCGATAAACGGAATGGCAACGCCGAGCAAAGCGTCACGAATAGCGACACTTGTGTGCGTAAATGCTGCTGGGTTGATAATAATGAAATCCACATTTCCATGAGCCTGATGAATAGCTTCTATCAACTCATATTCGCGATTAGATTGAAGATGTTCCAACTCAACGCCTGCTTTTTCTGCATTTTCACGCAACGTCGTGACAATGTGTTCTAAGGTGTTAGAACCATAATGTGTCGGCTCACGTAAACCTAAAAGGTTTAGGTTGGGGCCGTTTAGGACAAGAATGCGTGATTTGGCAGCCATTGTGTCGTTATCTTCCTCTAATGTGGAGCGAATCGGAGATTCTTGGAAATCTTCTCGTATTCGACACTATTTTTTGTCAAAAATTCGTAGAAATTTTCAAATTGACCAAGATTATAGCTAATTCACAGCAAATGGCAGCAAATTACTGGTCTTATCACTTTTATTTGGCTTTTAAGTATAGATGAAATGGAAGGAACAGCACACAGTAGGCCGATCCATAAGCCTTTCATTCTTTTATGAGCAAGCCAATATCAGATTTGTCTGAAAATTCAGAATATTGTTATTAATCTGATATTCAAGACTCAATCAGAAACTATAGTTTATGAATTCGGCTTTAAAAAGTGTTCTTACACTCAAGTCAGTGGTGTATCCGAAGAACAATATTGTTGGATGGAGTTAGACATCTATGCCAACGGTTTCTTCGTTATTAAGGTATTTAAAAAATGAAAATAGCCTCATTCATATCGGTAGCAACGTTAATTCTTGCAAGTTCAGCGCAAGCAGCACCGAGCTCAGATATTAAAGATAATGAATCTAAGTTAGCGGATGACCCAACCAAGGTAGTGACCAAAGTGGGTGTGTCTTATGCTAACAACTATGATTTTAATGACTCTAACGTCTCTCTTTCCGGTTCATTAGCGTTTGATCCTGCTAGAAAGATTAATGTTCGACTTAATTCAGATGCGAGTGAATGGCGTGTGGGTGGCTCTTGGTTATTTCCAGTTGGTATCTTGAACTTTAACTTTGGTAAGAATGAATACACTAACGGAGCAACACAAACGAATTACAGTGTGGGTACCTTTATTCCTATGAGTTTATTTGGTATTGAACCTTTGGGTGTTCAGTTGTTCCCAATGGCGGGTTACACCTACAACGATGGTGAGTCTCCTCGTTGTGATGGTAACAGCGCTAGTGCATGTTCAGAGGTGAACTTCGTGGGTACGCCAAGTGCTGAGAATGGCTTTTATATGGCAGACTCAGCGGGTAGTAGTGGCTATGTCGGTGCATTTGGTTTGAAACCACTATCTCAAGAAGTGACATTAATGGGCTTTGCTGCGGGGACTTATGGTTCTGAAAACGATGAAGGTGAAAACTACAAAGGATACTTCCTTGGTGGTGGCGTTAGCTATCTGGCAAATAAGAACCACTCATTCAGCTTGATGAGTTTTCTAATGGACAACAACACTTACTTAGATGAAGCCGATAAACGTGTTATTGCGTCATACACCTACCAATTTAACTAATCGAGTGAAGTTGACGAGACTAATATTGAGATAAGTATTGATGTCGAGACAAAGAAAAGCCCCAGCGAATTGGGGCTTTCTACTTTTAGACTTTAGCTGTGTGTTTGGTTACACCAGTTCGGCTTTCTCTGCGATTAGTTTATCGACAACACTTGGATCCGCTAGGGTCGAGGTATCACCCAAGTTTCCGGTATCACCAGTAGCAATCTTACGTAGAATACGACGCATGATTTTACCTGAACGTGTTTTAGGTAGTGCATCTGTCCAGTGAAGCACATCTGGTGTTGCGATAGGGCCAATCTCTTTACGCACCCAGTCTTTCACTTCTTTGTGCAGTTCCGCTGTTGGATACACACCATCATTGAGCGTGATGTAAGCGTAAATTGCTTGGCCTTTAATGTCGTGAGGTACACCAACTACAGCTGCTTCAGCAATTTTCTCGAATGCGACTAGAGCCGATTCGATCTCAGCCGTACCCATGCGGTGACCGGATACGTTGAGTACGTCATCCACACGACCGGTGATCCAGTAATAACCGTCTTCATCACGGCGAGCACCGTCACCAGTAAAGTACATGCCTTTAAAGGTAGAGAAGTAGGTTTGCTCAAAACGTTCGTGGTCACCATACACGGTACGCATTTGACCCGGCCAAGAGTCAAGAATGACTAGGTTACCTTCAGCTGCACCGTCCACGATTTCACCCATGTTATCAACTAGCGCAGGTTGCACCCCGAAGAATGGACGAGTCGCTGAGCCCGGTTTCAAGTCTGTAGCGCCCGGAAGTGGGGTAATCAAAATACCGCCAGTTTCTGTCTGCCACCAAGTATCCACAATTGGAGATTTCTCGTTACCTATGGTCTTGTAGTACCACTCCCAAGCTTCTGGGTTAATTGGTTCACCTACAGAACCCATAATGCGTAAGCTATTTCGATGAGTATCTTTTACTGCTTCATCGCCTTTTGCCATTAGAGCGCGAATCGCGGTTGGTGCTGTATAAAGGATATTAACTTGATGCTTATCGACAACTTGGCTCATACGGTTTGTATCAGGGTAATTTGGTACGCCTTCAAACAGAATGGTTTTGGCGCCGTTCGCCAGTGGTCCGTAAATTAGATAAGTATGACCGGTAATCCAGCCCACATCCGCAGTACACCAGAAAGTTTCGCCCGGCTGGTAGTCAAAGACGTATTTAAACGTCATGGTTGCGTAAACAAGGTAGCCGCCTGTGGTGTGAAGTACGCCTTTGGGTTTACCTGTAGAACCAGAGGTGTAAAGGATGAACAGAGGGTCTTCTGCTTTCATCTCTTCAGGAGGACAGTCAGCCGACACTTTTGCTGTTGCTTCATGCCACCAAACGTCACGATGATCGTGCCAAGCAACTTCGCCATCAGTACGTTTAAACACAATCACTTTGCTGATGTTTTTGATTTCAGGGTTAGTCAGTGCTTCGTCGACGTTTTTCTTCAGTGGTACTGCACGACCACCGCGAACACCTTCATCGGCAGTGATAACAAGTTTCGCGTTAGAGTCGATGATACGACCTGACAGAGCTTCTGGAGAGAAGCCGCCAAATACAACAGTATGGACAGCACCAATACGTGTACAAGCCAGCATCGCGACGGCCGCTTCTGGAACCATTGGCATGTATAGACAGACAACATCACCTTTGCGAATACCTTGCTCTTTCATGGCGTTCGAGAAACGACAAACTTGCTCATGCAGTTCTTTAAAGGTCAGAGTCTTGTCTTCTTCTGGGTTGTCTCCTTCCCAGACAATAGCTACGTCATCACCACGTTCAGCAAGATGGCGGTCGATACAGTTTGCAGAAACGTTTAGTGTGCCATCTTCAAACCAGCGAATATCAACATGTCCTGTGTCAAAAGAGGTCTGTTTCACTTTAGTGAATGGTTTAATCCAATCCACAATCTTACCGTGCTCGCTCCAAAAACCTTCAGGATCTGAAACTGACTGCTGGTACATGGCTAGGTAAGTGTCATTATCCGCATGCGTGTGAGATTTAATATTTTCTTTTACCGGATAAATGTGGGCTTCACTCATTACAAATTCTCCTTGTGAATACGGCGATCACCTTGATGGCGTTTAAAACGTCCAACAAGGAAATTCGTTATAGCTATAACTCTTAGTCACAGCGGCAAGTTTCACAATTAGACTTTAGGATAAATGCGGTTTGTTGAAGGATAAATAAAACGGAATTTAGTTGCTAAGGGCGTTTGTTTTATCAGGTCGTAGCGTGACAAATCAGACTTTAGTGATAAGAAGAGGTAAACGTTGGCAAGTCTCCCTGAGTTAGGCGAACAAAAACCAATGCGGCAGAGATCGCATCTTGCAGTGCATCGTGCTTGTCTTGTTGTGGCAGACCAAGATGTTTGCAAATAGCATCCAAACTCAGGTCGATATAAGCGTTGGGTAAATGTCTCTCAAGCTTATCATGATAAATCTGACTAACTTCAATCAGGGAATTGGGTAGCGGAAAACCAAGCTGTTTACGACATGCAATGTCTAAGATTTTTTTGTCATAACGGATGTGATAACCAACCAATGGGCGGTTACCAATAAAGGCAATGAGTTGAATCAGCGCTTCTTTCTCCGATATACCATCAATCAAATCTTGGTGACGCATACGGTGAATACGGACGGAATTAGAATCAAGAGATTGAGGAGCCCGTAATCTAACTTCGAATGGCTGGCTGGTGATGATTCGGTTATCAATGATCTTGGTTGCCGCGATAGTGACTAGCTCTGCTCTGTTCGGGTCTAAGCTAGTGGTCTCGCAGTCGAGCGAGACATACTCATTGCCACTGTTTGCTTCAAACAGGTTTTGGTAGCTAGACCCTTTAAGCTTGTGGTGCCAATAGCGACGACTTATCCAATTCATAGTAATACTCGCTAATCTCGGATTTGGTAGTGATAACCAAGCCACTGTTTAAATTTCTTTACCACATGCAGGCTGTGCCTTAACAAGTCCCGCTCAGTTCGATCCAGTAAGTTAATGTTGATGTTGTTACTGCCTTTGGTTTCACCATTAAGTGGATGAGTTAATTGCTGCGCGAGGCGCAATTTGAAAAATTGCTTGAGCGCTTCGCTCAGATTGTCTCCGGTCTGTTTTTCTAGTACACGGCGTTTGACCAGTTCACTGATTCGGTCGAAGGTATTATTTACTTCAATCATGTGTTCTAAGCTCAAGGCGCGAATACCGTGGACGATAGGGAATATGCCGCCTTGCTTGATATCCAGTCCCGTTTTTGAGCTTTTCACATTGCCGAATAAGGTGAGAGGAACGGAAAAGTTCAGCGCTGGGCGGGTGAATTCTGTAAGGATCAGTTCCTGATCGGCCATCAGGTGACTCAAATGCGACTTGATAGGAGCCAGTAAAGACTTATTACCTGCAATTGCGTGAGCGTCAGCCATTATCGCAATATCCATCACTTGTTCGGGCTTAGCGGAGTTGACCCAACTGCTCAACATTTTTTTCCACTGCGACTGGCTTTTAACCCATTTAGGGTTATTCACCATCACCTTGCCGGGGCACAGAGGATAGCCAAGCTGCAATAGGGTGTGAGTCAGCTCTTGCATGACGTTTTCACATTGATGCCATTCCAACCCATCCTTGATAATTAAAGCGTTGTCCTGATCAGTTTTAAGTATTTGTTCTCCGCGTCCTTCTGATCCTAAGACGATAAAACAGCAGTGGTCATGCAACGCTGGTGGCACAACAAGTTCAAACGCTTTTTCGATGATTTGTTCGTTGACCGCCGCAATCAACTCCATAATAAAACGGGTGCGTACGCCGCGACTGAGCAAACTTTCGATCAGTTCTATTTGTTTATTGGATGCTAAAGCCAGTTCTTCAACGCTGGAGGCTCGTGCTATTGCCAGGGTGAGTACATGCGAGTGTGTAGAGAAAGTACTGAGGATCTGCGTCATGTCCAGCATACCGATGGCATTGTTACCATCGCACACCATCACGCGTTTGACACGATTCCGGGTCATCATCACCATCGCATTAAACAGAAAATCGCCTTCATCAACATGCATGACAGGAAATGTCGCTATTTTTCCTACTGGGGTATCAAGCGGGTGGTCTTCCAGCATCACGGCGTGCAGCATATTGGTTCGGGTGACGATGGCGTAAGGATGCTGAGTAGAATCAATTAAGCGAATATCGGATTCATCCAGCTCAACCAGCGCGGCATCGACTCCGTTTTCTTTCATTTGCTGAGTGACTGTTTTCAATGATTGTTCAGGAGTGACAATCATTGGTGGCGAGTAGATGGAGTTATCTACCTTGGTCAGAATGAATTCAGCAATGTTTTTCTGTTGTTGCGCGGCTTCTATCAGCTCCTGCCTTTTAGCTAAGTTGTTATCGAAGTAAGCGGCAAATTGTCCATTTTCGTTATAGAGGGAAAGAAAGACTTCTCTTGGGATCAAGTAAGAAAGAGTATCTTCTAGTGCAATGTACTGGTGGCGGGTGTGTTCTTCAAATAAGGCCCGTACATCGAACATGTCATCATTCGCGTAGTGAGCGAATATCTCTTTCCCCGTTGGTGAACGCTCCTCTACTGTTCCTTTTATAAGGACGTGAAGATGGGTGCTGGTTTGCCCGCTTTTTAGCAAAGTTGCGCCTAGCCGGTAATAAGCCACATCTAATGAAGCGCGAAGTTTTTTCTGTTGATCTGAGTTCAAACGATCAAAGGGTGGCGATTGCATGTTGAATTTATCAGGCATAACAAAGTTCACCAGTTAGAGATATCTAAGGTAAGTGTGACAAATTTCCTTAAGCCCTCCAGACGACTTTGGTCTAATGACGCCATTTTGTACGCAATGAAAGTTGTGATAGGGGAAACAGTTAGTTCAACAAAGTTCCCTTTTTCACAAGCTCGACTCGTTGCATAATGGCCGCGTCTACTTTTCTCATGCAGTTTAGGATCACTAATGTTTAAACCCTCTCCCTACGGATGGATCTCTCAATACTTTTTCGGTTTCTTCTTTGCATACGGCGTATATCTACCGTTTTGGGCGTTATGGTTTGAAGGACAAGGAGTGTCAGCCAGTGATATCGGCGCATTAGTGGGGATTGGTTTTGCAACTCGATGTGTGGCGAACTTAGTGATTACACCTCGTATTCACAAGGTTGAACATCTGCTACCCGCACTACGCTGGGTAACATTTGCCCTTATGTTATTTACCGCTTTCCATTTTTTCACGGGTGGTAGTTTTTGGTTGTTAGCCTTGGCGACGATTCTTTTCAATATGATGTGTGGGCCAGTGTTACCGTTATCAGATTCAGTGGCTAACCACTATGCCAAGCGCAATATGCTGGACTACGGACGTACGCGTCTATGGGGATCGATTGCCTTTATTGTAGGTTCTACGGTGGTGGGGTATCTGATTGTGCTTTATGGCTCAGACATGATCGTTTATACCGCGTTGTTCGGCACGTTTGTTACTTTGCTGATCAGCCTGCGTAACCCCACCGTTCTGCCTGTTACAGAAAGTCATGAACATAAGGTGCGTCCTAAGCTAACGGAATTACTGCGTGAATGGCCGGTGATTAAGTTTCTGTTGTTGGTCGCTCTAATCCAAGGTAGCCATGCGGCGTATTACAGCTTTAGTTCGATCCACTGGCGCGCGGCGGGTCATTCAGAAGATATCATTGGCTACTTGTGGAGCTTAGGGGTGGTTTCTGAGATTCTGGTGTTTGCCATCAGCAAGCGCGTGTTTTCCAACTGGAATATCCGTACCTTGTTTATCATTTCTGCGCTAGGAGTGATTGTACGCTGGGGATTAACGGCATCAACAACAACATTAGTTGCCTTGGTGGCGATTCAATCCTTGCATGGGGTGACCTTTGCTCTGGCTCATATCGCAACCATTAAATACATTCAACATGCCCCACAAAATAAGATGGTTGCATTGCAGGCATTGTATAACGCAATTCCTCTTGGCGCTGTGATAGCACTGATGACAACGCTGAGCGGCTGGGGTTACGAAAGCTGGGGTGCGGGTGTGTTCTGGGGAATGGCGTTAATGGGCGTACTGGCTCTGTTTGTGAAAGTCGAATTGCTTCAATCACAAGTTAACGATGTTTCAGTTCATAAATCGGAGCCTGAAGCACAAAATTAGCCCAATCAGATTGAGATAAAATCCTAACCCTGTTTAATAAAGCTTCTCCTTTTGGAGAAGCTTTATTTCTTTATAAGCCTCACTGGCTGTTTTAGAACGTTCAAAGATTTCACAGGGAATAGGGAAGTCGAATGCAGGGTTGGTTGGTGGTTCCAGTCTCACTCGCTTATTTAGGCGTGCTGTTTCTCATCGCGTGGTATGGCGATCGTCAAACTCGTTGGCTCGCGAAATGGCGACCTTGGATCTATAGCCTATCGATTGCGGTTTACTGCACTTCTTGGACTTTCTATGGCACGGTGGGGCAAGCCAGTCAGAACCCGTGGTCATTTTTACCGATTTATATTGCTCCGATCATCGTCTTTACGTTTGGCTGGCGAATACTGGCTCGTCTGATCCTGATTGCCAAGCGTGAGCACATCACTTCTATTGCTGACTTTATTGCTGCGCGTTATGGGAAATCGCAAGGATTAGCGGTTGCCGTCACTCTGATCGCGGTTGCAGGCATACTGCCTTATATCGCTTTGCAGCTTCGTGGTATCACCATGGGACTGAATATCATAGCACCAGATCTGGGCACTCAGTTTGGTTATCAGGACGACAGTGTTTCTTGGTTTGTTGTCTTGGCGCTAGCTCTGTTCACCATGTTGTTTGGTACTCGTCATATTGATAATACCGAACATCACCGAGGAATGATGATGGCCATTGCTTTCGAATCTATCGTTAAGCTGGTTGCATTTCTGGTGGTGGGAATGTTCATCCTTTATCTTGCATTGAGAGAGCAAGATGTTGCGTTGTTGGATGTGGCACGCGAGACCTATCAGGCTCCGAACTGGCCAACGTTAATTGTCCACACCATTTTAACCATGATAGCCATCATCTGTTTGCCTCGTCAGTTCCATACCATGGTGGTAGAAAATGAGCGCGCGCAAGACTTGCACACTGCACGTTGGCTTTTCCCTTCTTATCTGATTCTGATGGGATTATTTGTCCTGCCTATTGCATGGGTGGGGCAGAGTTTGTTGAGTGGCACCTCACCGGACACATTCGTGATTAGTGTACCTGTTGCTGTGGGCGCCAATGACATTGCGCTGCTAGCGTTTCTAGGTGGCACTTCTGCAGCCTCTGGTATGGTGATCGTCTCGACTATTGCATTAGCGATAATGGCATCCAATGACTTGGTGATGCCTTTGTTGTTACGCCGAATGCGCTTGTCACAACGAAATCATCGCCATTTTTCCGGTTTGCTGGTCATTATTCGTCGTACTTTGATCTTATTGCTGTTGTTAGGGGCGTGGGGCTTCTATCTGGTTTTAGACACCATCCCATCTTTGTCTGCGATTGGTTTTCTTTCGTTTTCTGCGATCACTCAATTCGCACCAGCATTAATTGGTGGAATGTATTGGCGAGAGGGCAACCGAAAAGGGGTTTATGTCGGCCTCATGGTGGGTTTCACCTTATGGCTGATTACTCTGATGAGTGCAACCAATATGCTGGCAGGCGACCATGAAAGTAACGTATTACTTTGGGTGATCACGCCGCCTCAGTTCCTCGGCAATATGGGGTTAGAAAACTCCGACTGGGGGATGTTGCTGAGCGTGACTCTCAATAGTATCTGCTATGTGGTGATATCCAGCGCAACTCGCTCCAGTTTAAGTGAGCGATTACAGTCGGCATCTTTCGTTGGTACGCCATTGCCGGAAAATGAAAACATCAGTTTGTATCAAAGCCGTGTAACGGTCGGTGAGCTTGAAATGCTTGCCTCGCGCTTTGTTGGACGACAAAGGGTTCGTGTAGCGTTTGGGCAGTATTGGGAGCAGCAACGTGAAACGCTCATGCCCAATCAGCAAGCGCCTGCAACGTTGATTCGCCACACTGAGCGTGTGCTTGCCGGTGTCTTCGGTGCATCATCTGCCAAGTTAGTGCTCACTTCTGCTTTACAAGGCCGCAATATGCAGTTGGAAGAGGTGGCGACCATCGTCGATGAAGCCTCTGAGCTTTATGATTTCACCCGTGGTTTGCTGCAAGGGGCGATTGAACACATTGGGCAGGGTATTGCGGTTGTTGATAAGCAGCTTCGGCTGGTGGCTTGGAATCAACGTTATTTAGAATTGTTTGATTTCCCTCTGGGTTTGATACAAGTCGGCAGACCGATTGCAGATGTGATTCGTCACAATGCTCAGCAAGGTTTGTGTGGACCGGGCGATCCTGAAGAACATGTACGTCGTAGGGTTTACCACTTAGAGCAAGGGACTCGCCATACTTCTTCGCGTATTCGCCCTGATGGTCGTGTAATTGAAGTGCAAGGAAACCCAATGCCGGGTGGTGGTTTCGTGATGAGTTTTACCGACATCACGGTATTCCGTGATGCAGAGCGAACGCTGAAAGAAGCAAATGAAAACCTTGAAGAAAGAGTATTGAAACGAACCCGCGAGCTGGAATCGCTGAATAAAAAGCTCGTTGCCGCGACACAGCGTTCCGATCAAGAGTCACAATCTAAATCACGATTTCTAGCCGCTGTCAGCCATGATTTAATGCAGCCGCTTAATGCGGCAAGGTTGTTTGCTTCTTCACTTTCAGAAGTTGCTCAGGAAGAAGAGTCGAAGCGTTTGTCACGTCATATTGAAAGTGCACTTAGCGCTGCGGAAGATCTCATTGGTGATCTGCTGGATATTTCTCGCTTGGAATCAGGAAAACTTGAAGTGCATTTGCAGAGCTTCAAGGTCAATGACGTACTTTCCAATTTGAAAGCGGAATTCGAAGCGCTGGCGCATCAACAAGGGATTCATTTCAGTACGGTATCTTCCTCACTGTATGTTCATTCTGATCCAAAATTGCTGCGAAGAGTTATTCAGAATTTCTTAACCAATGCTTTTCGTTACAACCCGAAAGGAAAGGTTGTATTGGGTGTAAGAAGAGTTGCTGGTAGGGTGCGTATCGATGTGTGGGACAACGGCATTGGGATAGAACAAGATAAACAACAAGAGATCTTCGAAGAGTTTAACCGTGGTAGCCAAGTACGTTCAGATCAAGGATTAGGTTTGGGGTTAGCTATTTCGAAAGGGATTGCCTTTGTATTAGGCCATGAAATTTCAATGCGTTCTTGGCCAGATCAAGGCAGTGTGTTCTCGCTCACTTTGGACAGAGCTGAACCACAAGAGGTGGTGCCGCAAAAAGCAGCAGTCTTGGAAGCGGTACATGATTTAGGGCATCTGCGAGTTCTTTGTGTAGATAACGAAGAAGAAATACTGGTTGGAATGCAGACCTTGTTGGAACGATGGGGATGTGAAGTCAAAACGGCTCTCGACATTAAGCAGAGCATGAAGGCACTCGATAATCAATGGATTCCCGATGTCATTTTCTCTGACTATCGCCTTGATAATGGACGTACCGGTTTAGAAGTGTTGCAGCAATGCCGATTGCGTTTGGGGGATTGCTTTGAAGGAGTGATCATCAGTGCCGACCGCAGTCCTGATATTCTCGATGGTATTAAATCCAATGGTTTCAGCTTTATCGCTAAGCCCGTTAAACCGTTGAAGTTAAGAGCTCTGCTGAATCGTATTGGATAAAAGGAAGCCCTCATTTGAGGGCTTCTTAATATTTGCAGTATTACGTCAAAGCTATTGTTTATTCATTCGCTTGAATGTTCAACGGCCAACCTATGTCTGTTTGACGGTTTGCTTCAAGTTCAAGTTCCGCGCGAGTTAATGGATTTGCTTGTAGCCACTGCTTGTCGATGGTTAACGTTAGTTCATCATCGTCGGCAGCGAGAACAATATTAGGCTCCAATTCTACGCAACGGCGGTGACTCAGAAGCACCGCTAAACGTAATAAGCGTAATACTCGCTTACTGCTTGATACGGACAATGCATGTTGCTCAGGCAAGGTTGTTAATTGCTCTCGGTAGCGTCTTGTCAGTTCTGCAAGTAAGTGTTTTTGTGCACGCGTGAAACCGGGTAAATCAAGATTCTGCAGCAGGTAAGCGTTGTGCTCACCACCTTTTTTAAAATCGATGGATAGACCAATTTCATGCAGTTGTGCTGCCGTAAGTAAAAGCATTTCTGCCTGCGGCTCAGTAATCCAGTTTTGCCCTCCACACTGAGTGAGGAGTTTGTTGGCAAGATCAGAAACTTGTTGTGCGTAACATTGATCTATTTGATAGCGAATCTGCACACTGTGAATCGTGCGCGAACGGATGTCGTCTTGGCGCAAGTCATCCATCATGTCGTAGACCAAGCCTTCACGCAAAGCGCCGCCAGCTAGCGTCATAGATTCAATGTTTAATGATTCGAAGATAGCGATAAGAATGGATAAACCGCTTGGAAAGACTAACGCTCTCTCTAGAGTTAGTCCTTCAATTTCAAGCTCTTCAAGATGATCAGACTGCATCGCCTGCTTTTTTAGGCGATTTAACTTAGCCAAAGTGATGACTTCATCCATCCCCTGAGCCAACATGATCTCTTGCAGAGCTTGAACTGTGCCGCTTGCTCCCACACACACATCCCAGCCTAACTGGGTATATTGTTCTAACACGGGAGCTAAACGTTTTTTCGCTGCATCTATTGCGTTGTTAAAGTTGGTAGTGTTGAGCTGGCGGTCTTTAAAATGACGTTCAAGCCAAGTCACACATCCCATCTTTAAGCTGGTTAACGCTTTTGCTTCAAAGCCCTCACCGATAATCACTTCGGTGCTGGCTCCGCCAATATCCACCACTAATCGGCGCCCAACGCCTCCGGAGGTGTGAGCGACACCTTTATAGATAGTGGCAGCTTCTTCTTCACCTGAGATGACTTCAATAGAATGTCCTAGAATTTCATTCGCTTTCACTAGGAAATCATTGATGTTCGTCGCTGTACGCAATGTTGCGGTACCTACGATACGAATGTTCTCTTGTGGAATGTCTTGTAAGCGTTCAGCAAACAAACTCAAACAATCCCAACCGCGTTGCATGGCTTCATGACTTAACGCGTTATGGTCATCTAAACCTGCGGCAAGACGTACTTTTCGCTTGATCTTAGCCATGGTTTGAACGCTACCGTCGACATGACGCACTATCAGCATATGGAAGCTGTTAGAGCCTAAATCAATCGCAGCATATAACGGTGAAGAAACAGTTTGGCACATAGATGAATTACGAATCCTTTGGCTTCTGTGGCGCGCGAGGGCGTCTTTGTGGTTTACGATTTCCGTTGCGAGAACCGCCAGTATTGGTGCGGCGCTGTGGTGACGAAGAGCGTAATGTTAATGGTTTCGGCAAATTCGTCAGTAATGCTGATGGATCGTAGTCCGATACAGGAATTGAGTGTCCAGTGTACTCTTCAATCGCAGTTAAGTTGATTGCATACTCTTCACAAGCAAACGAAATTGAGTGACCACTTTCACCAGCACGACCAGTACGACCAATACGGTGAACATAATCTTCACAATCGTCTGGGAGGTCGTAGTTAAATACGTGTGTTACTTGTGGGATGTGTAGACCGCGAGCTGCCACATCTGTAGCAACCAGAATATCCACTTCACCTTGAGTAAACTGCTCTAAAATGCGTTCACGTTTTTTCTGCGGAACATCGCCGGTTAGCAAACCTACACGATGACCATCGGCTGCAAGAGCACCCCAGATGTTTTCACAACGGTGTTTCGTGTTTGCAAAAATGATGGCGCGATCTGGCCAATCTTCTTCAACCAGAGTTTGCAGAAGTGCCATTTTGTGTTCGTTAGAAGGGTAGAACAGCTCTTCTTTAATACGGTGACCTGTTTTCTGTTCAGGCTCTACCACCACGTGCTCAGGGTTGTGCATGTGTTCAAATGCCAACTCTTGAACGCGGTAAGATAAAGTCGCAGAGAACAGCATGTTCAAACGATCTTTCGGCTCAGGCATGCGGCGGAATAAGAAACGGATGTCTTTAATGAAACCCAAATCAAACATACGGTCTGCTTCATCCAGAACCACAGCTTGAATGTTATTCAGATTGAAAACACGCTGCTTGTAGAAATCGATGATACGGCCAGTTGTGCCAATCAGGATATCCACGCCTTCTTGAAGTTTGCCCAGCTGTTTATCGTAGCTTTCGCCACCATAAGCCAGCGCAGCTTTAAGACCGGTACTCGCCACGAGTGAATCTGCGTCATTAAAGATCTGAATCGCAAGTTCACGCGTCGGAGCCATAATAATTGCACGAGGCTGAGTGACTTTACGTCCTTCAATTTCGGGTGTTTTTAGCAAATGGTTAAAAGTAGCAGCGAGAAACGCGATGGTTTTACCAGTTCCCGTTTGGGCCTGGCCTGCAATGTCTTGGCCGGTGAGCAGTACCGGCAACGCCAAGGCTTGGATAGGGGTACAGAATTCGAACCCTTTTTTTTCCAATCCTTCAATTACTTGGGGATGTAAATCCAAGTCGGCGAATTTTTGCTCTGTGATATGCGTCTTTTTCATTGCTATAGAATATCAGCTTCCACTTGCAATACGGAAGTAAATACATTCCAATAGAGCATCTATTTACTGGTTACTCACCAATCAGCCTTCTGATTCGTGAAAAATCAGTGCAGAAAAAACACATTGGAGTGGAAGATGAGTGATAAAATTTTGCAGCTATCTGATGATGGTTTCGAGAACGATGTAATCAAAGCTGCAGGTCCTGTTCTAGTAGATTTTTGGGCAGAATGGTGTGGTCCTTGTAAGATGATTGCCCCTATTCTTGATGAAATCGCAGAAGAATACGAAGGTAAACTCACTATCGGTAAATTGAATATCGACCACAACGCAGGTACACCGCCTAAGTTCGGTATTCGTGGTATTCCTACGCTATTGCTATTTAAAGATGGCAGCGTTGCAGCGACAAAAGTAGGCGCGCTGTCTAAAACTCAACTGAAAGAGTTCTTGGACGCAAACCTATAATTCGCCATAACTTTACCGTACATAGAAATATGTACGGTTTTGTTTTTGTAAAAAACAATTTCTAGACTAGGCTAATATTTAGTGCTAGTTTATCGCACGTAAATTAAACAAGTGTTCACTTCTTGGTCAATCCTGAGACCAAATCCATCTTAACTAGAAAATAGATCCTATTTTGACTAAACAAGTATCCACCACAATGAATCTAACAGAACTGAAGAACAGACCCGTATCTGATCTTGTCAAACTTGGTGAGAGCCTAGGCCTAGAAAACCTTGCGCGTCTGAGAAAACAAGACATTATTTTTGCCATCTTGAAAGCGCACGCGAAGAGCGGTGAAGATATCTTCGGCGACGGTGTTTTGGAAATTCTTCAAGACGGTTTTGGTTTCTTGCGTAGCGCAGACAGTTCTTACCTTGCAGGCCCAGATGATATCTATGTATCTCCAAGCCAAATTCGTCGTTTCAACCTACGCACTGGTGATTCGATTGCAGGGAAAATTCGCCCGCCAAAAGAAGGTGAACGTTACTTTGCACTACTGAAAGTGAACACTGTTAACCACGACAAGCCTGATAACGCACGTAACAAAATCCTATTTGAGAACTTAACTCCGCTGCACGCTAATGAGCGTATGGTAATGGAGCGTGGTAATGGCTCGACTGAAGACATTACAGCACGTGTTCTTGATCTCGCATCTCCTATCGGTAAAGGTCAACGTGGTCTGATTGTAGCTCCGCCAAAAGCGGGTAAAACTATGTTGCTACAAAACATCGCCCAAAGTATTGCTAACAACCACCCTGAATGTGAATTGATGGTACTTCTTATTGACGAACGTCCTGAAGAAGTGACTGAGATGCAACGTCTTGTAAAAGGTGAAGTGATTGCATCTACGTTTGATGAGCCAGCATCTCGTCACGTTCAAGTTGCAGAGATGGTTATCGAAAAAGCAAAACGTCTTGTTGAACACAAGAAAGACGTAGTTATCCTTCTTGACTCAATCACTCGTCTAGCGCGTGCTTACAACACAGTAATCCCTTCATCAGGTAAAGTTCTTACCGGTGGTGTGGACGCTAACGCACTACACCGTCCAAAGCGTTTCTTCGGTGCAGCTCGTAATGTGGAAGAAGGTGGTAGCTTAACTATCATTGCGACAGCACTTGTTGACACTGGTTCTAAGATGGATGAAGTGATTTACGAAGAGTTCAAAGGTACAGGTAACATGGAACTGCACTTGAACCGTAAGATTGCAGAAAAACGTGTTTTCCCTGCTATTGACTTCAACCGTTCTGGTACTCGTCGTGAAGAGCTATTAACTAAGCCTGATGAGCTACAAAAAATGTGGATCCTGCGTAAGATTGTTCACCCTATGGGCGAAACTGACGCAATGGAATTCCTCATCGACAAGCTGGCAATGACCAAAACCAATGATGAATTCTTTGACGCAATGCGCCGTCAGTAATGAATAAACATTGATTATTTTGAAGCACCACCCATTGGGTGGTGTTTTTGTTTGCATTCTTTTCATTACCGCACGACAATTATGAGGAATGTTAACAGGAGGTTAATATGCAACAAGGACTGTTGTTTAGTTTATTCCTCTCTCTTTTATTTGCTTGGACACCGGTTTCTGCTGTTGAGGTTTCATCAACAAGCCAGCAAAACTTGCTGCAAGATCATCTGCTACAGCAGAAGGTTACAGAACTGGTCGACTTGGCGATAAAAGACGATATCGATGCCCTTTCATTTGCTGTAGAACGTATCTCGTTGCCACAGCAGGAAGTCGCTCGCTTTCTATTACTGCAGCACTTAGAACAACAGCAAGTCGCTCTGTCTGAGAATTTGTTCCATTTTGTTGAAAAGCAAAAAAACATCGTTCCTGTTTATCAAGTACTAGAGAAGGGGGAAGGGTATGAATTTTCCGTTCCTGCATTTGACTACATAGCTATTGCTCACCGCTTAACAAAACAGTGGAAACAAGAGCAGAGCGTGCTTAACTTCATCCTAAAAGCCGAAAGTGGAGAATTAAAACTGGATGAATGGTTATCTGGACCTGACTATTTAGTACAAGAGCGGGAAAATTTGCTGTTGAGTGAGTTCGATAACTTGTCTGAGAAAGTACAGCACGATCTTGTTCAGCAACTGACTCAGGTAAAAGTTGTGGTTTGGTTACCTTCATCGAGTGTGATGGTTAAAATGGCACAGGTAACAGGTGACCTTCAGCTTTATAAGTTGTTGTGGTTAATGCGCGCGGATTTTTACGTTGAGCAAGAGCTTGAGCGTTTAGCAAATGTTGGTGATGATTTTGCCATTAATCAAATCATGTTAGCCGCAGACAATCCGCGACTGGCGACCAGTGCATTGCAGTATTTAGTCCAAATACCGAAACCTTTTTCTGATCAAGTGAAGCAGTTTTTAGTGAAGCGCTTAGAGAACTCTTCGGATGCGCCAATCGTGGCTCAAGCACTTGTGGAACAAGGATATCAATCGTGGTTGAAAGAACTGTTGAACAGCAATCGCCGTGTTGAAAGCCAAGCTATTCTACAGGTTCTTTCTCAGCAATAAGAGTTCACTATGCTCAGGACAATCTCTCTACAAGAGCACAGCGCTTTTTAGAAAAGAGAAATCGATAGCAAAGTGTTTTTTGTTATACTGCGTGCAGTTTAATCATCCATAGAGCAGTTATGAGCTTTAAAAACTTACGTGATTTCCTTGACCATCTTGAAGCACAGGGACAACTCAAGCGTATTTCTCATCCTATTGATCCGCATTATGAAATGACGGAGATCAGTGATCGAACACTACGCCAAGCTGGCCCTGCTTTGTTATTTGAAAACCCTATTGGTTACGATTTTCCTGTCCTGACGAACCTATTTGGTACACCAGAGCGTGTCGCCATTGGTATGGGACGCGAAAACGTTCAAGATCTACGTGAAGTTGGAAAACTGTTGGCATATTTGAAAGAGCCCGAGCCACCTCGTGGGTTTCGTGATGCTCTTGATAAACTTCCGGTCTTCAAACAAGTATTGAACATGCCAGCGAAAAAGCTGCGTAAAGCACCGTGTCAGGACATTATTTGGCAAGGTGAAGATGTCGATTTGGATAAAATCCCCGTGATGAGTTGTTGGGCTGATGATGTTGCCCCTCTTTTGACTTGGGGGTTAACTATCACTAGAGGCCCAAACAAAAAGCGTCAGAATTTGGGTATCTATCGCCAACAAAAGATCGCGAAGAATAAAGTTATCATGCGCTGGTTAGCTCATCGTGGTGGAGCGCTTGATCTTAGAGAGTGGATGGAAGCAAACCCAGGAAAGAACTTCCCTGTTTCGGTCGCTTTTGGTGCTGACCCTGCCACTATCTTAGGTGCTGTTACCCCTGTGCCGGATACGTTATCCGAATATGCTTTCGCAGGTTTATTACGGGGCAGCAAAACAGAAGTGGTTAAATCAATCAGTAATGATTTGGAAGTGCCAGCCAGTGCTGAAATAGTACTGGAAGGCTACATCGATCCGAATGAATTCGCGGATGAAGGCCCTTATGGTGATCACACAGGTTACTATAATGAGGTTGAACGACATCATGTCTTTACTGTGACTCACATTACCATGCGTAACGAACCTATCTATCACAGTACTTATACTGGTCGTCCACCTGATGAACCCGCTGTTTTGGGTGTGGCACTGAATGAAGTTTTTGTGCCTATTCTACAAAAGCAATTTCCTGAAATTGTAGACTTCTACCTACCGCCAGAAGGGTGTTCTTACCGCATGGCCGTAGTAACAATGAAGAAGCAATACCCTGGTCATGCGAAGCGAGTCATGATGGGCGTGTGGTCTTTCTTACGCCAGTTCATGTACACCAAATATGTGGTTGTGCTTGATGAAGGCGTCAATGCTCGAAATTGGCATTCCGTGACCCAAGCCATGTGTGAACATATGGATCCGGTACGCGATACATTAATGATAGAGAACACGCCGATCGATTCGTTGGATTTTGCTTCTCCGGTGGCGGGACTAGGTTCCAAGATGGGCTTAGATGCAACGATGAAATGGGATGCCGAACTTGCGATGACACCTAAAATCGAAGCTCGACCATCTCACTCAATAGAAGATGCGGATATTGAAGAGTTCAAACGACGTTTCCCGCAAGTCGAAGATATCTATTTTCCACCGACATCTGAAAATCGTATCGCTATCGTTTCAATGCGTAAATATTCTGCTGGTGAATCAAAAGCATTATTGGAAGCAGTATGGACCTTTTTAGCTGAGTACACTGACGCCAAGTTCGTTGTACTGTGCGACGATGATGTGAATGCTCGTGATTGGAATGATATTATCTGGGCTATCACAACAAGAATGGACCCAGCTCGAGATACCTATGTTATTCCCGCTCAAAATGGTGCTGTGTCAAAATTAGGTTTGGATGCAACCAACAAATTTGAGGGTGAAGTATCGCGGGAGTGGGGAACACCAATTCACAAAGACCCTAAGTTGGTAGAGAAAATCGATGCCATCTGGGATGAACTAGGAATTCTATGACTTTTACTGTACGTTTGCTGCCAAGCGAGCTTCAGTTTGAAGTTGAAAAAGGGCAAACGATATTGGAAGCTGCGCTCAACCAGCAAATTCCATTTCCTCATCGTTGCCAAGTGGGGGCATGTGCTGCATGCCTGTGCCGTAAAGTGGAAGGTGATGTAACTTACCATCTAGAGCCTATGCTTACAGAGAAAGAGCAAGCTGAAGGATGGATATTCCCCTGCCAAGCTGTAGCTGAAAGTCATTTGGTACTTACTTTTTCAGAGTAGGTAAGAAGGATAAATATGACCATTAAATGTAAAGTAAAGTCGATACAGTCTTTAGCCAGTAATACATATCAAATACTGCTTCATCCTGATCAGCCAGTTACATTCAAAGCTGGCCAGTACTTAATGGTAGTGATGGGCGAGAAAGACAAACGTCCATTTTCAATCGCAAGTAGTCCTTGCCGTCATGAAGGTGAGCTTGAGTTACACATTGGTGCAGCTGAGCATAATGCTTATGCAATCGAAGTTGTACAGCTGATGCGTGAAGCATTAGAAAAGCAGCTTGAAGTTGAAATTGATGCGCCACATGGTGATGCATGGGTTAGAGAGAACAGCGAAAGCCCGATATTACTTATTGCTGGCGGTACTGGTTTTAGCTACGTTCGTTCGATCTTGGATCACTGTATTGCCCAAAACAAAGCTAATCCTATCTATTTATACTGGGGAGCTCGTGACGAAAGCCAACTTTATGCTTTGACTGAACTCGAGCAGATAGCTGCGAAACATGAAAATGTCCATTTTATTCCGGTAGTTGAAGAAGCTGATACAGACTGGCAAGGAAAAGTAGGTAATGTATTGCAAGCAATAAGCTCTGATTTCGATTCTCTGGCTGATTTTGATATCTATATTGCTGGACGCTTTGAAATGGCTGGTGCTGCGAGAGAACAATTTACTCAAAATAAACAAGCGTTGAGTGAAAAGATGTTTGCTGATGCATACGCTTTTATATAAAAACTTACTAAATTCGAGATGAAAAAGAGGGCTAAAAGCCCTCTTTTTGTTATTTTTGCTGCTTTATTAAACGAACGAGCTGTTTTTTCAATTTTTTTTAAAAAAGCACTTGCGCAGTTTTAATTCCTCCCTATAATGCCGCCTCACTGACACGGCAGACGTCGCAA
>NZ_JACVEG010000070.1 GCF_014596725.1 Vibrio sp. Y2-5
CATTTAGTCCAATTTGTTTCGCTTGGTTTAAATGCGTTGTAAAGGCATCTATTGTATCTATAACTGCGTTTTTATGTCTCGGCAATATCTTTTTCTTAATGCACGTTTTACAAGCCACCTGATGAGGACAGGAGGGCATCTTATAAGGATGCTCACAACATCCGTCACCTTGGTCAAAAATAGCGATAATTTTGTTTTTGACCCATTTGTTATCACCGAAAGTTTCTTCTTGCTCTGGGAGATTGTCTTTAATTGCTGTGGCATCAGATTTAAGAAGCTTATCTTTAAACTCCTTTTTTAAACGTTGTTGGTAGACCTTAATATACTTTTCTGTCATGTTAACTGATGAATGCCCTAAAAAGTTTTTAACAGCGTATATATCGACTCCTGCATCAATCATTTCGGTGGCTACTGTATGCCTAAACTGGTGTGAAGCTATTTTATAAATATCTCCAGACTGTGCACCAATATCTGATAATGGGATTTGATTACATATTTTAGACAGTACATGATGATAAATAGTGGCATAACTAACAGACTCCGTTATCAGAGTTTTTTCTTGAACGAAAGTAATAACTTCCCTAAATAAATACTTTTGCTTATCAGAAGTAGGAGGTAAATCTTTTACCCGTTCCTTTTGGCGTAAAATTGCCCGTTCCACTATATTTCTTCCTTTGGAGTCTTTTAAATGTGCTAATGGAACGACCAAATCTTTTTTGAT
>NZ_JACVEG010000072.1 GCF_014596725.1 Vibrio sp. Y2-5
CTGAAAAAATGATTAAAAAACTTATTATTGGTTCTATTGCTTTAGGCACAACAATAGGAGTGAGCAGACCTACATTTGCTGCTACAATACATTCTCCATCACAGTTTAAAGAAATTCAAAATGTTCATGTGCAATCCCTACACTCCCCATGGCAGTATTTAGGGCAAACTTCAAGGGAACTTCAAATTAAAAGTAAGGATCCAAAAGTACTAGCTTTTGAACTAGCAAAAGAAGCGCCATTTTACGAAGAAGAATTAGTAGACATATGTTCGGTAATTTTAGATGCAAATGTAGACGTTATATATTGGACANGCCATTTTACGAAGAAGAATTAGTAGACATATGTTCGGTAATTTTAGATGCAAATGTAGACGTTATATATTGGACAAGTAAGGAATGGGTTAGATTTGAAGAAGGAAATTATGAATTTAAACATGAAATTAAAATTTTTAGAGATAAAGAACGTCAGCAATTAATTACTGCACTAGAATCTTAGAACTTCTACAAAAAAGAAGCTATTTTTAGTATGCTATTCTCTCCTCATAGTAGATAGGAAAAAGAAAACACATTAACCTATTTATTATAGAGGGGATTTTTCTATGGGTTAAATTAGAATTACTTGCTATACAAAATGCATCGTTGGTATCTGTCTCGCATTTTATTTCAAAGAGTATGTATACGTATTTGCTAACGAGGTGTAC
>NZ_JACVEG010000073.1 GCF_014596725.1 Vibrio sp. Y2-5
AAAGGATGACTGCATATCATCCTTTTTCTATTTCACAGCAAGACTGATTCGTTATTGCTGTGAGTATTGTGGTTCTTCTTGTTTGACTTCTTCAACGCGTGGGTTTAAAGAATCGATAATCGTTTGTGTTTGCTGTGCAGCTGTTTGGAAAAGTTGCTTAGCTTGTTGGTTATCCGTATCAAGAGCGAATCCCTCTAAGCTAGCTTGTGCACTTTTTAATCCAGAAACAGTTTGTTTTAATTTCGTAATTACAGTCATTGAATGAAGCCCCCTTTGGAATNGAATATCAATTCAAAGATTATAATTTGTGAGTTGGGGTGAATTTATGATTGGAAAATTTAGGGGGGTGCTTTGTTAATATACTCATAACTAAGCGTCATAAAGGATTACGGGGATATTTTTATTGATTTAGATGGATTTTATTGCTATTATTATGAGAAGAAAATGAAGTGTTTTCTATTATCATGCGCCCATAGCTCAGTCGGATAGAGCGGTGGTTTCCGGTACCACGTCTTATATGACAAAGGAAACCAAATGTGCTTTAGGGTGCGGTATAAAGCTGTTTGTCGGAGTTTTTAACGCTTAACTTGAGCGGGAACAAACCGCAAACGTCCTACGTAGGCATTAGCGAATTATTGTCGCATAGTAAAAAGGTGCTACGTGTAACCAAATGAAGATAATGATAGTACATATGCGGAGA
>NZ_JACVEG010000074.1 GCF_014596725.1 Vibrio sp. Y2-5
GACTATTGTATATAGAGGTTTTTAAGTATTCGAAAAATCCTCTTAGCTCTTGTTTCATGCCGTTCCAATAAAATTTATTTTGAAAATAATCCAAAACAATATTTTCCATTAAGTAAGAAGATATTTTTTTAGAACAGTTAGTATTCCAGTACTTTATAACACGAATAAGACCTAATACATTCCCATCAAATTTTTGGTTCGTTTCAGTCGCTCTTTCATTATCAATTCTGGGATCAGTTTTTTTCCAGTTTCCACTACCATCTGGTATAATATAATAACTTTTTCCATAAGCATTCTCTGAAGTAATAAAAGCTGGTACAATATCAAAAACCCAATCATAAGTTGAGAGCTCTAAAGTTGTTGCTTCTTGTCTTCTATGAATTTCTGCTTTTTTGTATTGTGGAATTATTGATAAACTACTCTTAATCTTTTCTATTACTCTAATTGAATTTAGTGTACCATCATCATTAACTAACTTCCTTAACTTATCTGCATCCTCCGGGACGTTTAATACTATTTTATCTGCGTATTCCGTATACGTCGTTCCTTCACCTGTAAAAACTAGCATAAGATCGATATCGTCAAGTGGACGTATTTTTGTTCTTCTTCTAAAAGATCCAAAACCAATAATTTCTTTCCCTGCATAAAGCTTCGGGAAATTTTCAACAACTTTA
>NZ_JACVEG010000075.1 GCF_014596725.1 Vibrio sp. Y2-5
ATAGTGTAAGGGGGTATGCAGATGAAGCTAAATTAGCAGCAAAAGAACGAGTTTACGAGTGCTATACAGAGAGTAATCAAGACATCAAAAAAGCAGGGGAACTGCTTAAAATATTCACTGATGATCATATTCCTGCCAATACTCCCTTTAGGGATATTCAAGACCGTGCATTTACTATTTTGGAACGTCAGAAACTGGAATCCGTAGCCAAACAGATTACTACAAATATAAAATATGATGAAACTGCCTTCCAATGGGAACATATTGGTCAGCAGGCACGACGATTTAAACGTTATTTAAGACCTATATTTTTGCAGGTTGATTTCGTAGCTCCTTCACCAAATGATCCATTAATTAAAGCAGTGAATTTTATGAAAACTGCTTTTAATAAGAATAAAGCGTTAGGACAATATCACTCAGATGATTTGCCAAATGGTTTCATATCCGATGGTGTGAAGCGTTATATCTATGAACAAAAAACAATTTTAGCAGATCGATATGAATTTTTAGTCTATCGCCTCCTACGCAACCGTTTGGAAGCAGGAGATATTTTTTGTCGTGATAGTATCCGATTTCGCAGTTTTGAGGATGACCTGATCAATGATCGTCAATGGGAACAGAAAGAAATGTTGATCGCTGACACTGGTCTGACGATTTTCAACCAACCCATTCA
>NZ_JACVEG010000076.1 GCF_014596725.1 Vibrio sp. Y2-5
CACGTTTTGTTTCTTCATCCTGTGAATTTAGTGAAAGGGAACTTAAACTTGCTTGAGCGCCCCTTACACTAGCAAGGCAGGTTTTGACGCTAGCGATAACTGTCATACGAACACCTTATCCTTTCGGTTTGAATAGCAATGCTCCGATGAAGCCGAAAATAATAGCTGCGGATACACCGGCGCTTGTTACTTTAAACATGCCGGTAATAATGCCAACGATGCCATGTTTTGCAGCTTCTTCCATTGCACCGTGAACGAGGGCATTACCAAAGCTTGTAATAGGTACAGTTGCCCCAGCTCCAGCGAAATCAATTAATGGTTCATACAAATTGAATCCATCTAATATAGCTCCAGCAACAACGAGTGTTGCCATTGTATGAGCTGGTGTTAGCTTTCCAACATCAAACATAAGTTGGCCGATTACACATATAAGTCCGCCAATGACGAAAGCCCAGAAAAAAATCATTGCGTTGCACCTCCAAATTCAATCGAAACGGCATGAGCGATACACGGAATCGTTTCTTCTTGTTGGAATGTAAGTGGAGATAGTAAAGCGCCTGTCGCAACGACAAGTATTTTATTAAACTCTCCTCTTTTCATTCGGTTTAATAAGTGACCGTATACGACCGTTGCGGAACACCCTGGTCCACTAGCGCCAGCGATGAC
>NZ_JACVEG010000077.1 GCF_014596725.1 Vibrio sp. Y2-5
AATACTAGCAATTTCACTCGTTATAACTGCTGGCGTAATGTTATTATTCGGTATAAATAACGATTTGAGTTCTATTCACGAAAATCCTTTACCTACAGTATTTATAATAGTGACGGTAGCTATTCTTTCCATATCGTTATATTACTCTGGTAAAGATGCAGATCATAATCTTGCAGTACTTGCTATAAACTTGAGAGACCTTGAACAAAAGCAAATAGATGATAAAAATAGACTATTAGAAAATGAACTGGGAACGACTAGCGATAAATTATTAGTCGAAGATTATGAGGATTATACGAAGGTAACCAGTGAAAAAGGGGTATTTAGAGTTATCTTTACACGTGATATGGATGATAATATGATCATCAAAAAGATTACCCCGATTCTAACTAATTAATATAGGAGAGTTCTCCTGTTATTTACTTTGAAAACAATCAATTTATTAAATATATTCAGATGAAAGGACAGATTGCAATGAGCATAAAAAAACCAATGATATTAGCAATTTTATTTTGTGGATTAGTTTTAGGGAGCTTCATTGGAGGGAGTATTCCCTTAAATAAATTCACTATACCATTACTTTTTATAAGCCCTCTTTTACTAGCTGTATCTTTTAAATTTAGGCATTTAGGCGAATACAATTGGAAAG
>NZ_JACVEG010000078.1 GCF_014596725.1 Vibrio sp. Y2-5
GTATATTCGGGAGTTTCTGGTTTGAGGTTTAAAGTTGGAGATAATAGTCCAGATGCTATATACATTGATTTCATGTATCAGGGGAAAGTTGTTCATGAATTAAGTTTGGGTAGTTTTTTGAGAGACCGCGGAGTGTATGGTAGAGGTGAGTTGGTTACGTATCCAATATCATCTAAAAAAATTGATGCCATTCGGGTTAAGAATAATTCTGTTAATTTAATTTCTATCTATGTAATGGAGATTTTTAGTGATGATATTTTATTTTATGAAAACATTACTAATTTAAATGCTATTGTAGAGGCGNGATGTATTTTGAAGGTGAGAAACGTGATTTTATAAAAGCGGATGGAAATGAAGTTGTTTCTACGAATTTAGAACCTGATAAATATTATAATTATAAGTTTGTTGCTATGTATGGGAATCAAGCTTCTAATGGTGTTGAAAAACGTATAAGAACTCTTATTGATCCAAAGAAAATCCCTCCAGGTCCAGTATCTTCTTTAACGGCTGAACCAACTGATAAAACAGTGAAATTAAAATGGAAAAGTCCTAAAGATGATGATTTAGCAGGATTTAAGATTTTACAAAATGGAAAACAGGTTGCTGAAATTGGTTTAGAAGAAGAGTTTACAGTGAAAAATC
>NZ_JACVEG010000079.1 GCF_014596725.1 Vibrio sp. Y2-5
GTATCTCATGTAAAGGTGTACCAAGATAAAGAATGCTGTAGTATAAAACACCATCTTCAATATTTTTTTGAATCATATCTTTTGTTTGATGAATAAACGTAACCTCAGCAAGCTCAATAAAAGGATCATTAATTGTTACTTTGCTATTCCAATTTAAATTCCAAATCTCGCAATGTTCTTCCGCATGTACAACAACTCCATTAACAGAAGGCGTAATCGCGAAAAGACGATCTACAGGAACTTTGGTTAACGAGGTACTATTACCTTTCTTTAATTCAAGTCCTTTTTCCATTCGCTCATGTTCAAAAGCATATTCAGCACCAGTGAATGCAACTTCGCAAAATACTTGTTCTAANTTTCATCTGTACGAATGATTTCGTACAATTCATATTCAGATGCATTTGCTAAGGCAAAAGGAATATCTTTTATAAAATTCGGATCAGTATATAGATTCTCAGGAATTTGCGTTTCAGGATGATTTATAAACTCAAGGCATAATTGATATCCTTTTAAAAATGCATTTTTAACAGCTGCAGGGAATAGAGTTTCAAAACGTTTCACATTATTTTTAAACGTTTTTTCTTCAATTTCGTTATTAAATTCTCTTTCCTGTAAGATATTTGCCTTATTCCCTAGT
>NZ_JACVEG010000008.1 GCF_014596725.1 Vibrio sp. Y2-5
AGGGATTGAAGGGGGAATTTGGCAAAAAGACATAGTTGTCGTTCACAACGATTTCCCATTTCCTCTTGATTGTCTCAAAACTGTAGCAAACATCTAAGCTATATATACCAAGGGATTGAAGGGGGAATTTGGCAAAAAGACATAGTTGTCGATCACAACGATTTCCCAATTCCTCTTACTTGTCTCAAAACTGTCGCAAACATTGAAACTATATATACCAAGGGATTGAAGGTAGAATTTGGCAAAAAGACATAGTTGTCGATCACAACGATTGTCAGAAGACCATATAGATTAATCGATTCCAATAAAGTTTGTTACTTTTCCTCTGTCAGTTCACTTGGCAAAGGTGAAGTGAACCAAGAATAGCAAGCACGTCTTTGCCCCAGTACTTGCAAAAGCATTTCCTGTTTGTCGTTTTAGAGGATAAGGACTGCAGGTTGTTTGTGTAAGCTATCTTAGTTTACTGAACCTTTTCTACGAGCCTTTTCAGCTTTCTTTTTAGCTTTAGCCTCCTTGTAAGCCGCTCTGTCCATTTCCTCTGCCAGTTCCCAATCTGATTTCACTTTCGGTTCGGGCGGTTGAATGAATTTTCCTCCGAAATACTTACCAAGACTGAAACCAAATTGTCTTGCAAGAGCGCCCACACCTAAACCCAAAAGGCGTGCCAGAAAGAACAAAACACCTTGCACCATGACATCAAAAATTCTAAACACCCGGCTTACCCTCAATATTCATTTCAATAACTATTGATGGCTAGTATACACATTAAGCTATTGATGACTTGATGACTAATTGAACTGTGATTGTTAAGGCGGAATGATGTGAGTACGAAAAGCAGCTAAAAGTCGTGTTTTTATGTCGATAAAATCATTGGTAAAGATGTCTCGTCGATCACTGGGGTTGCCACTCACCCCCGAATGTTACTCAAAATCGATGCAAGCGTAGAAGCCTTATATAGTAAGGGATTGAAGATAGATTTACCCAAAAAGACATAGTTGTCGATCACACCCCCCCCTACTTTGGTTTCCATCCAAATTGACTATCTAGATGCTAAGTAGTACTCTCTAAACTTACCTTAAGGTATGTATGTCAAATCCTGAAAGACATTAAAACGGAAACGTCGAAAGACATTCATTTCAAATAAATCTATAGGTTAAATCCTACTTACCAATAAACCTTTTTGATTATGGATAATACTCCAATCATAGGTTCCCACTGTCGAAAGACATATTTAATTAAGGAGTAATTCATGGCTAGTCTAATTTGTAGCTGTTGTGGTAATGGTTTTCGCGGGAAACAAGATTCAGAACATGACCGCGGATTTGGCACCTGTAATAACTGTATTACTACAGTCATTGAACCATTGAACGAACGCTTCATTAAGCAAGGTAAAGACGCACTGAAAAAAGCCTCAACACCTGAACGCTGGACACATTTTTGCAGCTGGAACAAAACCAAACAAGACAATTTTATTCTGATGCTATTTCAGAAAGGTGTTCTTAAATTTGGTTATTAACTAATAAAGCCGAAAGGCATTAAGCAAGGAGTAATATACAATGAAAATTTCTAACGTATCGTTTTTGCCAACCCAAAGAGTACGCAATTTCCTAACCCAATTCATTCCAGAAGAACCTGGATGTTATGAATTGGCTTTAGCTGATGGAAACTATTCCATTGAACATCGCGGACATCGCCCTTGCAATTTCACGATAGAAAGAGGTAGCGATAATCAGTTGACGTTACACGAACTCGTTGAGTTCTGTGGTGCAGAGGGTGAATGTGCAATTGGAGGGCTAGTTGAAAGTAATCGATTCGATTTCTCCCTAAGAGCTTGTTATTTTGAGTTCGTTGGAAGATTAGCGATCGAGGCTCCATTCGAAACTGAAGTAAGTGATGTTTTTGACTTGTTTGCACAGAACATAGTTACCAACTATGAAATTGGTTCTTATGATCTCGTTTCGGTAAAGAAACTAGTTACGGGAGAGTAGCTTATGTTCAGCAAACGGCAGAGAACGCCATGTGCCATTTAATTAAGCGTGATACTAAAGGTGAGGTTTTAATGTGTACATTGACTCTAACAAAGAGTTAGGTGAACTCTTAACAACTTCAGCTCAAAATTCGGCTGAAATTAAAATTGTCTACATGGTAAAAGTTGGAAATCGCTAAGCACATTCTGGTTTACGAAATATTTACGTAAACCATTTTTAACACTGAAAAGTGAAAATTAAGGAGAAAATATGGAAATCATTTTAAATTCGAAAGGGACGATGCCCGTGCATAGATTCGTAGTCGATAAGGCATACTTTCTTATGTACGGTCACTACGAGACAGTAACCATTTTAAGTGAAAATACAGAGCTAGTTGTGACAGGTGAGCAGCTTACTCCTATTGACGATTATAAAATGGATTACCCTAATGTGAGCTTTATCTCTCATGATGAATTCGATACTTTAAGTATTGAATATGAAGATATTCTAAAAACGCGGGTTAAACGTATCAGCCAAGAAGCCTACAATTTCATGATGGGTTATGTAGACGCAAGACCGACTATTATTGACGGTTTAACCTTCTTCATAACCGAACATGAAATCAGAGCAAATTTGGTCAATTGGGTATGTTGTTTTAATAAAGTTTACTTTGAATTTATCGATGAAAAAAATCGCGAAAGCGACTACATCGTTGAACGAGCGAAACAAGAGTACAAACGTGTTCTTGAAACTACAGAGTGAGTGTTATGAGTAACTTAATCGATAGTAAGCAACTCGGTAAACTTATACACCTCCGTGACTCGGCCACCAGCGACATGTATAAGCTTGTAGCAAACCAGATGGTTAGCGCTATAAATGTAAAGGATGCTAATAGCTTCGAACAAGCAATTGGTGTTTTACAAGCTTTAAACTTATCTCCTGATGAGTTATTAAAGAAAATGGTTCTCATATTAAAAGAGAAAGCCTAATAAAAAAGCCCGCGTACATAGCGGGCTTTTTTCCTAAACTTCTAAAAACTATCTAATACTTTATCGATCAAATCAACCTCACCAACTCTGAAATCAACTTTCGTTGTCACGTACCGTTTGAATGCTGAGTAACTGTTATGGCCGCTATCTAACATAAGCTTCTCAGGCGACCTACCAGCGCTTAAGGCCAAACTTATACCGGTGTGCCTAGTTGAATGCGCGGACAACGAACGGAGTATATCTGCCTCTTCAAACTCTTCCATATCTTCAAGTCTCGATGCAGTAAAGTGGAATATTTCTTTTATCAAATTATAAATGGAATTAGAGGATAGGTTGGCATCAACAATCCCAGCATCTCTGCCATGTGACGCGGGGCGGTGCCTTGTAAACAACGGGGAATTATCATTCGAGTCCGGATAATCAGTTAGACCTAAAAATCTTCTGTACCGTACCAATGCATCTACCAATTTTCTTGGACAAAGCACCTTACGAGAACGGCCTCGTTTAGCTCGTCTTATATGAAATACATACCTAAATTCATCGCCAACTCGAACCCTTATAAAATCTGACATTTTAGGAGAATATGTTGTTGAAGCCGAAACCTCACTGCGTCTTGGGAAAGCGAGAATCATTAAATACACAAGAAAACGTGTACGTTCATACTTATCTCGATTTTCCGAAGCCAAATCCTCTATTACATCAAGCAAAGTGGCTAACTGTAATATTGAGAGAGATCTATCAACTTCATCATGAGGCTTAACGTTATCTAATGAACCGATATTTAAACGTCTTAATACTAACGCCGCGGGATTATGGTCGCAGTACTCACAATCATTCAAATACGTATAAAAAGAACTAATTACTGATAATTGCTTTGCAATAGTAGCTTGGCTGCGCGAGTAGGGCATTTCAATACTCGGATTTTTAAATGGGCGCCAATCTGGGTTTAAAATAAATTCATCACGATACTTAGAATCCGTTAGTACTGTTCTTGGGGCGGCTTTCGCGATCAATTCTTGGGGCGGTGTATTACAAAAGAAAATAAATTGAGTCATTTCCTTCCTACGAATTGAACCAACTTCCAGTTTATGAGCCCAAACCCAATTCAAGAAACACACTAAATCTGTTCTGTAGCTGTCGTAGTTGTTTTTATTGCCCATTAACTCAGATAAAAAGTCTTCCGCCAGTTCGTATTCTTCCTGAGCTTCTGGTAATTCATTGAATAGGACTTGAAGAATTTCTCTTAATTCTGGGAGAACAACTTGTGAGTACGAATGAGGAAGGATTACTGGATAAAAATTGGATACTGAAAGTGGTGGGTACTGCATTCTATTAATATCCTGTGGTTGGGATAACTCGCTTTGATGATGGGAATTGATAATAAGGTACGTCGAAACAAAATGTAACCGTGTTTCTAGGTGAATCAGGGATCCAATGGATGATAGTTTGGTTTTGATCGTTAATTATGGGGACAAGGCGAAACAAAGCTTTATCTGACACTCTGGTGACTAGTGGGTATGAATGGAACTGAGTTATTACAACTTCCATTAATTTATAACCGGCAACAATCCTCAAAACAT
This sequence comes from Vibrio sp. Y2-5, assembly GCF_014596725.1. GTDB lineage: Bacteria > Pseudomonadota > Gammaproteobacteria > Enterobacterales > Vibrionaceae > Vibrio. The sequence continues at coordinate 4,537 of NZ_JACVEG010000008.1, forward strand.
CATTTGATTTAGGGTCGGAAGAGGGTTGTGGGACTTCTATTTGGCAAGAATCAAATTTCCCGAAATGTTTAGCCAGTTGTGCTAGGCCGTCTAATAATTCAAGTTCTTTGGCCTTTTTAAACACCTCTACTTTCTGTGGGGTAGAGGTGTCAATTTGGACTTCGTACGTAACAGGTAACTCAGACAAGTTAAGAAGCTCGCTTCAATGGTTTTTTTTCAATTAGTAGTTTAGGTTTCAGTGCTAAACCTGCAGTTCTCGCCCTAGAGTAAATATTCTTACTGAAGTCTAAACTTGCATCTTCGATGACAGTTTTAATTCGATTATGAAATTCAGATAATGGCAGTGAAACAACTGAGAATAGACTGGTAAATTTTGCCTGTTTCAATAATTGAACTTCTTCATCAGCGTTTCCATAGTTTGAAACGAAATCTACATGTTTAAGTGAATTAACATATTCCACGTATCTAGGGTTAATAGCTGCTATCTGGTTCGAAAATGACTTGTGAATTTCCGTATTCAATTCAGGCGGCCAATCGTTATTAGACCCAATATTTGCAGGCACTACTGGCGTTAAAAATTCCGTCATCGCGAGTATATAAGACACACCGGTACTCAATAGGACTTGGTAATGAAAATCCAATCCGTCATAAAGCTTTATCAGTTCAGCATCATGGATTGCAAGTTCTAGTGGGAACTTAAGGAAAAGTACTCTGTACGTAATTTCACTCTGTAGACCCTCATATGCGCAAACTTCATGGTCCCCATTGGTCTTTTCTGACAATTTTTTTATCGAGATTTTTAAGTCAGCATTTTCAGATATCAATTTTGTTTGATCTTCAGTGATTTTCTTATGCTTTTTAAGCAAACGGTCGTAATCACGCTTCAGCTGTTTAGGTTTTAGATTTTGAAGTTCTTGGAACTCGGGCATTATCTTGTCGACTCTTGAAGCACGAGTCTGAGCATCCGATAAGCTCCTTCTAACTTCTTTTAGCAGCTCATCTTTAGCAAATGAGCTATCTTCATATTTCTTCGTTGAAATAGAATGCTTCAGTTCCAGCTCACGATATGCTTGCTGAAGTTCTTCAAGCTGGTCTGCTAATACTTTGCATTCCGAACCTAGTTTTTTTAAATCATTTATATTGGTGTTAATTTGCATCCCATTTTCGGAAATCGTGGTTCGTAATTCACTAACCACTTTAAGGTAGATATCAGCTTCGACCTTTAGTAAATCATAAATCTCTTTCCCTTTGGTCAAACAAATCTCTGCAAGGGCTATATTTCCATCTTTAATATAAGATTCAGCAGCTGCAATAGAACCATATGTATTCATTAATAAAGTTTGGAATGTTTTCGCATTGAAATCCATTAAACCCCTCCTTAAATTGATTGGTAGCAGTATATGCAAATGGGCATACGGTCAACCTTGTATGCCGAGGCAGTAAGGTTAGGATTTACCGGCTTAAATTTTAAACCTATAATACACCAAATATATAACGCTTCACACAATTGTAGGACGCAGAATGAGCTCTATTCACAAGAAATCTATAAATTGTAATTTCCGAAACCTAAAATCCGGGAAATTTATGCGCTATGTGGCGTTATTTACAACTTGTTCATTGATTCCAATGACCGCTGCAGCAAATACACAAACCGAATCCACCGAAATTGCCGAAATTCCGAGTAACATGGAGAACGCTTCTTACAGTGTAGGGTATGAAGTAGGGCGAACTATTTCTGCATTGATTGAACAAACTGAATCAACATCTACGGTTAAGTTCCAGAGAGAAAAGGTCATAGAAGGTGTCCGCGATGCAATTAGTAAATCTCCTAAGCTGACAAGAGAACAAATTGCTCGCCAATTAACTTACCTCGATACGGTCACAAAGGATCTCAGCAAGACCAAAGAAGAATACCCGGATTATCAAGCGGGTATAAAAATTCAAGAATCAGCCAAGAAACAAAAAGGTGAAATGGCGACGGCTTCAGGATTACTTTACAGAGTAATTAAACCAGGGGTTGTAAAAATCAAACCCAGTATAAATAGTGTTGTTACATTGATCTACGAGGGTCGATTAGGAAACGGTAGAGTTTTTGATTCTTCGAACTGGAGAAAGCAACCTTCAAGCTTTGTTGTTTCTGACCTTACACAAGGACTACAAGAAGGTGTTTTATTAATGACGGAAGGTAGCGAATATGAATTCGTAATAAAACCAGAACTTGCGTATAAGGATCAACCACAGCCTAACATCCCAGCTTATTCAACATTAATCTACCGAGTAAAACTGAGTAAAATAGATTAATACTAAATAACCTTTTGCAAAACCTCTAAGACAAACCCCTATCTGACTTTAGATAGGGGTTTTTTAGTTATCCGCAAACTTCTCTTGACTAGCAGGGGAGGGGTGCCATGTGGACATTATTTTGGACCAACATAAATAACGCAGCAAAGAGGGAAGCTGGAAATGCCGCATATAAACAAGTAAATCCATTCCTCACACCTATAATCCCTTACTCCGAATACTTAATGTAAATGTCGCAAACTCTTTGAATATTTTGATCTATCTCGGATGGTAGAAATTCTAAGCAAGTATCACGATTTACATCGTGTGAAATATCACCTCCGCTATGCTGACGAAGCATGAGTTCCGTGAAATAAACTGGTGTATCAGAGTAGAAATCATCGTCCAGTCTAATGCGGAGGTAAGGATTATGATAGAGTTCGCCATTATCCCTCGTTGACCAAAAGAAGTTATCGTCACTATCGTCTAACTCTAAAACAGCTACATCGACACCCATATCGGCCAACCGTTTCAATACTAGCTTTGACACTTCGTTGGGTTCTCTTCTTGGCAATGCAAACTCTGCAACAACCGTTTTCATACTTTAATTCTCTCGTTAAAGCGCTTTAGGGATGTTGTTAGCATCCATGAACGCGCTGACCTTCTTCTCCAGTTGAATTGCACTTGGTTCTGTTTCTAACGTGCTAAGCAATTCATTCACGTTTGAAATGCAGTCGGTATCAACGGTAACTATTTTCTTACCTGTACTTGAAATATGAGTACCACATATCGTTTGTAATTGAAGTTCAACTAATGAATCGACCATGGCCGAACCAAACTCTTTAGCTACTGTCTCTGTAGTTGTAGCATTTGCTATCGATGCAGACATAACCAGAAGCGTTGATATAAATAGATTTTTCATACCGCTTTTGCTTCCCTTAATTATCTGGGCATATTACACATAGATAGAAGAGAATCGAAGTTATGTGGTTCCTTTTGAGCAAGTTGGAATAGCTCAACTTGATTTTTTATACTTCCATCACCTAGTTGGAACCCATCACAGTAAAAACGATAAGCGGCTTCAAGTACTGATACTGGTAATTTGGTACCTAAGAACTTATTGTCGATTTTTTCCTGTAAAGAAAATAAGTGTTCACTAATATCCGATACAGCCATTCCGAAATCGTCTCCAAGCTGAGTAGCTAAAGAATAAATTTCTTGCTCACTGGTTACCGAAGTGATGTAAAACTGAGGGGTATCACTAGTAGAGCAAGAAAGACCTATATAACCAGGCTCGTTGACAACGGTTCGAATCATATGACCTAAACGCCTGTTTGTACTCTGTAGGGTCTTTGTAAGGTGCTTCTTACCCATTTGTACTAAGTTAGCTAAAGAATTCAACTCAGGCTCTGTGAACTCCTTTTTCTGGATTAGTTCATTGAAACTAATGTTAGCTAATGGGTTTGAAATGGTTGGTGTGGTTCTTCGTCCATCGTGAAGTTCTAACGCAGCCAGAAAGAGTTTTTGATCAACGGTTACAGAAATTTCTTCATTGGCACAATCTATGTAACAGGTATATCCATATAGCTCTAGTGTATATTGAGCCTTATATTTGGTTTTTGTAGCATTAAAAATCTTAGTTTTGTTCTTTGTTGACCTAGACAAGCTATATAAAGCATCTTTCAAACGGTTTGCAAAATCTGACACTGAAGAACCTGTTCCAGAGTTTACTAGGAAGAAAGACTCAAAGCTGAATGTATAAGTGCCTTTTTGCCCCATACGAGTACGTAGGTAAAGATATAGCGCAAAGAAAAGGTCATCAACAGTGAGTATGGAAGGTGGCATTAACCAATGAAATTCTTCACAGAATAACGAATTAAAAAGCACTTCTGGAAGCTCAACAATATAGTCCATCGTGCTTGCTCCGAACTTACCTTTGCTATTCGTGTACTCAACGCGAGCAAGTTTACTGAAAGGCTTTATTTCAGTTTCTGTTACTGGCCTGTCACCATCGTTTTCACCAGTTTGCATCAAGGCATTCTTTAAAACAGAGATTTCCTCTTGTTTATGCGGAGTTAATTCCACTATGGTTTTCCGAATTCTTTGTAGTGCTTCTCGGCATTCATTTCTCTGAATTCCGCCAAACCCTTTTTTTGTGTTTGGGTAGATTAGAGAAAGAATGTCATCGATGTGAAGGTGAGTCCGGTTAACAGGAGGTCTTTTCTGGTAAAGGTAATCATTTAGGCGTGCAACATGTGCATGGAACGTAAGAGTATTTGCAGCAAAGTAATACTTCAAATCCTTAAATAGCATCACACTGTCTGAGTTGGTCCATGTTGAAACCTCGTAGTCTGTAAGCATGGTTATTTCTTGAGGACCCTGCTTAAGAGACACTGCCATGGTACCGGTTCTATTTTGTTGTTTATCTGTTGATGCAACTGATACCAGAATGTTCATCAAACCAGAATAGTTATCTTTGATTGCGATAACTCTTTTTTCATCAGTTGCGATATCAAATGAGCTTGGAATGTAGGAAATTTGATTTCTAATTGCTTGTTTATTTAACTTATTTAAAGCAGGTGATAAGGATCCTTCAGATTTCAGAACTTGCAAATTATTACTTCCAGCGGAGTCGATGATAGAATCCAGATTGTCGAGAATTTGACCCGAATACGTAATCGCGGGATAAATCCGATCAGAATTAGAGTCTTTTACGGTGGGAGTTTCAAAAATGCCCTTAGCTATAAAGAAATGATTTAACAAATTACGACAAACTGTCGTTTTACATAGTTCCGACTCAACAATTTCGCTCAATACGTGACTTAGTGGTATGACAGCTTTATGTTGATTCTTTCTAAGCAGTTCTGTAATAAACAGCAGATATTTGCTTTCTAGTTTTAAGCCTGCATCATTTAAACGCTTGGATAGAGTAAAGAAGGGGATAACTAGATCATCATTTACGAAGAAAGGATTTAGAAACAATTTCATGTTCGGACTTGGTTTAAAAGTCTCGTCTAGCTCAATCTCTTTCATCAACAATACCCACTATATCCATTTTCTTAAATAAACACAAAACGACCTTTATTATTATTATTGATCTTTTTATATGAGATCAATGATCAAATGGATCTAAGATAGCTTCAATACTGCACTGTACTTAGTCTATTAGAATCGTTTTGCCCCTAGCCACGTTTAATAAAGTCGCTATATCGGTTTGCTATCATACTCAAATTTGAAAGAGACATGAATACCAAAAACACACTCCAAAAAGATCTTTCTTGAAACTTATTGTAATTCAATAAGTTGAGTTTGTTTTGTGTGAGAAAATTTGAAGATAATAAAGCTAAAAACTAAAAATCTAACCGGATAAAACTAAAAATCTAACCCAGAGATTCCAAAAATCATACCAAGTAATCATAAAAATCTAACCCAGAGGTTTTAAAAATCTAACCGTTAAACCGTAAAAATCTAACCAGAAAAGTTTAAAAGTCTAACCGCTAAAAACCAAAAATCTAACCGAGACTTTCTAATAATCTAACCGCCTAAGTTTAAAAATCTAACCCAGTAAGTTATAAAAATCTAACCGCTTGGTTCTAAAAATCTAACCAGAAGGATTTAAAAATCAAACCCTGAAAGTTTACAAATCTAACCCCATGATTTTTAGAAAAAACAGTAGATTAGCTCGAAATACAAGCTTACCAACAAGCTATGCACAGGATATAAACAGGATTATTAAGTGTATTTGTGGGTTTTTATTTTAAAAATGTGAATTTGATCACTATGAAAAGGATCATTCCTTTTTGGGGGGGAGTAATAGATCAGCTTTTATCGTGTTAATCTATTGTATAAATATACAGCGGTGGTTAGATTTTTACAACTTGAGGATCAGCATTTGTCAAATGATAATGAATATTCAGGTACTACGGTTAGTAATCTAGAGGCAGCTTTCGATGTGATTACGGAAGGTAAAAAACTCCTATCTACCAAGATTAAGAGAGGAGTACATAAAGCAACTCTATACACTTATGCCCCATGGAAAAGAAACAGCGTTCTTAATCATAGTATTGAGGTGACGGAAATAACCGGGTCTGAAGCCGTCAGGATTGCATGTAATATCTACAACTTTGAGCAAAAGCACGAAGGTATTACAGTACCAACCAAGTTCGTTGGTACAGTTGAACTCAATCGCTGGGCCTTTGCTGATATAAGTAAACTAGTATCAGAAATAAATGAAGCTAAGAAAATCATAAAACACGGTGCTAGACACGCTATTCCGTCACGCCTAGAACGCAGGAAGTATTACGATTCCAAAGTAAAAGATGTTATTAGCTCAACTATATACCGACAAATTCCAATATTAAATAATGTTACATCGTCACATTTTCATTGGTGTGATACTCAAAAAGCACCAATCTTATTAAATGATAAAGAAGTAGAGCTAATTACCTCAAATGCTGCACCTACTGATCGAGAAACGTCAATTCATCAGTACCAGCGGCTTGAGCGCTTCCACTCAAATCTTAATTCTCACGTTACAAACGGGAGCAACCTCTACCGTTTGATGAGTGTAAGGATTCATCCAGTTCATCAACTGGGGGTGCTAGAAGGGATGAAGAGTGAAAGAAAACTTCTCAAATTAAGTGTTCCAGTGTTGATTGTCCGAGCTCCAAAAGGGTATAAAGAAACACCTCTTGAAACGTATGTTGCACCGTCATGGTCTACAGGTGATTCCAGTCCACAACAATTTCCAGACCAATACGGAAAATTACGCGGGCTTGGATTTGGTATTTATGTCGATTAACCTTTTTTTTGTATTATGTGTGAAGCGTAATGAAACTAAATAAAATCATACAAAATCCATTAAGAAACTATCAACAACGTGTAGTTACCAAGTTATGGCGGTGGTTTAAGAAAAATAAGATAGGTAACCCACTTATTAAGGTCCCTACTGGGGGCGGTAAAACACACATCCTAGCTCAAATTGTAATCGACGCACTTTCTTTCAATAGTACTAAGAAAATCCGCATCATCGTACTGACCCAAGATACAACGCTGGTTAAACAGAATTCAGAAAAATTCTTTAAAATTGCTCCATCCGTTGATGCTGGCGTATTTTCCGCCAAGTTAGATCGTAGAGATACAGAAAATCAGATTATTTTTGCGAGTATTCAGTCTGTTTATAAACGTGATGATATGGGCGAATTCGATTTAATTATTGTCGATGAATGCCACCAAATCCCTCCGAAAGGTGATGGGATGTATCAAACCTTCATTAGTAAACAAAAAGTTGTAAATAAAAAGGTTCGGATTGTAGGGTTAACAGCAACTGATTACCGTCTTACTACTGGCAAACTAACCGACGGTAAGAATCCACTGTTTAAAGAAGTTGTGGCAGAGGTAACCCTGAAAGAGTTACTAGAGCTCGGGTTTCTTGTACCTATTCGTTACGTTAAAACACCATTTACAGTATCGATGGATAAAGTGAACGTCCGGGGTTATGACTATAACCGTGACGAAGCCGCAGACGTCATGATGGAAGACAACAGAACCGATGATGCGTTAAACGATACAATTGCTAAAGCGAGAATGTTTGGCTTAAAAAAATGGAAAATATATTGCGCGAACGTCAAACACTGCGAAGCGGTTCTAGACTATCTAACATCGATGGGAATTGAAGCCAGGGTGATTGATGGCAATACAAAACAAAAAGCGAGAGATAAAATTTTAGAGGAGTACAGGGACGGTAATTTTACCGCGCTTATCTCATGTGAAACTCTTATAACAGGTTTTGATGAAACAGCTATTGACCTGATCGTAAACCTTAAACCAACAAAGTCAAAAGGTCGTTGGGTACAGTTGTGTGGCAGAGGAATGCGCCCTCATTTAATGGGTACAAAGGACGCCAAAAAAGAATGCATGCTTTTAGATTACACTGAGAATACTCATGCGCTTGGCCGTGCAGACATGATTGAGTGGTCTACTGACTGTATAGAATCACCGAGCCATTTAAAATCAAGAGTCATTCGCTGCCCTCAGTGTAATGTAGCTCTGAATCGTTATGATCAGCACTGTGATAATTGTGATTTCGTCTTTGATTATTCAAGGCCTCTGGTTCAGGCCTCTGAAGCTATCGTTTCCTACTGCGCCAAGGCAGGTTATGAACTTCCAAAAGGACTGTCGCTATTTCATATCCATACCGCTGACATAAAGCCAGCATTTATAAATAAACAGCTGTGCCTGCAAATTAGATTCTTTGGTACCGAAGTAGCTCAAAAAGTGAAGACTTCTGGAAGTCCTTTCCTTAGTGAGTTCATTCCATTTACCGAGATGAAAGAAGAATTTGTTACGTATTTTACGGACGTAACTGATATCAACGTTATAAGTCATTTGGTCAAGCCACAAGACTTTGCAAGAGAAGTGGCAAATCGAATAGTTCTACCAGAAGCGGTAATAACGAAACAAAATGAATTTGGGTATAATTACTCTGTAGCTTACGTACATTCGCAACGTAATAAACTGCATTGGCAAAACGATCAGGAAACTGTTATCAGAGACCTATTAGCCGCTTAATACTGCATACTTGACCGTGCCTCAAATCCGTTATGATTTACCTATACGCAATAAACAGGTAAAGACAGATGACCCTTACAGAAACAACTCTCCACTTAAGTACTACAAAGTTAGGTCTGTATCTTCGTTTTGAATCTGTCGAATCCGAAGATTTGCTTTTCATAATGATTGCAGAGGAACCTAGATATGACGACGAACTAAATAATGAAATCGGGCACCTTGCTAATTTTAGCTCTACAAACATGGGCGATTTGAAATGTTGGGTGGTAAAAAACGCTTCTGAAAGATTGGTTTCTATTACAAACGCATTGAACCGATATTTATCAAAAAAGATGAATAAGTTGAGCAAGATAACTCGATTGTGAAATTGCATCCTAAGATTAAACGGTTTAATATTTAAATGATTATGTCATTCATGGCAATACCTCGCTGAAAAGCACTTAATTTAATCAAGGAGTCACAAATGAAAGTAAAAGTCATCGACTTGAACCATTCACTGTTTAGCAAAACACACCGACCTAAATACCGAAGCAATAGAACACCACCAGTTCATCGCACAGAGACTCACCCTCAAAAAAGAAAGGTGGCTTTATGACGGTACAATTCGAACGCGAAGAATTGGAAAGAACTTTGATCAAGCTCTTGAAAGAATCCAAGCCACAAGAATTTGCCCAACAAGCCTCTGTACTTCTAGGTGGAGCTCATATTCGTGTGCTGGCGTCAAAATCAGGCCCGATATTCATGTTAGACGATGTACCAAAAGGGATGTCCGAAACATTGATGATACTGACCAGAACGGACAGTCAAGTTAAATCCGGACTCGATCAGCTTAGCAAGTTAAAGGAACAACATTTTCATAAGGGGTAATACTATGATTTATGTATTCTTTAGTATGCTTCGAGAGCCATTACGCCTAGTTGTTTTTCTAATTGGATTAGTAGCAATATCTACTTATTTAACCAATGGAGATATGAATGAGGCTGTTGGTGGCTTTATCGCAGCGCTAAAACCATTGAAAGACCAAATAGTTAAGGCGCTACAAATTGTAGTTCCAGCTGCTTTAGAGATGGTAAGTGAAGCAATGAAAGGCTTGAGCTAACAGATTAAAGAAAGGAATCACTCGATGTTTCTTATGAGAATCTTTGTTAAGTTCAAACCTGGCATATGTAAAGGCCTTCTGTTACTTCTGGCATTTACTATCTTACTGCCAATAATCGGGGCGTATTTTGAATGGAACTCAAAGGTGAAATTTGTACTAGGGGCGTTATATCTCTGGGTTTTACTAATTACATGCTTTGATTTTGTTTTGTTCGAAACACCCCGACGTATTACACAGTGGATAAAGAACAAATGGCGATAGGCCACGTTGTTATTGATATTCAGGTGCATTGTTTTACTTCGGTATTTACAATGCACTCTGAGTATTTTTGATCATACTACAGCTCTAAATGCTGGTATTCGATGGCGACAAAACACTTGTTTATCCTAAAACAGCATTGTATTCTGAAGACTCTTATCATACAGCTTAAAAGCTGTAATCCTTCTCTTAAGCATTCAATCCATGCTATCCATACCGAGTGTTGAAATAGGTGTAGTTACGTTAACTAGACGTGCTTATACCTATTTTTGCACTATCGCAAAATTGCGCACTTGCCGTTAGCAAGCATTCCGAAAGGAAATTTAATCAAGGGGACTATCATGCCTTATTTACCAGCCTACATGGGCGAATTTTGGTACGGCATTGCCGAGTTAGCTTTTTGGGTTATTGCAGCAGTTATGCTTGGATACTTATTAAGAAGACTCGTGAATGAAGGTGTCTACATTGTTGTAGATATTTTTATGCGTTTACCGATGATGCTAGTAGATCAATTTATCTCTAGCATGCAGCAAATGTTCTATAAGTTCGGTGAAGAACGAGCAAAACGTAAACGTAGTAAGGAGGAAACAGATACTGTTGAAGAAGAAACTGTTCATATGACAGAATCTCCTGCAGAATCGAAACCATCCAAAGGTTTTGCTCAGTACAACGTTAGCATGTCTGTTAAAGACATAGTCAACGAAGTACCGAAGCAACCTAAAGTGGCTAAACCTCAAGTAAAGCATGAAGCTGACTTGAGCCAACCTGCTTACCTACGTAAAGGTTTATTTGTTTCTGGTGCATTTGGAAATAAAGAAATCGTTGAAAATACTTTTGCTAAACAGCCTCTTCCAGAGACTGTGACTAACCAAAGTAAACGTGATCAGTTACGTAAACAACGTGCTGAATTTGTGAAGAATAAATCTTCGGATAAAAATCCTGCAAAATTTCAGAGTCAATCTGGTTCACGCAGAAAAGCAATGCGCAATAGCACGTACTCATCTAATGGGACAGTGTCACACGCATAAGTAATAAAAAAGAGGTAATGTATCATTACCTCTTTTCCAAGTCTTAATCCCAATGGTACAGCATTGGAATTGAGATTTTTTAACCCGCACTGATGCGGATTTTAACCTGACGAAAGTCAACCTACATTAAGCAAGGAGTCAAAATGAATAACTGTCTATTTTTAGAGGGTAATTTAGCCGAAGACTTATACATCTGCGGCAACGCTGATAATACTGTCGTGAAGTTAGCTGTGATCACTAATGAGACTTTTCGAGATAAGGCCACTGGTGAACAACGTCAAACTTCCGTTCGACACAGTGTTTCAGTGTTTGGATGGAAAGCTAAACAAATCGTCGATAATGCGGAATATTTTCGTAAGGGCGCTTTGGTTCATGTGAAAGCAAAAATGGTTACTGTTAAATCTCATCGTTATGAAGGAATTTATGAGTACCAGCCACATGTGGACAACACCACTTATACATCTGTAGATGCAGTCGTACGTTTTACAAAAAATACTGTTAACAGCAGTGGGTCACAACGCGCACAACCAGTTCGTCAACGTCCACAACCTACTCAGCAGTATTCGCCACGTAGTGAGAGCCTTCCTCAATCGAACGGTCAGCAAATGCCAGCACCGCAGTTTGAAGAATACGAAGAATTTTAACTAAACCAATATGGAACGCTTGAATAGTGTTCCATTTATTCCCGAAAGGGCTAAGTAATCAAGGAGAAATACCCATGTCAATGATCAAAACATTTGCAACAAAATATGGTTTTAACGAAATAGAAGAGATGCTTTGTGTATTGAAGTCAAAATGCTTTCCTCACTACACCAAGTTCTGCTCTGATTCTGTATTAACCTTAATTCAGGCGGCGTTAACACGTGATCTGAATCCGTTTAATCATGAAATCTATGTTGTAGCAGACAAAGATTTAAATGGTGAAGTCGATGGATACAGAACACAAATCGGCATGTCTGGTTGCCTACGTATTGCAAACCGACAATCATCTTACCAGGGCGTAGAGTTTGTCTATCCTGACTCGGGAGACACCATAACTATAAACGTAGAGAGCAAGCTACGTAACGGAACAGTTAATACCGTTACTTGCTTTGCTTGGTTAGAAGCTCGTGTTTATGTGGATGGAATTGAACGTCCATTTGTTGCACGTGAATACTTCGATGAGTGCTTTAGTGAAGTGAGTCCTGCTTGGATACAGAAACCAAAACGTCGTTTACGTCAGACTACATTTGCTCAGGCTATCGAACTAGCTTTCTACGGTAAAGATAACCCTGAAAATTCTGTCTTGGAAATGAACATTTCAGAGAAAGAAATGAATGAGTTTGAGCAACTGGTAAATACCGTTGGTTTCAAGTTTAAGTCTGAAACCAAACCTGAACCTGTAGATGGATCGCGTATCAAATCGAACGTTGATGAGTTAATTACGAAGCAACAAAGTGCTGCACAAGGACACAAACCTCTTGAGAAAGAGAATGTGGAATCTCATAGCGCTCCCGTTGCTAAAGAATTACCAAAAACATCTACCGCTGATTCAGTGGAAGCTGAAACTGATAAATCAGTTGAGGCGGAAAAGCTAGAGACCGTTAACGAAGTTTCAACCCAATCACCTAGTGATAGTGATGAACCTGACTTAACAGTACCTGCGTATATTCGCAAAGGTCTAGAGCTTAATAGCGAAAACCAAGCTGAAGCTGGCGCAAAGGTTCTTGATGAAGCTCAATCTGAAGCAGGAACCCAAGCAAATGATTCTGAAACAACTAAAACTGAAGAAGTCGAAAAAGAGGCTGACTCGGTAGAGGAAATTTCAGATGAGGATGCTGAACGCTATCAAGGTATGTTTGGGCAAGACACTGTTGAAGATGGTGAGACTGGATTTCAACCTCCATTTGTAATGGAAAATGAAATTCCTTTCAAAACAGATTCAGTAGTGACTGAGCCTGTAGTTGAAACTCAAGCTGTAGAGCCTGAGTCGACTACGCAAACGAATGTTGAATCTAGCTTGCCATCGGAAGTTATTGAGTATCTCAATGCTACTATTAGCAAAGAGGATATTGATAACCACGATAGTATTATGTTTATCGACATGTTCATTGATAGCTATTCGTCAGATTCTGAAATGTTCAATGACGTCCAAGTTGCGGGCTTTGTTATGAGTTTACAAGGTAAAGATAAGCAATTCGCTATTCAGCGTCTGTTTAAGGAAAATGTAATCTCAGAAGAACAGCTTCTTAACTTTGTCGAAAAAGTGAACATAGCAGCGTAAAACTGTAGGCACGATTAAGTGCCTACACCGTAACCGAAAGGTGTTCAATTAAGGAGTCAAAGACTAATAAGCTTGGTGGGTTCATCCACCAAGCTTGGAAGTCAAATAACTCAATGGAGTTTGCCGAAAGGCAACCAATGATCAAGGAGAAAACCATGAGTACACAAAACTCATTACATGCTCAGGCATATCAGGAGATGCTAGTTCTTAATCACCATCAACCAAAACTACTTTGGTGGTTGGTGAGTAACTTAGCTGAAGTTGATGCATTAACTGACAGTAAACTTTGTGAGGGCGTTAACCGTGCAGAAGAACTGAAGACTTATCTATTTGGTTTTATCAAGCGAGCTTCATCGCAACAATTGTCAGCCTTTAATTCTCTATGGCAGGCAAGGCTAGGGGAGACAAAACAATGGCTCAACTAGACTTCTTATCAAAGCTTGAATTAGGTAGTGTTGAAACACAGTCGAAGCCAAGACAACGTAAAACCCCACGAGAGAAGGCGGAAGTAAATCCTTTAAACACTTTGCTTCCATATTTGTATCGTGAGGAACATCAGGAACAGGTACTTAAAGGAATGAAGCTTGCTAAAAAGCCTCGCGCCTTCGTATCTTGGGACCTGAAAAACGAACTCCACACAATGCAAATCTGTGTATATTTCATAATGGTGGATGACTTGAGATCTTGTTTTTACTTAAACAAGCAAAATCTGGTTGAACACTTGGAATGGATTATTGATGACCCAGATGATGATTTCTCATTTGTGTCTTGCATGGAGAGTATTGGTATAGATAAGAAGGCAGAGGCCTATGATGTAATAGAGTCTTTCCTTCTTGACCAAGTAGCTTCTGCTGATTTGATCCGAAGTGAAGTATTAAAGAAAATGGATAACGTAGATTATGAATCGAATCTAGATATACCGGAAACGAAGAGTATTCTCGAGTTATCCAAATATGTAGAAATGTATGATCAAAATCGCCGTATTATTATGGCTTGCATTGATCAGTATTTCTCATAACCATAAATGGCCACCTTCGGTGGCCTTTTTTATTCCTCCATTTCCCCAATTTCCCATTAACAAAATTACGGTGAAATTTGTTTGAAATATAACCAGTGTCAATTTACTGCACATGAACTATCGACTATGATTGAAAATTATATGTGAATCATTATTTTTTCGGTGCAGTTATTATGGACTTAGCAATCGCTGAGAAGCGGGAAGTGGCCACAGAAATAGCAAACACACTCTCCAAAAACGTCATAGAACGTACTGGGTATTACGAGTGTACGGATATTGGCTTAATAGTGAGTTGGGCTCAGGGTTTTTTGTTAAAGCTAGCTGACCCGAGTTATTTTGATAAGAGTCTTGAAAAATGGAATCGAGACCAACTCCCGATGAAATGGCCTGTAAAATTCGTCCCTGAACCTAAAACAAAAAAACAATTGGACGTTCTTGGTGCTTTGCTAAAAAAATGTAACCTAGTTTATAACTGTACCGATATAGATAACGCAGGCTCGTGGATATTTTGGAGCATTTACGAGCACTTCAAATGCCAAAATGAAGTAAAACGCGTATACATTAACGACAACAATTTAATACTTCAGGCTTGGCAGCAAGCAAAACCAGGTAAGGAGGATTACGTCAATGCAATGTGTGAACGAAGCCGTCAAATTCTCGATCAACTCGTCGGGTTTAATGTCACTAGAGCCTTAACTACGCAAGCAGGTTTTCAGGGATGGCGCAAACTTCTTACCGCTGGACGAGTGCAATCATTTTTTGTCGGGCTAGTTGTGAGACGGTATTTGGAACGAGAGCGCTTCACATCAACGGATTACTACATTTTGAATGCTGCTTTAACTATCGGCAGTACAGAGCTCGATTTAGTTCGTTACATACCAACTAGTGAGGATCCAGTCGATGAAGAAGGTAGATTGAACAATAAGGATTTTGCGGTACATCTAGAATCCTCTATCGCAGGAAAGAAATTCATACTAGATGAACTTGATGTTGACCAAAAACCTATAAAGCGACCAATGCCCTTTGACCTCGGTAGTTTACAAAGCGAATGTGACCGACTTTTTGGCTATTCATTATCTGAGGTGTTAGAAACAACGCAGAAGCTACGCGATCTCAAACTCATAACGTACAACAGGACGGATTCTAGATATCTGAGTGATGAGTCATTTGATGATGCTGAATCTTTACTTAATGACTTAGCTGAAGTTGATCTGTTTGCGCCATTGATATCTATGACTAGCGTGGACCAGAACCATGTCCCTGCCTGTTTCAACTCTACAAAGGTGAGCGCACACCACGCAATCATTCCCACACATAATACATCCGCTGTTTCACAGTTAAATGAAATGCAATTCTCGGTCTATTACATGATCGTGCGTAACTACATAACCCAATTCTTGCCTGAACACGTAAAGGAATACGTTAGTTTTAAATTCCACACGACTGACGATGATGGGGTAGAGCGCCATTTTAAAGCGAAGAAATCTAGACAGCTTAAACTAGGGTGGAAAGTTTTGTTCGTACGAGAGCCAGAACCAGAAGCAGAAGATAATACTGATGATAATGAGGAAGAAAACTTAGATGTTGACCTCAGTCTGTGTAGTATTGGAGGAGAATTTTCCGTAGTCAAAAGCCATTGTTCTTTAAGGCATACAACCCCACCACCATTCTTCACTATTACTTCATTATTAAGTGCAGCGAAAAATGCGGCTAACCACGTCGATGATCCAGAGATAAAGGAAATGCTGTTGAAAAATAGTCAAGGAAAACCAGAGGTTACTGGTGTTGGTACTTCCGCGACACGCACTCCTATTTTGACTGAACTTTTCAAAAAAGGGTTGCTGAGGAAGGTTGGTGGTAAAGTGAGAGAAACTGAAGAATCGATAGTCTTATACCAAGCTTTGCCGAGTACGTTCACAGATCCAACGACCACCGCTATATGGGCTGACCAACAATCGCGGATTCAAGACGGTACAATGTCCATTAATGAGTTCATGAGCGGCGTAGAACAGGTAACTTCTCAAACTGTCCATCAGATAAAGCAGGGAATAACCATACCTGAAAAGTTCTTAAAAGCAGAAAGGTTAGAAGAATGTCCGAAATGCCACAGTTATACTGCAGAGCAACGACCCGGCAAACACAACCGGGGTGTGTACTGGCATTGTCCGTCATGTTCCAAAAATTTCAATGATTATCAAGATAAGCCATTCGACAAAGAGACGATGCAGCGACGTAAGATGCCGTGTCCAAAATGTAAGGGCGAGGTAGAGCACAACATCGGAAAGTTTGGTGATTACTGGAAATGTATAAGCAACAGCTGTGGCAACTTCCCTGATCTGGAAGATAGTCCGTTCTTTGAATTGTGTCCTGAATGCAATTCTGAACTCAAGATAAAAACGGCCAAGAAGTCGATGTTCATTGGTTGTAGTGGTTACCCAAGTTGCACTTTTACCAGAAAACTATAAATCTGTCTTATGGGCTGAAAAAAATGACCTAAAAAAAGTGCGCGCCTAATGCTGTGAGTCTGAAAGTAGTATTGAAGGCTCACAAAGGTAACTTTAATGAAATTAAATAAGCGTATCCACACAATAAAGGCATTATCACTAACTTCTCTATTACTCTTTGGTGCAATCTCCGCTCCAACTAATGCAGCATCAACGTTAGATATAAAGCAACCAAGTCAAGACCAAATCATCAATGTAAATGCAGCTCTAACTAAAATAGGGATTAAAGTTGCCTCCAAATATGTAACTTCAATGAGTAACGAAGTTGGGTTCCAAACCCTTGTTAGTAATGCCGGGCTCATGCAAGTTAACTATGAAAAAGGCATAGTAATGTATGGGAATAACATTCTTAAAATTGATGAAAATGGAGATTTGGTAAGCAGCAACTCACGAGTAACGAGAGAATTTCTTGATAAGCTTGAGTATAAAATTCTGGCCAAAGCTCCAAATGAAAAATATAGAATTCAGGTGTTTACAGATATAACCTGTCCTCATTGCCAAGATTTTCACAAGAGATTACCGACGCTCCTTAATGAGGGGATTTCCGTAGAATTTATTCTATTTGCACGCTATGGTGATAAACGACCTGAGTTCTTAAGCATGTCGGCTATTCAAGGCCAAAAAGACCCTCTCCAAGCACTAACTAATGAGATGAACGGAATTATTCCAACTGAAGGTACTGGCAAACCATCTTTGCAAATGGTGTTGCATCAACAAGCTGCCATAGGGATAGGTGTAACCGGTACTCCGGCCATTTACTACAAAGGGATTAACATTCCAATCACGCTACCGGAGGCTATGCCAAAGCTTCTTGAGACTTTCGAAGAGGCTTATCGTGACGATAAGTATGCAGTAGAACGGATAAACTAATGGCCGACACTACAACTAATAACACAAGTAACAACCCAAATACCCCAAAGCGGCGGCAAGACATACCGTTAATTACAACGGTATTAGCAACCTTTGGACGCTATTTTTCTTTATGTATTTTGGCTGGTGGTGTGTCAGTTGTTCTGTCAATCGCAATTTATTCTTATTTTTTCTTCTTGGGTGACAACAATTACAGGTGGTCATTGAATATTTACAAAGAAATGCTGGTTTATCAGGAGAGTCTAGGTAAGTGGCTCGATGTTAAAGAGGTTTTCACTGTAATTGTCACCTACATACAAGATAAATTGTCTGGTATCAGTAGTATCGATACGGGCATTTTTAATTCCTTTCTAACGTCCAAACATAAAATTCTGGATTATTCTTTCGAATTTTCGAATATCTATGATGAGAAGGTTACAGCAGAGAACGGGGCGTTTTTTGGAACATTTAGACAGTCGGGTGACTATTTTTACAACTTGGCGATGACCGTATTACTTATGACTATGGTCTGGTTGTTAAAGATATTGACGATAGTTAACTACCTACCGGTTTATCTTCTCTCTATCTGTTTTGGTTTAAGCAATGGACTCACCCAGCGGAAAGTGGCCACTTTTAAAGGTGAGCTGGATTTTCAGGATAGAACAGAGTTGGTATACAGAAAATTACGAATGGTATCTATCACAGTTCTATTCACGTATGTATCGATTCCTTATGGTGTCAATCCTTTATGGGTATTTGTACCTTCTGTGGTACTAACAGGTATATCGGTTAGGTACTTGGCAGCGCTATACAAAAAATACTATTAGAGTCACAACATACGATAAGAAAAGGCTGATAGGTGCTACCCCGTCAGCCTTTTTCATTGGTTATTATCTGATCTCAGTGCGATTTGTGAGTTTTACGCTCCAAAACCACGTCTTCAAACTTGTACCAAGCCTTCATTAATATCAGACCTAAAACCGTAACAATCTTGAAGGTCACAACGATAGGCGGAACAAGAATCCATAACAGTACAACCATATAAGGTTCTTTTGCTGCATTTTCATCCCACAACTTGCGTTTTTTTGGTTTGTAAGTGATGTGTAAGTAAACCAAATACACAATCACCGCAACGGTTAGTGTTGAAGCAAGAATCGGGTTATTCGCATGGAATTGAATAAAAGCAATTTTGGCTGGTTCTACTTTATCCAGCATTGAGTTCAGAAATTCTAGTAGCTCACGCATATGTTTTTCCTTCTTAATTATTCGTTCTTAGTGGCTATGAGAACATCTTATAACCCACTCAGTGTCTACCGCACCCCCCTCTGAATAAAAAAATGCAATTTACAAAATACTGCTTGTAAATCGGAATTATCTCAACAACCACACTTATTTAGGTATTTACATACATGGGAAGAATAACGGTTGAAAAATCCCTTCCGTATTAATTACAGAGGCCTTTTCAGAAATCACAAGAGTATGGATGACGGAAAGATTCTAGGAAAAGGTCATGATACTAAAACACAGCATCCTTTTGTGCGTAGCTGCACTATCCCTACCACAGTTGGCTCATGCTGACGTATGGCAGGAACGAGAGTTACTAGAAAGATGGGCAACCCAAACTGAATCGCTAAATGAGATCTTGGACGAAGCACAATACAGCGCTGATATGAACCGTAGAGCGAAAATGGATTATTCCGCATTACGAAAAGATATCCGGGAAACTCTATTAAAAGTTCGTCATTACCTAGATGCACCTGCTGAACCATTCAATCGTTATAAGGCTGAACAAAATCAGCCGACAATCAGTAAATAACAAGAAAGGAGACCAAGGTGAATATGTTCCGTAAGTTGGTTGCATTACTTGTATTAACAATTTCACCAGGGTTGGCGTATGCGGAAATATTTGCACCATCTCCTGATAGTTCCAATGAAACTCACTGGAATACGATTTTGGGCTCTGGGAGCTACGAAGAATACGCTTTCACATTGCGGCTAATACCATCCGTTCTGCTTTTATTTTGTTCAGCGTGGGCGCTATTTGGGCTTTTTCGTGCTGCTTTTGTCGATGAGACAATTCAAAAAATGGACTTTGTTATTTGGGCCGGGAAGTTAATGCTTATTCTCACCATTTCAATCGCTCTACTTGTTAGTAAATCATCTAGTTAACAAACATAAGAACACGAGGAAATTCATGTTAGTTAAAAAATTATTAAAAGGCATATATCAGTCGAGCGATAAGCTTGCGGTGAGCCTACTTACGTCGCTTGCCTATATTTCACCTTCGCTTGCAGCTTCATATAGTTTACCTACGCCAGTAACAACCGATGTTACAAACGGAAACTACATCACATTGTTTCGTAAGGGCTTCGCGGACTTCGCAATTTTAGCTACAGAGTCGTTCGGTGTAATTGCACTAATCATTATGGCGGCAATTTTTGTTTGGGAGTTCGTACGGGTGACTAACCAAAAACAAACCTGGGGTGGTTTGGGTTTAACGATGGGTGTGGGTGCGCTTATTCTTGTTATTGTTTATGTCCTACTCAACCAAGCTGGAAAGTACGCAGGTGCAGGCTTGAACTCATAATTAGCAAACTATCGCGCTCCTACTAAGAGGGAGCGCAAATCCGTATTGCAAGAAAAAAGAAGAAGGTTCAAGAGATGGATGACGAAGAAACATCAGATCTAATACTCGATACAATCGACTTTACTCCTAATCTTCTGGCTGGTTTTACAGCTAGCGAAATGGTTTCTTTCTTTGCCGTTTGTTTTGTAATTCTGATTATACCGTGCGCTGCTGGTTCACACTACTTAGCCGACACCATTTTGTACGGGTTTATTCTCGATGCTGTAATCAGTTCGTATTTGACATATAGAGGGGCATTGAGGGCGCAAGTACTGAAACGAAATCGTCCTTCATACATGATGTGGATCGACTTACAACGACGTCTACAGGATAGAGGGATTTTAGGCGTAAAGATCAATTTCAAGTTAGTGCCAGATGCTGTCTGGGAAACAAAGAAGATAGGTAGGTAATACGTGGATTTGGACCTTAAGAAAATGTTCAAAAAAAATCAGAATCCGGAAGAAGCCGTAATAACAGAAACTGAAACCATAGATTTAGTTTCCAGCAAAGAATTTGATGAAAACGAAATTCCTTTATCAAAGAGAATTGGTAAGTTACCTAAAATAATGGTCCAAAAAACCCATGAGCATTTATCTCACGTTGCAACTCTTCGTTTCATGATTGCACTGCTTGTTTGTCTCTTATTCATGTCTATGTACACAACATCCCAGATGCCCAAACGTATTTTGGTGAAAATCTCTCCACAAATGCAATCTGGATTAACGATGAAGATAGGCGAGTATCCAAAATCGGCAATTTTAAGTGACATTCAATTCTTGTGGTTGGACATGAACAATTGGGATAAGTCTGGTGATGACCAAGCTATTCCTTTAGTGGATAGATACCAATATTTCCTGAGTCCAGAGTTCCAAGTGCAACTGAAAGAAAAATATGAAGAAATGAGTAGGAAAGGAGCACTAAACCGTACGCGTCTACCTAGTGCTGTGCCGGGTCAACTATTCCAGTTTGAAGATCGCGTAATTCAAGTCAGCAAAGACTCGTGGAAAGTATTTTTAGATATAAAAATTGAAGAAAGGATGGATGGTGAATTAGTTCGAAGTCCGACCTATCGGTATTTCTTCCTCGTCGAGCGATTCGAAAGCAATCTCGATTACAACCCGCTTGGTCTAAGAATCGTTGGTTACAGCGATGAACCAAAACGTATCAAGGACTAATCACAATGAAGAACTTAAAAGTAGTCTTAATCTTACTTTTTACATGTTTAACCTCGGTGGCAGCTAATGCGACTGAGGTACACGTGTGGGATAAGAAGCCTATTGAGATCCAATTAGAAGTTGGTAAAGAAAGAATCATTTTTTTTCCTAGTAACGTGAAATTTGGAATGAGCCCGGACTTTCGTTCGAAAATTAAATTGAGTAATGCTGCTGGTACGGTTTATATAAAGCCTATGCAGGCTTTCAATAAAACCCGTGTCTTTGGGACATTGGATAATGGCGAAAGACTTGTACTTGACTTCTTTTCTGTAAGACCACAAGGGAATGATGTCCCAGAGGATTTCAAAATTGTTCACCCCGCACAAGTGAAAGAGGCTTCGGAAAGTTTAGGTACACAATCTACTGAAGCAGAAGCTGTTGCTGTAGGTGGAAGCTCGAAAGCGGTAACCATTAAGGATCTACTTCAATACGCGAACATAGATTTGTATGGGCCAGCACGATTACTGCCTAATTTACCCATCACAGAAAAAAAAGTAACAAAGCCACTTAATCTAAAGCATGTATTTATCAATCGTTCTGCAGGTTTATTTGAATTAGAGGCATTTAAGCAGTATCAGTCGATGAACTATACCGTTACTGCAATTCATCTAAGAAATAAGACTAGTCGTAGACAGTATATTAACCTTACCGATGTATATCCGGCCATGCTCGTTGATTCGTCTCATCATAGTTTTGTTGAAGCGCGAACTTCTGACCCATCTCAACGTGACAGCACGACTTTCTTCATTGTGACTAACAAACCTCTATCTGATTACAGTTTCTATGCGCCTACGGTTGCAGGGTTACATCAAGTCCAAGGAAGTGAGAATGAATAAGAAAATCGTCCTACTTGGTCTATTGGCTGCAGCCGCGGTGGTTCTTTTGTTCTTCGATGATGGAGAGGCACCCGTAGCACCTCAACCTGTTAATACGACTCCTGAATCGAAGTTTGCGCCAGAAAATACGGCTATTGGAAAAAAAGCTGAGATTGATAATTCTTCAGATGAATTACGGGCAGTTCTGATCGAAGTGAGAAAACTGAAGTCAGAGAATGAGCAACTGCAGGATCAAGTTTCGAAAATTCTATCTAAAGATGCCACGCCTGATTCTAATCAAGCCATTCAAAAATTGCGTAGGGATTTTGCAGAGAAAAATGTAGCGATAGATGAATTAAACCAAAAAGTCGCTGAACTGAATGAAAAGAATCGCAATCTGGCTAACAAAGTCAAAGAAGGTGTACAAACGCCACCTCAAGCGAGTGCTTCTTCGTCTTCGGTTGATTCAGATTTAGGAGTTGACGGGACTAAACCAACGTCGGTTAGTGATGATGACATTCCTATTCTGAATAGACCTGCTGATGCAACGGCAAGTACGAATAATTCTACTCAAACAGTTAATTCCAATACTGAAACCGTAGATGGTGTCGATGACTCGGTCATTGTTTGGTATGAGCCTGACGATGCCATTATTAAAACAGACCAAAGCGGTTCAGAAAAAACTGTTACTTACCCTTTCACGAGTACTCAAATTTCAGGTGTGACACTTGCAAGTGCAGAGCTGGAATCTGTCGGTGCTGAACAGGACAGTCAAAGCGTTAGCAGCAAAGGTGAAAAGAAGAAGGAAAATACGCTGAAACCTATGTATACAGTTCCGGCAAACAGCACGCTATGGGATGTTACCGCAATGAGCACAATGATTGGCCGAGTGCCAGTAGGCGGCTCACTAACCAACCCATACCGATTTAAAGCTTTAGTCAGTTCAGAAAATATGGCGTCAAACGGTATTTTTATTCCCAATCTTAAAGACATGGTTGTTTCCGGTTATCTAGAAGGAGACATGTTGCTTAAGTGTCTTCGAGGAAACATCGATTCAGCGACTTATACATTCAATGATGGAACCATTCGCACTATAAGTGGAAGTGGTAGTGAGGGTGGCGCGGCTGGAGGTATCGGTTGGATAAGCGATAAATGGGCTAATCCATGTATTCCGGGCACTTACGTATCCACTATTAAAGAATACTTAGCGCTCATATCCGGTACCAGTGCAATTCAAGCCTTTGGTGATGCTCTATCTGATGCAAATACAACAACGGCAACTTCAGGTGATGTAATTACAACTGTTACTAGTGGTAGCACGCTTGAAAGCGCGATTGGCTCAGGGATAGCTGACGGTGCAAGTGCTGGTGGCGACTTTATTGAAAAACGTCTAGAAGATGCCTTCGATGCGGTTGTAATTGAAGCAGGACGGTCCATTGTGCTTCACATCGAGCAAGAAATGGACATCGATTACGACACCCAAGGTAGAAAAATTGTTTACCAGAACAACGTAGAGGAGTACTTGAATTGATGTCTAACTTATCATTTAAAAAACAGATTGCAGTCGGGCTGATTTTCTCTGTATTGGTACTGTCAGGTTGTTCCTCTCCAAACGAATTTCAAACCGAAGAAGAACTATATCAAGATTCGGTTATTCCCAAGTCTGAACACACAATGAAAGAGATTTACGAAAATCGCGGGTCTACAGGTAATCAAACTGAAGGGCAGGGAATGCCAACCCAATATGCTGGTTACATGGTTAACAAACGTCCAGCTTCGGACTATGAAGTAGGGCTAAGTCCGTACACTGTCAGCAACACTGCTCAGGCTCATTTTCATTTTTTGCCAAATCCGGTGATTTACATGTACATATTGCCTTCTCTGACAAAAGAAGACCGCCTTCCTCGTCCTGGCTGGGTAACAGAATTTCACATGTACGACAAAGATGAATACGCTTTACCGGGCGAAACTAGCCTAAGAGAGGACAACTGATATGGGCGCGAGCTTGAAAGCTACTTTCAACAATTTTAAAAGAAATGTCTTGGGGCTAGGTTTATACAGACAAGAAGATGAAGCTCGTCTATATGAACGTAAAGGCCCAAATTTTGCTGATACCTTGCCATATACCGCTTATGACGAGTATACAAAAACTTGGATCTTAGAAGACCATGAAAGTAGAGCTGTTGTCTTAACGTTAAAACCAATTTCAACTGTTGGTAAAACTACAGAATCTCTTGTTCAAGACCGTAACTACATCCGTTCAATATATGAAACTTTCGAACGAGTACTACCGGAGCAAGGACAGTGGGTTCTGCAGGAGTTCTATTACAACGATAACCGTGTTTCCCAAATCATGAAAAGCATGCGGGATTACATTGCCCCCCATGCGAAAGGAACGGAGTTTACGGAGCAGTATTTAAAAGTCCAAGAGCACCACTTACGCGGTATGAATAATGAAAATGGGATTTATAAAGACCGTAACGTAACGCGTGAACAGTGGGGTTTAAAAGTTCCCCGTATAAAACTCGTCATTTACCGTCGTGTCACCAATTCTGATTTAGCTCAAAAAGCAAAAGGGCGCTTCGACGCTGCTCAGGAGTTAAATGAGAAGATTGAAGACTTGTCCACAAAATTTGCTTCAGGTGGTCTTACGTTCGAGCGTGATACGAAAGAGGACGTTCTTTACTGGCTATTCGACATGTTTAATGGCGATGGTGACTATGAGGGTGAACGTGAAGATTACATTAAAAAAATGACCGATGTTGACGATGATGTAGTCACGGATCTTAGCGACGTCATTTTTGTAGATCGTCCTGTAAGCAACACAAAAGACAATAGTTGGTCATTCGGTAATAAGAAATCGCGATTTTTGCGTTTCTCTGGATTAACCAAAAAACCGCGGATTGGTCAGATATCCGGCGAAGTTGCAGCAGGTAGCAGTGGTATTCAAAATATTAGTTGTGCCATTGATGCTATGCCTGTTTCGACAATGGTTACTCGTACTATTGTCTTTACGCATAAAGGTGATTTAGAAGCCACATTGAATACCCTTGAAACGAAAAGTAAGGGTGGCAGTACTGAGGCTAGGAAAGCGCGTCGAATCCATAAACAGGCAACAGAAGAATTAATCAACGATGACAATGCAGTACGTTGCACAATGGGTGTTTACTTTTCAGGTAATTCCGTTGAAGAACTCGAGAGGCAGCAGAGAAAGATCATAACGACTTTCGCCAATAACAACATAGCACTAATCAAGGATACAGAAGACGGACTCTGTTTAGATTCTTACCTCATCCACCTACCGATGAATTTTAAACCGTTAAATGATCTCAAGTTTCGTTATTTACGACAAATGAGGATGGATCATAACTGTAACCTGTCTTTGTTATTTGGTCGCTCTGAAGGCTCAGGTAACCCAGGATTAATGTTTTTCAACCGCGGTGGCACTCCGGTATTCCATGACCCATTAAATGGCGATGAAAGGGCTATGAATGCATTTTCATTTGTTGTTGGCCCTCCTGGTGCAGGTAAGTCCGTAACTCTGGCACAAATGGCAATTATGAACATGGCTGTGCACCGTCCACGACTATTTATCGTTGAGTATGGTAATTCATTTGGCTTGCTTGGTGAGTACTTTGAAAGATTTGGTCTAAAAGTTCTGCGTCAGAAATTAGACCCTCAAAATGCTCCTTCATTGGCGCCTTTCGCTGATATCGATTTGGTTATAGACCAGTCCACAGAGCAACGTATTGACAGTTTTGATGACTGGGATTTAAGCAGTATTAAGACTGAAGAAGGACAGGACGCCCTAAGCTTAATGAAGAAAGCTCGAGATAGTCGAGAAGAAGCTGGTGATACTGAAGATGAAGACCGTGATGTCTTAGGTGAGCTTGAACTAATAACTTTCTTAATGATCACCGGCGGAGAAGAACGTGAGTATTTGCAGTATTTACGTGCTGACCGTCAGCTTATACGTGAAGCGTTAGTCCATACGGCTTACCGTATGCGTGATGAAGGGAAAAAGTCATTTGAAACAGCATTAAAAGCTAATGCCTTAACCGAAGAACAGATTGAAGCTGGACCAAAACCGAAAAGCTGTATCACTCAAGATGTTATCGACACCATGATCATGATGGTCAACGGTAAATATGATACGGAAATTACAACATATACAAGTGGCCAAAAAGATAAGCTCAATCAGATGTTGACCACACTTAAGATGTTTACAACTGGTTTCAACGCAAAATTGTTCAACAGACCGGGTGAGTCATTCCCAGACGTCGATGTTGTATTGATTGACTTGGCGGAGTTAGCAAAAGATGCCAACAAAGATAAATTAGCCGTTGCCTATACAGCTCTCATGCAGCGTGTTAACTACCTTGCAGAAAAACACCAATCGGACGCACGGCAAATCCTGGTGTACACCGATGAGTGCCACCTTGTATGTAGTAATCCTCTTCTAGGACCATTCCTAGTTAAGATGGTTAAGTGTTTCCGGAAACTTCAAACATGGCCTTTATTCGCCACCCAAAACGTGGGTGACATGGCTGGTGGTAGTGCAAAACTATTATCAATGATCGAATGGTATTTCGCACTGAATACTGAAAAGGAAGAAGCTGAGCTAATTCAAGAGGTAAAAGGTTTACCTGATGAAATCTGCTATTTGCTTCAGTCTTCTCGTAAACAAGCTAAATCATACACTGAAGGTGTTATCTGTAGTAAGAACTACAACACTCAATTCCGGTCATCACCAGCTTCATTATTCCTCGCTATAGCCATGACTGAAGGCCATGAAAAATCGGCTCGCAGGGAAATAATGGAAGAAAAAGGCTGTGACGACCTTACAGCTGCTTATTACATCGCGCAACAAATAGATAAAGGAAGAGGTTTTAAACATGAATTGGCTTTTAATTAAAAAATCTGCAGTAGTTGTTGCGTTGGCGTCAATTGCTTCAGGCTGCGCGGTAAATAACGAGGCAGAGCAACCTAAAGAAGAAGTAGTTTATACCAATGTTGTTTATTCTGCTGATACGCGCATCGACAATTATTTTGATGATCAATACAAGATATTCAAAGACATTTTCACGGAATTTACGGTGCAAAGAATTAGTGATCGTGAAATTAGAATAATCATTCCGACCGATTATGGGTTTGATG
The DNA here is from genome assembly GCF_014596725.1 of Vibrio sp. Y2-5. GTDB lineage: Bacteria > Pseudomonadota > Gammaproteobacteria > Enterobacterales > Vibrionaceae > Vibrio. Next base: position 32,218 of record NZ_JACVEG010000008.1, read on the forward strand.
TTGGCGGATGGTCTATGAATCGTACTTTACGCAATCATATAGCTGACATGGCTAATACGCTGAATGATTACAAGGAAACTTCAATTTGGGTACATGGCCACACAGACAATCAAGGGAACCTGAAATACAACATCGGTCTTTCTCAACATAGAGCGGATGCAGTTAAAGACTTACTGATAGCAAATAACGTCGATAATCCACGAATTAAAACGGTAGCAGAAGCATATGAAATGCCCCGGTGTGATAACACCACGAAGATAGGTAAAGATTGTAACCGTCGTGTTGAGATTGTCGTTAGAGCGAATGCATTGAGGTAGTTATGAAGATGATACCCTCATTATTAATTCTCCTTTCATTTCTTGTGCCGACAATAGCGTCGGCACAAGATTACCCGAAAGACATAAAAGTGTTCACTCAGCTTGCAAAAGCAGATGAGATAGTAGATGTGGCTAAAAAGGATCTTCCCGGTGTCAATATCGAAGTTTTCTTCGTTGACCGTTACGAAGACATTATGAACTCAATCAACTCCAACCTCCCACTTGATGAACTCAAACCAATGAGTGAAGAACAGCGGCTAGAGTGGGCAAAAGTTCATATGAAAGAGTTAGCTCAAGCAAAGACACTAAAAAATATGAAGTCCAAGCTTGGCGTATCTTACACTCGCTTATTTGATATTCAGAAAGTTCCTGCAGTATTAATGGATAACTACTATCTAACTTACGGAATGAGCGTTTCAGAGAGTATCGATCAGTTTATTAAAAACGAATCAAGCAAATAGGGTATGTATGGGCAGGAAGTGGTTATTACTAGCAATATGCTTTTGGGTACTACAAGCTAATGCTGCAGAGCTAGCAAGCTTCAGTGAGATAATGGGTTCAGCGTCCGCTATGAGTTCTTCTGATTCTTCCAGTGCCTTAAGTAATAATGGCTCGGGGGCTGCTGGAGCTTCCGGTGGCTCCGATAATATGTTCACAACGGCTTATGAATATATTGCGGGTGCTATGCCTGACATGGAAACGCTAACAGAGGTAGTTAAAGAAGCTGCCGAAACGACAGGTGTAACATCAACACAAGCGGAACCAGTAAGTATCTGGGATGATATAGCGATGTCCTATTCGTACGATTCGAAATCTAGCTGCGTAAAATATATGTTTTTAGGTGAATGCTGGTACATAAAAACATCTTGGATTCCTAATATTGGCACTCAAAGCGTAGCTCAAAACCGTTTAGCAGACCTTCAAATAGAGGTTACGTCTCGCGTACCGTCTGTCTCTGACTCTGCGTTCTTAATGGAATCTGACAACGCGCCGACAGATAGTTACTCTGGTTCTATTGTTCAAAACATGGGTTCCGTAGTCGGAGCATTGTTTAATGAGCTTTTAACCCTCGATGGAGATCCGGGTCTTCAATTTATGGAGAACGAAAGCGATAACAAAAACAACGACATCGTCTTATTCAGAGAAGCGTTAGTGATTGGTAATCCAGTGCAATCACTAATAATGAATCCTTTTTCCATAATGCCAGGCTACTGCAGTTCTTCAGTTTCCCCTTACACACCTTACTTTGTTTCTAGTTTAGACCTCTTCTCTTGGAGGATACTAGCTACAACCGATACCATACTTCTCCCCATTTACATGATTACGTATCAAGGATGGAATGAAGTTGGCAAGAATATGGGCTCAGTATTTCCTCGGATAGGATATAACGAAAGCCCAGACGAGTTCGATGTCGCGGTAACTACCTCTTATAGAGCTTTAAGTATTGTTAGCGACCTGCGTCCTCAGTTCAGCGGTATTCTAGGCTTACACATCGCTTCACCAACTCCTGCCTATGCTTCTGGTTCATGGGATAACCGGGGAGACTATAAGTACAGAACTGTCCGCGACCATGTCACTCAGTTACTTAGAATTTACTATCCGTTTAATGGTGGCACCTGTACCAACTTCCGTGGTTACTCTCAAAGCGGTAAAGACCAATTGAATATTAAGTACAACAAAAAGAACAAATACCACAGTGGGGCATTTAAGGTTTATCGCCCATATGTTTGTTGTAAAAGAAAATACCAATATCTGTTTACGACTGCTGCAAGACCTTCTTTTAAAACATATTAAACGAGAGGCAATGGTGAAAAAGCATATTTTTAGAGTGATTCTTCTTATTTCTACAGTGTTAGTGCAGCATTTATGCTTTGCTAACACTGTAGCAGTATGTAATACGGACCAAATTATATGTAGTAAGCTCGGATCTGAAGATATTAAGTATGGTCTTTTACCATTCGCCTTATCGAGACATAAAATCGATAGTGTAGATTACATTGACTACCCAAAGGCTCTATTGGATGAATTAAGTTTCGATGTTGCTTTGTTGCCCAAAACAGAAGCTCAATATCTACTGAAAAATGGGGACTTTACTGTTTATGATATACCGTTGAAGAACTCCATTATTAAACTCACCCCAGACAATTTGATGACTGAAAGGTTATTGGGAACTCGTAACGCGTGTGATTATGGGCGTACTGATTTGAAGTGCGTATCTATAGAGCAGGCTTTGGGAGAGTTTAATCAAGGCCTCGCAAGTATTGTAGGTTTCGATTCGGTATTAACTCCATTCATACCATCGCTTCAGAATGTCAGAAGCAGTGAAACGTTGGATAACATAGCATATGTACTTCTTGTAAATAACGAATCACCTCTGGCGAGTATTAATTTAAGAAGCGATTTAATTCAACCGTCATTTTTAGATGGGTATGTCATAACAGTACTTATTCTGGCTTTAATCCTGTTGTTGACAGGCTGTACTGTGGCTTATGTTCACTTTAAATCGCAAATTGATGAACAGTCAGGTTGCTACTCTAAAAAGATGTTTGAGAAAACTCAAAACAAAGCTTCAAGTAAGCCTAAAACGATCATGTTGATAGATTACAATAATTTCAAATCAGTTAATGACATTATGGGGCATCCCGTAGGCGACAGAGTAATAGAGTTGGTCAGTTCAGAACTTATCGGAATTCTCCGTAAAAATGACAAAATTTATCGTATAGGCGGGGATGAGTTTTTCGTTGAGTTCAGTAATTATTTGCCTGACTCACGTGTAATTCAACTAAGGCAAAATATGGAAGAGGCCGCCGCGAGAGTATCAAATCAACTGGGTCTAGATGATATTGAATTTGGTCTCGCTGTTGGTCATAAAGCACTAGAAGCGGGTGAGACGATAAAGGATGCTTACAAAATAGTCGATGAACAGATGTACATTCAAAAAAAAGCAATGAAGGCATCGCGTTAGTATAGTTGTTCACACAGCTATCTATTCAAAAAGGTAAGCTTGTGTTAACTTTAAAGTTCTAACTCACCAATTGGTGATTCAGTAGCCGAAAGGCATTAATCAAGGAGACAATTATGGCACCAGCAAAGCCAGTGACGAAATGGCGTCGCACCATCAAACAGCAACTAGAGAAATCTAAGTTAGCTACATCAAATGAGATGGCGTATCGAAGTTACGTTTCAATAATCCATCGTTTATCAATGTCGAACAAGTTGGGAGAAGACTTAAGTAATATAAGTCGACCTATTTTGTTTCGTCATATACGTGAGTTTTTAGCGAATAATGTTTCGCAGCCATGGGAAGCAGATGTCTTGTGGTACACCGCAAACCTTTTAATGGACGCTAGTGAAGGGATTGATTCCCCTCCATTTCAAGGCGCATCTATGGTCTGTGGCGAATGCGGTTTACCCGCAAAACTCAATGATGAACTAGATAGATATGTTTGTCCTTACTGTAACGCACAGGCAAAGGCAGGCCCAAACCGAATACCAATTGCAATTCCTGCATCCAATGAGATAAGGGATGAGCGAGTTCGTTTACACGAGCGCCTTTCTAATGTGATCGGCAATGGTGTAAAAAATGCGAATGTGCGGGATTTGTATTACCGCAAGATAGCTTCGTTGATCAATAAACCTATTGAGAACACACATATTGGTTATATCACTACCATTTATGATGTCGCCCTATGGGATATGGCAATTGATGCTTTGAGCACTATGGACAAATTGGTTTGGAACACGGAGGCTGCTAATGTTTGATATCAGTTTACGTAGGGTGTACCACGAGCAAAAAACTCTTTCTTGGCTTAAATGGCGAATGGAAGGTGTTGGGGCTTCAGACATTGCGGTAATCGCAGGTGTCTGCAAAGAGAAAACTCCATACCAACTATACCAGGAGAAGAAAGGTTATGTAGAGCCAGAAGATCTAAGTCGGAATCCTCATGTAAGACGCGGTAATCGGTGTGAACCTATTGTACGCGAATACATGATTAATGAACTTGGTGTACCTATCGAAGTATTCTGTGCTGAAGATTCAAATCATCCGCATAGAAAAGTGTCATTCGATGGTGTCGCAGTGTATCTATCAAAAGGTGAAGCAATACCTGTTGAAATTAAGTGTCCTTGTCCATCACGGTTTAATGAAGTTCTTGAACATTATGACCCTAATGACCAAGAGAAGGTGCTTAGTAGTGAATTGGTACAATACCATTTATGGCAAATGCAGTATCAAATTGCGATGGTAGGATCGAGATACGGGTTACTTGTTTTCTATTGTGAACATAGCAATAGAATCGTTGTGATCAAAATCCAAGCCAATTTAGCAATACAGCAGAAAGCTATTGAACTGGTAGATCAATTTGCAGAAGCACTTGCGACAGATAATCCACCAGACATGGATCCTGACCGCGATGTTTTTGTGCTCGATGAAAGTACAAAGTCGGACTGGGAAGAAGCAGCAACACAACTTTGGTTACTTAGTGATGAAGAATCGAAGTTAAAAGCTAAGTTGGAAGAACTGCAGAGGAAGAAAGATACCTACTGTAAGGTTCTCTATGATATTTCAAGAGGTTTCCGCACGGTAAACGCTGGTGGAGTTCAAGTAACACGATTCCCGCGTAAAGGTCGTCTGAATTATACCGCGCTTTTAAATGATCATAATATTCAATTGAATGATGAAATGAGAGCTAAATACTCAGGAGAATCAACAATTGGTTATAGAGTCTCGTTTAAAAATAAGGGGTTGTTAACTCAGCAATCAAACCAACTAGTAGTGAAAGATTACTGCTCAACTTGGGATGAAGTGAATAGGGCTATTGCTCTAACGCTATAAATAAGACGGCTTCGGCCGTCTTATTTTTTTGGAGCCAAATTGACTTTTTAATGTAAAATGGCTACATGTTGCAAAAATAAATGTGATGCATATCGCACAAAAAGTTCAAAATAAGACTGACCCTATAAATGCACCTAATGATACATTTAGATAAATGCCATGAATGTTTAATTGTGGCAAATTACCGTACTAAATAACAGCGTGAATGAGATTATGAATCCCCGAAAGCTACAGTTTATTCAAAATAAATTAACGTCGCTGGAAATGATGTCGAAACTGGTGTCAAAGGAAATTGAATCTGCTTCAAAAACGCTCGCTCAAGCTCTCTGTGGCGGTATGGGTATGGTCCTTGATGTCCAACAGTTCGATAAAGTAAAAGAGCATATAAGAGAGTTAGAACTGGATTTTATTGAGTCTCATGAAAAAACAATATCTGATCTAACAATTCAGCATAACCGTATTAAAACTGCCATTTCTAGAATAAAGAATGGTGAGTATCTCACTTGCGTAGATTGTCGTTCTGATATCCCTTCCAAAATACTTAACGTGGACAAAACATCTACTCGATGTGGTTGCTGTATTGAAAAAAATCACCATCTACAAGTTAAACTTGGGATTAACCAACTTACTGAAAGTAACCGTTCAATAGAGTTGCATCAGCTCTCATAGATAATGTAATATGAAATCGTATATTTGGAGTCCAGTACTTCACTTCTAAAGCCGAAAGGCCTAATAAACAAGGAGAAATAACCTATGCATATAGAAGTATGCCCAAAACAACTTTCTTTTCTGATTTCAAAAATCTCAATATTATCTAAAAGTAAGTTTGTCCTACTATCAGCCCAAAAAGGTACGATCCGTTTCTTTGGCGCAAATGACCAAGTTCAGGTTAAAACCCAAACATTAGAATGTAATGTTGTCCGTGAAGGCAATTTTGGATTCGATGTGTCAGTTTTAAAAGACCTTGTTTCAGGTTTGTCCGCATTTTCTTCCGTTACTCTTAAGAGTGATGAGAAAAAGAACGGCATGAGTGTCAATTGTCCGGAAACGAAAGCTAAGTACTTTATAAATGGTTGCAGTGAAACTGAAGTAATGGTTGAACTCGCAAATGCATTTGGTGCACCAAAAGCTCAAATTTTCATTGAACCTGAAATGCTAGCTTGGGCGTTAAGTGCGGTTACCAAAACGGCTGCGAAAAATGACGTTAGATACGAGCTAAACGGTATTTGTGTCGAATTCGTACCAAGTAAAGAAGGTAATTATCTACTATTTATAGGAACAGATGGTCACCGTTTGAATATGGTGGAAGTCCCAGTTCAAGGTATCGGGGTACCTTCGGAATTTATAATTCCTAACAACCCTCAAAACCAGTTTGTGGACAACATTGTTCGTATGGCAGCAGGACAACAATCAAAAGTGGAACTACTCTTCATGGAGAACAGCGTTACAACTGTCTTCGAAGGAGAACGTATTACCTCTTTGTATATTGATAGAAAATACCCCAACTGGCGAGCAATCGTAGATGGTGATTTAGGAAGTTATAAGGCAATCACTGTAAACAAAGGTACGTGTTCTAGTGTACTGAGACGTCTACAAGTTATGACAAGAAATGAACCTTCTCACACTGTTAAGGGCATTCTTAAAGGTAACTCGTTGACATTAAGTGCAATGTCAAAACTAAATGAATACTCAGGTTCGGAAACTATTGAAGTTAAGAACCCAGAGAATCATAAAATGACATTTGGATTTAACTCTACTTACCTAATGGACATGTTAAATTTATCAGTAGAGAATGAGACTACGTTATGGTTGTGCGATGAAGCTACACCAATACGTTACTCACGCGAAGGCATTATCGGAGTTGTAATGCTCTGTCGTCTTTAGAGACAAAAAGGGGCTCAATGAGCCCCTTTATTAGCGTCACAAAAGCTAAGTGCAGTGTACAGTGTACTTAGCTTTTTTGTCGTTGACAGGAAAACACCTCATGGAGGTTTGCTGAAAAGCTGTTAATCAATACATATATGCAATTTTGCACTGCCGAAAGGCTTTATTAAATCAAGGAGTATTTTCATGAACTATCCAACAAATAGCGCAAATCAATTTTTGTTTTCAGATATGTTTTATCCCAAACAAATTTCACATTTGAGCCCAACGGCAACCGCTATGGCCATAACAAGATTTAAGGCTGAAATGAACCCTTTCGTACCATCGATAAATCGAAAATACGTTTTTCGTTATTCCGATGGATTTAGAAAGTTAGTTCAATACTTAAGAAATGGTAAAGGCCAGCTACCGTGGATCTACGGTCCACAAGGTTGCGGTAAAACAAGTGGTGTTTCTCAACTTGCAGCTTGGTTTAGAGCTGAATTGCGACAAGTTTACGTTTCAGATACCACTGAAACACAAGACTTGTTGTGTGGCTATATTCCTTCTGAAGAAGGTGGCGCTAAATTGAAATATTACGCGTTAGCTAAAGCGATGGATGAAGGTCATTGGCTACTTATTAATGAGTTTGACCAATTACCGCCTTCGCAGCAGAAAGAACTAAACCAGATCATAGAGGAAAGAGTGGCTGAATTACCAAATGGAATTCGTATCAAAGCACACCCTAACTTCAGACTGATTGTATCTGCAAATACCAATGGTACAGGTGATGCCACAGGAAACTTTGGTAACACCGAGGCTAGTGATGTTTCTGTTCCTGACCGTTTCTTCTTTGTCCCAACAGACTATTTAGAAGAAGAGGAAGAAACAAAATTATTACGAGACACTGGTGTTCAAAAGTTGAGTGAGATTGTCGACACTTCTGCGATAAGCAAACAAGCTTGGAACAGCTTGAACCAGAGCGTTAATGCGATGGTCAGTGCAATAGTTTCATACGCAAATGTTATTCGTAAGAGTTACAAAGCAGCTCTTGCTGGGAACGATGGTGTGTCATATACATGTTCACAACGCGTCACTATTGAGTGGATTGAACAAGCAGTTGAGGACATGTTTTGGGAGAAGGATCCTAAGCTAGGTATTAGTAACGCGATGAAAAAAGCATTTCAACATGCCTTCCTATATGGATTAAATCCAGAAAACCAAATCTTAGCTTCAGATACATATGACGAAAAGATTGGTGACAGTTTAAGCGTATTAGCTTAACTAGAAACTGATTACGTAGGCTTTCAGCCTACGTAACTTACTACGCCGAAAGGCATTTTAAACAAGGAGAAATAAAAAATGAGTATTGATACAGATACTAACGAAACCAAAACTAATCAAAGTCTAAGTCATTTCATACCTGCTGGTTATGTTGGACTATATTTCAAGCCAGAGAGATCTACGTTTAAGCGTACGGTCGATTTTGCAAAGGAATTAGGCATTAAATCAACCATAGACAAGAAGGTTGTAAGTAGAGGTTCGAAGCTTTTAATCCGAGACGAAATCCCGCTATGGTTTAGAGGTCCTATTGAACAGGCAGAGCGCATTTTGGATCTACATACTGTGAAACTCAGTAAGTATATTCGACTATGCAGGCTTGATGTATTGGACCAAGTAACGGGTCAGGTCAATAAGTTGAAGACAGAGTTCTACATGAACAAGTTTACACTGGCCGCAACTTATGCCAAAGAAATTGAAGATTGGGCTACTGTGTGTGATAACAATCCAGACTTACCTGTAGGTTTTGGGGAGGTTGTTCGCACTCAGCATTATCCATGGAGTTACCTGGATGAACAGTTACAGTTTCATTTCTCTGTAGAGTACGATGTAGAAAGGCTGCTTTCACAGAGCCACATTGAACAGGTCGCTGCGGATGTTGAAAAACACTTGGAAGGAATTATGGAAACAGCTCAAAAGAATGGGCAGTATCCTAAAATTTCAGCCAAGAACGCAGCTAAATTACAAGAAATAAGAACAAGGCTGGAAACAGTCGTCATGCTTGATCCGAAAGTACAGTATGTTATTCAGTTGATTAATGAATGGCTTGATACACATACCGTACCTTATGACAAAGCAGCGGCTACGGGTTTAATACAATTACTTATGGTGTTGTCTAATCCTAAGCAACTCGAGAAAATCGCTACTTTAGCGTTTAACTCAGGTGAGCTGGAGGTATTTACCCTGCAAAATCTACAAGATGAACTTGCAGGATGTAATATTACCCTTTAAAAATTAGATAGACAGTTGCATTAGCAGCTGTCTACCTTTCATATAGTGAGCATAGCAATAACTCGATTATGACTATGCTTATTAGAGCGTAAAAGCCCATTTCCGGGTAATTGGAAACAGTCGAAAGACAATTTTTAAACAAGGAGAAACACATGAGATTGATTGACTCATTACCGATCAAGATAGGAATGTACTCAGAACAGTTTGGAGCGGAACTTAAACTAGAAGGTTCCACGGCTTGTCTGAAAGGAAAAACTATCTATATGCCTTATCCCATAGAGGGTCTGGAAAAGTTAACGCTAGGGTTTGCTTGTCAGATGTCTGCAATGGTAAGGGAAGCAAATACTAATAGTAATAGCGTTATCCAAGGTGAAGTGGGGATCCAACTACATAAAATGATTGAGCAAATCAGATGTGATATTGCTTTCATGCAAAGCTTCAGAGGTGTGAAACACTATTTTGAAGCAGTCGCAGCAGCTTATGTGGAATATTTGGATATCAAAGAACTCAACCTTGTGGATTACATTACTGTTTACCTCAATGGAAAGGTTATGGGCTATGAAGCCTTTCAACCTTTGCTAAATGAAATGGTAAACATCGTCAGAAATGACGATGAGAATTGGTTTGAGCAATTAAATCTGCTTTTAGATCAAGCTGGGACTATTCCGACATATGACGATGGGGTAAATCTTACTCTAAAAATCATTGAGTTTGTCAGTAATAGTATTGAACAGCCATCAAACCAACACGCCCCTTCAAGTCAAGCGAGTGAAAACAAAGCTGGCAAAGAAAGCGATCCAAACTCTGGTTCTGATTCTTCCGAAAACGTAGATGATGCACAGAGTAAGCCTAACTCTGAGAACAATTCTAGCGAGTCTAAAGATAACCAACAGGGCAAGTCTTCTTCTGATAGTGATTCTGACGATAACACGGATGACCTAGATGCAATGGCAAAGTCCTATGGCAAATCAAGCAACAATAAAGACAAACTAAATGGTAAGTCTGTTCCGAACGGTGATTCTAGCGACAGCGAAGATGAACAAGAAGGTAATGCTCTATCGGACGGTGATTCTATCGACAGCGAAGATGAACAAGAAGGTAACGCTCTATCAGACGGTGATTCTAGCGACAGCGAAGATGAAACAGTAACTGAAGGAGATCAGACTGATACGGAAGACTCTCAGAGTGGTAACACATCAACAAGTCCGTCTAAGAATAATGGACAGGCAGGAGTTGAGAGCCAAAAGAGTAGCTATCCGGATATTAAAGGACTCGGTGAGTCGTTTTTGAAAAACACAAAAGAGTTTGCTTCAAGCTCTGAAGTGGTGGCAGATTTATTATCTCAAGATGAAAATCAGGCACAGAGCGCTAATTACATGAGCAGCACAATTGCAAATGTACTAAGTGATAAAACGGTTGACCTTAAAAGCTCGTATACGGGACGCGGTTTACGCAAGCTGACATCAATGAAATCCGGGCTTATGAAAAATAAGCTAATGGCATTGGTAAATAGCATGCGAAAGTCCAAGAAACAGACTTTGAAAAGAGGTCGAAGAGTGGAAGGTCGAAAGATCATCCGGCTCTCACAAGGGCGATTTGATATTTTCACGAAGCGTAATCAAAGTGAATTTAAACCCAATAGTGCAGTGACAGTTATCATTGATTCTAGTGGTTCAATCGGTAGCTCTATGATTGACGTAAAAATGGCTGGTTATGCCGTTATCGATGCATTTAGCTCAATAAAGGGGGTTGTTACCTCTGCACACAATTTCGGACAGAACGGTTCATTTCGATTAAAAAGCTATAAACAAAGTGCTATGCAGTCTGCTGGTAACTTTGAAGCTTTAAGCGCAGGTGGTGGCACTCCAATGTTATTGGCATTAGGTGCAGCAGTTAGAGACTTTGCTACAGAGTGGAAACGTAAAAGGGTCTTGCTCGTACTTACGGATGGTACTCCATCGGATAAGGAACAGTGTGTACAGATGATTCGTGAACTGCAAAGGGAAGGAGTTCTCTGTATTGGTGTTGGGATGGGTACAAGTATCTCAACAACCTCACTAGTGAGCATGTTTGGATATGACAACGTTATTATGGTTCCTTCGTTTGACGATTTGGTACCAAAGATGATGAGTCTTTCTAGACAGATAATCTGCAATAATATTTAACTTAAGAATGCGGTACAAAGTACCGCTTTACTTCTGCCGCAAGGCGAAACATTAAACATGGAGACATTAACTATGATTATGAGTGAAGAAGAAAAAAGGCAAAAGAACCAACAGTTTTGGGAAGATTGCCGAGAGTATGGTTGGTTGAACATACTCAGTTCTCTTACGTCATTAACACGAGCAATTGATTCTTATCCAGCTGGTGGCGGTAAAACCTCAAAAGTCGGTGATTTTTGTCCAATTCATGGCGGTAAAAAAGGTGACAAGTTTGTTTTGTTACCATCCGCTTTGGAGGATGGCGCGGGCTATTGCCGGAAGTGTGGTGAAACACTCTCAGGTATGGACATTATTATGGAAGACAGAGGGATTACTCAATTTGCTGAGGCTGCCAAATTGGTTCGCGATCTGATTTACCCTGCTGGCTATCAGTATGGTAAGTCTAACAGCGCACCTTTGGAGAAACCAAAGCCTAAGATAACACCGGTAAGTAATGAATTAACCGAGCGTGAAAAGCAATGGGCTCAGAAACTACGAGCTCAAAACAATGACCTTTGGAATAGTGCGTATGGCATTAACCATCAAGTTTCAAAGCCATTGCAGAACTACTTCCTTTCGAGAGCAATATTGAATTGGGGAGAACTTGGCAACAATGTTCGATTCCATCCTGCAGTACAATTTGTCGAGAAAGTGATTAACCCAAATTTTTTATCAAGTGATGAAGCACAGAAAGAGCGTCTAGATAAATTAGAGTTCTTGAGAAATCATCGTTTTTATCGTTCTGAATGGACGAACAAAGATGGCGATATCTTCTGTGATATGGGTGACCATCCAGCTGCACTTTTCATAATGCGGGACAACCACACGTTGGCTGCAACCATGATTCAGAGAGTTTATTTATCTGAAGACGGGAAGAAAATGGAATTGGCTGGGCATCATGGAATACAGGTGAAAAAGAAAACACCTCGTATTCCGGGAGTAAGTGCGCGTGCGAGCTGTCATATTGATCCTCCATCAATGCCAATTATTGGTGTTGCAGAAGGGCCTGAAACAACTTTAGCGATACGTGGCGCATCAAGGCTGCCAATGAACTGTTGTATTGACGCGGCAGGTCTTCAAAATTGGGAACCTACTGATAACACAAAAGTAGTTCTTATTTTTGAAGACAAAGATGCGAAAGGCGGTGGTCAAAAAGCTGCGATGAAGCTACAAGAAAAGCTGAAAGCGCAGTTCATTGAAGCAATTATCGTTACTCCACCAATAGAACTTGGAGAAGGCGATAAGTCGGTAGACTGGCAAGACTGTATTCAACAATTAGGTCTAGCTGCTTTACCGAACTATGTTCACCAGTGGGATACTTATTTTCAATAAGTAAAAACACTATTTTTAGGCTCCGTTTCGACGGGCCTATCTTATATCTCTTTCATTAAGGGGTATAAGATAGGGAAGTATTACTAAATCCATGTATTACGAAAACCCTTGCCAAGTTAATAAATACATCTAAACTAACTGCTTAGTAATTATCGAAATGCAACATGAAATCTCGGTACTTACATGGGAAACCAATTAACAACCAAGGAGAAAGCATGCATAAGCTATTTACCTACACAGACGAATCCCAACTCAAAGTTACTCCAAATGAAATCCTAGTTAACGTTTTTGCAAAAGTAGCAATAGATGATGACCTGGCTACTGAAATGAGCTTAAACGTCGGTGCAGTCACTACTTCACCAATTATGATCGAAACACGATTCCCTCTGAAATTTGGTCAGGAAGAAAAATCAACTGTATTGGCATGTGCTGAAGCTGTAGCGCAGATTGCAGCTGTTGGTCCGGACTTCTTTAATATCTTTGGCATCAAGAAAGGCATTAACAATACCCGTTTAATGCTCGTTAGTTCACAACCAGTTCATATCGACTTCTTTAATCGAGAGGGTTCAGGTACGTCTGATGCTTATAATGCATATGGTTCTATCCATGGAACTTTTTTCTACGGAACTGTAGGCCGTGGGATGAAAGAAGGTGAGTGTGACTGGGCAAAACCTCTTTTAACTGGTGAACAAGCCCCTGCAGCAATTTACAATGCTTCGTTTAGAAATGTCTTTGAGCGTTTGTTGACGAAGAATAGCATTGGTGAATTTATGTTGACTCGTAAATCTATTGAGGACTTTCTATCCTTACCTCAGCGCTATAAAGAACACCAAGGCATCACCCGACCATTCCAAGCTACTCGAGCAGTGTTCGAACAGTTCTTCGAAGAGGCACAGGAAGGTACTGGCTTAGCACCTAAACAACCTTTTGATGCTGACGGAAACCGCATTCGCCACTTTCTATCTAAAAGACACCCAAGTTTTAAAAACAATTTCCGTGTGAAATTAAAAGTTCTCGAGGGGATGTTTTTTAACAAACCGGTTTATATCGTAACTAACATCGACATGTTTGTTACTTATGATGAGCTGATCGCTTACACCGAGCAAGGAATTACGCATGGTAAATACCAAGCTGAGGTCAGAGAGAAATACAAAGAACTTCAGCGACAATGCTTAGCCGGTGAACTCGGTTAATAGACATTTTAAAAAGACTGCCAATAGGCAGTTTTTTTTCGCCCCAACTCCTTTCAAGAATGAAATGAAAAAAATCAGTTCAGTCAAAGCTTCCTTCGGAAATTACCTCAAATCAAATCAGCAAAGGTTAATCGGAAATTCCGAGTTAAAACGTGTGACTTGTTGTAATATTTTTGCATTTAGGGTATAAAACTTTCACCTATAATCGGGGAGGAAATAACCTTGGGCGTTGAAACAATCACAAAAAAGTACAGCAAAACACTACTCGTTGTGCTCGACCAAATAAATTTTTCAATCTTTCATGCGCAAATTTCACATCCAAGGTTGTTATCTAAAAGCCTAAATCAAGACAAAATCTTCGGTTTTACCCATGACGAAACCGTAAAGATTGCAGCTGCATCTCAACGCGGTATCGATATTGCTGCTGCATTAGATAAATACGTTAGAGCTTTCGGAATACAATTCCTTGATTTAGATGAACAGAAGCAGAATTTTTTAACTGATATCAGTCTAAATCAGAGGGCTGCAGCATGAGTTATTTACAAAACCTTAGTAGAACGCCGCTTCAGCAAGCGGTTCTGGGGGACTTAGCTATATTGGGTAACCTTTGGTTGAGTTCAGCATCATATGACGACCTAGTTCAGTTAAAATTTTCTGAGAATGTAGCTAAGTTATTCGGTAACAATGAGCTGTACAACGATGCTTTAGTTGCAGCAATTGAAACAACTCACAAAACTTCATCGGAAATTAAAACAATACTTTCAGACAGCGCTACTAGAGATCGATTTTGTCGAATCCTAGAAGTAAAAAATCGAGAATTTGGTAATGTATTAAAAGCCGTTGCATTGCAATGCCCAGTAGATGTTTTATGCCAAATTGAACCTACATGGTCAGACAACAGAAGAAACGTGTCTCGTATACGAAAAATGTACAAGCATGAAATTGCAAAAATTTGCAGAATGATGTTGTTAAAAAAACAAGAGTTATATGAAAGTTTCACGATTGATGAAGAACAAATAGCTCAGTTCGCAGAAAAAGAAGTCAAGGGTCGAGTAAGAAAGCCATCCGTATCTGAAGTTATATTGATCGACAAAGCTATGGCTGAAGCTGAAGAACTAAATTTGACAGGACTCTTGAGATACAATTTTATTTCTGAAAAATCATGTACTTTCATTAATCAAATCTGCTTACGAGAAAAAGAACTAAAAGAGTTCGAGGAATATTAAAGATTAATAGCTCTTGGGATTAATCACATTCGATACCTTCTAGTCACAATGACCATTTCGGCCTAACTTAGTTAGGCTTTTTTTTGTTTATGGTTAAACAAAAATAACCTTAAAAAAATTCTTCTTCACCTGCACGAAAACAAAGTTAATTGCAGAGGTGATCAAATGTTTAAATCTTTAATTCTAGCTTTAGGTGTAGTTGTATCAGCTTGGGCTCACGCCGGAGTACCCGATTACTACCATAAGCTCGCTGACAAAACAGCAGTACCCACTGAAGTATTGTTTGCGTTAGCTATTACTGAAACAAATACACCTCTCGATAACGGTAAAAGCATGCCTTGGCCATACACGCTCAATCTCAATGGAATCCCTGAATATTTCTTAACTTTTGATCAAATGATCTCGCGTGCCAAACAACTATTGAGTAATCAAATTATTCATTTTGACTGCGGGTTGTTTCAAGTCAATTGGAAATGGAATGGTCGAGTTAGATCACCTTCGGTTACCGACGCTTGTAGCCCGTACCGAAACGGGGAAATTGCATCAGACATCATGAAAGAATGGTACGCAAAAACTGGGGATTGGGTCGAAGCGGCAGGGTACTACCATAATCCAGCAAACCATGATGGTGCAGCGGACATATACAAAAAAAAATTTGATAAAAACTTAAGGTTTGCGAAGAGGGCTTTGCATGAATATTAGTTCACCAATTCCAGTAATGGTGAGTAACGAAAGTTTTAAATTACTGTCTGGTCAAAAAGTGGTAATAGAATTTGACGGATACATTTGGGTCGGCGCTACCGATGGAAGTTACCTGTACGTTCTTAGCCTTGACCTTGAAGGCCAATTGGTACCACGAATATATAAAAATCTGGATGAAGCACGTGCCAAAGTAGACCTAGATATTGCTTTGGAAGATGTAGAGATGGTTGAAGGGAACCTTTTCGACACAACTTTAATCATTCCCAGTAACTCGCTATTGAGAGAAAAGCATGTGATTCACTAGTATATGTAAGTGATACACACAAATAGTCTTATAAAAACGACCGATAAAACTTACAAATACCTTCGCATTTAAACCAATAGATAATTAAGCGAATGTTAAATGATTACAAATAGGATCTTCATGAAACGAGTAACGTTTCCGTTATTAGTACTGATTACAAGTCTTTCAGGCTGCGCAGCTCAACAGCACGTTGTTAAGCCTGTTGAAATTCGCCAGTACCAGGTTGCAAAAGGTAATCAAATTCAACTTGTTGCTAGTGATTTAGCTGTAGAACTAGGTATTGATGGTATTGAATGGAACAACCAACTTAGACCTTGGGATTACAAGACACTCCGAACCAGAACGATAGACATCACTAAGAACAATGCCCAGCAAGCATATTTTGAGTTGTTTTCCGACACTGGTTTATTGCCTTATTACGATGTAACTAAAAATCGTGTCTTCATTGAACCCTTCAAAACACAAATTAAACAGACATATAACTTTGAACCTAGCTTCAACTCTGCTGCAGAAACCGCTAATGCTCTTGAACTAGCAGTACAAAAAGAGGCTTTGCAGAACGGTTCTATTAAAGAGTACCAGATCTATAAGGGTGAAAAGCTACAAGATACTTTGAACGGTTGGGCTAAAGAGGGTGGTTTCTCAAATGTAATCTGGTACATAAAAGATCAGAAGCAGATTGATGCATTAAAACAAACGAATAAAGCCAACATGACCGTAATTGAAAGGTCACCACTACTGGCGATTAAAGCTTTACTCAATAGTGTCAATAATTCAAATCGAATAGACCCTATCAATTTCCGTGTAGTCGAAGGTTCGCACCTATTGGTATTCCATGGACTAAACCAGAGCGAACCATTCAAAGTTGTACAAATTGAAGCAACAAATACGAAAAGTGCGTTTGACAAACTTGCTAAGGAATACAACGCCTCTCTTGAATACTCGGCACCTGTTTATATCGTTAAAGAATCGTTCAACACGGTTCTCACTAATCGAATTCAACTTTCGCTCAATGAGGTTATGGCGGGATATCCACTGAATATCAGCTATATCGAGTCAACCAACACAATTAAGGTAGAAAAACAATGATTCAATGGAATAAAACCAGTGTGGTGTTGGCCGCCGCTGCCATCGCTTTAGCCGGATGTTCAACCACACAAAGTCAAGTTGATGCAGATGTTTCAGCACCTGAGACCAATACCCCATTGAATCAACCAAAAGTGGATGATGTTGTAGAAGTGTCTAAAGTGAGCACTGAGTTGGCTCCTGCCCACGATACTACGCCCAAACTGAATACAACTTCTTTGGAACAAAATGCTAATACGAAACATCTCGAACATGTTTTCGAATCAACGGATACATCTCAAGTTACTACATACACTTTAATGAAAGGTGAGTCTTATAAAAACGCTATTTATCGATGGCTGTCAAAGGAAGGCTATACATCAATTGGTTTATTACTGAATGAAGACTATCTGTACCGCTTACAAGCCAAAGTAACTAAAAATCAGATATTTAATTCAAATTTTGATGACGCAATCTCAAACCTTATTCAGGCGTTAAATAACGTAGAGCTGACAGAATCTCAACAAGACAAACTTGAATTACACGACTTTTCTGAAGGCCCAGGTGAACATTTTCATTTAGCAAAAGTAGGGGATCACAAGGTCATTATTACTACTTCAGCTTTGCCTGTAACAATGTTTGAAGTAAAAAAAGGTGACGTGCTCACTAACTATCTGCGATTAGGTAACCACTACAATTGGAATGTCAGCCCAGACTTCTACTTAGCCGCTAACTATAAAGTTCCATTCGATTTCAACATTGTGACTGAAAGAGACAATGTGAAATTAGCACTCCAGCAATTCCTAGAACAATACCCGGCATTAACAGGGAGTGTATACGCAAGTAAACGTCAAATTTTCATTGAGAGCGCGGAGAAGTAATGAACAAGTTTATTAAAACAGCTTTAGCTGCCGTTTTAGTGCCGGTTGTACTTAGTGGCTGTACTGCTTTCCAATTTAAAAAATACGAAAAAAGTAACAAGCGAGTACAGGATTATATTTCAGCCCAGCAGCAGAGTTTCGAGTATAAGAAGGTCAAAGAACTCGACGTTCCGCCAATTAAACCTACAAAGATAGAAGAAGATAATACTATTGGTTGGCTAAGCAAACCTGTAAGCCAGAAGTCCAATGGTGTGCCACTTTCTATTGTCTTGAAACAAATCATGAAAGGTTCTGGCGCTTCAATTGATTATGACTACGATGTTGACCCAAATCAGTCAATTAATATCAATTTCGAAGGTTCAATCGAAGAAACCTTAAAAATGGTTAGTCTACAAGCGAATGTTTTTATTCGTAAAACGCCAACAAAGATCATTGTACAACGATACATTGTTAGAACCTTCACTATTCCTGCAATAGCCGGTAAAAGCTCATTTCAGCTAGGTAGTAACGGTTCCGGTGGTTCTACATCGAACGAAGCTGCTCAAGAAGGTCAAGTCGTAGCTACCGGTTCTGGTGACGGTCAATTTGCTAAATTTGTACTTCAGGATAACAACAAGACAACGGATCTCGTTGAAGGTGTTAAAGCTATCTTGAAGACCACAGGATCACGAAATTCATTAAGTGGATCAGTACAAGCACTTAATGGCTTGTCTACGCTTGTAGTTCGCACAACACCGGAGCTTATGAGTCAAGTTGAAGAGTTTGTTAATCACGCTATTTCCGAAATGACAAAAGAGGTTGTTCTAGACATAGAAGTTATTGAATGGCAGAAAAATGAAGGTTCTGAGTTTGGTTTAGATGGCTTGATCCAAAGAGCCGTTGGTGCAGGCACAATTTCTTTGGGTGCATCCTCCACACAAATTACTGATTCTGGTGTTGCTGGATTAGGCTGGAAGGGAACGGATACTTACAACGGTACCGATGCCTTAGTCCGATTCCTACGTCAATATGGACTTGTATCTATTACTACACATCAAACAGTAAAAGCTTTGAACCAACAACCACAAGAAGTGGACTTGTCGGATGTACGTTCGTATGTCTCAAAAACAACTGTGACATACAGCACTAGTGATTCGGACCCGGCTGTAGAAATTGAAAACTCAACAGTTCGTGATGGTGTAAAGATGCTCGTTGTCCCGAGTATCTATCAAGATCATGTCTACTTACGCTTAAATGGTACTTTAGTGAAATTCGTGAAATTTGATACCCAGGAAATCTCTGGCGTAACCGTCTCGAACCCACGCACAAGACAATCACGATTCAATGTGGGCGGTAAGTTTGAATACAATCGTCCAGTTCTCCTAACAAGTATGAAGCAAATAGTTGAGCAGTCCCAAGACAACCGTACTGCGGAAGTTGTCGTTTCAAACAGTGGTGAAAAGAAAATCGTAGATACATTAGTGCTCGTTACTCCGCATTTGAAAATGGAGATGTCTAAATAATGACTCCTTTAAGTGGTTACGCAATACAAAGTGTCAGGATCAAGGATGGCAATGACACCGCGACGCAGATATCTAGGACAAAAAGGGCGCTGCGTAATTCCCATAAGGCTGAGTACGATGTGTTCATCAAACGAGATGGACACTTAATCCGCTATTCCGCTTCTCAACCAGTAGATTGTTATATTGAAAGCATCATTGGTGGGTTGCGAAATACAGAACGTGCTGAGGTTGCTGACGGGTCATTCTTTTATTTGACAATCGTTGGTGGTCAATATGTTTGTACTGACATAGAAGGTTGGATTCCGAAGGAAGAAGTAGTGCTAACTAAAGATGATTTAGTTCAGTACATACAACGTGGTTATGTAATCTTCACTTCAAGCAATGAACTTAAGCAGGTTCAAGTTGATGAGGAACAACTACTAGCCTCAATCAAAAAATTACAACTGGTTTGTGATGATTATGAAACCAACCAAGAACAGCTCGGTGAACTGGAAGCCATCGAAAAGCAAGAATATGAGGTTTCCAAGAAGAGATTAGTAGATGAAAAGCAAAAGGTCATATCTACAAAATTAAAAACCGATGTGACCTTGAGTAATTTACAACCTGTTCATATCAGTGGTACGGAGCTTACCCGAAAACAAATTGTAGGTATTTTTATCGTAGTTGGCCTAATTGTACTTATCGGTTCAGCATATTTTTATTTTAAACAAAGTAACCATAATGCGACTTTTGAACTCCCCTTGAAAAAGGTTTCAGAAACAGTTGATACATATGAAAGCTTCCGACAAACCCAGAGTGGTAGAACAACACTAGGAAAAGTTCTTCACTACTTAGAGCCAACATATTTGACTGTTAGAAATAATCGAATGCCTGATAACTGGGTAAACAAAGAAATTTTTTTCACAGATGGTTCTCTTACAGGAACGATCATTACCGAAGGTAATCGAATCGGAAAAATTGGTGACTTAGTCATGGCATTTAATAAAAGTCCCAACAAACAATTTATTCGCATCGATGGTCAAGACGTTTCAATAAATGTACCAGTTGCGAGTGATGGGGAAGGACTAACTAATCAAAAATTTAATTTCACAAAGCTGAGAGATAATTCGTTGGATCTATTGGCTTTATTAGGGGCAAGGGAAATTCGATCAAACAAGAAAGTTAATAAGGGTAATTACACTACTCAAGAGATAACCGCTTCTTTTACTCAAGTCCCAGTCACATATATTGGCCGATTAGCTCGACTTATGGGTAATCAACCAATTTATGTTGAAACTTTGAAATTAACTCAAACTGCAGTTATCGGGAAGGTTTCCATTGATTTCACTGCAACCGTAATTGGATTTAATGATACAAACGCGAATGAGGCTAGTCATGCAGCAACAAAGTAATAAAAAGAAACTCGTAATAGTAGGATTTCTAGTCGCTGTAGCGCTCTACTTATCTTTCGACACGTATTTTGGTGGGACTAGTCATAAGAGCACTACTAAAAAAACCTCGTCAGATACCGTGCCGGAAAACAGTGTTATTACTCAGAAGATCGTTAAAGAAACTACGATTGTTAAAGAGCCAGAAATTGCAAATCGAGATCCTATTCCCATGATGACAAAGGATGATATTCAATTCATCAGGGATATGAGACAGGAAGAGACCCTAGAGCATAACTTAAAAGTTCAACAGTTAAATTCTGATATTGCCAAGGCAGCTCTAGAACAGGCGACAGCGAACAGTAAAGTTGATCCTGAAGGTAAATTGGTTAACGAAATTACAGGTGGAGGTGTCCCTTATGCTGCTAAGTCTTCAACCTCTAATTTAAATATTGGTGTCTCGGAAACAACTGTATCCGATGAAAATGACCAAAACCAAGCACCCGACCTCGATTTTCTTGTACAGCAAGCGTTTGAGGGGCTAACCGTTGCCTCTTTAAGCACAAATAATGAGGGTACGGATGTATGGCTTAAATACCAAGGAGACCTATTCCATGTATTCAAAGGATTTAAGTTCAACGGGTTTGAAGTTTTGACAGTAACTCCAAATACAATTGAAATTGAGCAAGTAATTAGTGGGTTTAAGAAAACCTTCCAAATGACGTCTATTTCCTACCCCAAAAACGGTTCAGATCCGTCCGTAGAATACCAACGAGATTCTGATACCACTGACGAATTACCTCAAAGAGGATAGAGTTATGGCGGTAGCGCAGAAAAAATCACACAAGGAATCTCGTGAAGCAAGAATTGCTTTACAGACACTGTTGGCAGAGAAAAACATAGCATATGTAGACAAGAACTATGTTTTGCATACCTACGATAGATTCAGTCCTGAAGTTAAGGAAATAGTTAACTTTATTTCCAATAACCGATATTTGTTTAACGGTGAGCTTTTTGGGAAGCGGCCTATTATCAAAGAAGCCTCTAAAGATGAAGTTCAAACAGCACTTGCTGAAGCAATTATTCAAGATTCTGGAAATAAGGTCGCGGACATTACCCAGATTGCAAACAGAACAAAGAACTTGCTTGAAACTGCCGTTAATCAAGGTATTTCCGACATTCATATTCGTATCTTTGACAGGTCATTATTCTTCGGACGACAAGACGGGATTATTAAGACATTAATGATGCCGCAAGATCGAACGTACGGTAAATCAATGCTTTCGTACATGTTCATGCGTTTGGCTCGTGAGAGCTGGAATGAACATGGCGACTTTGACGGTCGATTCGATATGACTGTTGATAAAAAAGGTGTGGGTGAAATTACTATCTCTTGGCGTATTTCCCAAATACCGTCTGTGCATGGGCCAAAGGTAACTATACGTAACTTAGATGCAAGTGATGTTGGCGAAAGTTTAGACGCTCTTGGGTTAAATGAGGGTCAATGTTTTGAGGTTAACCGGCTTTTTAGTTCACAAGATGGTCTGTTTCTTTTAAGTGGTCCAACGGGTTCCGGTAAAACGACAACCATAAATACAGCCTTAGACACAGTTGCTAAAGCTGGTGATAAGATTATCCAGACTTTCGAGGATCCCGTTGAATGGAGTTCAAAAAGACCTAACTTGATTCAAACTGAAGTAAGACCAGGTCAGAAAGTCTCTGAAGATTCCGATAAATTCAAGGATTTCGCTTACTTTGGTAAAAAAGCCCTCCGTGGAGATACCGATCTAGTATATGTCGGGGAGATCCGAGACAACGAAGTGGCAATGCTTGCGCTTCGTATGGCGGATACGGGCCAGTTCTGTGTATCTACAACACACACCAACTCTGCATTAGCGAGTGTTAGTACGTTTATTGAACAGTTCGACGTCAAGCCATCATTATTAGCGGCACCAGGTGTACTTCGAGGTTTAGCTCATCAACGACTCACTCGTAAAGTGTGCAATTCTTGCGGCCTGACTCATGACATGGCTCAAGAACGTGCTAATAACGGTGATGAGCACTACATTAACGCAATCAAAAGCGCAGAGAAGTACGTAGCTAGATATTCAAAATCAGAAGAACAAGAGAAAAGGTACCGTTCCCAACTTCGTTTCCGCGACCGTAAGGGTTGCAGTTTGTGCAACAACGGATTACGAGGTCGTACCGCCGTATTTGAACTCATAATAGTTGAAGAAGAAGACCGAAAGTTCATCAAAAATAATGATATGAGTGGTTGGGCTGAATATCTAAATAGTAAAGGGATGCCTACTATTTATGACCATGCAGCTGAAAAAGTCATAGAAGGTCACTGTGATGTACTTGTTATCGAAAGCATGCTGAGTGACATGACCGTTTATGATGTTGATTCAGCTTATAAATCGATGAACAAGTTGAGGTAGTCCCAATGGCTAAAACTATAACTCAACTACTTTTAGGTACTGACGAGCGACTTAAGCTTCTTGAGGATTTGGAAACGCGATTCACATTTGGTGATGATCCTCAAACAGTAGCCGATGATTTTATTGCATTCGGTAGCAACTTAGAAAAAGAGTTTGGTACTGCAATCAATGATGCAATTTCAAATGGTCTGAGTTTTACAGCAGCACTTGAAGGTTGGTTTCCTGAAATTGTCATAGAAGCAATTCGAATGGGGGAAACATCCGGTAACTTTGGTAAGGGTTGCAAATACGGTAAAGAAGCTTTAGAGGCTACATCAGAATCTGTCATGACATTTTTTATGACGATCGGTAAGCCAATTTTGTTCATCGTTAGTGTCTTTGCAATGATAGGGCTTATTTCCGTAAACCTAATGGGTACCCTTGGTTCGAATAAACCGATGAATCAATGGCCTTTAGTCAGCGTATCGGTTTATGACTTTGGCCATAACTTAGTTAATAACTGGGGACTTTATTTATGTTTAGTTATTTTCTGTGTTATCTGCCTATTTATTGCCCTGACCAACTGGACTGGACAGTCAAGAAACAACGTTCGCATGTCACCTCTATTTCGACAATACAACTTAGTTATGGCTCTGCGAATCATTAACGGTTTTGCTCAGCTACGTTCAATTGGGCTCAGCCTCGATGAATCGGTCGAAATAATGCTTTCGAGCACCGGGTTAAATCGATACACCAGATATCACCTTGAGGAAGTGCAGGGAAATATTCAGTTATCGGAAGTTGAGGGTGTTTTAGGAAGACTTCTAGATACAGGAATGCTTGAAGAACGGATGGTGAACCGACTTAACCGCGTTACTAACCCAGCGATTACTGACGTAAGGCTTTTAAAGCAAACTGCTACGGAAATTTATCGGTTATACAAAAGACAACTGGCTCGTACATCAGCAGTAATGGCTCAACTAAACCGAGCTATTGGGGTCGCTTTATTTCTATGGATGATGGCTGGTTGTTTATTCCTTGCCATTCCTGATATGTAAAAAGGTAATTCAAATGAATAACACAACCAATGACTCAACATCAACACTTACCAATTCAGCAATAGATTTAACTGTGAGAGAAAATAAAATGGAACAATCAAAAAACGTCAACAAATTCACTGCACCAAAAATCCTGACTAAGAAACGCTCCGATGGTTTGGCGTTGTTGGATTTAATTTATTGGGGAGCAGGTATTCTGGCGATTGTAGCTATCATTGCTGCTCTTTACCCTAAAGCGATGCACCAGTTGCACATGTATCAACTTGGTACAGATATTGCCGACATTCAAAAAGCCTCAGTGAACTGGAAAGGGCGCCGTACGAACTATTCAAATATCTCGATTAGTGATCTTTGTAAAGCGCGCTATTTATCGCACTCAATTTGTGGTGCCAGTGATGATGCTACAAGTGCTAACCCTTGGGGCGGAAATTACACCGTTTCGGTTAACTCAGATAAATCACTAATCGATGTAACAATCACTGGTATTGACGACGATTACGGTCAACAAGTAATTGACTCTTTAGCTTCTCGTACTGCTGATGAATGTTCATCTGCTGGCTCCAACGGTGCGGACTGCGACACCATCAGCCTATCAGGTACGACTGCTACTCTAACTCTGAAGTAATACAGGAACTGGTCGCGGCATGAGTCGCGACCTTTATCGGGTGCAGTAAATGAGAAAGAAGCAGAAAGGATTGGCTCTAATAGATCTTCTAATGTCAGGTGCAGTGTATGTTGCTCTAATATCTATGGGGACAACTTTTATCTACAGTACTTTTCGGCCTTACCTCGACAATATGGAACTGGAAGATTACTCAGTATCTCTGTTCAGAGGTATGGAACAGTATTATTGGGATCACGTAATTGATACACGATGCATCCAACCACCATCTAGCATTGACCTTCAGACATTGATTGATGGTGGGTATGTGAGTAGTAAACTTTCTAGTGATTCATTCTTTGAAGGAACAAATCCCAAGCTGAGTTTCCACACTACTGCAGATAATTTCTTTCCTACATCGAGTCAACTTGAAGTAAACGTTAAGAGCGTTTATGTCCATTCATTGATGAAAGCTAGGTTTTTTAATTCAACTGAATCTAGAAATTTTGATGAAAGCGCCCAAGACAGAACATTTAGTTCGGTAATTACTTTAATACATCCAATGAAAGTAAATGACCTTACACCTGAGTTTTTATCAACGATAAATACTAGTAATTGTGGAAGCTAATTAAATGCGTAACAGAAAATCCTTTTTACAAATGAGAAACAGCCCATCGAAACAGAAAGGTCTAGTCCTTATTGATATTGTCCTTGGTGGTGCTCTACTTCTTGTTTTGCTCTCTGCATACGCTAAGTGGGAAATCGATAAGACAGAAAGAGAGCTCGCGGATTCAGCCAAGACTAAACTTGAGTATATTATTGAAAAAAGTCAAATGTACTATATGGCACGCATTTATGTGGATGGGAATGAACCCACGGACACTAGTAACTATCCATCTTCATATGACGACTTAACAGATAAGGGCTACATCGCTAAATGTTCATCCCAAGATGAAATGAACAACAAATGTGTTGATTACTCTTTATTACCTATTGGTGGCGGCGAAGCAGTTGTTTTTAATGTTAGTACTGATACTGACGGTTATGCTCAACTTAAGCTGTCATTTGATCTATCTAATGAATCGAATGCCAAACGAAAAAATTTAATTCGACAATCGGTGATAAAAGTTCCTGGTTACACAATGGATGACGACGTTGTCACTATAACTGTAACTCGTCCGGGAAGTGCCCTTGCGTTTGATAATGTTGTTCTTAGAGACGGTACGCACGATATGACCGATGATTGGGATTTTGGTGGTACTGCGAAATTAGAAAACGTTAAAGACATCACCTTTGAAGGTTTGACAGACAGGACTGCACTAACAGGTATAGTTAAAAATGGTTCGGTTTATGTAGAAGATCAAAATGGTGCTGTAGTAACAAAACCAGAATGCCCAGCAGGTTACAATCCAACCATTACAACATATTTCATTGGAACGGGTGGTGATACCGAGTTCACCGAAATGGGTAATATTGACACCTATTACCGCAGTACAAGTCCAACAACGTGGCAAGTGAATATTCGATTTGCCGCCTTGAAGAGTGGCGAAACATCAAGAGCCTGGCAGTATACAGGCAACGTCGGTTACTGGACATGGTGCGACCTTTAACATCTAACTAGGTGATTTGATTTATGGAAGATTTTCAAAATGATATTGATGCGATGCAAAAGAGATCGCTACCAATACATGAACGGTCTGAGCTTAGAACAAAATTTGACCACACATTACGCAAACCCATAGTAACCGTAGGTAAAAAGAAAAAGGGTATTTTCAGCTTTGGTAGAAAAACTTTAGAATTTTTGCTGCTAGATGTCTCACCTAATGGGGCATGTATAATCGCAAAAGACCTTCGTGCATCTCCATTTAATCTCAATGAAGAAATAATCATCGAATTTCCTAATGGGATTGAGCGTGCAGCTGAAGTGCGGTGGCAACTAAAAGAACTTGAGGTTTCGGGATACGATGAAAAAAAGTTAGGGATTGGACTTCAGTTGACCGAAGTGTTGACGCAAGATGAAATGCTAACCATATGATAACAGTAAAAATTGGCCGGATTTACTCGGCCATTTTTTTACGTGTTATAAAATCATCGAAAAAAAAATAGTTCTTTGGTAAAATCGTGGGATGCGCTGTTTATTTATTGCAATTGACACGAATGTCAGAGGGTAATTTTCGGTATGTTGTTGGGACACACGGAACAAGTTAGATCCAGAAATCAGAATGGTGACCCATTAGTTGACTTGGCTATAAAAGGGGATCAAAGTGCGATAGAAACCTTATATAACAAGTATAAGCCGCTACTGTTTTTTTCACATAATCACTTTAAAAGCGTCATCCCCTCTGATGAAATTGAAGGCTGTTACGATGAAGCCTTTGTAACCACGCTAAACACCTTCAATGAGAGTTACGGTTGTCAGTTTGTGACCCATCTTAAGAACATACTACATCGAACTATCTTCGCTAACATACCAAGCTATTCAGACATTTATATCCCTAAGATCCTACGGTACAGGGTTTTCAGGATAATGAAATATCTAGGGTGTAATAACGTTCATGATTCATCTGTACATGGTTTTACTATCGAGCATATAGAGATGGCAAAAGCTCATTACGGGTGGGATACGTTAAACTCTGAACTAGTTATGTATGTCATTCCCATTCTTTTTTACGAACTTTCAGATTCCTTTAATTATGAGGAAGCTCTACAGAAGAAGGATTCATTTGGTCTAACGGTTGAGCAATCGACCATTGATGAATCTGACGTTATAAGACGAGACTTAGCCAATCTTATAGAAACCGTACTCAATTTATACTTCCATGGTGAAGAAAAAGTCTTCATGAAAAATATTATGAGAATGTATGTGCAATCACTAGCTAATGATGAATGCTATGCGCAAAGAGCACTCCAAGTATACGGCTATGACACAAAAACAACTTCACGTAAATGCGTCTATTTCTTTGATGTGTTACGAGAATATTGCCAATTCAATGATATCAAAATAGACGATTACTTCTAATTGTCTTCATCGCGATCAAAGACAACTCAAAGGTTTAAGATATGAATAAAACGCTACTTTGTTTAGCAGTATCCGCAGTATTGTTTGGTTGTAGTTCGACAGAACAACATGAGTCATCAAATGGTGCAGATGTGGAATACATTTCAATTAATGTAACCGCTCCACATTTTACAGCATTCAAATATATAGATGCACCAATTAGCTTGACAGTTAAAGATGAAAGAAAAAATATTGAGGTCGGTCATTTAGAAGATTTGACATCCGAAGTGTTATCACCAGTACGTACCATTGAATCATTACAAGCAATACTTCAGCCTATTTTAGTTGAAACACTTTCGGGGCAAGGGCACAAAGTAGCGCTGTCAAATAATGGTAATTTCGAAGCGGGCAAAAACACAATGCGTGTAAATATAAAGTCGCTTTACGCTCGTGGCACCGCAAATGATGATCTCAGTGCTGTAGGTGAGTTAGAAGTAGTAATGGGTGTAGTCAATGCTGATGGTGATATCCAACAGTTTGCAAAAACAATCAACACCAAAATCAATTATACTGACTCTCAAAGTGTGCTGACCGAGGATAATGTCAGAGTGGCAATAGAGCAAATGCTTTCTAGCATGATCAACACCATGGCCAAAGATGCAGAAATTCAGAATTTTATGCGCGTAAACTTTGAACAATTTGAAAGTTGAGTTTAACCATGTCTAAAGCTAACTTGGTTTACTGTGCCCTAATATCTTCATTCGTTTCTGTGGCAGCACAAGCTAATGTATATGACCAAATCGATAAATACATGCATCAAGACCTTCATGTTCAGACAGTGCCTGTGGAATCAAAGTACATCGAAAAATATTTTGACTGTTCTTTTTATCATTCGACGGTGACTAAAAGTTCCGGCAGAAGCGAACATGTAAGTTTTGTTCCTGACACCATTGCTGTATTACCGAACGGCAATGTACTTTCAGTTTCGATGCCTGCTAATAATGCAAGGTTAGAAGAACTCGAAAAGTGCTTGAAACATAGCAACACCACTACAAGTTTTAAAGATGGAATGGAACTACAAAAAAGCTTAGAGGCTTTATATCCGTTTATGACAGGTGTTGTGGAAGGGCAGAAGTACAAAATAACAGGTCATGACTTAACACTAGTATCTGCCAATAATTATCGCGGAATTAACGAGTTTAATGTAGTACTTAAAGCAGGTAAACCTGAGAAAATCTATATTAGGTATCGTGCTGCTCAGTAACTCAGGTCTTTCCCCAAATAACCTTATAACCGCTATAAACCTCACCATCACGCTTATACCAAACCCGTCTAGTGACGGGTTTTTCAATGCTTGACTATTGATTAGTTAGAGTAAGATATCAACAAAGAGTTACCTAAAAATAAGGTCTATCATGGTGTTTAGAATTAGAAATTTTGGCAACGATGCTGAATGCTTTTCAATAGATGAACTAAAACAATCTCTTTCAACGATTTATTCCGGCCAGTCCGTTACCATTGAATACCGGAGCCGATGTGGATTGCTAAAAACAAAGCATGTCGATATTTCAGACGCAGGGATAATGACTAACAGCTATGGACTTAATGAAATCATCAGCTATGAAGATTTAGCAAATGATATCCAAATCCCCTAACATCTCATTTTGGCGAACCCGTAGAGAAGCAGCAAACCGATAAGCTTGTAGTTTTTGAGTAACCTATGGTGCTCCTGTGTTACAAGGGTTTACTGCTTAAGGTAAAATCACAGACCAAGTTCAGTCGTAATTAACAAAATACAATATTTAGGAAAACACGAATCAGATTTTGGTAAGCAAAAAATTGAGATATACCACCGGCATTCGAAGTCGTTCAGAACCTTCAAAGGAAGGTGCTTGGGTAGGGCTGGTGTTCGTATTTATTACAGCATTTATTATTGTACCGGGCGCGATAGCCTATATGTTTGGTTGGTCAGGAGCTTTTCTCCATATAATTATAACCTCGATGGCATGTCTGGTAACAGTCGGGCAGCGGTTACCACCATATATAATGCGTACCATATTGGTACTGACTTTCACATTCACTCTTACCTATTGGGTTCTAAGTCAAACGGGTCAATAACAGCGATTTTATTGAAATAACTATTGGGGATGTTATGTCTGGAAGTGAAAAAGGGGGGGTGTTTTGGCAGGTAGAGTAGCTTTAGACCTCACTGGTGGAAAATACAATAACCTCCGTGTTCTTGGTAGATAGGAACATGGTCAGCAATAGCAGCCAAACCCACTTTCTTACGACTCTACTCCTTGCACGTTCGAATTGTGCCCTGCCAAATCTGCTTGAGGGATCCCTGTATAAGATTCAGATTCGAACGTGATTGACTCGGCTGTGATAATCACATCGTCAAACTGATCGCTTAATTCTGTTTTTAGGTCTGTAAGTAATTCATCAGGGATTTGGCCACGGTCATACGTCACAGACTCTTTTTTAGAAGAACCATTGTGAACGTACTTGCCACATATAGAATCGGCTAGTTCAGCAACCGAATCTCGATTCAAGGTCTAGATTGGTTGCCTTTATCCCTGAAGATATCAAGGCTAGGGCAGAAATAGAGTAGATCTTTTCATGCTTGAAATTTCCTATCTCATTACATTTACACTATTGCCACGTACATAAACAAAACTAATGGAAATTCAGACCGCTGGTGGTATTATCAAGTGGAGCAAACTGCTTGCTTGTGTTCCGAACTTTGGCTTGCCAATTGGCAAAGATCGTATGATCAGCAGTCTAAACACCTATCTAATATTTATCTTTACATCAATGTGTAAGGAGTCGGACGTTGCTCATTGAATTGTGAGGATATGCCCTATGCTAACACCCGATCATCTATTGCGCTTTCCTGATGGAAAAGTTGTTTCACAAATTAAGAAAGAAGCAAAAAGACTCACGAAAGCCAGTGAACTATCTCACAGCCAAGTGCTTAGTCAATTAGCCAAAGATTCAGGCATTGACCTGCCCTGGGAAAAAGCCCTAAAACAATTACGAATCTATTGGGATAGTTATTTCGCAGAGTTCATTTTTCAGGAAGAACCAGAGTGGGAATTTACTGTGCAGATTGGTGGCTTTAGCACTGAGGAAGCCGCTGTTAGTTACGCGAAAGGGGACGGTAGCTTAAAGTGGTCTTATGGTATGTTGATGTTTAGGCATGAAAGTGACGAAAATCCAGATTGGCGCATACTGGATGAGCGTGAAATTATTATCAAACGACAAAAACCTGAGACATTAGGTAACATGACAGTTTACCCTCAAGACTTCGAGCAAGTGAAATTTAGGTCGCACGAATTTTCACAAGTAGTTGGGCGTAAAGTGACTTCATTCGGTAGTCTTGCTTATGGAGTGTCAAAATCACCACTAGTACAAGAACCTCCATTTGTAGAAAAGGGCAGTAATGATGTGGAAAGCTCAAAATACCTCGAAGCGATTGGATTAGCAACAAGAGCAAAACAATACGGACATTCGATTTATCAGATAAAAAACGGTGATTCTAGCGCGAATCTTCATTACATCCATACGTCATTAGAGCCCCGTTTTATAACGTTCATGTGCCATTTTGCAAATTCATTACCTACACACCTTGAAGCAGATCTTCAAACAACAAGATCGACTTTTGCGATAACCCACTTAGAAACGTTCGATTTAGAAATGGATACGCATCTACACGAACTATTCAATGGAATCCCATGTTTTGGTCTTGATCTAGATTCATTACCATCAATGGCAGAAGAGGGATCTTTTGCAGAATTTCAGTGGCGAGTTATCAATGTTATGTTACAAGTTCAGGGTGCGCTGGGTATAGAGATTAAAGATGTCCATTTATGGTTAGATAAACCGTACTTTTCTAAAGTGGTCGAGCAATTAGAGTCTCAAGGGACGCATCCCAACATTGTCGACCTCGCCCGAAGCTTTCTAGGACATGACAGAGCCTACTTTAATAAATTGATGGCGAGTTTAACTCCGTCAATGATGCTATATCACTCGCTCCTTAAACCGATTACATCATAGTTCCTTTAACGGATTAGTCATTAATGTGGCTAATCCGAAGTTTTCCATTATGATTTTGCTCCAAAATCATCAAGTGTTTGAGTTAAAACTTGACCCGAATCGCTTCCAGTTCAACGGCTAAGGCTATGCTCAATTGGCTTTTCAAAAGTAGCCAAAGAACCCTCTGAATCGAACTCAATTGATACCAACGACAGACGAACCTCTTTAATCTTTACTTGATGTGTCTCTGTCACTTCATTAACCGCATCTAGAGCTAATGAAACCTTCCAGTCATCAGTACTCTTCGGCAGACCAGATTCTCCACCCACTTCGATGCTGCTACTCAGGTTGCCAACACCGTAAGTAAATCTTGCTTTAGCTTTTAGATACCCTTTAACTTGACTCGCCATTGTCGCTTCCTATTGTTGATTGCTTCTGTCAAAGGCACTGAAATCAGCTACTTCAATGCCTTTTGCACAAGCTTGATGTTTCTCACTAGGGCGTTCGATGTCGGTTAGTTAGTTTACGTTCTATTTCGATAATTCCCTATGTTAAATAATTAAAGGTTTGCAACTAAGGTTTTGAGTTTATCGCCTAACTGCTTTTGTAAATCCGTATATTCCGAACTCAAACCAACCAGACCACAAAGAGCAAACATAGGCAAAGCCATGACAATGGCTATCAAAACCCATAACCAGATAAAAATTCCGACAATTAATGACTTCATATATTTCCTATCAGGCTATCCGTCACAGCGAACGGGAAATCTGGTATTGCAGTGTTTGCATGTGTGGTAAAAACTGGCACCTGAATGACAGTCATCATCAGGTAGCTGAACGGTTTCTTCACACTGAGGGCATTCGCATTCATAAATCGTAACTTTGTATGCCTTAACTTCAATGGCTGGTGTATTGCTATCTGTCATTTTCGAAGTTTCCAATTAGGCTTAATCGCTCGGTTTGTTTAAGCGAGTGTCTTCATTTGTGATCAGTTCAATGGCGCAACAGGGACAGATTGACTTTCTAACGTAGCAAACCATTTCATGTTTGTTATGTCGTTCGGCTAATTGTTTTTTATTGGGCAAATCTTCAACTGGAACTTGCGGAATAGTCACATGGCTATTTTCGTGACCACCAAAGTCTATTTTACATATAGGACATGGCATCCAAAACCAGTTACCTGATAACGCCCACCAACGCCTAAAACTCACTGGTAATCGCTTCATGCCAAATGCATCGATTTTCATCTTTGCTGTGATTTTGTAATCATAATCAGCCATCATTTTTCCAATATTAAGTAGTTCAATGTTTATCTTAGACGAACATGCAATCCGTTTTCACGGTATCTTTCTTGTAGTTCAACTCGGTTATATTTATTTCTTAACCAAAGATCTCCTGACTCAATGCAAGCCAATGTCATCTGCTCATTGATCGGCAACTGAAATTTTAAACCACCAAAAGATTCGTCATACGGAAATACACCCCCGTTCTGACCGATGTTTATAAACCGCCTATCTAATGGTTCAAGCAGTTCATCCGTTAAAAACAAGTCTTCAAAGGCATTAATCTGATATTCCTTTAACCGCCCTGATGGATCTTCAACAGTGAAATCAACCCAACCCTTGTGGTGAATATTTGGTTTGTGAGAAAACGTTGTTATAACTAGCGTTACACCGTTGTCTGTCTGCATCTGAGTTTCCCATTACTAAATTAGTTACTTTTCTGCCAAGTGTTCTTGTAATTTGGCACTAAAGAATCCTGACCAAAAGCAGCAATTACAGCATGATTTTCAGTATCAAAAACATGTGACCAATCGACAGTTAGTGTTCCGTATTCTCCATCAAAGTCAGAATTTTCAGTTTCAAACGTAGTGCCGATGAGTTGTTCTGCTGTGTTCTTTGCGGTTTCTAGGTTCAAGCTAGAGCTATGGTAATCGTGCGCTCCACCATCTGGATAATGCCGACTTCCTGCAAATATTTGATATCTCATATGTTTCCAATGTTGATTAGTAATTCCTAATTCCATGAACTTCGTAGATACAAGCATTTTCATTGTCTTTACTAGGGTTAGTTTTTAGGCAGTTTTCCATTGATGATTTAATGAGGTAATTACCTAAAAGCAGCCCTAAAACAATACCAATTACAACTAATACGAGGTTCTTAAAAGTCGATTTTTTCAACGAATGTTTCCTAATTGGCTTTCTTGCTTATCAGTTGGCGCTAGCGGCTTTAATCGCTTCGTCCATCTCGTTAAGTAGATTTCTTTTGTGGCGAACGAATTCTGTTTTGCTCATACCGAGCGCGATGTAGTTATCGCCACTCGATTTAACCTCTCGAATTGCCATTTTGATAAGACCTACCGTAGTGTTTTGTGGCGTGTCTATTTTCGTACTGGCTGCGTTTAATATTGCTCGTTCATTGGGACCAATAACTAACTCAGCTTTCGTGAAAAGATTGCTAGGGTCAAACATACGAATTTTCCTATCAATATAACCGTTACAGCGCACGGAACATTTAACCAACTAAAGCACCACCTTTAGCGATCGTTCCTAGCAATAAAGCCACGATCCAAGCTGGCATAACTAATATCAAATATCGGTTGTTTTTATTAGTTACTAGGCTTGTGAAGGTAAATAGTACGACCATAACCGCATTTAAAATAAACCACTTAGTTGCAAAAGGGTCCGAATACATGGCTTTGGTAGTGTAAACAAATCCAAGCGCATATATGAACATCATTATCCGTGCGTATCTTTGTTGGGGAGTCATAATTGTTTCCAATATTCAGTTCTTGGTAAAGCCGTGCTTTTTAAGATGAAGTTCTCTGAGTAATCCGAACGCCCCCAGAACAACTTGGCCTATAATGAATGCAGGGCTGTACGTGCCATCATAAAAGGCGAATAGATAAGCTAAACCCATCACGATGCAGCCTATCCAAATACCTGACATTTCTTTATGCGATTGCCATAATTTCCACATTTTCATTTTTCCCACTATGGTTTCATGCGTTGACTGAGCATCGGTTGGTTTGCAGGATGGTTATTTGAAACATGTTGTGGTGCTGAATCAACAATGGCCGTGTCATAGTCACCGCTTAGGTGCTCTAGTAGACCCAAATCTAGTTCTTTTAGCTTGGCCATTGCCTCACCGTAACTAGTGTAATCGCCCTTCGGTTGAATGATCGCTACCTTGTGACCAAGTTTTTCTAACGCAATCCGCTCCGCTTCAGCTTCTTTGGCGACAAGAGCCATTGCAGTGCCATTTAGTTGGATGCCAAGTATCGGTTGAATGTAGTAGCCAGCTAGTTCGCCTTCTTCGACTTTCTGCCAATGTTTGAGGTTGTTGATATCAATTTCCATTATTTCTTCCATCATTCTTTGTTTTTCACAAAATGCACTTTGAAGGCTAGAATTCCATGCTGCTTTAACTGTTGAGCAAGTCTATCTAGTCGTTTCCAACTTCTTAACTCATCCACTCTGCCATGTCGAATGGCATATGCAACACCCCTCGCAGAGTTGATCCCAACAACATTAAATTCATTGTCGTGCTGTTCAGACTCTTGCAAGATAACATCGGTAATTCCACCAGACTCTGCCAACCGGAAAAACTCGCCCTCAGTAACTCTTTCAAACTTCATTTTTATTCATATTGCCATTTTGTAATCTACATAATAACATAATGTAGATTGATCTGTCTATGAAACATACTACTTGAACATTTTGCTTGCTTTTTCTCGTAGTTGATTCCAGTCGATATCTACGTACTCATCTTGTGATCGTATGTCTCTGTGATGGAGTAGGTTCTGTATGATGACTTTAAGCTCTGAATCAGTACACTTTTTGCTAAGTATTTTTTGAGCAAGTCTAGCCATTGTGTGTCGGCCACTGTGGGCTGAACATCCAGCATGTCCATAATTTTGATACAAAGATTTGATTGTATTCTGCATACTGGTGCAAACCTCGTACTCCTTACCCTTGACGGTTTTTCTCTGTAAAGCAAAAGGTTTCCACTCCCTGTGATGATTAGACATAAAGACAGGACTCTCAGGGTCTAGTCCACGATATAGATCTTGCCTCTTGCCATAGTTCATACCCACTCGATGCTTTACCCTAAGATCTAACCAGCGCTCGATATAGTATCTTTCATTATCGATAAATACGGGCGCAATAATTGACTGACTGCCTTTCGTCGCACTAGCTCGAATTCTGGTCAGGTACATTAGCCCTCCACTTTCATATAGAGCTTCTTTGACTAGCCACTTAGAGCACTCAATTGCTCTAAAAGTTGAACCCAGCGTCGCCCACAATATGGCTTGGTTACGGGCTGCTATGAGAGGGTCTACGCTAGGGTTATCTATTCGGTCGATAAGGCTGTCGAATTCATTGAGTGTAATGGTGTCAGGCTGTTTAACCTTTTTCTTAGGAGGGTTGAACACCCACTTGAAGTCAATATTCTCAGAGTCCATTGAAGTATCCACCCATATAGGAAGTAAGTATTTCCCATATGGTAGTATACTTTTTAATCATATTGATTAAGTTGTTGTTTTTATGTGACGTGATAGGAAACTCGCGCTGGTGGTTTTTCAGAAAAACCGTTTTCCAATTATTTTCCCAATCATCGAAATATCGTCTATGCTGTTTGAGTAGAGCACCGCTTTTTAAAAAGTGTTGATGACGTGGAAATAAGTGACTAGCTCTGCTCACTCCACATTGAGGGGCATACTCGTACAATGTGCAATTCCGCCGAATAGGCGGGGCGTGATTTCATGGCTTAGTTGCTTGCACCGCTAGGAGTCACAAAAATGTGATCTGTCAGATTTCCGCCGAATAGGCGGCTCAACTACTACCGAATAGGTAGCTGACATAAACACGATCACATGTAAAACTACCGCCGAATAGGCAGAGAAGTAATAGAAGCCCGTCTTATTTGACGGGTTTTCTATATCTAAACCTATCAGTTCGCGTTTTCCCTTCTTTTCTTAAAACTCTATTTTTATTTACAATTATATGCGAATATGCAAAAGTGCATTTATGCAATATTGCACTTTGAGAGGAATTCTATGATCACGAATGTAGGACAGCAGATTTTGACTGAATTGAAATCTGAACAAGCAATGGACGTAGCAGATAAAAAATTGTGGTTTGTCTTTAAGGATGTTGGCAGTATTCCACATTTTCTTTGGCACTTCGTAAAGGCGTTTTCGACAGCAATTTTTGTTTATCCCACTGCCATTTTGGTGCTTAGCGTCGCGCTACTGGATGAACAAGGTATGCAATTGTTATTGTCTCAACCATTGTCTGAAATCATCCAAATTAAGCGCGAACTGATTCAGTTCTCATTTCTTTTGATAAGTTTATATCTTGGTTATTTTACTTTTCAATATTGGCGGAACTACGTCAACATCAAGCAACAATATCAGTCAGATAATGAAAACTTCTATCATGATCAAAAGCTCCAAATTGAACTGATTGAAGAAGTGTTATACCGCCATAAACTGATCGACAGAAAGGACACATAAGATGAGTGATGGATACAAAGGACTGAGCGTGTCGGCAGTCAAAGATTTGGTACAAAATCCCGACAAGACACTCACCGCAAAAGCCAAGCCCTACAGTGGATCGGGTTACGTGTTGAACATCATCGATGATCAACAGACGTTTATTGTCGCGTCTTACCGAAGCAACATGAAAGTGTATAAACGCGCTGATGCTCTACTCAATGACGCGAAAGATATGGGATTTGAGTCGGTCACGTTCGAACTGTAACTTCTTAGAGCGCATCATCTAAGGTGCGCCCGTTTTCCCCTGTTGTATCGAGCACTGGTAAAGTTTTGGCAAAACTTACCACTGGTTGCGCGATACTTTACCACCACTATATCTAGTGTCGTATCAGCTGCCGCGGCATACTACATATTGTGGTTAAAGCGTTTTCACCCAAAACCCCTAAAAACCTATGTTATCATTACCAACACGGCTAAAATCCGTTGTGTGTGTTTTTTGGAAGAATCAAAGGAAAAACACATATGTTCAAGTCAAAAGCCAAGGCAAGAAGTTTAACCCCTCCCCAAGTTAAAAAGCTGATGATTCGATGTCAGCTAATGCATAATTCGCAACAAAAACGCTTAGTTCTAGCGCTCTCTTTTTCGACGATGCGCGTCTCAGAAATCGCTCAAATTAAAGTCGCTGATGTAGTCACTCCAACGGGAGAAATAAAAACCGAAATTCATTTAAGAGCGGCTATGTGTAAAAGGCGAAAACCGCGCACAATCTGGCTCAGCAAAATGGCTAAGCAAATCACTCAAGAATGGCTCGACTATCGGCTATTACATAATCTTGCCACGACATTCGATTCCGCATACCAACAGATGAACCCTGATAATAACTTGGTGTTAAGTAACAGGGGGCGAAGCTATTCGATGAAGCGAAAGTCCAGAACGAATCAATTTGGCGAGCAAGTTGATTACTTGGCGTGTGATGCTTTGGAGTTGATGATCCGAAATGTCTATCAGCGTGTTGGTTTGAAGGGGTGCAGTTCTCACTCAGGCCGCAGAAGTGCAGCAACGATAATGAATCGGAAAGGAGTAGAGCTTAACGTTATACAGAGGGCTTTAGGGCATTCACAACCATCTATGACGCTTGAGTACATTGATATTTCTGCCGAGCAACTTTCTAATGCTGCAATGCTGGCTTTGTAGCCAGAATATGTATATGATTTTGTGCCATATTCCCGTTTTGGGAAAATAAATATTGACTATTAATTATTCGTTTCCCACAATGGGAAATATAGCAAAGGGGATTCAATGCGAGTTTTATCAAGAGCGACTTTGCGCCAGTTTTGGGAGCAGCCGCAGTACGCTGACTCTCAACAGCCATTGACCGCATGGTATGACGAAGCCAAACACGCAAACTGGCAGACGCCACAGGATATAAAAGCGTTATACCGGAATGCGTCTTTCGTCGGTAACAATCGCGTAGTGTTTAATATTCACGGTAACAAATACCGTTTGATCACCGCGATTAATTACAAATTTTCAATGGTTTATGTGCGTTTTGTCGGAACTCATGCCGAGTATGACAAAGTTGACGCATCCACTGTTTAAAGGGGCTGATATGCAAATCAAACCAATCAAAACCGAAGCCGATAACCGCGCCGCATTAGCGCGTATCGAGCAGCTTTGGGACGCAGAACCAAACACACCGGAGGGTGACGAACTTGAAGTG
This sequence comes from Vibrio sp. Y2-5, assembly GCF_014596725.1. Taxonomy (GTDB): domain Bacteria; phylum Pseudomonadota; class Gammaproteobacteria; order Enterobacterales; family Vibrionaceae; genus Vibrio. The sequence continues at coordinate 71,627 of NZ_JACVEG010000008.1, forward strand.
CTTGCCACATTGGTTGAAGCCTTTGAAGAAGCGCACTATCCGATTGATGTACCTGACCCGATTGAAGCTATCCGTTTTCGTATGGAGCAACAAGGGTTAGAAGATAAAGATCTTGTGCCGTTTCTTGGTCAGCGCAGCCGTGTCACTGAGATCATGAATCGCCAGCGACGCTTATCTATATCTATGATCCGCAAGCTAAATGAAGGGCTTAGAATCCCCTTGGATTGCCTTGTGAAAGAATACCAATTGGTTAAGTAGGGTAAATCTAAGTGTCTGGAATATCCAAACGTCTAACGTTTCAAGTTTCGAAAAAGAAGTGGCGGATAAAAAACCGTTTTATTGGTTTTGCTATTCTTGCTGGTTTATCTGTGTTTTGTTTGTTTGCACCAAAGACAACGGAAAAACTCTTAAATGATGAAACCGAATAATTGGGGAAATTACATGGATTTCAAAGATTTTGTAGGCTATCAACGCGATAGTAAAAAAACAGAAGAACAGGCGCGTTTAGATGATGCAACAAAGGCGCTTAATAGTTGGTTAGCCAAAAATGAAGAAGTAAAAGTAGTGAATGTAGAGTCTATATATTCAAGCCAAGGTTCAATGATGGGTTCTACTGAACCTAGATTTAAACATTTGCGTGTTTGGTACAACATTGTTTAATGAGGGAAATTTTATGAAAAGCATCACCGATGAAATGCACAAACATCACACGATGTTTCAAGGTGCTGGCACATACATGCCAAGAGTGGGAACTAAGGTCGTACAGGTACAGCAAGATCTTAGCGAGTACCTAGCTTTAAAAGGTAAGAATGCAGCATACAAAGATTGGCTACATAAACTCAACCGAAATGACAAGTTACCTCGCGGCAAGTTCTTCAAAGGCAAGAAAGCTGGTAAGCCAATCATTCTAATTGATGAGTTTTGGCAATATAGCTCGAAAACGGAATCATAGGGGAAAGTGAAATGTTTGGATATATACCACCAATTCAGGAAAAAGAACCTAAGTGGGAAGAGACACGAACTCGCATTAATGAGGATTGCGTAAAGGTAAGCCGAGTTAATCTTAATGCGCTTACCTTTATTGACCCGAAAGGCGATTTTTCGAATATTGAAAACACGATGTTTATATGCAATGGACAATTACCGTTTGGCGAATGGTTGAAGAAGTTAAGTAAGAATGACACTGCCCCTCGCGGTGCATGTTCAAGCTATTTTGATAAAAACGTCCGTTTCAGACGCTAAGGGTAAATATGAACGAAACCGAAGCATACGCAGCAATTAGAAAATTCGTGGCTAGTGCTATTTTCTTACTAGTTTACATTTATGCGGTACAACATTCTCAAGACCTTCTAGTTCATTTGGTTTTGGGACTAGGGTTTATTGTTTGGCTAATCCAAGGTTTGAGGACTGTACTGATAAAACCACGTAGCGAAGAAAACTTACCAGAAAAATTATCTTTTTCGAAAGGTAAAGAATTGGATAACTAAATAAGTAGGGAATTTACATGCTTGGAACAACCCAAAAAGCGAGTTTAGCATTGGTTATGTTTCTTTTACCATTTATGACTTTAGCCAATCAGCCATTGATATTGAGTCATGACGGTTCAGATCTTAAAACGGTTCAATTAGGTAAATACGAACTATGTATTATTTCAGGTCTTTCATTTCTAACTAATAGCAGAACTACAGGCGTACCAGCCACTATTAAGCAAAATAAAGGATTATGGGAGTTGTCACTTGAACAGTATGTGACACCTTTTACTGTAGAAGTAAGATGCAACTAACACACGGGGAAAGTAGATGTTTTTTAGTAAACGAGAGCGCCTACTCAAAAGAGTAGAAAAGGCTATCAGAATGGGGGCGTCGAAGTCACAAGAATATGTAATTCGTAGGAATCATGGCCGACAGCTTTGTTTGCAAAACTTATTAAACAAGTAACGCGGGGAAAATGATGCTAGATGAAAACTCACTATTCTTTGCCGTTTTCATTGGGTTGCTAGGCTTCTTCTGCTCTCAAATGTGGCAACGTTATTTGAGCATGAAGCAGCACAATGAAGTTGGTAAAGCTGTACGCTCTTTAAGAGAAAAAGGGTTCATCGTTACACTGGATCGCTTAGACGGATTCGACACTGATACTCAAACTGAAATGGAACGAGTGAGATCTGTTGGCTATACGGTTCTCGATAAGAACGGCAAGCCTATTGAAGCAAAAATCTCATAACGGGGGAATAACTGAGCCAAGTAACGACAACTTCGTTCACAAGTTATATGCCTGAACATTGAACTGCATGGTTAAACTACAAGTACAATTTTCAGGTTCATTGTGAATGAGTGGCTTCTAAAAATTCTCTGAAAATTGACTTGCAAGGTTTGCCTGTACAATTCCATCATAAAATCTCTGAGTTTGAATTTTGAACAATTGATATATCGCTTGGTGATTAAACGAAACATGAATAAAAGCAACTTAAAAACAAATACGGGTCATAGATTCATAAGTCTTGGTCCCACTGCATTCAAAGTACACATTCATACACCCGATGACCAAGTGTTGCATCGTAGCATTGGATTTCTAAAAGTGGGCGAAAAAAGAGGGTTGAAAAAGGCTATCAAGCTTAGAAATGAGCTGGGTTCACAATTGTGGGGTAAGCACTGGAAGCGCATATTGCATGAGCCTGAGATTTTCACGCGCTTACCTCATTCGCTCGAGCCGAAAATTATAAATAAGCCAAGGCCAACAATTATCGATCCTGACAATGTAGACACTTGTTACCTAGCGGCTTGGAGAGAGTACGACAAAAAAGGTAACCCAACATACAAGAGCGTAGTATGTTCCATCAACAAACACGGTAAACTCGCAGCTTACAACAAAACGAAACGAGCTTTGCTTGCTGCTTACAAGGACGACATAGAAATTCTACTTTTTATGGGTCGAGTTAACACGCTTAGGTTTGATTAATGTTACAAAACTAGTCGAAAATAGATCAGGATTTATTAGGGGATTAAAGAGAGCTATGCTGACAAGGCAACATGATATTTGGCGGTATAAGGAAGAAGCCTTCACAATCAACAATCCTTTTCTCGCCTCTATGATTGGAATAGTTGGTAGTTTTGGGTTGGATGAAAATGGGTTTGATTATGAATCTAAAGAAGGCAATCTATTTCATGTAAGAGGTTTCAACGCCAGTAAAGATTGCGGTTACGTTATTTTAAGTTATTTTGCTCAAAAGCTTTTTAATATTGAACGCCTACCATTTTGTACAGATAGAGTCGTAGATAAGAGTATATTTTACGGTTTGGATAATACTAGGCCGCTTGTAAAGGCACTCCAACTACTGTCCAACGAACAAATAGCAGACATACTCAGAGAGTGTGAAGGGTTGTATGAACATACACAACAAAAGCTTAGGGAACAGGGGTTAAATAAGGTTAGACTCGTTAGAAATATTTCAATTGAGTCCGAGAATCATAATTTGGACAACAGATATCAAAAAACACTTTTTCGCTATATTGAAGCGGCTAAGTTTCTTGGTTTGACTGAAGTTCAAATAGAAATGGATACGCTCAATTCGTTCACTAATTCAGATGGAGAATACCGCTATTTATCTGACATTGTGCTTTCACTGGATGTAGATGCCAGAGATGTCTTTTACTGCTCAGCTCTTATTGATAGCCCTCACCAAAATAATATAGTTGAGAGTAATGAATGGGTAGTCGTTAACCGGGCTTGCAACGGATTAGTTACTATCCCATTGCAGAGCATAGAGATAATGGAACGTAACTTTAAACGCGATACTAAGCTTGATGAAACAGGGGCGCGGGCGATAGTTGAAAGATATACGCCTTTATCATTGCGTCACGGTTTCCTTAAGGAAGCTAATTATGGAAATTTTGGTCTAAAACCTACGTTAAAAAGACGCTTCGCAAAGTGGTTATACTATCTCTGACAACAATCAGAATATGAATACTAAAGCTGATAGTTTGAAAATAAGAAAGCCCCATTAAAGGCTTTCTATCCCATTCTTCGATTAAAATGAGAAGGATATTTTTCTCCCTGCCCATCAACGATAAATGCACAGTGAACATCTACAGCTACTCCCGTATTTTGGGGGCTGGAAAATCCACCCTAGATAATTTGTTAATCTGGAAATCGTATAGACTGGGGTGGCTTTTGTCCCTAGTGCCAACGATTCGAACAACCAACGGGCGTTAGTCTCTTCTGGAGAGTTGCAGCGTTATTGCCGACTTTTCAGAGCGGAATAATTAATTTAATCCTGGTATATGACCTATCGAAATCACCCGGGAACCTTGCTTAATATGGTTTTCCAGTATAATGGAGAGTCGGAAATAAAGAGTAGGATAAATGAGCAGTAGAACTAAACTTTCGCCATTTGGAGCTGCATTACGAAAACTTAGAATTGATGCCGATGAAACCCAACAGCAACTAGCAAAATCCCTTCACTATGCGAGTACGTTCATTTGTGGAGTTGAAATTGGTACGAAGAAAATACCGGATTCTTTAATAACTCAAATTGAAGCGCATTATGAAAAAAAAGGTATCGAAGTTAAAGATAATTTAAGGGCTTTGGCAGCCGTCAGTAATGGAGAGGTGTCACTCCATGGGTTAAGCAGCGAACATAAGCTACTGACTAGCCAATTAGCATCCATGAAGCTCACTTCTGAACAATGTGCTTATCTAACGGAGAAGATTAAGGAACTCTGAATGCAAATACAAGATTGGACACCGCCGCCATGTCCGAAATGCGGAGCTGATGAAATGCTTCATATGTTGGTAAGCCACATCCCAACGACTAAAGCGTTTAGAACGCAAAATGGGTGGTACTGCGGTAAGTGCAATGCAGGAGCTTTTCAGTTGGGTAACTTCTCAGAATCAGATGCAGCTCAGTTGGCTGTATCGCTAGTAAACAGATAACGAGGGAAATTCCATGAATAAAAATGCGGTTTGGTTTGCTGTTTCTATCCTTGGTTCGGTGGGTGGTTTCTATGTGATTGCCCAAGATGCCAGTTTAGGTGCAAACATCAGTGCAGGAATCGCAATATTTTTCGGAGGTTGGTCAGCTTGCTATCGCTCTGGAAAATATCTAGGTGCAATTAAAGATTAACGGGGAAATTATGGACTTACCAGACTGGACGCCTCCACCATGCCCCAAGTGTGGGGCTGATGAAATGTATCACAGGTTAGTGAGCCACGTTCCTTCATCAAAAGCATTTAGAACTCAAAATGGATGGTACTGTGCGAAGTGTAATGCAGGAGCTTTTCAGTTGGGTAACTTCTCAGAATCAGATGCAGCTCAGTTCGCTGTATCGTTAATAAACAGATAAGCAGGGAAACATAAAAGATGGCTAGTGATAATGTAACAAGAATCAATATATTGTGGACGACTGTTATTTCGAGACTCGCGTTTATCTTTGCGGCTCTATATTGCTTTACAGAAGGTTGGGATACCGCAGGTGGTTGGATGGTATTTGGTGCAATTGTATGTGGTTATTCTTGGGGAAATAAGAAAGACGGTGAAGACACAGGGTCTACTCTTGAGGAAAAAGAGAAGATCACTAAGTAGAGGGAAATCGATGAAAAACAGATTAATAGAGTTTTTGAATAAGAAGGAGCTAGCCAATATCTATATCAGTTTCTACTGGCTGGCTGCTATGACGTTTCTTTTCAAGATATTTGGTGGAACGTTTGACCAAGTAACAATTCTTGGAATTATTACACTAGGTTGTTATTCGGTTTTGCTTTACGCAAGAGCAAACTTGAAAAATTGCAAACCTAAACAAAGTTAGAGGGAAACGACGATGTTTATTTTTTCAGAGGACGTTGCTATTGCTTCAGGCATATTGCTGATTATCGCCTGTTCTCTACCGTTTCTACCAGTTATGGATAGTCGATTTAACAGTCTGTCATCAAGCCAAGTAAAAATAGTGAAAACGGTTTATGGTTTCGGTGTTCTATTACTACTTGGTCTGGTATTGCCTCACCTGCTGAACTACTTATTTGGATAACGAGGAAAGTGTGGCTAATTCTAACCAAAAACTAAAGTATTCGATGGGAATCGTTACTTCAATGACCGTGTTTGCAATTGCGGTTTCAGTATTGCTTTTGGGTGTAAATGGGATAGCGAAAATTATTGCCTTAGTGGCAGTGTTTGCAAGTGGTTTTGGCTGTGCTCACTCACTTAGTAGCATGATGAAAATAGAAATACCAAAAGAAGGGTAATTCGTGTCTAGCAAGGGAATAAAACTAATCGCTAAGTTCAACGCATTGCATCTAACAGCAATGCAATTAGACCACCAATGTTCTGCGGCAGATACTCTTGAGAATTTAGACGATGTTTCCCAAGAGATTATTGACGAAATAGACCGTGAAATATCAAAAATCGTCAAATCTTTACTAGCAAGAGCTGACAAGCTCGAAGTTGAATACAGCAAGCATGGCATCGAACTACCAAATCTTGTTGAAGAAAGCCAATCAATCAACTACTAGGGTAAATTACGCCCTGTTGCAGAACTGCAAGTTATGAAGAAAGATTACCAGCTCAGGGTTTGCTTAACGATTAAGACTCTGAGAGCTCAAATCAAAGGAATTAAGCATGTCCGGTAGTAAAGAAATCGCAGATCGCATAGCAAATCTAATGGATGATGGAGAACCTAACTTCAAGGAAGGTTTAACGCCAGTTTCAGAACAAGCAGTAAAGGCGTTCTATCAGGGTTTAGTTGCTATGTTACCAACAATCAAATATAGCGCATATGCTCAAGCAGGAATTGCGATAACCCCTTCGATGAAAGAGTTACTAATTCATCACTGCTCAAATGAACATAAATTCAATGATGTCTTGGGGCTTGTTTATGTTGTCTCTTATCGTGATATGAAGAAATCATCGATCTTGGATTTTTAGGGGGAATTTAACGATGTTAGTAACACAATCGCTACCGAACGGATTTGATCTAGAAAAAGCAAAGGCTTATCGCTTAAAAACTGCTGCTTTTCGTGATTGGCAACACAAGCTAAATCGCAATGACCAACTCCCTCGCGGCAAGATCTTCAAGGGTAAAAAAGCAGGTAAGCCAATTATTCTGATTGATGAGTGTTGGCAGTTTTTCTCGAAAACCGAGTCATAGAGGGAAATCATGGATGACGGTTATTCGCTGTTCAGATCTAGATGGGCAAGCCAATACATAAAACAAAATGTGTCTAAAGCGGAAATCAGATGTTTGGAGTAATACCGTTTATTCAGGAAAAAGCACCTAAGCTGGAAGAGACTCGAGTACGCATTAATGAGGATAGCTTTAAGGTTAGCCGAGTCAATCTGAATGCACCTGTCTTTTTCGATCCTAAAGGTGATTTTGAGCAAATGGAAGGAATCGTTTTCTATTCTACGGGTCAGCTATCTTTTGCTGAGTGGCTGAAGAAATTAAGCAAGAGCGATACTGCGCCACGCGGTGCTTGTTTCGATTATTTCGCTAAAAACGCTCGTTTCAGACGCTAGGAGTAAATCGTGAAGATTAAAGTATGGCCTTTCGGTCTGGTTCTCATGGGACTGTGGTTTCTAACAGAGGTAACTGTAAGTTATTTGATTATTGGAATAGTTATTAAGGTTGGTCACGGTTTCTTTCGAAATGAGGGTAACTCTGAGGGCAAATTGGAAACTCCAGGTGCAACTGATTTAATTTTAGATTTCTACCATGTCACTACTTGGCCTTGGTATGTACAGTTGGTTGGGATCAAAGAATCGTTGCAGCTGATTACCGGAGGACTTTTTTGTCTCTCAACAGCGTTCGGAATGTTGTACTACCTTGGGGCTTCTACAAACGTTCCCGAAAGTGTCACAAATAGTTATAAATCCATTGTAACGGAAAGAGACAACACTCTTCCTTTACATGTCAAAGCTGAAATCAATAGCCGAATCGATGATGGGTTCGAGTATTCGGACTTGATTTGGGCTAGAGATGAAGTGATTAGATCATGCGGAATAGCTAATGAACCAGTAAACGTCAGTACTCAACTATTAAGCACAGCAATGATGGGTATTTTTAGGATGTTTCCTATTTTCTCCGACACCTTGATGAGTGTAGGTAACACCATCGATCGTGCGAACTGTACTATCAATGAAACCACCCAAGACTAGAAGGAAAGATAAATCATGATCAAAACACTAATAGAGCGCGTTTTTTTACGAATAGGTTCAACTGGCTCTAGACAGTTCACGTTTGAAAATAATGGTGAAATCTGGATTTCACCGGAAGAAAGAAGAGACCATATTGAAAACTTTGGTCAGCCAAAACTAGTAGTGGGTAAAACTCGATTACACGATCGACAACTTGAGCAACAACGTAAGCTTGAAGAGGCTTTCGAACTTGTTCCTGAAGGCGTTGTTGTTGAATGGAGTATCACTGACGGAGTGGCCGAATTTCTAGTGAAAGAAAAACCCATTGGTTTTTCAAACCAACAGGTTCAAGAATTAGTCACCAATCTGAATGCAATTGCAAATGAAAGTGCAGTGTTCTCCAAGTAAAAAGCATCTAGCTTGTGCAAAAGTTATTGAATTACTCGGATTCATTGCCTTTGACAGAAGTTACGAACACGAGATAAAGAATGGATTTTAGTAACCAAGATAAGCAAAAAGAGTATATCGACTTTCGATTCAAGCAAGGTGTAGATGTGATGCCTACCTGCGTTATGACTACCAAAAGTGGTGAAGTACGGGCATTTACCGTGCCATTCTCTAACGACGATGAAAAGCGTAATTGCATCCTTGCCCTAAGAAGACTCGTTCAGAAACTGGAAGTTGTGACTTACACGTTTATTGCAACCGTCAAAATGGGTGCTTCAAATGGCATTAGGCCATCAGAACAACTTGATAACCGAGAGGGAGTCATGTTCAGCGTAAGAACTAGAAACTCGGTTGACCTGACAGTATGGATGGTAGAAAAATCCGAGGATGGTTCAAAAAGGCCAGTAAACCCGGCTAAAACTGGTGATGCTGGTGGAGAACTAAGTGATCTCTTTGATTCTGCTCCATACAACCGCCTCACTTACACGCAAAAGCGCAAGATAGATAAGGTAGTTAAGACGCTGCTGAAACCTCAAACGGTGCATTAACGTGATATCGGAAACATCGAATGAAAAACAATATAGCGGGATTACTTTTCGGGATTGGTCTATTAATGGGGTGCGTTCCCATTTTTATTGCGAGTTTGCTCGTGAAGAAAAATCTCTTCATTGAAGCAATTGATCGCATGAATAGCTTTTGGAAAGAGCTGGAAAAATAACCTCAATCGTAATGGGAAAAATGAGAAAACTTATAGGTTTAGTTTTGTTGATAGCTATTGCATTCGGTTCGTATCATAGATTAACTACGATGGAATGTAATAGTGGTGACGTGCTGTGCGCTAAAATGCACAGAAAATCGGGATAGGAAAATGAACATGAGCATAGAAATTGGTGAAACATCACTTAATTACAATCACTTAACCAAGGGCGACGTGTTTACTATTGGTTTATCTAAGCAAAAACATACAGTTGCTTACAAGCATTGGCAACGAAGCTCAGGGAGTGGTCACGGTTCAACGCCTGATACACTACTTATTGTGCTAAACAATGGAGGGGTGATTAATGTCGACTCGTGGAGAAAACTAAAACCTTTCACAGTGGTTGATAAAGTAAAACTATCCATTAGAACACCCAATATCTACGTAAAGGAAAATTAGGAAAAAAATGCATGTACGAAAATGGTCGGTTATTTAATATATTCGCACGAATGATGCTTGGTGTACTGGTTTGTATTGCTGGTGGCACGTATGGGTACTATACGAGCGATAGCATCCTGATGATTACATGTAGTGTTTTTGTGGTTTTAGTAGTGGGGATCGGTTTGTTCCAATACATAACATTTGTTCGTGAAATGAACCGCTCACTAAAGCAGGAATCATCATGGCAAGTATAGAGACTCTTGAAAAGGTGGTGGTTCGACAATTAAATGCTCAGTTCAATTATCAAGCGCGCTATGACGGATTGAAAATGTTTTTCGCTATTTCACTTTGCGTGGCGGTCTTTATTGCAACGGCGTGGTATTTGTTTTTCGGGCCAGCTTTTATGGATTTATGGCCTCCCATGCACCAGTTTATGGTTCTAAGTATCAACTCTATCCCAGCACCAGAGACCAACCATAAATTGTACGAAATATTGCTAGACCAAGGGTATGTTTCGGTAGTGCAGATGAAAGAACTATCAGATATGGCAGCTTTGGAAGTCGATAAACTTCTCAGTTCGCAACAATAACGGTAAATACAAATAACTAAGCAGATTTTATGGTAAAGCTTGTCTCGATACTTATCTTGACTATCAGGGGGGGTGTTTAATACTCCAAAGTGTTTGATATGTCTTGATCGTGGGATTCCTTATAATAATAGGATGAGGCACACGAGTCTTGGTTAGATTATTCAGGTAATGGAAAGGAAAGGAAGTAAACAGTGGGTAACAACAATAAAACAATACGAAAAATTAGGTTAGAAATTTTAATTGCACTATCGTATCTATCGCTTACTGTCGGTTTGGTAATGAAGTCCCAATTTTCGTTTCCGGCAAACATCGAAGATTTGGTTGCACCACCAATTTTGAACACCCTCTTAAACTTTGCTTTAGTGACGTTAGTACCTCAAAGCTTCCAACAGTGGTGGAATAATATCGTTCCTCAATACTCAATTTTATCAACGTGTCTAATTATAGTTGGTACCACTGTCATGCTGTCCCTAGTGTTAATACGATTAAGCCTTGAACCTAGAAAGATCCGTCTTGAGGTTATAGGCATATTGTTGCTAGCAATATCGGCGTTTTTAAGTCTTTATTGTTATGTGAAATTTTGGGGATGGGTAGGCATCAATTCGAATCTACTTAGTTGGAGCATGCTTCTGATGCTAATACCTTGGTTGGCAATTTCTGTTTTATGTGTGGCGTACATTTTCACAAAAATCGGTTTTTTTGAGAAAGAAAAGTTTGACTCGTTTCTTGCCTATATTAGGTAGAAGTTCATGTTGAGCGGCAACATACGTTATTAAGTCTGTAATAGTATTGGACAATTTAAAGGTATACAGAATGAGAGATTTCCTAATAAATTTTTGTGTTATGGTCGGTTCCGGTCTAGGCATGCTAATTCTTGGAGGGGCAATTTGCTTTGGCTTAGGGTGGGTCATTAGCATTTTGGGTTTGAGCACCCTCATTGATGCTGGTGCGGTTGCTTCAGCTTCTCAATACTGGGAGTACGTTCAGCGAGTAACTTTGCTAATATTGCTTCCTCCTATCTATATCGGCGTATTTCGTATGCTTCCAATCTCTGAACAAGTAGAATTAAAGGAAGCGGCTAAGGTCACTGGTATTGCTTTGGTGTACACAGGAGCATGGTTAGGGAAAGTTCTCTTTTTCGCTATCGGTGTATACATATTCGCTACAGTTTTTAAGTGAAACCTGTAGACCATCATACTGATCCGAGCCAACTCAATAATTCACTGGCTTATTTCCAACCTTTCAAACGTTCGATTTTTTTGGTATTTTTAAAATACTGTCGGACTAAGTCACCGCGAGCCTTGCCAACGCTCAACGACCATTCAATTTTTTTACAGTATTCACATCTTTCTTTGGAGTGCTGTGAGGCAAGCACATCACTCCGATACATTTGTGAGTATTGTAAATGTCAAAATCAACGCTCGATTCCACAGAAGTAATTGTTTATCCAAGCGAGTTTGGATTATTTAAACAGTTTATTGAAAACTTATGTCATAGGATTTGCTACTTTTACCGTGATCAAAAATATCCCAGTGCATTCAAGCGGAACGATGCAGGAGCCCGGGCTTTTGGTTACAAATCTCATTCAGACCTGATAGCGAGGTGCAAAGGAGCTACGAAGCCGGAAGAAACTAGTACTTTTCACGTATATGCACTTTGGCGAGATAGAATTTCCAATAAAAAACTTGCTTCAGAGTTACAGCATTGCTTTAAAAACCTATCACCAGATCAGATTTGCCATTCTTTTGAAAACGCCCCGCCTAAACAAACAGAATTTAAAGTAGTTGATGGGACGCCTATCTGCCAATTCAGTCCATTAGATCCCGATATAAGCAACGAGCAGAGAACTCAAGAAGAGTTGGATACTTGGTGGAATACACCTTTCGTATTGAACACCTACGACGGACAAAGAAATCGATATACTTTGTACGTCTTAAACGGCGGTGCTTGGGACCGCGCTACAGGGCAGGCATGGTGCGACAATTTAGAGGATGCTTTAAAAGCTGCTCGAGATCTCAAGAACAGTAATACACAGTATCGTGATTATGGTGAGCCGGAAGCTGCTATAACGTTAATAAAAATACCTGGAAGTGTAGATGAACATGAAGCAGTAAAACTGATACTCAGTGAATCGCAAAAGCTCCTGATGTATGCCGGTAAAGTAAAGAATGTGCTTGAGTATGTATCGGTTCAATTTGTAGAGCAGAAGGATATTGATTTACGCTATGTTTGTACATTGCTGAATGAGACGTCAATAGATGGTATGTATCTCGGTACTTCCGATACTTATTTTCCGTTCAATGGTGCTGATATAGGTATGGACGGTCATATTGTCTTTGAAGTTGATGACCACTATCTTGCTCAGTTCATCGCTCTAGGCAAAACAGCAGCAATAAAGCGACATTTTGATTCATCGCTGCCAAAGAGCCCGGAGGATTTTGAAAACTGGGTTCTTGGAGAGGGTAGGACAGCAACGGATATTTATTTTGATTTAGCTGGACCCAACACTATGAAAAATAATCTTCAAGTCGTAGCTTATACATTAGATGGTCTCGACTACTACACAATGAAAATGTAGATTGAATATTCTAAGGACAAACCGGTGATATCGAAATGTAATTTACTGAAACGTCTGCTATGAGGGCGGTGACTCACTAGGTTTTGGCCACAAATTTAGTAGCACCTACAAGCAACATTAATTTGGGGAATTTTGAATGGAAAATCGATCAGTACTTAAATCTGAACAAAGCTGTAGTTTAGTAAAAGTTGAGCAATGTGATATTTACGGCAATGTCATTTCGACCTCTTTCTTGGTGATAGATGAAAATGGTCAAGAAAAACCATATTCATCTCTGGCAGCGGCTAATTCTGCTTATGCAAACCGTGTCTATGAGGCTGAACAGCGTTTGGGTTATAGCTCCCCAAGTATGGGAATGTAGAAAGGTGGCATTTATGACTGTACCGCTATGGGAAATAACGCAAAAGTTGCACCAAGCTGGTGAGCAAGCGATTAAATTCTCCGTGCACAAGTTCGATCCCTACAATCAAGGGCGAGAAACAACGCTAGTTGAAGCTGTCCGCTGCTTAACTTTTCAATCACGTTTTGCTGGCTCTCACTCGTTTGTTGATAGTAAGACCAAAGAGCCAATGAACTTACAAATTGACATTGAATCTCTAACAGACGTACCAATGCTAGGTAAATTTCTGTCAGTATATATCTCAGACGGGACAGAAAAATTCCTATCTCAATTTGTCGTAACTGAGAGCAAATCACATTACTTCTTTTTAGATTTTGGCCTCGCAAAAGCTAAAGCAAGAAGTGTCGAGGTTTAAGCAGATAATCGTAATATGAATAAAGTCAAAACACCGCTATCCCCGAACTTTACGTACAGTCTTATGGAAATATTCCGTAAATTGAACAAGTCTCACAAGCGTAAATTGTTCCTATCAACGTTACATTCTTCAGATGTCAAATCGATAATGGTGTGCTATTCAAACTTTGTAGAGCTACCACACCTTAAATCGCACATAGAGTCTCTAATGTGGCGTGGATTACCCCATAATCATGTTATTGAAAAAATGCGCTCATATGGGTTACCCGAACGATATCAAAGAGCCGTGATCAAGAAAGCGAGTTGTTGTGTAGCTAATAAATCCGCAGGCTATGGTTTAGTTCTCCCACTATTTACAATCGACAGTTGTATTAAACCTCAATCGCCATATCGGTTAATTGACGTGTCAAAGGTTGAAAAGTTTGCTCATGGCGATTTATCGTCAATCGATAGTCATTTAAAAGCACTCCTTGGAACGAGCTTTCGCCAGTACGACATAGAACGATTAAGATTAATCTATGCAAGGCTAACGCGACGCAAAACACTACTTAACATAGGGAACCCCAAACTAATTTCTAAGAGTCAGTTCCATTGGCATTTGTCGAGTGGTAACAATGCAATAAATCGAAACAAAGGGTTCTCACCATCAGGATTATCCAATTTTGGTTTCTTGAGTTTAGCTGACGCACTAGATTGGCTAAATTCTATATCAAGAGAACTGGTATGGCGTGATGGATATACATTCAAAGTTAGAGGACTTAAAGGCTCTTTCGCGGTGACTAATAAAAGAAGGGAGCTCCCAAGCGATCATGTCAATATAAGTAAGCATCATAGACACTTTCCAGCAATCTCCCCAGAAATGCGAGCAAGGCTAGTTGCAAAGGCTGCTTAAGTGGCGATAAAGGCAATTGTCTTATACGGCACAATGCTGGACAATTGCTGACTAGAAACAACCGGACATTTACAGCCGTATAGTAACAGACTTAACATTTTATTTTCGGTAAGTCTTTCCAGTTGGTTAGGTAAGCAGGTGAGAGGTGTTTACGTAACATCCCTGATTCATTTTCAACCTTCAGAGCTCCGAGCGTGATCATTCGGGAACCAAAGCGGCGATTTAGGCCATCTACAGTACTCATGAGTTTTGGAGCGGCTGGTGGGGCAAATAGGTCTCCTTGCTGATGCTTTGTTTGCTCAAGCCCTAATAGCCTGCAACCGATCTTGTAATAATCAACATGCTCTCTATATAGCTCTCCCATGGAGTCAGAAAGACCTTTTAGGAAAACTCTCGTGTCATCGGAAGGATATTCAAATAGCAAGTTGGCACTGAATGACTTTGGAGAAGTTTCAAACCGGCTTGATTGGGCAAAGACAATCATTTGCCGAGCCGTCAAACCCTGGGCTCGCAATTTTTCTGTAGCTATAGAGATTCTTTCACTCAATGACTGGTGCAAAGACGCTTCTGAAGTAGCTCTCACGGTAAGGCTGATAGAGGACGAGATTTCCTTTCTACCTTCAATTGTTGGGAATGAGTTGAAATCATAAACAACTTCATTATTGAGCTCACGTACCGTTCTCTCGAGAGTGATTCCGAACCAGTCATTAGCTTTTGAAGTGGATACTCTACTAAGATCCAGTGCAGTGTTTATTCCATTACGCTTGAGAAAAAGTGTTTTGGATCTACCCACATTCCAAACTTCAGAAACCGGAACCGAGCTTAAAAGTTGATTTCTGGATTCCTCATTAATCACACAAATCCCACGGTAGCCCGAAACATTTTTCCCAATGTAGCTCGCACATTTCGATAGAGTAAATGTTGTAGAAATTCCAGCCCCGATAGGAAGTCGAGTGTGATCCCAAACAGTTCTACGTAATTGCCGAGCCACAGCAAGTTGGTCTTCATATGAATTTAGAAATTCTGGTAATTGGCAGAACACTTCATCAATCGAATACTGCTCAATACGAGTAAGAAGGTTTTCGCTACGTATACATTCAACTAAGCGCTTCGACATTGAATCATAGAGCTGATAGTTGCTACTGAAAAGAGTGCACCGGCCTGTATCAAAGAAATGGCGTTGTTCGACGACCGACTTGAACTTCTTCACGCCTAATCGCTTTGCAGCGCGATTGCAAGCAACAATGACGCCATCGCCATTTGAGGCAACAGCGACCGCAGAATTATTAATTCGTAAATCAGGCCGAAATACGACTTCACAATTTGCATACATGCTGTGGACGTCTAGCAAACCAACAATCATCTGTAATTCAACGGTCTTAAGCAGCGCAGAGATTGCGAAATTACGGCTTCTACTACTACCATTTCGTTAAGTGGAATGGGGGGTTCATTGTCACTTCGCAGGCAATGATGATTAACATCGAAAACCCTTACAATGAACTCACCATCTACCAAAGCCACAATCACATCACCATGAGTAGCGGTAAGAGCTCGATTAGCGACCAGTAAATCGTTATTAAAAATGCCACGGCTCCGTAGCCCGTCCCCGTTAGCTACACAAAAAAAAGTCGCGTGTTTCTTTTCTCCTACGACTAATTCGTGCAAGTCTAGTTCACTCAGGGATGCATATTCGTTTGCTGGCGATTCAAATTTACTGACAATAGGCATAATTATAGCACTGTTTATATATACAGTATTAATTATGGTTTCAATAAACCAGCACGTCAATATGGGTTCAAACCATTAAAAGTCAACTGCGTAATTTACGACCAACCTAAAAGCGGGGGAGACCGTTAATAAGTAGGATTGGTTGTATAGAGAGGGATTTGAGTCTGATGGTAGTTGCGCGGGAAGACTAGTTAGGCATTTGCAGTAGATGAAGGCGCCCCAGTTATATCCAAGAACACATTAAATAAGTCCTTTCCGAGTGTTGCAATTGCGTGGTGTAAATTAATGGGTTCTTCTCTATCTTTTCGGTTTATATTGTCGCTCGTGGAAAAGTTATGTAGTCGTGAGCTAAATCCCGCATCATTTTTAATAACTCTAGCGATCGCATCAATATCGAATGTCTCATTCTGCAGAAGGCTATAAACCTCTGCGTATGTTTTCTCAAGAGGTTTAACTGTAACAAATGAAAGCACTTCAGGCTTAGATAAGTAATAACCTTGGAAAAAATCAAATCCAAATTTGAGGCAATGAGTCATAACCGATTCAGACTCCACTTTCTCGGCAAGAAGCTTGAGGTTAGGGAATTGGTGTTTTAACTGTTCTAGGATACGAATAACATCTGAACTGAATACATCGAAGTTAAGAACATCAATTTTTACGATATACACGTATGGCAGGATTTGAGACCATAATTCATATTGCTCAATATTGAAGTCATCAAGTGCAATCCTGTAACCTAGTGTGTGCAGTTCTGTTAAAGAGGAAGTTAGTGCTGTGTCGGGTTTAGCGCTTTCTAAAATTTCAATTACTACTTTGTGAGCCGGGAGTAATTTAGGGTACTGGTCAAGGATAGTTCGTTGATCAAAATTTACGAAATAATCGGCCCCGTGTTCTTCTTGCTGGTGCAATCCATATAGCAGTTGGTGAGAAATGATTGACGCTGTAGCATCACGCGAACTCACATGACTAGGGAAGCAATTTTTATCAGAATCTCGATAAAGCATCTCAAAACCAACAGCTTGCAACGATCGGTCGAAAATTGGTTGTTTGCCAACGTATGTCATATCGTGTAAATTCATCGCACCCATTACCGTGTGATTGTCTAATATATCAGAACGAATCCCATGATTTTCACATAAAACGGTTCTCTGCACAATATTTGTCCTGTGAATTCGTAGTCAGCGACAATGCTCTCAATACCTCTTAAAAAGTGTGATACGCTCTGATTAACTGTAACGCTTGGTTACAAATTAATACTGAAAAGTACATTAGCAAGGGGTAATATATGCAAAAACAAAGTTTTGCAAAAATTCGTATTGAAGCTTTTACACAGGATTCAAATTGCAGAAATTATATTTGTAATTTTGAATCCAACGAAAACTTGTTTGTATTCATAGTTTCTGAAAGTTCAAAAACAAAATGGGTAAAAGAATGGTGCGTATGTTCATATGCTCCAGATTCTTTCACTCATGAACTTGTTAGAGGTTGGGAAGATACTAAAAGAAAAGAATTAGGCTCTTTCGAATCCTCAAACTTTCATAGAACTGAGGTTTTGAGAATCGTTGAAGAAGTTGTTCCTTTGGGTAAACGAAGAGATGCGATTTTGAAAATTACAAATAGTGAAGTTTTAGAGATTAATGGTCAATCTGCGAGTATGGGATTACTTACATTTTTGATACAAGATATTAAGCCTGTAGATATTCCACAAAGTGCAATCAAACTATAAATTAATTAGCCAACTGTAATAAGTTGGCTAATTAACTCAAGTAAATACAATTAGATAAAAAACTTGTAACTATTGGTTGTTAAAGTTGTCGTATTTTTGAGAAAATCGTGTGATATCCCATATTTGGCCTACAAGTCATACTAAATTGATTTAGTATAGGTAAGTAGAAAAGGGAAATTTTGAGATATTCTTGCAAAGAACTAACAAAAATTATCAAATTGTTTCTGATAATTATGTGATTCATTCTGATATGTTGCATAATCACATAAAGAATGAAAGTAACCAGTGAGACAATAAGAGCTCACTCAATGCTTAGAGATGTAGCTAAGCATTTAGAGATATGACAACTTCATAGAAGAAGTAAGAGTCATACGAGGATAAGAAGGTAAACAATGCTTAATTCTGTTGATACAAAAACAACAAGTCGCGTTGATAATTCTGAAGAGAAAAAGAAGCCACTTACTAAGTCAGAACAAAATAGACTTAAGTGGTACGATTACTTTGTTAATTTAGCTGAAGAAAAAGGCGGCGAAGTCGTTTCGGATAAGTACGAACGTATGCATGCCAAGATGACGTTCAAATGTGAGCATGGACATGTATTTAGTGCGAAGTGTCATGATGTCCATCAAAAGGGCTCTTGGTGTCCAACTTGCGCTGGCAATAAGCGACTGACAGCTGAAGATTGTCAAGCTGCTGCTGAGAAGCGTAATGGAGAGTTCTTATCAAAAGATTATCTTGGTTTAGATTTAGACCATACATGGTGTTGCTCTGAAGGTCATGTTTTCAATCACACGCCTTTAAACGTCATGCACAATGATTCTTGGTGCCCGATTTGTACCAAGGCAGAAAATAAGAAAGCTTACAGATTAAAAAAGTATGAAGAAGTAAAACAACTGGCTGCCGATCATGGTGGTTTAGTCGTAAGTAAGCTTTATATCACTTCTCGATTACCAATGAGTTTCCAGTGTGCGAAAGGCCATTCATTTACAAAAACAGCAGCTAAAGTACGCTCTGGAGAATGGTGTCCGATGTGTAAGGTTGAAGAACTAGATTCTAACGATAGTTACGAAGATGAATAGCGGATTTAAAGTACAACCGTGAAATTAATTTTGCTAAAACACTTTTATGCCAGTCTTTGACTGGCTTTTTTTTAAGATAAACTACAAGAAAGTTATTCATAATGCTATATTTTTGATTATTGATGTAATCAATGAACCGCCGAAAGGCTTTTTAACAAGGAGTAATCTATGTATTTACCTCAATACAATGATGATACGGCTACACATTTTGAAGTGAGCCGGTTAAAACATCTCTATCCCGATCGCTTTTCATCCTTACCGTATTCTCTGAATACTTGGCGTGAGGAAGTGAGTCGTCACTATATCCTGGGTGAACCTAATGACGTAGATACCATAACTGCAGAGTTTTTAATTGCAGCGGTAGATAAGTTAAAGGAGCTTATTAAAGACGGATATATTTGCAAAACTGCACTTAGTTTTGGCAAGGATTCTAGTGTTTTGTGTCTAATTTTGCTTTTGGCATTGATGGAACTGAAACAAGAAGGATTTAAGCCCAAACACCGTGCAATAGTAACACACGGCTCTACGCTGGTGGAAATTCCGACGGTCGATACGCATGCAAAGGAAAATTGGAACCAATTGACCAAATTTGCGTTGCTTTATGATTTAGAAGTCGATTTCGTTTTAGCAAAACCGAGTTTTACTAGTTCTTGGATAGGTAGGGTTGTCACTGGTAGGGGACTACCGACGACAGTCGCTTCGAATGTACGACAATGTACAAACGATCTAAAAATTAATCCTATGGGGAGAGCAGTAAAGCGTTACTTCAAAAATAAAGGGATCGACTCAAAAAATGAGAAGATCTTATTATTATTGGGGTCTCGCGACTCTGAAAGTAAGATTCGTAAGAGTAGTATTGCTAAACACGGTGGTCAGGAAGATCCATTAGCTGTCACTAAACTTGATAGTGGCGAGAGCGTGAGTTATTTAATCAAAAACTTTAGCACAGGTATGGTATGGGAAGTATTGCAATTTGCTGGTTTGGATGAAGGAAAAATTCTTCCATCTTACAAATTGTCTTATGACGATACGGTCAGAATTTATGCTGATTCGAGTGGGGAGTGCGTGTTATTCGATACCTCTGAAAAAAGCAAGCAAACTCAACAACCTTGTGGCGCAAGGCATGGTTGTGTAACTTGCTTAGCGGTGGGCAACGAAGACAAAGCGATGCGTAATTTCCTGGCGAATGAGGAATATGCATACATGCGCCCTTTGAACCGTATTAGAGAATTCCTAGCGAAAACTCATTGGGATTGGGGGCAGCGCTCCTTGGTCAACCGTAGTATTGACCCGTGGGGGTTCTGTAAGGTTCAGGAGGATCTGTATTCTTTTGAGAAGTGTAAAAGGCTTTTTTGGGCTCTGGTATCATGTGACGCAATGGAAGAAGATCGCGCTTACGAGCATAGTAAGCGGTATTTCAGTGATGATAGTGATATGGAGAGAAGTGAATACAATCGAAGAATGTGTGAGCCGCAATTTAAGTTCGTCACATTCAAAGATGCCGTTTTGGTCGATTTTCTATGGGCTTTTCATTCGTTCGCGGATGAACCTAATACAGCACTCAATATCTGGTATAAGGTTTATGAACAAGGCCGCTACGAAACATTAGCGGAAGTTGACGATATGCCGTTTGTACCGAGAACTCCGCAGCCAGAGGCAAGGTATTTATACGTAGGGGAATCTTGGTCAAGCAAACTTGATGTCAATTTAATGGGAATCAGAGATCCTATTTTGGAGGTATTTGCAGACGAATGTCCGGGTGTGGGCTTGGAAGCTAGGTTGAGAACTAACAAGGTAACCAAGCAACGTGAGACTTTCTTTTCTATGGAAGTTAACGAAGGACAGGAGTTAGATATTAGTGAGGAAGCGTTGGAAATACTGGAGTCAGATTTAAAGTACTATGCACATAGGACAGGGTACGGACCATCAGACGCTAGTATCAGAATGCTTAGAGATGGGTCAATTCAGATAGCACGTGGCAAACAGTCGAGCTATCAGAATATGATGGAACGAGCACAGTTTTTTCAATATCTGGGTATCAATTCTCATACAACTCTCGCTGACATCGAAGCACGTAGTGACCTCAAGCTTTTCACTAAGGAGCAACATCAACAATTCACGCGCTTTATTCCGAGCAAGAAGGCGGCTATTGAGCGTGATTTTGAGATGAACGAAGGTAACTTAGAACACGGGAAAGCAACAAGTGTGAAAGTGGTTAAGCCATTACAGAAATCTGAATTTCAAATGGGCTTCAGCTTTGAATCTGAGTTTACTCAGGAAAGTAATGCACCAGTGAAAAACACTAAACCCCAAAAGACAGATGTAATAGAAACGCTGTTTATCGATGCATCTCCGGTGCAATCTGAGAAGCAAGTTTTAATTGAGCAGATGACATTTTGGTGAGAAAAGCCCCCGTACGTACGGGGGCTTTTAATTTAAGTGAACAATGAAAAAATTGCCGAAGCGTTTAAAGCGGTCATTAATCTTGGTCATTCGATTTTAGGTCAAAAGTTAGAATCCAGATCTTCTCTGGGTATTGGTTTAGAAGTAATCAAAACTCGAACAACTGCAACAATGAGTTGAGCGCTACAGGTACACTTTATTGCCAGTATTTAGTAACAGATTCAAAGGGAATTTAATTGACGTTACTTAAAAAACGCATATATATAGACATGCTAGGAAGTAACTACGACACGCGGCTCCTTCTCCATACGAGGCCACTCCGTTGGTGGACAGTGAGAAGAAGTCTCTTTTTATTTTTTTTTCGGTTTTTTTTTCGATTTTTTTTTCGATTGCCCGGGCTTATCAAGGAGGTAGAGGGGTGGATCCACAATATTAAAAGTCGTGCGGTGAGGCTGGGGGAGAGCTGAACTAGAGATTTGCATCCCTGTCTATATATATGCAAGGGTGCAGGCCTATCAAAAAATAAGGGTGGAAAATATAGGCAGAAATAAGATAATGAATCACACGCTTTTACGCTGTCTGATTTAAAAAGGATAGGTAACGCTCTGGGAAATGTGACGTACATCGCTATGACGTCAATTGATCGCTTGATCTATGACCACATTGTCAGAACCAAAAGTAGGATTTACTAAGCATGGGGAACATCGTATGAATTTGACTTACTTTAAAATGCGGATTTGGAAGGTAATTAACTGCACCACTGGAAAGCATTGGGATAAAAATGGAACAGCAAATTTCTGTGGCGCTTGCGGAAAACAAATCAATCCAGACGCATATTCCGATTACCTTGTGACTCTTCAAGATGGAACCGAGAAAACCGTTACTGCCGTAAGTCCAACTCATGCTCAGTCTCTGGTTATATACGGAGACAAATTATCGTTTGATTGTAGCACTGGCAAACCAATTGGTGATCGCGTCGTCCACACTGACAATGTTAAATCAGTTAAAAAAATCTAATAGGAAACATGAACAATGGAAGATAAAAATAAGTTATCTGCTTTTTTGGTTAAGCTTGCCTCATTAATGGATACATACGAAGTAGCATTTGACTACACAAACCAAGATGATGGCATTCACTTCATTTGTGGAACAGAGGAAGTTGCAATCATGTCTCCCAAAAGCTCTGACCTGATTCAAGAAGCAATGATTTTATCAAGTAACATCGGCAATAATGCAAATTAGATATAAGCCAAATGAAACTCTAAGTAGGTAGACTTATGGATAAAAGATTGAACACAAATAGACATATTATCTGGGCAAAATTACCAAAACGCTCCGAAGAAGAAGCGTTAGAAAGACTAGACAAGTGGGCGGCGGATGAATTCCGTAAAGACCCCTCTTTTAATTTGGTAAACATAGAAACAAAGTGTAGCGATGATACGTTTCTATTCTACCGAGTCTGGTATACCACAATGTCATAAACACCTATGGTAGGAATAATGTGCCAGGTTTAACAGCGTATCCAAACAATAACCCAAACCTTCACTAAAGATTCTGGTAGCGACCGAACACGAAAAGAGAGGCTAACATTGAACAAAGACAATAAATTGGTGTTTACCTCGACGTTGTTTGAATTTCTACAGCGATTGAGCTGCACTGAGGGCTTCGAGTCGGATGATGAGTTTGAAGAGTTGTCTATCGCTGACAAAAAATTACTCGAAGCTTACGAGAATATCTATCGTATGCAGACTGACTACCAAGCTGGGACAATGAGCTACCAACTTAATGACTGGTTAGCACTGAAGTTCCTCCTGCCCGCTAACCAGCATGAATACTTGTTGTTATTGTCAGAGCTGATTTGTTACCCAAAGAACTATACGGCATCACTGCTTAACGAAGTTTTGTCGTGCCTAGATTGCGACTTAGGCGAAATTAAAGCGATTCATGAACAATTCAAACGAATTTCTAAACCTATTGGCGGCAACTGCAAGCTAGAATTGGATAGCAGCTCAACATTAAATCAATTCAATATATTTATGCTGCAGTACGTCGAACTAATGCTTTTTCGGGATTTGGCTACGTATCTTAATTATCATCGGCCACAATTACCTCCAACAGAAATTGCAATCAAACATAAGGCTTGGCAAAAACTAAAAACCAGGATGGTAACTCGTGAAGAACTGCAGCAATTACCTTTAGAAATATCTAGTATGTGGCAGCGGTCGATTCAGCCGAAAAGTTATCGATTTTCTATTGGAACAAACGAATTTGTACCACCAAACCAACTAAATCAGTGGACATGGGATGCTTTAATCTGCATAGAAACGTGCTTGAGTGTTGCAAAAACAGTCTCTATTAACGATTTTTATATATTAACCAGTCGCCCATGGTTTAAATCAGACAAGCTTGCTGAGAACCGTCAATTCAAACAAACAGTTTTAAAAACCTGTTTTGCCAAGTTAGAACCAGTATCAAATGAAAATAGTCACTTAATGGTATCAGCTATAAAGATACTGCTAACTACAGGGATCCACCTGCCTGACAAATTTTTACATAATTTGACTGAGTGCGTATCGACCGAAGATGCAGGGGAATTAGCGGTTATCTTGAGGAACCACCAGCTTCTAGGGACGATTAATGCTGAAGTGACTATAGTCCTGATTTCTAAACTTTATACCAGGTACCCAGACAACGTGGTGATCATGGCCATAATCGGTTTACACAGTTTAATAAGCGGAGAAATTGAGACGGGGCAGAACCAGATTAAATATTCAGTAATTTGCTTGAGAAACCCAGGACTCGTAGAAGACTCGATTTCCAACGCAATCGTCAACACCTCTAGTCACATTAAAACTCTCGTAAAATCCGAATTAAAATGGCTATTTAAGCGTGGATAGAAATAGAAAATGAGCGTTCTAACCTTCTAACCATGGAATCACAGGTAAATTCCGCACAGACCATTCCTAATCTGCTCGGTAATTACGGCATAACACCAAAATAAACCGACAATTACAAAACATAATAAAAACAATGACTTATGTTGACATTAACCCATTTTGATTCCATGATTAGTTCTACAGCATAGGTGGAATTCGGTGACACCTGTTGAAAATTGAATTAAGGATTACACTCATGACTAGCTATATAAATTTCTCTGAATATGCCATCCATGAAACTCAATGCGAACAGATCAAAATGTTGAATGGCATTTATGCCTGCATTCAAAATGTAATGGCCAAGTGTGACACCAATGAAAAAGAGTTAATGCTAAAGAATATGGTTAATACCGTTTTAGATGCGGAACAATTTGTCACGAATAACCAAGTTACTCGGTCTCACATGGTTCTAATACTCGACCGTTCAGACATCAGCGAGCGAGCCCAAAGAGTCTTGAATACGAATTTTCAGTGTGTTGATTACAAAGACAGTAAACGCATTGAAATTATTGAGAAGATGTTGGCGTATAAAGACACTTTGGATTGTCCCCATTACGAATTCTATTCATTGATGATGAAAGTGATGCTAATGGCTGGTGTTAAGGTGGGGCCCCAACATATGGATATGCGGGAAGTCTCCGATAGCGATTATGCTCAGTACAATCTTTTAGAGTTGTCGCAACTGTTGTGCAAATCGCTAGCGTTTTCAGTAGCCATTAACAACCGTGACATTAAAGTTCGAATTAAGAGTGGAACTGAACTGGTAGGTGGACAGGAAGTACAAACGATGAACCTATTTTTCAACAATCGTCGTGTATCAAATGTTCATCATTTGGTTATTAACAATGAAAGCATTGAAAACTTTATGACAGGTCTATACGAGTTCCAACACCAACACTAAACACTTGATAGAAAATCAAATCGGGTGCTATTATCAAAGTTCATTAATGGTCATAGCACCATATTTCTGCCGAAAGGCTATTTGTAAACAAGGGGTCTACCATGCGAATCTCTACCAGTGATTCTTCTTTAATCGTGACTTTTGAAGACTGTACTTTAAAAATCACCGATACAAGCTCAAACGTACAAGCCAGCCTATTCCACTGGACTGTAACAAAAGTACGTATACAGCAACAACTGTTTAAAGTTAGTAAGTCCGTGTCTTTCAAGAACTTTTTTGACAATACAATGCGCCATGTTCTGTTTCAGAACAAGGATTTGAAAGTCGAAGTAGTTCAAGAAAAGCTTAAGGCTCTCACCATCACTCACCTAACATTTAACGACTCAATAGTAGTGACTTTGAATGATTGGGAAACTATCTGCAAAGCTGTCGAAGCTCAAGTTCAACTCAGTATGAGAACGAACCCAACAAAATTCGAAGCACTGCAAGATCAAATGATGGAATCGCTAAAAAAAGCGATAAACAACTAATAAAAATGGGCATTGCGCCCATTTTTTTTGTAAGCCCTAATGAACCAAGGGCTTAACATTACATGACTAAATGCACTTGATGAAATATGTAACACAATGCTAGTATCAACATTGTTGTTTTATAAGATATTTTGAACGACATTCCGAAAGGATATATCAAGGAGAATCATTTCCAGACATTGTCTGAACTTTTACTAGAATTAAAATCCGGATTAAATTACCAGTGTAATAATTACTCTTGTGATCAATTTTGATTTTTATCTCGGTGTTTTCGTCAAACATAATACCTCTATACTGTTGTCAGTGTTATTCACTACGCACACAGACAAATTAAGCATTTGATATATCAAATATTTCTAATGTCAAACTAGATAAAGTGTGATCCATATATCAGATTTCTTAAATTCATGCACATTTCACTCAACCAAGAGTGACGTTTTTGAGTAATTGCTCAAAAGAATGAAAGAAATTATCCTCAAAAAGTTTCTTAAATATCAACCTTTTAGGTATTGACCTATTTTCGCATACATGCTTTTGGCTTAGGTTTGTAGGAAAAATCTCTCGCTGTTTCACAAACCGTGTGATAAATTTCAAGCTCAAAAAAAAAGCAGTAAAAAATATTACTACATTATAGATCGCTGGTTAGTTATTCATGTACAAAAACATCCTTTTAGATAACCCGGAAATTCAAGTGGTTAACGTAAAAACTGAACATAGCTCAAGTTTCGAATGTTCAGTTCAATTAATGGAAAAAACTAAAGCTGCTATTATTGCATCTAGACAATGCGTTAAAAGCATTAATGGCTTGTCTCTTGTTCAATTGTCGTTTTTTGAATGGGTTTGCGATTTAGTTGCAGTTCAACCAACAGCTGTGCAATTTTTAGGTATGGGTGTAAGTAAAGCCCTAATCAACGCTCTGTTTCTTGAACAAATAAATCTAACTATCGATGGAGCCCAGTTCCATTATTATATCGAAAGCTGTATTCAGTCTGAGTTCTTTGGGTATATCTTCCAAAATGGACGCCCGATCCTGAACTTAAATATTGCAAATTAAAAGTAACTTAATAACTGATTCTATCAGTTGTTATTCCGGTCTATCCGGGTTGCCGAAAGGCTGCTAAACAAGGAGTTTACAAACGAGTACATACCTAACCAGAATGTACCTGTCTATTTGGACGTTATCTCGTCTCCTCTGTTTCTTCAGAAACAATCCCAACACTAAGCACGTTACGATTTTTTATAGTTTCTGCTTATTAGAATCTTTATCAGATTCCTTAGACCCCATTATCAGCTGAAAAGCAATCCATTAAGGAGTAATACCCATGAAAGTATTTTTAACTTTAGCAATGATCGTAGTTGCACTAACCGGGTGTGCAAGTGCACAACTTGACCAATCCTTTGAACGTCCTACTAATGAAGATGTAGCAATCCACAAAGCGGATGAAATGATCGGCCAGAAACTAACTGTTATTGTTCCTCACAACAACAATCTGTTAGAAACTTTGGAAGTGAATACTTCAAATGTAGGACTGACAAGAACACGCGTAAGAGACAGTAAGTATCCAATTCAGACGTTTATGGTTGATCATAAACGTTATTCAAATGAACTCGTACTTGCAAATGACACATTCTCTTTCGTAGAAGAGGTCTGTAACTACGAACCTGGTATTGGACCTTTTTTGTTGGAGGGAGAATATATCGATGAAGATACACGATGCCTCTATAACAAAGATAAGACATACCCGCCAAATCACTATCGTTCGTTTATTTCCGGTAAATACCAAAAATTGGCAACGAAAGTAGGGGAAAGCTATCAGTTCCAAATACAAAAGGCAGAATCTCATCACGATACCGGCAGCAATGTTTGGGGTGATTACTACGTGAGTGATAAGGATAAGTTCGTTAAGCTTGACACCATACTTAACCGCTTTCTACGTTACACACCAACACCAGTCGAAATTGAGTCGGCGTATCCGAGAGAAGCACTATATGAGGCCTTAAAACGCCATAGCGGTTCTATGACCAAATCTGAACATGACTATGTCATTAAAGTGGATGAGTTTTACGGCCGTTACACTATGTTCCCACATCAAATCATACTTCCTACTGAAGATGGTATCGTGGCAATAAAGGTAAAAGTAAGATCATATCGCGATGGTAGCATGGCAACACTCTATGCGGATTTTTATCCATACATCGATAGTAGTGAAGTTCATGGTCAAGAAATTGTGATTGATTATACTAAGCTTCAGACCGTTTTAGACAAATTTGTAAAAGACGTCAAAAATGATTGAAGCACATACATAAACGGGTTTAGGCAGTACGCTTTTACCCGTTTTTTTATACCGTTAGACTATGAGGCCAAGGCATGCTTGATGCTGAAAACGCTCATGTTGAGCAAAATTTAAAAATCACTGCGGAACAAGAAGAAGTACTTAATCAGTACAATGAAAAATTAATCAGAACTAGTATTTTCCGCATGTATATCCTCGTTTTGGCCGGACCTCTAACAGCGGGAATATTATCTTTCGTCGGCGCAGTCTTAGCATATCGCCTTAAGCCAGAACTGATTGGTACAATCTGGTTATCTCATTCAAAGAAAATTATAACCACCAGCGCAACATTCATTGGTCTTGAAGTCCTTGGGCTTTTGTTGAACGATACAAAAGCAGTATTCCCCATAATGATTATTTCAATAGTCTTTGTTTTAATCAGAACCTACAGAGGCATGCTTAAAGCGTTGCGATTTCGAGCATTTTAGCGCACTGACATGTCACCAACATTAGAAATAAAAAAGGACGCACATTGCGTCCTTTTTGCTATTTCACTTAACCAAAAATGATTTTCCAAGCTCAACACACAAACTCAAAACCACGTAACTAAATGTGGCTGCGGCGGCGCACAGAACTGGGAAGTATGCGCTAATTATAGCGGCATAAGCGTTAGTTTCCATTTCATACAAATGAAAATAGGAAGCACATATAAGAAATGCTACTGGGATCAGATATCCACTTAAGTACAACTTAACGTTTTCTGTTAATAGACCTGAATAGCTTATTAGCATGCTTATTGCTGATACACCGAACATAACATCACTCGATGCAGTGAACATTTGCCAAGCATCGAAAATGAAGGTTATTGCGGTGGTAATGGTGAGTGATATTAAAAATAAACTCATTTATTGACTCCTTGATTAATTAATCGCTTTTCAGCTGGGTTTTATTGTAAGAACAGTAGAATAGTAGCGATGCACACAAATCACTGTCAATAGAAAACACCAACATAAACACAGAAGAAAGGTTTGAGGGAAAGTTGTGCTGGATTATCGGCATATTGAATACCCAATACAATGCCAAGCACGCAGTAGTTGCAACTTAGAAGAAAGGGGTGCAAAGCACCCCTTATTATTACCGTTATTTACCAAATAAAACTGTTTCACCCTCATCGAGCAATTGCTTAGCACTCCAACATATAGATGTTAGTACTGCCGCGACGATAGGGGGAAAATACACACTAACTAAAAAGTTGTATGCAGTTTGATCAATGATGAAATCAATGGGTAGGTGACTCATAAAAATGAGCGTTGCCGGAACCAAATAAACCAACAACAATGGTCTGTTCGTCTTGGACGAAAAACCAAGCGCACCTAAATATGACCATACTGATGACAGAACAAGCCAAGTAAAATCACACGTGAAATTATATGAATTGGACACATTAACTTGAGTAACGATACCAAAAGCATGTGAAGCTATTAGCCATACTGTAGAAATTGATTGGAAAACTATAAATAGAATTTTCATGATATACACCTTGATTAAGAGTCTTACGACGGGTCTATTGCACAACGCAACAAAATTCTATGATACCACAGCTTGTCATCGTAGCTGTACTTCTTCTATGTCATTAACATAAAAAATCGTGGGAAGCACTCTCATTTCAGTGTATTTTTATTAGGCTATTTTCGACAAACATAGAATTTATTACATAGTTCTGAACATAAACCTAAGTTAGGAAAGCAAATGAACAAGTTTCAAAAGTTCAGCACAGCTGCATTTATCGGCCTCATTATAACTAATGGACTCTTGATTAAACGCGTTTCTGTACTCGAACAAGAATCGAACAAAAGTGCTGCAGAGCAGTTTAAAAAATACATAATGGATAACCCTCAAGACCTGATTAGCTCATTACAAAAATTTGATGAAAACCAACGTAATGAAGCCAAGGAGCTACTGGCTATTAAGGCTCGTGCTCATAGCAACGAATTACGGAAGGATGCATCTGACCCACACCTCGGGAATCCCAACGGAAAACATTTGATCGTTGCTTTCTTAGACTATAACTGCGGGTATTGCAGACAAACTGAGAAAATCCTTGAGCAATTGCTGGCAACAGACCCTGAAGCGAAAGTGATAGTCAAAGAATTCCCAATTTTCCCAGACATACCATCTTCAGCATATGCGGCAAAAATGGGTGTTGCTATCAACAAATACCGTTCAAAGCTCTATAACGAGTATCACACAACCTTAATGTCAGCTACAAAGGCATTAACGATTGAAGAAGTGGACCAAGTTATCATCAATTTGGGTATCGATATAAAAGAATTGAACAGGTTTGCTCAAGAAGCTGAAGAACATGTCCAATTGACTCACCAACTTGCTCAGAATATAGGTGTTACTGGTACCCCGACTATGTTTGTTGGTAAAAATATGGAACCACTTAGCACGGTTGAAACCCTAGAGCCTATTACTTCTCTGTTTTAATCCTGACTATCATGCAATTTCAAACTAGGAGTTCAGCTTTGGTAGATCAACTAAAACTGGCAACTTCAAAGTAGACGGTCTTCTTACCAGTGATACACATAGGCTACTTAATCTAACATTGACTCAATGGGAATACTTCACTGCATTCCCATAGTTATAAGGGCATGTATGGCCGTACTATCAAAAGAACAACGTCTGGAACTTCTAGCACAATCAACATACGCTAAGAAAACATCCTCAACCAATAAGGGCAAGGCAAATAAGAGCACTTCCGATTCTTCAACTGAACTTAAACGTAAAACCGGCTTTCGAAAGTTAACGCAATCCCAAATCGATAAGTTGACCTCCACGAATAAACAGGTAGATACAAAGCAACTTAAATTAGTGATTTCCGACCCACAATCGAAGATCAGTAGAAACCCGCACCGACAAGAATTAGACCGATTACACGATAACCCTCACTTCATAGATAATGATCCTGAACACTATGAACAAACCCAGTTTTTTTGTCAGATCATCGATTTGTTCCCGCTTGAATATCGCATGACATGTGCAACACCAAATGGAGGTCAACGAATAAAAGGAGAAAGATTTCGACTGTTAGGTGAAGGCTTGCAACCTGGTTGGCCGGATACACAATGTTCAATAGCCAGGCAAGGCTATCACGGTTTATATATTGAATTTAAAAAGCCACTAAACAAATTTAGAAATGAAAATGAAGCAATCAAATCTGTCAAGGCGCATCAACGATCAACGCTACGTATGCTTAATTACTTTGGAAACTGCACGCACGTTGCATTTGGTTGGCAAGAAGGTCTAGATATTTTTAAAGCTTATCATGGCTATGGCGACAAAACGCTATCTGAGCTTGAACTGTTCTACCCCAGAGAATTACTTTTGCCACCAACCGATGGCGAGGAACTTGAATTTCTGCGTGAGTGGTTTACGTTTTCTGACCAACCTTAACAGCGATTTTACTGGCTACGCCGTTTTGCTAAGACCCGTAGAAAAACTATAAACAATGAATAACTATGCATCTGGAATTGAAAATATGAGAAATATATCGGGGAAAGACAAAAATATTTGGTTTGGAGTGCATGATGATTCATTGGATTGAATACATGGTGCTTTTAACTTCAAAAACAAAACTTAAGTTTTGTGGGATTCGATGTATAATTTTTGTAACTCTCACTAATAAAGGCTAAATATGAAATTGCTAAGAAACATACCGATTGTCGTATTATCTTGCGCGGTTGTTTCGGCTTATGCTGATTCATACCCGAAACTAGATGGTAATGTAAAAGCTATCGGAATTACGGTTACGTCAGTTTCAAATGAAGTGAATGAACTCGTAGGTAACACCCAAGATACAGAATCATTAGTCGATGATAATAAGCGGCGAATAGACAACATTCATTTAAACGTTTCTAATCTGGATTCTCTTAAATTAGCATGTGTTGCCAAGGGGAGCACTACATCTTCAACCACCAGCGGTGCTTATACGTACAATTATAGGACTACCTATAATTGGTCGAGCCCTAA
Organism: Vibrio sp. Y2-5; assembly: GCF_014596725.1. Classification (GTDB taxonomy): domain Bacteria; phylum Pseudomonadota; class Gammaproteobacteria; order Enterobacterales; family Vibrionaceae; genus Vibrio. The sequence continues at coordinate 103,755 of NZ_JACVEG010000008.1, forward strand.
TTGTAATACGTCAACAACCTTAGTAAGCAAATCGCACAGTCCAGCGTATAATTCCTGCGTTAGTCAACCAAGCTATACCACAAAATCAAACACACGTAATAGTGACAGCAGTTGTACATATTATGTTTATACTTATACCGTAAGTCATTATTGGAATAGTTCTTCAAATTCTTGCGCTACTAAAACTGAGCTCACCAATACAGATCGGTTGTCGGGTGGGATGGGTTGTGGCGGGGGTCACCGAAATCGTAATTAGATTCACGAGTACTTTTATGACAAACAATTTGCGAACAATAGCAGTAATAGTACTTACTTTATTAGCAGTACTATTTTTTAGTGCTAGATCCACATTAATTCAAACTTTTGGTATCGATGCTGACGTTGCAACAGATTCTATCGTGTTAGGTTCGAAGGGGCTGTTGCTGGCACTCTATTTTATTGCTGTATCTTCTTTCACTCTATCGAAGGGGATTCCTGCAATACCATTCATTCTTGCTTTAGGTTCGAAACCTATTTTGCAAAATTTATACGGACAAGATATTGATGCTATGCCTACAGTACTATCTATCATGTGCATTCTGTCCTTAGTACTTAGTTATTACCTTAAGCATAAGTTCGACAGAGAGTATTGAAGCCAAATTCCTAAACTCGAACAACTAAACATCAGCGGCCTATTTGCCGCTTTTTTTTTACCGTAATATTAGCAGCAGCTAATAGGATGGTAATATAACCTGAATTGTATTACCATCCTATTAGACTAAGCTAATTAAAGTTTCTGCGCTCGGAATTTACGCTAGTCAGTGGTTTTTTCGTCATCCACCAGCGATTGAACAACATTTACAGTTTTTTGCTTTATGAGAGGATTCATGACCAACAACCTTCAAATTAAAAGTGTTACAATGTCACGTAATGAAGTAATTGAAAGTCAGAAACATAACCTCATCGTTCGACGCCCGCAGACGGATGCGTTTCGTGAAGCGATCGTAGAAAGCTATCAGAAAAAGGTAAGTAATCCGGATCGGGGACGCTTACCTCGATTTAAAGTAAAAATGGTTTCTGTGGAAGAACTTGCACATTCCATTGATCCAAATTTTTCAGGTTACGAAAACTGGTTAAGGCAATATCAGGAATTTCAACTCGAACGTGGGGGAAAAAGCCATTCGTACATCAGCTCGTTAAACACAACTATGCGAGCTTTTGATTCTTTCTGCGTTGAGCAGCAATCATATTGCTACCCAGCTCACCCCCGAACGATTGCCTATTGGTTCGAGTCATTAATCAGCCAAGGAAAGAAAATTAACACCGTAAAGCAGCATAAGGCTATGTTGTCGTTTTTATTTGAGACAATCTTCGGGGTTGCCCCTAACCAGAATCCTGCAAAGCATGACCTCATAGTAAATACAGTCATAAAAGCTGCGAAAAGGGATATTATCGAAAGTGACAATGTCACGGATAGAGAGCTACAAGCGTTACCTATGCGAATTAGCGATTTGGAAGCTTTACATCAAATCACTACTAGAGCCAACGCTAAATATTTCCGGGATCTTGTCTTTGTTAGTCTTTGCTATGCCACTATGCTACGTGTCAGTGAAATCCGTACATTGAAGAAGTGGCAAGTACAAGAGCATATGAATACTGAGGGAGATTATCAAATAGTCCGGGTTCGCTCAAAAACTACAGATTCCCCAGAGCCCAAAAGTGTAACTGGTGACTTTGCTAATTTATTGCGTGAATACCTTGAGAGGTTTTGTATACCACTTAATGATAAAGACTTTATATTTTCTGAACTTACCCATTTTCAAGGGTTTAAGGATCCTAAAAAACCAATGTCTCTAAAAGGTGCCATTGAAATTTTTGGACGATGTCATAAGCGCCTATACGGTGAAGACACAACTAAGAAACTCGGGCGCAGAGATGTCTTTACTGCACACAGCTGTAGGGTAGGGGGCGCGATTGACGGCTTTATTATTCATAAACTTAGTGTTGCTGAATTAATGGTACTTGGTGATTGGAAAAGCGAAGAAATGCTATCGCGGTATTTGCGTGGTGTGGCCGAATCCCTGAATACCAAAATACAGTCTAAGTTCATCACTGGTTAGACGGCATTGTCTGAATTTTAGGATTGGGGCAGACTAACCCACGAACCGTTCACATAAAAAATAATTCATTTGCGTTTGTACGCTGGTGGGCTGAAGACTAATTGCGCCTAACTCGAGTTTCCATTAATATCGATCATGAACTTCTACTTTATGTAGACTTAACCTGCTGTAAAGCTTTTAACTAAGGAGTCACAATCATGACCGATAAAATCATACCTCGTAACCAAGTTCCATCCGATTATTCAAACCTACTACTAAGAGAAGCTGGTAATTCGCATCCGATTATATTGGCTGAAAATGGTGGTTATTTTTGGAAAGAAAATCCAAGTGTAGCTAACCTTATTAGTCAAGTTGGTCTGAATAACGTATGCCACCTACTTCTAACGATGGGCTTTGACCAAAATAGTGATGTTTATAAACAGCTTTACCGCAATTTGGGAGTCTCTTTGTCTCGATATGAGTCAGTAATCTATCAGGATGAGGAGAAAAGTAAAATTGAGGTACTTACTAATGAACAAGTAGCAATCTTAATAAAGAACGCAATCAATTTTGGTTACATAACGGGAATTACCGACGACCACAATGGCGATGTCAATATATTTGGAGATGCTGGAGAAACGTATGGGCAAATGTTTCTTGATGCTAATGGAATACCAAAGATCGAAGATGCTAAATCTTCTGAATCTATGGACTTTTCATTCAAGCACCCAGGAACTGGCGAAATTAAAACCGTCACCCTTCAAGCATGGGAAATTCAGAACAAATTAGCTGACCAGTTAATTGATGAATTGGAATGCGACTGCTCTCCTGTTGGAGAAACCAACGTCGTCGAATGTAACTGTGACAACTACCTTTATGAGTTTGAGTTACAAGAACGCAAGTAAAACTCAGCTGAAAAGCAATAATAAACAAGGAGAAATCAATTATGAATAATGCTATTCAATCTAAGATGACAACGCTCACTGCAGCTCCAGATTTACACCATGAGTTTGCTATGAGTGCAAAAACATCTATCTACCGAGCCAAGCCTTCCTTACCACTACGTACTTTACTTGACCGAAATTTGCTCCAAGGCTCCACACTAAATTTCGGTAAAGGGAAATACGATGTTGATTCTCTGGCCATAACGGAGAATATAGGGATTCAATGCATTGACTACGATTACACTTGGGCAAAATGGGACATTATGGGCTCTAGCTTTAAGTCAGTCGTCGCAATGTATGTATTGAATACCTTATCTAGACAAGGTCGAGATTTCGTTTGGAATCAGCTTGCTAGAGTGACAGACGACTCTAATGGTTCTCTGTTCGTAGCCGTCCGGAGCGACCGGAAAGGTATGAAGGGTGAACCTTTTGAAGATGGAGTCAAAACTAGCCGTGGGACGATACAGGTAGCTTATACTGATGAAATGTTAATCTCGGAAGCTACTCAATACTTCGGGCATGTAGAAATAATCCAAAGCAATTCAAGCTTTATACTCTGCAAATGTAAACACGCTGCAGAAGCTGCTATTAAAGCGGATGACACGCAGATGGCATTAGCTTTATAACACAAACCAAAAGACCACCTTAGAATTCGGGTGGTCTTTACAATTATTGAGTAGAGCGTGGAAGACTTTTCCTGAATCTATAACCTAGCGTATTACCCTCAATAAGGTACCATTTCTTCAGAACTTAAAATGAAGTTAAATCATCAGCGGAGGAAAAGCAGATGAATAACAAACAGCAAACCCAAGCACGAATAATGATGATCATATATGCACTTGGGTTTCTTTACACTGGCAAAGCCATGTATTCGGATCCATTTGCAATAAGCTGGTTCATTTGGAATACATTGTCGGTCGTACTGTTTGTAGTCACTAGCTTAGTTACAAATCGGAACAACAATTGGTTGGTTATGGTTGGTCCAGTATGGATCATAACTTTACTGTTATCTGTAATATCTAAAAATGGGGCGTTAAGTTAAAGTTGCCGCTGCAAAATTTAAGTTATGCTAGGGTATATGTACAGTCAAAAAGCAAAACCATTTTTGGAAGAATTAAGCATTTTACAGAAGAATGTGCATGTAGAAATTGATGCAAAATTTTGTGAACTGGTTTCTGATGTACAAATCATAGAGCGTAGAGAGCGAATTCTAGATTCGTTACCCGAAGAACTTAAGCAATTTGGCAATGTCCTTTACAAATCGTAAGCAGGGGGAAATATGGGCTTCAAATTTGTAGCAAGCACCTTTGTACAAAAGGGATATGAGACCAGTAAAGGTGAATGGTCAGAGTCAGCTCTAAATGATATTGCCAAGCTTAAATATCATTATCCTGAATTAGCTCAGTGGGGCGAACTAGCTTTAGGGAGCGCATGGGGTTGCTTTTCTCAAGATGTGTACCTAGTTAATTGGTCAGATTTTGGCTTAGAAACACGCGATGAAGATTTTCTATCTTATTGCTATTGGAAGCAAAAAAAAGGTCGTTGGAATCTAGGGTTGGATTTAGGGCTTTTGTCAGAACTAAAAAGTGAGTGGCAATAATGTCAAAACCAGTAAAACCTCTGCAATTCTATGCATTAACACTGTTCGCGATTGCGTATTCAGCTTTCTTTGTTTTTCTCACTTTCGGAGACTTTGATAGTCCAATATCTAATTGGACTCCTTATATTGGTAACTTTCTTTTCGATAACTTCGGTATTACAGCAAGTTCGGAGGTCCACCTCAATTTGTTTATTCATTTTGTCGTATGGATAACTATTGCATTGGTTATTGTCAAATTTAAAGAACGTGCGTGGTATGGGAGTTTTAATGCGGTTAACGCGGCATATGAACTAGAACTTAGACAAGCCGCTTTTCGTAGTAGTATAGGAAATGTTCTGCACGTACACGTCGACCGTGGTAGCTTCTTTACTAATACAATTTCAACCATTGAGACAGAACAAGGCATATATAGAGTCGTTGGTGATGTTGGTTCTGTTCAAAAGGGATTGCCTATTATGCGTACTCAAGAGAAGCTTTATGTTGGTGTTTCAAGTGAAGAAGGTTACACATTTATTTAATGGGGAAGTTCGATGGTAGTATGGATAGGTGTTTTTTTGATATTGATTGGTCTAATTTCAGGTTATAAAGCTCTTAAAGAATTTCGGTCAGTGTTCAACTCAGACTCCAAGCTTATAAACACCCCGATGACAGGCAAGTTTTACAAAAAATGTTCCTTTTACTTTGTATTGGCAGGGGCGATTTTGGTTTTATTCCACTATGTTGAACTAACATCATTGAGCGAAGATTCGCGTAACCTAGTTATCGTTTGGTCATTACTAGTGGCGTTTGTCTTTGTGATTTATAGCCTGATTCAATCTAGAGCTAACTCAAAGCTATTTAATGATATAGCAAGTCGAATTAATAAGCTTCAAAGGTAATATCAGTATGTTTTTCTCGAACCAGAACTATGGTGCAGTACAAGACTACAAAATCCTCATGAAGCTGAATAATATCGAAATGTCTAAACAGGTTTTCTTCGGCCACACCCACGCTCGATAACCAGCATTTATAATTGCTTCAAAATATTACGTTTTTAGATGCTAGTCTGGAATTCATTAGAGCTTTAATGGCTTTTACTTTGTCTATTAACGATTTCAACAATCTTCGGCCGTTAGTCCTTCCTGAAAAGACTTGAGAACCTTGCGTGTTTTGGTTTTCCAGTATAATTCTAGGGTAGATCAGAAATAGCTTAGGGTACTCCTACAAAGAAACTTAACTCAGTTCTCTGCAGAGACAAATTACACCCTATAAATGGCGTAATACGCCATTTGATTTTATTTATATCGTATCTCCCAGTAAGGTTTTAGAAATGACCACATACACCCAGATGGATCTCTTTGGTGCTGTAGAGCAAGCGTATTTAGAAAGTGACGGTAAGCTTAATCAAAAAGAACTCTATTCAAAAGTAGCCAATAAACTCTCTATAAAACCACAAGAGCAATATGGTGAGGTAGGTAAGCAAAAGAACGTAAACCTCTTTTACCGTGCTGTGCGTTGGGTACAGCAATCACTAAAAGCAAAGAAACTTCTTACAAATGTAGACAAGGGCGTTTGGGAGCTTTGCGGTACCGCTAAAGAAAAACTTCACATCATTAACGAAGCAAAAAGTGTTGTGGCTATGTCTACGACATTAGGATTAATGCTCTGCTCTAAGAGTGAGAGTGTCTTTGATAACGACATCATAGAAGAAGATATTGATTTGGTACTAACTTCACCGCCCTATATCCTTCAAAATCCCCGAAATTATGGAGGGACAAATCAATCAAAAGAATGGGTAGCGTTCATTATGAACATTATCAACAAAATTTCGCCGCGGCTAGCTGACGGAGCTAGCATTTGTCTCAATGTTGGCCAAGATTCCTTTCATAAAGGAATGCCAGCGCGACAGACACACATAGAACGACTCATTATTGAAATGGAAGATGCGGGATTTTGGCTTGTAGATCGCCTTATTTGGATGTCAAACAAAGCTCCTACACCTTACGCATGGACTTCATTGAATCGTCATATGCTGAAAGCGAGCTACGAATTCTGTCTACACTTCACAAACAACCCTTTGAAGCTGCAAAGTAACAACCAGCGCGTTCTACTTCCGCATACAGAAAGTCACAAAGCATTCGTAGTTAACGGAGGTACACTAAAAGCCGCAGTGAATTCTGACGGCGCACACCGTAAAAGTGTCGGTGACTATAGCAACACCGATTTAGAAAAAGGTAAATTGGCATCAAACACCCTTTATTTTGCGAACAAATGCAAACACAATGAAGCGGTTAATCGTTTTGCAAAAAAACATGGCATACCGACGCATGGTGCAAAAATGCCGTATAGACTAGCTGAGTTTTTGGTTAAATATCTTTGCCGAGCTGGTGGCCTGGTTGTTGACCCATTCGGTGGCTCTGGTACAACCGCTCAAGCTTGTGAGGATACGGGTCGACGTTGGATCTCAATCGAACCCGTCCTTCAATATATCAAACAGTCATTTGTGCGATTCTCGTCGCTGAACGATGATGTTTGGTATAATCCAGCTTTTGTAGCTTAATTTACAAAGAGCCTTTGATGACTTATCAGGAATACAGAGTCCTTATCGATCAGTGGACAAAAGCCGTTAACGAGGCCGGGTTTAGATTGTCTGATGACAAACCAATCCCGTTAACGTTCTGGAAGACGTTTCTGGGCATCAAACGTAAGGTACATCAAGATATGTGTGCGATGAAGCACAATACCCAAGGGGAGGTTTGTCCATATAAACTTGTACCCGCTTACTACGTAAAGACTATCTACTACGTAAAGCGTCTTGATCACAATGCGTTTCTCGAAGAGGTGAAAATCCATATTCCACAATTTGAGGCCGACAAGACATCCTAGCGGCTTCAAATGTTCTGCCTGTTATTTTCTCAGACAGATTGGAAGGTTGAAAGTAATTATGGTTGGATGCGGTGTTGCATGGTGGCAAGGTGTGTTTTAGTAAATAGGAAAACGCAATTATTTATTACTAACTACAGAGAGACCAACGTCAGACTTTAAGATATCGATGGTTGTGGGATTAGAATAAAGTTTCTGAGTAATAAGGTTGATACTAAGTATTAAAGTGTCATACATACTAAATTGGCAGCGTTACCTAATATCGCTGCCATTTTCCCTCGCTATGCAGTTGGAGCCGCACCAATTCGTCTTAGAGCAGTAACAGCCTCCGTGATACCAAAATCCTCTTGTTTTGGTTTTAGGTTGTTATTCATATCAGCAAAAGTAAAAGCTGCGTGATAAGCATTCACACGCTCACGGTGTAGTGCTTGCAATGCGATCACGACCAATTCTCTATCATCTTGCAGCTGTTCTAATTCCATACTTTCCCCTTATCCGTCTGGTTGTTCGATAATTGTTGATAGAGCCTGTTTAGTTGCGCTTTCAAGCGAGATCTCATTGTTACGATACGATCGTACTATTGAGTTAAACTTCTGGTTATCACAAACACAGAAAGCCAAATTAACCCCGTTAGTTTCATGTAATGACTTTCTAATGTTCTCAATAGCTTGAGTGCTATACATGACTCACTTTCCCCCTTAATCACGCCTAATGTTCAGATCGATTCTAATAACGGCAAGAACCGAGTTACTTATCTTTTTAGTATCAGACTTATTCCTCTCCTACAATGGTCTGATAAAAAAGGGCAGTAGTTAGCAAAATGCTTGTTGAACGGATTAATAAGAATCTGCTTTTCCGCAATAACAGATCCCCCCTAACTCTAATCGTTTTCAAAATTAGATTCAGCAAACAACCAATAGCATATTAGTGGGATCCACTCTATTTTAATTGTAAATCACATAAACTATTATTGATAATTTTGAATAAACCATGTGGTAAACCAACCTTGAATGGAGCTCTATAGTGAAAATTTCATACATAAGACTAGTAATCACCTTCGTTGTGGTTTTTCTAGCTGGATCAGTCCAAGCAGGGTCTTACAACAAACTTGATGGTTCAGTCGAGACGATCGGGCTTTCCGTCAGTTCTATTGGTGAGGAAGCAGAACAACTTGTTTTAGACACCGAAGATACCCAAGACCAGATAGAAGACAATGCGGAACGTATTGCCGCGATCAAATTGAATGTTAACCATCTAACAACATCAATGGATGAATGCTTAGCAAAAGCGAATTCAACATTCACACAAATCTCCGGGATATATACGTACGTTTACTCAAAAAAATACGATTGGGAAAGCCCTAACTGTGTTGAAACCATAGCACTTAAAGAAACGCGTACTTCTTTAATCTACAAATGTTCATCTGGTTACAGCTTAAGTGGTTCAACTTGCACTAAATCAGGTACTACTTGTCGCAAGCAACAAGGATATTATGTAAGTGCTTCAGGTAAATCTTTCCGGCTCTACAGATTTCTTTGGGGTGGTACTCTAGTCTGTTCCACATTTTACAGCGGCAACCGGAGACCAGTCACTTGTAAAAATTACTCAACTGGCAGTCAAACTTATTTTTATGAAAGTGAACACGGACACGTAAACGCAAGTTATTACATTTGCGGGCCTACACAATCCAGTGCTCCAGCAACTGCCTATTGCCCTAGTGGATTCACACGTAGTGGAAGCTATTGCAAAAAATAGTCATTAAAAATTCGCTGGGGATGGTGATTATCGCTATTCCCATGCTTTAACTCCTTCCAGCACTAACCCAAAGCAACAAACACATAGTTCAAAAATCCCAATTGTTGTTAATCCAATCTAGTTGCTTTACACTCATTAGTGATGACCTGTTACTACAGGAATTTACCGCCGAAAGGCATCTAAACAAGGAGTAATACTAATGCAATTGCCAACCCAGCATAACCGCATACTTGAAGCAGTCCTTCCGTTAGTGAAAGGGTGCTACGAATTACCAAAGTTTCCAGGAAAGAAAGTTTTTATCATTGTCCCTCTCTCGGGCGGTATTGACTCCTTTTCTGTAGCATACGTAATGCTAGCGCTGTTTCCGAACGAACCATTAACTTTCTTACATGCAGACACCGGCACGGAAAAGTATGGCACGAAAGAGGCTTTCGACCAATTCGAGGCTATCACAGGAAGAAAGGTTCTAAAGCTGATTCCGAAAGATGATATGCTGACAATGATCGCCAATTCCGGTTCTAAAGGTAATTACTTGCCTTCAAGAACTGCGAGGACATGCACCCAAAAGATGAAAACACTCCCTTTCGAGCGCGTCTATGATCAATTGATTAAGATGCACGGACCGGATACGGTGTTTTTAAACCTAGTAGGCATTCGTGCAGACGAGCCAACTAGAACTGGCATAGAGTGGAAAAATAAACAGGTAGCTACATCTTTCCCGTTACAGGCTCTCGGGCTTGTCAAGCAAGATGTGAATCAGATAATTGATTCTATACATGGTTCTCTACCTATGTATTATTACAACCACTCGCGTTCGGGCTGCCAAATCTGTATTTACTCAAGGAAAAGTGAGTTGATTGACTCCTGGGTAAAAGCGCCCGAGTTAGTTTCTAGGGCCGCAGACTTGGAAGAAGTTCCTCAAGCTACTCTGAAAGTGTATAACGCACTTCCTAAAACAATTTCAGAGATAACTGGTATAGCACGTAATTGGATGCGCTTTTACCGCCCTTCTCGGTTAGGCTACGAAGACGCTGAATTCGAGCACTTCAGAGGAAAGAAAACCAAGTTCGTAAATGGTCAAGTTGACTTATTTGGTGCCGACCGCAGTAAAATCGTCTACTTAGCCGTTGAGTATGAGTACGCCTCAGAAACCTTTGGATTTTGTGCAGAACCATTTGTGTATTTTGAAAGGATTATAACTTTTTCAAATACACTTGGTGGTATTAAGACTGCAATGAAGAAATTCTGGTTACATAGGCTCAATACTCGTTCTCTTCATGGAGCTTTTTCGGAAGACGATATGAAAAACAAGCGACAATTGCAGATTCTTGAAGTTGAAGTTTATAACTACGATATGGAAATTCCACCCAAGCCTGAAGGCGTATTTACTTGGACTGCCACACAAATTCCAATATACGCAATTCGCAAGGCTATGGCTGTTTTTGAACATATCTTATTGACCGAAGGCTTCCATCAACAAGCCCGGTCAAATAAACCTTCTGAGAGAAAAGACGCAATTAACGCTTTAAGTAAAATTGCTCAAGATAAATGCTATGGGCGCATACTTAGTTCAATGAAGTATGATCCACTACCACACAGTGAGTTAATCGATGATTTTGACATCGTTGATGAACCTGTAGCTTGTTTAGCTTGTTCACGTTAACCCAACACCCCTCTCAATGAAGAGGGGTGTTTCATTTATAAATAACGCTTCACACATATTTTTTTTGGATTAGACTTAGACGTTCACTGAATTTACTAATTCTCATAGGGGTAATCCAAAATGACTTTCATCCAAGATATTTTAGTTGGTGTATCAATAGGGGGCTCTATTACATCCCTCCAATGCATCATCTTTTTACTTTGGTACACCTCATATTTCAAACCGCATAACCGAAAAAGTTTCTTTAGGGCTTAAATCGTGAACGCTGTTAGCAAAGTAGCTCAAACGTTTAGTTCGTGAATATAATACGGTGATGATTGTTTAAGTGAACTAACTATTAAAGATAGAGATAGGATATGAAACATAGATTAGTTATAGGTTTGGTCTTTACTGCTCTACTTACAGGCTGTGGAGAACCCGCTTCGAACTCCCGCTTACCAGATAAAGTTAAAGGCAACTTCTTCGATGATATGCGGCAGCGCGATATTAACGATGAACCAATAGACTGCCAGGTTCTCGTTGACTATATCGACACAAGTAGCAACCACTATCGTTATACTGATGTTTTGAAATATATGGACATTGCAGATTACCAATTCAAACAGTGTCGTTCTCAACTTGAAGCTCGCAGAGTAGAAAAATGTGCAAGAGATATTGACTTAACACAAGAACGATTCTTTGAAAGTAAGATCGACCGAACGGGTAGGATGGTGTTTGACCGCTTCGAGAGAAAGATATGTAAAGTTGAAATAGCCAATCGCCTAGAAAACTATAATCAAGACTATATTATGCCAAGTTCGGACAGCAATTTTCTCGAGCTCTCAAGAATCAACAAACTGGTCAATCCTACATTCATAACGGAAATCTCATGGGATCACAATGATGTTTACGCCATATACCTATCAACCACCAGTTCGCACTACAAACTTTTCTTTACCGACCAATCGAAGTATGAACAAGCGTTAAAAGACTTCCGTACGCTACTGCCTCAAATCAATCCTAACTAACAAAATATTAGGAATCAAAACCGGAAATTCCGCCGTTTGGTTTGCAGACAATATAGAGTACTAGATTTTCCTCTATTAATTTTATGACCAATTAATAGAGGACAACCCATTTATATGCGTGGATTATTTGTTCACCATAAAACAAAGTAATGAATGCACTTAAAGATAAGTATGGGCCAAAAGGGATGGTCTGTTCATATTCTTGTTTACGAAACTTAGCGTAAACAGCCAATGCAAGGCTAATTACCAGTGCAATTAAAATCGCCAGAGCAATTACTACTGGTAACGAACCTACACCTTCCCATGCCCCAATTGCTGAGAACAATTTAAAGTCGCCATAACCCAACCCCTCATTCCCCGTTTTCCATCGATACAACCAATAGACAAGCCATAGTGATAGATAGCCAACTATTGCACCGCCTATTGATGAATCTAAAGAAACCTCTCGAATCCCTACATATGAAACTGCAATTCCTATCCAGACTAAAGGTACTGTAATAGAGTCAGGTAAGGATAGGTGATGAAAATCGATGAATGTACAAACAATCAACGAATACAAAAAAGCTAGGATAAGAACTGTGTTAACCGTAATTCCTTCATTGAACAATACAAAAATGGTTACGAAAATCGTAACCGCAGATAACAATCTATGACTTAACATAGCTGTATTTTTAGTTGGCAATAGAAAGCTTCTACATGAAAAGCTGGCTTTCAACTGCGTTTCATCTAATCTTCCAATGACTTCAGTACTTTGATCACCCAATGCCTGGCTTAAAAAATCTACCGTTTCAAGCCGCCATTCTTCATGCATTTTCAAAGGTAGCGCTTCGACTAAGTAGTTCAAAACCGCGCTCATGCCCCATGAAACTAAGATCGCCAGAGCAATTAATATAGGTGACACTTCCACAATAAATATTCCCTAATACTGAGTTCACATAAGTTTGGGTTGCCTTGCTATAACTGAAAAGCAAATTTATTATAATGAATCACACGCAAATTAACCAATGCTGAATCAGCATCAATCAGCAACATTGACAGGCTGCTGAAATAAATACCATGGTCAGTAAATTGTCAGATAGGAAACCAATAGATGCTAAACAACTACGACCAACTCGAACAAAAAATTGTTGGCAAATCTTGTCTATTGAGCGTCAAGGCAACAGACAACAAAGAAAAAATCGCAACAATCCGATTCACATTTGCTCCTGTAGCCGAATCATCTTCTCAAGGTAGGGGGAAAGCCGGTAACTGGAAAGAATCAACTGATTTTTTTCTTGATGTAAATTCCGAGCTTATTTCTTTTGGCCAACTGTTGACTGGTTATAGAAGACAGGTTCATTACCAATTTCACAAAGGGAAGGAGGTCATAATTAGGCGTAACCCTGACTATTCTGTTTGGGTGAAGCTTAAGAATGGTCAAACCGAGTTAGAGGTAGTGTTGAGAGATACCGATTGCTTTCATGTTCTGACACTTGTCTGCATTTCAATCGCGGATAGATATAGCTTAACCAAGTTAGAAGCATTAACCCTTCTTAGAAGCACTCCCCTAAAGAGAGAATAATATCCATGTGATGTCACTTACGTCTTATAACACCTTAAAGGAATAGAAATGCACAAATCACTTACTACGGTAGCCTTGCTACTTGCAATTTCGGGTTGTACAAGTCAGAACAATATTGCGAACGCTCCTACAGATTCACACCGTAACAAACAGCTTGCATCAAAACTAGTGTCGATCCACAAACATGAAATAGCGGAAGGGAAAGAAATTACTCTTCTACGTTACATAAATGATAAAGACCAATTATGTTTTCAGTGGGTTAAATCAGCAAAAAAAACAGATTCAGGCATCGAGACATCTATCGCTGTTCATTGTGGTAAATATGAGATTCGCCATGATAATAACTCTGTCTTAGGTTCCGTTGGCGAATACGTACCTATCGATATCCAGGCTTTGACTGAGTATCGAAATAAAGATGGTTTGCTCGTGCAAAGTATTGCAATCTAACATTGGAAAAGTAGTAGTAGGGGGATTCGAGTATTTAAATAATCACGCGTCACATGAATTAAACTGGGTAATCTAAACACTGTTAAGTAATCAAATTTTGGAATATCTCGAACCTTAAAGGCAAGGTTGACAGTCCAACCATTTCGATACAATTAGTCAAGTGATCAGAATATTGAGTGATAAATGAAATGGCCTTTAAATACGGAATTAAACAAATTACGACAGCAGCAGTGTTAAACAAAACAATTGCAGGGTTATCAGTAATGGAAGTTACTCGTATCAGCAATATCATTACTCGTAACCTTAACGAAAGCACTCGTACTCTATTAGCTGTCTCTGCAGATAACATTGTAGCTTTTCAGCTTGATGTCGGACTTAACTTCAAAGAGTTCGAAAATGAATTCGCTGTAGCGGAAGTAATATTTACTGTGTCTACATCTAAAGATGATTCATTTAAACCGACGTTTATTAAAACAACTTATAACCAAGCCGTAAAGAAAGCTAACACGTTAACAATGCCTATCACTCGAAACGCAGTTACAAGCATGATTCATTATCATAAAGGGAAAGTTCCCGTGAACGGTTCAACTATTTCTGAATGGTATAAAGATTTCTTAAAGGCTGGTAATCATGCCATGGCAACCTATTTGAACGCAGCAATCATAAACAAGGTGTTTTAGTGGAATATATGATAGAGCCCTGAATACAAGTCAGGGCCTATTTATAACTAACTGATTAATGCGGAACGATTTAGAACTCCATTAACACTATCATGGTCAAATACTAAGTTGTTTGTGGGCTTAATCGGTTTCCCTTGATACATCAAAGTGAATCGATTCCCGGTAACTAAATAAAAGCCGTTTAATGCACCTGTGTGACGAACTACTATTTTGTCCTCTTTCACTTTCTTAAATTTTATTATTCTTCCAGTTACAAAGTTTTTGTCAGGTGACAACATCCGTTTTGCCAAGAAGCTTGAGTTCCTTATCTGGTTCTTGTAGTACGACCCTCTAGTCGACAATGGAAATTCTGGTTCAAGGAAAGCGGACGGTGTCGCAATAAAAATGCCGTGTGGTACTACGTAGAGCCGACTGCCGATTTTATTAAATCTTAAACCATTATTGATTGCTTGCTGCAGAACACCAAAAAGCTCCACTAAGAAAGGTACGTCACTTTCTGAAAAGTTGATGGGCGCACTCCAAGATGGACGTTCCAATAATAATGGGTTGCCACGCTCAACTCCCTCATCGTCAGTAGACAACTCAGTAGATACATCCCTTTCACCATCTGAACCGAAATTTGTGAATGATACCAATGTGCCTTCTAATGCAGCTTTGAAATCATCTTCGGACATTTCCATCCAAGAAAATTCATTAATATGAGGCGGTAAATCTTCCTCATCGACTAAAGACATCAAATCAATGGGCTGTCCAAAGCCATCAACACCTTCATGTTGTGAATTTCGGGTTAACTCGTCATGTTCGGTCGGACTGCTTGGTTTTGTTTCTTTTATGGTGGAGTTAGTAGCATTAGCTTTGGGAGGAACTAAAGGTGTGGGATCCGGTTTCTGTTCCGCTGGCAGTACCGGCTTCGGATTTGCTGGTGGATCAATTTTTTTACCTTGCTCATTCATTACAGTGGCTACATCAGCGGTGGTTGGTATGAGGCTCATCGCTGAAGTTACAGAACTATTTTTACGCTTCTTCGATTTTTTAGTTTTCTTCTCACCTTGAGAACTCTGCGGGGTATCATTGTTTGGATTCACTTGCTGCATAGGCTCAACTATTTCTTTTGGAGCACAATGACCATCGGAACCTTGTGACAACAACCCTAAAAGATCAGTACCACTTACGGTTTGGCTAGCTCGTTTCATTTCTACCTTGAGGTCTGCCACCTGTTTAGATGCTGGCTCAGATTGAGCTTGCTCTTTTTGACTAGTAGATGATTTTCCACCTTGTCCAGTGCTAGGTTCAGGGATGTCTGACAACGGGCTAGTAGGTTGAGACAATATACCAGACAGCGAAGAATTAAATTTTTCGGGTGCTGCTTTTCCTTCAATTGACCTCAATGGTACGTCTTCAGCTGCCGCCGCCTTTTGGCTTTCTGCCAGAGAATTGATGGCTTGTTTTACTGCATCACCTTTGTCCTCATCAGACAGAGATTTAATAGAAAGGTGAACATCTATATTATTAGCGTCTGGTAGCAAACCTTCTGGGTCAAAAAGGTTGGCATCAAAGACGAAGCATTTAATATCCTTCTTATCTTTATCAATCTCGGCACCCACTTTTGTAAACTTAATCCACCACATCGAATCCCCACTCGGTGATGGTATAGTGAACGCCTCTGTTATCATTTGTTCAAAATGGCCTGTCTTCTCTGGTAGGTTGGTATCAGATTTCTCGAACTCTTGCTTGAGAACTTTGTACAGAGCAATTCCGGAGAAATAGATTTTATCCTCCTTCTTAACTATCGTAGAAAAGTTTTCGTTGTTTACAGTCAAACTATATTCAGTAGGTGCGCTTAAAACTCGCAAAATTGCAGCCTTAACTTTCCCAATCGTGCTTGAAGTCGACTGACTATCGATATTCGAAGAGGCGATTTCAGTGACGTTATTTTTACCTAGTTCAGTCGAAGTGGTATCGCCAATCTTTACACTTTTTCCTATCGCATCTGCGTTTTCATAGTCTCCGCATACAGCATGATATAAGTCTAACTCTAATTTAGGGTGAGCAGAGGAAATCCAGTCATAACCGTGCTTTGGAATGGTTCTACAAAGTAGAACAGGAGCCAACAACATATGTGAGTTGTATTTGTAAATTACTTTTCCAGTCTTGTTGGATTTTTTACGTCTAACTCTGTACTCAACATTACTAGTTTCAGGAGGTGGATTGGACGATAGCGGCGACCAAGTAATGAAATCAGATTTAGGGTCAACACGAACAAAAAAACGATTATCGGAAATTGCCTTTCCGAGGTCATGATGTAAGGCAGCTATGAAAACGGCGTAAGAAAAAAGGTTCTTATCTCCATCGATATCTTCTTCTTTTCCAGTAATGGTGTATATGAATTGAAGGCGAGCACGGAGAGCATATAGGGTAGCTTCAACTAGGTGAGTAATTAGGCCAAAGGGCTGAGTATGGTGATAGGATTCTGATGCCGAAATACTTTGACAATATGATGCAACCTTTTCTAAAACAGGCAGGTAGTATTGATTGAAATACTCATCTGAAACACCAACAGTTACGCGAATCTTCCTGATTAAACTATCTAAATTTGGTTGAGCTAATATGGTAGAACCATCTAAGAAACGGTCTATCTGAAGACCATTAAATGTATTTTCCTTTTCTTCTTTCTCACTTTTAGATGTATGGATACTTTCTTGTGATTTGCGTAGAAAGGGAATAATATTTTTGAACATTAAAAGGAGACTCCATGGCTAAAAATACTGATACAGATCCATATTCACAATTAACTAAACAACTAACAAACAAACGGACACTTAAGGCAGTTCTTAAATCTGTTCCGATAGTCAAAATGCGTGAAATCCATCAGAAAGTGAATGAAGTTTGCACCGAGTTGGAGAATGAACATCGCGAAGCTGAACAGATAAAAGCGAAAAATGAGCAACTCATGTCTAATATGAAACAGCAGATGCTTAACTCTGGCGTCCCTGAAGACCAAATCGCACAGTTCTTTACCAAAAACGTGTGATTCACTGTTTTTTTAAAGTATAGCATAGTAATATACCCCGGAAATAGTTAATTCCGGGGTAAGTATGACAACCAGCTTAGAGGCCCTAGCGTCTAACAATATCCAAACCACTAAACAGCCCAACAAGCGTCGAATCAGAGAAAATACTGATTTGTTTAATATGATGCTTAGAGCCACTGATATCAGCGATTTCCACAACCCATTTGGTAGTTGCGATAAGACCTTTACTAAGTATTCGCTACATGCTCAATCACTTCTGAAAATCGGCATAAATCAAGTACATTCTTACGATACAGCACTAATGAAAAGAACGTGTGATTTGATAGGAAAAATCAGCGAAAGGTACTTGCCATCGTATCAGTCAGGTATCAAAAGTAATGATGACTTTTACAAGATAATCACCGATCTAAATCAAATCAAAGAAGCACTAACCAAGTTCAAATTTTCCAATGAGAACAAAATTGTACTCACCGATTCGTTGATTAGTCTGACTGATGTTATTTATCAAACATCCCACTTATTACAACTTCACAAATGTATTAAACAAGGCAATGGATCGATAGCTGAAACTATCTATAACCACACGACGATTTCATTTGTTGAGGTTTTTAGCAAGGCTCTAGAGATATTAAAAGTAGAAGCTCACTGTGCGAAAGAGGGCGGTGTGAATAGACGAGAAATTTACTATTTACGCGCAATAGTCATCGCAATAATTTTTTATCAAGTCGAGATTTTAAGGAACCCTGATGTAGACCTAAATTCGGTAGTTATAGGTGACATCATTTGGACAGACAGAATAATAAGCTCTGTTCTTTCTATATAAATAACTACCAATATTACCGTTGAAAAACCAAAACTATAGTCTCGCTTTGCAAGACTAAATATTGATAAGGAAACACCTATATGAATGACCAAAGAAAGTCGTTTACTTTATCTGAATCTCCACAATCAGACATAGGAGAAAACACTGTTGCAAGTCAGAAAGTTGATTCTAAATCGACTTCTGAAACAAACAATATGGGGTCTGAAAATGATTCACTTAATGACAGTAAGTTAGTAGAGAATGACCCGGCAGGATTTTCTCATGAACCCGGCGACCGTCAAATCACAAACAAGCCGGTTCCGGTAAGTGGTAAGGTTCAGATTAACGCAGATAATGATAAAAAAGTATCAAGGGCTACCCGTAATAACAAACCAAAAATAAACGTCGGTTTCTACACAAAAACCGCTTATGACCTAATGACCAGCGAAAGTAAAAACAAACCTGGCGGTAAACAATTTCACCGTATGGGTTTAAAGGATTTTGACAAGAAGCTTTCGTCAATATTCTTCGCTGCGAAGGATGACAACCCTGTTGCAGATACCGTCTTGTTGATGATCGAAAACTTAGTAAATATCGCTAATAATGAAATTCAAATTTTGATTAGAGATATGCAAAAGCAAACAGAAGCTTTCTTCGTCCAACACAACGCAGGGATCACTTACGACCAAGACTTTGCTTACGCATACTCACCAACATGGCGTAACAAGTTATCTTATAAAATTATGTGGCTTATCCAGAGTGCTGATAAGTATTTCAACTTACTGGAAATCGCTCAGGCTACAGACGTAATAAGCGAGAAAACTGGTGGTAACAACATACATCAAGTGCGTCGTACTATTCTCAATATTCTTCACTTTGTTAACCGTTACAAACACTCCAATGTAACTCGTACTGATATTGCATACGGGACACAAGTGGCTCGTCAGTATTTCGAGCAAATGGGTGATCATCTTCTACTAAAATCAGCGGTACTTTTAATGAAGGAACGAGCAGAAACTGCTCCAGTAATTGACAAGCGACCTAAAGGAAATGTTGACGATATTTACGATAAACTGGTTCCGATTTGCGCAGCATTAGGTGAGAAAGAAATGCAAATTTCTCAAGATCCAAAAGGTCGAATTGCTAACGCAAATGAGTTCTAAAAGAGTAGTAAATTGAACTGAAAGCTCTCAATTCTTTAAAGTGTTGAGAGCTTTTTTTTCTATTTTAAAATCGGGCTCTATGGCAAAAAATCGTTCCGTTTTTTAGCAGAATCTTTCGAGTTTCGGATTAATCCTTTCGGAACAATCCATGATAACTTGGACAGAAATTAACCAACAGAAAGCTACCAGCTCAAAGTTATTTCTAATAATAACACTCCTTATAACCACCTATTTGTAGGTAAATTTCACCTGAATCTATAAACCCCAAATAGACAACGTGGACAGTTCGAAACTACAAAAGCATTAAAAACTAAAGATGAGATTGGCAACCTATAGGCAGGAATTAACTAATTCTACCGCTCAATAACCATCCAGTTTATAGAATTAGTTATTTCAGAATTGGAAATAGTAAATTCTGAACAGATTATAATTCCACCAACGATTGGAATTAGATAATGCCGAACCGGAATTAACTAATTCAGCCATTTGGAATTAGTTAGTGCAAAGTCAGAATTAACTAATTCCAATCCATTTAAAATCAATTAGCTAGCAGACCTGCTCGGATATATATAGATATAAATATCTTTTATATACAGATAGTGTATATCCGTAAGCAAACGGGGGTATGGCATTTTTTGAAAAAAGAAAACATTGTCGTTTGAATATAGCCTTCAGTTCAGTATCATAGAACACGCAGAGTGGTTCTCTATAAATGCCGTTCATTGCGCAATGCGCCAACGCATGCTTGAACGCGTTCCTCTTTTGGTAAAACAAGTAATCAACGTTTAGCTATCTAGTATTAGCGTAAGCTCCCACTAAATAGCTAACATAGAACAGCAAGATGTAAGAAGCTTGCCCAGGCCCGCATAAATCGCGGGCCTTTTTTATGGGCTAACAAAAAAGTGTCTTTTTTATGCCATGTGAGTACTTCGAGGCTTGATATTTATTCATGAAGACTTCGAAACAACACACATGATCATGGAATTGAAACTATGCGAAATACACCAAAGAAAGGTCTTATATTAGCCGGCATTGCTTTGGCTATATCTGCCCATTCTAACGCAGAAACTTTTAGTACAACCTCGCTTGAAAATATGCCAGAAAAGATTACTCAGAATAATGGCTACACCCAGATAGTAATCGATACTGAGCATGAGCAAAAATATCCCCTAGATACTGTCGTAACATTGTCATTTCCAGCTGATGTTAAAAACGTTGGTCAGTCCCTTAACTATATGCTTCAGAATTCTGGCTACCACTTAAAAGAACTAAGCTCAACAGACCCCGAAACATTACACCTATACACCTTGGAAACCCCTTTAAGCCAACGCTCATATTATGAAGCAACTGTTCTCCAGATTTTGCAAACACTCGCTGGTCAAGCATACGAGCTCGAAGTTGATCACATCCAACGTGAAGTAAGCATCAAGCCACTAACTCATAAAGCATCTGAAGTGCAAGTAGCAAACGCTGTTCAAAAATCACCTAGAGCGTAAATATGAGTAATACAGCAATCAAAGGAAACGAATCGGATATGTCTAATACTGAAGAATTCTCAATGCCAAACGTACACAACATTAGCAAAAAAGATGCTCCACAAAGTTCAAGTGAAAATGGTGAAGCAGATAACGTCGAAATGAATCAAGCCCACTCTTCTAAACCTCAATTTGAAGTTGAACAAAAAGACAATGCGCAAAAACCTACGGAGACCAAGTCAGATACTGTAAACGAGCCAACAAAACGTACTTCAAGATTTCTACGAAGTGGAAAGAAAGAATCTAAACCGACCATGAGCAATGGCAAGCAAATAGTTAAGCGTATATTCCTTGCAGGGTTAACAGTAATAGGTATTGGTGCTGGTTACATGTATGTAGAAGCTAACGGCTACGTAACCATCATAGCTAACTCTATTAAAGGTGAGCAGGTCACCTCTGAAATGGATCTCACCCAGAATGACCAACTCACCAAACTAAACCTTCGTGCCGGTGACATAAGTGGTGAAATTGATGAGCTAAAAAATTTGGTTGAGCAGTACCAACAAACTAATGAGACTGAGCGCAAAAAAATTAAAACTCTGATTACATCACTTGAAGACACACTTAACTCAACTAAGTCAAGTTTAACAGCGCAACTTGACGAATTTGAACAAGGTCTGATCTCATCCAACAACCTTATCAAATCTCAATCCGACGTAATCGCAAAGAACAAGTTAACGGCAAGCCAAGCAAAGGCTATATCTGAAGCCAATGTTGCTCGCTTGAAAAATCTTAGAACCACTCTGGGCTCTCTTGAAGAAAGACTGAAAGGCGACATTAGGCAGATTCAATCAACTGCCACCAGCAACTCACCAAGTAAGCAGACCAAAGAGAAGCAACCAGAATCTCAACCAACCAAACCTGTTGTAAAAAAAGATGTGTACACATATGCGGGTTTAAGATTTCAAAGCAGCTTCGACTGGTCAAATGAAAAAGTGGCCATCGTTACTGACGGAACAAACTCAAGCTTCCAATTAACAGTTGGACAGAAGCTGGGTGACGCGGAAGTTACTGCAATCTACAACAACAACATGGAAATAAGACTTTTCGATGGACAAGTTTTGAATTTAATCCGAGGTGAAAAATGATAAATGCGAAACTCATAGCTCCTTCACTTGCTCTTAGTATAGTTGCGTTCGGTGCTTCAGCTGGCATGTATAAGATTGAAGAAACAAACGTCGTGGTTAACCCGTCTACCGGCGCACAAACCAATCTCTATAAGATTGACGGACAAAGTATAGAGCTAACAAATAAAGAAAAGACCTTAGCTAAGAACTGGCGTCTTAAAGAATCAGATTATGCCCGGTATAAATACATTATGGAGTATACACCTAGAGGACTCTGGTCTCCTGATATTGATCCACCGATTGCACTAGGTAATGCTGCTACTACAAAAGAGGAACGCTTGTATTACGCGCACTTAATGAATGACATTGAAACGGATAGAAGAAACCGTGAAATGGAATTTCAAATGGCAGGACAAGAAGACATAGATAACCGACTTGCAGCGCTTGGTTACGTTAAGACAAAAGACCGGGAATATCCTAAAAAAGGTGAGTTCTCAAAAACACTGCCTAAAGGCAAGTTAGTACTCCGTTCACTCTTTGTTGATATGAACAGCTGTGACTCTGATTGCCAAGAGTGGGTGATGAAACAAATGATTCAAGTTTCTTCTACTGTACAGATGGACTTTTATGTTGCAAACGCAAATGAATTTACCGATGGAAAGCTATATTCGATTTTTTCAATCAATCCAGAAAAAGTCGTCAATGGTTCGATTAACATCTCACGATCCACAGAGACATATAATATCTATCGTAAAAATTCTAAGTCGCCGTTCATGATTGAGCGAAGTGATAAAGGCACAACGCGATTAGGACTTTACGAAACAAAACAGTAGCAGGTAAATACCATGAATAGTAAGCACCTGTGTAAATGGTTAGTTACGGCAGCTTTAATAGTAACTAACCAGTCTGTTATTGCTGGTACTCACATCAAAAATACAAAAGTGGTTGGTACAGATGTTGTCACCCTCTATCAGGGTAAACCTAAAGAAACAACGCAAGAAGAATGGGAAGGTAAAGCCTCACTTCCAGCAAACCAAGTTAGAAATGGTAGACCAGATGTTGATGAAGACAGTGATTTAAACTCGCTCATAGACATGCAAACCAAGATTGCTGCCGAGTTAAGTACAATAAGTCAATCTCATAGCAACAGCACGAATAAACAACTAGCTACCATTGCTGGATTATCAAATAAAAAAACCATTCGGTCATTGTTCGTAGATATGAGTACATGTAAGCAGGCATGCATTCAATGGGTTGCGGGACAAGTAAAAGGCGCTTCGTCGGCACTCCTAGTCAATCTCAATGTAATTAACAGCTCCAACTACACCGATAATAACCTTGGAAATCTATTTAATATTGATGTTCAGCAGATCATTAAAGGCACTGTGAAAATCTACCGTTCTGTGCAGGCCTACAATCAATATCGCGGTAAATCTAAGCCTCCGTTTGCAATAGAAAGCACGCCTTCGGGCTCTAAACGCTTTGGGCTGTATGAACAATCTCAAGAGTAATGGAAAACATATGAAGCTTACGTTTGCTCATAAATTTCTGGTGTGTTGCATGGCGGCATTTACATGCCAAGCGGCATATTCAGCATCAAATGTAAAAAACACCACGGTTGTTACGACAAGTCAGTCACACACAAACGTTAAGGTTGGCCGAAACAAAGCAGATAACGCAAATGTTGATAGTACTGAAAGCAGTAGTCAATACGAATCCCCTTATGGTCCTCCCCATGATGAATTCCAATTACCAGAGAGATTGCATGAGTACGAAATGCCTGAAACGTTCAGTGAAGAACTTGTTATTAAGCTCAACGCTCCAATTGAATCGGTAGTAACCGGTGTGCAGGAGCACCTGTTAAACAATCAACCAGTCAAAGAAGTAATTGCTGACAACTCAAACAACACCCAAGAACTATCAAGCGTAATTACTATTGAGCTCTATTACGACATGGATCAACTTAAGCTTGATGAAGAAAAAAACAATATTACCCGTCGATATTTACGTAAAGAAGTAACCAAAGAAGAGGTTGAGGAAAATCTTACAAAGATCGTTTTTCCGGTAACCACTAAGATCAAACCAACCAGAATGCCTGCAAGCAGAATGGAGCTATCACCGGAAACCAAAGATGCTGTTATCGCACCAATGGTATTTATTGGTATGGATAAATTTTCAATCGACTGGTTCAAAATGAACCTTACCGAAATCCGCCGATTTCATCCTGCAGCAATCTTTGTCACTCAAATCGATTCCCTTGTAGACCTGCGTCAATTACAGAGGCTAGCGCCGGAAATGCGATTTGTTCCCGTCAACTCTGACGCGATGCTAGAAAAAATGGGAGTAGAGTTCTATCCCGTAATGATTACGCACAACGGCATTTTCCAATAGAGGGTTAAAGAGATGGCTTATGCAACAATAAAAACCCTTGATGGGCGATTGAGGCCGATTTATGAATGGTATGAGTGTGCAGCTATATCATCATTAGCGGTGACAACGTATTTTGCAGCGCAGCCACTGGGGTTTTCTCCATACGCTAAAACATCAATCATGCTTGGTAGCATCGGTTGGATTGCAAAACGCTACATAGACGGATGTAAAATACGTGAGTACCAGGAAGGTCTAAACAATATAGAACCGTACTTTACTACCACTGGGAAAATACCTCACACACATAAAGAAACATGGCTAGGTAGAGGTTTTGAATTTACTGCCGTTCATGCCCAACGAGTATGGGAAGCGGAAAAACCACGATATAAGCAGTTTTACGCATTACCCAAAAGTGCCCAAAAAGCACGGGCGCATGAAGTTGAGGTTCGTAAACTTTTAGACCGTAAACAAATAGCACCTGATTGCTATAAAGCTAGAAAGGCTAGCTACACAGGCTCTAGGACCCACACTCCGGGAGGTGTCCTAGAGCTTTATACTCCTGCTTTCGTAATGCGTGGCATTAAAAAGATTGGCGAATATCAGCTTGGCCGTCGCAAGATGAAAGATACTTTTCCCATCAACCAGTATCGTCAACTTGTAAAACTGAATAAAAAATTAAAGTGGAAAAACGGTATCGCGCCTCTACCACCAGTGGGTGGTAAATCCATATACCATAGTGTGGGTGTAGAAGAAGAGACTGACCAATTCATTGATTTAGAGGAAAGGAACGGTCACTGTGTAGTATTTGGTGCATCACGTACAGGTAAATCCAGACTTCTTGAGTTTTTGCTCGCTCAAGATATCCAACGCAATGATGGTCCTTGTATTCTGGCTGACCCCAAAGGCGATAGTGCATTGCTAGCACGGGCATGGGCAGAAGCGAAGAAAGCTGGTCGGGAAGATAATTTCTATGTATTCGCTTTAGGTTATCCAGATATATCAGCCAAGTACAACGCTATTGCAGTGTTCTCTCGATTAACAGCGGTTGCATCCCGTATCTCCGAAAGTATGGAAGGTGGAGGCGACAGTTCTGTATTTAAAGATTTCGCATGGCGGTTCCTACTCGTTGTAGCGAATGCTATGAACGGTATCGGGGAAAAACCTTCATTCAAATCCATCAAGCGTTATATCGAAGACTTAGAGCCCATCTATCTCAAGTACACAGAGAAATTCCTAGACGAACACATTGACGATTGGCGAGATAAAGTAGAGAAAATTAAGAACCCTCCACCTCGCCGTGGGGCAAACGGCCAAGATATTGAAGTTCGTATGCAAATACCGAATCACTTCAAAGGTCGCTCTAAAGAGTTGGTTGCTCGTGACCAAGTTCTGAATGACTTCTTCATGCATAACGAAGATAAGATCAACGTGACAATTGAAGGTCTACGTTCGGCGCTTAAGAACGAGATGTCCTATTACAACAAAATCACGGCCTCGCTCATTCCGCTCCTTACAAAACTCACAAGTGGCAGAATCGCAGAACTTATTAGTCCTGACTACACAGATATCCTTGATGAAAGACCTGAAATCTCTTGGCCGCAAATAATTCAATCAAACGCTGTTGTCGTAGTACTAGCAGATGCTATGACAGACCCGGTAGTAGCGAATGCGGTATTAGGCATGATGTTCTCAGATATGCTGTCGGTAGCTGGTGACATTTATAAGTTTGGTATCGATAAAGGTCTTCACAACGCTAAATACGGTGCGATGAAGCCAATTTGGTTACACATAGACGAATTCCACTCCATCCTTAAGGGCGGCAGTGAAGGTGAACCATTTGCTTCAATTTTGAACCGTTCTGCAGGTGCAGGGGTTCGGGTTACCGCCTACTCGCAGACTCTGAAGGATATTGAGGATGCTACTGGCAGCGCTTCGACCGCAGGCGTTATTTTGGGTAACTTTAACACCACCATAATGCTGAGAGTTAAGAGCGAAGAAACCGCTGAGTACTTAACTCAAGCTGTAGATAAGTGTGACCGATACGATTTAGAGGTCACTGGTATGACTGGAGCTAACGGTAATGAACTCGTTGATGAAGACGACCTTCGTTACGGTAGTGGTTCCGCAGGGTGGTTTAACACAAAAAATAACATGAGTGTCAAAACCGAGGCTTACGAACCCATAATCACACCTCAGATGATTCTGAACCTACCGAAAGGCCAAGCATTTGCGCTTATCAATGGAGCAAGATTAGTCAAACTCCGATTCCCTCTACTGGAAGACGACGACGACGCGATACCACCAACACTTGAGTACATGGTTAAAGACCTTGAAAGAAAATATGAACGGGTAGATGAAGATGAATTTAGCTTCGCATAACCCTGGATTTTCCCAAACAAACGCAAGTACACCGTTAATTACGAGATGCCCTGGTATTTCGTAATTAACAACTCTGAGTAAACGATATGACAAAAAGAAAAAATTACGGTGAATATGTTAGTGCGTCAGCTGCGGGTTCGGTATCTCGCTGCGAAATGCTCTACATGCACAACGTTAGAGGCAACAAGGCTAAAAGTGAGAGAGGGCAATATGTTATTAACCGCGGCAACCATTGGCATGAACAGTTGAGTGAAAATATGGTCAGACACAATGTGCCGTGGTTTGTCCGTTTAGTCCGTTGGTTATTTAGGTGGATTAAATGATGGAAGAACTCCTAGCACCGTTTACGTCAGAGCTCATCTCGCTAGTTCCGGCGTCCATTCAACAAGCACTTATCGATGTGCATCATTTGAGAACTGCATTCCTCGAGGGTTTTATTGCAACCCTTATTTTTATCCTTGTTCTTTTCATTCTGAAAGATCTGATAGGTTGGATTCGGTCCCTGTTGTTCCCATACCCTGAAACTATCTGGGGCTTCCGAGGCAAACTTCTTTACGTTGATAACAAAGTGGACACTATTATATTTCGTAACGACCGTTTTAAAGTGTCGTGCAATCCAGATTCTATCTATCGACTGAACAATAACAAATATGCGTACATCGAAGGTAAATCTCGCCCTTCATTACGAGACAGCGACATAGTACAGCTGGAAGTCGGAATATTGGCTTTGCGAGGAACGTATAACGTCACTGCAGGTGCAATCATCTTATCTAATGGAACCATTCATTGGGTTGAAGGGGCAGCTGATAGCTCTCGTAAACTTTTCAAAAGAAACAAAGAGTACATCATGAAAGCCCGCTTGATGAAGCAAGGGAAATTAAACGTCAAACCAGTCCGGAAAGAAGAGTGCAATCTCTGCCCAATGGCAAAGAACTGTTGGGGTAAATAGCAAGTTGCAATATCGTGACAATGTCACGTAAATTCCGAGGCGCTGAACAATATATTTATTAACCAACATTTTTACAGAGAGCAATGTCGTTATGAAGTTCAAGAATAAAATCATAGGAGCATCGGCAATTCTGTTTGTCGTCGCTATAGGGGGGATGTCCCTTTTTCAAGTAAGCAGTATTAAGACCGAAATGGAGAGCGTGGTTGGGCGTAGCCTAAATGAAATATCGGTTAGCGTTGCTCGTATGGTTGATGCAGACATGGAAAGCCGAATAGTGCTTGCCCAAGCAACTAGCGAAAACATAGAACTGGACCCAACTGATAAGTCCTATGTCCGTTCATTACTTGATAAACCCCAGTTAAAAAAAATATTCATGGCGGCTGGGTTTGGCTTTGAAAATGATGGAAGCATGGTAGAGAACGATGATTCATGGGAGCCTGATAGTAGCTACGACCCACGAAAACGTCCTTGGTACATAGATGCTAAGAAAGCGGATAAAACTATCATCACAGCCCCTTACGTTGACGTAGCGAGCGGGAAGGTGATCATATCTATAGCCTCACCAATTCACAGTGCATCGGGCTCATTTATTGGCGCAATGTATTTTGACATGTCTCTTGACCATCTAACTAAATTGGTAAATTCCGTTAATCTTATGGACTCAGGAGAGTTATCCATCGTTGCAGCCAACGGCACAACCATTGCTCATAAAAACGATGAACTCAATGGTAAGGACTTCTCAACATATTTACCTCAAGCGACACTTAAAGAGGGATTCGAAGATATCGATATTGAAGGGAAGCCTTACATTGCTGGGTACACATACATCCCGTCTAAAGACTGGTATGTCGTTGGGCTAATCAATGAGGACAGTGCTTTTGCCGTGGTAAAACACATGATCCAGCACTCTGTGATTGGTACCATTCTTTCAGTGCTCATTGTTATTGTCGTACTAAGCTTTATGATCAAAGTACTTATGCGACCACTGAAATCACTCGATGAGGCTATCGAAAACGTGGCTTCAGGAGACGGTGACCTTACACAAAGACTTTCAACAAAAACGGATCCCGAATTTGCGGTTCTCGCTGAAGGTTTCAATTCCTTCATGGCAAAGCTTCAACATCAAATCAAAGAGTCAGTTAGGTTAGGGAATGAAATTAAAAGCGGCTCATTGATTACATCTAATGATCTTGATTTGGCTAACTCGTCATTAACGGAACAACTACAAGAGATTGAGCAATTAGCTACAGCTATGCATGAAATGGCGACCACTGCGAATGACGTTGCTCGAACAGCGCAAGGAGCATCTGAATCGGCAAAAGAAGCAGAACGGGCTAGCGAAGAGGGTGCAGAGATTGTTACCGATACTACCCGAGCTATAAACGAGTTGGCACAACATCTCGAAGACGCTGTACTTGAGGTGATCGCGCTGGAGTCTTCCAGTAAGCAAATTGAATCTATATTAAAAGTTATTAACGAAATTGCCGAACAAACGAACCTACTTGCCCTAAATGCAGCAATTGAAGCTGCCCGAGCAGGGGAAGCGGGAAGAGGTTTTGCGGTTGTGGCTGATGAAGTGCGATCACTCGCATCGAGAACTCAGAAGTCAACTACGGAAATTCGTTCGATGATTGAACAACTCCAATCTGGTACTAACAATGTAGTGAGTATGATGAATCGTAGCCGCGACAATGCGTTCCTAGCCGTTGATAAATCAAACCAAGCAAACGGCGCCCTAAATACGATAATGGAGGCGATTCAACGAATTCATGACCAAAGCATTCAAATTGCCTCTGCAGCGGAAGAACAGAGTCTGGTCGCTGAAGAGATCAACAATAACACGGTTAAGATTAAAGACCTGTCAGATAAGGTTTCCGAAACGGCAGTAGAAGCAAAAACATCAATGGATAATACCAATGTCCATGTTCAGGACCAGTACGCCATTTTAAGCCACTTCAAAATCTAACATTCAAATTAATAAGCCCTAATTCATCGTAGAGTTAGGGCTTATTATCCACCAGCTAAGTTGTATAGCTGATAAGCAAATGAGGGGCTGCACTTGCGTACAGAACCCTAATCAAACTTAGAAATCGATATCATGAACAACAGGAATGCTTAAGTCACTTTCGGTATCGAACAACCTCATGGAAATTACGCGGTTTATATTATTGTATTCTGCATCAGAACGAAATTCGGTGTGAAGGTTGACTCTAGCCATTGGCATTTTCTTGAGCACTTCCATTAACGATTGATGAAAATCATAGACACCTTTGTCGTAGTCGCTAAAAGTATCAATGGTGTTTTCGTAGGTTTCAAAGGTAGTTTCGAGACGATATACCTCCCTACCGTCCATCATTACAGGGTTTCCTCTAGTATCTAGAGAGTCAAGAAGGTAGTTTTTTTGGTCGATTAATTCGACCGCGCCAAAATTCAAATCACCATCAAAATCATTTCCCGAGAGAATAATTTCCAGACGCAGAGATAGGTGTAGGTTTTTGTTCGTCTTTTCAGATTGGTTTTCTAAAACGGTTTGAGCTGGAGTATTCATCTATTACTGCCTCTAAGTATCCACTGGGTATTTGCAAACTCTAATACAACTCCTATTCTTGCCAACCTTGATATCTGAAACATCAGATGCAGTAAGATGCAGTCGCCAACCCGTTCACAACGGTAATACCGAAATACCACGTATATCGGAAATTCCCACCACGGCCAATCATTCAACGACTCCTAGAACTCCTAGAACATTGACCATCTCACATAATCGTTAAGCTATAAGCTAATAGTCAAAACACACTTACTAACTCAGCAGGAGTAACAGATGGCTAAATTAACCAACCAAACATTCCCCTATTTAGAATTGTTATCTGGTCGTGAAATGCAACGCTATTTTGATGGACTCAAAATAGAGGACGACGAAGATATTACTGCACTTATGATCGTAAACACGGATGAAGCTGTGCCTGAGCGTATAGGTAGTTGTATTCTCATCGATAAAGACGGTACCAGTTCATATTACTTGCCCGAATGCCCTCTCAATGACCAAATCACAAGCGCATCGCTACTTACGTGCTTTGAAAAAATCACAGCAAATCACAAAGATGCTCTGGACTGCTTCATTGATGAAATTTCCAATGTCGTTGCAATGTTTGACGGTAATGCCGCTGACAAATTATTAAAATCAACTAAGGGGCTACAGTGATGTGCTATTGCATTGAAGGACTGACCGTAGATCAGTTAACTGAGCAGCAACTTAGGCTGGTGGCATTAAAGCTCGTTGCCTTTTTCGAGTTTACATTTTTCTCCGAACGCGAAGTAACAGAAATGGAAGGACTAGTTTTTGTACTTGAGTATATCGTTGTTGATCTCGGGCTAATCGATTTAGATAAACTTGTTGATTCGCCTACATTGATGAGCGATTTCGTCAAACGACTAAACGAGGTGGCTTTAAAAGAAAATGTCAATGGTTGGGATAAGGTTAAAGCACACTTGCCGTACTTTGATCATGGCGTCAAATCCTAATAAAAATGGCTGATACCAGTACAAAATTGAATATCGTATAGTCGGGTAAAGGATATAGTGAAGTTGCTCGATGCGCTACTGAACCAAGCGACACATCCAGTAAAATCCTATACAGGGGGAGAATCACGCTGTGGCAAATCCAAAATCAGTCGTAGACGGTAAATGCCCATACTGCGGTAGTGAAGAAGGGTTTACTGAACGTTGGGTGCAAAACATGTGTCAATTCTACAGCTTTGACGGAAAACCTATCGAATGTAATTCCTATTCTGTGCGCGGGGGGACTAAGCAGTATTGCGCCGAATGTGAGCGCGTAATTCACATTCCTAATCTCGAAAACATTAAAGGTAATAGCTAGGGAAATAGCATGATAAGAAGTGGTCAAAAAGTACAGGTTTGCATTGATGGTGAACCTACTAAGAACGGTGAAATTTTAGAACGTATAGAGCGTGACGATGGTGTTGTTTATGAAGTTCGATTAGAGGGTACCAACGAAACAATGATCATCAACGAATCACAGATTCTTTCTGACATTAAATCCGTGTTTGTTAAGTCTGATATTTCACAATTGCAAGACGAATCTATTGGTGATTCAATTGCCGCCAACACAATGCCTAATGTTTTGCTGAAGCAAGCTGGCGAAGCTTAAAGGGGAAATCATGAAGAAATCCACATGGCTTTTACTGGGTTCTAGCGCTTTCGGAAGTCCTATTCTATTTGATTATGTAACTTTCGATAGCAACCCATTTGGATTCGCAATTCTATTTATCATTATGATAGTTTTGGCTTTAATCGGTGGGTATTACTGGTTTAATGGCGATACAGCAGAAATTTAGAGGGCTAGGGGATTATGGCTTTCAGTTGGACTTGTCGTAATTTCCCCAGTTCCCTTATCTGCTTCATTCTAAATGATTGCCTACCCTGATTCACATACTTGACCACACTCTGAGTTTAGTAAATTAACCTCATGAATTAAGCAGCTTCAAGAACCAATGGAACTGCTTATATCCACTTCCAACTCGGATGCTGAGGCAAGCAATTATGAACAATATGAACTTAGATACTCAATTAACACTCGGTAAAGAAACTACTGCATTACGCGTTTCTGCTATCAAAAACCAATCAGGGTTTGTTGAGTTAATGGTTGATCTGCTTTATGTGAATTTTGATAAAGGTAATTACCATAACTCAATGGGTTTCTACGATAATCAGTACCACAAAAATAAATACCAACACATTACCCTCACAGCAGATATATTCCATGGCGATGCTACTGATGGTCGCAGTGAACTAATAATTAACACTCGCTATCTTGAATCAATCAAACTTGAAGACCTTGAAATCTACACTCATTCACTAAAGTCACTAAACCGAAAAATTGAACGATTAAATGACAATGAAGGCTTCACCAATACAATTGGAGAAGACGTCGCAAGATTAGCGAAGGTCGTTAAAGCAAAAGCGTTCTACTTCCAACCGGGTAATAACCTGCAATATGAACGCAACGATTCCATCCAAAAAATCAGAAGCTATGTAGATGACCTTATTAATCAGTTGTTGTCACCAACACAGCAAGCTGCATAGACATTATTCTGGTTTCGAGTGAGGGTATGGTACTGGCGAGTTCAGTTCTATACCCTGACCGGAAATTGCCCTTAACATAGCCCCCAAAGTTACCCCCTGATATCTACACGTAAATCACAACGAATATTTCCTTCAGTCGTTAGCAAGGTAGACCGTCTGTATAAATCCGTAATATGGCGTTATCAGCTAACAAATCAGCGAGAAACCTCATGAATCCAACAATTGAACTCTTCCGTACTGCTAACCACTTAGATGCTTTACTTACGGCAAAGAAATTAGATGCAACCAATGAATTAACAGCGTTTGCTAAGCAGTTAAAAAGCTACCTTGAGGTTGAAATCGATTTAGAAGGTCTAGTAGATATTCCAGACTATCTGAGCCATTGGGAAGAGGGCACAGCTATCGATCTAGACAAAATTAAACACTGGCCATCGATGGTTATTAATTCTCTGAACCCTCATCTTTCTGATGATTTGATTTTGGTATCTGGTTGGGCGGTAGCTGAAGACACGATGACAGGCATCTTCATAGGCACGACAGATTCGGAACTTACTGGTTTGGGTTTACCGGTTATTTTCCGTAGCGAAAGCGATGCAAAAGCAGATCTCCAAACTATGGTGGCGGATTGCCAAGAAGAAATTTCAAACGGTGAACGTGATGAAGATGACGAATTTCAAGGCTATGTAGTTCCCGTACAGATTTTAAAATCAGGTGAAATTTACTTCCCTGAAAACGGTCGTCGCTATTCTATGGATGTGACAACAGGCCTTTCTAATTCTCAATATTTATTATCGGAATTACGTGGTTTTACTGACCGTAACTTTTACTAATTCTTCAACACACCGACAGAGGGAATTACCGTGGAACTAACCGTTGAATACATGCAAAAACACATCCACCAGCATCTAAACCCTGAAAACAACTCACAGGTTTCAAATTGGGCTATTACCATGGCTGAAGCTATTCACGAAAAGAATTTTGCCTACCTTTGTTACATTCTTTGTGCTGGCAAAGGATTCAATGACAAAAGCAAGGAAGCTCTGTGTGACATCCTAAACGTTAAACGAACTTACACTGCTTCTGGTATTAGAAAGATTATTTGCTCACACTGTGGCCTTTCTGAAGATGAATTAGACACATATCAACAGTATTGGGCTGCGAAGCATAAGCTCGAACGAAAGGAAAAAACTCTTAACAACACAATTGCAAATGCAAATGAGCACAAACAATGGGTCATTGATAGTTTTAATGCTGGCTTTAATACCATCATTAAGCACAACAGAAAGACATATCTCGGTAATTCCAATAATGCGGGATATCATTTACACACACTTTCACTCAAAGAATACGCCATTGCATTTGTTAACTTTGCATCTTTGAAAAGCAAATTCGAACACATACCTCGGTTCAACACGCAAGGTTGACCATCACCTGGTTCAGTTAAACTAATCGGAATGTAGAAGATAACTTGTCTCTTAGGTAGTCAAAATGAAAATCGAACTCTTGCTTCAGCTCATAAAAAACCAAAACTTCACTAAAAATACTATTTACTCGAATATCGATGTTAAGGATTTCATAAACTGTAAAATTTCAGATTTCTTTGGAAACAAAACAAGAAACTGGGTTGTAGAGAGTGAAGAATCACAACTTGTTGGGTTTGTTAAGCACTTAGCGTTCGCTCTGAATGGATATTACCTGCATGAACCAACAGCTCAGTACCAAATT
This sequence comes from Vibrio sp. Y2-5, assembly GCF_014596725.1. GTDB lineage: Bacteria > Pseudomonadota > Gammaproteobacteria > Enterobacterales > Vibrionaceae > Vibrio. The sequence continues at coordinate 138,476 of NZ_JACVEG010000008.1, forward strand.
AGCGAACGACATTCGAAATTAGCAAAGAGTTTACTCGCCTTTGAAAACAACGATATTGAACTGGCGTTGTTCAGCTATCAAAGCGTTTTACAAAACACCACCAACTTAAGAGACTTTGAAAAAATCTTAGATGACGGTAAACCCACTCAACACGTGGAATTTCCAACAAAAGAACTTGAGACAGTCACGCTATGGGAAAGTGAATTACAGTTCTTGGAACTCGCGGCTCAATTTGGGATAGCTCAAGACCAGTATTCATCGAAAGTATCGCCAAACAATACTGCGGCCTTAACAGAACCGTTCAACGAAGATAAAAACCCTACGACTCTTTATCATCGTGAGCTTGGTTTTATCAACGCAAATATATGTAAGAAGGAAGACTTAATTCGATATGAGGCGTGGTTTGGTACAGAGTCAGAACGTGTAAGGCACCGATTAGTTGAGCATAACCGAACAAAAGGGCTTGCTTGGCTTGACGGGATAGAAATAGACATCAACTTCGTTAACAGCCATACGATTGGTTTTTCATCCGTAGATTTATTTTTCAAACCATTTGAAATTCCACTAACTCAAATTGGTTTCCATGCTGATCAATCAAGACTGATTTTCCAGCATAAAGAACTGTCCGAGCCGTCTGTAATCCACTTTGACTGATAACTAAAAACGGGATTTATCGCTATCTCAAGATATGTGGTAAATTCCCTAAAATCCGTTTGTGAGCTTTGCCAACAATGGCTGTTTTTACATTGAAAAAATAGAGTTACCCATCGAAGTCCTTCTGAAAGCCGAGAACTCAAAACAAGCTCAAGAAGTATGTTTCCAAAATAAGCCTGATTATATAGCTTCTGAAATGGGTACGTGGGACGATATTTTTGCGGTGTATATTTCTAATGGGGTCAATCGACTGGATAAGCTCCATAGTAGCTATGGTGCCAATATGGAACCCAAACTAAGCAAAGCTATTTACGACCTTATCGAAAATGGTTGGATGAGTCAGTATCGATACTATGACTTCACTGATACTTCTAAAGTGACAGATCCAAATCTTCATTGTGTTATTAGTCAACGTATAGGCCAACATAAGCAATACTTGACTAAGCTTCAAGCAATCGAAAAAGCCATTCCAGTAGATTAAGCAGAAGCACCCCGCGTATTTTACGGCACAAAGCTGATCGTTAACTTAGACGCTTCCGCATAGTTGACCGCTTCGTGCCGTTGGTAACATAACCTCCATGTAATCACGTTGGAGTCTAAAATTATGTTCACTATCAAAAAACAACTCCTTGGTTTCCATAAAGGCCAAAAGCGAATCTGGATCAACAATGGCACTATCCAAGATGCATGTCTGCATGGTGGGGATAAGGTTGAGTATGACTTCCAGAATGACAACAATTGCTTAGTTATCAAAAAGTCTAGTAATGGTACTCACACAATCACTCGTACTGAACGCAAGGGCAGTGTGATTGATATTGTTAACTCCAAAGTAACCGCTTTGTTCAAAGATTTTGAGCATGTTGATGTAATTGCCGAGAAAGAGCAGATCATTGTCAAAGGTCACTTTGCTGAAAGCAAAATCCACGAACGCGAGCAAGCCGTGATCCGTAGAGTCTCTACTGGTGAACCATTGAGAAAAGGTGGTGCATGCGTAGGAATGGGCCTGCTTTGCCGAAGTATTCATAGAGGCTTAATGAAAGCTGGTATTTCCGTAAAGCAACGCTTTGCAAACGAATATAACCCTATTGCCGCCGAAGTGAACTTATCGGGAAACGAGATATGGAAGAACGCGAGTAAAGACGCCATTTTCGTAATAAGCGACATGTTTACAATGGACATGTCAACGATCCCAAAGTTAGACATGTTAGTGATTGGTAGTCCTTGCCCTCCATTCTCTCAATTAAACACACAACATGAGAGAGATGGTAAGAAAGACATTTTCCATGAACAAAGTGGGACTATCTTTCAGCCAATTCTAGAAATGATTCGAAACAGTAACCCTGCATTCGTTTTGCTTGAGAACTCAAAGCACTTTAGCGACTCGATATTCGACTACATCATGACCGATATTATGGGTCGGTTCGGGTACAAAAGTGTTTCTACGCTCGTCACTGGTGAGCAATTCGGTGATTACGAGAAAAGAGAGCGCCTATGTCGCCTATGGTATAGCAAGGGGTTACCTGAACCGGACTTACATAACCTGCCATTCCAACAAGCTAATGAAAGACCATTTTCGGACGTATTTGAGCCAATGGATCTTGAAGATAAACGTTGGGGGCGGAGGAAGTACCTTGAAGCTAAGCACGCTGAGTCGCACAACGGCCACAAATATCGTATTACTCCCAAAGATGCTACGAGAATTCCTACTATTGGGGCGAACTATTACAAAATCCAGCCGGACTCACCGATGATCGCTCATCCCGATAAACCACTATTTAGTCGAATTTTAACTCCGGCAGAGCACTGTAACCTTAGATCGGTAACAGGGGAATTCAAGGATGCCGTAGTCGCGGTTGAGAAGGGAGAACACTATGCTCAACGTACTTCCCGAGGTAGCGCTGCGGAAGCCCAACGAATGCTTGGTAATTCCTGCTCACCTTTAGCATGGGAAAGTGTTGGGTATCGTCTTGGTGAATGGTTACTTGACCTCGTTCCAAAAGTCTCAACGCCTGTCAAGGTATTGAAGACTAAGTTAGTTGATGCCGTCTGCAAGGTGACAAAAGGTAACTCGTTGCCAACGGCTACAAAATCAACGGGAAACACCAATCAAATGTCCTTCTCATTTGACTACACCTAAAGCTTGACTGGCTGGTGGTAGCGCTAAGCTAATACTATCAATCAGCCAGATTAAACTCTCAATATTCGAAAGAAATTCTAACCAAGGTGGCAATAATGAATAGCAACTCTTTTTTTCAGAAGTTTTTTACTGATAGCCAATTAAATAAATTGCGCACAGAACAAGAGCTAAATTACTGCTTTTCCGTAAATGCGGGTCGGTTAGCTAATCATGAGTTATATATCGACATTACCGTCAATCCAAACAATGAGTATGACTTGTCCGTAGAGCTGAATTGCATCCCTTCAGGCGGCTATCACAGCATTAGCACACACGAACAATACTGTGACGGGGCTGGGCACCTAATCGACATTATATCGGAGTATTGTTCAGAGCTAGGAATTAACGCCACCAGCGAAACAATGAATTTAGTCTACGGCAGATTGCTTGATTACCGCTACGTCCCAACACAAATCCGATGCGCTAAAGCTTTCTTTAAAAAGCAATTGGATGCAATTAACAACGCACTCCGTTTTGTTTTAGTCCAATAAACTAGCTTATTGCTCTTGGTTCGCTGCGAGTCTACTCACTTAAAGACCGACCTATCCAGATACCAAGGGCAACCTTATTGACCTACCAGAGATTTACCTAATGGATATGAAAACCTATTCCCCTGCAGAACTTCATTCACTCGCTGAAATTTTCCTTAAAAATTGGAAGGAACGGGAGTCATTAGATTGGCAAGAAGTTGAAGATCTTGTTACAGCCTGCAAGTCACTTCCCGAAGAAATACTGAACAGATGCCTGAAAATCAAAGGCATTATTGAGCACTGCGACTGTGAAGCTGAATGGGATAGTGGTGACATTTGGACATGGCCTGACCAAATACAATCGGAATTAACACAGCAACTACTCGTAATAAAAAGTTGAAAAGGTAAAGGAAGCAAAATATGACACAACTCAATCTAAGCGGCCAGCAACGTGCGCTCTATACCTCAATTAGAGTTAAAATTCGCTCTATCATCGATGAAGGTACACATGCAGAACAAGTACCAGATTACCGAGAGAAAGGTATCCCTGTATCAGCAACAGAAATTTTAGGTGACGGCCACCAAATCACGCATTTAGCTAAGTGCGTAGCATATGACGACAGGGGGCAAGTTTATCCTTTGGATTGGGTCATCGAAACAAACATGGATAACGTCTGCAAAGTAATCGATGAGTTGGTATTACCGGAAGTACCAGAAAACCTGTATCTAGTTGTGTGGCATCCACAAGGAGATGAACCACGAACTGTGCTTATGAAAGGCACTGACGACAATGCCGCATGGTTTAAAGTCTGTAAACAATACCATAGTGATTGTGGCTTTGATGAAAGTGTCTCTTACGATGCTGATGATCTTGAAATCTGTTTAGATCACGTAAAGCTCTTGGATGAAATGTTGTCTGAACTCGATTTGGCAACGTGCACTGAATATAAGGATTGATTTTGGTGTGATTCATTATGTTTTTTTTGTAAAAGTCCTTTATTTATCGATTAGAACTGCGTAGTATTTTTGTTGAAAGTAAGCATTTAACCAACCTTAGCGACATTTGAGTTCCCATAGCTACCACCGCTTGTACCTAATTGTTCAAGCGGTTTTTTTTGTTTTAACGCCTGATTAGGTCGTAATTTCCTAAACAACTCAATTTCCATAAGTAGCCAGAGCTATAAAGACCATATTATTTAGCAACGTTGCCAAGAATCTGTAATCGATAAAATAGAACCATCAACACAACGATTTCTAACCAAGGTATACAGTATGTCTCTTTACGGATTTCCTACTCGCTTCAAAAATTTTAACGAAGCAAAATTGGCAGGCGCCACTCTAAACACTAACGGATCAATTGACGCGGTAGACAGCCTTCTAAGTGACCTGTCGTTAACTGGTTATTATGACATTGAAGACATTTGTGACATGTTTCTCAAAGTACTTCCAGAACCCTATCTTTTTGGAGCAATGCATTACTCTGAAAATGGAATTCAATACTTCATTTCTAATACGTTAATCTGCAGCCTAATAAGCTTAGTTGAAGATGACCGAACCACGTTTGGAAGCTTTTCTCAAGTGATTGACGCGTTCATTGCACATAAATTTGGTCAACGTGTTCGCACTGAACTAGTCGATACTCTATCGCAACACTTTCACGAAGTTACTGCTAACTGACAGTAAAAGCGCTAGTTATTGATGATTTCAGGCAAACTTGACCAATAAAATAATTCGGTAAAATTGTATTCAGTCCACACGAAGTGGTTTTTTACCAAGGAGTAATATTATGAATGTAGAAATGGCAAATCCAAACAATACAGCGCCAATCACCATCTACTCGGTTGGGGAAAGTTATCCTAATCCTGCCGTACCGCAAAATGCTGTTTCTGCTCAACTATTACAAGAAGGTGGCAGTAACCTTGTCATCTCGTATCCAAAGTTACTAGTAGGTGAAGTCCTTGGTGTTCGTGAAGGTGACATTAGCATTGCTATGCACACTGATAGTAACTGTATTTTACTGTGCTGGAAGGTCGAACATGAAAGTGAACAGTTCCTTCGTTTCTACACACCATTCGATATTCGTTTGTACAAAGATACTCCAATCGAGATCCCTGAACTGAACACGGAAAACACTCGACTCTTAATAAATATTCATTTGATTGAATCCCTAACAAATATATTGCAAGGGCAACGATTGATTACATTTTCACCAGAGTTCAGTAAGATGTTTCTTGATATGGTGCATAAACAACTGTCCTGTAAGAAAATACCCGATAGTGAAGACGCCATTTACACGGCATGGAATACTGCACCGCTTGACCATCTGGATGCTTTATTCGCTGACGACTCATTTCACAAGCTTGGTGAAGAATAAATAATTAATTAAATATCGATACAGCTGGGTTCCACCAGCTGTATTTTACTCATTTAAAATGGAGTACTTTATGTCAGTACTATTTACCTACCGCGTCGACGTTCACATAGAACACTTGACCGTCAATTCCCACAAGAAAGCTGCTACTTACCTTGTGACAGCGCCAACAAAAGAATTAGCGGCAGACATGGCATGTTGGGCTGAATCAATTAACCCTAGAGCTCTGAACTGGCAGAAAGACCGTGATGGTGTGACGAATACCGCTCAAGATATGAAGTTTTTTAAATACCGAGCTTCCGTACATCCAGTACCAGAAAGCGAATTAGCAGTTCTACGGAAACATCTACTGACAATAGAGTTTAATAGTTTAGATCTCATTGATTCTGGTAATTACCAAGAAACACTAAATTTCCAAAAATACTTTAACCTCGTCGACTATTTGGTCTTCCCGAGATCAAATAAATCTCCTGACGAATCATTGGTTAAGGAAGGATTCAATGGTGGTATTTCCGCACTAAGCTGCGCGGAACAAGTTCAAAGCTAAAGCACACATTAGATTTATAGCGAAAGGCAAGGATGCTCTTAGCTGTCATACAACACTTCTAACACGTGCTCCGCTGCAATATTGCATTCCCATATAGCTCCATGGTTCACCATATCGAGGTAGCAAAACCTATCCTGTTGCACGGCTGATACCAAAACGTCCGCTACTATGGACAGTATCTTTTCTTTTAAAAATTGGTCTGTTGGGTTAGCTAGTAATCTATCCAATGTTTGGTTAATAGTAATTACGTTAGCCTTTTCTTGTTCAGTTAAATCAAGGCACTTCCATTCGGTTAGTTTGGCTTTCAACGCGAGTACCAGAGTACTAAAATTAAGGCGAGTACCGAGCAAAACTAGCGCCAATCGATTCAATTGAAGTAAGTCATTAGTTCTAATCACTCTAATAAGAGCCTCGGCAACTACATTAGCTAACTCTGGATGCTGCTCTCTAGTGCAACGTGATGCGATTAACCATGCTATATCAACAAAATATGAGACAGGTGCATATATGGATAACCATCTTTTGATTTCGTTAGCCTCAATGTCTGTTAGCTGCAAGATGTACTCTTCGGAACGCATTTCAGCAAATTCAAAACGTACGTCGCTAAAGTTATGACGAATAACTATGTTGTGAGCCATTATACTTATCATTAGCTCATGATCCGGTAACGGACGAACCAGAGAAATTATGGATCCACCATGAGTTTGAAGTTCTTCTAACGTTTCCATGATTCGGAATTCCCCTACGATTAATTGAACACGGGCTTGAAACCCGTTCAGTCTAACAAGTTATACCGTGTAACCGATATGGTTTTCTCTCGTTTAATCTTCGAATTGTAACTCGACCTCCATCAACGGGATAAGTCTCAACTAAACTTTTACATCTCACCGTTTACATCTCACCGTTTTCTGCGGCGGTTATCCTCATCACTCTGACTAACGCTCAGTAATCAACATTGACCATCTGTTCATGTTGTTAACATGGATTCAAACAAAATGAGAACTAATAAATAAGGAGTTTTGAACATGGCCACGACAAATATTGCTTACGCAAGAATCAACGGTGTACCTATTAAAGAAGACCAAATTAAGCTTGGCCTTATCGTTGATTATCAATCGGGTATGGGAGGGACAATCAAATGCGAATGTGTCGAAATTTCCGAACAAGGCGCCAAATTCTTACCTGTCAATAAAGCGTTTCCAAAATGGGCAGGCTTTGAAGCAAAATTTAATGAACCGGACTTATCTGCAGAAGAATTCGAAAGCCTCGAACGGGCTATGATGGGTTTTAATGCCTTTGGTGAGCTTCCTACTCAAGAGCAACGATTATTAGTTGGTCGTGCTCATTCACTCGGGTATGTGAACCAAGTCAGCTACACACAAGCCAGTTGGACAGAAGCAGGCATTCAACGCTGGAGTGATGCTAACAAAGCTAAAGCTTCAGAAACTAACTAATCCAACTACAAGCCCTTTGTGCGCTGATTATGGCGCACTACCTATTCCTGCCGAGTTATTCGTTAATTACTCTCAGGACACTAACCGTGACTAGGGTACCCCGTATAAACCTTTACGAAATGCATGAATCCATAAAATGGATTACATGAACCATCTGGCCTTATTGATTGAATTACAAGGAGCAACAAATCATGATTGCACAGTCTCTTAACGCTGCGGCAGAAAAAGCTAACCATCTAGCGCAAATGCTCGCTAACCGTGCAAATTTTTTGCAAACTGAGGAAATAGAGCAGTACAACCGGAAATTTCTTCTTAAAAGCCTTTCACAATACGCCAATACTGATACAGCGCACCACACTGAACTGACAGAGGTTATCCGAAACTCCGTTGTTGTGGTTTCTGGTATCGGGGAACCGCACAATAACGTTGTTGGAAATAATGAATTTGACGTCAAAATTCGAATTGGTACGTATTTAACCTTGCAATTACTGTTCACCTTCAGTCGAGAAAACGAATTGCTTTCGTACGAAATTGACCTCGCAGGAGAAAATCAAGGTCAACTGTTCAACTACTTCATGCATGAGGTAGCCGAAGATATGATAAACAACATCTATTATTCGGATAGCGGTGATAGCCTATTTGATACTCCGCTAGACAAAACGGATTCATCCCGAGATAAATTGATCGAATGTTTTAATCAACTAAATGTAGCTGTATGCGGTGGGGACATCTCTAAAGATATCCCATATTTACTGGTGTGGTGCAGTAAAGACAGTCAACCCAGTAGTCGCGTTGTCTGCGCTCCCGATCAGGATAAAGCATGGGAAATACACAAAAAGGACATGCAGAACAAGTTCAATCTCGATGAGTCCAGTCTAAATCTGTACCACATCAAGCCAATTTCGGAACTAACGATTGATGTTTAACCTATTGCCTATAAAAAAAGCTAGGTGAGATTTATTCTCACCTTAGATTTTGTACGGTCATAACAATCAATGCTTTACAAATCTTATTCATCATTGACGGGATAGTGAAATCAGTAAAATTAACTCATACCAAGGCAATATTCACTATTCAAAGGACAAATTATGGCTACTAAATCGCAACAGATTACGGACTTAAAAGAACTCGTTTCACTTATCAAGCATGAAGTGTCCGAGCAGTATCTTAAAGAATTTGTTCCTATGGCTTTGATTTTCGAACTACCAATCAATCCATCTAATCCTTTTGTTGGTGGTTGTGTATACCTAAACTACTTACTTTGCGAAAAGCTTAAATCGTACGGTTACGATGCAAAACTTATTGGTGGTGGTGCTAGCTTTAGTTTCAATAGTGGTCAATGGGGTTTAATAGAGTATGGACAAATAGACCAAACTCTATTAAATGGGCTCAATGCAGACGGTTCTGCGTACAACGGAAGTTCTTTCATTGGACATTGTTGGGTTGAAATCCAATCACTTGGAGTATTGGTCGATGCTACTCTGATGCATCTTAAATCCGTGTTCGATATCGATAACCAACAAAGAGGACTGCCGACTGAAAGTTACGAGCTCGACAGTGACAAAATTGTTTATGAGTTGTCAGAACTACATAGTCACGAAGAAGTTTTTAGTGGTGTCATCGGTTGTTATTACAAAGCTATCGATATTTTTACGGCACAAGTAGAGAACCTACTAAAAATAACAATTGACCAAATTAACATCTGCAAAGCCTATAAGGGTAAAATTATTCTTTCCGTCTAAACAGTCGGAATTGCCCGAAAGAATCTGGCCTTAATCCAATGTATGGGAATAAAAAATGAACGATCCAGTACTCTATTTCATCATTTATCCAAATGGCGACGAAAGTAAAATTACTGTCATAGACTTGGCTCAATCGGTAAGTTATCAGCGTAGTGAATGGACTTCAGTCAATGATGAAAATTTCCATGACCGTGATGAAGCAATTGAAACAGCAAAAGCTCTAGCTGTTAAATACAGCTTAACCTATTTACCTTTCGAGTCTCGCTATAATTCAAATTTGAGCGAACCGAAACATAAACAACTCTCACTAGATGACTAACCCCATATCTATAACGGTATAGCAAGATGTGAAAGCACTGTAATTACCGTCAAACTTATCAAGGAGTAATTATGGAAAGTACCAACGATAAACAAATCACATTCCGAAAGCCCATAGAACTTGATCATTGCGTTATAAGTAAAGATGAAATACGAGTCATGGGTCAGTCTACGGTCTTTATTTCTCACAATTACCAGCCATATGTAGACCTCAAAAAACTTAACGAAAACTATATACATCTAGTCACCAGAGCAAAAGAACGTAACCTGAAGGTCTATCATCGCAATGGTATTAAGCAAACTCTCGACCTATTAACTTTTTCCTATCCCGTAGAGCGTAAACGGTATGAATCACAGTATGCTTTGCTTCGTTTGGGATTTACGGCCAAAGTTGAAAAAGGGTTGTTCTCGCCTCTTAGTGATGACCTTGAACTAGAAGGTCTACTTGACCTACGTAACGAACTGCAAGCTCTTTGCCAAAGCAGACAATCAATTGCTACAGCAAAGAGAGTCAGCGATGTAATTAACAATCGATTAGAAAATATCGAAACGATTACTCAACTCGTCCTTTAGCCCTTCCAATGTAATTACTGGCAACGGAGCAATGATCCATTGCCGTATTCACTTAGTGTTAGTCGACGCAATGTTAGACTCGTAAATTACGAACAACGCGCAAGCTACCTCTACATTTATTCATTGTCGGTAATTACCTGGTAACCATTCTGCATCTATACACCACACCAGCACAGCCTAGAGCAACGTTGACGGTCTAGTGACATAGATAAAATTAATCTCAGTCACTAGTAAATGAATTGAGAAATACGTTATGTCAATTGCACTAATTGAAGCTATTCAGTCAAACCAACCTAGCAATCCATTTGCCATAAATGGCTATGGCGAAGCGAAAGACGCGTTTGATCCTAACTCTACTATTATGCAGTCACTATCAAGCTTAAACCTTGATGCGTCAGACCTTGATATAGCTCGTAGAAGTGCTTTAACTAGTTATTTCACGCCTGAGTTCTTGGTGCGTCCAATGTACAGAATGGCTCAACGTTTAGGTGTAAAGGGTCGTCTATTAGAGCCTTCATGTGGTAACGGGCGTTTTGTTAACTATGGCGTGAAATCTGGCTTTGACGTGACCGCAGTTGAGATGGATTCAATTATGGGTCGCATTGCTCGCATTAATAACCCTGAAGCTGATATTCGTATTTCTCAACGTTTCGAAGAAGCGCATTTAACAGAAGGAGAGTACTCGCTAGTTATTGGTAACCCACCATTTGGCGACTTAAAGCCCCACACTATGAATAAGCGTTATGACGGCTTAAATATCTTGTCTTACTTCATCTATCGCGGCCTTGAGATGCTTCACATGAACGGTTATGAAATCGTTCTAGCAAGTACTTGGTTCATGGACTCAAAACTTACTCATGCGCGTGAGAAAGTCAGTCAACTAGGTGAACTTGCATTAGCACTACGTTTGCCAAATGGTTGTTTTTCACAAGAAGGAACAAACATTCCTGTAGACCTTTTGGTTTTCAAAAAAAATCCGACTGCTCGTTATACAAGCAAAATCTTGACAGAGTCATTGGATAATAGCGACTGGTTAAACGTTGAGACTATAGAGCAAAGCGGTAAAGAAACCCAAATCAATGAATTTTTCGTAAATAACCCTGAATTCGTATTGGGAGAAGTGAAACCATGTGATCACTTCTACCAATCTTGTGATGTGGTTTCTACAGCTACTCTTGAACAGCTAGAAGATAAAATAAACGAACTGACAGACCGTTTTCTGGTTGAAAACGAATTTGCCGACAGTGAAAAGCTGGCTATGCCTTCTGTGCGTTTCGAATGTAGCCGTGAAGCTTTATGTTACCGCTTTAATGAGACCTTTTACGTTAAAGGTGAAGTAACCGCAGAGCCACAAATCAAACAATGCAAAAGCACAATCAAAGATTGTGATGGTGTAAATACTGCCATCGTAGACATTCTACCTGTCCCAGCTTCCCGTATCCAAGTATTCAAGCAATACCTAGAAATCAAAGAGCTGTATTTTGCCCTAATTAATGCAGAGTTAGACAATACAACGTGTGATTTAGAAGAAATGCGTACACTTCTAAATGGTGCTTACGAACTATTTGTAAACAAATACGGCTATATCAATAACCCGAGAAACCGCCGATTATTGAAAGTTTGCTCTCAGTTCCCACGTATCGCAGCTCTAGAGAAAAATTACGAAGAAGCCGACAAAGAAACCGCTACAGTAGAAAGCTGTGAAAAAGCGACGTTACTCACTAAGCGTGTTTTTTTTCCACCGTCAAAACCTACTAAAGCCGACACAAAAGAAGAAGCTGTAATCATCAGCCTTATGGAGCATGGCAAGATCAATTTACCTCGTATTGCCAGCCTTCTAAATCAAACTGAAGAAGCCGCTACAAAAGCACTACTTGACCAAAAACTGATTTATAAAACTTCTGACAATACGTATGAATTCTGCGTAACTTATTTGAGCGGGAATATCCGAGAAAAAATAGACGAACTACCAGAAAGCTCAGAATATTTGGTTAACCTGCAAGACTTAACTAAGAAGCTGCCGAACCCTGTAGCGGCAACTGATATCTCTCTACCTCTTGGTGCCCGCTGGGTTCCAATAGAATATTACCGCCAATTCATCAATGAATTACTGCAATGTGGTGATAAGTGCCGTCTCGTTTACACAGATCGCTATGAACTACGCGAGCATGGTTATATCGGCACTGAAAATACAACTATCTTCGGAACTGACCGCAAATCTGCGACAGAAATATTTGTTACTTTGCTTAATGGCCGCAGCCCTGTTGTACGTGATGCCCTCCCTAGTGGCGGCTACGAAATCAATCAAGCAGAAACGGCTTTAGCCTCTGCTAAAGCGGAAGAAATGAAAGAATTGTTCGCAGAATGGATTTTCAGCGATATCGACCGCCGCACAGTTTTAGAAGATAAATACAATAGCCTTTTCAATGTTTACAGCAAGCCCGAACTAAGTGCATTTACTCAATACCTATATGTTGATGGTTGCGCCTTAAAACCATATGACTACCAATTGGAAGCGGCGTTTTTTGCAATGCTTAATGATTCTTCAATGCTAGATATGGTGGTTGGCTCTGGTAAAACATTGTCCTATCAATTGTTTATCCAAATGATGAAGAAAATTTTCCCTGAAACTCGTGTTGTTGTAACCATGCCTAATGCGCTAATTGGTCAGTTCGCAAGCGAATACATGGGTAATTTCCCACAATCGAACATCATTGTGGTAGACAACGAGTTACCCAAAGAGAAACGGGAAGAAATTCTTATGACAGCCGTAAATAGTGACTTCGACTGTCTGTTGTTACCTCAATCTACCTTTACAGCACTAGAGGCTCCTACCGATACACAAGCAGAGATCGTTCAACTAATGCTTGAAGATCTTGAAACTGCTATTGAGTCAGGGGAAGCCGAGCGCTTTGCTATCAAGAGACTTGAGAATAAAAAAGAGAATTTAGAATACAAACTTAAATCTTTGATGCATAAAACCGTATCAAATCAGGTTGTTACTTTCGATGATCTACGCCCTACGGTATGTATCATAGATGAGGCGCAAATCGTTAAAAATCTCGAATATTCTACGACTTTCAACGGAATTCGCGGCATGGGTAACCCTCAAGGTTCACAAGTAGCCTTTGATGCATTCGTTAAAACTCGCAGTGTGTTAAACAATGAACGCGGTAAGGTCGTGTTTGGCTCGGGTACTGTCCTAACGAACACGGTTCTTGAGCTTGTTACTTGGTTCCGTATGCTGGGAAGCCACCTTAAACACACTGGTATTCATAATGTTGATGAATTTATCACCCTATTCTCACAACCAGTTACTGACTTTTCAATCGATGCAACAGGCCGAGGATTTAAACAGTTTACGAGCCTTAAACGCTTTACTAATCTGCCTGAACTATCGCAAATGTATGCAACTTTCTCTTATCACCTAAGCAAAGAAGAACTACATAAACGCTTGCCACCACTAGCCGATGGGCGTCCACGTATCCCGCCCGTTGCTGGTGGTAAAATTGAGACTGTTGTTTTAGACATTAGTCCTGAACAAGAAACGATTTTTGAGTCGTTGGTTGAAGACGCGGGGAAATTAACGAAAGAAAGAAATATGCTAGCGATTATGCATGATGCGCGTTGTGCAAGCCTAGACCAACGTCTATTTGAACCTAGTCTTGAAGAATCACCAAACAATGTCATTAACACTGTTGTAGACCGCGTTTGTGAGATTCGTAATGAACAACTCAAAAAGGGCAACAAAACCAATCAGCTTATTTTCTGCGACACTGGTATATCAAGTCGTCATCGTGCAAGTGAGAAGAAGTTTATCAACCAACTTTTCAAAAGCGCAGAACGCGGTGATCTAGACGCTATCGCTCAAATTGCAGGAAGAAGCAAAGATGAGTTATACGGTGTGATCTCTGATAGCTTTTCAGTCTACGATGAACTAGAACGCAAATTGCAAGAAAAAGGCCTAAACGTCGCGGTTATTCACGATTTCTGTCAAACAAGAGCTAAAAGAAACAAGCTTCAAAAAGACTTTAATGCAGGGCTTATCGATGTATTAATCGGCTCAAGTATCCGCATGGGCGCAGGTTGGAACCTAAATAAAGGCGGCTTAGTTGCACTTCATAATATGGATTTACCGCAAGTCCCAGGAATGCTAGAGCAACGATTTGGCCGTATTTTACGACAAGGTAACACCCTATACGAAGCAGGCTTCATTGATAGCGTTCATGTCCTAATGTACAACACCAAGAAGACTCTAGATTCATGGTCAGCCGACCTATTGGATCGCAAATCTAAACTATTCTCGGCCTTTGCCTCTGCACAAACAGAACGTGAATTAGAGATGGTAGAAGACCTAATCAAGCTAGATGAATTGACCGCAATTATTGCCGATAACCCAGAAATGTTAGAACGCGTAAAACTAGCGCATGATATCAACGTAACCCGAATGAAAAAACGTAGTTTCACTAACAAATTACACGGTTACCAACGTAAACATAAAGACATGAAAGAGTCTGCGCCTCGCCTTCTAAAAGCTATTTCAAACGCTAAAGAAGACATCAAAGCAGCGGAACGTGAACAAGTATTCTGCTTTAGCGATGGAACACCTGTATTGAGCGACAAGAGCCGTTTCAACTCCTTACTGTCTAAATCAAGAACTATGGGCTTAAAAGTTCGCGGTGAACAAATGATTCTAGCGCAGTCTCAGGACTTCAAATTAGTAGCCGTAGAAAAAATGTTTTATGTCTCTCTGGTACTAGTAGGCCGGGGTTACTATGAATTATCAGTAAACGGTAACTCCAAAGCAAAAGGCATTATTGCCGCAGCAGAATACACGCTTTCACGCTTGCCCGAGTACGACAAACAATACTTTAATCGTTTTTGCAATCTTCAGCGTGAGTTGAAATCCGTACTTATCGAGTTAGATAAGAAATTTGATGACAACGGACTCAACGACAAACTAAACCGTTTGGCTGAACTCGACGCGTTACTGGCAGCTTAACGCCATACCTACCAGTGCGGGGAAACCCGCACTTGAGCAAACTAGCCCACATTTCAACTTCAAATAAAATCCCCTACACAGTCAGAGCAATAAAGGAATTCAAATGAATAACCGCACTCTACATCTTGCGTTAGCAAACTTTCAACCTAACTCTTGGCGCTACCGACTTTTTCAAGCTTTTACAACGTTCAGAACTGAAAAAGGTCTAAAGAAGCCCACAGAGGGATTGCAGTTGCTGATGTCGATTTACGTCGAGTGCGAACAAGAAGAAAAACACTTAGCTAAACACTCGAACGTAAATGGGGAAGTGATAACTTTTACCGCAAACCAGTTCTATAACGTTATTAACAGCCGTATCAATAACCCTGTGACCGATAATACGGTCGTTAAGAACTGTGGCGTATTACCACTCACTTCTAATTAATTCGTATCTATAGGGATCTTCTCTTATGAATGAATATCAGAAGAAACTGAAGCAACTACTCATTGCTTCACCGCTTACAACTGGCTTTTATAAGCCATCGAAGAACATCCAAACCATTGACCATGCAGCTATCTTTGTAGACGGTAAACCCGTGTATTTATCTGGATATGCCGATTGTGAAGACTCAATCCGAGAAGCTAATCAATTGGCAGACGCTGAAATGTTTCGTATTGGCCTAGAACTAGCTGGGATTACCGGAGAAATCAGTCACGGAATTGTACATGGCCGTGATATCAACTGGGAACCAGAGTATTCCGCGATCGTCACCTCTGAATCTGGTGTATTCGAAGCAGGGGAGGGTAAAGGCATTCTAGTCGGAATTAACCTCACACAAAAAGAACCGTTGTCAGTTCTAATCTGTGTTAACGACAGTCTTGCAAGAATTCTTAACCCTAATGCCCCTACGCTCGACAATGGCAAAGATCTGGCATTACTAGCCCGAATCTACAGCAAAGAACGTTCTGGCGGTAAAGACGACCAAACTACGTTTAAGTTTTAAAAAAAAACTTAACTTAACGCCTTGGTAAGCCGTTAATATCGGCTTACCAAATTCAACCATATTAAATAGCTTTATCTAGCTTCAGGTACCGATATTAGATTAGCTGTCATGAAAATCATTCTCTGGACTGTGGTTTAGGTAATGATTACCCCAAATATTGAATAAACTATTAATAGGAATAAGTTATGGACTTAATTGACATTCTTTTTAACGTCATAGCATTTGCAATCGGTGCTATGGTCATTTCGCAATGCTTCTTCATCGTAAATGGTAAGCAGGCCGTGATACTAGAAACGCTCGGTAAACCACATAAAAAGGCGTACATGGCTGGTTTTCACTTTAAAATCCCATTCATTACTGTGATCGTTGGTAAAAAAAATCTACAAATTCAAGAAAAAAGCGAAATAGCCTCGGCAAAAACCAAAGATAACAGCTTTATGAGTTTACCGATTAAAGTCCAGTATAGAGTTGATGACACCGAAACTGGTGCTGTGAGAGCCCACTACGAACTTGAAAACCCGACTGTACAGATCCTAAGCTACATCGTTAACTCTGTTAAAGGAACCGTTGGGTCAATGACGATGGAAGACTTGTATGCAGGGAAAACAACAATTGAGACCCAAGCCAAAGCGGAACTAACCACCCAATTTGGGGAATACGGTTACATCATTGAAAACGTACTTATTGATGAGCCCGAACCAAGTAAAGAAGTTCAGAAAGCATTCAACCAAGTAATTGCCTCACAACGCCTTCTTGATGCCGCTAAAAATAACGCCGAAGCCGAGAAAGCACGATTAGTAGGGCAGGCCGAAGCTGAATCCGAGAGTAAAAAACTTCAAGGGATAGGTATTGCCGAAATGAGAGATAAGATTGCTAATGGCTTGTCAAAATCGATAAAAAGTATGACAGACGCTGGTTTGAGTGTTCAAGAAGCGTTGAGCCTACTACAAGATACCAACCGTCAAGACACGATCACTACTGCTGCCGATAAAGGCAATCTGATTCTCATGGATTTGAATACAACAGGGTCAAAAACCAATATCGCAAACGTAATTGCCGGTATTAAAGCTTTAAAATCCGAAGGTACCAATGCTACCAATGCTACCAATGCTACCAATGCTACCAATGCTACCAATGCTACCAATGCTACCAATGCTACCAATGAAAGTTAATCAAAAACCGAATCCGATCTAGATAATCAGTCGGATTTACCCGAAGACCAACAATTGAGGGAGAGAAAAGAGTATTGGCTAACCTTTACTGTCCCTTATTGTGTCTTTGGTTGGCTTTGGATTTGGAACTCCGGTGATCATGATACTTATTACACCAAGTGCTGTAATTATGTTAGCTCCGTTCTTTAGTGGTTTCGGCGGAATAACCGAACAATAAACTCCAAAACAGGTACATCAGCTCATGGTGAAAAACGTAAATGTGAAGAAAATGATTTGTGATGTAGAGGTATATCGCCGCAATGGTTGCTTGCCTAAAGACTACAAATTTACTTTTCACAATGGGACTTTTGGCTATTGGGTATTACTTAAATCAGGTTGGTTTTTTAGGGCTGTTTACTTCAACCAAGTATCGCTAACTGCTAACCAATTAAGAAATCTGAGTATCGAGCCTGTCAAGTCAGTATATACGCTCTAACTAAGCAATAAGGGAACATCGATGCATCCATTAGCTAAGTTGAATCCACAATCTGTAAAAGTGGATAACGCTAAAAGAAAATCACAAGAGATTCAAAATAGACTCGCTCAACTAATGGCTGGTTTTGAATCAAAATGCACCAATGCTGCATATCTACAGCAACTTTGTCACGATATTGGCTCATTACAACGTGAGTTATCCGAGTGTTTATGTTTATTGGATGAATACGGGGAAGAAGTATAGGTAAATATAGACCTGTGGAACTAGTCCTGCTCGACTAAGATTGACAACTGGACTTTTACTGTAAAATAGCTTCATTGCATATCGAAAGATATTTAAACCAAGGAGAAATAGACTATGTTACCAACCGTAGCTACTCAATCGAATAATTCCTCAATACTTATGGCTATTGGTGCTGGTCAATTCCTTAGCAAAGCAACACAGCGCATTAATATGATGACCCACGCTATGACTATCCAAGCACGTATGGATAAGAAAAAGGCGCTGGAACTATCCCATGAGATCGGGCAATACAACCGTAATATTCAATCATTCGTTAATGCATACCGATTCTCTAATGAGAGTGAAAGAGAAGCTTTTCAGATTAACGATGATGAGAGCATCAAAAAAGCCGTTGACGCCGCCTATTGGAAAGCTTTCTACACGGACAGCAACTTAGGTTCAGTACTTGACCCAAAGTCACGCATGGACTGGGAAAAGAGCGTAACCAAGGACAATGAGAACTGCCCAGAATTCAACTATGAGAATGTTGAATCTCAAG
Organism: Vibrio sp. Y2-5; assembly: GCF_014596725.1. GTDB lineage: Bacteria > Pseudomonadota > Gammaproteobacteria > Enterobacterales > Vibrionaceae > Vibrio. The sequence goes on from NZ_JACVEG010000008.1 coordinate 157,194, forward strand.
TAAAGTTTTTTATGAAGGACGCGCATGAAATCATTGTAAACAGAGCAATTGAGACATTCAGAAAGCTTTCTCGTGAGCATAAAACTAACTCTTCATTCGGCTTTAGAGAGAAATTGATTTTTGATAACTGTAGTTCATCTATCCCTACCAACATATATGAGAATAAGAGTGGCTATGTGCATGAACTGAGATGCCTTATTGCACTTGTCAAAGGGGATGTCGATATTCCGACAACTAAAAGCACCGAACATCTGCTAAACAAGATTTTTACAAATCCTGGGGAGTGGGTAATTTCCGATAACTTTGCATTCGAGATTAAAGGCTTTCGTAAACGTACAGTGCATATCAAGATTGAACCGGAAGTCGCAGAGCAACTGAACGATTTGCTTGCAGAGGCCTACCCAAACTGTTTACCGGACTCCACCAGCAAAGAAATTCATAAAGAATTTAAGAGCCGCCTAACACCTGAGCATCGTATTATCCGTCACGCGGTACGAGACATAATATCCAGAGTTACCGTAGAAAACCCAAGAATCAAAAATACTGGGCCAGATGCTCGCCAGCGTCCACTCATTCAAGACACTAATAACAATCATGTCAAATTGACGACATACCACTTCAAATGTGCATCAGAGTTAAATGCTGTTAATGAAGCTGTACACATTATCAGTGAATCTCTAGGTACTAATTACAAACTCTCAGATAACGGCAAAGAATACATTTGGGAAATGGGCTCGGCTAAACCATGGGAAGTATTAAAGCACCTGTCGGTCGTTGGTGAATTGCCCGAAGCAAGTTCACATCAATTCTACGAATCTACAAGTAAGGTACGTGTATCCGTAGGGCGTACACTTAAGAAACTTGGTTTGACAGATACAAGTGAGTGTCTAGAACCTTCAGCTGGCCGTGGTGCGTTAGCTTCACTTCTTCCACGAAACTATACGACATGTGTCGATATTAACGCCCTGAATGTCGCAGCTTTGAAAATGAGAGGGTATAACGTCCTGTCGGCTGACTTTCTAACGTATGCTGTCAGTGCTCAGAAGCAATACGACTTTATTGTCATGAATCCACCTTGGTATCGACGCACGTACTTGAAACATGTAATGGCCGCAATGCCATTACTTAAAGCTGGTGGCAATATAATTGCGGTTATCCCATCATCCTACGATATGGAAAAGCTAAACCATTACTCCGGTTTCCAAGTCACTGAGATTGAACGATTTAAAGATACCTTTAAAGGTACAGGCGAGTTAGAAGTGGCGGTAATTTCCATTACTCGTTGTACTGTCATGTAACCATACTCCACAATGATTTCATTTAATAACGGCTCATTCTTGTAGCCGTTTTTTTTACAACTCCATTGTGGTAATTTACAAAGATTAACCAGTCATTATGACTGACATTTGCCGAAAGGCTTTATTTGATCAAGGAGTATCAAACCATGGCTAATTTCACCCTCGTTAATAACTGTGAAGTAATTGCTGAAGCTGACGTTCTATCAGTGCTTTTTAATCTGAAGGAAACGTCACAGTTCAAAATTGACGATTGTCATCTAGAACACCAAGGGGAACGCATACTAAACCATAACGGCATAGCATGGGTTAAACCTTTGACCTCGGATATAGAACTTCAAGAAGCTGAAGCTACCACTAGTCAGCTTTGGGATGACGCGCTCGTTGCGGAACAAATGGGATATACCGAAGAAGCTGGCGAACTGTATTGGGAACATGGCGCTATACTAGACCGATGCATTTACAGTCCGATAATTAATCAACGATTCTTTATTAAAGAATTAGAGAAATTGGAGGCTAAGGGTTTACTCATTTAGAGGAACCTTACAACAAAAACCAGCTATATAGCTGGTTTTTTTTTTAAGATCCCTTTTTAACCGGTAATTACACGCAATCCTGGGCCAAATTCAAACATCAGTATTTACTTACTAAAGGTAAACTTCCCTGATGCGGCTATCAGCCTCATCCAGTTTACGAACTGAATGTGACAGTGATTTACGGCTGATGCCAACTTGTCTAGCAGCCCTAGAAATGGGGTATCCATTTAGTACTACTAATCTGATACCTTAACGTGCTTTTTCCGGTAGATCACGCTTGGAATACAGGCTCATCAACACCTCTAATTGGCGTTCGGGAATTACGTACAAAATTAACTCTTAGCGAAACAAATTGTACGTCTAGACTACCCATTTTTTAAGGTTTGTAAATAATCCGATTTTTCAAAATTGACCGTCTATTCAACCTTGTACAATAAGAAATGAAGTGAATTTGAAAGGAAAACACATACTATGTCAGGTACAACCACAGCATCTTGGGAACTATTGAAACGCATCGTTACTTTAAGCAACAATCGCAAGAGCGAAGAGTTGTATGCACTCATCGGGACTAGTGATTTTTCCGACAAACCACAAGCTACCCATGCTGCAATAACAGCGATAGAACTAACTCAAGACAATGTAGATATTCACAAAGAAAATCTGCTGAAATTTGTCAACAACGTTGATGGTACCACAATGGATTTCAGGGAAGCCTTTAGGTTCGAACTACTAAAAGATTTACTCGGCTTGAACTAAATGAGATCCCGTTTATGCTTACGATTATTTCAAGTCAACGTTACGTGAATGAGTCAATTGTATTAAGTAAGATGAAACGTAATGAAAGGTGGATTCACATTAGCCCAGTATTTATTCATGAAGGCAAGTTGAAAGCTGTGTTATTGGATGGTCACCATTCGCTTGAAGCCTCTAAACGGTTAGGAAAAGTACCGAAAGTTGACATTGTTGATGAAGAAGCTGGATGCGAAATTGAACTTCTCCATCAAAACGAAGTTGATTGGTTCTTAGCTTGGAACCAGAACGATTCGGAGTACTACGAAACATACACATTGGATGGTGACTTTCATCCAGTCAATATTTAACGGGATTTTTATGACATTACAAAAGCAGAAGAAAGCCAAGCGCAGCGGGTTTGATAACGCCATACAACTAGTGAAGTCAAGCTGGAATGGTTTGGTTCAGCACCCTTTGTTGTTTATGTTGTTCATCGTCATTCTTCTTCTACTAGTAAAAGAAAATTTTACCTCTTTTGCTATTTCTCAACTTGGTTTGGATCCGGTCACAGTTTCCAGTACATACATGTCACTGATTGCGACACTGGTAGGTGCGGGAATATTCTCTACGGTCATGAAAACAGCTCAATTTTCTGATCTATTTAAGAAGCAGTTATACAGTGTAGTTTACCAACCTGACGAGTCCTCAGTAATCTCCGACGAAATGCTAGATCATGGCTGGAAGACCCTTACGAGAATAAAACTTGAAAATATATTGCCCCAGAGCATCGTCAATGATGCTAATGAATCAATGCACAACCTCTTCTTCAACAGTCATAGTGACTATCACTTTGAAAAATACGATGTTGAATATGAAATTTGCAAAATAGAAGGCGACGATGATTGTGTACTGGTCAAACAGTACACTAAAACGACTATCAAAATCGCCCCATTTGCTGAACGACCTATGCTTAATCAGATCATAAACACTGGCGATGATCACGCGATTATCAACCTTTGGCTTAATAATCAACACATCATATCCAGTGAGGAAGGAATAAATTCTCCCTTAGTCAAAAGGGTAGAAAGGGTAGTAGAAAATGATAATCAGTATGTGCTCGCAGTAAATCTAAATGAATTTACGGAGGGAGAGAACTCAGTAGAGTTAAAGAAATCAGTCCAATTCAAACAGAACTTAACTAAAGAACCATATTTTCTAGCAGCTATGAGACGTTTTACCAAAGGGGCTACAGTTAAAGTTAAAATTACTGACGATTTTAAGCTATTCTTTAAGCTTACTGGACCAAATGCCGCGACTAAAAGCTTAGACCCAATTGAAATTATGGGTGCTAGGATATGGACACTTGCGGATGACCAAACCTTGTTGTTGCCGGGGCATGGGTATATACTCATGGTGTTTAAGTGCTCAATGTGAACAATCTAATGGAGTTACAAATGTTCAATTCAACAGAAGAAATCTAACATTCTTTGCAATAACAATGGGCAAAGAAAACCTATTCTTATTAAGCCAGCGATGCTGGCTTTTTTACACCTTAAAATCCTAGAATTTCCTACCAATCCTTCCATATCTGATGCTATTTCAGCCCACACCTGAATTTATAAGCTGTTATACCTTACCTCATAAGTTTTCTTCGGTACCAAATCACACAAAAAAGCAATCAATCACATTATTTTTAGAATGAATCACACGAATTATTGAAATAAAATCATCGTCAGGCGAAGATCAAAGTATTCGCTGAACTCTATATCTGACTATAGCTCGTAAAATCCGAAGCTCGTTTTCTACATCGAGCCTGCAACGTTGACGAGTCACACAGACATTTATAATGAACCGTATCTGAAGTAAAGCTAAACCCGTATGGACTATGACCATGGATAAATTTAATCAGCTTTTCAATGCAATTCGAGAATTCTGTGATGATGACACTTACCTGAAAGCAGGTGTCGGTGGCGGATTTCATCCGGGAACTGAACTCTTTGATCTAGCTATAAGCGCAAGACGGGAGTTACAGGAGGGTGGATTGATTCCCACGATTCCCCCTGAAAATGAAGAATTGGCGGAGAAACTTATATCGTTATCAGACTCCGGTTGGATGCTCAATGATGACATCCGCGTAGACCTTAAGCGTGCAGCTAAAGCCCTTGTTTAATCAAAACCTTAACCCTTTCATTTAAATCTATGAAACGGAAATTACTAAAATAGGATGTTTCAATTCATGAAATCAAACCATTTAGCAGTGGTAATTAGCCTCACTATCGCTGGATTGAGTTCTAACGTACTCGCTGGAAGCAATCTAGCAGATGCTCGCAGTGTCGGTATGGGGGGCACAGGTGTTGCCTCCGCAGACTTTATAACATCATCTTTCCACAACGTAGCATTAGGTGCTCTATACCGAGAAGAAGACGACTTTGGATTGTTAATTCCTGGTGTTGGGGCAGGTTACAATGACCCAGATAACGTAGTTGATTCCGTAAATTCCGCAAACGACACGTACGAAAAATACCGTGATGTTTTCGAAAACGGGGCTGACAATAGTGAAGGGCAATCAAACCAACTAAGCGTCTTACTTGATGGCCTCGACAATAAAGCACCGGTTGCCTTAAATGGATCCGCTGGTGTAGTTATCGCGGTACCAACTTCTTACTTTTCAGTTAACGTCTTTGCTGACGGTTGGGTAGATTCTGTCGGTGTATCAGATATTGACGACGGTGGTGCAGGTTATAACGCTTCTGATGCTGTTGACGTTAAAGACCGATTTAACAGTTCCACCATCACTGTTGCTGGCTTAGTAACAACCGAAGTTGGCGTGTCCTTTTCCAAGATGTTTGAGTTGTTTGACCAATCATTCGCATTTGGTATCGCTCCTAAAGCGCAGAAATTCTCATCCTATGCTGAATCTTCAACCATCAAAGATTTTGATATAGCTAACTTAGATAGCAATAAACTTACCCAATCAGCAATGAACCTTGATATTGGAGCTGCATGGTCTAGAGACGAATGGCGTGTAGGTTTGGCTGTTAAAGATCTAATCGCTAAAGATATTCCTACGGTCGCAAATTCGATTACTTATGAGTTAAAACCTAAAGCAACAATCGGTGGAGCGTATGTGGGAGAGTACTTTGTTGCAAGTCTGGATGCAGAACTAACAAAAGAAACTCGCTTCACCTCGATCAAAGACAGCACACAGTACATTCGTGCTGGAATGGAAGGTAATCTTTTCGGCATGGCACAGGCTCGATTAGGCTATATGCACGACTGGGAGGGTAATGCAGAAGATGTAATTACCGCGGGTATTGGTATCAGCCCATTTGATGTTGTAACTCTGGATGTTTCCGCTACATACGCTAGTGAGAGCAGTCTAGGTGGTGCAGCTGACTTAATCTTTACCTTCTAGGCAAAAAAACTAAGAGCCCAGTATCAATACCTATTTCTGGGTTCTCGCAACATAGCAAAGCAATTAAACGTCATTACGTAAAGTAGGCAAAAAGCAAAGGATTGATAGGTTAAACCCTCAATTAAACATACTGAACGGAGGCATGATTGAAACCTCAACATTATATTTTAAGCAAAGGTGCTGACCTTGACCGTCATGGTCGTAGCATATCAGCGACCGAAGCGGCAAAAGCCCTATTAGAAAAGCGTATCTGGGCTCTAAGCAGTAATGCGTCATGCCAAGACATCATAAAAGCGGGTGATCATGTTTATATCTACCTATCTGGTAAAGCTAATGACAGTGGACAGGTCATAGCTAAAGCTACCATTGATGAAGTAAAACCATGGACGCGCCGTAGTCACGTTTCATTTCCACTATGGCCAAGCAAGCAACCGAGCAAAATATTAGCCCTGACGGATATTGAATATCTCAACCAAGCTGTATTGATTAAGGATCACATAGACCAACTAGATTTCGTGCCGGTAAACAAGAAGCAATGGAGCCTACTATTTACTGGTGGCCTGAGAAAAATAAATGAATCGGACTTCAACAAACTCTTTTCTATCAGCATTGGTAATTACGCCTAACACTTCTTTCTACCCAATAAGTGCTAGCCTTGATCACTGAGAGAAACCAAACTTTAAGTCAAATTTTAATATAGGAACGGACATGGATTACATTGTAAGAGCTTTGATTTTCGCTAGCCTAGCATTCAGCAACATGGTAACCGCAAGCGAAATTTGGCATGGGCTTGTAGTTGAACCTGAAAATCGATGTTCCGCGTACAACAAAAAAGAACAATATCCATACCCAGCCTCTATTGAGCACGATATCGTGAAGCAAATGGGTGGGGTAGTTTATGGTCCATATACTGGACATTACTTTTCATCTATATCAAGTACCGACATTGAACATATAGTTGCCACCAACGAAGGACACGATAGCGGTTTATGTCATGCAAGTGCCGAGGTTAGAGAACAATTCGCAACAGATCTACTCAACCTTACACTAGCCGCCCCAATCGTTAATAGATGCAGCAAAACGGGCAAATGTGGACTTGACCCCGGCGAATGGTTACCGCCAAAAAATCAATGCTGGTTTGCGAACCGAGTAATTGAGATAAAACTAAAATACCATCTGAGTGTCGATAGACTTGAAGCCGATACTCTACAGTCAGTACTAAATGGTTGTGACAGCTTCGATATGATTTTCTATCCCAAGCAGGAAGAACCGCAGACAACAACCGCACTTCATGAGGAACAAAATGGCGGCACAAACTCTGCAGAAGATACACTCACTAAATATGACGACAATAGAAATGGCCGTATTACGTGCTCAGAAGCGAAAAAACACGGAATTACCCCAGTACGTAAAGATCATCCTGCCTATCAATTCATGATGGATAAAGATGGTGATGGCGTAGTCTGCGAAAACTAATCATTTATCTTTACCACCAGCAATCAGGACCTGTTTTTTAAAGAGCCTAAAAACGGCTCTTTTATTTTTTTTGTATCGGAAACAACTAAAACACAAAGTAGACAGAATTAAACGTTCACTGATAATAACCTACACGTTACACAGCAATATGAATTGCACGTTTATTCTGTGAGTTACCCTATCAATATGAAGGTTAAGAGTAATGACTGATTCTAAAAATAAATTTCGTCTGCCACGTCCAATCATCTCATTTAGCAGCTCAAGCATTGCCATTACGGAGCTTGTAAGAGGGTCTGGTTACGATTCAAGCTCTTACCCTTGGGCTTCACGCATGCTCGGTAGATTCCCACTACCAGACTGGCAAAGAGGTTTAGTATGGAGTAAGAAAAAAAATCTCGCATTCATCGATTCTGTATTCCAAGGTTTTGACCTCGGTTCCGTAATGATCAATGACTGGGAAGAGTCGTCTACAGGTATTTTACGACCGATGTCAGACATTTTAATTGACGGGCAACAACGTACAAATGCACTCATCCAATACACCAGTAATGAATTCCCTTATGAGGGTTACTATTGGCGTGAACTAAATCGCAATGAACAGCGGGTTTTCTTAGAAAGTCAGCTCGGACTCAAAAAAACAAGATGCTTTGACGAAGCTATTTTGAAGCGCGTGTACAACCTCCTAAATTTTTCTGGTGTAAAGCATACTGCTAAAGAAATGGCAAAATAAGGACTAATGCTATGAGTAGAGAGTCATTTGTAGCCGCTCTAGATGTTTTGACCGGAACATCAAGCACTACGGTTAAAAATCCACGTGATTGTGAGCTTTGCCATGGGGGGAAGGCTGTCGGGAGGTACTTTCTTCATAAAGATGAAAGCCCTAATCCTGGCTGGTGGCGTGTATGTGAATATTGCGCGGAAATGGTTGAAAATCTGGGCTCTAAAGTAACCTACTACAAATACACAAAGCAGTTTAAAGAACAACAAGAACCGCCGAAGGCGAAAATTGATAACCCTGATTGCCAACATGACTGGGAAAAGTGGTCGTTAGTAAGCGAAGTCGATAAAAAATCAGACCTTCCCTTTGATTGGATGCGCTGTAATACGTGTGGGTGCTACGGAAAAAGATTTCAGCTAAATCAAACGGTCATGTCTGACCTTACGATGGAAATCGACCTTAATTGTTCACGTTAATAACAGGTAAATTACAATGAAATATCAGATTCTTTGGGTACGCCACTTATGCGACTTTACTAAAGAAATAAGCGATCACTATACCGATATCGATCGCCTAACTTCGGGCGCAGATATTTTCCCATACAACGATGTTGAAATCATTGCAAAGCGTAGATTCACAGGGCGTACCACCTTTAACGGTGATGAAATCTATGAAGGCGATATCCTAACCAATCTAGATCCTGATGTCGATGACACTCCAGTAATCGTAGAATGGTCACAGCAAGAAGCTGGCTTCGTAATTGATGGTACAAACCTAACTGAAACCGTGGTGCATAACGATGAACTCATCATCATTGGTGACATTTACCGTACTCCCGAACTCAAGCCTTATTGATTTCTATGCGTTTATTTCCTTGGTAACTCATGATAACCTCACAACTTAATAGTCAATCATTGACGTAATTCAGCTGAAAAGCACTTATAACCAAGGAGTTACCATGGAACAAAAACGTAATGTAGAAATCTGTGAATTTGGAACAGCGCCTGAACAAGCAAAGCAAGGGTACCGTTCACTAGGTATTACCGTCCAAGGTACAGATGAATCTGTTACTCACACTTTCAGTAATACTGGTGATGTACGGCTTATTCGCGGTCCAAGTATCCATGGCACGGAAGATCATGAGTTTTACGTTATGGTCAAAGACTAAAACTTATACGGGTAAATCCCCACACAACATCGGCACGGAACTGAAGTCGAATAGGTCTACTAATTTTACAGATAGACGCGTTATAAGGTCAGCATATGCTGGCCTTTACTATTTCTATAACGAGACAACAACGCTTTCTAATCATCATACCCTGTGGTAATTTAATCCTAACTATCGATCATCTCTAAGATGATAGACGCCAGCCGAAAGGCACATTTAAACAAGGAGATACTTCATGTTGTCGAAAGTCAAAGCTTTCATAGCAAAACCTACCTATAAAAAATCAATGTTCAGATTGTGGATAGAACTACTCTGTAATTATGTATTACTGCAGAAGCTATATCTATTTTACCAATGTACTGAAGATATGAGTTTATTAGCCGCAGTGACTGGTATCGCGGTGTTTTTCTTTACTTTAAGCGTTATTCGTTCTTTCAAGCGGCTGGCTGTATATCCATTTATTCCTACTGGTGTATGGAAAGCAGAAGCTTTTTACTTAGAGGATGAAGAAGCGAGGGTAGGGTTCACCTACTTTCGAGCTTAAATGTAACTAGGCACATTCACTACAATACCGAGTTTTCTCGGGAGTTCCGAAAGGAAATAATAATCAAGGAGTAATTTTTATGAAACGATTCGTCTTAGATATTGTTGATACAAGTAATTACATTGAATCACCCGACTATTTAATCGTTGAACTGAAGGCAGGGGCAATTCTTAAAATTAAGGAGTTGGCTAAGGCCGCGAAGGACAATGGCTGGGTTTCGATTACTGATTCATTGGAGTTAGAAAGTGGCGCGGTTCTTTCTGAAAGCGAAATGTTTGAGTTGGAAGATAAGAACAAAATAGAGAGATCTGATATCTCAGTACAAATGGTACGAGAAACTCAGGGATTTCTTAACAGTTCTGTCTTAGAACTTAACGTGACCGTGTCATCAATCAACTTCCATTTTACTGTTGAAGTAATGGGAGATTGCAATGAAGCATTTAAGACTTCCGATATTTTCGACAGTTCTTGGACTCCAGTAAAAGAGTTAGAAGATCAGGGAAAAGCTCCATCAATATCAACCGAAGAAAAACTACAAGGTGAGGTGCAATTGTGGATACAGCCATGAAAGCAGCAATCCGAACTTTGATTGCAGAAATGCACGAAGAAGAAACTTTTTGTCAGAAGTCGGCCAATGATCTTCCCAGTAAAGCAGAGCACTATCTAGGTTACGCTGGTGGATTAATGGCATACCGGACAAGATTAGAAACCTTACTCACGGATACGTTACATTCGACACGCCCTGTGATCATAGACCAATAATCAGAACCGGTAATAATGACAAAGCTACCCGTTTAACACATTCGATATGACTTCCTATCGAGTGGTAATAATTTATCTTGGGTTTCCCAAGGTGAGCTTGAAGCAAGTTATACAGTTCTTATGAACTTAGTGCTGGCTTCAAAAAGGGGCTTAACAAGTGAAAGGCTTCTATGCCTGAATGAGTTAGGTGTTGTACTTCTATTTGAACAAGGAGGAAGCGTGCTTGATAAGATTGATAAAGTCCTAAGCATCGTTCTCAAGTTACTTCAGATCTGGATCGTAGCAAATCTACCTGAAGTTCTTGAAACGATACAAAGGACCTTGTAATCGCCGGGGGAGGTAACTCCCCCATATCAAGTACCTTAGCACAATATGGTGAATAAAGAGAAGAAAGAATGGCTACTAGCCATAGCAATTTCCGCAGCTCTTATCGCGGTGACCTTCGTAGTCATGCCAATTCTGTGGCAGCACTAACGGAGCCTTTATGAATCAACCGCTAGTAGATTGGCTAAGCACTTGCTTAGCCAACCTACGAACTATCCAACACAACTGTTTTATTCTATGGTTCTATGGGGCTGAAAATGACTGGAATATGGTTAAGCATTAAAGGGGGGACGGTAAAAAAAGAAAGTATCGTCTTAGATGGGTCATTCGAATACAACCTTGAATTCATCCTAAATGAGCATAAAAGCCTTACCGTGCTGCAAAGCAGTAAACATTGGCTTTTGTTAGGCAACAACGCAAATAAACCTGTCCGCTTGTTGCTATCAAACCAATAACCCGCATTTTTCGAAAGTAAATCTCACCGAATTCACTCATCCCAACCAGCACTTCACACCCTTGACTGTCTAACCAATTCGTTATCATAGCCACATCACATCACATCACATCACATCACATCACATCACATCACATCAAATCGAAACGGGACAAAGCTATGAACAAAGTCGCAATCATTACAGAAGCACACCGACAGGCAGATGGTTCTTTCAATAAGACCATCCATAGCGTTTGGATTAACAAAAGCACGGCTCTTAATGAACTTACGAGAATAGAAAGTAACTTTAATTCCGATCGCGAGAATACTAAGGATTGGCGAGCAAGACGTCCACTGAATAGCAATGATTGTCTATCTGTAGAGCTCTCTATCAACAATATATACCAATGCCATTACTTCTATGAAATCTTAGAAAAAGAAGTTAAAGCGGGGTAATAGGGCAGGCCAATGGACATAAACGTAACCATACAGGAAGTCGATACATTAGAGTGCCAATACTTAACCGGACTGGACAAATTATTAGGTCAGAGCATTACCCTCACAGGTGCTGACGCATTTATCTGCTGGCATGAAAACGAACCTTGCGGGATCCTCGTTCAACCCGGAGATGGCCAAAAGTTTGTTAGTCAAGTCTTAGCGCTATTCGAAATTAGCTCATCGTATAAAGTTGCATCAGCGGCAGAATGGTCAATGTACCTATATAACGATGTAAATCGAAGTTCATTACTTTTAGAGTTCGATATTCAATGCATTCAAGTGTCTGAAAGCCCGTAAAAAACACCTTTCACACGCATTTTTAACCCGAATACATACGAATCATCATTTTTTTCTTGCGATTCATATGGTTATTCGCGAAAGCTAGATACTTGAAACTAGTAACAATGTAACTTCTCAAAAAATCCAACCCAATTTCGTGTGATTCGTTATATTTTCAAGTATAATTCTCACAAATATCGGTTAAAATCTTCTGTCTTGCTCTGAAATTTATGTGATCTCAGTTAGATAGAAAGTTCCGGCAATTACGAAACACACTGATATTACGCTTTTACCAAAGTTGACCATCTGTGAAAGTCACTAAAATACAATCATCTATACAAAATGATCATTCTATAAGGAGTAGATCGGTGCAAATTAACAATTTAATCAATGATATCGCTGAAGTATTAGATAAGCATGGAGCAGGAATTGCCGGAACTGATATACCTAGCGAAGTAAAACTCAAAGTCCTAAAAGTCGATCAAAACAAAGAAGTAAAAGAGCTTTTTCTTGATCTTCGTAGCGACCAGCTCATTGATGGTAACTTCCTCAGAGCACTTATTATACCAAGTGAAGACTCTAACCAACGAAACTGGTTAACTGAAACCGAAGAATAAGAATTAAGTCAATCCACCCGTAAAGTTGTAAAAATCATACCTCCTAATTTATATGCGATAACTCCTTTCGGCTAGCCATACCACAGCTAGCCATTTTTTTGTTTTAAAAAACTAACCTCCCTGATTTTTATGGTTTAGTAAAACCAATCCAAATAAAACTGCATTACGTCTAGAGCGGCCACAAGTAGGGATTAAGCCCACGAAAAATAATCCGATTATGATGCTAGTAAAGAATGAACCCGCAGTTAAACAACTCAAGAAGAACATATCAAAGTTAAGCCTAGCGATTTCGCTAAGTTTTGGTTTTGTATTCAGCGTTGCTCCGACTACAGCTCTCGCAGATACAACAGCTGGAAATAGTGCAAAAGACGACGCTATTCTAAATAACTACTTCTCAGCTCCATTACAGTCTGCAGGCAATGTCGAAGTCGAACCGGGCTTTATCACTTTACTGGGCGCAAGAGTAACAGGGTTAGACTCGTGTGATGGCGACATTGGCTTGACTATTACGAATGCGTTTACTGACGGTACCGTAAAGAAAATCTATGAAAACTTTACGCAAGTTCTTAAATCAATGCTGACATCCAAAGGCACAGCAATTTACTTAGCAGGCCTTTATCTTCAAAAGAGCAACCCAGGGCTGTATTCGTTAATAACAAATGGCATTAATTTGGGTTTAAAAGATTTTATGCGTGGCCTCGGGAGTTGCGAAGCGATGTTAAATGCAGCATCTACCTATGTTCCTGAATCGGTTTATGACAAGGGTCGAAACGAATACCTCGATGGGATTTTGAAAAATGATGATGGTTCATATAGCGACCTAAGTCAGGTTGATATTGTCGACTTCCTTTCTGCAGAACCTAATGATGAAGATAACAGTCTAATAGCGGAAATGAAAAAAGGCGTGCCGTGGTACAACGACAATGCTGAAGAAAGTACTGCCGGTGGAGAGAACTCTGCGCAAAGGGTTTTATCTTTTGTCAAAACAGGTGCAGGCGTCGCTTACTGTATTATACGCGGTGTCAGCAAAGATAACTGTAATGCAGCAGGACCATATCAGGAAGCCAATACCGATGGTAAAGACATCGTAGAAGATCCTATGTGGGAACTAATTTTTGGTACCCAAAAGAAACAGTACATGAGCCAAGTCATGTCGGTCGGAAGAAAAATCTACGGTGAACGTTACTTTACGTCTTGCGACAGTTGTGATTCCGCGTCGAAACCGGGCATTGGGCTAGAGCAGTGGTACCAAATTGAGTTGCAAAAGGTATATAACCAGATCGCCACTCGTGTTGATTCAAATATGAACACTATCACTACAAAACTTATTGAAGAAATGAGTGCGCCGCCAATGTTGATGATCGGTAAGCCATATATATCGGCTATTAAGAGTGTTTCTGACCGACCTAAAATGCAGAATATTTTAGAGGTTTCACTCGCCTCAGAAGTGGCATATTACAGAACGCTTTACGTTGGACGTTTGTACATTCGTTTGTGGGATACCATGGTAGATGACAAACGGACCAGAGATGCAGAATTCCAAGGAGAATACAAAGCACTGTCTGAACGAGCACAACGTCAGCTTAAACAGTTCCTAGAAATGATGAAGGCGACAGGTTATGAACCGGGCAAATACTCACGGGCAATATTAGAGTTGAGTGAAGCTAACGGGAACATCGATAAAATCATGAACAGCTTAGGCCGAATGGATAGATAACATGCTGAATGTTTCGGAGATTACAGGTGCTTGGTTAATTCCGTACGGAATAAGTCTTGGTAATAACTTTTGGGCAGTCATAAACGAAACGGGCCTGTTTTTGATTCCGTTTTCCTTAGTATTGTGTACGAGCTTTCTAAAAGCTCGTTCACAAGGTGCTGACGAAGGATCTCCAGCTGTACTTTTTATCAAAATACTAGAAAAGCGGTGGATAGGTATGTTTATGTGCATGTACCTATTCGTCATGCCTTGGAGCGTCGACCATACCAATTTACCCGCGACAATATCATCTGAAGGTCAAATCGTGCATTTTACCCCGATTAACTTTAAGGGTTATTCATGTCGTAAATACGAATCTTCCATTCTTGGAGAAAACGCGTCTGTCGCTAACGTTAAGCCAAACTTACCATTTACAGAAAAGTTAAATTACAACTTACCCGTATTGTTTGGTGTAGCAAACCAGATGGTGCAAGCCTTCACACAATCATTAAATGCGGAAATTCCGTGCGACCCAGACATGAATCCCACAGCGTTGTTAGGTAAAACAGTTGCGTTCTCTACTAATGGCGACACTGACATGACTTACACAGTTAAGTCATTCGTAGACCAATGTTACTTTAGAGCTTTGTCTGCTCTTGGGGATGGGATCACTTACGGCCAGTACAACGAAGGTGTTCCTCTCACAGAAAATGAAAAATACATGACCTCCAATCAACTACTGAAAGCATACGGGGGAGGTCTCACGACAAAGTCTGGTTCAAATAGCGAAGAACTTCATATGACTTATGATAGTGATTTGTGGGTAGCCAGTACCGCTTCTGATAATTTACCTGTCAGTAAAAGCATTGATGGGGATTCTCACGAAAATAAAGCCATTAACTGTACTGAAGCTGCGAGATCAATCTATTCCGTTATCGTTTCAAAACTAAAGAAAGATTACACCGACGAAATGAGGGTAGCGTTGACTACTAACAGCGCATATCCAAACCGAGATGGTACTGCCGACGACGATGACTCAATCTACGCTAAATACGCACAACAATACTTAATGGATGCGTATGGAAATGTTAGTGCCTTCATGGATATATATTACGAGATGAACTCTGGTATGTATGCCAAAGTAGATAGTGACATGGTAGGGGAAGCGGTATCGCGAATAACTACTCTCTCTAAGCAATTAGAAGGTAATGTACAAAACTACCTCATAAGCCTTTCAGCGCCGATTATCATTTCTGCGCTTATCGCTGCACTCTACGCGTGTAGTCCCATTTTACTTACTTTAAGCGCGTACTCATTCCGGTTGGCCGTGACACTCGTCTACACATTGGTTTTTCTTATAGGCACAAGCTACGTACTCGATCTTGGTTGGTATATAGAAAATGTCGTATTAGCCGTCGCTGATTCCTATTACGGTGTTTATGGTGGGGAGACAGGAACGTCCAGCGTTTGGTCGACCCTTACGTCAATGATACCTGTGATTCAAACCTTTATCGTACCGACCATGCTTACTATTTGGTCAGTGTTTGGTGCAATGCTAGGTGTGACTATCATTCCTGGAATTTCCCAATTTGTTAATCAAATGACAGGTGCCGCTGCTAGCGCAGGTGTGGCTATCACAGCTGGTGCAATCAAATTGCTCGCCAAAATGATGATTTAGTAAGGAAGGATGAAAGATGACTTTTACAATATCAGAAGGTACAGGCCTCTTTATTCTTCCTTTCATGCTTACAATGGGGGAGAAAGCGTGGGATTTATTGAATGAAACAGGGATCGCCTTCATACCATTTACTGTAGCGATAGTAACAAGTTTTTTTGATGCTCGGTCACAAGGAACCGATGAAGGGGCTCCAGCTGTCTTGTTCATTAAGTCACTGGAAGCGAAATGCATCCCAATGTTCTTTATTCTAATAGCCGCAACGATGCCAATAACTAAAGGACAATCACCCGATTTTAAATACGCAGCATACTCTTGCGCGGGTTACCCCTCAATTGTTGGTGGTTTAAAAAACGTTTCAAGCCTTCAACCGAATACCAAGTTGAAGTCTTACTATGGAAATTCCAGTCCATCCTTAGTTTTTGGTCTAATTAACCAAATTGGTGTGGGTATGAACGGTACTGCGATTGGCTCATTAAACTGCAAACCCGGTACTTCTCGAAACGAAATAGCAGAGATGCTCGCTAATTTACGAGTACAGAATAATCGCAATGTCACAGCACTAAAAGATTATGATGAACAATGTTATGCAACCGCCATTCAGACATTAAACCGTCTAAAAGCCGATTATAAGGAAATTACCGTCGATTTTACTAAATCGCCATATGACGGTTTAGACGCGTTAGCCTACGATGGGGATGCTATTTCCAAAGTTTATGACGGTACGATTACATCCCCTCCAATGGAACCTATTACTTTTCTAGCCCCTTCATATTGGTCGTCCATTCTTTCATCTTCTGGTCGTACGGGAGAAAGCATTTCGTGTGCTTCGGCAACGAGCACAATCAATGCAATGATCAAAGCAGACTTACAATCTCATATCGCCAGTAACACAACTGGTTCAATGGTCAACATGCCCCATTACTCTACGACCTACAAGGATTATGTAAGTAACATTGCCACAGCAATAAATGCATCCGGTGGACAAACTGTTACAACTTCAGAAGCGGAAACTGAGCTTTTGCATGCAGCTTATAGAAATAGCGCTTCCAGTTGGTACAACCCATTAATACTAAATTCATCAGTACAGCGGGGCGTTGAGAATGAAGACAGAGCTAATATAGCCAGAACTGGCGAAACTGTTAAAGCTGCTAAAAGTGGGTCCAACCAACAACAAACTGAAGCGAATTACCATAAACGAAGTTATTCAATTCAAGCGATGGGCTACTTTGGGGCTCTATGGTCAGATTTTACGAAAAGCATTGAAAGTATGTCTTACGTTCGAATTGCACCAGTGATGGTTACTATTGCACAGGGAATGATTTTAGCTATGGGTGGAGTCGTACTAGTTATTTCAGGTTACAACTCAAAAGTACTAGCACAGCTTTGTATATTCTACTTTGCGTTATGTATGACTCCTTTTTTTATCAACCTTGGGATGATACTCGATACGATCATATCGGGGCTTATAGAGTCAAAAAATGACGGATTAACCATTACTTCTCACGGCACGGTCAAAATCGTTAATTACACTTCAAAAAGTATCATGATATTCATGCCTCTGGCTTGGCTTACTTTTATGCAATTACTAGGCGTTTATCTAAGCACAACATTAGATATGAGTGGAATAACGCAACAAGCCACACAGTCAATTGCGAAACTTTTATCTAAGAATGCAACCAAGATCCCTCAAGAAGGTATCAAATACGCTAACAAAGATAAGCAGCAAATGGACGCTCGCCAACAAAGGGGCTTAAAAATCCTGTATGAGCAAGCCAGCAAAAATATGCAAGCTGGCATTGCTAAAGCCGCTGGAAAGAAAGGTAGGTAATTAGCATGATTGTTTCTGACGTATCAGGTCTTTTCATCATGCCTTTAGCGGTGACGATGCAGAATGCCGCTTATTCTCTTTTCAACGAACTTGGAATTATTTTTATCCCATTCACTGTTGTGATTGTGCAAACCTTCTTTGCAGTCCGAGCTAGTGGTGCAGACGATGGTTCCCCAGCTGTGATGTTTATAAAGTTATTGGAAAAGGAATTTATCACTAAATTCTTTATTCTATTTGTGGCTGTTATGCCAATTTCGCACACAGCCGCCACATTCACCTATAAACAATACTCACACCAAACCACTCCTTCAGTTTTTAAACCGAATGCGACAGCCACCCAACTAGCCCCGACTTCTGCGTACTCCAGTGTGCTAGGTAAAGGGCAGGTTCCATTAATCGTTGGTCTAATAAACAATATGGCACTCGGGTTATCTAACTCCCTAACAGCAAGCATTGCATGCACGCCGACATCCGGAAAATCAGATGGTTGTATTCAAGATGTAACACAAACGAAATTAGCAGAAGCCCTTATTACGGTTCAGTCAAACAATGCATCAACAAGAAAAGTTGTAACGGAATTCGAAAGAGTCTGCCACGCACCGGCAATTGAACGTTACTTAACCGCAAAACAGATGGTAGATGATACCTCCCTGTACACTGGCGCCTATCCAAACAACTCTAACTCTAAGTACGGTTTCAATTCTACACTTATGAAAGGCGTCTATCAGGGGTCTATAGGCGTTGATTCATCGAACAATTATGATCAGATGACAATTGACACCTCTGATATATGGCCAACGAGTATTTCAAAGAAGGAAAACGTAAAATGTCAGGATGCAGCACGCGTTATTTGGTCTGTGCTTTGGAGTGAGCTAAAACAAAAGGAGGCATATAACGACTATTACGCTCCGTTGATGACAGCATGGATTGAAATGTTTAGTCGATACAGTGGAGATTCAACAAGCCCTAAAGAGATGATAGCCACCGAAGCCACTGCCCAAAATGAGTTCGTTAACGCAATGTACATTAATAGCTATAACGAAAGTTTCACGGAATACAATTTTTTGAATTCTGTTGATGGGTTCGTATTCAGAGCAAATAGATTCTTAGCTGACCACGGAATTAATATTGAAATCCCATTTCTACCAGGCATATTAAGTGGTTTATTTAGCCATGATACAGAAGGACTACTTGAAGACGGTAATGTAGGTGGATATGCCCTACAAATTGCAAAAAATGCTATTCACCTTTACGCAAACATAACTGGTGCAGTTGGTGCTTATACTAAATACGAAATTCTTATTAGGATAATGCCTGTTCTTATACAGACTGCCGTCGGTTCCATTGTCATGTTCAGTCCCATTATTATTGTCTTGTCCGGATACAATCCAAAGGTGACTTATCGGGTACTACTCATGATGTTTGGAGTTTTAACATCTACTTATGTGTTTGAGTTAGGGTTAGTGTTAGGTAATACAATCTTACAGGCCGCTACAGACTTTTCATTTCGAATTAACGCCATTGGCTCTAGATCTGACTCAGTTGAAGAGTCATTGGCAGTATGGCTTGGTTTAGCTCTCCCTGTAGTTATGGTCTTACTTTGGAATATCGCCTTACAAATCGCTGGAACCATGAATTTCCCATTCAAACCGATTATGTCCCCATCCGATCAAAACCTCATGAAGAGTAAAGAGCTCAAGTTGCTCATGGATATTGGTTTCAATGAAGATATGATTGCAGAGGCCTTCAAAGCCCCTAAAGATGCCGCAACTGGGTTAACTCAAGAAGAGATGGAAGCGATTAGACAAGGGCACATAGAAGGATTCAAAAAAGGTATAAGAAAACTTAGCCGTAAACAGGTGAATACCCTCATTAAAAACTCTAAAAAACTATAGTAAATACATAGCTAATTCCTAATTCTTTGTCTAAGAGACACACTTTTGAAAGTTTATATAGAACACAATAATGTTTCGATAATTCCGGGAATCAAAACCGTCAGAAACCTAGAACTTGTCATTTCTAATGCAAATCCAATAACCAAAGCCTTTAACTGCTACGCCTTAGCGATAAAAAGTGGTAAACACTGGCAACTTTTAAATGAAAATTGTTCTCCTGTTAACAAACAGGCAATTGTTAATGGGGACGTAGTAGAGCAACACATTAAAATGTACAGTTCCGAAGATGAATGCGTTAATCAGTTGTCTAGCTTAAACAACCAACATCTTGATTCTACATACGCAATTTTCAATCTAAAAAGGGAAGGGGCAACAGCGGTTTTCGTAAAGGTTTGTTGATTTAAACCCAAATAAATAGGATTCGTTCTAGGAATATTACCAAATACACAAATCGAGGTTACAACCCTTTAAACTCCTTTTATTCATCATTTAAACTGAAGGGTGACTAAAGTTAGGCGGACTTTTACAAACTAAACCCAAAACCGCAGGACTCAATTCAAAAATTAGCCACCGGAGTTGTTTCAGCTTTGGAGGCTAATTCCAAGTAAACAAGCACAGTGAAACACACTTATCCTGAAGATTGACAAGCTCATATAAAGAGTAGAGTAGACCTCAAGTTACACAGAAAGTTGAAACTCTTATTCCCAATTAATGAGGTCAAAATGGATAAAATCACTAAGGTCACACCACAAGTATGTGACCAAATGCGAGTTGAACTAAACCAAGCTCTAAAGGTACTAGGCGACAAATTCGGAGTTACTTTTGTATTGGGTAATATGACTTATTCCGATATCGACTTTTCAACAAAGTTGCAAATGAAAGTCGGCCAAGGTGAAGAGTTGGAACGTAAAATCTGGAATGAATACAGCTGGTCTCATGGTTTTGAAGATAAAGATTTTGGTTCCGAGTTTACGATTAGCGGCAGAACTGCGGTTGTAAGTGGCTATAAACCAAAAGCTCGGCAAAACAAAATCCGCTTTTACTTTAAAGGCGACTCATCAAAACAATACACCACTTCTGTATCTGAGCTAAAAAAAGCATTTACACGTCGCGATGCGACAGCAAGTGCTTAACCACAACATTCATCACAGGGCTGGATGCTACCACCAGCCTTAAATCTTCATTTTGTAAAAATCTAACCCCTGTGATTTTTACATCGAACCATGAGCATAAAAATCAAAACTATAAGGTACCCAAATGATAATTACTGATTCGTTACAATCCGCCCATGCAACATTCAGCATCAACCCGAATGACGAGACATTTAAAAACTTTATTCAAGTAGCCTATGCTGAATTGGGGGAATCACGAGTTAATGACTGTATGAAATTCTATGAAATCTTCGGTAATTCGAACCTAACTGACTTCTACACGAATAAAGAAGTCATGGACACCGTGAACCTTGAACCTTTAATGAATGAGAGAGACCTTAATTCTGTCGCTCAAGAATTCAGCGGATGTATCACCCTTTCAGAAGCGACAACGAAAGCTGGAGATAAAGTTATCTCAGCAGCCCGCCGCTTAGCCCAGTTTTCAACATCTTCATTCTGCATTGTGATTCCAGACGAAACCGATTCTGTTTGGGATGGAGAGGGTGCAGGTGAATGGGTGCCCGCTATGGTTTACGTTCCAAACAATGAAATATGGTGATCATAAGGGGTAAACAATGCAACTATCAATTACTGAAATAGACGGTGAAATGCATGTTTTACAGGTAGGGACTAACTTCAGAACGGCGTTTTCCCTTGCTGTTAAAGATGAAATCGCGCTGGTGGTTGATACCACTAATGGTAGAAACCTCACGACCGTTACAAATAGCGCTGAAATGACAATTGAAGCAATTAAGGTAAAGCTGGGGCGATTACCATCTCAAATTATCTATCGGGATACTGATTTTTGCTGGAGTAGACTAAATCACGATGGAACTAAATTTAGTGGATTTTCACCTCTAAAACATGGCGTTATAGGTGATGGGATAACCGCACAACAAGCTTTTGACATCGTTTCAATTAAAACGATTCATTGACAAATTTAACCCAAAATAATGTGATTCATTGTTTTTAATCAGTTAATCACACTAAAATATTGATAAGCATGTGTTCAATTCAGTATCCTTACATCACAGTTAGCTTAATACCGAATGATCAAAATGGAAAATCCAACGTTTACTGATAGTCACATAGGTGGTAATGGAATCTTACTTGGCTTAGTTATACTGCTTGGTTCCATCATTTTGTATGTTTTAAAAATCATACCTCTCTGGCTTTGCGCTGAAGATAGTCTTGCCGCTGTTATCCTTATTTTTTGTATTTTTAAGTTCCGAAAAGGCTTATTTCAAACGATGGTAGAAAAGGGATTTCCAGAACAAACGGCATTCGAATCAACCAGAATAAAAGTCCTCTTCCTAAAGCTGTAATGTCGCACAGGTGAATCAAATTGAAGCTACTTATATCAATACTTCTTCTCGCTGGTTTACTGGGGTATCTATTTTATGATGCAAGCAATACTCCAAACTGCAACCCAACCGAGTATCTTTGTCTAGATGGAATAAAACTCCACCCCTAAAAATAACTGGCTATATCCTATACAACGCCAACAATTCAATCCTTCCCCCTTAAGTTTAAATAGTCCAATTCGTGGAAACACGGTTAGGCTTAGCATTGTTTCTTTCGTTAAGGTGAACCTGAGCTGGAGGATATTTACGCAAAACAAAGTGACATACGAGAAGGCTTTGATATTTGATAAAAGAGAACTACCAAACTCTTTCCTACTAACTCTCCAATAACCATCTTATCGTAATTCCCGAATGTAAAGCATCAATAGGCTACTCACCCAAGATTGACTAGCCGGTGATCAAACTACAATACCTTCAAAGCAATTATATTAGTGGGTAGACGTAGTGAAGATTAGTTCCAAAACTCACCAAAACGGATATAAGCCCGTAGGAAAGAAAATTGGTAACAATGTATGGTTTCACATCCAATACGTGGATCTATTGCTCTCTGAGCCCGAAAAAGCCCTAGTTCAAAATGCTTTGGTTAGAGAAGTTCCAGAAGCAAACATCATCCGACTTGATCTAAAAACAAGAAAATTGATTCTCATCAGCTGTCCAACCTTCGATACGGACAATGAACCACGTATAGCTTATTCATTTGACATCAACAAAGGGAAGCGGACTGCCTATCGCAGCAACGAGCCAATTTACCATCAGAAATTCCTATTTGTGAAACCGGACTACCTTGGTTTTGATTACCAAGAGGCGGTAGATCGCGCTGCAACTTGGAAAGCAATGGCTGTAGGAGAAGGTCGGTCGTTCTATCTAAAGATTGGAAGGCAAAACTTTTGGTCTGACTGGCTCTATCAAGTCGGAATTACCGTTTAGTGATACCAACGAACGGAACCTAAATTATAACCAAGTAAAATAAACTAAAACAGAGAGGTTAATCCCCAATGGAAGTCATTATTAAAAATAGCGGCACAAAGAGTATCAAGACCATTTTAGTACGGGGGTCTACAGAGAAAGTAAAGACTGCTGTTGAACTCATTAATGCACAGAGAATCCAATACCGCCTCGATTACACGGACTTTACGCCAATTGGAGAAAATCAAGCTGAAGCTGAGTACATGACCCATAGAAGTGATCACAAAAAAGCAGCTGAGTTTATGCGAGAAATCGTTAATTCCATTTAAACCACAGCGTTGCGCGAGCCACACCATAAACACTATCTAAATGTAGGATAATCAATTCGAATTCTCACATTTAGATAGTCGCCAAAGATTAAGTTCTGTTGCAGAACAGTTGGTCACAATTAATAAAAGCCCACTCAGCCAAGTGGAATTGATGACAACCTTATCACTTCAATCATTCACTATTGCAACCTTGACCGCTATATAGAACGTGCATAATAGCTTCATAAACAAGGCTAACGCCATGTACTAATCAAGGAGCAATCAATGAGCACAGTAGCAGTTAATGCACCAGTAGAAACAACAGGAAATACCTCACAAAGAGCAGACAAGCTTGTCTATTTGGATCCATCGAAGGTTCGCCGCGCTGTATTCGGGAACCCACGACAAACCACTAATCCTGAAAAACGTGAAGAATTGAAGCAATCAATCACGGCTGCGGGTTATGTTCATACTCCTATTTGGGCACGACCAATACTAGGTATATCTGAAGATGATGAAGTTGAAATCATCGCTGGTAACACCCGTTTGGATATTGCCCTTGAAATCCCACTACCACTTATTCCGGTACTGATTAAATACGGTTTAACTGACACAGAAGCCTACGAGCTGGCGGTTAGTGAAAATACAGACCGTGTTCAAATGTCATTGATCGATGAAGCTCAAGGACTAAAAACCATAGTAACTAATTGCGGTGGCGATATTGCAGCTGCATGTAGTCGTATGGGCTGGCCTGAGTCAAAATTCCGTAAAGCACTTCAACTGTTAAAAGCAACAAAAAAAGTGTTATCGCTGGTTGGTGTTAAGAATCTAAACGGATTTACGTTAACTGAAGGACATGCAGCACTACTCGCCCTTATTACCCCAACACTGCAAGATCGTTTAGTTGACTCTGTCATACATGAAAAACTATCAGTTGGTCAGCTAAACAACAGTTTGAAAAGCAAGATTAAACAGCCCATTAACAAAGCCGTGTTTTGCACTAAAGAGTGTTCGGAATGCGAATACAACTCTAGCCAGCAAACAGCACTGTTACCGGCTTTAGGATTCGATAACGATCTTTGTACTAATCCTTTATGTTACCAGACTAAAACAAATACACATTTTGAAGAACAACAGAAGGTTATGACCGAAGAATACGGGAAAGTTGTTCTTAAGTCAGCCATTCAGGGCAGCATGACGGTTAATGAAGCAATGGTAGGTAAGGAACAATTTTCTGCCTGTAAAGGGTGTGACAAGTTATGCGCCGTACTTAACGATAAAACTGAAATGGGGCAGGGTCAGATTGTTGAGAACCAATGCATTAAGGTGTCTTGCTTTAAAGAGAAGACACAAGCTCACATGCTTGCCAGTTCAAAGAAAACAACCCAAGAACCAGAGGTTGAGTCAAGTGGTGACGGTAACGCTGCCGATAAATCTAAGACCAAAGGGTCGGGTAAAGCAACGAGTAAAGGCAAGGCAACCGTAGATGCGCCAATTCAAGCCCCTAAACGCTGCATTGTCACGGCTCAAAAAGCAGTGCGCGAGATTGCTGGACAGCAGCTTATAGAGAACCATCCAAGTTACACGTTAGCTATCACCGTTGCCTCCCTGCATTCAGCATTAGGCAAGGGCAGCATTGAACGTTGTTTAGAGCCGTTAATTACGCAATCACTGAGGAAACTTGAAAAGTTACACCAAGAGGCAATTACTGAACTCACCTTCGCGTTCCAAAGTCCTCACCATTTGAACATGGAACGCATTGTAATTCAGTCAGGCAAAAAACTCGTATCGGATTTACCAGCACTAGTTAAGACAAACTGGGAACCAACGAGTGAAAACCTAACTGAAATGACCAAACAGTTACGATTACTAGTGCTCGATGAATCAGGATTTGCGGCGGCTTTCAAAGATAAGCATTCTGAAAAAGAGTATTACTCGCTGACCAATGAAAACACCGATGTTCAAGTAGCTAAAATTCTCAAGTTTCAATTTGATTGGGAAAATTACGCACCAAGTTTCCATGTAAATGCCATCGATAATCAAACCTATAGCTAGACAGCTTCTGGTGTGGTCAATACAACCTTGACCACACCATCAAATCAGTAAGATTAAGTCATCAAATCAATCCCATTAAGGAATTCGAAACATGTTAGAACAGCTACTTAATTTTGATGAAGTGACACTAAGTATCACTACATCACCAAATGGTCAGAAGAACGTGGTAGTTATGCCTAAAGGTTTATCTGCACAAGTTATTACTGGCACGAAAGAAAGCGTCCATCTAATGAAAGCAGATATGGAACGTTATCTTAATGCTGTAGTCGGTATCCGTACTTCTTCAAATACCGATACAGCGATTGCAGTGAGCAAAGATAAAGCGGTAACAGGAACAACTACTGTGGGTGAACAAACGCCAACGACTACGAAGACTGAGAAAAATGAAGTTCTAAGTCAACTTGAGCAAGTAGCCGAGCAAGACCTACAAATTGACGATACTCAGATGGGTTTTGACGATATCTTAAACAACGCATTTAACCTGAGCTAATTGAAAAATTAATAAACAAGGAGTACCAAATCATGGCAACTGTAGCAATCACTGAACGCTTCTTTCAAATCGGTTCGGCAAAAATTAAAGACCAATTTCCTCAATTACCGTTCGAAAAAGCAATTGAATTTTTGTCAAAGCAATATCCACAAATTCGCCACACTCGCATGTACGAAGCGGATGCCGTAGCCCAAGAAGACGGATCTTTACTCTACGAAGTGCCACTCCTAAAAGTTGCTACAAACGGTTAAAAGGCGGTAAGGGAAGGTGAATCAATGAACGTACGTAATGAGGCAAAGAAATGGTATCTACAGCAACAGAAGTTAACTACTCAGGCAGCAATCCAACGCCAAAATTTTTTGAAAATACGAGTGGAAAACACGCAAGTACTCAACCTTGCGCCAGATCCAGAAACTGCGTTACTAGTTTTAGCGATGAAGTTAAATCCCTAAAAAGTCTATTACGTACGCACGAAAAGACGTTCCCTTACCATTACTTTACCACTTCTGGTGTAGAGACTCCTGTTGAAAGTGTGGAGATGAAAACCTTTCTTCAACTGGCTGAGTACGCTGAAGAACTTGGTATTCAAGCTGATTTGGAAGTCATTTTACAGGCTAACACCATTACTGACGTTTCATCATTCCTAAATGCTGCGCTGGTGGAAATCCATAAACGAATCATGGTGAAAATCGATGATGGTGTTCAGAAACAAACTGAATCCGCTTTGAAAGCTTTAAAAGCGTACGGATATTCCGATGTTGCCAACTTTGCTAAATTTCACGATGACCGCAAAACCAACGCAAAACTGGCTGCAACTCCCGACCTTTTGTTTTCTAATGAAAATGAGCTAGGAAGCAGTGATGGCTTATATCTAGCATTAGATTTCTCTAACGTTGATATCTCGCAGATCAATGGCAGTGACTCGATGTTAGGAATGTACTGTTATCAAGAGCTTGAGCAACTCAGTACAACAGCCTATTTCGTCACAGATAAAGACGCTATTTACTATAGTGCAGACTACTGTTTTATCATCGAGAGTGATGAAGACAACGAGCTTACCAACTTAACTACGACAGACGAGGTTTTAGATTTTGCGATTGGTAAAGACTTACATGATGAATTAGGTCTAGATGAAAATGATTTTCGTGACGCTTATTGGAGTACTGCAAGTGCAATCGCAACAGCCAATTTCAAGAAATCTGCCTCTGCAAACTATATTTCTACGATGCCAAAAGAGTATAAGCCTTTAGTCGACTGGTTCAGAGAACAGGCTGAAATACTCAATTTGGAAAAAATAGCAGATAACGAGGAACTATCCAAACATGCGAAATTCCTCTCTGCTGAAGGTCACTACGTTTCCTTAGAGTTTTACCTTCGCGACCCTGATTGTGTAGAAGTGGTACAAGCCTGTTTTAATGAATTTATGGAGCTTGCATCCTCGGTAACAAAAATCTGCATCTCAGAAATGTCCTTAGATGAAGTTATTGACACTGTCGTTAATATCGCTCTAGCTCGAAACGTGTTTGAAATTTTTGAATCATTTTCAGTAATTGGCAGAATTGAGGAAGTTTTTTACCTTGACCGTATAGAAGAACTAAATTGGAGTCAGTATTTAGGTCTTCCTGCTATTTTTGATTAACGCACCAAGATTGACTGACTCAGGCGATTGTTAGAATAAGAGCATCAAAGACAGATACTGAGGCAAGAAAATGATCGGATGCCAAGCAATTCAAATTAAAAATAATGATTCTAAACCAGTCACTATGAAACAAATATTCATAGTTGAGAGCATCAATTCCAATAAGTTTGTTACTCAGTACACTGAAACGAATGGCAAGCTATCAACAGGTTCAATCTTGAATGCTGAGCAATTCATTGACGCAGTTGCTCAATTAAAAAAAGAGAATAATGCGAGTGGGGCAAGCCGCTGCAAAGCCAATATTATAGACCCTCGCATCCTCGTTGATGACATTAAAAAGCTAGTTTGGACTTATACGCCAGAACCAGACCAAATTCTTTATTACAGCCACGGTTCACATGGTTTCGTGGGTAAAATTCATTGGCCGACATTCATTTTTAAAAGAATGGGTAGCCGTCTTTTTATTGGTGTCATTCAAAGCAAAAACAAACGTCCTACCGCAGATACTCGCGTCTACTACGCGCCTCTGCCAAATATTTCTAATATGGGTTCTATTTGTCTCGGTTCTGCGCGTCTACCAAAGAACAACGACATTGATGCTATAAGCAAAGCATACCTCGACAGCACCAAAACCCATTTTGGTCACACTGCTTTCTTTAGAAATAAGAAAGTGCCAAGTGCAGCTCAATATGCGAACTGGCTTAAAAGTAAAGAGAAAGAGCCTGTACGTGTGAGTGAACTAGCCGTCATGGGTACTGTTTCTGATTTTATTCTAAAAGCCATGTAGCGATAGGGGTATACATAATGTTCTATTTACCAAGTCATTTAATTA
The DNA here is from genome assembly GCF_014596725.1 of Vibrio sp. Y2-5. Lineage (GTDB taxonomy): Bacteria > Pseudomonadota > Gammaproteobacteria > Enterobacterales > Vibrionaceae > Vibrio. The sequence continues at coordinate 185,833 of NZ_JACVEG010000008.1, forward strand.
ATCGTTCTGTAACAGTCGCTCTCATTGGTGCTGGTGGCACAGGTTCATTTCTAGCGGCTGAATTGGTGACTTTGAAACACGTAATGGAAATCTTTTCACCTGAATCCAGTTTAAATGTCACTGTTTTCGATGGGGGAGTGGTGACAGAAGCTAACTGTATCCGTCAAAATTTCTATAAAAGTCAAATTGGAATGAACAAAGCGGCAGCAACTGCGTGGACAACCAATAATCTACACGGTTGTAACTTCCAAGCGATAGAAAGAAATGCAACAGCAGACGAACTCTCCAATTTTGATCTGATTATTACGTGCGTTGACATTCCTTCAATCCGCTACCAAATTCATCAGAAAACAAAAAACAAATACCGAAATATCATATGGTTAGACACTGGCAACAACGATACTGCTGGTCAGATTATCTTAGGGGAACTGGCTAATGGAACTAATTCTGAAAAACTGCTTCCTACAGTTTGTGATCTGTATGACTTCTCGGAACAGTCAGACGAGCAGGGCAACAAGAAATCTTGTTCTGCAATGGAAAGTCTAAGCAAACAAAATCTAGGGGTGAATGCCACTTCAGCAAGACATGCAGCACAATTACTGACCAATCTATTTACAAAGGGGTATATTGAATATCACGGTACTTACTTCAATACTGAAGACTTAAGCTCTAACCCGATTAAAATTGATCCAGAGGTTTGGGCTGTTCATGGCTACAAGCCAACCGCAAAGGCTAAATAACGTAACATTTGTTGGAGTATTAGAAAGCGCAACTAATAATATTGAGTACCTTAATATTTTCAGATACCATGAAGATTCTATGACGTAATTAACGTCGAAAAGTAGCCGAAAGGCACTAGTAATCAAGGAGAAATATCATGGTATTCATGCCAAGCAAAGCAACCATTCTAGCAGATAACATAGTGCGACTACCTGACGTAGATTCCGGCCCAAGTCAGAACCTAATCAGAGTTCACAATTCCAATATGAAGCCATTTCGAAGACGTATGCCTGTCGTCATTCATAACATCGATAGTGGCAAATGGACGATTCGATACATTGTTGGAGGTAATTCCCTCAAAGGACTTACGAAAACAAGTGTTGGTCTAGATTACGATGCCTATGTTGAGCTAGGGATTGATCGAGCCAAAAAACCTTACAATCTGGTTGTAAAAAAAGCCAATATAGCACAGGTCAATATTTGGCTAATGAGGTCACCAGATGCAATAGCGAAATACGGTGCCATATGGGGTGTTGTTGGCACAGTTCTTGGGCTTGTTAGCTTCTTCGTTTAATTGTTTATCACACATATTCTGATTTGTAATAAAAGGAAATGACGATGTTGGATAGAACAAGTTACGAAACTGTTAGAATTTATGCTTATCAAGCGCAAAGTGCTCAAATAAAACCCATACCAAGATTTATACGTAAAGCTTTTGCCAGAACCCTAATCCACCGAGCGTGGTTACAAGGTTATACCGGTTCATTTCTTACATCAGTAACGGAAAGAACATGTAAATACAATGCGTATACTCAACCTTAACTGTAAGTTGTACGTAAAACACAAAAAAGCCAGCGTATAATGCTGGCTTTTTTCGTTATATTTCCAGATGACTAGCGGTAACGGTGTCCGTGATCATGATCAGAGTCGTGACTATTGTGATAACAGCTTTCATCTCTAACAGACCTAATCTTAGTATAACTGCGAACAACTCTTGTTGAGCAAGTATTGGTAGATGTATTCCAATAGTAGGCATAAGTTGTATAAGTTGTACGTGTATCGCTTGTGTGGTTACTAGTACAACCTCCACCCGCAGATTGGGTTCTAGTAAAACTACCTCTAGCAACGCACATAGCCGCCGCATTATTTTTTTTACTTATTAGTGTCTGATTGGTTACACAGTTCGGAGAATCCCAAGAATAAGTCACTCTATAGGTATAATCGTAATACCCCGAAGTCCTGGTGTAGTTATAAGAAGGCTTTGACAAACAAACCTGCATGAGTGCATCTAAATTGTTTACGTTCAGCTTAATAGCAGCTATGCGGGCTTTATTGTCGTCAATCTGATTTTCAGTATCACTAGTATCGTTCACTTGCGTTAGTGTACCGTTACTTATTGAAGACGATGTTATCCCAATTGTTTCCACGTCACCCACGCGATTGATCTTTTGTGCTCCGATTGCATTAAATGCCACAACGATAAGAAGAAGTGGAATTACACGTTTTGATTTCATTATCAGAATCCTGTCTTGAGATTACTGCAAAGCAGCAACTTTGTGTTCAAGTGACGTAATATCAGTAGTATTTGTATCTGCATTGCTCTTAATGGTGTTCAATTTCGCTTTGTTTGCGTTCAATGTCGCAGCTGTAGAGGTCGCAGAAATTGATATAGCGTTCACCCCAGAATCAATTTTTGTATAAGCAGTCACACTAACACCGGTTAACTCACCTTTGGAATCCTTAGTATCTTCTTGGGCATTAGCGTTTGTTAATGCAAAAATATTTAACAATAACATGACTTTGAGAATAGACCGTTTAGACGTATGTGGTAGCATATTGAAATCGCCTTATCTGTTTACAAGTGATATGCAGTAATTATACAACACTTCCCACATAATTAAATATTGTTTATAATTCAACCTCTACAACCCTCACCATTGGGGGAGTTTTCGAAAGAATTTTAAACAAGGAGCATTTATGAAAACAAAACACGTTTTGGCTGGTTTACTAGCACTATCTTCAGCACCACTTTACGCTGTGGAGAACGGTACTGCTGTAACTGAATCCCAATACGATGCAATGAATTACTTTGTAAACATTGTGACGGATAAGGGTTCTTGCGGTGGGCAGTTAATCGCAGGTCAGTGGATCTTAACGGCTCGCCACTGTACTTCATCTTGGGATGCAGACGGAAGTGGCGATAAAAGTGATGATTTAGCTACCGACGGTGACACCATAACAATTAAAGTTTACCAAGGGGTAGGCGGTTATGTGGGTTATTACGACGGTAATTCCCGACTTGTTTATGACGGAGACGGACAAATTTACACTATGGGCGGACAAACAGAGGCCCTGAGTGTGATTGAAACTCTTTGGAACAACTCTGGTATTGAAGCTGCACTTTCATCCATCTTTTTAGAAGGTAATATGTCAGATGGCTCACTCGTTGAAACTGCGTACACATATGACAATGTAGACGTAAATTTCAGTGATATTGATGATTCTGATTTGGCGTTAATCAAGCTTGATGATGCTATAGCGTATAAAACAACCTTGAAACTGGGTTTAATCTCAGATTTTGAGCAACTTTTTTCCGTTTTTCCTTCTTCAATGGCTGGCATCGTAGATTGGACTAATACTCAAACCATGAACACTGATCAAACGTTCACTTATTACGGTTGGGGTAAAACAGCGAATAATACGACACCTTCAGAAATGCGCTACGGAACTCAGACAGTAAAAATGCTTCCAATGGATGTATCTTGTACTTACTGGGTATCTTTCAAAATTGTAAATGAAAGTGATGGTACGTATACAACTGACGATTCAAATAAGTATGACTGTACTCAAGATGCATACAATACGTTTACATCTAATAGTACGTTTCATTCATACTTTCCTGAACTTTCTGTAGATATTAACACCTACATGGAAGCGGAAGGGGATGATGCACTATCTGGCGATAGTGGTACTGCTTTGATGATTGATAATACAATGTACGGAGTAACCAGCTCTACAGCATTCGGATTATCAAGCAACTATCAAAGTCTTGAATCTCAAATGTCATTTATTCTCGGAAAGATCGATGGGCTGAATGTGCCTACTAAAATGGAGTTCTTAAATAGCGACAACGTAACATCGTTCGATATTGAAGTTCAAAATTTAAGTGCATCTTCTCAAGCCTTGGATATCGCAACTACTGAAACTGGTGTAATACTGGATACAAGTGACTGCGACGCATATTCATTCTTGGAGAGCCTAGCGTCATGTACAATAAGCGTAACACTTGATAGTGAGTTCGATGCTTCAGAATTTACGATTCAGGTTAATGGCTCAACAAATACTGTAGTTAGCTTTGTCGATTCATACACTGGCGACCTTTACAAAGGGGCTAGTGACGGTTCAGATGATGTCACCAGTATCGATGGTAATGATGATTCAAGTTCTGACAGCAGCACCTCCGGTAGCGGTGGCGGTGGCGGTGGTGGTTCTACAGGGCCATTAGCGTTAATCGGATTGCTAGGAGCATTGATTCTACGTCGTAAAGAGCAGAAAAAGTGTTTGTAATAATTACGGTTATTACAAATAACGGGTGAAAACCAAACCTTATACAATAAAAGACCTCGTGAGCAATCAGAGGTCTTTTATCTTTTAGTACGTTAATAACTGGCATTACTACAAAGAATGTTTATTCGCGCCACTCAACATGGTTTGGCCAAGAATTTATAATACTTGCCTGACTAAATTCTTAAGACCGTCTAAGAGAACCGATAGACATCCCATTCGGGTTCACACACACAAACGGATAGGCATATCTTCCGATACGATTGATAAGATTATCTAAAGCAGTTGGCTTTTTGATTAGAGTAAAATCAGAAGACCAACACATTCCGGCAACTGCAGCGAAACCAATAGATTTTTCATTAACGATCAAACGTTCAAATAAATTTGAATCCTGGTCAACTAAAAGAATCAAGCCTCCTTCAGCAACATAGTCTTGGATGTATTTAGCGAATCTTTTATCGACATCATCTGAAGACGTGCCCAAAAGCCCGCCCTCCAGTTGAATACTAAGCTCATCAATTACTAAAAGAGTTTGAGCACTCGGTTCTGGGAGGGTTCTTAACTTAAAATTAGTTCTGCGTTCATTGTCGATTAAAGTAATTTTCCCCGGGTAAACATGCGATAGCCGAGCTAATTCGTTAAGAGCCATGTCATCAGGATGCTTAATTTGTTTTTCCAAAAAGTAACTGAAACCAAATCCGTCTAAATAATCTATGCTGAACCCCTGCTTTAAAGCTTCCTCCATAATCGATGAGGCTAAAATAGATTTGCCAGTCCCTGCTCTTCCATAAATTAACCCCACCCCACGCTGCCCTGTTAAAGACAACTCAGGCCTTACGAAATCTGCCAATTCGGGTTCAGGATCATCGGGTAATAAACTATGAAGAGAAATCGTAATGCTCTGAGATTGAGCCAATTCATGAGCTTTCAATAACTCAACAGCCTTATCCCAAGGCAGGCTAATCCCGTTAATTACAGCACACTCGTTAAGAGCTTCCGTTTTAGATATGTTCCGTTGTTTTTTTAGGGCGGTTGCATCTTGCTTAACACGCGAAACTGAACGACCGCTAGGGAATCTAAGGTGAGAAGTATTCATTATGCCTTTCCTTTAAAACAGATACCGGAGCCGACTACACGAGTACCTGCTATGAAAAAACATAGTTACTCAGAAGAATTGTATACAGATGACTATCGTAGGGGTCTTCGCCAAGGTCGGCTAAACGAGCATTCTGCAGGTGCTCTGTCAATATAGTAACTGGGTATACGAATGGACTTCAAGATGATAATCAAAAATGTTCACTATCCTCATGTACAACATTGCCTAAATTAAGAAAGATATAAAATCGAATTCCTCAACGTAATTAATGGAATTTGCAATGTTAGAAACATGTTCGAAACCAGTTTTAATTATCGGGTGCAGTGATTCAAAAGTGAGTTTTCCAGCAAAAGCTTCAAATCTTTATCAAGGCCCAATCTACAAAACCTTGCGTTCGAACTTAGGGGATAATTTTTTTGAATATTTCGAGGTATTCATACTTAGTGGTGGGCATGGTTTAATCTCTGGGGATACAATTCTAGTACCATACGACAAACCTATGTACAAACTAATAAAGAGGAATGAAAGCGCGATAAATCAATACTGTGAAAAACACTCAAGCACTACCATTTCCTTGCTTAAGGCCATTCCAAACAAAGCTGAACGTGAAGTTTTTTGCTTCCTGACCAACAACTACATGGGAGTTTTTAAGAAGCTATTACACGGGACTAAATTTGACTCATTCTGGACTAGCTTTAAAAGCCATTATATTTGCGAAGGTCATGAAGGTATCGGTGAACTACTGGGGAGATTGAAAAAACTCTGTATCTCAGTAAAGAGCCCTGCCCAATCCTTACCTACTGTTTTTAGGTCTGGGATATCTAACAGAACAGAAACCGCGTACATTTCTGCTGGTTGCTGTGGTGGCTCGTCGTTAGCACATACAAACTTAAATAAGAACCGAGACTTACTAGCGGAACTTTTAGATTCCTTAAAATTTGGGGCGCTTTTCCTTGATAATGGTTTAATCAGTAAATTAACCAGTAACACTAAGATGGATTCAAACTGGGTATTTACGCAATACGAAAAGATAGTTGAAAAACTTCCTCGTAAGCTTGCTAAAAATCTATATATCGTTATTCCTGATAGTGTTGATGACCCTGCTGAAGCTGAACGTATAGTGGTTCAGCATAAAAAACAAATTATAAAATTATCAAGGAAAGCTAATCTAATCCTGCCTATACATCGATCGGAAGATATTCGTAAAAACACGAGAGTATTACTTAAACACCTTAAGTATGCCGAACTGGTATTAGGCGTCCCATGTCTAACAAAACCAGGGCTTGACCTTGCTTTATCAACTAGAGATATCGATGCATTGTTCAGTATGAATAAACCTAATGGAGAACCATGTTTTCGGCGTGTGCATTTTCTAGGAATGAGTGAAGTTAGCACTAAGAACAAATTAAACCCTCGCCTTCTACTTGCAAAACTCCATTCAGTTCAGGTAACAATGGATACAAATAGAACTCCAGCAATATTTGGTTATAACAAAAAAGGGTTGAGAAAAGGATCAAAAATGGCTGAGGTTATTTCTCTTGAATTTTTAAAACCGCAAGTTTCTAAAAACGAGAAATATTCAAACCACTCCTTCCATACGGAGTTCATCAAACCCGATAGTGAACCATTTGTTACTCAAAGTTTTTATGACCTCATAGAGGAAAATGTGTTTGCTTGGTGGGATATATACAACAAAATCATGGACAACCACCCTACCCTACAGTTTCACTCAATGTTTAGTGAAGATGAGGAAGAAGAAGCTAAGTATATGGCATGGCAAATATCATCACAGGCATGCATTGACCACCTCATTTTTGAAGAGTTAAAAGAAAGAAATTGGGCGGAATTCCGATTTTTAATAAGTGACTCCATTGAAGAATTAAGCCCATTTGAAAAGCGGTACAGAGCGATTCAAGCTCTATTTGACCAACCCAATAGGCAGCCATATCAGATGACAATGAAGTTGACTTAACAAATCTGGCCTTAAAAACCTACAGATGGAAGGTTTTGTCACAGTTTTATAGGTTGGAAAATTAAGCCGAAAAAACCTAGCTAAGTTAAAAAACCTCCTTTAAGGAGAAAAAGCGCCTTTAAGGAGAAAAAGTGCCTTTGAGGAGAAAAATCACTTCAATTCTAATTTTTTTCATTTATAGTGGGTACATCAATAGAAACAGGATGCATTATTTATGGAACTCTCCGCAATCGACAACATTGGTACTGGTGCAACGAAAGTTCTCAAAAACTTTCATAAATTGAAGCAAATCGTAAAAGACGAACTTACACCAATCACATACAGTCAGTCTGAACTATATAAATTATTGAAGTATACTGACCGCCCTATTGCTGCAAATACCTTAGCCAAAGAAATGATTACAATGGCAGAACAAGGGTATGAGTTTAAGCGCACACATGCCAATAGCTACATCTTGAATAGAGATGATTGCATAGCAGTTGCAGATTTCATTGGTGTAAAAAAATACCGAGCAGAAACTGATGGTAAAGCATACATAGTTCAAATTCAGAACCTCAAGGGTGGTGTTGGTAAATCAATGGGTACTAATATGCTAGCGACAGCATTAGTGCATATGCCACGCTATTTGCTTAAGGATATTCGTGTTCTCATCGTTGACCTCGATCCTCAATCAACATCAACACAACATAACGCGCCTGAAAATGCGATAAACGAAGGGACTTATACTTCAATCGCCCTTATGTGTGATGACGCGGACAAAGCCGAAATTGACCAACACGGGATCATAAAGAACGTTGCTCATAATATTGACATTATCCCTTGTAGTACTGGTGATGGCTTTTATGCTGATGATTTAGACTTGCCAGAAACACGCGGAAATTACAAATATCAAGAGCTCCTATTAAAGCGCATCATTGAAAAGTACGAGACTGATTACGACTTCATTCTACTTGATGCAGGCCCGCACATGGACAAAGTTATGAAGAACTGCTTATGGGCGGTAAATGGTGTGTATATCCCAGTTCCAACAACCTTTTATGACTTTGATTCAACGCTAAACTTTTTGTCCCGCCTTCCAATTGTAATGAAGCAGTTAGTGGAAGATGGGATGGATTTAAGTAAGCTTGATTTCGTCAAGCCTTACATTTCTAAATCCAGTAATTCTGAAAACCAGCAAGATAAAGAAGTATATGAGAATGCTTCAATCGATTTGGCAGAAATCTTTGGTCACGAAAATACGATTAAAAATGACCTACCCGAAGAAGACGTTTATGAACGTTGTGCAGAAAACGGAGGGACAGTATTTACTATCAAGCCCAAAGACTACCCAGGTTCCTCTGCACCTTTTAAACGAGCTAAATCAGCTGCCGAAAAATGGGCTAACGAACTAATTACTGGAATGATGACACACCACAAAAAGCGAGGTAGTAACTAATGGATCAAAACGACATTGACCTCTATAAACAATTAAAAGCTCTGAGCGATGCAGGAAGATTACCTGCAACTCAAAAGCTAAAATTTGCAAGATTAAGAAATCAAATTGAAGAATCAAGCTTTCCCCTTGAGGAAAAAACTGAAACAGAAGCGATTAAGCGTCAGTTTTCAGGCGAGAAAAAAACCTATAAGTTAGTTACAGGTCGTGAAGTAGCAGCATTTCGTACCTTTGTAGAAGCAAAGGATGTCGAAGAAAAAGTACTAGTACACCCTGACAACCCACGAGAACAAGAAACACTGACAAGAGATAATCTGTGGGACATTCTGCCTTTCGTAGAAGAGTATGGAGTTCAAAATGAAGGTCTTGCGTGCTTAGGCCCTGACAAATTAACTTTCCTTGCTATAGATTGTTCTCGCAGAAGAATGTCAGCAATTTATGCACAAGCAGGTTTACCACTCTGGGTTATTGAGGATACAAATCTTACTAAAGAAGAAGTTTTAGGTCTAATTAAAGTTCAAGAAGCAATTAGGAAACCTTCTCGTCGTGAGATGGGAAAAAAATATGTCGCGGCGTATATAGAGCTTGGAACTTACGAAGCTGTTTTCGATAAATTCAAGATACCCGAGAAGAAAAGGAAGACCGAAGAACGTAAATTAGTTGCCGCCCTAATAGACCCGGCACTTATTAATTTGTTCATTGACCCTCATGGTATTCCAAACGATTACTATACAAAACTTGCTTCAATAGAAAAGAAAATCAAGGCGAAAGCCAAACAAGACGGTAATGACGTAGAAAATGCAATTAGTGAGTTCTGCAGCATAATTCAGAGTTCGCAAGTTGCACAAGAGCAGAGCATCGATAGTGAAGACATAGAAAATTCACATCAATCTACGTTTAACTTGATCAAGTATACAGCTGAAAATAAACAACCTAATGCACCAACTTGGAGTGAGCCTTCATATCAATACCAAGCATCCCGTACTAAGTTTATACGTACTAGTGAGCACAAATCGGGACGCAAATTTAGAGCTGAATTCTCATACCTTACTAAGTCACAAACAGAGACCGTAAAGCAGTTCCTAAGTGTCATTGAGGACGAAGAGAAGCTGAAAAAAATACAACAAGTACTCGAATCCTAATCTTAAATTCCTATTTAAAGCCTCCTTAAGGGGGCTTTTTTATTAACAGTTAGTCCCCTACTCTACCCTAATCTTTTTCAGGCACATGAAATCAGTCACAAATAGGGATGCTTTATATACCAATGGGCACAGAGTGTTTTAAAGAAAAAAGACATAGTTGTCGTTCACAACGATTCCCCATTTCCCCTTACTTGTCCCAAAACTGTCGCAAGCATTGATACTATATATACCAAGGGATTGAAGGGGGAATTTGGCAAAAAG
>NZ_JACVEG010000080.1 GCF_014596725.1 Vibrio sp. Y2-5
TTTTATTATATAAATATTTTATTATTAATAAATTTGTATCTAAAAAAATACAAAAATATAAAGTAACTACATCATATATAGTTTTTCCCATGGTTGCAAGGTGATTTTTTCAAAAGTATGACCTTTGCTAAATGACTATGTATAAATAACCACCACTCAAACACCTCGTTGAGCACCGCTCAATCAAAAGTCAATTCACAATAAGTAAGAACAACTTAAACAGCCTCTGATCAACCGCCTGATTGTCGCTCAATTAACAAAATATCATCGATAAAGCGCATTAATGGCACATTTTTCATTATCCACACCTTAAATCACCCAACTAATCACCAGTCACTCGTGTGTAAATACTGTTATTTCGTATGTAGGTTGAGTGGTGATTGAACGGTTGATTTCATTGCATTAAACCTAATTGTAATCAGTCAATTAATCACCGGTCAATCATATTACTATTTTAGAATGAATGATTAGCGAATGGTTGAGTGATCGAGTGAAGGTGTAAGTTTTGAATAAGAATAAACTGTTTTTTTATGATTAATATAAAAATAGTTTCATACTACTAATTAAGTAGTATGAAACTATTGAAAGAGATGTTTTGGTCAAGAGGTTTTTGCTTACTAACTACTGGTGGTTCA
>NZ_JACVEG010000081.1 GCF_014596725.1 Vibrio sp. Y2-5
TCAAATTATCACATATACCATCGCAGTTACAAATGCTGGTACAGTACCTATTACAAATACTCTCCTAATTGACGCAATCGCTGCTGGCACCACATTCGTTCCAGATAGCATTCTTGTAGATGGCATACCAAGACCTAACGAAAATCCAAGTACCGGAATCTCACTTAATATTATCCTTCCAAACAATACAATTATCGTTACATTCCAAGTAAATGTAGACTCGATACCTTCTCAAAATAACATGAATAATATCGCCGTCATCCACTATGAGTATCAGCCAGACCAAAGCTTACCACCAATTTCAGAAACGACATCTTCCAATACTACAAATATACAATTTATTGATNTATTGATGAAACTATTGAATATACAGTACTCATTCAAAATAACGGATCCACTACAACTAACTCCATCTTTTTTACTGATATTATAGAAGATGGAACAGTATTTATTTCGGGGAGTGTAACAGTTAACAACACTGTACTTCCTGCAGCAGATCCGAATATCGGCTTTTCCATCCCGAATATCACATCAGGTCAAGTAGCTACAATAACATTCCAAGTTTCGGTTACGAATTTACCTGCTGCAAACCCAACACCTAATACTGCAAACATCGTCTACGACTTTATTTT
>NZ_JACVEG010000082.1 GCF_014596725.1 Vibrio sp. Y2-5
TGGAACAAAGCTATTTCTTGAATGAAGTTAAAAGACGCTTTCAAAACTACCAACCGCAGAAAGTAAGACGTAAAGAAATTTCGAAGCCCAACGGACAAACCAGACCCCTGGGAATACCGGCTATGTGGGATAGGATAATCCAACAGTGCATCTTACAAGTCATGGAGCCAATCTGCGAAGCGCACTTCAGTAACCGAAGTTATGGTTTTCGCCCAAACAGAAGTGCTGAACATGCCCTAGCAGATGCATCAGTGCGAGTAAATAAACAAAACCTTACATATGTAGTAGACGTAGACATTAAAGGTTTTTTTGACGAGGTAAATCACGTCAAGCTCATGCGTCAATTATGGACATTGGGTATCCGTGACAAACAACTTCTGGTCATTATCCGAAAAATACTGAAAGCCCCAGTGCAAATGCCTGATGGCACAACAATGTTCCCGACCAAGGGCACCCCACAAGGCGGGATTCTTAGTCCTATACTTGCCAACGTCAATCTTAATGAATTCGACTGGTGGATAAGTAGACAATGGGAGACATTCAAAGCTAAAAAGGTAAAACCGAGATGCATGAGGGGAATTTGGTGCAATGACGTTGTAACGACACAACTCACCAAAACTTCCAAGA
>NZ_JACVEG010000083.1 GCF_014596725.1 Vibrio sp. Y2-5
AATAGACAGTTAGCTTTAATTGGTGGTGCAATCATCCAGAAGGCTCCAAAATACGGAACTGCAGTGAAACTAAAAGGGGAGCTTGCTGTGGGAGCGACAATTATTACATTGGCTACTGCTGCAGGTGCGGATTTTAAGGTAGGTGGATTCCTGAAAATCGGTAGTGAAACAAAGAAAATTGTGTCTGTTTCAGGATCAACGATTACTATTGATACTGGTATTTCAACTGCTGCAACTGTAGAAACGGATGTTACTCCTGTTACGGCACTAGGAACTAAGAGAATTGGTTATGGAACAGTATCTGATGCGCCTATGCGTTCTGCTGCGTTAATTAGTAAGCATGAAAAAACAGGAGCCTTAACGGTTGTTGTATTCCGTAAAGTGAAAGTTTCTGGTGAATCAAAAGAGCAAACATGGGGTAAAGAGAAACGAACATTACCATTGTCATTAAAGGCATTTGCAGAAGGTAATGTTGCTACACAAGAAAATGTATATTACGAAATCGAACAAGTAATTTAATTAGTTTATATACGTGATTTGGAGGTAATAACTATGGAAAAAATCTTAAAATTAATTGATGTTAATCAAACAATTGGCGAGGTAACACTATCA
>NZ_JACVEG010000084.1 GCF_014596725.1 Vibrio sp. Y2-5
GGAAAGATGAAGGTTCAGAAAGTAATTGTGGAGGAAAAATCATATCCGTTATACATACTGCTAGATAAAGAATTTGAAGTGATAGAACCGGTTAAGCGATTTATAAAGTACTTGGATAATACGGGCAAAGCTCCAAATACCATTAAAACATATTGTTATCATCTCAAGCTGTTTTATGAATTTATGAGCCAAAGTAGAATCGAATTAGGAGATTTACAATTTGAGGATTTAGCAAACTTTGTAGGATGGTTAAGAAATCCAGCAGGGCATTTAAAGGTAATAGATATACAACCAAAGAAGGCTAAAAGAGAGGAAACATCAGTTAATTCCATACTTAACGCTGTAACTAGTTTCTTAGAGTATTTAAATCGCACAGAAAATTTTAAAGCTATAGATATGTCTAAAGAAGCAAGAGGAAGAAACTTTAAGGGGTTTCTTCACCATATTTCTAAAGGTAGATCCTATAAAAAAAATATTTTAAAGCTTAGGGTCAAAAAGAAACTTGTACAAGTATTAGAACATGGACAAGTCAAAGCAATAATTGAGGCATGTCATACCAAAAGAGATAAGTTACTTATTATGCTTATGTATGAAGGGGGACTTCGGATA
>NZ_JACVEG010000085.1 GCF_014596725.1 Vibrio sp. Y2-5
CAGTTATTTTAAAATTTCTAAGAGACTTCTTAAAAATCTTCATAGTAGCCTTGTCTACTCCATCTTTAGGGGAACAACATAAAACATTAGGATTCACAAACCAAGTACGAGAACTACAAATGCGACCATCTTCAGTTGTCATTCCAGATTCTGCAACAGCTAAAACACCTTTTTCCAATAAACCATTCATTAAATGAGAAAGATTACTTCTATCTTTTCCTAACTTCCTTGCTAAATAACTTGGTGTAGCTGCATCTGCATCTACTTCTTCAGAATCTTCATTTGAACATTCAATTAAAATATTAGTTTTAAACTCTATATACGGTGTTAAATCAATCAAAAAAGCTTTTTCAGCATTTGTCAGATATCCCGTTTTACATAGATAATTAATATTATCAGTAATTATCTGCACAAATCTCACCCGATCTGTAGGTTTTTTCTTTTTACCAATAAAATATTCTTCTCCACCAGACATTTTACTTAATACTTGTAGCATAATGACTCTTTCTTCTTCAGAAAGTCCGCCACTACCTTCAAGTTTTTCATAAATACTATTAATTTTACTATCTCTTTCTTTTGCTTTTTTTTCAGCTTGTCC
>NZ_JACVEG010000086.1 GCF_014596725.1 Vibrio sp. Y2-5
ATATTACATCGATAACCGAAGTGCCTATAAAAAAAGCTTTGACAGAATACCGGACCTACTTAACAGAACAAAAAGTAAAAACTACGACTACTAATTACAAACTTGATGTAAATCAGCAGAAAGTTACTGTACATGCGAATTCCTATTACGTTACTCATCTTAAGCAGTTTATGGAATTCTATGAGGACTTCTATTTTGATGGGGAAGAATGGGAAAAAGATGTTTGGAATCGAAGAAAATTATCATTACCGGNAATTATCATTACCGGAAGATAAGGTAAACCCAACATCCTACGAATATACGATCAACTTTAAGGGTTTTAAGAATAATTATTTTAAAGAAATAGTTAAGCGATATTGTAAACTAATGTTAAACACAGCTAGCTTTTCTCACGTAGTAGATATAGCTTCAAAATTAAAAGAATTTTTTAATTTCATGAACAAAAATTGTGAAGGTATACAAAGGATTCATCAATTAACTAGAAATGAAATTGAGCAATATTTTAATTATATTAATTTAAAAGGTTTAAAACCCAGTACTGTAACTGGACGAATATCTACTTTAGACGTTTTTTTTACTACAATTCAAAGATA
>NZ_JACVEG010000087.1 GCF_014596725.1 Vibrio sp. Y2-5
TGAACCAATTAGAGCGCGACCTTATCCGTATGCGTCAACGTGAAGGGATTGAGTTAGCAAAGAAAGAAGGAAAGTTTAAGGGGCGTTTAAAGAAGTATCATAAAAATCACGCAGGGATGAATTATGCAGTAAAACTATATAAAGAAGGCGGCATGACTGTAAATCAAATTTGTGAAATTACTAATGTATCTAGGGCTTCATTATATAGAAATCTATCGGAAAGAAACAAATAGTTTTTCCTGATTCTATCAAAAGGTGTATTTTTTCACCAACATTTTTAGGCATGAAATGTCGGTAATTATTATCTATTTTGTTTTAAAGTAAATATTGAAAGGGAGTAAACTTATGGATTGGCTAGAAAGAATGAACAATGCGTTAAACTACATTGAAAATAGCCTGGATGAAGAAATAGACTACAAAGAGATTGCAAAAGCAGCTAACTGTTCTGAGTTTCATTTTTCAAGAATGTTCTCTTCAATCTCAGGTGTATCGCTATCAGAATATATTAGACGAAGACGGTTAACACTTGCAGCATTTGAAATTCAAAAAAGTGATATTCGGATCATCGATGTGGCAATTAAA
>NZ_JACVEG010000088.1 GCF_014596725.1 Vibrio sp. Y2-5
CGAAAGTTGATTTAAAGAAAATAGAACTTGCTATAAAAATGTATGAAAGCAAAGATTACTCTTTATCTCAAATTAAGACGGCAACAGGGATTGGAGCAACAACCTTATACCGTTATCTAGATAAGAAAAAGATATCTGGCAAGGAGTTGTAGCATGAGAGGGAAAGAATTACTAACAGAAGATCAAAGAACGGAATTTGTACGAATTCCAGCTGATATGAGCGAAAGTGAACTAGAAACTTATTATAC
The DNA here is from genome assembly GCF_014596725.1 of Vibrio sp. Y2-5. GTDB lineage: Bacteria > Pseudomonadota > Gammaproteobacteria > Enterobacterales > Vibrionaceae > Vibrio. The sequence continues at coordinate 249 of NZ_JACVEG010000088.1, forward strand.
TTTTTCACAATATGACCTTGAAATTATTAAACGACACAGAAGAGATCATAATCGATTAGGCTTTGCTGTTCAATTATGTGTTCTACGCTATCCTGGATGGTCCCTTTCAGATGTTGGACCTATTCCAGATTACATAATCGAATACATAGCTAGCCAAATAGATGTTAATCCTAATTCATTTTCTTTATATGCCCAACGAGAGCCAACTAAACATGAGCATATGGAAGAAATCCGTCAAGTTTATGGTTATCAAAATTTTTCCTTAGGGAACTATCGCAAGGCAGCTCAGTTTCTTTTGAATCATGCCCTTCAAAATGGAAATTCAAT
>NZ_JACVEG010000089.1 GCF_014596725.1 Vibrio sp. Y2-5
CTACGCCTGAAGATTACAGAGAAAGATTTCTCCCAACGATGTCACAAGATTTTCAACAAGCATACAACAAGCAATTTGTTTATGAAGGCAATTATGATGAATTTATGGAAAGTCTAAAGCAATTAAAAGAAACCAGACTTAAATTAAATGTCCCATTAATTGTTCTTTCAGCTGGTAAGAAAGCTCATTATTCAAAGGAATCACAAGAGTTATGGAATGACATGCAGAGAGAGATTCTTGAAATATCCTCAGATGGTGAATTGGTGATTGCTGAAAACAGTGCTCATTTTATACAAAATGATGAACCAGAAGTAGTAGTTAGTGCGATAAAAAAGCTAATTGACATTTTTAAAAATTAAATTGTNAAATACTCGCTATCGGGGTGCGTTAGTTTATTAAGTAATTTTATGGAAGAGGTCAGAATTTAGTTATTCCATTAAATGGCGCTATTCTTGCATAAGGAAGCGCCTTTTAACGGGGATTTGTTTTTAGGGAGATCCCTTAATCCACCTTTTCGAGGGGATGGGCAAAAACACCCAAGTTATTTTTATCTATATTGTGTTTA
>NZ_JACVEG010000009.1 GCF_014596725.1 Vibrio sp. Y2-5
AGCGAACGAGCTACTGGCTTAATCCAATACGATAAAGAATAAAAATCCCCGCCACTGTGCGGGGATTTTTTTATGTTACAAAGCAATGCTGATATTGAATTGTCCATTCTCGACTAGCCACGTACCAAAGGACAGCGAAACCATTGAACAAGAGTAATTTAACAAGGTAAAGCGCTTGTTCCTTAAGGCTTAAAAAACGGAGACACTAAGTCTCCGTTTATATTTATGAGCAACGATTATTTCTCTTCGAAACGCGCCGCCAGAGTAATGAAATTGTCCACTTGTTGTTTCATCTCTCGGCTGTGCTCACTGACAATACTCGTAGCCGCAACGTTTTGAGTGGCCGCTGATGCGATAGAGTGAATATGGTGATTCACCTCTTGCGTCAAACCGCGCTGTGCTTCTGCGGATTTCGCCATATCAGCGACTAACGTTTGCATATCTGAAAGCATTCGTTCAACTTCATAAAGTCGATTACCCGTTTCCTCGGCAACTAAACCACACGCCTGAGTTTGCGTTTGGCTTTCTTGAATCTCATGTTGCCAAGAATTAATGGTCTCTAGCATCGCAGATAAACTATTTTGAATCTGGTGAGTAGCTTTTTGCGTTCTTCCAGATAAAGCCCGAACTTCATCAGCAACAACGGAGAAACCTCTGCCCTGTTCCCCTGCTCTTGCAGCTTCAATCGCTGCGTTAAGTGCAAGCAAGTTCGTTTGATCGGCAATACCATCAATTTCTTCCATCAACTTGCTGACCGCATTGGCTTGGTCATTCAGTTGATGGGTCGTTCCGGTCGCTCGCTCAGCTTGTTCAGCTAAAGCCATCAAATCAGTGTGCGTCTGTTGAATAGTTTGCTTCGTTTTCAGACATTGATTCTGCGCTTGATCTAACAAGGCATACGCTTCATTAGTACTGCTGGAAACCGCATCAGCGGCAGACTCTACCGAATCCGTTGCATTCATTACGCTCTGAATATCAACATTTTGCTGTTCCAAGGCTTGATTTACTTCAACACACGTTTGGTTAAGCTGTTCAGAAGTCGCATAAAGTGGTTTAGCGGAATCTACCATTCGACCGAGCACAGTGCGAATACGTGCTGAATACATGCGCAAGTGATAATCCGCATAAGAGAACTCGCTATTCCCTGAGTAAATAAGACGGCTGATACTGTCGTACTTATTCTTCAGCTTGTTAATTTGGCGAGGTGTTTCAATCAGTTCATTTCTAAATAGCAACGCTAACGCTGCAACAGGAAGCAGACCCGAAATTAACTGAACAGCACTATTTGCAGACGCCAAATAAGCTAATGATGGCGCAGACAGTGACCCAGCCAAGATGGCGTAACGAACCGAAGAAGGCAGGGTTAAGGAGAAACGTTTACCGCCTCTTTCTGCTTTACACAACGCTTTATAAGCTTTACTTGCGGTTTCAACACGTTCACGTTTTGGTTGGACACGAACAGACTGATAACCCGCTAGCTTTCCATTTTCGTAGATAGGAGTTACGTAGGCATCAACCCAATAATGACCGTTGCTTTTGGTACGATTCTTAACAATTCCACGCCATGGATGACCTTTCTTTAAGTGGCTCCACATATCAGCGAATGCCGCTTTAGGCATATCTGGATGACGAACAATATTGTGGTTTTGGCCTAATAACTCATCTTCAGTAAATCCGGCGATTCGACAGAAGGTTTCGTTACAGTAGGTAATTACACCTTTAAGATCTGTTGTAGAGACTAGCTGATCTGTCTTCCCGACTGGAACCTCCAGATCTGAGGCAACTTGTTGAACTGACATACTTCTCGATATCTTATACGTTATATTTTGCGTGGAAATGTACACAAAGGTTAATAATGTTTCAAAAATATTATCGTATTTTATTCTATAACTGCGAGAGCAATCAATTTCCTTTGAAAGCCTGTGGACATTAAACAATTATCCCAGCCGAAGCTGGGATAAAAAGCAGAGGGTGAGTAATCAGAAGGATGTATTTACGTAGTTAATTGTTCGACACAATAAACAGTAACTCGACTCTGCGGTTGCAGGCGCGCCCTTCTGTTGTGCGGTTTGTACACGCTGGAATGTATTCGCCATAGCCACGCGTATAAATTGCGTCTTTAGATACTCTGTTCTTAATCAACGTTGTTTTCACTGTATCTGCACGTTTTACAGATAACGAATCATTAAACTTAGGTTTTCCAGTGCTGTCAGTATGTCCATCAATCACGACATCAATGCCTTGTTGTCTTGAAAGAAAATCACTCATCATTGATAGCCAATGGTATGACTCTTGTGAAACCTTAGAAGAACCTGTTTCAAATTGAACAGAATCTTTTAGGCGAACCATGACATGATTACCAGGCAGAACTTCATAGTCTACGCCGTTGTGTAGAAGAAATTGTTGCAAAGCGTCATAACTGCTAGTGCGAACTTGACCCAATGGGCCACGGACACCTGAAGTTGCGCTGCGCGATGGCGCTACCCACTCTGGATTACGTACATCCGTCTCGCCTTTCGGTGCCGCATCTAATAAATTGTTGCTGAACATACGGTCAGTTTGTAGTGAACCACAACCAGCCAATAACAACATCAGTGGGAAAACTAAAAATTTCATCGAATACATCACCCTTCAATCTAACTACATACATTTATCGGCACCATTTACAAAACTTTATAGAAAATTGATAACAATTTGTTTATCCGTGGTTTGCGTCACATCATTAAGCCGTTAGAATCTAAGCTAGTGTTTTTTAAAGGCGAATCTAATATGAAAAAATTGCTCACTGGCTTTATAAGTCTGTTTTCCTTGGTGTTTTTACTCTCCGGGTGCAGCGACAATTCAACACCCGTCGAAGGAGAACAATACCAACTATTGCCAGCGAATCTTTCTACCTATCGCTTAGCACCTGTGACTGAAGTATTTTCACTTACCTGCGGTCATTGCCGAAAAATGGAAACCATCATTCCTCAACTAGAACAGTTGACGAACGAACACTTCGGTAAGCTGCACGTAACCTTCAATGAAGGTGCAAAGATCGGCGCTATGATTTACTACACAGCAGTGATGCAGTTAGATGGCATTCCAGATAATGCAATGATGGAAGAGTTGTTCGCAGCAGTTCAGATGGGCGAAGGTTCAACACTGACTGACCGCCAAGCAGCAATTGAGAAAGTCTTTACAGACCGAAACCTAACTACCCCTTATCACTTAACTCAAGAACAACAAAAATCAGTGATGGCTATGGTTAAAACCGCAGACAAAGCGTCACGTGAAGGTCAGATCAATGCCGTCCCGACTTTTGTTGTTAAAGGTAAATACCAAGTTCTCACTAGTGGCCACAAAGATGTGGAAGGTATTGCTAAAACTATCAGCTACTTACTAACCCAACCATAAGATCAATAACCATGTATAAAATCGTTTTTCCTATTGTTATTTTTGTACTTGCGGCTTTTTTCGTATACCGCACTTGGACAAACCATAAAGCCGGTGAAGAGCAACTTGCGCTAGGTCAGGCATTCTTAACAGAGAATGCTGCTAAACCCGATGTTCACACAACCGAAAGTGGTTTGCAGTATCTTGTGCTTGAAGAAGGCACAGGTACGGTTCATCCAAAAGCAAACAGCAAAGTTACGGTCCATTACGAAGGTAAACTGCTTGACGGTACTGTCTTCGACAGTTCTTACCAACGTAATGAGCCAATTACATTTGGCTTAAACCAAGTGATTAAAGGCTGGCAAGAAGGTGTTCAGTTAATGGTTGAAGGACAGAAAATGCGTCTTTTCATCCCTGCTAACCTTGGTTACGGCAAAAGTGGTACAGGTCCTATTCCACCGTCAGCAACTCTGATCTTTGACGTAGAGCTGATTGCAATTAACTAATCAGCAGAACAACTGATTGAATTGAAATAGAGCCGCAATAGCGGCTCTATTTTTACTGTTCAGCGTTTTAATCTAGATATGGAAAGAACTGCAATCCGTGTTCTGTCACCATGATGCAATCCATACCACCTGCATGCGCGGCTTGTTTGCCGAGATCGGTGTCTTCAAAAACCACACATTCTTGAGGTTCTAACCCCAACAATTCACACGCCGTTAAAAAGGTTTGTGGATGAGGCTTATGATTTTCAACATCTGTCGCCGTGACTAGTGCATCCAACTTATCTAGCATGTTTACTCGGGTTAGTAGCTTAATCGCACTTATTCGTTGGCTTCCTGTACCTACCGCCAATTTTTTCTTACCTAAGTTCGCTTCCAGAAGATTAGCGGTTTCTGGTATTAAATCGCCACTTTCATCAATCTGACTAAACGCTTGCATCTTGTAATCGGAGACAGATTTCGGATCGAGTTCAATGCCGTAGGCTTTACTCACCTCAACCGCGATCTTAATACTCGGCATCCCGCCCATGCTTTGCAGCCATTTTGCATCAAATGGAAAACCAAATTTCTCAGCGGTAACACGCCAAGCTTCGACGTGTGCAGGCATCGTATCGATAAGAGTTCCATCCATATCAAATATCAAACCTTTGTACTTTTCTACGTCTATAGTCATCCGACCAAGGCTCCTGTCATAAAACTTTAATAATTGTCGTGCATATATTAGCCGACACTGAACTTAAGGGGGCGATTTCCCCCTGCACTCACGACGATAATAACAAAAATATCTATAAACTTTATAAACCAGGTAATCATATGAATATTAAACAAAAACTGTATTCATTAGGTGTTATTGCTGTCTTGGGCATCATTACCCTTTTAATAAGTTCTAATTATTTCGCGAATACCACACGAGAATTAACTCACGCCATCACTTTAGTCGACAAGCTTGAAATTCGATTACTTAATTTACGCCGTAACGAAAAAGATTTTTTACTTCGCAGCAGCACAAGTTACCTAGATAAATTCAAAAAGAACAGCGAACTCTTTTTAAGTTTGGAATCTGAACTGTCGCTCATTCTGTCTTCCAATCAACTTGGGTCATCTGCGGATCTGCGCAATGATCTTCTCTCTTATAAAAGAGGCTTTGAAGATCTAGTTGCCGCTTATGTTCAACTCGGGCTGGATAAAGAATCTGGCTTATTTCAGAAGTACTACGCTCTCTTCAATCAAGCGTTCAACTACGCTAACAAAGAAGGCCAACTTGAGCTCAATCAATTTGATGACAATGTTCTTGCAGGTGTGATTAATCCGCAAGGAGAAGTCGCGTCAATGTCAGAACTTATTGCAGCAGCGAAAGCGGTAACTATGCAAGAGCAGAAAATCGGCTTGAAATACAATGAAGGTTTGTTGGGCAATACGCGCAACCTTTCACACAATGTAGAACAGCAGTTTAAGACCTTTTCCGAAACACTGAGCAAAGAAGTGGATAACCGCCGTTCTGAAATTGCGATGATTGAAAACAGTATTACAGTGTTCGTTATTATCGTGATCTTTGGGCTTATCTTCCAGATTAGCCGCACCATAAATATTCGCGTCAATCGCATGTTGAATGTTATTCACAATATCTCTGATACCAACAACATCGGCTTGCGTTCAGACATCACTGGTAAAGATGAACTTGCATCGGTCAGTCATTACTTCAATAAACTGCTCGATAAATTCGAAGCACTAATTTCAGGCTCTCAGGCAAAATCAAACCAGTTATCGGTAAGCACTGCAGCTATGCACAATGAGTTGGAAGAAGTACTGCGACACTTTAATGCTCAAGCAGAACACACCTCAATGATGGCAACCTCCGTACAAGAAATGGTTTCCGCTATCGGCGAAATATCAGAAAGCACCAGTGTAGCCGTTGAAGGTGTACAGCAAGCCTCACACAACGCAGAGAACGGTCGTCAGGTCGTGGATTCTACCGTGCATAATATTGAGCAGCTCTCTACAACGTTGCAATCGAGCCAAAACTCAATTGCATCGCTAAACAATCATGTTGAAAAGATTGGCGGAGCCGTGAACATTATTCAAGGAATCGCTGAGCAAACGAACCTTCTTGCACTTAACGCAGCAATTGAAGCGGCACGTGCAGGCGAACAAGGCAGAGGTTTTGCGGTAGTCGCCGACGAAGTACGCTCGCTGGCAACAAGAACTCACGAATCAACGGAAGACATCACGAAAGTGGTAGCCGCCATTCAGTCGCAAATGGGCCTAGTCGTTAAAGACATAGAACAATGTAACACTCAGAGCCAAGAAACCTTGATGGATTCGCACAAGCTTGACGAAAGCCTGAGCCTCATTCTTTCAGATATGACTAATATCCAAGCGAACTCTGAACGTATTGCTTCTGCGATTGAAGAGCAAGGCATAGTGATGAACCAAGTCAGTGAGTCGATCACGGAACTGAATTCTATATCAGAAGACAACATGCACTCAGCACAGCAAGTCATGTCTGAAGTGGATATGGTCTCCCAGCAAGCTAAAGATATGGACCAAGCAGTTTCGGAATTCACAACTAAACGCTGATATCCGACAAAAGTTTTTGTTACTAAAACAGAGAGCCCAGCAAATGCTGGGCTCTCTGTTATGACTAGACTATCCAAATACATTGACTTACTCGATGGATGCCAACATCAGTTTTGGCGTTTTCCAAGCGAAAACAAACTCTGGAACTTCACTACCACATGGCGCTCTCCAGAGTTGTTGTAATTGGTGTTCACCACCGATGTGATCGTAGAAATCGATTGCCTGTCTGTTTTGTTCCAACACTTCCAGATATACCCCATTGTCTGGAAAATAATGATCTATCCACTGAGCCATTTCGCGAATCAGCTTCTTGCCAAGTCCGCGTCCTCGATACTCAGGGTCAATATGCAGTGACTCAATGATACTTCCGCGCTCAAAATCGTGATTTCCAAATGCGCAAATAAAACCAATTAACTGGTCGTTTTCTTCCAATAACAAAATATGCTGATTAAAAGGTGGGTTGGTCAGGCGAGTTTGCCAAATCACAAGTCTATCCGGCAGTGCTTCATTATCGAGATAATCTTGCTTCAATAAACCTTGGTAATGTGCTTTCCAACTACGAACGTGAAGAGCAGCGATTTTTTCAAAATCGCTATATTCCGCTATCCTAATTTCCATTTATTAGTCCTTATAACTTCCTGTAAGGATTTCTAGTACCCATTCATACTATTCATTTAGGATGGAAAAGCAAAACATACTGGTCACAATTTTGCTAAAGTTATTTGACTTACACATGTTCGCTGATAATCTAGCGCACACTTGTAAGCCCAAAGGATTTAATCATGACAACTAAGCCGCCAGTTATATGGCTAAATGTCGCAATATTCACACTCAGTTTTCTTTTAGCTGCGGTTGTTACACCGTGGTTTGGTTGGCATTTTGGCTTTGGTGCTGAGCACTGGGTTTGGCTAATCGTTTGTTTTTCATTCTGTAACCTTTCAATTACCATGGGCTATCACCGCCTATGGTCACACAAGACTTTTGAAGCCCATTGGCTAGTTCGTCTATTGTGTGCTCTCGGCGGCGCATTTGCATTACAGAATAGCGCGCTGCATTGGTCTTCCGATCACCGAGTTCACCATAAGTTTGTCGACCAGAATGACAAAGATCCTTACTCAGCAAAGAAAGGTTTTTGGTATTCACACATTGGCTGGATGCTACGCCACTACAATAAAGCGGTATATGACGACTACAGTAACTGCCGCGATCTACAAAAAGATGCGATCGTAATGTGGCAACACCGCTATTACGTCCCTCTTGCTGTGCTCATGAATATCGGTGTGCCTCTGCTACTCGGCATTATCTATAACGATATTATCGGCATGTTGCTGATGGTTGGCGCTGTCCGCTTGGTACTTAACCACCACACCACTTTCTTTATCAACTCTCTGGCGCATATTTGGGGTTCACAGCCGTACACCAATAAAAACACCGCAAGAGACAACGGTGTGTTGGCTTTCTTCACTTTTGGCGAAGGCTATCATAACTATCACCACATCTTTGAAAATGATTACCGAAACGGTATTTATTGGTGGCAGTACGATCCTACCAAATGGCTCATCAAAGCTTGCTCGTGGGTAGGCTTGACTAAGAAACTGAGAAAAGCACCACCGTTGAAAATCGAGAAGGCGCGTGCTCAGATGGCACTGGTTTATGTGCAAAGCAGAATCCTGTCGCTGCCAAATCACGTCGTACTAATGAATAGCTTTCAACATGAATTTGATTCATTCATGAGCGAACTGCACAATTACTACGATATTAAAAGACAACTGCTTGAAAGTAAGAAAAACCTAGCATTTAAGAAGTATGAACGTTCTATGCTCAAGGTTCGCTACGACCAGGTTAAGCTCGATTTTGTTGAAAAAAGAAACCGCTGGAACCGAATAGTTTCACAATACGCTTAATTCTTCCTATCTTTTAAAAAAGTGGCGCATTTGTGCCACTTTTCTTTTTCCCCCTCAAAATATTAGTAAATCTCATACAAAAGATAATTTTAACTAATGCATATATTTATTAATATTATCCGGAGTAATTATTCATAAAAAGCACAATACCCTATAAAAGATAGTTTAATTTTTATTGCTTTAGATCATTCAAAGTGCAAGTTGAACTCGTGCCACAACAAAGTTTCAAGTAAATTGCCGTAACACTTTGCAACATTTACTTTTAACTTTACTCGCATCATTCTCATAGATTGGAGACTACTATGCTTGAACTTCTCATCGGGTTAGTTGTTACGATTGCTGTTGGATACCTGATCGTAAAAGGCTACAAAGCGGCTGGCGTGCTACTGACTGGTGGTCTTGTGCTACTCATTCTCACCGGTATTATTGGTCACACCGTATTGCCTAAAAACGTTGCGTCAACGGGCAACTTGCTGACAGATTCATTAGAATACGTGAAATTTATGCTGCAAAACCGAGGCGGCGGCTTAGGCATGCAGATCATGCTGTTGTGTGGTTTCGCCTCTTACATGACTCATATCGGTGCAAATAATGTTGTAGTGAAACAGTTTTCTAAACCACTCTCTTTTATTAAATCACCATACATTCTGCTTGTTTCTGCATACATCGTTGCTTGTTTAATGTCTCTGGCTGTAAGCTCAGCAACAGGTCTAGGCGTGCTATTAATGGCAACGTTATTCCCGATGATGACAGCGATGGGTATCTCTCGCCCAGCAGCAGCGGCAGTATGTGCTTCACCAGCGGCAATCATTCTTTCTCCAACTTCTGGTGACGTTGTCATTGCGGCTGAAAAATCGGGCTTGAGTCTAGATGTGTTCGCGGTACAAACCGTTCTTCCAGTGTCTATCTGTGCCATTATCGTTATGGCGATTACTGCTTACTTCTGGAACAAATATCTGGATAAGAAAGATAACACGCCAATGGAACGTGTTGATGTATCAGAAATTGAAGTGAATGCACCGGGTTATTACTCAATTCTGCCATTCCTTCCAATTATTGGTGTCTTCCTGTTCAACGGTAAAACCATCGAAGGTCTATCTTTAGATATCTACACTATCGTTGTCGCTTCTATCTTTGTTGGTGCCTTAGTTCACTACGTATCTCGTAAGTTCAACGGTAAAGAAGCTTTAGAAGACCTAGAAGTGTGTTACGACGGTATGGCCGATGCGTTTAAAGGCGTGGTAATGCTATTAGTGGCAGCAGGCGTATTTGCGCAAGGTTTAATGTCTATCGGTGCTATTGATAACCTACTTCACCTTGCTGAAACTGCGGGTGCAGGTGGTGTGGCTCTAATGCTTATACTGACCATATTGACGGTTGCGGCTGCAATCGCAACAGGTTCAGGTAACGCACCTTTCTACGCTTTCGTAGAGCTTGCTCCGTCACTGGCTGCAAAATTGGGTCTGAACCCAGCGTTCCTAATTATCCCAATGTTACAGGCATCAAACCTAGGCCGTACTATTTCTCCGGTATCCGGTGTTATCGTTGCGACTTCAGGTATGGCACATTTAAGCCCGTTCGAAGTAGTTAAACGTACCTTCCTGCCAGTAATGACCGGTTTAATTACCGTGATTATCGGTACTACGGTTCTTGTTCCTATGATGGCTTAACATCAGCCAACCTTAACCATAAAAAGGCCAGCGATTCGCTGGTCTTTTTGTATTCCAATTCGATAGGTTTTGTCATTCATATTAGCTTTCACTTGACCTGAATCAACGGAGTGTTCGTACACTACTTTGGAGGTAGCGACTAATCTTATGCACACAGATAATGTGGTTATAATTTTAGTAGCGCGTTTTATACAAGGTTGGCGTATGAAAACTTCTCGTTCCAAAATTTCCGAAAGCCGCCGCCGGTTCTTAAGAGATGCTTCCAGAACTGCCGTTGGTGTCGGCGCAGCTGCATCACTTCTCGGATTGCAATCTCTGCAAAGTCAGGCAAGAGAAACATCAGGTGTCCCTATTCGCCCGCCAGGTGCGTTGCCTGGTAATGATTTCGAGAAAGCCTGTGTGCGCTGCGGCTTATGCGTTCAGGCATGTCCATATGATACGTTGAAGTTGGCTTCTCTTCTTTCACCTGTTGCTGCGGGTACACCCTACTTCACAGCCAGACAAATACCTTGTGAAATGTGTGAAGACGTTCCTTGCGTAAAAGCCTGTCCCAGCGGTGCGTTAGATCCTGCACTGACTGACATTGATGATGCAAGAATGGGCACAGCAGTACTGATCGACCAAAAGAACTGCCTCAATTTTCAAGGCTTACGTTGTGATGTCTGTTATCGCATCTGTCCTGCTATCGATAAAGCCATCACCCTAGAAACTATCCGCAATGAAAGAACCGGATTTCACGCCAAATTTATACCGACCGTTCATGCTGATTGCTGTACAGGTTGCGGTAAGTGCGAAGAAGCTTGTGTGTTAGATGTGGCAGCAATAAAAGTGGTACCGACTGAACTTGCGCAAGGTCAGTTAGGTAAACATTACCGCTTAGGCTGGGAAGAGCATTCTGAAGTGCGTGTCGACACCGAAGAACACGGTGGCGTTCCAATTAAACCATTTAACGGTAACCAGCTTTAGGAGGTGGATGATGGCTAAGCATTTGGCTAAAGACGCCGGTAAAGCGGCAATACAAAACTTAGGTTGGTGGAAAGCACATCGCTTCCTAATCCTTAGAAGACTTTCTCAACTCACGATTATTGCGCTGTTTATGGCAGGCCCGACATGGGGAGTATTCAAAGGAAACCTGTCATCAAGTACTTTATTTGATGTCATTCCATTTACCGATCCACTGTTACTGCTGCAAACCATCGCCGCTGGGCATCTTCCTGAATTCACAGCAATATTGGGCGCTCTCATTGTTGTTGGATTATATGCCATTATCGCGCCAAGAGCCTTCTGTGCTTGGGTTTGTCCGTTGAATATCGTGACTGATTTAGCCGCTTGGCTACGCAGAAAATTGAATGTAAAAGCGAGCTATTCATGGCCAAAGAGCCTACGTTATTGGCTGATTCCAGTATTGTTGATTGGTAGTGCCCTTTCAGGAAGCGCACTATGGGTATGGATTGACCCTGTTTCTGCGCTGCACCGAGGTCTGATTTTTGGTATGGGCGCGGGCTGGATGCTGATTGTACTTGTCTTCTTGCTTGATCTATTGCTCGTTGAACACGGCTGGTGTGGTCACTTATGCCCTTTAGGGGCGACCTACGGCATCATCGGGAAACAAAGCATTATTCGTGTCACCGCTACAAACAGAGACGCTTGCACTAAATGTATGGATTGTTTCAACATCTGCCCAGAGCCACAAGTTCTTAGGGAGCCATTAAAAGATGGTGATATAAGAGTTATGGATAAGGATTGCATTAGCTGCGGACGCTGCATTGATGTGTGTTCTGAAAAGGTATTTGAGTTTAAAACTCGCTATTCGAAACAGTAGCGACTGCTCAATTGCGGACAAAAATCCATTCTTTCACTTAGGAACAAAGCACTTAGAAAAAAGAGGCTTAATCGCCTCTTTTTCGTTTTAGAAGAACAGCTATTGTTATCTCAATTCGCCGTAGCGTTCCAGATAAAGCACTGTTGCTGCTGTACGCGAAGGCACACGTAACTTTTTCAGCAAACTCTTCATGTGAACTTTAACTGTCGCTTCAGAAATGAACAGGTGATCCGCAATTTGCTTGTTACGGTAACCTTTCGCAACTTCCGCAAGAATTTGAGATTCACGATCTGTCAAAGAATCAAATACATCAGAGTGTGCTTGACGTTCGCGAAGATATTTAGCGACGACGCTGCTGTAAGCTTTCTCACCAGAAGAAGCTTGTTTTAACAGTTCAATCAGTTCGTCAGGCTCAGTATCTTTTAACAAATAGCCGTCAGCTCCTGCTTTCACTAATGCTTCAATGTCTGCCGCACTGTCAGAAACCGTTAGTATAACGATGGTTGAGCTGCATCCGTCGGTACGTAGTGCCTGAAGGGTATCAAGCCCAGACATGCCCTTCATGTTCAGGTCAAGCAGGATTAAATCTGGTTCATCTTCATGGGCCAACGCGACGGCTTCAGTACCGTTACTTGCTTCGGCGATCACGTCAAAATCGTCTTCTAAGCTCAACAACTGATTAATGCCTCTGCGCATTAGCGGGTGGTCATCCACCAACATTACTCTAATCTTCGTCAACGTTAATGTCCTTAGACTGTTTAAATTTCAAAGTTATTCTGCAACCGGAATTCAGAGAAGAGTTCACTGTCAATTCACCGTTTAGGCGGGCTGCTCGCTCTTGCATTATGCTTAAACCATAGTGGTTAAGTTTTGCATCGTGTTCTTCAAAACCGACACCATTATCTTCGACTACGACAACCACATCCCCGCCCAACTCATTACACTCCACTACAATTTTTGTAGCCTCTGCGTGCTTAATAGCGTTAATGACTGCCTCTCGGATCAACTGCATTAAGTGCACCTGCTGATGTGCATTCAACTCCAGAGAAGAGAGATTATTGGTTAATTCAATTGATGCACTGGTGTGCTCTTTCAACTGATTGATCATTTCCAATAACGCACGTCCGAAATTGCCTTCTTTGATGGTTAATCGGAACGTGGTCAGTAACTCTCGCAACTGCGTGTAAGCTCCGGATAAACCCTCATCGATATCTTTTATAATGTCTGCTGTCTTTTCACTTTGTGGCGTTTGTTCTAGCTTGTTCATGACTCGCTTAAGCAAAGAGACCTGAATTTTCAAATATGAAAGCGACTGAGCCAGAGAGTCATGCAGTTCACGTGCGATGGTCGCTCGCTCTTCCATTAGAAGTAACTGCTCTGCCTGTTTCTGTGCTTTGTTAAAGTAAACCGCTCGTGAAAGCATCTGCACAAAACTGTCGATCAGTGCTTTGTCCGGGCATGGTAAACCCGCCCGCCAGTACAATCTTCCTAACGTTTGTCCATCTACCCTAAGTGGTTGCTCGTGACAGTTGTTATTACAATTACTGTCGCAATAACCTTCATTTAAAACAATACCTTTGCCCGCCTCTTCATCTATTTCGAGGCGAACGGCATCAATACCTTCAACACTGACGATTTGTTTCAGTAACGTCTGAAAATTCTCTTGGCTAATTCGAGAAGCCGTTAACTGTTGTGAAGACTCATAAAGCACCTGCAACGACTGATTTGCGTGTTGAAGCTTGTGGGTCTTCTCATTCACTGCATTTTCAAGACCGTGATACAGCTTACCCAACTCATTCGCCATATCATTAAATGTGCGGGTCAATATCGCCATTTCATTACGGCTGGTTGTTTTCAACTGCACATCAAAAGAGCGGTTCTGTACCTGTTCACTCGCCACAACTAAATTACGCAACGGGCCTACAACTTCTCTTCGGGTATAAATAATGACCAACGCAGAGACCAAAAAGACACCGCCAAGACCCAAGCTCCCAACCCATGCCAACTTGATTAATTTGCTTTCAGAAAACTGTTGCAGTTTAAACACAAACACATCAATTTGGCTGACGAAGCCCGCAACAAGATTCAAATAGTCAGCACGTTGGTCACTTTTTAAAATTGTTTTCAGCTCTTGCCAGCGAACAATGATGTCGTTGTAATCGGACTGAATATCTTCAGGCACTGTCCAATGTTTTAACGCCTGCATAGAAGGCGAAAATAGCGAATGTTCAAAACTCTCAATGTGACGCGCATAGTCAACGGAGGAACTTTGAATATCATGCGCTAAGCGATAACTCTGCATGCGCATTGAACCAGACACGTTTACCGCTTCTGCATCATTCAAAGAAGATGCTAACGTTATGATAGCGAAACTAATTGTTGCAAACGACATCATGACAATGCTAAACATTGCCTTGGCGATTGTGCCTATGAGCGACCTTTCAACTCTTCTAACCAAACTTGTGCATTTCCTTCATTTTGACGTTTGTCGTCTTTCTTAATATTTGAATGACAGCCAAAGACTAACAATATGTGATCACTCTCGCTGGAAATTATTGATCTAAAACAACGCTTACCCCCAATTACCTCCTTATAGGTATTTAAGAAAATAGCCTGAAAACTACAATTTTCATATGGATATGTGAAAATTGTGGCTTAACATCTATGGGCTACAATTTACCTATCGCTTACTAATAATAAGGTGATTGTAGTGGTCGATTTAGCCAGACGTCGATTGTTCTCGCGTAAAACTGTTGAAGACTCAGCAATAATCATGCCTTGGGTTAAATCAGCAGCTTCGTTTACTGACGATTGTACACGTTGCGGCAAATGTGTTTCTGCTTGTGAAACCAAAGTCATTATTAATGGTGACGGTGGTTTTCCAACTGTCGATTTTACTCAAGGCGAATGTACATTTTGTTATCAATGTGCCGATGTTTGCCCTGAGCCTATCTTCCTTCCACAGTCCAGTTCACCTTGGCAGATTAAAGCGAATATCAAACAAAATTGTTTGGCGTATCAAAACGTTGAATGTCGTAGCTGTGGTGAGTCCTGTGACACCATGGCCATTCAGTTTAAGTTGCAGTTAAACAAAGTTGCACAACCAGTCATCAACTTTGATGACTGCAGTGGTTGCGGAGCATGTGTTTCAGTATGCCCAACAGCAGCTATTCATGTAAGCAATGCAATATAAAAATGAGAGTAATGTATGTCACTGAATGAAGTGCACATTTCAAGTTTGGTGGTTCATGTGCTTCCACAGCACATTGAATCAATAAAGGCTCAAATCGAAGAGTTCGAGAATGCAGAAGTCTACGGTGACAGCCCTGAAGGTAAAATTGTGGTGGTTCTAGAAACTGAGAACCAAGGTTTTATTACCGACACAATTGATGCCATCAACAATTTACCTAACGTGCTAAGTACTGTTTTGGTTTATCACCAAATCGAAACAGATTTAGAGCAGTTGGACGAAGACACTGGAATTCAACAATCCCAAACAGAGGATGAAGTATGAAAATGACAAGACGAGCGTTTGTGAAAGCAAACGCAGCAGCATCAGCTGCAGCTATCGCTGGAGTAACACTGCCAGCCTCTGCTGCCAACCTGATTGCTAGCACTGATCAAACCAAAATTACCTGGGACAAAGCGCCTTGTCGTTTCTGTGGTACTGGCTGCTCGGTTTTAGTGGGTACACAAAATGGTCGTATTGTGGCAACTCAGGGTGACCCTGAAGCACCAGTAAACAAAGGCCTAAACTGTATCAAAGGGTATTTCCTTTCTAAGATCATGTACGGCAAAGACCGTCTTACTCAACCTCTGCTTCGTATGCGAAATGGTGAATACGCTAAAGATGGCGATTTCGCACCGATTTCTTGGGATCAAGCTTTCGACATTATGGCTGAGAAGTGGAAAGCGTCTCTTGCTAAGAAAGGTCCAACAAGCATCGGTATGTTTGGTTCTGGTCAATGGACAGTGATGGAAGGTTATGCGGCAGCTAAATTAATGAAGGCTGGTTTCCGTTCAAACAACATCGACCCGAACGCGCGTCACTGTATGGCATCTGCGGTAGTGGGCTTTATGCGCACCTTCGGTATTGATGAACCTATGGGTTGTTACGACGATTTAGAAAATGCGGACTCTTTTGTTTTATGGGGTTCGAACATGGCAGAAATGCACCCTATTCTTTGGAGCCGTCTGACTGACCGTCGCTTAAGCGAACAGCACGTTAAAGTAAACGTACTATCTACTTACTATCACCGATCATTTGAGTTGGCTGACCACGGTTACATTTTCCATCCACAATCTGACCTAGCCATTGCCAACTTTATCGCTAACTACATCATTCAAAATGACGCTGTAAACTGGGATTTTGTTAACAAGCACACTAACTTCAAACAAGCGGTGACTGACATCGGTTATGGTTTGCGTGATGAGCACCCGCTACAGAAGAAAGCCAAAAATGCGAACAATGGCTCAATGAGCAGCATCTCTTTTGAAGAGTACAAAAAATCAGTAGCACCATACACTGCTGCTAAAGCATCTGAACTGTCAGGTGTGAGCGAAGAGAAACTGATCACACTTGCGAAACAGTACGCGGATCCAAATACCAAAGTCATGTCGCTTTGGACCATGGGTATGAACCAACATACACGTGGTGTATGGATGCAAAGCCTTGTGTATAACCTCCACTTGCTGACGGGTAAAATTGCGACTCCGGGTAACAGCCCATTCTCGCTAACAGGTCAGCCATCGGCTTGTGGTACTGCGCGTGAAGTCGGTACCTTTGCTCACCGTCTGCCAGCAGACATGGTTGTTGCAAACCCTAAACACCGTGAAATCGCAGAAAAAGTGTGGAAATTGCCTGAAGGAACTATCCCACCAAAACCGGGTTTCCACGCGGTTCTTCAAGACCGTATGTTAAAAGATGGCATGCTGAACTGTTACTGGGTTCAATGTAATAACAACATGCAAGCAGGTCCAAACATCAACGAGGAACGTCTACCGGGTTATCGTAACCCAGAAAACTTCATCGTAGTTTCTGACCCGTACCCAACAGTGACAGCGCAAGCGGCTGACTTGATTCTGCCAACGGCAATGTGGGTTGAAAAAGAAGGTGCTTACGGTAACGCAGAGCGTCGTACTCAAGCTTGGTACCAACAAGTGGGCACAGTAGGTGAAGCAAAATCTGACTTATGGCAGCTAATGGAATTCTCTAAACGCTTCAAGATGGAAGAAGTGTGGCCGGAAGAATTGCTCGCAAAAATGCCTGAATACCGTGGCAAAACTATGTTTGATGTGCTGTACAAAAACGGTCAGATCGACAAATACCCAGTGAGCGAAGCTCGCGAACTGAACGATGACGCACACCACTTTGGTTTCTACGTTCAAAAAGGTATTTTCGAAGAGTACGCAATTTTCGGTCGCGGTCACGGCCACGATTTAGCACCTTACGATATGTACCACCAGACTCGTGGCCTACGCTGGCCAGTAGTGGATGGTAAAGAAACACTATGGCGTTACAAAGAAGGCTCAGATCCATACGCGAAGAAAGGTACCGGTTGGGATTTCTACGGCAAGCCAGATGGCAAAGCATTGATCATCTCTGCTCCATACGAAGCGCCACCTGAAGTGCCAGATGCAGAATATGATTTGTGGTTATGTACTGGCCGTGTTCTTGAACACTGGCACACAGGTAGTATGACTCGCCGTGTACCTGAACTTTACAAAGCTTTCCCTGATGCGGTGTGTTTCATCCATCACGAAGATGCTGCCGCACGAGGTCTACGCCGTGGTGATGAAGTTGTGATTGCTAACAAACGCGGTGAAGTTAGAGCGCGTGTAGAAACTCGTGGTCGTAACAAGCCGCCAAAAGGCTTGGTATTCGTACCATTCTTTGATGCTCGCATTCTGATCAACAAGTTGATCCTAGATGCTACCGACCCACTTTCAAAACAAACGGACTTCAAGAAGTGTCCAGTTAAAATCACCAAAGTGGCTTAAGTAAAGCAAGAGTATAAAGGCTGCCCTACTGCAAAGTCCTCAGGGCAGCCACATTAAAGAATTTAGCCATTAGGCGGAGAATGTAATATGAAAAAATTACTGGTTGCACTGTTATCTGTAAGTGCTGTTTTATCCGGCTTAGCTTTTGCGCAAGCTGAGTTGGATCTTCCTGGCGGAACGGGTGGTTTAGAATCTCTACGTGGTTCTAGCCTTCTTGAAGAAACACGAAGTGCTGACGAAATGAAGAAAGTACCTCGTGAACAAGCTTTAGAAGCGGATTTTGTTTATCAACCACCACTGATTCCACACTCAATTCGTAACTACGAAGTAACTAAAGATGCGAACAAATGTTTGGCCTGCCACAGCTGGAAAAACGCCAAAGATATGGGCGCGCCAAAAATCAGTGTCACGCACTTTGTGAACCGAGAAGATGCGGTTCTGGCTGATGTTTCTCCTCGTCGTTATTTCTGTTTGCAATGTCACGTTCCTCAAGCGGACGCTCAACCTTTGGTTGAAAATGACTTTAAGCGCGTTGAATCACTCCGCTAAGCAAACCACAAATTAAGAGGCGATTTATGAAACTACTCAAAGCGTTTTGGAGTAAGTTAACAAGGCCAAGCAAAGCCGCGGCTGGCGTTGTCTTATTCTTGGGGTTTTCGGGCGGCTTGCTATTCTGGGGCGCGTTCAACACGGGTATGGAAATGACAAACACCGAAGAATTCTGTTCTGGCTGTCATGCACCAATCGTTGCTGAAATTCAGGAAACCATTCACTATTCTAACCGCTCAGGTGTTCGAGCTATCTGTTCTGACTGTCACGTACCTCACGAATGGACAGATAAAATTGTGCGTAAAGTGCAGGCTTCTAAAGAGCTGTTTGCCCACTACGTAACCAAAACCATCGATACACCAGAAAAATTCAAAGAGCGTAGAGCGCATCTAGCCGAACGAGAATGGGCTAGGATGAAAAAGAATGATTCTCTCGAATGTCGAAACTGTCATGAATTTGAATTTATGGATTTTTCAGAGCAGAGTACTCGTAGTGTTCAACAACACTCTACGGCTCTGGCTTCAGGAGAAAAAACCTGTGTTGACTGCCACAAAGGTATCGCACATAACCTACCAGACATGCACGGCGTTGAAGGCTGGCAATAAGGAGAGCTGGAATGAGTACACTTGAATCAGTTATCTGGCATATCCTAGGTTACGGTGCCATGCCAGTAATTATACTGGGTGGGTTTGTTGGTGTTGCTGCGGTGTCGATTGGCATACTGTCCCTGACCAAAGATAAAGAGTCGTAAAAGTAAGTAGTCCCTGACGATTTTTTACTTAACTTTACCCAAATCCGGTGCCCAGCACCGGATTTTTATTTTAGTTAAAGCTAAATTAATAACGTGCAATAAATTGGGAGCTGACACCTGTTTATTTCACAACTTTTACATTAGCTTTTACTTATACAAATAATAATTCAGGGACAGTGACTATGGCGAACTACAGTTGGATGCAAAGATTAATGATTGTTCCGCCAATCGTATTAGGTGCTATTGTTCTCTTTATTGCCCCCAGCATGAAAGCAGAACCGCCAAAAACAGAACAAGCAGGAGCAACAAAAGTTGTTCGTGTGATCAAAATGAAACCTCTTGCCATTCAACCGAGTGTTATCGGTTATGGCTACACTCAACCAGAACAAGAATGGCAAGCTCAAGCGGAAGTTGAAGGAAGAGTGATATGGGTGTCTGACAACTTCAAAAACGGGGCTTTTGTGTCGAAAGGTGAACCTTTATTGCGACTCGATGACTCCGCTTATCAACTCGCTATCACTAAACTCAATGCTGAACTGGACGTTTCAAAACTCAAATATCAAACCCTAGGCGTAAGTTATTCCATTGCCGCACAAGATTACAAACTGCAACAAGAAGAATACCAACGCAGTGAGCGACTAGCGAAAACTGGTCATCTTTCTCAAACCGAAAAAGACAAAGCCAAGCGCGATCTGCTCAGCAAACAACAACTGCTACAAAATCTGAAAAACGAACAAGCAATTACCCTTGCTGAACAGCAGGTATTAAACGCTGAACTTGACATTGCGCGACGTGATCTCAGCCATACCGAAGTAAGAGCGCCTTATGACATTCGCATTACGGCTACCAACATTGATGTAGAAGAGTATGTAAACAAAGGACAAGCACTGCTCCAATCCGATGCTATGGACTCGGTAGAAGTGCTGGCACAATATTCGATTGGCAAGATGAGACCACTGCGCAGAGCGAGTCAATCGCAAAACTTCGACAACTCACTGCACAACGATTTAGAAGCCACTGTCACCCTAAGCGCAGGCGACAAGCAAATTCACTGGCAAGGCATCGTTGACCGAAGTGGCGGCATAATTGACGCACAAACACAGAGCCAGACTCTTATTGTTCGCATTCCAGAACCTTATCGCCAAGCTCAGCCTGGGAAAAAACCACCGCTGATTCGAGACACCTTTGTAAAAGTTACGCTGAAATCATCGCAACTTGATAACCAGATGATTGTGCCAATAAACGCTATTCATAGCGGCAACATCTATGTGGTGAAAGACAATCAACTCGCTATTCAACCAGTAGAAGTGGACTTCACTCAAGGCCAAATCGCGGTACTTAAATCCGGTGTTCACGAAGGTGATATGGTTGTGGTTAGTCAGTTGCAACCCGCTGTAGAAGGCATGAAGCTAAAACCACAGCCAGATAAAGCCATGGTGCAGTGGATAAGCCAACAAGCAAAGGGAGATGAATGATGATCGCCTACTTTGCTCAACACAAAACCGCTGCCAATGTTCTGATGATAGCGATATTGCTGCTTGGGATATATGCCCTGCCTAAAATGCAAAAAGACACCTTTCCTTTAACGCCAACCACCAATATTGAAGTGAAGGTAAGCTATCCGGGAGCGTCGCCAAAAGAAGTGGCGGATGAGATCTGTATACCTCTTCAAGATGCGATGGATAAATTGGATGGCATTTATGAATTCACTTGTGATGCACGGGAAAACGTCGCGATTGGCAATGTGGAAATCAACCGTGGCGAAAACATCGATATTCTGACCAGTGAAGTACAGCAAAAAGTAAATGCGATTAGCGATTTCCCTGAGCGTGCAGAACAGCCTACAGTGACGAAACTAGACCGTGTAGCTTCGGTTGTCAGCATTGCAATTACAGGCCCTATGTCTGACCAGGATCTCTACTGGTATGCAAACGAAGTAAAGCAGAATCTCAAAGCCAGCCCAGATATCGCCCAAGTAACCATTAGTGGTTTCTCGGATCAAGAGATTGAAGTATCAATTCCAAGCGAAACTCTAAGGCAGTATGGCCTGAGTATTTCTGATCTATCGAACCGCATCCAGCAACAAAATGTCAGTGTTCCTGCTGGCACCATGAAAAGCGACTTATCAGAGTCCAGCATTCGCTTTGACCAACTGGCCAAACAGGTGGATGAGATCGGAAACTTGATGATCAACAGCACCACTCAACTGCGTTTGAAAGACATTGCCTCAATCGAACAAAAATTTGCTCTCGAAGAAGATAAGATTCTGTTTAACGGCAAAAGAGCGGCACTGCTTCAGGTATCAAAAAACCAAAATCAAGATACCCTCAAAGTGCGCGAAACCGTAGAGAGACTTATCGATAGAGAACGGGCTTTGGCTCCACAAGGGGTCGAGTTAACCATTACTCAAGATGTAAGCGTCAATATCAAAGAGCGTCTTCGTATCTTAGGCAGTAATGGTGTACAGGGGCTTGTGCTCGCTTTCCTCACTTTGTGGGCATTCTTCAACATTCGCTTCAGTTTTTGGGTAACGGTAGGTCTTCCGGTCTCATTTCTCGGTACGCTTTTCATCATGCTCATTCTCGGTTACACCATCAATATGATGACCATGGTCGGGCTGATTGTGGCCATCGGTATCCTGATGGATGATTCATTGATTATTGCTGAAAACATCGCGGCGAAACGTGAAGCTGGTATGGCTCCTGTTCAAGCGGCAATAGAAGGAACAAAGCAAGTACTACCGGGTGTTATTGCCTCTTTTGCTACCACCATCATGGTCGTTGGTCCGTTGATGTTCCTAACTGGAAAGCTCGGTGACATTCTTCGCTATATCCCGATTGCATTAATGATGACTCTGATCGTGAGCTTAATTGAAGCCATGTTCATTCTGCCTTCACATTTAGCTCATCATCCTGACGTTGCCAATGGCAACAGCATTCGTAGAAGAATTACCGCTGGGTTTGAGTTTGTGCGCGACAAAGGTTTTGTTCCCCTTTCAGTAATCGCAATGCGCTCGCCTTACTTGAGTCTTGGTATCCTTATATTTGCGGTCGCAGTCACAACGGCGACCTTTCCCGCAGGCTTTCTTAAATTCAAAGCGATGCCAACCCTCGAAAGCGACACCCTGCAAGCTCGGATACTACTAAGCCAAGGCAGCTTGTTGTCGCAAACAGAAACGGTAGTAACCAAAGTAGAAGCCGCATTAAAAGAGATAGACAAGGAATATCAAGAGCAGTTTGGTGAACCATTAGTCAACAGCATCACCGTTATGTATAACACCAACATCGACGCCTTCGACTCCGGCCCACATATGGCAACGGTTAGTGCAGATTTGTTGCCTGCTCAGTTTCGTCAGCAAAGCATTAAACAACTGATTCAGAACTGGAAAAGCAAAGTTGGCCCGACTGCCGATGTTATTGCTCTTAAATTTACAGACAAGGAACGTGGCGTCGCGGGTATAGGCATTGATATTCGTGTTCAAGGCAACGACCCACAACAGCTTTATGCGGTAAATTTAGCCTTGATGAAATGGCTGAAACAGTTTGATGGTGTGTTCAATCTATCTTCCGATTTGAGGTACGGGCGTGACGATATTCAAGTGACTCTCAAAGACCAAGCGGGTGTACTGGGCGTAACCGCAGCGCAAGTTGCACAAACGCTGCGTAACGCCATTAAAGGCGACAATGAACTCACTGTGTTCCAAGATGGAGAGATCGTCGATATTCGCATCCGCCAGAGCAACTTCCTGCATCAAGCGACGATTGAAGATCTGAATGACATTCTTATCACCGCCAGCAACGGCAAACTGATCCCTTTGATGGCTGTCGCCGATTTAACCCAAAGTAAAGCTTTCTCTCGCCTTAACTTAGTGAACGGTATTCCAACAGCCACAGTGCAAGGAAACATCAACACTCAAGTAGCGAATGCTCGTGAAATCATGCAGCAATTCTACTTAGAATTTGTACCCCAAATGGCTCAGAAATTCCCACTCGTGCATTTTGCTTCTCAAGGTCAGGACAAGGAGAGCGCAGACACTGGCTCATCACTGCTCACTTACTTTACTTTGGGCATCATTGGCGTGTATCTGATATTGGCATTTTTGTTCAAAAGTTTCGTTCAACCATTCGCAGTTTTACTCGCCATTCCTATGGCGTGGATTGGCGTCGTTTGGGGACACTTAGGATTGGGAATCGATCTGACGATTCCAAGCCTGGTGGGCTTTGCCACCCTTGCAGGTATCGTGGTAAACGACAATATTCTGCTGGTCACGTTTGTCAAAGACAAAGTTGCAGAAGGAGTGGAACTTCGTCAAGCCTGCAAACTGGCGATACATGATCGTTTCCGAGCGATATTGATTACGTCACTCACCACGTTTGCAGGGCTACTACCCTTGCTGACTGAAACCAGCACTCAAGCGCAATTCTTAATTCCATTGATTGCCAGTATTG
Organism: Vibrio sp. Y2-5; assembly: GCF_014596725.1. GTDB lineage: Bacteria > Pseudomonadota > Gammaproteobacteria > Enterobacterales > Vibrionaceae > Vibrio. The sequence continues at coordinate 23,600 of NZ_JACVEG010000009.1, forward strand.
CGTTCGGTCTGGTAAGTGCAACACTGCTTGCTGCCGTTGTCGTATCTTGTGTTTTGTTGATCTTGAATGACATTAATCCAAAATTATGTGGAAGCGACTTAACCATCGATACAACTGAGCACGCTTTATAGCGTGCTCAGGAAAACAAGCATGATTGGCGTAAGAACCATGGAAACGAAGTAACTGGTAATCCAACTGGTATTCGCCACTTCTTTGTCCAAGCCATAAAGCACTGCTGGTAGCGTCCCCATAAATGCTGTGGGCATCACTGCCAGCACCAAACACACCTTCGCGACCAATTGGCCTTCAACCTGCCAAAGGTTAAACAATGAAAGCAGCAATAAAACCACTAATACTGCGCCAAAAGAGCGAGCTATGGTTGCCGTTATCGCTACTTTTTGCCAGCGCTTCCCACCTTTTAAGTTGAAAGTTAAACCGACAGAAGCAATCAACAAAAATGTACCTACTGGAATTGTCCAATGGCTCACTGAAAGGAGAAATTCAGGACGTTCAATACCTGCAACATTGAGCAATAAGCCTGAAGAAATAGCGCAAATGGCGATGAGGAAAATGGGGTCTTTCCACACTTGCTTGTTTTTCGTGGACTTCAGCGCTTCATCTTGAGACTTGGATTTTGCGTACGGGAAAACCAGACCAAAATAGGTCAGCTCTTCAAACAGTTTAAATAGAGCCATCATTGCCACACCGTTTTCACCGAATGTGATAAACAGAACAAGGTTACCAAGCGCACCAATGTTGTAGAGCGCGGTCACTGGCACGAGCGCCCCTGTTTGCACTGGCGTCAACTTGTTCTTCCTCGCGACAACTATTCCGACCAAAGTGCCCGCAGCGATCACCCCTGCGCCAATAAAAGGCAGGTACAGTAACTCAGTGCGAATATTGTTTAACTGCCATAAAGAGACAAACACGCTAAACGGAATCAGAACCATCAACGAAATCTTGGTTAAGAGCAAACTGACAAAAGATGAGCGCTGTTTAAGATAACGTTGGAAAAACAATCCCAGCACAAAGCCACTGAAAATGATGCTAAAAGTAAAGACAAATGGGTTCACAAAGGTAGACCTTACATCTAATGCACAGACCCAATTAGTTATCTCAGCTTAACTAGGTCATTACAATGCTTTTTGTAAATATATTTTCATATTTAAATAATGTCATTCACTAATGATAAGCGACACATACAAGCAAAGGGGCTCTCAGCCCCTTTGTTCTCACTGTTTAACGCAGCTATAAACTGCTAAAAGCTATAACATTACTGTTTTACCGCAGTGAAATGATCTACTGCATTACGAATCACTTTGACCATCATATTGACGCTAACCATCACCATGACGCTGGCAGCCAACGAACCTAATCCAAACTCACTTACAGCGCCAATCGCTTCCGCACCTTGAACCAAACCATGACAAGCACTAAAGGCGGCAATACTGATCATAGAAATCCACTTAATCGCCCCTGTTTTTCGGTACGCATACAGAGCGATAGGCAATGCAATCAAAGAACCCGCCACCAATGATTCCACTTGTGACGCATTCGACCACTCTACACCGACAAAGAAACCCGCCATTAAGGCCGCTGCAAAACAAGCAATGATTTGCGCCGATTTTTTGTAGCTATAGCCTGCGGCGAAAAAGCCGATGAGAACCAAAGCCGCTAAATGGTCGACACCCGTTAACGGGTGCAAAAAGCCTTCAGAAAAGCTCGCATGCATAGCATGACCAGTATGAGCGAAACTAGGCGTACTTGCAGCGAAAAGAGAGGCACCTGTGATAATTTTGCTAAGAGATAATTTCATTTAAAAGTTCCTTTTTCTTTGTTACGACAGCCAATTACTGCTGCTCTTCTATACCTGTTCCGTGACAACTACATCTACGTCGCGCTCTGCCAACATGCCTTGCTGAACGATAAAGTCGATCACCGTTTTAAGGCCGTCACCACGAATTAGATTAGTGAACACAAACGGCTTTTCACCGCGCATTTTCTTCGCATCTCTGTCCATAACTTCAAGTGATGCGTTAACCATTGGCGCAAGATCAGTTTTATTGATAATTAGTAGATCAGACTTAGTGATACCCGGACCACCTTTACGCGGAATCTTGTCGCCCGCACAAACGTCGATCACATACAGCGTCAAGTCTGAGAGTTCTGGGCTGAAGGTTGCGCTAAGGTTGTCGCCGCCGCTTTCCACCAGCACCAATTCCAAACCCGGATGACGGTGTTGCAGTTCGTCAATAGCAGCAAGGTTCATGGAAGCATCTTCGCGAATCGCAGTGTGCGGACAACCACCTGTTTCAACACCCATAATTCTGTCGATATCCAACGCCTCATGGCGCATCAAAAACTCAGCATCTTCCTTGGTGTATATGTCATTGGTGACCACCGCAAGATTGTAGTGTTCACGCATTGCCGAGCATAACTGACGTAGTAATGCTGTTTTACCGGAGCCTACCGGGCCACCGACGCCTACTCGTAAACATTGTGTGCTCATATTTAACTCCTAAATAATCTTGAATATTGAGTCTCATGCCATGCACTCACCATGGCAAAATTGGGTAGTGTCAGCCCGATGTTGTCGTCACTGACGGATAAACCTGTTTCGATTGCCTGCTCTATTACTGGCATCATTTCAATCAGCACTTTCTGAGCAGACGTCTGCCCAAGAGGCACTGTTTTACAAGCCACCGTGACCTGATTTTCCAACCAAGACCACAGCCAACCTGTCGCTGCTACTTTTAGCGGCACGTTAAAGTGGACACAGGCTTTGGCGTATAACGGCAGATAACTCATGCTGCGAGTATTGCCGTCTAGTTCAACATCCAAACTCGCCAATAACCGATGAAGAGTTTGCCCAAGTTTCTGCTCTTCCATCACCAACTCTGCGGTTTCTCGATTTGCCAGTAACACCTGTTGCCAATAGTCGATTTGGTTTAGATCGTTTAATTGCCAAGCCTGATAAAAGCGTTTTAACAGTGGCAACTCCAAATTTGCTTGCCCGCTTCTCAATAGTGGCGACAGCCATGCCTTTAAGCTTGCTTCATCCTTCACCCATTGCAGTTCCACCGCGCCTTCCAAGCCTTGGCTATAAGCAAAAGCGCCTATTGGCAAACTTGGGCTACTTAAATGCAGCAGAGATAACAACGCTGAAATTTGCATTAGTGATGATGCTCCCCATGGCTTTCGATGTGCGAATGGCTGTGTCCATGAGAATGATCATGGTCGTGATCGTGCGGCTGGTGATCATGTGAATGGTCATGCTCATGCCCGTGATGATGACCTTTACCACTGCCATGATAAGCGCCATTTTCTGGCGTAAATTCTGCCAGTTGGGCTTCACACACCAACCCCATCATTTCCACCATCTCTTGCAATACATGATCCGGTTGGAATCGCAGCCAACATTGGCCTATCGCCATAGGAACATGGCGGTTACCCATGTGGTAACACGCCTTAGCAAAGGTTTCCCAATCATCGGTTTTCGCCGTCACGACGGATTCTTTTTCCGCAACGACAACCAATACTTGTCCGCACTCTGTGTGAAGGTAGTCACCGTGTTTGAGCACGTCACCTCGAGGTAAAAACACTCCCACATCCAAACCTGACTGACTCATTGCTCTGAATCGACCTTTCTGACGCAGTGCAAAAGGCAAAATCACGTTATCCAACACTGCTCCATGGAAATGATCGGAACGTCCTACAACTTTCAACATACAACTCTCCTTAGTTCGGTTTCTCAGAACAACGAATAACGCTGTGCCAGAGGCAGTTCCGTTGCTGGGTCGCAAGTTAATAGCTGCCCATCAGCTTTCACCTCGTAGGTTTGCGGATCAACGCTGATCACTGGCATGTAGTCGTTATGAATCATGTCGTTTTTGGTCACGTTGCGACTGTTGAGACACGCGGCTAACTCGCGTTTCAGTCCTAGCGTTTGCTGTAAGCCGTTCTCCATTGCTGCTTTACTAGTGAAGGTCACAGACGTAGCTGCGCCAGCAGTGCCGAAGCCGCCAAACATATAGCGATAATGCACAGGTTGAGGCGTCGGAATCGAAGCATTTGCATCGCCCATTGGCGCAGCAGCAATAAAACCGCCTTTGATAATTAGGGCAGGCTTAATGCCGAAGAAAGCTGGCTTCCACAGCACGATATCCGCCAACTTACCTACTTCTAGAGAGCCCACAACGTGAGAGATGCCATGCGCGATAGCTGGGTTAATGGTGTATTTAGCGATGTAACGCTTGGCGCGGAAGTTATCCGCCTGACGCTCTTCATCTTCTGGCAATAAGCCGCGTTGCACTTTCATCTTGTGCGCGGTTTGCCAAGTACGACAAATCACTTCTCCCACTCGACCCATTGCCTGTGAGTCAGAAGCAATCATCGAAAAAGCGCCTAAGTCATGCAGAATATCTTCTGCCGCAATGGTCTCTTTACGGATACGAGAATCAGCAAACGCCACATCTTCAGGAATGTTAGGGTCGAGGTGGTGACACACCATCAACATGTCGAGGTGTTCATCCACGGTGTTTACTGTGTAAGGACGAGTCGGGTTGGTCGAAGAAGGAAGCACATTCGGCTGGCCACAAGCGACAATAATATCCGGAGCATGACCACCACCCGCACCTTCCGTATGGTAGGTGTGAATCGTACGACCTTTGAATGCCGCGAGAGTATCTTCTACAAAACCTGATTCGTTTAACGTGTCGGTATGAATCGCAACCTGCACATCGTACTTCTCTGCCACTGCCAAGCAGTTATCGATGGAAGCTGGTGTGGTTCCCCAGTCCTCATGCAGTTTTAAACCACATGCACCCGCTTCAAGTTGCTCTTCCAACGCTTGCGGTAAACTGGCATTACCTTTACCGAGGAAACCGAAGTTCATTGGCATTAAATCGGTACTACGAAGCATCTGAGCAAGGTTCCACGCCCCCGGTGTACAGGTAGTAGCGTTAGTCCCTGTTGCAGGTCCCGTGCCTCCACCCAACATAGTCGTCGTACCCGACATCAGGGCTTCTTCGATTTGCTGCGGACAGATAAAATGAATGTGCGCGTCGATTGCGCCAGCCGTCACTATATGCCCTTCTCCCGCAATCACTTCGGTGCTGGCACCAATATTAATCGTTACATTAGGCTGAATGTCGGGATTACCCGCTTTGCCAATTGCGTGGATCTTGCCATCTTTGATACCGATATCCGCTTTCACAATACCCCAGTGATCAAGAATCAAAGCATTGGTGATCACGCAGTCCACCACTTCATCACGGCATTTTTGCCCTTGCCCCATACCGTCACGAATCACCTTACCGCCACCGAACTTCACTTCGTCGCCATAAGTCGTAAAATCTTTCTCAACCTGAATCCACAGCTCTGTGTCCGCCAAGCGAACTTTGTCTCCGGTTGTCGGCCCGTACATATCGGCGTACGCAGCCCTAGATATTTCTGCCATCGTCAGCTCCTCAAACCTTACCCATCACTTCCGCGCGGAAACCGTAAACTTCCCGACTTCCATCAAGCTCAACCAACTCAACATTACGAGTCTGCCCCGGTTCAAAACGCACAGCCGTACCTGCGGCTATGTTCAAGCGCATGCCCTTGGTTTTTTCGCGCTCAAAATCGAGCGCAGGGTTGGTTTCAAAGAAATGGTAGTGACTGCCTACTTGCACAGGTCGGTCGCCATGATTCACCACTGAAATGCTCAAGGTTTTGCGGCCAGAGTTCAGTTCAATGGGCGCAGATTGCAGTTGGTATTCTCCAGGCTTCATACCGCCTCCTACTGAATCGGGTTGTGAACGGTGACCAGTTTGGTCCCGTCGGGAAAGGTCGCTTCTACTTGCACTTCTTCCAGTAGCTCCGCAATGCCGTCCATGACCTCGCTTTTGCTCAGAAGTGTCCGCCCTTCACTCATCAACTGAGCGACTGTTTTACCTTCACGCGCCCCTTCCATAATGGCGGCAGAGATGTATGCACTCGCTTCCGGATAGTTGAGTTTGATGCCTTTGGCCAAGCGGCGTTCAGCAACTAACGCTGCAGTAAACAGCAGCAGTTTATCCTTGTCTCTTGGTGATAATTCCATATCGTCCCTCTGAAATAGTCTTGAATCAGGTGTTCCAAATCCTTGGTGGGCAAGGTTCTTTGCCCATAAGCGAAGGCCTTAGCAGCTGCCAGCAACCTCGTAGTTGTTGCTGTGCCTGTTCACTACAATCGCCCAAATAGCGAACTACAATCACCCCCATACGATGGGTGACACTGAGCGTGGTTTGCTCCGTGTTGAGCGAATCTCTTAGCTTTGTCACCGCAACATCTGCGTCTTCGATACCGAAGATCACTAACGTTCCAGAAACCAGATGATGATTAAAACCACTCATTGCGGTAAGAAGCGGATCGTCAGCAGACAGATATTGGCGTTCAAGCAGAATCGGCTTGTCTTCTAAGTAAACCGCCAAACGCTGTTCAACACTGCCGCTAACAAAAGGCAGGTGGCTTTTGGGTCTACCCAAGCAAAACACATCGATGCCAACGAATTTCGCTTCACCATACAAGTTCACTCTGGTCGACAGCTTGCCGTGCGCGCCATCAAATACGATGGTTTCCATTGGCATCCATTCGCAACTGGCATTGTGTACATCGATATGAACTTGTTGACGTTGCGCGCCGCCTTGGCTGTCCGCACGATAGATTTTCCCCGCTGAAGGTGTGGTGATCAGTGCATGGCTGCTTTGTGCGCATTCCACCTGAATGCTTAGGTCATCACCTGATACCAAACCACCGGGAGGATGCAGCAGATAAACATGACATACATCCTGCTCTGGATAGAAAGGACGCTGCACACGCAGTGGCCCTTGAAATGCCATCTGATGCATTCGAGTTTTCTCTCCGTCGTTATCAAAACCGAGAGAGAGAAAGGCTGGCCAATGGCGCTCGGTTTGACTGATGAGATCGAACTTAGACATAAGATTCATAGCGCTAAACCGTTAGGTATTCTTTAACTAACGCATCATTAAGCGCTGTCATTTCACCCATTGCCACTTGGCGTCCACGGTCAAGAATACAGAATCGATCCGCCACTTTTCTGGCAAAGGGTAGTTTCTGTTCCACCAGCAATACCGTCAGACCAATTTCTTGGTTTAAACGGCGGATGATGTCACCAATTTCAGCCACCACGTTAGGTTGTATACCCTCTGTTGGCTCATCCAAAATCAGCAGTTTTGGATTAATAACCAATGCACGACCAATCGCAAGTTGTTGTTGCTGACCACCAGAAAGGTCACCGCCGCGACGATGCAACATCTCCTTTAACACAGGAAAAAGCTCATAGATAAAATCCGGTACGTTTTTACTTTTATCGCCTCGAATCGGCAGACCAATACGCAGGTTCTCTTCCACGGTCAGAAGCGGGAAAATTTGGCGACCTTGAGGCACATAACCGATGCCTAACGGAGCACGTTTTTCAGCTGGTAAAGTTGCTATGTCTTGACCTAAATATTCGATTTGGCCGCTCTGCGTAGCGAGTAAGCCCATTACACATTGCAGTAATGTAGTTTTACCCACGCCGTTACGCCCCATCAAACAAGTGCATTTTCCCTCTTCCACATTGAGGTCTAAATCCCACAAGGTATGGCTCTGGCCGTAAAACTGGTTTAATCCCTTAACCGTTAACATGCTTCTTCTCCCAAATAGACTTCAACCACTTTGGGGTTGCTTTGCACCTGATCCATCGTACCTTCGGCTAACACAGAACCTTGATGAAGCACCGTGACGTTTTTAGCAATGGAGCGAACAAAATCCATATCGTGTTCAACCAACACAATGGTGCGTTCACCAGCGAGGCTGGTAAGTAGCTCGCCAGTTCTGTCCATCTCCTGATGAGTCATGCCTGCGACAGGTTCATCCACCAACAATAGTTTTGGGTTTTGCATCAGTAGCATGCCGATTTCCAACCACTGTTTTTGCCCGTGAGACAGCGCGCCAGCAAGTAGAAATCGCTGAGGCTCTAAACCAATTTGTTTCAGCACATAATCGATGTAATCAATATCCGAAGAGCTGAGTTTGGCGAACAACGTTGAACGAACGGTTTTAGCACCCGCCATTGCCAATTCAAGGTTGTTAAATACGGTTTGGTTTTCAAACACCGTCGGTTTTTGGAATTTACGGCCGATTCCTGCTTGCGCGATTTCCGGCTCACTCAGCTCAAGCAAATCAATGTTCTGCCCAAACCAAGCACTGCCACTGTCTGGGCGAGTTTTGCCAGTAATAATGTCCATCATGGTGGTTTTGCCCGCGCCATTAGGACCAATAATGCAGCGCAGTTCGCCCTCATTGATGTACAAATTCAGATCATTAATCGCTTTAAAGCCGTCAAAACTGACCGTTAAACCTTCAAGGTAAAGTAAACAGCCATGGCCGACGCTCAGCATTGGGTTTACTTTAGGTACAAGGAAATCGTAAACATGTTCTCTGTCCGTCATTGACCTTGCAAAATCTCTTAAGCTCATGCGTTTGCCTCCTTGGTTTTGATTAAGCCAACCACACCTTTTGGCAGGAACAAGGTCACTAAAACGAACATAGCACCAAGGCTAAACAGCCATACCTCTGGCAAAGCAGCCGTTAAATAAGTTTTGGCGTAGTTCACCGCTATCGCGCCAACAACCGCACCGTACAAGGTGGCGCGTCCACCCAATGCGACCCAAACCACTAGCTCAATTGAGTTGAGCGGAGAAAATTCAGAAGGGTTGATGATGCCCACTTGCGGTACATACAAAGCACCGGCAATACCAGCTAAAACCGCAGAGAAACAAAAGATCGCTAACTTGATGTATTCCACTTTGTAACCAGTGAAACGGGTGCGAGATTCCGCATCGCGCACAGCCATCGCAACTCGACCTAATCGACTGACCACGATAAAGCGACACGCTAAATATCCAAGGCCAAGCGCTACACCCGATAAGATGAACAACGTAATTCGCGTTGAGTTGGCCTGTAAATCAAAACCCAGTAAGTCTTTGAAATCGGTTAAGCCGTTGTTACCACCAAAGCCCATTTCGTTACGGAAAAATGCCAGCATTAATGCATAAGTCAGCGCTTGAGTGATGATTGATAGATACACCCCCGTTACGCGAGAACGAAACGCTAGCCAGCCAAAAACAAAAGCAAGCACACCAGGAGCTAACACAATCATTAAAGCAGCAAACCAGAACTGGTCGAAACCGTGCCAAAACCAAGGCAATTCTTTCCAGTTGAGGAACACCATAAAATCTGGCAGTTCAGGGTTGCCGTAAATGCCACGGTCACCGATCTGACGCATCAGATACATACCCATCGCATAGCCACCCAAAGCAAAGAATGCCGCATGACCTAAGCTCAGAATGCCCAGATACCCCCATACCAAGTCCACGGCGACAGCAAGCAACGCGTAAGTTAAATACTTACCCATCAAAGTGACGGTATAAGTAGAGATATGGAACGGGTTTGCTGACCCTACCAACATGTTCATCGCTGGAATCACACACAAAGCGACTGCCAGAACCAGTAGAAATGTCATGGTAGAGCGATCAAATAACTTCGGTTGATACACCATGATTATCCCTCCGCAGAACGCCCTTTCTGAGGGAATAATCCTCGGGGCTTTTTCTGAATAAATAGAATGATGAACACAAGCACTAGGATTTTCGCCAGAACGGCGCCAGCCCAAGGTTCAAGAACTTTGTTTGCCACACCTAGCGACATACCCGCCACCAGCGTTCCCCATAAGTTGCCTACGCCGCCAAATACCACCACCATGAAAGAGTCAATGATGTACGCCTGACCAAGGTTTGGTCCTACGTTAGTTAGCTGACTTAACGCAACGCCAGCAATGCCCGCAATACCCGAACCTAAACCGAAGGTCATGGCATCGACCCATTCAGAGCGAACACCCATGGCACGTGCCATACTGCGGTTTTGCGAAACAGCGCGAACCTCAATACCTAAGCGGGTGTAGTTCAAAATCAGATACAAAAGGGCAAACACAATCAGACAAAACACAATGATGTATAAACGGTTTAACGTCAGACTAAGCAGAGGGTTTATTTCAATTACACCTTGCATAAACTCCGGTGTAGAAACCGAGCGATTTAGAGGTGAGAAAATAGTTCGAACCGCTTGTTGCAGGATTAGGCTGATACCAAATGTCGCTAGCAGAGTCTCTAACGGACGACCGTACAAGAAGCGAATTACGCAGCGTTCGATCAGCACACCCACCGCAGCAGAAACAACAAATGCCAAAGGTATTGAGATAAACACTGACAAACCAATATGTTCTGGCATTAGGGTTTGAACCACATAAGTGGTGTAGGCGCCCAACATGATGAGTTCACCATGAGCCATGTTAATCACGCCCATTACGCCAAAGGTAATAGCCAGACCAATCGCCGCCAATACCAATACCGAGCCTAGGCTTAAACCGAAAAACAGAGTTTGCGTTATGTCCGCCACTTTCTCACGCTGTTCGATGCTGCTTAATGCAATTCTGGCTGCGCCAACTAATGCGCTGTCCGGCTGGTCGCTAACAAACTGATTGAGTGCATTACGCGCTGTTGGTTGATAGCTGGGTTGGAGCATTTCAATCGCTTGTTCCAGCACACTCTCATCACTGCTGTTTTTCAAATCGTAGATAGCCAACGCTGTTGAGCCTAGGTCTTTCACTTTGGCATCAGACTCTTTCACTAAGTGATCTTTGAGGAGTTGATAACTCTCTTGGTCCATAGCACCCATTAGCTGGTTGATCGCATCAATGCGTTTATCCGGATTGGGATGAGAAATACTCAGTGCAGCAATAGCCGCCTTTAATTTTCCACGCAGGCTATTATTGATACCGACTTTTTTAATCGCACGGGATGTCACTATCGAGGTATCACCCTCGTTGGTTGATAAAAGCGGCTGAATCGTATAATCACGGCCCTCTTTGGCTTTAATCACCACCAATGTTTTGCTTGATTTTTCGACGTATAAGTCGCCATTGAGCAGCAACCCCAACACATCGGCAGCCCGTTCATCACCACTTTGCAGAATGCTATCAACCCCAGATTTAATTTGATTGAATTTGAGTGTTGAAATCGCTTGTAAGCCTTCATCGAATGAAGCGCTCGTCTCGGCTTGCGCCAAAGAAGTCACACATAAGGCTGTCACTCCAAGCAACCACACCAGAGCCATTCGTCTGGTATCGGTCGCAATGGAAGAAATACACTTAATTAAAACCATGAGTAACCCTTTCTGACTCGGCTATTTGCCCAGCCTCTAAAATCCATTTCTTGCTTTATCAAGCAGAGGATAAGTGGGGCTTTCGCACCCACTTATTTCGTTACGCCTGTTCGTCAGGCTAATGTCGTAAAACAGCAGGAAGGTCTGTTTTACGAATTAGTAATTCTGACCAGAACATTTCCCTGTTTTCACGTTGTAGTTACCGCAGCTTAGTGGCGCGCGCCAATCTGAAATCAGGTCTTTAGAACCCGGTAAGAAATCAGACCATGCATCGCCCGCAACCAAACCTGCTGTTTCCCACACGGTCTGGAACTGACCGTCGTCTTGGATTTCACCAATCAACACAGGTTTAGTGATGTGGTGGTTAGGCATCATGGTTGAATAGCCGCCAGAAAGGTTAGGGACAGATGTACCGATCAGAGCGTTTTGTACCGCAGCTGGATCAGTCGTACCTGCTGCTTCAACCGCTTTCACCCACATATTGAAACCGATATAAGTCGCTTCCATTGGGTCATTCGTGGTGCGTTTGTCGTCTTTGGTAAACTTGTGCCACGCATCAATGAACTCTTCGTTCGCTTCTGAATCGACGCTTTCGAAGTAGTTCCATGCCGCTAAGTGACCCACAAGCGGTGAAGTATCCATACCGGAAAGTTCTTCTTCACCCACAGAGAATGCAACCACTGGAATCTGGTCAGCTGATACGCCTTGGTTACCCAGCTCTTTATAGAAAGGAACGTTCGCATCACCGTTAATGGTTGAAACAACGGCCGTCTTCTTGCCCTCTGATCCGAACTTCTTAATGTCAGAAACGATAGATTGCCAATCTGAGTGACCGAAAGGTGTGTAGTTGATCATGATGTCCGATGCAGCCACACCTTTGTCTTTCAAATACGCTTCTAGGATTTTGTTGGTAGTACGTGGATAAACATAGTCAGTGCCTGCCAGAACCCAACGTTTCACACCTTGGTCCATTAAGTAATCAACCGCTGGAATTGCTTGTTGGTTTGGCGCAGCACCTGTGTAGAACACGTTTTTCGAAGACTCTTCACCTTCGTACTGAACTGGGTAAAACAGGATACTGTTGAGTTCTTCGAATACCGGCAGTACAGATTTACGAGACACTGACGTCCAGCAACCGAACACCGCAGATACTTGGTCTTTTGAAATCAATTCGCGTGCTTTTTCAGCAAACAGAGGCCAGTTAGACGCTGGGTCAACAACCACAGGTTCTAACTTTTTGCCCAGCAAACCACCCTTTTTGTTCTGCTCATCAATCAGCATCAACATCGTATCTTTAAGCGTGGTTTCACTGATCGCCATAGTGCCTGACAGTGAATGCAACACACCGACTTTAATCGTGTCTGCTGCAAGTGCATGTGCGCTGAGTAGTGACGCGGCCAGTACTGCAGTGGAGAGAAATTTCCGTTTCATTTTTCATCTTCCCTTGATTAATAAATGGTCCAAACTTACACCTCGAATGACCAACAGAAATTGCAGGCATCAGAAGCAAGCTCCCGAAAAGTATCGTTGAGATAAACAGTTAGCGGTATGCGCGTATTGCGCACTTTATCTACGTCAAACTACGCATATTAGATTTAGGAAAATGGGGCTATACTCGCGCGAGTAGGGTATAAAGTAGCCAATGCCTTAGCTGCGAAAGTTGAAGGTAACAAGATCACAAAAAGGTAAGGTTAGCTAAGCGATACACTGCAACAATTCGATACTTGCAAGGAGTGCAGGTAAGAACTTAAAGGATGAAGAGAAAATGAGATGCAGAAGGTTCCGATAACACGCAGGCGTTATAACACACTGGTTGGCAATGAATTACTGGAAGATTTTGCGCTACGTTTTACCGCCAAGCGCGCAAGGAAGTGGTCTGCAGGCTGGATAGCCAATACCGCTTTGGGCATAGTTTCGTTTCTGGTTCTTGAAGCGATTGGCGGCACTATCACGCTTAACTATGGCGTCATCAACTCATTGTGGGCAATTGTTGGCGTTTCATTGGTGGTCATTTTAAGCGGTATTCCTATCTGTTATTACGCCGCCAAATATGGTGTCGATGCGGATCTTCTAAGCCGCGGTGCAGGCTTTGGTTATATAGGCTCGACCATAGTGTCGCTCATCTACGCTTCGTTCACGTTTATTTTCTTCGCCCTCGAAGCCGCCATTATGTCGATGGCGATAGAACTGTTGTTCGGTATTCCGTTGTTTTGGGGCTACATCATTAGCGCAGTCATTGTGATTCCGCTCGTCGCTTTGGGTATTTCCAATATCGGCCGGTTTCAGATGTGGTCACAACCCTTGTGGCTGGCGATGCAACTCATCCCGCTGTTCTTTGTTTTCAGCCACCCAGACAGTCAAATTGACCAATGGCTATCTTATGGCGGTTTAGTGGGACACAGTCCTGAGTTCGACTGGATGTTGTTTGGCGCAGCCTCGGCAGTACTGCTTTCTGTTGTGGCGCAAATTGGTGAACAAGTCGATTTTCTGCGCTTTCTTCCCGCACAAACTCCATCCACTAAATTGCGTTGGTGGGCTGCGATGCTCATCGGTGGCCCCGGTTGGATGCTATTTGGTGCACTTAAAATTGCACTGGGAAGTTTCTTGGCGTGGCTTGCTATTAGTCACGGTATTGCGCCAGATCTGGCAGGCGACCCAGCTCATATGTATGTAAATGTGTTCGGTTATATGACAGACAATACCAAACTTGCCCTTATTTGCGCCGGTTTGTTTGTCATCATTTCCCAACTGAAAATTAACGTTGCCAATGCCTATGCGGGCTCTCTGGCTTGGTCTAACTTCTTTTCACGTTTAACCCATCACCACCCCGGTCGCGTGGTATGGATGATCTTCAATGTATTGATTGCGTTGCTTTTGATGGAACTCGGCGTCTATCAACTCATTGAGCAAACTCTGCAAATCTATTCGGTTCTGGTACTTTCTTGGATTGGCAGCATAGTGGCAGACTTAGCCATCAACAAGCCACTCGGGCTCAGTCCCAAGCACATTGAATTTAAACGCTCTAAACTTTATGACATAAACCCTGTGGGCTTGGGTTCGATGATCATTGCATCACTGTTTGGCTTGTCCGCACATTTGGGGCTGTTTAACGATGTGATTAAAGCCTTTGCTTCCTATCTCTCTTTTGCTATTCCATTTATCACCGCTCCGTTAATTGCCTTTGCGACTCGCAGCAAATATTACTTAGTTTCTAACGATATTATTGTTCACCAGGGGCATGAGGAACATCAGTGCGTCGTGTGTGAACACAGTTTCGAAGCAGAGGACATGGCGATGTGCCCTGCCTATCAAGGCCACATCTGTTCGCTTTGCTGCTCTCTCGATGTTCGTTGCCATGATAAATGTCGACCACAAGCGACTTTTCATGCGCAAGTTAAGCACGCATTAAAACCCTATTTACCGCTGGCATGGATTAACAAGCTCGCCTCTTCTATCAGCCAATTCGTTATGGTGATGGGGTTAATGAGCCTTACCATAGGTGCAATTCTGGCTCTGGCTTACAGTCAGGTTCCGAGCTTAGATCCCACCAAAATGAATGCCCTTTCCATCAGTTTGTTTAAAGCTTTTGCGTTGCTGCTGATCCCCATTGGCATAATCAGTTGGCTATTTGTTTTGGCTCGAAGCAGTAGTAGTCTTGCAATGAAAGAGCTTCAAGCGCATACCAATTTACTCTCTAATGAGATAACCGCTCACGAAAAAACCTCTCAAGAACTGGAACGGGCAAAGAAAAAAGCTGAAAACGCGAATGACGCCAAAAGCCGTTATCTAGCAGGTCTCAGCCACGAGCTGAGAACACCGCTTAACGTGCTGCTCGGTTATGCTCAATTGCTGAGTAACGATAAAGAGTTAACGCCTAAAAAACGCCAATATGCGGAAACACTGGAAAGAAACGGCAAACATTTGGGCGATCTGTTGGAAAGCTTGCTGGAAATTTCGAAAATTGAAGCGGGACGTTTAGAGCTGCACCGCGATACATTTAATCTGCATTTATTGCTGCAACAGTTGGTTGAAATGTTTCGTATGCAGGCAGAACAAAAGCAGCTGACTTTCCACTACAGTTTTGCTGGTCATCTGCCTGTATTTATCAGTGCCGATAAGCAAAGGTTAAGACAAATTCTTATTAATATGCTCAACAACGCTGTGAAATATACAGAGACAGGACACATACATTTCTCGGTTACCTATCGAAACCAAGTCGCCCGCTTCAGTGTTGAGGACTCCGGCATCGGCATTTCTCAAGACGAACAACAACTGATTTTCCGCCCATTTGAACGCATTCAATCAGACCATACCAAACACATCAGCGGAACCGGATTGGGGTTAACCATATCCAATGCCTTAGCCGATTTAATGGGAGGTGAAATTGAATGTGTCAGTGAAAAAGGCAAAGGCAGCACCTTTACCTTGAAAATGATGCTATCTGAAGTGAATGACTATCTGAATGAGCCGGAGTTAACCAATCTTGATATCACTGGCTATAAAGGTTCGAAGAAAACCATTTTAGTGGTAGACGACATTGACGATCAGCGTATGCTTATTAGCAACATCTTAGGGCCGCTCGGGTTCAATGTCCTCCAAGCCAACTCTGCTGAAGCAGCGTTAGAACTGGCAGAAAGCAAAGCCATAGACCTTTTCATGCTGGATATATTTATGCCGCAGGTCAACGGTTGGCAGTTAGCCATTAAGTTAAGACAGAAGTATTACTATCAGCCGATTCTTATGCTCTCTGCCAATATTCAGGAGCTGGAAACCAATAATCAGCTCTATAGCTACCACAATGGTTATTTGACCAAACCCGTCTCCCTGCCACTCTTGCTTGGTAAATTGAGTCAGTTGTTGGGCATTGAATGGCTTTATCAACAAGATGAAAAAGTAACTCCTAACGAAATACCTGATTTCTACCCCAATCATTCCGAGCTTTATAAACTGAAAAGTTATGCCGAGATTGGGTTTATGTCCGCATTCAGTGACCTTCTCGACCAACTAGAAAGCAACGGGCATCAAGGCACAACCTTTATCAACACCATGCGAGAAGAGGCGCACCACTGCCGCTTCGCCAATATCGTTGAACATATTAATGGATTAATAGATTCATGAACGGTTTCTCAGCAAAAAACATCATTGTCCTAGTTGTCGATGACTCGCCAGAATCATTGGGAATGTTAAATGCCACACTCAATGAAGCAGGGCTCACGGTGCTAGTAGCATTGGACGGCCAGCAGGCTCTGTCGATTGTGGAAAAAATTCAGCCAGACGTCATCTTACTTGATGCCGTCATGCCCGTATTGGATGGTTTCGATACCTGCCTGAAATTAAAAGAACGTTTGCCCGCAATTCCTATCATATTTATGACTGGATTAAACGACTCCAAGCATGTGATCAAAGGTTTTGAAGCAGGCGGTGTGGACTACATTACGAAACCTGTCGTACCGGCAGAAGTGCTCGCCCGCATTCGCGTTCACAGCCATAACGCAAGAATGGCAAAATCCGCGCAAGCGGCACTGGATTATGCGGGGCAATTTATATTCTGTGTTTCAAAAAATGGTGATTTAGAGTGGGCAACACCCCATGCTCAGGAACTGTTATGCGATATCAGCAGTCGCTCAGACAGCACACAAGATATTGCGCATACATGGTCACAAATACAAACCGATATTGCGGTATGGCTTAATAGTGGTGACACGTCGGCACCGCTAACCATTACCCAATTTGACTCGCCTCTCGAAGCAACCTTTGCTGGAAATGACAGTAACACTCATGTCCTTATTCGAGTGGATGTCCCTAAACAGGCAGGAACCGAAGATGACCTGCGTGAAGTGTTTAATATTACTAAACGTGAATCTCAGGTTCTCTACTGGCTCTCGTTTGGCAAAACAAACTGGGAAATTGCACAGATTCTCGATATGAGCCCACGAACCGTAAACAAACATCTTGAGCAGATATATAAGAAGCTGGAAGTCGATAACCGAACTTCGGCTGTCAGTATGTCAATACGGGTGCTGGAAAAGTCTTAGTTGATGAAAAAATTGGGCAAACTGTAATAAGTTCACCCCTTTTTCTCTTATCAAACGTTAATTCAGACCTTTTAAATACTGCTTATTGGTCGTACCGATAATATTTGATGATAACGCTTTCTGTGCAGCTTCACCGCCCTTCAACGCTTGTTTAAACAGCTCAATCAACTCTACTTTGGTTATACCCAGTTTGGTGTGTGTTGGGATATCTCGAAGATCAATCATCATGTCGGTAAACAGATTCTGCACTTCAGCTAATAGAACCAAGTTTAGGAAATTCTCGTTGCCATACAGGCAGTTGTGATTGCCGCGCTGTTTGTGAATGATATGAGACTGGTCTTTTAAGCTGATGATTGACGCAGTTTTCTCACAGCGTTTCATGCAGCCTTTGTTCATTTTCTGCTTCTTACAGCCGATACTTTGAATGAGCAAACACTGTCTGCTGGTCATCAAATGAATCGGATGATAGAGGCTGTAAAACAATCTAAAACCTTCGGGCCTCACTAACCGCTTCATCTGATTGGCGCTGAGTTCATTGGAAATAAATGCACCACTGCCCTTCAGTTCTTGCTTAACACACTGCAATGACAGCGAGTTAGTGATATTAAGTTGTGGTCCAGCAACCCAAGGCAAGTCCATACTTTGGGCAGCCTCAGCCACTCCAAGGTTATTGGTAACAAGCCATTCAGGTTTGATTTGTTCAAGCAGTCGACACGCAGCTTGGTAGTGTTCAGCAATCAATATCGCAGGAAAATAAGGAATTAGAGTGGGATGGCGAGTAAACACATCCAATACTTCTTGATACTGAAGTTCTAGCGCATCTGGTATTTGATAGAAAAAATCTGTTTCGCTGACTTGTTCAACTAAGTCTAAATCACTGACCTTGTCGATCAGTACCGAAAGTTTCGTAGTACTGTCTAACTTTGCGTTCGCATCAAACTTAGGTAGCGGGATATCCGTGATAAAACCACTTCCCTTCAAGCTTCGCTTGGCATTGGAAGTAATTGGCATGGTTTGAGTAATCGAGTCGACCTTGCGAATAAGCGAGGTATTGCGGTCATAAATAAACTTCTTCGCATTTTGTAAGGCTGTATCCGCATCGAATGGCTGGCTTATCTCTGAAGTAACTTCAGTAGCGTTCGTTGCGCAAAACTCTTTATATGCCAGGCCATTGGAAGTTATATTGTTTTTAGCAAAGTGAGCAGCGGCGAAATTCCGAGGATTATCAATGTACATACCGCGATGGATATCACCTTTGAGATAGCCATTGGTAAAATCACGATTGAAGACAGTATAAAGCTCAGACATATCGGTAAGCATCTCACCGGATTGGCAGTAATGGTCGATTTGTTTGCGCCAGTTATCAACCACAGTATAAACGTAATGGGATTTCTTAATTCGCCCTTCAACTTTCAGTGAATAAACACCGGCATGAGCCAGTGCTGCCATATCATCATAGGCAGAGTTGTCTTTAAGATTCAGCGGATAGTTGTTCCCAGACTCCGTAGTTTGGTACTGATCACGACAAGGCTGACTGCAACGGCCACGGTTACCAGATGCACCATTGAGCGCCGAACTAAAATAACACAAGCCTGAGAAGCCTATGCAATAAGAACCGTGTACAAACACTTCCATAGAAACATTGTGCGCGCGACCATATTGCGCCAGATGAGAGATTTCGTCGATATTCAGCTCTCGGGATAAATTCACACGGCTTGAGCCGAGTTTGCTTAAGAGCTTAATTTGCCCTTCGTTGTGTGTGTTCATCTGCGTCGAGGCATGCATATCCAAACGAGGAAAATAGTGTTTGATGAGATATGCCAGACCAAGATCCTGCACGATAACGCCATCAATATCTGTCTCGTTGAGCTGAGTTAACAGACGAATAATGGAAGCAATTTCACGCTCTAACAGCACAATATTAAGAGTAAGGAAGATCTTACAGCGGTGTTGATGAGCAAGTTCAACCACACCCTCAAGGACATCTAGTGTGATATTGGTTGCACGGTTACGTGCGTTAAATCTGTCCAATCCGCAGTAAACGGCGTCTGCACCTGCTGCGATGGCTGCTTTGATCGAATCTAAATCGCCTCCCGGGGCGAGTAACTCAAACTGCTCTTTTATAAAACCCAAACCGCACTACTCTCTCAGCCAACATGAGCAAGAAATTATAGCGACCTCGATCACAATTCCTTTGATATGGCTCAGGTGTCCTTCAAGTTTGTCCAACTCGTTTATAAAAGATGATTTATTGAAGGCTGTAGCTTGACACCATAAGCAATCAAGACTTTGCTCTTATGATAGCCATAACGGTATGATGCAGAATCAGAAAACGCCCATATAGTTATACAAAGTGATTAGCTATGATGTGCCATAGCTATTTGTACCGTGCATAAAAAGAGCCAGATATCATGATCAAAAAAGTATTTAAATCGCTTCTCTTACCCTTAGCGGCCCTAACATTCGTCGGTTGTGCAAGTTATAGCGTGACAGAACAGGATATGACCAAATATTTGCATGATAACGTCAGTTTCGAGCAGTCGGTTGGAGTTGAAAATGTCATGCATGCCTTCGTTTCTATTCACGACCTTGACGTAAACATAGGTCGCGCCGATGCAGATCGCGTTTCTGTGCTCGCAAACACCACAGCCAAAGTACAGATCTGGAATCAGCCAGAGAAAAAACTCGAACTGGATTTGGAGTTTAGTGCTGTCCCCGAATATGACAAAGAGACAGGTGAAATCTTCTTAAAATCTCTACGTCTAGACCGCTTTGATGAAGAAAGCCAACTACTGACACCTGAAATTAAGCAGCTACTCAAACCTGCAGTTTCAATGATAGGCACAGCATTATCACAGTATCCGGTATACAAACTGGACAGCGGTAAAGTGGAACAGGCATTATTGAAATCGGCAGAGCCAAATCTGGTTATTAAAGATAATAAGCTAGTTATCGAACTCTTTGACTAGACAAAGCATAGACATTCATGGTGTGCTAGACACACTTTGTTACATGTATAAACAACCCTAGGAGAGAGAGGGAATATGAACAGAACAGTCACTTCAGCGGTTAAAGTTGCCGCTACGTACGCTCTGTTCGCAACCTTATGGATCCTTTTCTCCGATCTTGCGGTGGAAGCTCTTTTACCCAATGCTCAAATGCGTTCCGTCGCTCAAACCTATAAAGGCTTAGCTTTTGTTGTAATCACTGCAGGCATGCTTTTAGCCATGGTGTTAAAAGGAAACAATGCATTAGAAAGAGCCAACGATATGGATAGTCTGACTGGTTTGCACAGTATGACCATGTTCGTTCGTACGTTAAACCTCACAATCAGACAACTCAAACCGAAAGAGCAGCTTATTCTTGGCTATCTCGATATCGATGATTTCAAAAGAATTAACGATTCTATTGGATTTGAAAAAGCCGACGCTTTTCTTCGAGACTTAGCCCAAGCTCTTACTGACTCCTTGTTACCCGGCTCATTTGCCTCTCGCTTACACGCGGATCAATTTGCTAGCTTCGCAAAAATCAGCAATCAATACGATATAGACGAACACATGCAAGATATACAGCGTCTATACAATCGACTTTCCAAAGAGTACGGAATTGAATCTACTTGCTGCATCAGTATCGCCCTTTACCCTCAAGATGGCAGCACAGCCAAAGAGCTAATGGTTTCAGCAACAGAGGCGCTCAATGTTGCAAAAGAGAAAAAGAACGCCATCCAGTACCACGATAAAGCGCTAACGGAAAAAGCGCTACAACGCCGTCAAATGATGTTGGATTTGCGCAATGCACTCAGCAATGACGGACTCAGTGTGGTGTATCAACCCAAATACGATTTAAAAACACTCAGTGTAAACGGGGTAGAAGTCTTAGTACGTTGGAATCATCCGACCAAAGGATTTATCGCTCCTGATGTATTTATTCCTCTCGCGGAAAATCACGGTTTAACGGGTGAAATATCGAAGTTAGTGGTTAGCAAGGTGGCGAAGGAGTTGAGTTCAACAAACTTATTGGGTAACAAGATTAAGACGATCGCAGTAAATGTATCGGCTACAGAATTCAACAACGCGGACGAAATGCATGAGTTGGTGCAATTTATCAAAGATAAAGACGTTATTGCCCCATATATCAGCATTGAAATTACTGAAACCGCAACTTTAGATAACTTACATAACAGTGTTGAAGTGATTTCTTCACTGCAAAAGAGTGGAATCGCAATTTCTATTGACGATTTTGGTACGGGCTATACTTCCCTCGCCATGCTTAAAGATCTTACTGTCGATGAAATTAAAATCGACCGCAGTTATATCTCTGAAGTGGATAGTGATGACCGTTCAAAAACCATTGTTAGTGCCATTATCGCCATGACCAATAGCTTTGGTATTAATCTTGTTGCCGAAGGTGTGGAAACAGAAAACCAACTAAAAATTCTGCAAGAAATGGGTTGCCAGCAAGCGCAAGGCTATTACTTGGGCAGACCAATGCCCGTGCAGCAGTTGATTGAACATCTAGCTTAGTTTTACCCATTGGTTATAAAAATCTCTTTCACTCAAAGTTGATGATTACTTAAACCGAATAATCCTGAGACTGAGCACATCCTGAATACCACATATCTATTTTCATTTATCTCAATAGCACTTCTTTCGTTTTAACCTAAGCTATTAATTAATACATAAACTTTTTTATTAGTTACTCCTTTTTAGTCAGCCCTTTCTTTAGCTGACCAATACGAGTCGCTTGACTCTTACTAACTACAAAAACGAAAGGTATTCACTCAATGTTAATAGATAAACTCTCTCTGAAAAGTAGATTGATCATTACAGTAGCAATCCCTTGCTTAGCATTGGTCTTCGTCGGTTTGGCAAGCCTGAACGCCATGTCGGCAATGGCCAGCAAAACGGAAGAAATGTACCTTAACACCGCAGCGCCGATGAGGGCTGTAGCAGAGGCGGCATCCCGTATTCCCAGAATGCGAGTTGGCATTGATATGATGTTGCTTCAAGAAACCAGCTTACGCGATGCGAAAGGCGTTAAAACTCGGGTTAAAGAAACACGCGAAGAAGATATTCCCGAAATGCGCGACGCACTGACTCTAGCGGTGAATACGCAAGTCAACCCTGAACTGAAAGCGCAAGTGCAACGCTTACTGAGTGACTTTGAAAAGATGGTAAGCACTGAACTCAACCCTCTACTTCAAGCACTTGATAAAGATGATACGGCAACTGCACAGAAAATATACAAAGAGAAATACGCAGTGAGCTATGGAACGATGCGTAAAGAGGCCAATGCTCTGCTGGAAACCTTGCTAGCTCAAGCTGAATCACAAAACAAACTGAGCCATGATAATTATATGTCGGGAAGAACAACGCAGATTATTATCATCAGCGCAGGTCTTATCATCTCCTTTATCATCTCTTCTGCGATTGTTATGAGCTTACGCAACAGGGTCTCAACCTTAAGAGATACCATTACGATCGCCGCGCAGGACATGTCATTAAACACACGAATCAAGCTGGATGGGAAAGATGAGCTGACAGAGATTGGCGACAGCTTTAACTTGTTCATGGAAAAAGTCCACAATGCCATTAATCAGGTGGCTGACAACTCCCGCCAACTAGCTGTAATGGCGCGAGATGTGTCCGAGCGAGCTAGCCACACTCAGAGTAATTGCACCTCTCAACGTGACCGGACAGTGCAAGTCGCGACAGCAATTCATCAATTAGGCGCGACAGTCAGTGAAATTGCGACAAATGCCGCTCAAGCAGCAGACGCGGCCAACGAAGCAACCCATCAATCCAGTGATGGTCAGAAAGTCGTTATGCAGGCTAGAGATCAAATCGGTGCCCTTTCTCATGAACTGCAAAAAGCGACCAATGTGGTGGAATCCCTAGCAGAGCAAGTTAATGGCATTAGTTCGACCTTGGACACCATTCGCAATATCTCCGATCAAACGAACCTACTTGCTCTGAATGCAGCCATTGAGGCAGCAAGAGCTGGCGAGCAAGGTCGAGGTTTTGCCGTTGTAGCCGACGAAGTAAGAACCTTGGCTAGCCGCTCAGCAGACTCTACAGAAGAGATTCAGCAGGTTATCGATAAACTTCAATCTGAATCCAAACGTGCTGTAGAAGCAATGCAACAAGGTCGCCAACAAAGCGACCTAGTTGTCGAATATGCTGACAACGCCACCAATGCACTGGAACAAATTAACAATCATATCGATCAAATCAGCGGGCAGAACATACAAGTAGCCACTGCAACGGAAGAGCAATCTACCGTGGTCGACGACATTAACCGCAATGTCGAAGAGATAAACCATCTGACTACCGAAACCACGGATATTGCAATGCAGTTAAATCAATCCAGCGACAGCCTACAGCAACTCTCCTCTCAACTGGACGAGCTGGTCGGTAACTTCAAGCTTTAACTCTTAGCGCTGACCCCTATGAACAATCTTATTAGTTCATAGGGGTCAACCCTGTTTCAATTAAACTCATTTAAACTTATGAAATTTCTAAAATTCCTCGCAATCTCGAAATGTCGTCTTGCAAAACTGTGTCCACATTCACATCCGATTAAATTTCCACCGTTTTAATTATTGGCAAATTGGTAAAGTCTTTTCCTATATCAGTAACTGACATGGACATTGACCGTTATGCTCATCAACAATTTCACCTTAAAAACCCGATTGCTTATTACCGTAACTATCCCCTGTTTAGCGTTAATTGCCGTTGGCTTACAAAGCCTTTCCTCTATGGAGTCCATCGACAAGAAGACAGAAGCAATGTACTTAAATACTGCCGCCCCAATGCGTGCAATAGCAGAAACAGCCTCTAGAATTCCAAGAATGCGTGTCGGAATAGATATGATGCTACTTCAGGAAACCGCCCTAAGGGATGCAAAAGGCATTGCGACCCGCGTTAAAGAAGCAAGAACAGAAGACATTCCTGAAATGAGAGCCGCCCTTGAAGACGCGGTCAATGCTCAGTCCGATGACGCGCTTAAAGAACGAGTCCAAAAACTCGCGGATGCCTTTGAGGTGGTAGTAAAAACCGAGCTAAACCCAATGTTAGACGCGTTGGATAAAGGCGACCTGTCAACAGCACAGCAAATATACCGAGACCAATACGCCAAAAGTTACGGTGTAATGAGAAAAGAAGCGAATGTCATATTGGATACCTTGATCCAACAGGCGGAAGAGCAAAATTCCCTCAGTCACGAAACCTATATCACTAACCGAAATACGCTGATGGTGATCAGTATTATTGGACTGCTTGTGTCATTCATTATTTCGTCATCCATCGTACTGAATCTTCGCAGACGCGTGACCTACCTGCGTGAAACTATGAATAACGCGGCACAGAATATGGCATTGAATACTCGGATCGAAGTTGAAGGCCGCGATGAGTTGACCCATATCGCCAACAGCTTCAATCAGTTTATTGAGAAGGTACATACCTCTATGGTTCAGGTGGCGAAAAATTCTCGCGACTTGGCCGAAATGGCTGGAAATGTCTCTGAACGTGCAGACCATACTCGTAATAACTGTACCTCTCAAAGAGACCGCACCGTTCAGGTATCCACGGCTATTCATCAGTTAGGCGCAACCGTTGAAGAAATTGCAGCCAACGCATCACAAGCCGCGGAAGCCGCGAACGAAGCCACACATCAATCCAGCGATGGACGTGACGTCGTTGGTCAGGCTCGAGAGCAAATTGGTGAGCTATCAAGAGAGCTCGAAGAAGCAACCGACATTGTTCAGTCGCTGGCAAACCAAGTGGATGATATCAGCTTAACTTTGGACACCATTCGCAACATCTCCGATCAAACAAATTTACTAGCACTTAATGCTGCGATTGAAGCAGCTCGCGCTGGAGAACAAGGTCGCGGTTTCGCCGTTGTTGCCGATGAAGTTCGTACACTTGCCAGTCGCTCAGCTCAATCAACAGAAGAGATCCAAAACATCATCGATCGATTGCAGACTGAATCTCGCAGAGCAGTGAACGCTATGGATAAAGGTCGAAATCAAAGCAACTTAGTTGTAGGGTTTGCTGACAACGCCACCACCTCTCTTGGGCAGATCAGCAGTCACATTGAGCATATCAATTCACAGAATATTCAGGTTGCGACAGCCACTGAAGAGCAATCCACTGTCGTTCTCGATATCAATCGAAACCTTGAGGAAATTAACCAGCTAACCTCTGAAACTACAGATATTTCAGAACAACTCAATCAGTCCAGTACCCATTTGCAAAGCCTATCCTCTGAGCTCGACAAGCTGGTGGGAAATTTTAAACTTTAGCCAAATAGACTCAGAGTAAACCACTCCAAGCCATTGCCGAATAAAGCAGAAATTGAATTTCTGACACATTCGGTAATGGCTTTTTACATTAAATAATTGTGAATTATTAACGAGATAGGTTGAAATTGGCACTTGCTTTAGATATTCATTGCGCAACATCGATAAAGGAAGCTTATTTACATGCTCACTATCTTCAAAACCTTCTTCTGGTTAGGTTGGATTAGCTTCGGCGGCCCAGCAGCTCACATTGGTTACTTTCGCCAAACCTTTGTGCAAAAACTCAAGTGGCTAGACGACAACGAATATGCTCAGATAGTAGCGCTCAGCCAGTTTTTACCCGGCCCAGGTTCCAGTCAGGTTGGCTTTTCAATTGGTTATAAACGTGGTGGTTTACTCGGAGCGACAGCGGCATTCATCGGCTTTACAGCTCCTTCTATCATTCTAATGCTGATTCTTGCCTTAGTGAGCAGTCAGATAACCGATACCGCTCTGTTTCACAATATCGTTCATGGGCTCAAACTGCTTGCTGTGGTTGTGGTCGCAGATGCAACTTGGGGAATGTACAAAAACTTCTGTTCAACCAAGCTCTCGGCAGGTTTAGCACTTTTAACAGCAACCGCGCTGTTGGTTATCCCAAGTATAACCACGCAATTATTGGTGCTAATTTTGGCGGCGATTATCGGCGCGATCTATATCAAAGGAAACACAGCCAAAGCACAAAACCCATTTAAACCTAGCTATGTGCCATTACTGTTGTTTGTTGCCATTTTGATTGGTACTTCAGTGCTTTCGAGCCATCCAAGCGTGCAACTGTTTGGCGAATTCTTTCAAGCTGGCAGCTTGGTATTTGGTGGCGGACACGTGGTTCTACCATTACTGCAAAACCTTGTAGGTGACCAACTGAGTCAAGATGCATTCCTAACAGGTTACGCGGCAGCTCAAGCTGTCCCCGGGCCAATGTTCACCTTCGCGACGTATTTAGGTTACGCTTTGATGCCAAACGCTCCTGTTTTAGGTGCATTGTTAGCGACTATAGCGGTATTCCTGCCCGGTTTCTTGCTGCTATTAGCGGTGTTGAAAAACTGGCACGCACTGGCAGATAATCCAACCATTTCAGGAGCCCTGAATGGCGTAAATGCCTCCGTCGTTGGTCTATTGGCCGCAGCGTTATACCAACCAGTATTTACCAGCGCGGTGTTTAGTGCGACTGACATAGCCTTGGTACTGGTAGGCTTCTATCTGCTAAAACAGCTTAAGTTGCCAATCGTTGTATGTGTAACATTCTTCATTGTTGCTGGAGCAGCTTTAGGGATATAGTGTTTTCACGCTTTTACAAAGGTCAGACGATCTTTAGCCTTGAAAATGAATAAATGCTTAGTTCCAACTCACTCTCAATTCGATCATACAGCCGTCAAAAGAACGGGCACAGCCACGATTTTCATCAGTTGGTTTTGCCTGTTCGTGGTGTCATTAACATTGAAGTTGAAGCCTTTAAAGGTGCAGTAAGACCCGGAGAGTGTGTTGTTGTTCGCGCAAATGAAATGCACTATTTCGCGGCAGAAACAGAAGCGCGCTTTGTTGTGGCCGATCTCGATACCCTGCCATCGCACATTTTGGAATCTGACACCCTAGTCTTTTCCATCAGTCCACCTTTAATGCATTACTTGAGCTTTATAGAAGAGCAACTCAAGTATCAAGTGAATACAGAAATTGAAGAACTGATGTTAACCACTTTCTCGCTTTTGCTTAGTGAACAACAAATACTTAAGCAGTTCGACCATAGAATCAGAAAAGTCCAAGAATATATTGAAGCCCATTTAGCCCAACCGCTTTCAATTACTCAACTGGCCGCGATTGCCTTTTTAAGCCCAACGCAGTTTAAAAAACTGTTCAAAGAACAAACGGATTTAACGGTTACCCAATACATTACTCACAAGCGAATGGAAAAAGCACAAGCACTGCTTATCCATACCGATTACCCTATTCAAATCGTCGCAGAATCTGTCGGTTACGCCGATCACAGTGCTTTTAGTCGTCGATTTTCGCAACACTTCGGGTTGCCTCCTTCAAAGATCACTCGTTAACTCCGTCTTCACTGCCAACATAAGCGTCCGTTGTGCATAAACAAAACAATAAAATACACATACCATTTCACTTGTAGTAAATAAGTCTATGGAGTGGCTATGTTTAAGGGAAATACCAACATCAGCGGAATATTCAGCGTTGTTTTAGCAAGTGTATTTTGGGGAACCACAGGGACAGCGGCCAGTTTCGCACCGGATATCAGTCCTCTGGCCATTGGCGCATCAGCTATGGGTGGTGGGGGCCTATTGCTACTCATAAGTGCGCGTAATAAGCTTATCAAAGACGTAGCCACACTGATAAAGCAATACCAACTTTTACTCTGTGGCGGTGCCGCCGTGACTATCTACCCTTTAGCTTTTTACACCTCCATGCGACTTTCAGGCGTGGCGATCGGTACTTTAATCTCTATTGCTACTGCTCCTTTTTTTACTGTTCTGCTAGAGCGTCTAATCAGCAAAAAATCTATATCGCTAAACTGGGTAATTTCGTTCATCATTGGTGCAACCGGAATAGTGTTACTCACAGTGGGCAAACAAACCACTACACACTCTAGCGATACGACTTTTCTGCACCTAATAGGTATAGGGCTGGGGCTTATCGCTGCGCTAACTTACGCGACGTATTCATGGGCGGCTCGCGGCATGATTGAACGAGGAGTGAGTTCTCAGTCAGCGATGGCGAGTATGTTTGGTTTAGCTGCTACATTATTGCTGCCTTCACTATGGATGACTGGTGACAACCTTTTTGCCGATGCAAAACATACTGCTGTAGTTGTCTATATGGCAACCATACCAATGTTTTTAGGTTACCTGCTGTTTGGTCATGCGTTAAAACAACTGGAAGCGAGTACAGCAACTTTGATTACACTATTAGAACCAGCTGTTGCCACATTGTTTGCCATCTTTTTAGTCGGCGAGAGATTCACCCTTGTTGGTTGGTATGGTTTGATGTTTATTCTTGTTTGCATGCTACTGCAAGTGGTTCCTTTTCGAGCGTTACGCTTGCGCAAGAATCCGGCTGTCGACAGCTATTAATAAACTCAACAAGTCTATTCAGCAAGTGTTCAATATCGTTGTTCAAAGCAAATCCGATATTAATCCGAATGCAATCGTCATAACGTTGAGACTCGGTAAATACGCTGCCAACTCTTATATCTAGGTTGGATTTATTCGCCTCTGTACTGAGCTTGTCCGAATTTAAACCCATGACCTGAAGCCAAAGCACTAAACCACCATCAGGTTGAGTAATGCGGCTATCTTGCGGCAAATGCTGTGCTAAGAAACGGGTGTAATCTTGCTTGTTAATCGCAAGCCGTTGTCGGGTGCGCTTGAGATGTCGGCTGTAAGCGCCCGTTTGAATGAAATCGGCTATCGCAGTCTGAATAAGCGTGGGTACGCCTTCGTACTGCTGAGTATACTTTGCAACGAACTTACCAGGTCGGCACCAACCCAAACGGTAGCTTGGTGAAAGAGTCTTAGAGAAAGAGCCACACCAAATCACGTAGCCACTGTCATCGTAGTAAGCCGTTGGCAAATGCAATTGATCCGAATGATTTAGTTCGAAATACACGTCATCTTCAATCACAGGAATTTTATACTGGCTTGCGAGCAGACTTAAACGTTTTTTCTGTTTAGCCGACATGGTAATGCCTTGTGGGTTCATGTGCGTGGTGCAAAACAGCCCCGCTTGAACCTGCTTACTTTGAAACAGTCGTTCCAAAGCATCGAGATCGATGCCATCTTCTACTGACGGAATTTCAATTACTTTTAAGCCCAAATTGGCGAGCAGTTCCAGTAACCCGTTAAAGCACGGGGAACTTACTGCAACGGCATCCCCAGCATTAACACAGATCTGTAATGCGGTTTTTACTGCATCCATACAACCATGCGTAATCACCAGTTCATCCGTACTCAATGCAAATCCCAACTGGCTGAAGTGAGAGCACAACGCTTCCCGCATAACAGGTTCCCCCTGTTTATTGGGATACTGTGTCAATCTGGATGGCGATTGCGTCATGACGCGGCGAAAACTCTTATCCAAGGCGCGTTGCGCTGTGACATCCAACTCAATACAAGCGATGCCTAGTGGTCCCGATTTCACTTGAGGTTTTATGCGTGGCCTAACGTTTGTCGCAAGCTGTGTCGCAAATCGCTGCCAAGATGGAGTAACCACAATCGGCGTTTGTGAACAGATAAAGAACCCTGACTGAGGACGAGCTTTGAGCCAGCCTCTCTGTTCTAAATCTTGATAACAACTTACCGCTGTAGAAACACTCACACCATGCTGTTTGGCAAACAGACGCAAAGAGAGCATACGGTCACCCTGTTTCAGTTTGGTCGACTGAATATCATCAATAATCTTCTCTGCTAACTGTTTGTATTTCTGCATAGTGATAAATTGTACCGGTTAATTTTTTAAAAATTGTATCTGTACTGATTTTGTAACTCAAGCAATACTCTGATCATATTGTGAACACTAGGAGTTTATTGTGCAGGGAAAACATTTATTACTCGTTATCGGGGTTATGGTGATTTGGGGCGTGAATTTTTCCGCCATAAAGCTCGGCGTAAACCAACTCGACCCCTTCTTGATTGCGGCAGCCCGCTTTTTACTGGCTACATTTCCTATCATCTTTTTTGTGAAAAAGCCGAACGTTCCCCTCAAATACTTGATGGCTTACGGTTTAGTTTTCGGCACAGGTATTTGGGGAATGGCGTATTGCTCCATTGCTTTTGGGCTTTCATCGGGAATGGCTTCAGTTCTGCTGCAACTGGACGTTTTAACCAGTATCGCGGTAGGTGCTTTGCTTTATAAAGAAGTGATCACCAAACAGATGTGGCTTGGAATTGTCGCAGCACTGATTGGTTTAACTCTGTCGATTATCTATACCAACGGCAACATTACCTTGCTGGGTTTTGTCTTCATTCTTATTGCTGCTATTTGCTGGCCTGTAATGGGCGTAATTATCCGCCATTCAGGAACCAAAGCACCGTTCGCCTTTAACATCTGGGGGATGCTGTTCGCTCCAATTCCACTTATTCTACTGAGCCTTGCTATTAATGGCGTGGAAGGCCTTATCACCACTTACGAACAATGGAATGGCAGCGCATGGTTTTCGGTACTGTTTCAAGCCTACCCGACCACCCTATTCGGTTACTGGGTTTGGAACAAAATGGTAATCAGCTATCCAATGTCGAAGCTTGCACCGCTCACCCTGTTAACCAGTGTGTTTGCCTTACTGAGCGGATATCTGTTCTTTGGTGAAACGCTCTCCACCGTTCAGTGGGTATCGTGCACACTGTTCTTAGCGGGTATTGTTGCTGTGCTCTATCCAAGCAAAGAGAAGCCAAACATCAGCATTGGGAAATCTAAATATCGGCGCATTCCTACTTAATAGTGACATGGTTTATCTGTATACTTGGCGGCTGTTTATCACCTATGCAGCCAAGTTACAGAGCTTGCCTAGTGGTAAAACACCTGATTAACCAAATGCGGAGAACTTGATGACTGAGCAAAATGTTGGGCAGATTCTCAAAGCCTTCAACAGTATTGAAGCCAAAATTGAACAACAAAACAGTGCTTTAAGAGAGCTCAACCTGAAAGTAAAAACGCTTGAAAGCCAAAACAAACAATTGGCACAAATGATCAACAAGCTTCAAACCCCGGCTGCACCAAAAACCGATATTGAGCAGGTAGCGCTAAACAAACAGTTTCAGGCTAACGTTGCGAAAAGCTTGGATTCAATTGAAGACAAATCTAAGAAAGCGATAGAGCTGATTAAAGCGAACTCAGGCGGCAAGAAACGCGCTTGGCCGTAAATATAGATTGGGTTGACGAAGATTGAGGGCCAAGGTAGCCACCCATTGCCCTCATTTACGACTCAAACCAAGATAATATCTGAACGCATACTATAAAGAATAAACAGTACCTCTTCCTGCTCTCTCTGGCCTATGCCATTTTTCTCTAGCGCTTCTAGAGCATCATCCAGAACTGCCATGAATTCAACGGCAGAAATGTTCATCCCTTTGTGAGCCGCTATCATATCGGAACCTTTATAGACATTTGGTCCTCCACTGCCTGTAATAAAGAATTCTGAAACAGTTTTCTTGAGTTTATTCACATCTGATTTAGCGAAACGATTTGAGATAGAACGGTTCTCAAGATGTAAGTCCACTATATCACTAGAAATCTTGGTTATGGTCTCACTACCACCTAGCCTTTCATATAAAGACATACTCATACCTCTTTCTACTTGTTCATAATTGGAACCATAATGTGTGCGTAAGGTGTATCTTTCCACATTACATAAGGTCCTCCGTTATAAGGGTCTTCACTTAAACCCTTGAGCAAGTATTTGGGTACAACGATCATAAGATGTGGCCCTTCTTTAACCCACACATCACCGTTGTTGGGATCTGTTGCCATAGGGTTTGAATTGCTCACATGTGCATCCCCCTGCAACATGTAAGAAATTCCCATTGAACTAGTTACAAAAGGCTTTCCTTCCGACGCAGCCTTTAAGAAATCTTGCCATACAGAATCCACGCACATAGGATGCAAATCGCCTGGCATAAGTGGAATCCCCGGATAACATACCCAGTCTGATGTCCCCTCCCTTAATACGGCCCCATCTGCAGCCAATATTGTTGCAGTAGAACTAATATCTAATGGGGCTGCACTTTCAGCTCTTTTTACTAGATCATTGTTAGCCATTTGCCCTGACGAACAACCAAATAAAATGGTCATAGTGGCTATTAAACATAATTGAAAGAATCTCATATATCCTCCCGTTTCTTTCATCTGTCCTATCAAACATAGACTTGAGAATCATTCTTTATGATGAGATTTTCATGAGAATTAAGTGTGAGATCTATTATTTCTACTATTATCAATAGCATTAAAAGTCACCAAAATGGATGAACACGGTGAGGTCTATTGTAGAAACAACACGTGCTTCCGAGTTGAGTTTTCTAGAACAAGTATTTGATGAGGATGGCCCTGACGTAATTGGTTTATACGGGATTCTTGGCGTAGGCAAAACTACGCTATTAAATCAATTCATAAAAAATCACGCCAACCACTGTCTGACAATTAACTGCCAACATTTAGAACCTACGCCTAGAGCCTTCATCAAAAAGTTAAGTAAGTTAACTAATTGCAAAGATAATCTCTCTTCAATCTATTGCTCAATTGCTCCGAAAACGATCTTGGTTATCGATCAGTTTGAATCATTAAACTTAATTGAAACTTGGCTCAGGCGAGAATTCGTACCACATATGCACGGACGGCTAAGAGTCATTTTTTCTGGTCGGATTCATCCCGATAGACAATGGATCATTAATCCACCAGATAACAGTGATTTCCGCTGTATGAAACTCAACAGTCTCAGTTTTTCTGCTGCGGTTAGCTACTTACAGACTCTTGGTCATACACAAATAGTCGCTATGGGGATCAATCAATTCGCTCATGGGCACCCATTAGCCCTTCAACTTGCGAGTTCAGCGCTTCTAGAGCAGTCTCAGCGCAAGTTAAATGAAATCCCACCTAATGATGTGGTTCAAACATTGGTACAGTTTTTTGTTGAGGATATAAAAGACCATCAGTTAAAACAGGCTTTGGAGGCGACAGCGATTGTCCGTAGGATATACGAGCCATTACTCACTGCGATGTTAAACGTTGAAGAGAATGTCGGTAAGTGCCTTTATAACGCCCTGTCAGAAATAGAGTTCGTAGAGCATAGAGAAGATGGGCTGAGCTTGCATGACATACTAAAAAACGTCATTTCAGCGAATATGAAATCTCAATACCCAATCCGCTACTGCCAATATAGACATCGAGCCTGTGTGTTGTTAAATGAAGAAATGAGACATTCGTCGCCGAGCCAACTCTGGCGTTATACAGCAGATATTATTTACTTGGTTGACAACAGTGTCATCCGTTCAGCCTTTTTCCCACCATTTGATCAGAGAGAATACAGTGTAGAGCCCGCAGATGAACATAACCGAGATGCGATATTTGCCATCATTGAAAAACACGAAGCTCCAGAGATGTACAGGGTCTACCAGCAATGGTGGGAGAAACAAATAAACACCTTTCACTGTATTAAAAACAGTAGCAATCAAACAGTAGGATTTTACTGCCTGATAAAACCTGGCGATGTATCTCTAGAATTAATAAACCAAGATCCAATCACTTCTCTCTGGACTCAACATCTCGCTAATGACAAAAACAACTGCAACCTAAACCAATGCTTATTTATCAGGCGCTGGTTGTCCTTGAACGAAGGAGAATCATTATGTGGGGCACAGGCTGCATGCTGGCTTGATATAAAACGAACCTATTTGGAAATGAGGCCAGAATTGAGAAGAGTTTATCTGACCGTGAACGATCTACAGCCTTACTCGCTCATCGCAACAGAGCTTGGGTTTCAAGTATTGGATTTGGACTACAAGATTGATGGTAAATCCTATTGTTCAGCCATGTTGGATATGGGAGAAGGCTCTGTAGATGATTGGGTTTCGAAAAGGCTAATACAAGAGGTCAATCAGGATCAAACGAATTTGGAGTTCCCTGACTGGTTCGATAGAAACGCCCGCCAATTAGTTCTAAGCAACACTCGTACCGATTTAACTCCCCTAGAATTCGGCACTCTAGAACTCCTGCTCAGTCGACAAGGTACAGTGATTACTCGTAAAACGTTGCTTAAAGAAGTGTGGAGAATCGAGTATGAAGGTTCGAGTAACGTCGTAGATACCATCATACGGTCTTTGAGAAGAAAGTTGGATGATAAAGCCGATATCATCCAGTCAGTGAGAGGCGTCGGTTACCGTTATCGGCTTAACGAAAAGTAATCCCGGGCTTTCAGCTCAAGCTCGCTAAACGCGCTGCAAACCCCATAAAGAACATACCCAACAAACCATTACCTAAGTTCGCAAGTATTTTGTTGTTCTTAAACAGCTGAGTGAGTGATGTGCCCAAAAAGATCAGCGCACTTAAATACACAATGCTGAACACTTCCAAAATGGTCGCCAATATCAGATATGAAGCCCAAGTGTGCTCATAGTTGTAATCGATAAATTGAATGAAAAACGAAACATAAAAAAGAATTGCTTTTGGGTTGGTCAAACTCAAAGTAAGTGACTTAGCAAATACGTTCTCTTTTTTCTTAGGACGAGCAATCTCATCAGCATCGTCACTCTTTTTACTCATCAATTGATGAATAATCTTGATACCCAAGTACAAAAGATATGCTGCACCAAGGTATCGGATAATGGTAAACAGCATAGGTGAAGTTTGAATCAAAGACGCAACACCCAAGTAAGAAAGCAGGATAAGAATAGCGTCACCCAGTAAAACGCCTGAAGCCGCTTTATAGCCAGCCTTAACACCCAATGAAGAACTCGATTTCAGTACATAAAGTGAGTTTGGCCCCGGCGCAAGAATGATCATTGTCAGACCGACCAAATATGTCCAAATATTGATAACGCCAAACGCTTCTAACATCTTGTCCTCAACTTAACTATTCAACCACTCAATCTGTATAACGAAAACTACGCGCCGCGTCTATAGATCACAGATGACTTTTACATTTCACGGATTACTTTGTGCAAAGTCCATATCTCAATTAGCCGAGGATAACCTCAATACCTTGTTGCTTTAAAAAGCGAAGGTCACTTTGCGACGCATTATCATCAGTAAGAAGTATGGATATCTGGTCAAAACGTCCAATGGTCGAAGGGTATATCTGTCCGAACTTACTGGAGTCGGTCAATATGATATTTCGACGCTGCTTTGCCAATATGGCGGAAGCAATATCCGCTCGCATCATGTCACGACTAGTAAAACCAGTATCTTGATGAAAACCATCAACGCCTAAAAATGCGGTACTAAAGTGGATATTTTCAATACACAACTTGGTTAACGGGCCTACAAGACTTTCACCTTGATGCTGATATACCCCGCCGAGCAATATGATATTGGCTGAGGTATTACGAATAAGGTGCGCGATATAGGCCGAAGGGGTAACGATAGTAACGTCGCCACGCTCTGCAAGGGTTCTCGCTAACAAAGCATTTGCACTTCCACCTTCAATTAACACAGTTTCATTACGCGCAACCAAATCTGCGGCTTTGTTGGCGAGAGATTGTTTGATATTGAAGTGAACCTCCAAGCGGTTATCAATATCATCACTTTGCAGAGTGGTAGCCGCACCATGAACACGCTTAAGGTAACCTTCCTGCTCAAGAAAATTCAAATCTTGACGAATGGTAACGCCAGACACACCAATAAGTTCGACCAGTTCAGTGACCTGAATTCGTTTACGGTCATTGACCAACTGCACAATTTGATTTTGCCTAGCGTTCATAACACTGCTCTAAAGTGGAAAGAGGCTCCATTATAGAGCCTCTTCTTTTCATTTGAAACCAAAGTGAAAGTTTAATTACAACTCATGTTCAGTACGAGCAATGATGTCGTCCTGCGCATCAGGTGATAAAGCTGTAAAGAAAGCGGAGTAACCTGCAACTCGAACCACCAGATCGCGGTATTGCTCCGGGTTCTTCTTCGCCGCTAATAAAGTCTCACGAGAAACAATATTGTATTGAACATGCCAGCCTTTGTGATGGTTAAAGAAGGTACGAATTAACATCGATAGCTTCAATTTGTCGCTCTCAGACTCAACCGCCGCAGGGCTTAACTTCTGATTAAGCAGCACGCCACCTAGAATCTTATTCGCTTGGATCTTACTGACTGAGTTATAAACCGCAGTTGGTCCTAGTCGATCTGAACCAGAAGCTGGGCTAGCCCCTTCCGCCAATGGTGTTTTGGCTTTACGACCGTCCGGTGTTGCCATGGTTGAGGCGCCAAACGGAACATTGGCAGAAATACTGGAAGTACCTGCATAGTAACCACCACCTATCGGTCCGCGTCCGTGACGTGTATTGACAAAGTTGTCCAGTTCATCAATGTAGACCTGATAGGCCTGCGCAAGCAGTGAGTCGACAGAATCATCGTCATTGCCATACTTAGGAGCGAAATTGATAAGACGTTGACGTAACTGTTCTTGTTCAGAACTTGCAAAATTGTCAGCAAGAGCTTTTGCCAACTCAGGTTGTGAAATCTGAGCATCATCAAAGACCATGTGTTTGATCGCAGCAAGGCTATTACCTAAGTTAGCAATACCAACTTGCAGCCCCGACACCCAGTCGTATTTTGCTCCGCCCTCTTTAACCGTTTTACCTCGCTCTAAACAGCTATCAACCAGCGACGAACAGAAAATATCGTGAGCTTGTTGCTCAAGCACGGTATCCACAACCGTATCAATTTCGATAGATTTTCGCGTGTAGAAACGAACTTGATCCACCCACGATGCCATCACGTCATCAAAGTTGGTAAAGCTACCTTCTGCCAACGATTTATCGTGCGCTAAGAAGGTTTTACCTGAAGTCCCATCTTCGCCCTTGTTCAATGCCGCAAGCAAAATTCGCGCGAAGTTGATAAAGCTCATTCCGGTACAACGGTAGCCCCATTTCCCCGGTACCGCTGTTTCTATACACCCGATAGAGGCATAGTTGTAGGCGTCTTCCTTCTCCACACCTAGCTTGATGAATTCGGAAATGACAATTTCATCGTTATTAAATGCTGGCATACCGAAGCCGCATTTGATCACTTCGATACAGCCCATCAAAAACTCTTGATTCAGACCCTCATGATAGCGAACGCTCAAGTTAGGTTGTGTTGAGCGAAGCTGACCACAAGATTCCAGAATCGCCCAAGACAGAGGATTAACAGCATCTTCCGGCTCCCCGTTTGCATTGAGTTTTTGCCCACCAATACAGACGTTTTGATACAGAGGTGAACCCGCTGACGCTTTAGAGTGAGCTCCCGAACGGATCTTGTTCACTTCTAACAATTTCAGCCAGCAACTTTGCAATAACTCAAGCGCAAATCCTTCTTCAAGCGTACCGCGGTCAACATCAGCAACATAAAATGAATTAAGGAACTGATCCATACGACCAAACGAAACTGAGTGTCCGTTTGATTCGATTTGTAACATCAACTGAACGAAATAAACCAACTGTAATGCTTGCCAAAAATTCTGTGGCGCGTGGTAAGCAACATGACGACAGTTTTCAGCAATAGTTTCCAGCTCAGCTTTGCGCTCTGGACGAGATTCGGCTAACGCCATTTTTGCGGCCAGTGTGGCATAGCTCGCCATGTGCTCTTGGATTGAACAAAGCACTATTTCTGTCGCTTTATAGAACTGCTCTTTTCTTAACCCTTCGAAAGTGGATACATCATTGTTGGATCTCAGTTCACGAACTTCCGAAATTAACCCATTCATGCCTATTTTGAGGATTTTTTCATTATCAATCGCAAGGTGAGCATCACCTGATGTCATGTTACCTTCAGCTTTGATGATGGTTGTCGCGAGGATGTCTTGTTGTTCATCGGTAAAAAGACCGTAACAGCGATCTTGTACCGTTTTACCTCGCCAGTATGGCGTTAGTGTATGAATGATTTCTTTATCTTGCTCACTAACTGCAAAGCCAGCTCCCGGTCTATCGGCTAAATCATCAATCTCTGCCTCTATCCAACGAACCGTATATTCAGGGAAAATAGGAGCCGCTCTTAGTTTGCTGGCTTGGTTACCAACAATTAACTCGTCATTTTTAATCCAGATAGTACGAGTTTCAAGGTGCTCTTTCAGCGCGAGAGCACGTTGAATAATCACGGGTTTATCTTCATTTTCGGCATATGCGCGCGTATAAGCTTGGGCTCTCTCGGTACAAACCGGCGGGGTAACGATATTAATCAGTTCCGATTTGTGCGCTTTAATACGCTCAGGTAGATAATTTAAGTCCATGATTAGCCTCTCACAGTGACATTCAGTTGAGTATGTTTACGCGCGTATTGTTCAGCTCTCTCTAAAAGCTGCGGGTTGTTCAGAGGTTTATCCGAGCACAAGTACGGCATATCCAATAAGCGGTATTTGTTGATTCCTAGTGTGTGATAGGACAACAAGTGAAGTTCTTTGCAGCTTTTTAGAGAAGCCGCAAAGTCGATAATTTGTTTGAGTTCTTGGTCTGTATCGTTGAACTCCGGCACAACAGGTACACGGATAACGATGCGCTTGGCGATAGAATCTAACTTGCGGAAATTTTCCTTGATGCGCTTCAGTGAACCTTTAGCCCATTGATTGAATTTGACCTCTTCCGTGTGTTTCACATCGGCTAGCCAGCAATCAATAAAAGGCGCGACCTTTTGCACGCTTTTCCAAGGTGCATGCATACACGATTCAATCGCAGTCGAGACATTGTTTTGCTTTAGTTTCTCGGCAATATCTGCAACCAAGTCTGCTTGCATCAAAGGTTCACCACCCGAAAACGTTACCCCGCCAGCGCTTTGGTAATAGAAAGGTTTATCTTTCATTAGTTCGCTAAACAGGAACTCTGCATCTGCTCCTTGCCCACATACTGTTAGTGCTTGCGTCGGGCAGATATTGTCGAGTGCCGTCAGATGTTCGTCGGTAAGCAAATCTCTATTGATGGCAATAACACCATCTTGTTTGCTGATCGCCGGGCAAGATTTGGCGCATATGTCGCAATCCTCTAGGCAGATTCTCTGATCAAACAATAGCGAACGTTTTTCACTACGACTTTCAGGATTCTGGCACCAAGGGCAAGCAAGCGAACATCCCTTTAAGAAAAGGATAGAACGGATGCCATCACCATCATGGGTTGAAAATCGTTGAATGTTGAAATACATGCCTTACACCTAATAGAACCAAATTCTATAATCTAGTTTTTTACATTTTCTATATTTGAAATAATCAAACTTTCAAATGAAAGTTACATTGATCGAAATCAAAGGCTGGATAGGTAGCGTTCTTTATAGTTATGACAACGATGAAACTGAGATCTCGAACAGAGAGAGAAATATCATGATTGAACTCTACCTTGACACAGCCGATGTCGAACAGACAAAACGTTTTAACCAGTGCCTGCCACTGAAAGGAATTACCACCAATCCAAGTATTCTGGCCAAATCAAATCAAGGGCTAAGAGAGACATTACAAGGCATGCAACAAGCATTAGGTGGTACACCGCGATTTCATGCTCAGGTGGTCAGTTCGACAGCACAAGAGATGTTGGAAGAAGCGCGCCAGATTAACGAATTGCCTTACGATATGGTGGTAAAAGTTCCAGCAACGGAAATTGGCTTAACTGCAATTAAGCTTATGAAAAAAGAGGGGATTCAAGTGCTCGCCACTGCAATTTATTCAGCTCAACAAGGTTTCTTGGCCGCACTATGCGGTGCTGATTACTTAGCGCCATATGTAAACCGTATTGATGCAATGAATGGTAATGGCGTAGAAGTTGTTGCCGATCTTCAACTGCTTTTAGACCAAAATCAGTTGCCAGCAAAGATACTTGCTGCGAGTTTCAAAAATACTCAGCAGGCGATGGAAGTGATGAAGCTGGGTATAGAAGCCATCACACTTCCTGTCGATGTTGCCGCTGCAATGTTTGCTCATCCGGCGGTTGCACCTGCGGTTGAACAGTTCGATAAAGATTGGAAGGAAGCTTTTGGCAATAAACTTTCATTTGAAAGTTAATCAATAGAAAACGAAGCCATTGGCCGACCTTATTGGTTAGCCAATGGCTTCGTTGTCAGTAATCGTGATAAAGACCCCACAACCTTTTTGCAGTGTAATCTGACTATTCTGATGCAGCAGTACCGTTGCTTGGTTTGGTATTACGATACTTTGCTGTTTTGACTGCGATTGAATCAACAACTCACATTCACTGTTGGCGTAGAAACCGGTGAATAGCGTCTTCGAATCACGATGAATATCGAAAGACGCTGGAGAGAAAACCGTTTTCACATCAGAATTGGCTTTCCCTTCTCTTACCATAATGTTGAGATCTTCGATCGCCCCATTTGCTAGTTTTGCATAAGTTCTATCACCACCAGCGAAATGCGCAACAGACAACACTTGTTCAAGGTTATGTTGATATTCTTTTTGTGCGTTTTTATGGGACAGAAGCATCCCATTACCCTTTAGTAAAACAAGCGTACGATGCAAACCAGAAAAATCAGAGAAAACGCCATCTTCTACTACAGCGGCTTGGCTTACGCGATACAGAACCTCATCGTTTTCTCGACACACCGCAACTTCTAGCGTTTCACCCAAACCATTTTTCCACGGCATTCGCAGATAGTCGGGCTGATTAATAACAGTAAACAAGCGAGTGTGATTAGACATCGTAAATTACCTTCTTAATCACTTTAGAGAACTCGGAACGGCTCATGACGTCTAGCTCGTGTCGACCTTCACTTATCACTTGCTTACCCGCTACAAACACATCTCTCACCACATTTTCACTGCATGCGAACAGCCAGCGATTCAGCACATCTTTGCTTTCACTCGCGCCAATAAACGGATGGCTATCATCAAGCACCATAAAGTCTGCGCGTTGACCAACAGCTAAGCCTAGCTCCACGCCACATGACTGGTTTCCGCCTGATAACGCTTGTTTAAACAGGTTGTCACCAATACTTGTTTGTTCGTCTCTATATAGACGGTTGCGCTGTTGATCGCGAAGGCGTTGTCCGTATTCCAGAACACGCAGTTCTTCGACGATCGAAAGGCTCACATGACTGTCAGAGCCGATACTCCAGCGACCATTCAAACGCTCGAACTCAACCCCAGGGAAAATACCGTCACCTAAGTTTGCTTCTGTCGTCGGGCACAAACCCACGACCGCTTTGCTGTTTACAATCGCGTTAAGCTCAAAATTATTAAGGTGTGTCGCGTGAATTAAATTCCAGCGCTCATTCAAACCCACATGTTCATGCAACCACTCAACCGGACGCTGACCACTCCATGCCAAACAGTCATTGACTTCTTTCTGCTGTTCGGAAATATGGATGTGTATCACTTTGTTGCTGTCTGATGAGCTCAATACTTCTTTGATTTGCTGCTCTGTGACCGCACGTAGTGAATGGAAACAGATACCAAGATTGTGCAGCTTAGAACCCGCTAAGGCTTGCTCACATTGACTTTGCAGTTCCAGATAAGAGTGTGATGAGTTGATAAAGCGAGCTTGCCCTTCGTTCGGAGCCAGAGCGCCAAAACCAGAATGAGAATACAAAACAGGAAGTAGAGTCAGACCAATACCAGAGCGATCCGCCGCATTGATTAACTGATGAGACATCTCAGCTCGATTGGCATAGTGTTTACCCGCAACATCATGATGTAGGTAATGGAATTCCCCCACTTGGGTATAACCGGCTTTCAGCATGTCGATATAAAGCTGAGTAGCGATAACATTGGCTTGCTCTGGCGAAAGTTTTTGTACAATTTTGTACATAAGATCACGCCAGCTCCAAAAGCTATCATTCGGGTTCAAACACACTTCTGCCATTCCAGCCATTACGCGCTGGAAAGCATGCGAATGCACATTTGCCAAGGTCGGCAATACTGGGCCAATAAGCTTTGTTGCACCCTCAATCGCTGAAGTATCCGATTCGACATGTTTAAACACTCCATCGATGACTTCGAAAGAGACATTGTTATGCCAACCATCAGCAAGCCAAGCTCGCTCAGCAAAAAAATAATGACGCGTATGAGTCCCTGTCATGGTGAATTCCTAGTTCAAAAAAGTAACCACTTGCACTGTTTAAAATAAGTGTAATTTAGCTTTATATGTATATACAAGTTATATTTACCCACTCAATTCACCTATAAAAAACAAGGAAAAGCCAAGCAAGAAAAAGTGAGATAAA
Source organism: Vibrio sp. Y2-5 (assembly GCF_014596725.1). Lineage (GTDB taxonomy): Bacteria > Pseudomonadota > Gammaproteobacteria > Enterobacterales > Vibrionaceae > Vibrio. The sequence continues at coordinate 66,062 of NZ_JACVEG010000009.1, forward strand.
CGCAATAAATAATTAACCTCTTACTTGCAACAACGTTTTATGACAGCTAGATTAACAAATGTATATACATTTAATAAAGATAACGGAGTATCTGTCAAATGAGTCAGCCAAATTGTGTGCCTTCACCATTCGAATTTCATCAAGGAAGCGTCCCACTGTTAGTGAGTATGCCTCACTCTGGGTTAGGGTTGACTCCAGAAGTTGAACAAGGCTTAACGCAAGCCGCTAAAAAACTTCCAGATACCGATTGGTTTATTCCAGAGCTTTATGAGAGTGTCAAAGAGCTGGGGGCCAGTGTCATTTCAGCCAACTATTCCCGTTACGTAGTTGACCTAAATCGACCAAGTGATGACAAGCCTCTATACGCAACAAAAACTACGGGGTTGTTTCCTGAAATTCTTTTTGACTCCACACCTGTGTTTGTAGATGGCAAAGCACCAAGCGAAAGTGAACATGATCGTTATATAGAACAAATTTGGCACCCATACCACTCCACCATTGAACAAGAACTGGCACGTCTTAAATCCATTCACGGCTACGCAATTTTATTCGATGCTCACAGCATTGCCGCGCAAGTTCCTATGTTGTTTGAAGGTACATTGCCTGATTTTAACTGGGGCACCAATCAAGGTGAATCGTGCAACCCTGCCATTGTGGATGCAGTGATGAGCGCAGTTTCTGATCGCTACAGCCAAGTGCTCAACGGGCGTTTCAAAGGCGGGTTCATTACTCGTGGATTTGGCAAGCCAAGTGAAAACATTCACGCCATTCAGCTTGAAATGTCTCAGGACACATACTTGAACAATGACGCTCTCGCTCAAGGGAAATATGAGCTGGATTCCGACAAAGCGATCGCAATTAAATCTCAACTTAAAGCGATTTTAAGTGCTGTTCTAAAAGCACAAATTTAACTGTTCAAAGCAATAAACTTAACTATTTGCCGTTTGGATAAGCGGCGAGAGAAGAGCGTATAAAACGCCAAAATTAAAAGTTCAGTCAAAAACACGGAGCACGGGGCTACTGCCTACGTGCAACGTTTAACTCACTAAGGAAGGTAACTATGGAAGCAACCGAATCCGTGCTCACGAAGCCTGTATGGTCTTCAGCTCTTAAACTTGTACTGTTTAGCCTTATCGGAATCATCTTTTTCTTTGTCCCCATCGAAATCAACGCAAAATCCACCATTCCACTCGACCACATGGTTTCTTGGCTACGCTCAGGATCTCCTAGAGGAGTCGAGCTCTACGCATTACTGATCATCATCGGTGGCGGCGTTTATCCTTTCATCTCGGGAAATTGGAATGCAAACACAACACAAAAAGTACTTTCTGTACTGAAAGTTGTCGGTGTGATTACCGCACTGATGGCATTTTTCTCAATCGGCCCTGCACTGCTGTTTGAAAAAGACATGCTGCCGTTTCTATTTGGCAAGCTTGTTGTGCCTGTAGGTTTGATTGTTCCTGTTGGCGCGATCTTTCTAGCTTTTTTAATAGGATTTGGCTTACTTGAAATGGTTGGCGTAATGCTTCAACCTGTGATGCGCCCGATTTTCAAAACACCGGGCAAATCAGCTATTGATGCTGTTGCTTCTTTTGTAGGCAGCTACTCAATTGGCCTTCTGATTACCAACCGCGTATACAAATCCGGTCAGTACTCAGCAAAAGAAGCCGCTATTATCGCGACTGGTTTTTCGACGGTGTCAGCAACCTTCATGGTGATCGTTGCGAAAACACTGGGTCTAATGGAGATCTGGAACCTGTTCTTCTGGAGTACTTTGATACTCACTTTCGTTGTGACGGCTATCACAGTGCGTCTTCGCCCATTAGCACGTTTAGATGATTCAAAGCCGATTTCTGACGAGAATCCAAGTGATTTACCGCGCATCAAACAAGCGGTAAACGAAGGTCTGCAAATCGCAGACAAATCTGAACCAGTAGTAAGTAGCATCATTAGGAACCTAAAAGAAGGTCTGTTAATGGCAATGAGTATTCTGCCATCAATCATGTCTGTGGGTTTGATCGGCTTACTACTTGCCAAATACACACCCGTCTTCGAATGGTTGGGGATTCTATTCTATCCATTCGCGTGGGTCGCACAAATGCCAGATCCAATGCTAGTTGCGAAAGCGTCGGCTACTGGTCTTGCTGAGATGTTTTTACCGGCTCTGATTGCTGCGAAAAGTGACTTCATTACACGCTTTGTAATTGGTCAGATTTCGATTTCTTCCATCTTGTTCTTCTCAGCGTCGATACCTTGTATTTTGTCGACTGAAATTCCAATCTCGGTAAAACAAATTGTCGTGGTCTGGTTCCAACGTACGGTTCTTACACTGCTACTCAGTTCGCCGGTTGCTTATACCATTCAGCATTTTGCGATGAGTTAATAGCGGTTAGATGAATGAAAAATCCCCGCAGTAATCACTGTGGGGATTTTTGTTTTAGACGAACAGATAAATGCAATCTGTTTACTTGCTAACCCAATGATTGTGGCTTAAGCCATATACCGCATGGTCAACAACGCGACCGTTGAGGTTTTCCGCGCAAGTAATAATGCCTTCCAAGTTGAACCCCAAACGTTCACATACATTGCGGCTTGGTGCATTTTCTACTGCGGCTGAAATCTGTACTTTCTGCATATTCATTTCGCTGAACGCAATTTCGATTAGTGTGGAAACCGATTTCGAGACGATGCCTTTTCCTTGATATTGCTCACTTAGCCAGTAACCAATTTCGACAGTTTTAATATCATGATTAATGGTGTTAAAACTGATGTTTCCCACCAGCTCGTCCTCATAGAACATCGCGCACACCAAAGATTTTCCATCCGCATAATCATGTAATGAACGTTTAATGAAACTGAGGAAAAACTCTTCGTTATCGGCATGTGTAGGCCAAGCTAGCCACTGACTTAGATATTCCCGCTCTCTTTTTACGATTTCGAGATATTGAGGCGAAAATGAAGGCTGAACCAACGCCAACTGTAATCCCTTTTCTATATTCAAACTAAACATGACATCCTCTGTAAACGTATCGCATCATTGACAAGCCGGAACAATAAACTACTGATATATAATATGTACCACCTGCTTAAGCCCATCATATCTGCAAAGTTTCAAACTGTTCTTATGGCTAACTTTAACCGAAATCACGATCTCGTGAAGACTTAGCAACGAAATTGATACACCATCAGCTCGGCTCTGACATCGCGGCTTCTGAGACGGATCTTAAACACGACAAATGTTTAGAGAAAAACGCTAGCTCTTCGCTGCCGTGTTGCAGTGCTTTTTTGTATATCGATGCGACGAATATATCTGCAAGGCTAAAATTTGCACCAACAGCGAAGTTTGATTCAATGCAAATGCTAGACTTAAGCTTTTCTAAACACTCGCAGATCCACTCACCACGTAGTTTTCTTTTACTGCTTTCATCCAATTCTGGGCGGAAAAACCGGAGTACGCTTTTGTTTTGCGGTGAGTGAATTGTCGAGTTGACGTATTCGCAGACCCGTCGAATATTCGCTCTCTCTTGAGGAGTGCTTCCTAGTAGCGATTTTCCATCAAAACACTCTTCTAAATACTCGATAATCGCCATCGATTCGGACAGCACAAAGCCATCTACAGCAATAGCGGGTACAAACCCGATGGGATTCAATTTGAGAAAACTGGATGTCATCGCTTCCGGCGTAACATCAACTCGTTGATAAGGGATCTGTTTGTAATTGAGCGCCCACTCTACTCGTTCTGCGCTGTTAGAACCCTTGGCACTATAAAACACAACTTCCATTTTCCCTCCCAAACGAGTTATCTGATTGTCATTCCAAACATATGAAATTCAGAATGACAGCTTCAAATGAAAGTCGCAATCAGGGATGACGAATTAAATTAATTAGGGTTCCAGAAGAATCTTTGTTTCTCTTTATCAATAGCTCCCAACCTGCGATAAAAGCCAATGGCGTTGGTATTTGATGTGGGTGTCTGCCATTGAATTTCTAATAAAGAAAGTTCTTCAGCAAACTCAGAAGCTTTCATCAACATCGCTTTGCCTAAGCCTTTGCCTCTGGCTTCAGGTCTAAGATAAAGGCAGTCCAAGTAGAGATAGTGTTTCATATCCCATGTTGAAAACTGCTTTATTAGGCTCATATACCCCACAACTCGACTATCGATTTCAACAACCCAAATTGCAGCGGGGCATGTTTGATTCTGTAAAGACTGAAGCTGGCCAGATTCAACAAGGTCGTGGCCTTCATAGTACGCATGATCGCACATCAGTTGCCAAACAACGTGAGCGTCAGCACCACCACTCCTACGGATAGCTAATTGTTGATTCACTATTTCACTCCAAGTTAACCTGTTCACAGCTTCAGTTGTACTCTCTTAAAGCATCGTTTAGCTTTGTGCTTCACCTAATCGGCGATTAACAGGATAACGTTCGAAATCTTCCCAATACTGAATGCCGCCAATCATCTCTTTAACAGCAAAACCTAAAGCTGAAATTTTCTTAGCCGCTTTAGTCGCGCCGTTACAACCGGGTCCCCAACAATAAACTACAAAGGTAGTGTCTTTAGGGTAATGCGCGAAAGACTCCGCATTGATGTTGGCGTGAGGCATGCTCTGTGCGGTGATAGCGTGGCTTTTGTTGTAAGCCTCTACGCTTCGAACATCTAACAAAATGAACTGTTTGTTTTTCTCTTTGATATCTGCGTAAACATCTGAGCAATCCGTTTCGAAACTCAATTTATTGGCAAAAAACGTATTCGCTGCTTCACTGTTCGCTGCTGGATGGGCAAGTACATTCGATTTAGACATAATGATTTCTCTCCTTAACGTTGTATAACCAAAACCATGTTGTTTCTCACCCAGTGTATTAACCAAGCATAGCGATGAGAATTCGTAGTTTCTGAACGAAGCGTTAAGAGAAAACAAATATACTTTTGCATCTGATAACCGATAATGGCTCATCGATTACTGAATTGGGACGTGCTGGCTTACATGGAATTTTATCACCTACGCTCATTTGTCGTTGTGGCTCAGACAGGCAACTTAACCCTAGCGGCTAAGCAACTATATACAACGCCACCAGCCGTCAGCGCACACATCAAAGCGTTGGAAGAAGAGCTGCAGGTTCCACTTTTTGTGCGCACCAGTAAAGGCATGAGCCTGACCGAAAAAGGCGAACTGTTGCTTAAAAAAGCGCAAAAAACGTTAGATTCTGCGTTTGATTTGGTAAACGCTGCTGCATCGAGTCAGGATGAAATCGTTGGTACATTTCGCTTAGCATTGAATCAAAAGCCAGCACAGCTTGAGATCCCTCGCCTAATAGAGAATTTGCTGCACAGTGCCCCTGGTATTCGACTGCAAATCCACCCTATGTCTACAGGGAAAACGATTGAAGCCATACGCTCTGAAGAGATAGATGGAGGTTTTGTGTATGGCGAAGTGCCGAGCGATTTTGTCTCAGTAAAAGTAAAATCACAACGAATTACGACGATAGCGCCATACGGATTCAGCCCAGATGTGCCTATAGAAAAAAGACGCTGGATTACCATGGGGTACTACTGCCCGTTTGATGATTTTCTAAAATCGAAGCTGGGTGATGAATTCAATGCGATTACAAGCAGTGATGATGATGCAACTCGCTTGGAGCTTGTAAAAAGTGGGTTAGGATTAAGCTTTTATGAATTCGAAGACGCTCAAGCACATACTCAAAACAAAGAAGTAGTCGTTATTCCCGACTTAGATTTCGAAGCAGAACTCAATTTCGTTGTACCTAAAAACAAAGCTCATTCACCGATTGCCAAGGCGGTTATGCAGGAGATCTGTGCTATTTGGCAAATAGCTTAAACATCCAAATAGGTAATTCGCTGTGCATAGCACGAAAAGAACAGAAATATCTTATTGAGATTAACTAGATGGACGCAAGGAAAGCCACAAGATCAAGCGAGACTGTGGCAAATCAATTTGGAATTACTGGTGTTGCTTAAAGAAACGTTCTGCACTAGCGAATAGAGATTCGCAAAGTTTTTCCTGCGCCTTGAATTCATCGGAACCAGCCGTCATCGTTTCAAGAGTCTCTTTTGCACTATGGTATTCACCTACCATTTGCTCAAACTTTGCTTCATAGCCACTTTTCCAAGCTTTCTTTGCAACTTTATCTCGTCTTTTTCTCATTCAATATTCCTGTGCTGAAAAGCATTTTTAAAAGATATTCCATTTGAGATTTGTATTTTATGAGTAAAAAGAAAGACTCAGGAAAAATAACAATCATAGCTACACGTAACTAAAATAAATCTTAAAATATCAATTAAACAGACTATTCAGGTCATTAAAAAATAGGATATCCACTAATGTGAATTTAGGATAAAAACATATGTAAATATTTTTATCCCACTTATATTTTTTCTATTTAAATAAGCCCGCTGTGCTTATTTTTTCAATAGTTCGCTTAAGCAGTTAGAACGTTTGTCGCTTGAGCGCCTTTCGCACCCTGCTCAACGCTAAATGTTACTTTCTGGCCTTCAGCTAAGGTTTTAAAACCTTCTGAAACGATAGAATTAAAGTGAACAAATAGATCTGGACCGCCATTGTCTTGAGAAATGAAACCAAAACCTTTAGTTTCGTTAAACCACTTTACTGAACCTGTTGCTTTATTAGACATAATAATACCTCGTTAATCATCATAAAATCCAAAATCGAGGCTATTTGATGGAAGATGAAGAATAAGTTGCCGCAGGAGTAGTATAACGAAATCGATCGAAAGAAAACTGAGAAGAGACTTGAACTAAACATTTCATAAATAGCTCACGTTTAAGAGCTGCGAGCACTATACACCGATTAGTTCAAATAGATATAAATATTTCATAATATTTTGATTTTTGCAGATTAAAGAACAATAAATTATGCAATATTTTGAGTGATTACTCATGCAATAATTCCTTTTATTTTCAGGCAAAGTTCGTCATAACCTGCACATATTCAACACCATTGTTCTGACGTTATACTCTCCCCGTAAAAACAAAAAAACCTGCACAATATTTGGCAGGCTTTTCGTTATTCGGCATGGCTACATTACGTATTCGTATGGCGCTTGAATTCCCAGAGGAATACCCACAGCCCAATATGCAAGTAGGAAGATTGTCCACCCAATCAACATTGCGATTGAGAACGGCATCATTAATGAAGCCAGAGTACCGATACCCGTAGATTTCACGTAACGTTGACAGTAAACCACTACCAGTGGGAAGAACACCATCAGAGGTGAAATGATATTAGACACTGAATCACCCACACGGTAAGCCGCTTGAGAAAGCTCAGGTGAGATGCCCACAGCCATCAGCATTGGAACTAAGATTGGGCCAATCAATGCCCATTTCGCAGATGCAGAGCCAATAATCAAGTTGACTGAAGCGGTTAGCAAAATCATACCCACGATGGTCGCTTCGCCCGGCAGGTTCATGGCTTTTAGACCTTCAGCGCCGTATAGCGCCAACATAGTACCGATGTTTGATTGCGCAAAAACCGACAGGAACTGAGCACAGAAGAACGACATTACTATGTATGCACCCATCGTAGACATGGTGGTTGCCATCGCTTTAATGATGTCATTACTGGTTTTAAATGTGCCAGAAACTCGACCGTATACATAACCCGGAATGATAAACAGGATAAAGATCAACGGAACGATAGACTTCATGATCGGTGCAGAGAATGCGGTAATTTGACCATCCGGAGAACGCAGTGCTGAATTCTCTGGCATTAACGCTGCGACAAGAAGTCCAATACCAGCCAACATTGCCCAACCTGCATATCGGAATGCTTTGGATTCTAGTTCAGTGAAAGACGCAAGATCCGGCGCTTTCTCAGCATCTTCATCAATTGGCGTGTTTGCTAAACGTGGTTCAATGATTTTCTCTGTTACATACCAACCAATCGCAATAACAACCACAGAAGAAAGGCCAGTAAAGATGATATTCGCCAGAGGGTTGACTACGTATTCAGGATCAAGAACTTGCGCTGCCGTCTGAGTAAAGCCCGCTAGCAATGGGTCGATACCAGATGGAATAAAGTTCGCAGAGAAGCCACCAGAAACACCTGCAAAAGCGGCTGCAATACCCGCTAGAGGATGACGACCTGCTGCGTGGAAAATGATACCACCTAGAGGAATCACCAGTACGTAACCGGCATCTGCTGCGGTGTGTGACACAATTGCCACCAGAATCAGCATTGGCGTTAGAAGTTTCGCTGGAGTGAAGTTCAGCATTTTCTTCAGACCAGTTGTGATAAAGCCAGAAGAGTCAGCAACACCAACACCTAACATCGCAACCAACACGATGCCTAAAGGTGCAAAACCAGTGAACGTTGTCACCATGCTCGCGAGGAAATTCGCTAGTGAATCACCGGTTAGTAGGTTTTTAATTACTAGTGCTTCGCCAGTTCTAGGGTTTACAAGGTCAAACGAAACGTTTGATAAAAGTGCAGATGCAACCCAAGTAATAACAAGGGCCCAGAAAAACAAAATTGCCGGATCAGGGATTTTGTTGCCTGCCCGTTCAATGAAATTAAGGAAGCGATCCATACCGCTCGGCTTCGGTGATGACGCTTGATTTAATGCTTGGTTACTCATGGTAACTCCATAATCAAAGATGTTGGTTCCAAAGGCTTTCTAAAAATTATTATCTCAGCCTATTTATCAACGTTTGATTCTATTAAATCCGCCAAACAAAAGCACAAAACACTACACGAAAAGAAATACTTGGATACATATTTCAATGAAACACAATCAATGCGCAACAAACCACATACAACTCAAGATCGGAAATTAAAACAATTGCAAAACCAGACCGAAACACCGCACGACAATTTTTAAAAAATAGCCATGCAAAAGCCAATATTTCCACGATTAATAGATAACGTTTATCTAACTGATTTTATGACGTTGTTAACATTTGATATCCAAATCAAAAGTCCATTATTCACTCTGACAAGGTTTACTCATTCCATTAATTCACCGACTGCTTACAAACCACCAGCGAGATCTAAAAAGTTGCCCGTAGAAAACGATGATTTTTCCGAAGCCAGCCAGTAAATCGCTTCTGCTACCTCTTCCGGTAAGCCACCGCGTTGAAGCGGAATTCTAGACTTCAGTCGTTCGATACGCTCAGGCTCTCCGCCATCTGCGTGCATGTCAGTATGAATTAATCCGGGGCGAACACAGTTAACGCGAATACCTTCCGCCGCCACTTCTAATGATAAGCCTTTTGTTAAGGTATCTATCGCACCTTTCGATGCTGCGTAATCGATGTATTCATTTGGTGAGCCAGAACGAGCTGCGGTAGAAGAGACATTCACGATCACTCCCCCCTGTCCACCATGTCGCGTTGACATACGCTTAACGGCTTCTCGGCAACAAAGGAAATAGCTGGTGACATTGTTACAAAGGATAGCGTTGATTCTCTCAGCACTCATCTCATCCAGACGCGTCTGCTTTTGCAAAATCCCCGCGTTGTTAACGAGAACCGTGAGTGTACCCAACTCTTTATCAACGGTTTCAAACAGACGCATAACTTCAGCCTCTTGAGAAACGTCTGCCTGCACAGTGATACATTGTCCGCCTAGTTGTTCTATTGTTCTTGCGACATTTAAAGCTGCTTCAGAATTTGATTTGTAGTTGATACACACCGCATACCCTTGGCGAGCAAACAGTTTTGCTGTTTCTGCCCCAATCCCTCGTCCACCGCCCGTGATAATCGCGACTTTTTGTGAATTCATACTGCTTCCTTGTTGTCTGACTTTCTCAAGTTGTGAATAGTTATCTTAACGTACAGTAACTTAATTACGGAGAAGCTCGAAATACCTGTAAACCATTAAAGAAAAACCGTTTATAAACGTGATGAGCAAGCAACAGCATAGGAGGTTGTATAGATTCGGTTCGTTGCTAAGCAGTTAGCTCTACAGTTTATCCAACTCTTTCATTGCTACATTAACTGCTTGGGTTAGTTCAGCGTGGGACATTCCAGAACGGGCAACGGAAATCTTATCCAGCAGCGCTTGATTAGCTTCAAGTGAGCCGCCTTCTGACTTTTTAAGACGATCAAATTCCAATACAACATAGTTAAAATCTAAGAAGGTTTGCTTTATCTGCGCGATCGACTTATCCGTTTCAAGACCAGAGTGCTTTAGCTCTGCCATTTTCAACTTTGTTCGCGTCAAATCATTCATTATTCCGCCGCTGGAAGGATGCTGTTTGGTGAACGCATTGATATTGTTTGATGAGAGAGTGTCCCCCCACCCTGCGTATTTGTCTTCATCACCACAACCTACAAAGAAAATACAGAGCAAAGAGATTAACGAAGCACCTATCCTTGTGTTCATCACATTTACCGTTGATATCCAATCTTATTAATAAGAAATAATAGAAGCACAAATTTGTACAAAAACCATTATCTCAATGAATATTTATCATTTTTTTCATCAGACTTGTGGATTACATCAACATACAACACTTCGTTCTGTTTGATAGAGAAACTCGGTATAGGCTGAGCGCCAAATGGTAGAACTGAAGTTGGTGAAATATTTGCCTATAGGTGAATATTGATAGAGAGATTATTGCTAAAAAGATTAAGTATTGTGAAAGGGACAATCTGCCCCTATTCGAAAGCGTTAGTGTGGGATTCTAGCTGCTTTTCACTCTCTGAATTGGCAATCGCTTCTGCTGCTATTAACGCCCCAACAATGAACACAAAGGCTAAAACAACTTTGATTAGAGATGCTTTGCTTTTATTCACACGAAAACCTGTCATAACTGCTCCTTACTCTACTTCAGTACTAACACGGCTCCTTCGCGAAACTAGCGATCAATAGCTCTCTGCCTGAAGATTTTATCTAAGCCGCATGTTACATAAACGCCTGTCTGTAATATGTAGGACAAAAGGCCGTGTTAAGGATGAAGTTCACACTATTAAAGTAGGGCAATGAGATTTGCGCCTCCCTTGATGCCCTTTACTTGTTGAACCAATCCAATTTATTGTGCAGCTCTGTAACGCTACCCACCACAATCAGTGCTGGGCTTTGCGCCTGCTCTGCCAACTTTGATAATTGATTCAGTTTTCCCTGAAATACACGTTGCTCAGGTCGTGTCCCATTTTCAATAATGGCGCATGAGATCTGAGGATCTAAACCATGGCTAATGAGGTTATCCATGATGTGACCGCTTTGCTTTAAACCCATGTAAAACACGAGTGTGTTGTTTGATTGCGCCAGAGATTGCCATTCAATTTCACGACCGTCTTTTTGCACATGGCCGGTAATAAACTGAACGCTTTGAGCATGGTCTCTATGGGTGAGCGGAATACCTGCATACGCCGTTGCGCCAGCCGCAGCGGTAATGCCCGGAACCACCTCATAGGCAATGCCATATTCGGCCAACTCTTCTAGCTCTTCCCCCCCACGACCAAAGATAAACGAGTCACCGCCTTTTAAACGCACAACACGCTTACCCTCTTGCGCTTTCTGCACCAGAATTTGATTGATTTGATCTTGAGGTACACAGTGATAGTCGAGCTTTTTGCCAACATAGATTAGCTCTGCACTTTCATCGGCTAAGGCTAGAATTTGCTCTGATACCAAACGGTCATACACGACGACCTCTGCTTGTTGAATGACTCGATACCCTTTCATGGTCAACAAATCTGGGTCACCCGGACCTGCACCGACAAGAGAGACAAAACCCGTTTTTAAATCAAGGTTGTTCACAGTGATATCTGTATTCATAGCAACGCCTGCCGTTTCAAATTTGGATATAAAAAGAAGCACTCGTCGGTTATGCAAGTCACTGCTTTTTATAGCCAAAAATCTGTATTAAAAGGGCTCCATCACTTTAATGACGGAGCCCATAAACATTATTTGCTTAGTGCTACTTCTGCATTTACTTCAGTTTCTGCACTTAACGCTGGCGCTGTTTTCGCGTGAGTTAGGTATAGAGGAATACAAGTAAATACTAGACCGCCCACGATGTTGCCAAGAATGGTTGGGATTAGGTTGAAGTTCAACCAAGTTGCCACGCCGAAATCCGCACCTAGCATCATACCTAGTGGGAACAGGAACATGTTTACTACTGCGTGTTCAAATACCAATGCGAAGAAGATGAAGATTGGTAACCACATAGCTGCGATTTTGCCAGCAACAGAGCGAGAGCTCATATTACCGATAACACCTAGACACACCATTAGGTTACAAAGGATGCCGCGCACAAAACAGGTAATCCAACCGTCAGCACCTAGGTTTTCAAAACCTACTGTACGTGCAGTTGCAACAGCAATGAATTTTTGACCAACGGCATTTGGCTCTACGCTAAAGTTCATAGTTAAAGAGAGAGCGATCAAACCAGCCACAATCAATGAGCCAACAAGGTTACCGAAACCAACCAGACCCCAACAACGAAGAACGCGACCCCAAGTGATGCCAGGGCGGTTTTCAAATTTAGCCAGTGGTGCAATACCAAACACGCCTGTAACTAGGTCATAGCCCATTAGGCTCAGAATACAGAAGCCTACAGGGAACACGAGTGCGCCAACAACGCCTATGCCTGTTTGAACAATAGTCGTAATCGCCACGACTACGGCTAACGACAGAATCACACCAGCCATCATACCGCGCAATACTAGATCACGAGTGCTGGTTTTTACTTTTGCCTCACCAATGTCGATCATGGTTTGGACAAACTCTACAGGTTTTAATGCAGACATGTGGATCTCCTAAAATTGAAAATATAAAAATGTGTAAAACGGAAGATTAAATAGAGAAAGGCTTTCAAACGGATTCCCGACTAAAGCCTTTGCCTATTGAATCTGCCCCTCCCATTGAGAGGGGCATCAATCAGTTAGGCTGCGATTTCAACTTCGCCTTTGGTGACTCGCGCTCGATAAGACTTCACGCTAAAATCTTCATCTTCCATGCACACACCTGTCGCCAAGTTGAAGCGTTGTTTCTTCAGTGGGCTTGCAACCCAAAGTTCACCTTTGTGTTCACAAATCAAACCACGAGACAGCACGTTCGATTGGTAAAACGGATCGGTATTGCTGATAGCAAACACTTCTTCAGCATCAGTAGGACGAAATACTGCAACCTGCTCACCGTTCACCAGCGCACAAACGCCTGTGCCCGGAACGATGTCGCTGATTTGGCAAATTTTTTCAAATGACATATCTAACCTTCTCTTATGCTTCTGTCGCAGCTACGTGCAAAATGTCGCCTTTCACTTCAGGATGTTTTTCCGTGAAGGTTGCAGGGCGGTGTTGATCGCGCTCTGGCACAAACACAACGTTGTCATCGCGTTTGTCCGAGTTAATAAAGTGAGCAAAACGAGTCAGTTGTGATTCATCATTGATGGTCGCCGTCCACTCACATTCGAACTCATCCGCTAACTTCGTTAAGTCGGCTTCAAGTTGAGCATTGATACCTAGCTTGTCTTCAACAATCACTTTACGCAGGTAGTCCACACCGCCTTCCATGTTATCCAACCAAACCGATGTGCGTTGCAGTGGCGCAGCAGTACGGATGTAGAACATCATGAAACGGTCGATGTATTTGAGCAGTGTTTCTTTGTCTAGGTCGCTAGCTAGAAGATCCGCATGGCGAGGCTTCATACCACCGTTACCACACACGTACATGTTCCAGCCAGCGTCTGTCGCGATGATGCCTAAGTCTTTACCTTGCGCTTCCGCACATTCACGAGTACAGCCAGACACACCAAATTTCATCTTGTGAGGAGTACGAATGCCTTTGTAGCGATTTTCAATCAATGAACCTAAACCGACAGAATCCTGAACACCGTAACGACACCAAGTCGAACCTACACAAGTCTTCGCCATACGCAGTGCTTTTGCGTACGCTTGACCCGTTTCAAAACCAGCATCAATCAGCTTGCGCCAGATTTCAGGTAGATCATCTTTCTGAGCACCAAACAGACCAATACGTTGAGCACCGGTGACTTTGGTGTATAGCTTGTATTCTTCTGCTACCGCAGCCAAAGCGCCTAGCGCTTGTGGTGTTACTTCACCACCCGCCATACGCGGAATAACAGAGTAAGTACCGTCTTTCTGAATGTTGCCAAGGAAGTTGTCATTGGTGTCATGCAGTTTCACCAACTGAGGTTTCAGAATATGTTCGCCCCAGCAAGAAGCCAAAATAGAACCAGCAAGCGGCTTACACACTTCACATCCGTAGCCTTTGCCGTATTTTGCTAGTAGCTCATCGAAGGTTTTGATTTCTTCAATGCGAATCAAATGGAACAGCTCTTGGCGCGAGTAAGCAAAGTGCTCACACACATCGCTTTTGACTTCGATACCTGATTTCGCAAGCTCTGCATTCAAAACAGAAGTGACTAATGGAACACAACCACCACAACCGGTACCCGCGCCTGTTACCGCTTTGATATCTGCAAGCGTATGATGGCCATCGGCAACCGCTTGTGCGATCTTGCCTTTGGTCACATCAAAACATGAACAGATAACCGCGCTTTCAGGCAGTGCATCGGCACCTAAAGCTGGTTTCTCTGCGCCAGCATGAGCAGGCAAAATCAGTGCGTCTGGATGTTCTGGCAAGTCAATTTCATTCAGCATTAACTGAAGTAGGTCACCGTAATCAGAGGTATCACCCACAAGCACTGCACCAAGCAGTTTCTTGTTGTCTTGAGATACGATCAGGCGTTTGTAAACTTCTTGCTCTTCGTTTTGGTAAACGTAGCTCTTACAACCTTCAGTTCGGCCATTCGCATCACCGATTGAACCTACTTTCACGCCAAGTAACTTCAGTTTTGCAGACATATCTGCACCTTCGAATTTACTTTCCGTTTTACCAAGCAAGTGATCCACGGCCACAGTTGCCATCTTGTAACCCGGAGCCACAAGGCCAAAGAACATTTGGTTCCAAGAAGCGCATTCACCAATCGCGTAAATATTCTCATCAGAAGTCTGGCAGTGATCGTTAATCGCCACACCACCACGCGGAGCAATATCTAACTCCATTTGACGTGCCAGTTTGTCTTGTGGACGAATACCTGCCGAGAACACGATAAAGTCGGTTTCTAGCTCAGAGCCATCGGCAAAGCGCATGACGTTACGTGCGTTTGTGCCTTCTGCAACAATCTCAAGCGTGTTTTTGCTGGTGTGAACATGCACACCCATGCGCTCGATTTTCTGACGTAACTGGTTACCACCAGCCAAATCTAATTGTTCTGCCATCAATTTAGGCGCGAACTCTACGACGTGAGTTTGTACACCCAACGCCTTTAGAGCGCCCGCAGCTTCAAGACCTAGCAAGCCGCCACCGATAACAACACCTGACTTACTTTTCTTCGCGCAAGCTTCGATCGCTTTCAAATCTTCAATTGTTCGGTAAACAAAGCAGTCTTTGCTTTCATGACTTTTAATAGGTGGAACAAATGGGAATGAGCCTGTAGCAAGGATCAGCTTGTCGTATTGAATTTCACGACCGGTGCTTGAATACACGATTCGGTTTTCACGGTTCACGTTAATTGCACGTTCACCAAGAAGAATATTAATGCCGTGTTTTTGGTAGAAACCTTCTTTAACTAATGAAAGCTCTTCCGCAGTGTGATGTGAGAAGTAAGAGGACAAATGCACACGGTCGTATGCAGCACGAGGTTCTTCACAGAAAACCGTGATATCCATCTGAGAGACATCGGTTTTCTCGACTAAATCTTCGATGTAACGGTGACCTACCATCCCGTTACCGATAACGACTAGCTTCAACTTGCTCATTGTAATTCCTAAGGGTTAGGTTCTTAACTAAGCGAAGTTTTATTTTTCTGCGTAAATTAATACATGATGTAGGTCAATTGAGTTTTTAAACTACCCTAAAGTGGTATGTGTTTTATCAATAAATTGAGTGGAATTCATTCGTTCTAGATTCTACTTCGCCCAACAAGGGCATCTATACTTATCCAGACAGTAATGGTGAATTGGATACACATAGCATTCTCGCGTACAATACCGCCCATCAAATTAACCAATACTCTTCTGGTTTAGTGCACTTGCTAAGTACGTTCTAAAACAGAGGAAGACTAAGGCAATAAATTCAAATGGTTAACAATAATATTCAGTGGTTTCCTGGGCATATGCATAAAGCGCGCAAGGAGATCGAAGAAGTCATCCCACAAGTTGATGTGATCATCGAGGTGTTGGATGCGCGTATTCCTTTCAGTAGTGAAAACCCGATTATTTCGAAACTTCGCAAAGAAAAGCCTTGTGTAAAAGTACTGAACAAGCGCGACTTGGCTGATCCTGAAATGACTCAGCTTTGGATTGAGCACTTAGAGAAAGAGCAAGGTGTAAAGGCGATTGCCATTACCACTTCTAACCAGAATGAAGTGATGCAAATCATGGAGTTATGCCGCAAGTTAGCGCCAAACCGTGAAACTTTAGGTAAGAACGTTCGCACCATGATCATGGGTATTCCAAACGTTGGTAAGTCAACCATTATCAACTGCTTAGCAGGCCGTACTATTGCTCAAACCGGTAACCAACCAGCGGTGACTCGCCGTCAGCAGCGTATCAACCTACAAAATGGCATTGTGCTTTCCGATACACCGGGGATCTTATGGCCGAAAGTGGAAAACCCGCACAGTGGTTTCCGTTTAGCGGCGACAGGCGCAATCAAAGATACGGCAATGGAATATGAGGAAGTGGCCTTCTACACAGTAGAATACCTCGCGGAACGTTACCCAGACCTATTGAAAGCACGTTACAACATCGACGAATCACCTGAGTCTGACCTTGAATGGATGGAAGAGATTGGTCGTAAACGTGGCGCACTGCGTGCTGGTGGCCGTGTAGATTTACACAAAGCCTCTGAGATTCTTCTGCATGAATTACGTCAAGGTATCCTAGGCAAAATTACCCTTGAGCACCCTGAGATGATTACTCAGGAGCTGATTGAAGTGGAAATCGAAGAAGCGCGTAAAGCGGAAGAAAAAGCGAAAAACAAAGAAGAACGTCGTAAGCGCTACCTGCGTAACAAGCGTTAATCTTTTCGTTATAGATAAAAAATTAAGGGCGACTCATGTCGCCCTTGTCGTATCTGCTGTTTTTAACTTCTTCAGTAGCTTGAGGTTACTTGGAAATTCCGGCCAATTTTAACAGAATGCCTTCCAACTGATCCCACGGCATTAGCTGAGAGTCAATCACTTCAAGACGTGACTCAAAGCCTTCAAGACTCAATTCATTAACGGAAACTACGCCATTGGCAGAGTTAAACGCATAACAGCCACGGTCAGTATTCACTACCGCTTTTACGCGCTCTGCGGTTAAATCGCTGATCATTGAAAAAAGTTCGTCAAAGTTAAAACGGTACTCGGCACCAAATAGCCAGCCACAACTGAAATAACCCTGCCCTTTGTTCTCTTTACGAGCAAAAGCTTGGTTTGGGTTTAACTGAAACTCAGGTTCCATCTCCGCATGGTGATGATGGTGAGATTCAATATGTGACGATGCGCCACCGTGGACACGTTCAATATCCAACACTTCAATAGGCAGTTGACCGCGTGTGACCAGTTTGTGGAACACTTTTGCGGGCGTTTGGTCCGTTACCCAGTCGTTGAACACGTCGATATCATGAGCAGTACACTCATCCACCTTGTTACCGATGATCACATCTGCCGTTTGCAATTGGTCGTTGAAATTTTGGTTGCTGGTATACTTTTCATTACTCAGGTTTCTCGGATCAACCAAACCAATCGTCGCTTTAAGGTCAACATACGACGTGTATTGGTCAGAAGTTAAAGTGGCAATCACTTGTTTAGGATGTCCAAGCCCTGTTGGTTCGATGATCAAACGGTCAGGTTGCTGGCGTAGCAGCGCATTAATGCCGACAGACATTGGCACGCCTGCGGTACAGCACATACACCCACCCGGTACTTCTTTGATCAAGGCACCTTGCTCTGTCATCATCGCACCATCAATGCCAATTTCACCAAACTCATTGACAAGTACAGCCCACTTTTCGTTTTCAGGCTTATTGTTTAAAAGATTCAATATCGTTGTCGTTTTCCCTACCCCGAGGAAACCCGTGATGATATTGGTTGGGACTTTATTCGTCATCGTCATACTCCTTTTCCAAGGAGTATACATAGGAGGTTAAAAGCTTTCTATATACTCGCTTTCTTCAGAGTAATTAGCAGGTAAGCGAATGAACATAAATAAATTGCCCTATGACTCAGCACTGAATAGCTCGACTGATACTACTGATAGTTGGAAACAGGAAAGAGAGAGTATGAAGACTAGATACGATAGCAGAGAGCAGACAGTATAAAGGCGCACTGCAGGAGCGCGCCTTATTCCTCGTTACTCAATCGTGAGTGGGCGGATTCTGTCATCTGTAGATAGATGTTATTGAATCAAATACGAGGTCAATCGATTAGAATTTTGATTCCTTCCAAATTGTAAGTAAGGCTCTTTTCACATCCTCCGTAAGAAATATCGATAAACGCCTTACGATTTAAATATGGCTCATATCCCTTGAAATACAAGTTTCTCAGCCAATTTTATGTGCAATATTTTTAGCCAAATCACCTTTTTGAAAAGTAGCAAAACACATCCGCTTTCATATCGAAGTCATATATGAAATTCTAATTTGCAACTTTGCAGCTATAGTTGACTGTAATGCTAAGTATAATCTGACATTCCTCACATAACGCCAACCATGAGACCCGTTTTAAATGACCAATAGAGAGAAATTTACTCAAAGTCTTCTAGCAAAAGTTCCAAAAGATGCTATCAACCAGTTTCTCTCTAAAGATAAAACCCCCATCTCTGTTCTTCTTCTCTCTCTTGCTGTTGGCATATTGGCTGGTATTGCCGGAACATACTTTGAAAAAGCCGTTCATTTCGTCTCGGAAACGCGTACAGAATGGCTGAGAAGTGAGATTGGTAACTTACTTCCATTGTGGTTAGCGGCGTTTATTATCAGTGCGGCATTAGCGCTTGTTGGTTATTACCTTGTTCACCGCTTTGCACCTGAAGCCGCAGGCTCTGGTATTCCTGAAATTGAAGGGGCGATGGACGGTATTCGTCCAGTTCGTTGGTGGCGCGTCATTCCTGTGAAATTCTTCGGCGGTATGGGGGCATTAGGTTCTGGTATGGTTTTGGGTCGTGAGGGTCCAACCGTACAAATGGGCGGTGCTATCGGTCGTATGATTTCTGATATCTTTCGCGTTAACAATGAGGATACCCGTCACTCACTTCTCGCGTCCGGTGCAGCAGGCGGTTTAGCAGCGGCTTTTAATGCGCCTCTGGCTGGCATCATGTTTGTTGTTGAGGAAATGCGTCCTCAGTTTCGTTACTCATTGATCTCCATTCGTGCAGTTATTATTTCTGCGGTTTCCGCCAATATTGTGTTTCGCTTAATCAATGGTCAGGAAGCCGTCATCACCATGCCGGAATATGATGCGCCTGAGCTGAAAGCGCTTGGTCTATTTCTATTTTTGGGTATGTTGTTTGGCATTTTCGGTGTGATATTCAACCGCCTGATTACGTTTTCTCAAGATATATTTGTTCGTATTCATCAAAACCAACGCAAACGCTATTTAATCACTGGCTCGATTCTTGGCGGTTTTTTTGGTTTGACCCTGCTTTATGTGCCTGAACTGACTGGCGGTGGTATCAGCTTTATTCCTGATATTACCAACGGCAGTTATAGCGCAACGGTGCTGCTTCTACTGTTTATTGGCCGTATCTTTACCACTGTGATCTGCTTTGGTTCAGGCGCTCCGGGCGGCATTTTTGCCCCGATGCTGGCGCTAGGTACGCTGTTTGGTTATGCCTTTGGACTGATTGCGAAAAGCTTCTTCCCAGAACTTGATATTGAACCAGGCATGTTTGCAATAGCTGGTATGGGTGCTTTGTTTTGTGCCACTGTTCGAGCACCGATTACGGGTATCTTGCTGGTTATCGAAATGACGGGTAACTACAACCTTATTCTGCCACTCATTATCACAGGGTTAGGCGCGGTGATCTTTGCTCAGATGTTTGGTGGGCAACCTATTTACAGTCAACTTCTAAATCGTACATTGAAGAACGAAAAACTGCGTCAGCAAGATCTGCCGCAGCAGGAGTAAAAAGAGGATTAATATTTAGTATTCCGCCTAAATGTTATGAATTTGCTGCTTATTTTGTGACAGTCGCACACATTATTGTCGTACAGAAAGTGGCGAAACTTGTTAATATCGCCACCCAAAAGACAGTGGTAGCGATGTGCCTTATCTCGGACACCAGAGCTGCATTACACCACTGTATGACGATGGAATGCGGAGTTTTCGTTGAACTGGAAAAGGTTTCTTCAAGTACAATCTGTTCCCCCTTCCCAAGCGGCCCTTGCATTAGGCATGATTGGCTTGGGACAAGCGTGGGCGCTATATTTGCCTACATTTGGTCTTGCCATTCGTCCTTATCTGGTTGCGATGGGCGCCCTTCTATTGTTACCTGTTTTGGCAAGGTACCTCACCAGTTACAAAACATTCATTGCGGATATCAAACACCCGCTTTCTGGCAGCCTTATGGCTCCTATGAGCATGGCACTGTTGATTCTGTGTGATTATCTAGTGGTGATCTCACCATTGATAGCCTACCCGCTATGGGGCTTAGCGCTCATGCTGCATTTTACAATGATGATATTGTTCTTCGGCTTTCAGATCATGAATTTCAAGATGTCGAACATCGTACCTAGCTGGTTCTTATATCCGGTGGGAATGATCAGTAGTTCGTTGGCGGGAACGCAGTTTGGTCACAACTTGTTTTCAGAAACACTCGTACAGGTGTGTGTCGCTATCTACTTTATTATGTTGCCGGTGGTTTTGTATCGCTTGGTATTCTTTGGCTCGTTGCCACGCAGAGCAAGACCAACGTTGGCTATTATGGCGGCACCGATTAACTTAACTCTCGCCACCTATCTGGTCAATTTCCCTGACCCAGACCCAATATTAACCGGAGCACTGGCGGGTATTGCCATCACCATGACATTGCTGATCTACCTTTGCTATTTACGCTTATTGCAGTTGAAATTTCAGCCTTCGATCGCGGCTGTCACTTTCCCATCCGTGATCAGCGCTATCGCAATGCACAGACTGACAACCTTTTTTGAGTCAGATTTTCCGCACTGGCACTGGTTACACAATTTCGGATTTCTTGAACTCACCATTGCAACCGTATTGGTGATATGGGTTTCAGCCGGTTATATCAAAATGTACTGGCCAGAATTTTTCCCTAAAAAGAGTGGTAACCATTAATTTTCGTCGGCATTGATGTAGGCCACACCATTTTTGCCACTGCGTTTTACTTGATACATCGCTTTATCCGCGAGTTCATACAGCTCTTCGAAGGTGTAATTGGAAGTGGTAAATTCGCACACGCCGATACTAAAACCAATATGAGACGACCCGTTGTCTACCTTCATCGGTTCACTAACATTTGTCAGCAACTGATCGATGTAACGACTGATGACTTCTCGTGGATGGTCAACACAAAGCACCACAAACTCATCACCGCCTAAGCGCGCAATAATGGACTCACTTGGAGCGTACTGATTGAGCCATTCAGCTACTTTCATCAATACCGCATCACCAACTTTATGGCCGGAGTGATCATTGACCATTTTGAAGTTATCAAGGTCGATAAAGATAAGAGAGGCTGGTTGATCTAATATGCCGCGACATATTTCATTGCATTTTTCGACCAACACCTTGCGGTTAAGTAGATTTGTCAGCGGGTCTAACATTGCTAATCGCGACAGTTCAAGTTCATAACGTTTTTCTTTGGTAATATCGATATGTGTACCCATCATGCGCAGCGGTTTACCGTCTTGATCGTATTCAACAATTCGACCTCGATCAGATACCCAGCTTGTGCTGCCGTCATTGTGGATCATGCGATGAATCACCTGATAAGTATCAACTTTACCATTGACATGGTCTTCGAACGCTCCGACCGCTAAATCATAGTCATCAGGATGAAGACGGCTTTTCCAAATCTCAACCGTCGCTTCCAGCTCCTGAGGTTGAAAACCCAGCATTTTCCCCCACTCCATATTAAATATGGTGAGTTTGCCAGTGGGTAAATGATTCTCCCACAAACACAAACCGTTGCCATCGAGTGCGACATTAAGCTTTTCTTCCAAGCGCTGGTTATCTCGTGTCAGTTTTTCAACCTGCTGTTCTAGCTGATTAATTCGCTTTAGATATTCGTCCATCAACTTCAGTACTTGTCGTGCGCCTAACCTTTGGGAGCTGATAGTTTAGCACCATATCAATAGTCTTAAATTATAATTCGCTAACAAAACGTAACTTCAATCCATCAATGAAAAGCGTCGAAAAGAAATTATCTGTTGCTACTGTGGTGCGAAAGCCTCAGAATGTCGCACTTTTCGCCATCAATAACCATTTGTCTGTGGCGAGTATTAATTAAGTACAATATTGAGAATTAAATATGGGTTTTACCTCGTTAGGTCTATCTGCTCCAATCCTTAAAGCTATTGAAGAAAAAGGATATACCACTCCTTCACCTATTCAAGTACAAGCGATTCCAGCTGTATTAGAAGGCAAAGATGTAATGGCGGCAGCGCAGACTGGTACAGGTAAAACTGCTGGTTTTACTCTGCCTATTTTAGAGCTTTTATCACACGGTCCAAAAGTTCGTGGCAATCAGGTTCGCGCTTTGGTCCTTACTCCAACCCGTGAGCTTGCCGCTCAGGTTGAAGACAACGTCAACACCTATGGCAGTCATTTACCTCTTACCAGTGCTGTAGTTTTTGGTGGTGTAAAGATTAACCCACAAATGCTGCGCTTACGTAAAGGCGCAGACGTGCTGGTAGCAACACCAGGCCGTCTGTTGGATCTATACAATCAAAATGCGGTTAAGTTTGATCAACTTGAAGTTCTGGTTCTTGATGAAGCAGACCGTATGCTCGATATGGGCTTCATTCGTGACATTCGTAAGATCCTTGATTTGTTACCGAAGAAACGCCAGAACCTACTGTTCTCAGCAACGTTTTCTGACGAAATTCGTGCCTTAGCCAAAACGATGGTCAACAACCCCGTTGAGATATCCGTAAGCCCTGCTAACTCAACAGCAAGAACCGTAGAGCAATGCATTTACCCAGCGGATGTTAAAAAGAAAGCACCAATGCTGGTAAAACTGATCAAAGACGGCAACTGGCAGCAAGTGCTGGTGTTTACTAAAACCAAGCATGGCGCAAACAAGTTGTCAGCATTTTTAAATGATGAAGGTATTACCTCAGCACCAATTCATGGCAACAAGAGTCAAGGCGCGCGCACCAAAGCACTGGCGGATTTTAAATCTGGCGAAGTTCGCGTACTCGTGGCAACAGACATTGCAGCTCGTGGTATTGATATCCCTCAGTTACCGCAAGTGGTGAACTTTGAACTGCCTAAAGTTGCTGAAGATTATGTGCACCGTATCGGTCGTACAGGTCGTGCAGGTGAAGTGGGTAAAGCGATTACTTTAGTTTCAGCGATTGAAGCGCCTGAACTTTTTGCTATTGAGCGCCTTATTCAGCAAGTGCTTCCACGTATGGAGCTGCAAGGATTTGCGCCAAGCAACAAAGTTCCTGAATCTGTTTTAGATACTCGCCCGATAAAACCGAAGAAGCCTAAGAAACCGAAAAAGCCTAATACTCCTAACGCAGAAGGTAACCGAACTGCTCAAGAGTCTTCAAAAGGCGGAAAACCTGCGGCTAAACACACCTCGAAACCTAAACGCCATAAACCAAGTGGTGAAGGTCATCGTGATGGCAATCCAAATGCCAACAAACCGAGTGGCAACGGTAAACCAAACCGAAATGGAAAGCCTGGTTCAGGTGGTAAACCCGGTTCAAATGGCAAACCTGTTACAACAAGCGGTAAGCC
Organism: Vibrio sp. Y2-5; assembly: GCF_014596725.1. Taxonomy (GTDB): domain Bacteria; phylum Pseudomonadota; class Gammaproteobacteria; order Enterobacterales; family Vibrionaceae; genus Vibrio. The sequence continues at coordinate 89,989 of NZ_JACVEG010000009.1, forward strand.
AAGTGCAAACGGCAAACCAAGCGGAAACAGGAAACCGAATCGCGGTTCAAACCAAAACCGCAGCAAACCAGCTCAATCAGCATAATATCGATTCCTAAAAAAGAGTGTGGCCTAAAAGCCACACTCTTTTTAATTCCACGTCTTTACTCTTCAATCCTATCTTTTCGTTCTCACAGTACGACTTGAGTTAATACTAGCTTGAACCGTTAAGATTCCATGGGAACAACCAAAATATCAATCGGTGACTTGTTGATCAGATCTCGTGAATAGGAAACCATATTGCTCCAGAAGTCATGGTGATGACCGCAGATAAGCAGGTCGTACTCATGCTGCTCGATCACTTTTTTAAGTTTGCTACCCAAACTGCCTGTCCCGACCCAGAAATGTTTGATAGGAAAATCAGGGAATTGCTCTTTCGCATAAATCTGGAACTTATGGAGAAGCTCATTGGAATGCTGATTAAGCGGCTTTTGAGTTGGGTCCTGCTGAATATCAATTAACTGGGTATAAACCTCTCCCACAGCTCCATCAACATGGATGAACGAGACATCAGCATCGAAAGTGTTCGCCATTGCGACCGCTTTATTAATTAAAGCTTTGTTCTCTTCAGTCAGCTCTAGCGCGACTAAAATATGTTGGTATTTCATCATTCTGCCCTCATGCCAATATGACTGTTGAGAGCATAGTCTTTGTGCAAAAAAAAGGTGTCACTGAGATCACACGATTAAAAGAACAGTTAATCCTGTAAGTTCAAAAGCTTAATAGGAAACTTTGCCACGCAGAGACTTGTTCGCACCGTTGCGCTTTTTAGCCTCAACGCGTCGACGCTGGGATGCCTTTGTCGGCTTGGTTGGCCTGCGCTTTTTCACTACAACCATTGCTGCAACAATCATCTCTCGCAGACGATTCAACGCATCTTCCCGATTCTGTTCTTGAGTCCGATAGGTTTGCGCTTTAATGATGATCACCCCTTCTTTGGTGATTCTACTGTCTGACAACGCAAGCAATTTCTCTTTATAGATAGGAGGTAAAGTGGAACTCGGTACATCAAACCGAAGATGAATCGCACTCGACACCTTATTCACATTCTGACCGCCACTGCCCATCGCACGAATGGCCGACAATTCGATTTCCCAATCAGCCAGTTCTACAGTGTTTGATATTTTAAGCATGACATTATGTTCAACGGTAAAGAATGAACCGCCATTTTAGAGAACTTCCGTTTCTAATACTATGGCTACGGCTAGATTGAATCGGAACCTGATTGAAGCTTTGAACACAAAAGTTCGCCAATTGAGTCAATGGTCAAAGGCGGAGCGAAATAATAACCCTGCACAAAATCACATCCATATTCAGTCAATTCACTGTATTGATTCATCGTCTCCACACCTTCAGCAACAACTGTCATGTGGCACGATTCACCAATAGCAATAATGGCTTTCACCAACGTTTTGGTTTGTTCACTAACCAAGAGCTTTTCTATGAAAGATCGATCAATTTTAATTTCTGTAATCGGTAAAGTATTGAGATAACTCAGTGAAGAGTAACCAGTACCAAAGTCGTCTAAAGACAATCCAAAGCCAAAGCTTCTCATACTGTTCAAGCGTTCGGCTACCGTATCCAAGTCCTCCAATAACACATTCTCTGTGATCTCCAGTGTCACACGAGAAATATCAATACCCACCTCTTGCGTAATTGCAACCAAGGTTTCAGGAAAATTTGGCTCCATCAACTGTTTAGGAGAGATGTTAATTGAAACGCCTAAAGCATCGGATCCATTAGGACTGATTGAAAGAATGTCTTCACAAGCTTTATGGAATACAAAACGCCCCAGCTCATGTATTACTCCAATATCTTCAGCCAAAGCGATAAATTTCACGGGCGAGATTGGCCCTAGTCGAGCGCTGTTCCAACGTGCAAGCGCTTCAACTCCCATGATCTTCCCGCTTGCCACATTGACCTGAGGTTGATAAAACACTTTGAACTCGTCGCCTTTCAGGGCTTTTCTCAGCTCGTCTTCTATCATGTAGTCAAGTTGTATCTCTGCATTGATGTCACTGTTGTAAAACATAGCGTTTCCTTTACGCTGTGCTTTGGATTTATACAAAACGACATCCGCCTTACGGATTAGAGCTTCTGGTTCAGTATCATCATGCGGGAACATAGCCACACCGATACTACAGTTGGTGGTCAATACCTTACCGTCGATGATGAACTTATCTTCAAACACTTGTTGAATAAGCAATACTTTCTCTTTGGCAGCCACGTTATCGGCCAGAGCAGGGAAACAGAATATAAACTCATCACCACCAAAACGTGACACTGTATCGTGAGGGCCTAGCAGGGTTTCAAATTTACGGCTGATGGTTTTAAGAAGTTTATCGCCTGATGAATGTCCGTGGAGATCGTTTATCTTCTTAAAATCATCAATATCCAACAGCATGACAGCACCACAACACTGGTTGTGATGAGCATAATCAATTCCGTTGTGAATGATACCGTTCAGAAGAAGCCGATTAGGCAAGTCTGTTAAAGAGTCGTGTTCTGCAAGATATTTTAGCTTATCTTTAACTTGGTTTAGCTCAGCAAAATCTTTTGCTATGCGCTCTTGGAAACGCTTAAATCGATCACCTATCGCACTGCCCAGTTTCAATGAAAGTGCAATGATTATTAAGGTGGAGACCATACTTGCCAACAGAACACGTTTCAATTCAGTTCTATTGCTGGCTTCTAATGCACGAATATTTTCGTCCAGATAAGCTTCGAAGCGTTGAACATAAAAACCAGTGCCGATGGTCCAATCCCATCCATCAATCATTTTGAGATAACTGATTTTCTCTCCACCACTCGTAGATCCAGGCATATATTTAGCCATGTAGTGGGTAAAACCGGAACGATCCGTGTCTTTGGCTCGTATTTCATCAATCTGCAGGTGCAGTTCGTCAGAAACAGGAGTGTTAACCATGGAAGCTTCAGGGTGCGCTAAAATCGTTCCTTCATTATCAATGACAAACACATAGTCGTTATTGCCATACCGGAAATGCGTGAGCCAATCTATAACTTGTTTTTGTATATCTGCTTGCACATCAACGACATATTCCCCAGTACCGATATACCAACCATACGGCTCAAAATACTTACCAAACCCTATTTTTTCGAAATGCTTGCTAGGGTCTTCATTTGGCTTGCTATACCACCAGCGATAAAAAGCTTCACCACCAGCATCGTTTACTTTCTCAATGTGCTCCTGAACAATCAAGGAACCTTTCACATCTTTGGTGTCCCAGACAGACTGGCCTTCTAACTCGGGTAAATAGCTGTGCAAGACATTGATGCCTTTACTATCAAAAATAAAGAAATAGCCACGCCCAGAGTTAAAGCGAATGGGTCTCAGCGCTTCTCTAATCATACGCACGACCTCTTCCTTCGGCTGGTCACTGTGTTTCTGATAGATGTTGGTTGCTATATTGTGAGCCTCATACACACGGTCTCGTAGCTGATCCTTTAACGTTTTAATTGTCAGGCTTTTTTGTCTTTCGATTTGACTGGAGACTTGTTGGATTTGGTCTTGAACTATCTGTTTTTGTTGTTCAATAAGATTGTCACGAATGAAATTTATCTTCTCTTCTGATTCAATCTGATTACTTTGAATAAGAATGACGTTAACCACGATAGCAAAGAGAGTGATGAACACTGCTGGTGCATATCGAATAATATTCAGCAATTTTCTATCGTTTAGTGGAATCATCGCTTCCTACTTAAAGGTGTGGCTACTCATTAAGAATAGACAATTTTAACTAGATACAAGAAACGAAAAGTCTAAAATGATTAACCAGACAAGATAGCGGTCATTTTGAAGATTTTTCTGATTTTTAGTAGCAATATAACGCGAGCCATTGGTACAACAGCTCGCGCTTAAGATGAAATCTTAGGTGGTTAAGCAACCAGTTTAGTGGAACTTCCCATCCTTGAAGCTTCCACATCTAACCTAAGGGAAATTTGCTCTTTGAGTTCACTCACGTGCGAGATGATTCCAATAGTTCTGCCTCCCTGTTGCAAATCAATCAAGGTTTGTATCGCCAGATCCAATGATTCAGGATCAAGACTGCCAAAACCTTCATCAATAAACAGAGTATCGAGACGAATACCACCGCTGTACGACTGCACCACATCCGATAAGCCAAGCGCCAAAGAGAGCGCTGCCATAAACGATTCACCACCGGAAAGGGTCGCTACGTCGCGCCATTTACCTGTGTAGCCATCTTCCACCATCAGATCTAAGCCTGAACCACTATTACCTTTGGCACGATCTTCTTTGCGTTTTAGTAAATAACGTCCTTTGCTCATCAATTGCAAACGCTGAGAAGCTTGAATCAAGACATCATCCAGCAAAACTCCAAGCACGAAGCGATGTAGGCTTACTCTGGCTCCGGTTTTACCCGTAGCGATATCACTTAATGTGCCAAATACCTGATAGGCTTTCTCCAGCTCTTCATTTTTCGCATAAAGCGCGGCGAGTTTCTGTTGCACCTGATTGAGGCTGTCCATTCGCGAGCGCAATTGCGTATAGCGTTGCAACGCTTGTTCAACCTCTTGCTCTTTTGCTGTCAATGCTTGTTCTAAAGGCTCTAACTCTGGTTGCTGTTTATCTTTCAATTCAGTAGAGAGCGTTTCAAGCTGAGTTTTTAGCGACGCGCCTTTATCTTCGTATTGGCGAATTGACGATTCCAGTTCGGCTATCGCCGCTTCTGCCAATTTTGCGCTTAAATAGGCATCCTGGTTTTCAAACGAACTTGCAGCCAGAGCTTCTAACCAAGCTTTCTCGGTGCTTTGCTTTTCATCAAACCACTGTTTCTTCAGCGACTGAGCATCATTTAACGATGATTCAATCGCGGAAAGCTGCTTCTGAGTTTCAGCAAACTGTTGCTGCGCCTGCTGCTCAGCTTTTTGCAACTCTTCGATTTGCTTTTTAATCGCAACATATTGCGATCTCACCTGCTCCACATTCTCGAAACCAGATGAAACACCTTCGAGAAGTGAAGCTACTTCGGTTTCCAAAACCGTCATCGCATGCTTGCTGTCTGCTGTGCCTGCAATAGACTTCTCAAGATTAGCCTTGGTTTGTAAATGGCGGCCTTCCAGAGCCTCTAACTGCGCTTTCAAAACTTGAGGCTGCATGGATGCCAGAGTTTGAATCTCTTTCTCTAACGTTTCTTTGCTTTGTCCAAGCACAGCGAGTTCGGCTATCGATTGCTCTGCAATCTTCGCTAATAGCTGGTTCAGTTCACGTTCAATTTGACCAACATTTGATACCGCAGACTGATGATGTTTCAACGCTTCCAACTCATTTGACGCACGCAACTGCTGCGCATCTCGGGCAACTTTCACTTCCTCTCGGGTAACCACATCACCGGTAAAACCTGCTAACTGAGGATGTTCCAAGCTACCACAGACAGGACAAGCATCACCCTCACTTAGTGACTTCGCCAATTCAGCCGCTTGGTTGGTGTGCCAGATCATCTCTAGTCTGTCGGCGTCTTTCTTAGCTTCATTGGTTGCTGCTTGCGCTTCGGCATATCTTTTTTCCGCCAGAGCCACGGCTTGCTTAAGTTTGCTTTGTTGTTCCGTCAGATGATTGCTGCTTTGACGAACTTTGATCTGTTCAACCACATTCGCGAGCGACAAACGTTTAGCATCTAAACTCGACACTGCATGAGACGTTTGTTCGTATTCGGTTCGTTTGGCTTGTATCTCTGCATCTAGATTCTTTAACTGTTTCTCAAGCGTTTCTTCTTCTGCCTTTGCCTTTTGAAACCTTAATTTTGCCGCCTCAAGCGCTTTTTGTTTGTCATCAAGTATGCGGTATTTTTTACCGATTTCTTCAAGCTGATAAAGCTGTTGAGACAATTCAGGAACCACTTGTACATTCTTCACCGTTTGCTGCCAAACAGATTCCGCTTGTTCAACCTTGGCTTTAGTTTGCACTACCAGCAGTAGCTTTTCGCTAACGCTTTTTTCTGCCTGTTCACACTGTTTCGAAGCACTGACCCATTGGCTAAATGGCAGATCTAAGGTAAGCGCCTGTCTTGCTTTGGTTCTTTTCTGGCGTAGCTGTTCAATATTCGGCAACTCAGATTGATGTTCGGTTACCGCTTTCTCAATCTCAGCCTTTTGTACAAATTTCTGTTTTAGCTCCTGAGCTGAATTGCGTTGTTTTTTCGCTTCATCCAGTTGCTGTTGCAGTGATTGATAGCTCTGTTCGCTTTGCTTTAGTTCAGGTTGAAGTTTTGTTTGTTCTTCTTTCAGCTCTTCTTCCGAAGCCGCAGATACCACATTCAACGCGCCTTTTATCTGGTTATCGAACTCATCTTTTTCTTTGCGAATTCCCGCTGCTTTTTCAAACAGAGCGCGTTCTATCTGGGTATAAATTTGCGTTTGAAATAACTGACCAAAGATTTGTTCACGCTCTTTTGAATTAGCCACTAAAAGCTCACGAAACCTACCTTGCGGGATCACCATTACTTGACGGAATTGCTTAACATCCAAGCCAATCAAATCGACCATCGCTTTTGCAACAGGGTTCGGGCGATTAGCCAGCAGCTTTTGTTCACCGTCTACAATTTCAACTAAGGTCGCCGCGTGAGCTTTCTTAGTTGTACCCTCGCCGCGTTTTTTTGGTGTCTCCTGATCTGGGCTGCGAGTCACAAGGTACACACGTCCTGCGAGTTCAAACTCAAATTCGATCTCCGTGATGAGTTCAGCATCAGCGTAATCACAACGCATCTGATCGCCAGTACGTTCGCTGCCAGTGGTTTCACCATAAAGCGCAAAACAGATTGCATCTAAAATCGAGCTTTTACCAGCGCCTGTAGGACCGTTGATAAGGAACAGAGGAGATGCACCAAGGCTGGTGAAATCCACCACCTCTTTGCCAGCAAAAGGACCAAATGCCTGAATCGATAATCGGAGTGGGCGCATTCTATTCCCCTTGCTTCAATGACTGGATAACGGCGCTGACAGCTTGCTCTTGAGCTTCTGTTAATGCTTCCTGTTTGGCTTCGAGGAAGAAGTCTTTAAACATCTCCATTTCGCCACGAGCTAAACGGGCTTTACCCATTTCCTGATCGACACCGATTAACATACCGGGCTTTTCAAGGTGCAACACATTTGGATAGACCTTACGCAGCTTTTCCATTGGATCGAGAATGGCGTGCTTGTCTTGTAGGCGCACTAATAGGTAATCATGGCTATTAGGGTCTGTTCGGCCTTGCTCTAAAATTTGGTCTAACTCGCCTTCGACAATTCGCATGTTATGAGGTGCATTGAGTGGTATTTGGCTGGCTGAAACAAAACCGTCTTTATCCAGTTCCACGAGTGTCATCGCTTTCTTGTGGTGTTGCTCACTGAAGCTGTATTTCATCAGTGAACCGGAATAGCGGATATAATCTGAACCTTTCATTTGTGGCTGATGCAAATGACCGAGAGCCACATAGTCAAAAGCTAAAAAGTGTTCGTGACTGACTCTGTCCGAGCCACCAATAGAGAGTGGTCGTTCTGATTCAGACTCAATCGCGCCATCAACAAAACAATGACTGATCAATATGTTTTTTTGAGAAGGTTTAAATTGCTCGGCAATTAACCCGCAAAGATGCTGATGAGCTTCATCGTGAGTGCTAATCGCAGTCTGATAGTAATGACGGACCAACTCAGGATCGTTATATGGCATGCCGTAAAATGCCACTTCACCGGCTTGTTTACTACAAAGAACCACTGGCTCAAGCATATGTTCGAAATCTGCAATGATGTGCAAACCGGATTGCTTCATCTGCTTTGCCGCAAAGCCTAGTCGTTTCGCTCCGTCATGGTTGCCCGGTATGACAAGCATAGGCACACCAATCTCTCCACAAATCTTTGTGACAATCTCATCCAGTAACTCAATCGCCAGTGTTGGAGGAACGGAGCGATCATACACATCACCGGCGAGTACTAAGGCATCAACCGAGTTGTGTTTTATGTAATCAACGATTTGAGATAGTACGTGCCTTTGATCTTCAAGTAGCGACACGTTATGAAACTGACGGCCTAAGTGCCAATCTGAGGTGTGAAGAAACTTCATGCCTTTCCTGTGCAACGAACACTTTATTAAAATAGTTGCCGAATATGATACCCGTTTTACGAGCAAATGCGACGCTGAAAAGATAAAGAGTGAGTGATGGTGCAGGATTGATTGCCCTTTGTATTTCATCAATGAAATCAAAGAGCAATCGAAATCAGGGTTTAAATGATCGCTTAACTCACGCTCTGACTTTCAAACGGCGTGGAACCAACTCAACACCAGATAGATAGCGTTTTGCTGATGCATTAAGCGCAAGCGCCAACGCACTGTCGGCAATCACTTCAAACTGTTGCGGTAGCGAATTGATTTTTACTGGCAGGAAATCCAATAAGCGGTTGTCACCAAACGTTGCTAAACGAATTTTTTTCAGCAGGTCTGGATGATCCATCAACACATCTAAAATGCCTTCTAACAAGGTATAAGAAGTTGTCACGATGGCATCAGGCAAGCGTTCTTTCTTCATCCACTGTTCAAACACTCTGCGTCCTTCTTCACGGTTAAAGTGTTCACCATAACCCAACATAAATTCACGCTGGTTAGATTTAACTGCAGACTCAAAACCAAGTTGGCGCTCTTGAGAAATGTTCAGTTCAGGTAACGCACCAATTAAACCCACAGTTTTGACATTGTCTGTCAGCAGTGAGGACGTCAGGTCAAATGCTGCGCCGTAATCTTCACTAATCACACAGGCAAAATATTCGTCATCCAACGGACGGTCAATCGCAATAACTGGCGTGCCAGAGTTTTGCATTTTTAAGTAGTAGTCACTGGCGTTTGGAATTGAACTCGCAACGAAAAGCGCATCGATGCGTCTTGATACCAACGCTTCTGCAGCACTGATTTCAGTTTCAGGATCATCATCAGAACAGGCAATTAAAATCTGATAACCCGCTTGTCGAGAGTTTTGCTCAATCAACTTGGCGAGTCGGGCGTAACTGGTGTTCTCTAAATCCGGAATAATCAAACCGAATGAACGGCTGTTGCCTGCTCTCAAAGAGGATGCCGCGTGATCAGGTCGGTAATTGTGTTCATTGACCACAGCCATCACTTTTTGTTGTGTCTTTTCACTAATGCGGTACTTCTGGGCTTTTCCATTGATCACATAGCTTGCAGTCGTTTTCGAAACTCCTGCTAATTTTGCGATTTCATCTAGCGTCATATCAACTGCTCTATTTATGTGCGGCGGATCATAGAAACAATTTTTCGATCCTCATTGGTGTTGAATTATACGCTGAATCGATTCAGTATAAAAGCTGAAAGGATTCAGCAAAGTTGGGAATTGATACCAATGTCAATGTTTACGGTAAATTCTCAATTATCGGTAGATGTGCCAACCGACTATTTGAAAGCAGTTTGGCAACTTTGCTGAATTTTTTTGGACCAAATGCTGAATCGTTTCAGCCAAGGTTCAGCAAAAGTTACTACAATAAAAAAGAATTAAAAAATCATCCTGTCGAATAACGACAGAAGAAGGGGCAAACAATGCTGCAATTAACCACTCAAAATATTCAACTTAATCAAGCTCATGCTAATAAGTTGGACGCAATTCGCGCTATCGCTGCCGACCTTACTCAAAAAGGTTTAGTCGACAATGGCTATGTTGAAGGCATGTTAAACCGTGAAGCTCAGAACTCTACGTTTCTGGGTAACGGTATTGCTATTCCACACGGCACAACCGACACACGCGATTTAGTTAAACAAACAGGTGTTGCTGTTCACCACTTCCCTAATGGTGTGAACTGGGGTGACGACAACACTGTTTACGTTGCTATCGGTATCGCTGCCAAATCAGATGAACACTTGGGTATTCTAAAACAGTTAACCAAAGTGCTTTCTGCTGACGGCGTAGAAGAGAAGCTGAAAAACGCAAAATCAGCAAACGACATCATTGCTCTGCTTAATGGTGAAGTTCAGTTCGAAGCCGATTTCGACGCATCACTGATTCAACTTCTTTTCCCTGCAAGTGACATGGTGCAAATGAGCGCAGTGGCTGGCGGTTTGTTGAAAAACAGTGGCTGTGCGGACTCTGAGTTCGTTGCTGACCTAGTGACCAAGACACCCACCCACCTTGGTAAAGGTCTATGGGTTGTGAGCAGTGACAAAGCCGTAAAACGCACAGGTATGTCTTTCGTATCTACTGCCAATCATTGTGAATCTGAAGGTTTACCTGTTAAAGCTCTTGTCGCGTTTGCTGCATGTAATAACGCACACGAAAACATGCTAAACACACTTACACAGAAAGTGTTTGCAGGCGAACAGGAACTGTTCCTAAAAGCCAACACAGAACAACTACTTGCTTTGTTTAGCAACGAAGCAGAAGAAGAAAAACCGGTAGCAGCTTCTGGCGATAATGTTGCTGTATTTAAGATCAAGAACTCTCATGGTCTTCATGCTCGTCCGGGCGCAATGCTGGTTGCAGAAGCGAAAAAATTCGAATCTTCAATCCGCGTGTCTAATTTGGACGGCGACGGTAAAGACGTGAACGCGAAGAGCTTGATGAAAGTGATCGCTCTTGGTGTTAAGCACGGTCACCAACTTCAATTCACTGCTGAAGGCCCAGATGCAGCTAAAGCGCTGGAGTCTATCGGTGCTGCTATTAACGCTGGCCTAGGTGAAGGTTAAGGGGCGACTCATGCTAAATAACGCCATGACAACGAAAGTCGTCACCATCACCCTAAATCCAGCGCTGGATCTTACTGGTAGCTTGGACACGCTCAACGTGGGCACCGTGAGCCTTGTTAAAAAAGGTTCACTGCACGCGGCAGGCAAAGGTGTGAACGTAGCGAAAGTACTGAGTGACCTTGGTGCAGACGTTACTGTGACTGGCTTTCTAGGCAGAGACAATCAAGAGATGTTCTGCCAGCTGTTTGAAGAGATGGGTGCGCATGATGAGTTCATCCGCATTCAGGGCTCAACTCGTATCAACGTTAAACTCGTTGAAGCGAGCGGTGAAGTAAGTGACATCAACTTCCCAGGTATCAATGTTACAGACGAAGATATCGCGGCTTTCGAAGCGACTCTACTTCGCCTTGCGCAAGACCATGATTATTTCGTTCTTGCAGGCAGCTTGCCTACGGGTGTTTCTCCAAGCTTATGTGCTTCTTGGATTGAAAAGCTGCATTCACTAGGCAAACGAGTTCTGTTTGATAGTAGTCGTGATGCCTTGGCAGCTGGCTTGAACGCTCACCCTTGGCTGATTAAGCCAAACGATGAAGAGCTATCTCAGTTTGTTGGTCGTGAGTTGGTCACTCCTGAAGAGTGCCGAGCAGCGGCGGCTGAGCTTGCAGAAAAAGGTATCGAAAACATTGTTGTCTCAATGGGAGCCAACGGAACCATGTGGCTAAACCAAGGCCAATGGCTTCATGCAAAACCACCACGTATGAGCGTTGTCAGTACTGTAGGTGCAGGTGACACTCTCGTTGCCGGTCTTTGCTGGGGTCATATGCAAAATATGGACAAAGAATCTTTAATCACATTCGCTACAGCATTATCTGCCCTTGCAGTTACGCAGGTAGGGGTGGGTGTGACTTCAGAAACTCAACTAATCACCCTACAAAAAGAAATCCAATTACAACCAGTTGGTACTTTTGAAGTATCTAACAAATAAGGACAGAAGGTCGTACTATGAATATTGCTATTATCACTGCATGCCCTAGCGGCGTTGCAAACAGCATTATCGCTGCGGGATTGCTTGAACAAGCTGCTAAATCACTGAACTGGACTTCCGTTGTGGAATGTCACTCTTCTGTGATTGAAGGCTACAAGCTTACCGATTCAGACATCAACAATGCTGAAGTAGTTATTATCGCAGCCAATACACCTGTTGATACTACTCGCTTTGTTGGTAAAAAAGTCTACCAAAGTGATATCTCTGCTTGCACAAGTAATCCAGCGGCTTACTTGAAAACAGCGGTTGAACAAGCTTCTGAGCTTAGTGCAAGCGCTGCAACAACTTACCAAGCTCCTGCGGCTCCTGCAGCAAGCGCGAAGAAGATTGTTGCCATCACTGCATGCCCAACTGGTGTTGCACACACATTCATGGCTGCTGAAGCGTTGGAAGAGACAGGTTCTCGTCTCGGCCACACTGTCAAAGTAGAAACTCGTGGTTCTGTTGGTGCAAAAAACCAACTGACTGCTCAAGAAATCGCTGACGCAGATCTTGTTATCATTGCTGCTGACATCGATGTTCCGCTTGATCGCTTCAACGGCAAAAAACTTTACAAAACCAGTACTGGTCTTGCTCTGAAGAAAACAGAACAAGAGATCAACAACGCATTCGAAAAAGCGACGGTTTATACCCAAGCTGAAGCTTCAAGCAGCGCTGAAAGCACTGGTGAGAAGAAAGGTGTGTACAAACACTTGATGACAGGTGTTTCTCACATGCTACCAGTGGTGGTTGCAGGTGGTTTGATCATCGCTCTGTCTTTCGTATTCGGTATCGAAGCGTTTAAAGAAGAAGGTACTCTAGCAGCAGCATTGATGACTATCGGTGGTGGTTCTGCATTCGCTCTTATGATTCCTGTTCTTGCTGGTTTCATCGCGTTTTCAATTGCTGACCGTCCTGGTCTTGCACCAGGCTTGATTGGCGGTATGTTAGCAAGCTCTACTGGCGCAGGTTTCCTAGGTGGTATCGCTGCTGGTTTCATTGCGGGTTACTCTGCGAAGTTCATTGCTGACAAAGTTTCTCTTCCTCAGTCAATGGAAGCGTTAAAACCGATTCTGATCATCCCATTCGTTGCTAGCTTAATCACCGGTTTGATTATGATCTACGTCGTTGGTGGCCCAGTATCAAGCATCATGTCTGCAATGACTGAGTTCCTAAACAACATGGGTTCAGCAAACGCAGTACTGCTTGGTATTATTCTAGGCGCAATGATGTGTTTCGACCTTGGTGGTCCAGTAAACAAAGCGGCTTACACATTTGGTGTTGGTCTATTGGCTTCACAAACTTACGCACCAATGGCAGCTATCATGGCAGCAGGTATGGTTCCGGCTCTAGGTATGGGCTTAGCGACTTTCCTTGCTAAAAACAAATTTGAACCTAGTGAGCGTGAAGCAGGTAAAGCATCATTCGTACTTGGCCTATGTTTCATCTCTGAAGGTGCTATCCCATTTGCAGCGAAAGACCCAATGCGTGTTATCCCAGCATGTATGGCAGGTGGTGCATTAACAGGTGCTCTATCAATGCTGTTCGGTGCAAAACTGATGGCTCCACACGGCGGTTTATTCGTACTAGCGATTCCTGGTGCTATTACTCCAGTGTTTATGTACCTAGTTGCTATCGCTGCGGGTACAGCAGTAACAGGCTTTGGCTACGCTTTCTTCAAAGCTCGCGCTACTGAAAAGTCTGCAGTAACTGCTTCTTAAGCGAAAACAAGAAGCTAAGCATTACGCTTAGCTTCTTATCAATTTCCAAGTCTTTGCCCCCCGAAGGCTATTGCCAGTGACATTGTCCACTGGCTTTTTTATTTTGACTCAATAGTACGAATGCCACAGGACACAAAGTTCGGCTCGCTTGGCTATCTAACGTAACTATCTCCTTCCCCCTATTCTTTCCTTTACCAACCCAACGAGCTCAACTAACCGTTATTTCATTAACGTGTTCCACCAATGTGTTTCGTTAATGTGTTTCACTAATATGTTTCACTAATGACATCTAACCCGATTCACATGACTGTGTATCGCGAAAAATGTCGAATTTTGTCTAGAATCGAAGAATAGTCGCTTGAAGAGAATGCTGATTATGGCGACTCTTGATAATACTCGTCACAATACTGCTATTGCAGATGGATGAAATGTTTCGTTCTAACTTATTGAATTTATGGAAGTGTCACATCTATGTCGCCTATATGACGTAATATATTGGATACGCAGTTGGTAAGTTATGGCTCATGGCAGTAGAAGGAATTTTTAAATGATTATTAGAAAACTCAGACTAAAACACGGTTGGTCTCAAGAACAGTTGGCCGAACTAAGCGGCTTAAGTATCCGTACTATTCAGAGAATTGAGCGTGGCCAACAGCCTGGTTTAGAGTCACTAAAATCCCTAGCAGCTGTCTTTGAAACCAGTATCGAAGAACTTCAGCAGGAGCCAGAAATGACCAACGAAACCAAATTTACCGAAGAAGAACAGACGGTGATTGACCAAGTCAGATCCATCAAAAGTTTTTACTCACACCTGATGACATACGTAATGGTGATTAGCCTACTTTTCGCCATCAACCTATTCACCAACCCCGATTATATATGGGCTTGGTGGCCAGCTTTAGGTTGGGGTATTGGTATCTTGAATCATGGTTTAAATGCCTTCGAGGTGTTCAATCTCTTCGGACCTAAATGGGAAAAGCGTCAAATTGAAAAGCGCCTTGGCAGGAAGTTGTAAAACATAGAAAAAGCCAGCATCAGCTGGCTTTTTGATTTTCCATTTCGAGCTTATTTGTGTTTTGGTTGAATGTACTTACGGCTAACATCAACCAGTGCAACATCTTTGAAGAAGCTGCGACCGAGCAACACAGGGAAAGTCAGGTGGCTTCTGTCTGTAAGAGTAAACTCAGTATATTCTTTCAAATCACCGATTTGGATCCACGCCATAACCACAGCGCGACGTTGCGTGCCTTCTGCGCTTGACTGACGAATATCAACCCAACGTTCAACTGGTAGCGCGAACTCTTTGCTCATCACATCGTCATGTGCAATCTTAAATTTTACCCAATCTTTGCCGTCACGCTCGAATGGAACAACGTCGACTGCACTCACTGAAGAAGTCGTCGCACCGGTATCAATACGTGCACGGAAGTTCTCTTTCAAGCCAGTAACATAAACCCATTCTTGCTCTCCAAGAATTAAACGTCCATCAGCTGTTTTCTTAGCATCAGCCACTACAGGTGGTTTAGGATCCGGCTTTGGTTGCTGTTCAGGTCTTACTTCCGGCTTAGGTTCAGTAATAGGCTCAACCTTTGGCGTTACGGTTTCATATTTACTGAGGTCTCTTTCTGGTTGAGAAACCTCTTGCTTAGGTTCTTCAACTTGAACAGCTTGATCCTTTGCATCACCTTCTTTAGGCGTTGTAGAACACGCAATTAAACCGCCACTTAGCATCAAAGGAATTAAAAATTTCCACTGTTGTTTCATTCGCTCACCTACTCAAACTGAAAAATATCTATAAAACTTTCATTATTGCATCCGCCACATAAGGGATGTCTTTTTCTGTTAAACCAGCAATGTTGATACGACTATCGGCAACCCCATAGATACCGAAGTCTTCGCGTAATCGTAACATTTGCTCTGCTGTTAAGCCTAGCATAGTAAACATACCTTTGTGACTTTCTATGAAATCAAATTGTGAAGTATTGTGTTGATTTCTCAACTGGTTACATAAACTTTTACGAAGACTTAACAGACGCTGTTGCATTTCAACCAACTCATTCTTCCAAACTATGGTTAATGCATCGCTTTGCAATACTGTTTTTACCAGCGCCGCGCCGTGGTCAGGCGGCATAGTGTATGTGGTACGCGCTAATGCCAGCAGCTTACCTTTAGCATTCGTTGCTTCAGTCGCATTTTTCCCCAGTACCATGGCTGCCCCAGTACGCTCGCGATATAAGCCAAAGTTTTTGGAGCATGATGTGGTGATCAGCATTTCTTCTACTCGCTCTGCCATATAGCGAATACCTTTCGCATCTTCTTGCAGGCCATCACCAAATCCTTGATAAGCGATATCTACAAATGGCGTAAAACCATTTTTCTGAGCCAGTTCCGTAATCGCCTGCCAAGCTGAAAAATCAATATCAGCACCCGTCGGGTTATGACAACAACCATGAACAACAACCACATCTTTTGGCCCAGCATGAGCCAAGTCCGCAAGCATACGATCAGCATTCACCATTTTGGTTTTTTGGCTAAAGTAGCTGTAAAACTTCACTTTAAGTCCTGCAGCTTCCATGATCGGTTTGTGATTGACATAACTTGGGTCTGTTAGCCACACCGTGGTTTCTGGCTGAGCAAAATACATCAAATCAGCAAGCATACGTAATGCGCCACTGGCACCCGGAGTCTGAATAACGGAGAGTCGTTCACGCACGGGGGTATCACCTAGCACTAAATCCGCCATGCATTGGTTGAACTCTTCGCATCCTGCAAGGCCAACGTACGACTTTGATTTCTGTGTTTTCGCTACAATATCTTGAGCTTGCAAAATGGCTTGCATGATTGGCGTTTCGCCTAAGCTATTTTTATAAACACCAATGCCTAAATCGACTTTTTCAGCACGAGGATCGTCACGGAAAGCCGCCGTCAGTGAAATGATTGGGTCAAGAGTTGGAGCAGTTAAATGAGAGAACATGAAAGTCACAGCCTTTTGAAATTCAAGTGATGAGTTTCAAAGTAACACTATCGCTGAAACGGCTCAAGATACTTGTTTATAGGCAAGTTATTAGCTCCTAAATCGGAGCTAATAATTAAGATTTGAGGTAGTGAATGACTTGATTACTGCTGCCTCGCCAATCTAGGCTTGGGTCGGCAAGATCTTTGATAAATTTGCCATCTATCAGCACATCAATGTATTCCAATACCTGTTGTTGCGCTTCGCTCAGTTCCGCAAGCAAATAACCCGTCCATAGCCAGATATCTTTATCGCTACATTCTTGCTTAACGCGTTTCACCAAATTGAGAATGGCAGAGACATTTTGCGGATGCAGAGGATCACCGCCGGACAACGACAAGCCACGTTTCGGTATACGGGAATCGTTCAAGTCCGCAATGATGCGATCTTCTAAATCTTGAGTATAAGGATGACCAGAGCGCAAAGACCATGTGCTCTGGTTATAGCAGCCTTTACAGTTGTGTTCACAGCCGGAGACAAACAGTGTACAGCGTGTCCCCGGTCCGTTGACCACATCAATAGGATGATATTGGTGGTAGTTCATTGCTCAATCGTATTTCATTTAAAGGTGCTTAACGCGACGTTTAACTTCTTCTTGTTTACCGAAGTTGAACGGACGAGCGTCAGGGCTACCCAAATAACCACATACACGACGAGTTACTGATACTTTAGACGAATCATGGTTACCACACTTCGGACATACAAAGCCCTTGCTGGTACATTCAAATTCGCCAGTAAAGCCGCAGTCATAGCACTCATCAATCGGCGTGTTTGTGCCGTAATAAGGAACACGAGAGTAGCTGTAATCCCAGACGTTTTCTAACGCTTCGATATTGCGTTGCATGTTCGGGAACTCACCGTAACAGATAAAGCCACCGCTCGAAATTTCTGGGTAAGGCATCTCGAAATCGATCTTATCGTATGGGTTTACTGTTTTTTGCACATCCAAGTGGAAACTGTTGGTGTAATAACCTTTGTCAGTTACACCCTCAATAACACCAAACTCTTTTGCGTCGATACGGCAGAAGCGGCTACATAAGTTTTCGCTTGGTGTACCGTACAGGCTAAATGCGTACCCTGTTTCTTCTTTCCATTGATCTACGGCGTTACGTAGACGTTGAATGATTTCAATCGCATGCTCACGCAGTTTCGCATCATCATAAACATGATCGTCAGCGCCGAACAATGCTGTGATAGTTTCATGTACACCGATGTAACCCAGTGAAATTGAAGCACGACCATTTTTGAAGATTTCAGTGATTGAATCGTCGGCTTTCAGACGAACACCACATGCGCCTTCCATATACAGAATTGGAGCAACACGAGCTTTCACCTTCTCCAGACGGCTGATTCGCGTTTCAAGTGCGCGACGAGCCAGTTTCAGCTTCTCATCCAACAACTCGTAAAACTTATTAATATCGCCATTTGCTTTCAATGCAATGCGCGG
Organism: Vibrio sp. Y2-5; assembly: GCF_014596725.1. Classification (GTDB taxonomy): domain Bacteria; phylum Pseudomonadota; class Gammaproteobacteria; order Enterobacterales; family Vibrionaceae; genus Vibrio. The sequence continues at coordinate 107,932 of NZ_JACVEG010000009.1, forward strand.
CAAGTTCAAACTCACTACACCCAGGTTGTTGCGACCTTCGTGAATCAGTTCACCATTCTCTTCATAGGTATTCAGGAAGCTGCGGCATCCCATTGGCGTTTTAAACGAACCCGTCACTTCAACCACTTTGTCGTAGTTCAAGATGTCTGGATACATACGTTTTGACGCACATTCCAGCGCAAGCTGTTTGATGTCGTAGTTTGGATCAGATTTCTTATGATTTAAACCGTCTTTAATCGCGAACACCAGTTTAGGGAAAACCGCTGTTTTGCGGTTTTTACCCAAGCCCGCGATACGGTTTTTCAAAATAGATTCCTGAATTAAACGCGATTCCCAGCAGGTACCTAAACCAAAACCAAACGTTACAAAAGGAGTTTGTCCGTTAGCTGTGTGAAGCGTGTTGACTTCGTATTCCAGAGACTGGAATGCGTCATAACACTCTTTCTCAGTACGAGATTTAGCAAACTCTTCCGGGCTGTGAATGTCCCACTCTTTGGCGATTTCTAAGTGTTTTTCGTAGCTTGCTGTTACGTAAGGCGCAAGAATTTCATCAATACGGTTGATCGTTGTACCACCGTAGATATGACTTGCAACCTGAGCAATGATTTGTGCGGTTACCGCTGTCGCGGTCGAAATTGATTTTGGCGTATCAATTTCCGCGTTACCCATTTTAAAGCCGTGTGTCAGCATGCCCTGCAAATCGATAAGCATACAGTTAAACATTGGGAAAAACGGTGCGTAATCGAGATCATGATAGTGAATGTCACCTTCTTCATGAGCCTGAACGATATCACGAGGCAGGATACGAGTTTTCGCATAGTGCTTAGCTACGATACCTGCTAACAGGTCGCGCTGTGTTGGGATCACTTTGCCGTCTTTGTTGGCATTTTCGTTTAGCAGATCGGCATTGCTTTCTTGAATTAAGCCTTCAATTTCTCTGGTCAACGCGCTTTGCTTTTCACGAGAAATATCGCGGTCATGGCGATATTCAATGTATGAACGAGCTAATGCTTTGTACGGACCTTGCATTAGCTCGTTCTCTACCATCGTCTGAATTTCGGCGATGTGAACTTCTTCGTAATCTTTCAATTTCAGTTCAACAGCAAGTGCTACATTAAGAGCATAAATTGCCAGCTCTTTATCCACATGATCTGCGGCACTTTCAACTGCAGATTGAATACGATCCCTGTTAAACGGGGCTTTAGAGCCATCACGTTTGATCACGATAGGTTTCAAAATTTCTCCTTACCCCAGCATACTCACAGACTTATCCACAAACACACTATATAGGGCTTTTTATTATCCAACTGACACTATATGTTGTGGCGTATTTAACCTCCGACATCAAGTTGGAGTATTGATATAGATCAATGGATTTAGACCACCGGACAGAATTGATTCAAACTTACAGCACAAGATCTCAAACTCGTAAGAAAAGCTGTAAACCGCAAAAATTGTGATATCAGATGTTGATTTTTTTGGAAGCCTGATAGATTAAGCGCTGCAGAAATCACGATAAAAGACATGACAAAAGGAAAGGAAAAATGCGCCTATTTCACGCTCTATTTGCAAGTGTAATTTTCATCATAGTGGCACCCACTGCGCATGCTGAAAAATTAACCTTGAGTACTTGGAATATGGAGTGGCTCACCATCAATCCAAACCATAATGTCTATGAAGGAAAGCGAAGCAATGACGATTTTTCTGCCTTGAAAGGATATTTTGAGCGACTCAATGCGGATGTGATTGCTTTTCAGGAAGTCGATAGCATCGACGCATTCAAGCGAGTAAGCTCGTCAGATTATTCCGTCGTTCTGTCAGACAGAGACCTGCCTCAATACCATAATCACCAGTTTTCTGATATCAACCAGTACACGGGCTTTGCCATTCGTAATAACGTACCTTTTTCTGATCCCAAAGACATCGACTTGTATGGCAGAGCTAATCACAAACTAAGATTTGCTTCTTATGTCATTCTTTATCCTGATAGTGCCACACCTGTCCACGTACTTTCACTACATCTCAAAGCGGGTTGCGTAGGGAAATTCTATTCTCACAAAGAGACCTGTCAGACTCTGTTAGCACAAGGGAAAAGTCTCAACCGTTGGATTAAAGAGCGCGAAAAGCAAGGGCAAGAATATGTGATTATGGGAGATTTCAATCATAACCTGAGCTTTAAAGGCGACTGGTTGTGGCAAGAGTTTAATCAGGGTTTGAAACAAAAACCAGAACTGGCAACCCGCAATACTCAGGCTTTATGCAAAGTTCGCAAACGCAATAATGCTTCACAGCTGCATCAATTTCGTTCCGTGATTGACCATATGATTGTCAGCCCTAAGCTTCAAACAACTCAGCCCAAACAAATGGTTTATAAAGACCAAGATGCACTCAACTATCACTTAAGTGATCACTGCCCTATTGTTTCTCAGTTCAATTGGTAGCTGCAGATACTGTTCAACTAAAAGTGACAAACACAAAAATGCCTCACACTGTATTGGCTTACATTGTGAGGCATTAAGACAAGTTTACTGACTACAAATCCCTATACCTAAACAGGACTTTTTTCGAAGCGTTTTCTCATCACTACGTAGTATAGGACAGGGATGACCAACAAGGTCAAAATTGTCGATACGAATATCCCGAAAATCAAACTAATAGCCAAGCCGTTGAAGATCGGGTCATCGAGGATGAATACCGCGCCTATCATCGCAGCCAGTGCCGTCAGCATAATGGGTTTAGCACGTACCGCTGCGGACTGAATCACCGCTTCAGAGAACACAATACCTTCTTCCACTTGTTGGTTGATAAAGTCCACCAGCAAAATCGAGTTACGCACGATAATACCGGCCAAAGCAATCATGCCGATCATTGAAGTCGCCGTGAACTGTGCGCCTAATAAGGCGTGCCCCGGCATCACACCAATAATGGTGAGCGGGATTGGCGCCATGATGATCAACGGCACTAAATATGACTTAAACTGCGCTACAACCAACAGGTAAATCAGAATCATACCGACAGCGTAAGCGATACCCATATCGCGGAAGGTTTCATAAGTGATAGTCCACTCACCGTCCCACAGTATAGAAATGCCGTTTAAACCATCTGGCTGATTGATGTAGTACTGGTCAACTGCCATTGCTTTGTCCAGTTCACTGCCCACATTAAACATACCGTACAGTGGGCTATCTACACTTCCTGCCATATCACCGACGACCATGACCATAGGCACAAGGTTCTTATGCACAATGTAATCTTCCATTGGCGTTTGACGAACCGACACCAAATCAGACAGTGGATAAGCGCTACCCGTCATGCTGCCCACTTTCATATTCAGCACTTGTTCTAAACGCACCTTTGCCGTTTCACTTGCTTGAATCTGAATTGGAATTGGGTACTTACTGTGCTCACTGTGAAGATAAGTCACCGGTTTTCCACCAATCGAAGTGGCTAGAGCATCAACAATCGAAGCATAAGGCACCTGGTAGTGAGACGCTTTGCTTCTGTCGATCACTACTTGCCATTTCTGGTGCAGCTCTGGCAGGTACATGTCCACATCGACAATATCCTGAGTAGTGCGGAACACTTCTCTTACTTGTCTTGCGGCGGCATTACGAATTTCCGGCGTTGGACCATAAACTTCCGCCAATATCGGAGACCAGACAGGGGGACCCGGTGGTACTTCAACCACTTTAACCTTACCGCCAAATTTATCTGCGACCGCTTTTAATACAGGGCGAATAGAGCTGGCAATTTCATGGCTGTCTCTATCACGCTCTTTACGTCCTGCTAGGTTGACCTGAATGTCACCCTGATTCGACTGATTACGCATAAAGTAGTGACGAACCAGACCGTTAAAGTTAATCGGCGCAGCTGTACCTGCATAGATTTGGTAGCTTTCCATCTCTGGTACTTTGTTTAGCTCTGTGCCCATTTCGAACAACACGCGCTGTGTTCTCTCCAAAGACGTACCTTCTGGCATATCCAGCACAACTTGAAACTCTGATTTGTTGTCAAACGGTAGCATCTTCAACACAACCGCTTGGAACACAGGCAACAGCATAGAGCCAGCGATCAAAGCCAGAATCACCAACAGCAACATGAAACGATTACGACCTTGATTCTTTGCAGTGACAAACGGAGCCATGATTCGGTGGAATACCGAACTGGTTGCTCCACCTTCTTGGTGACCATGAACTGTAGGCTTTAAGAAATGCCCTGCAAGCCAAGGCGAAACAATAAATGCCACCGCTAAGGAAATGAGCATGCCCATAGACGCATTGATTGGAATCGGGCTCATATAAGGCCCCATCAATCCTGAGACAAATGCCATAGGTAATAGTGCCGCGATGACTGTTAATGTCGCGAGAATGGTTGGTCCACCGACTTCATCAACCGCAGGCGGAATCAGCTCACTTAGCTTTTGCTTACCCATTGCCATATGTCGGTGAATGTTTTCCACCACCACGATCGCATCATCGACCAGAATACCGATAGAGAATATCAGTGCGAACAATGAAACTCGGTTGAGCGTAAAGCCCCATGCCCATGAAGCAAATAGCGTAATCATCAAAGTGACGACAACCGCTAAGCCTACTACAGCCGCTTCACGCCAACCCATAGTTAGTACAACTAAGATAACAACCGCAGTGGTCGCAAACGCAAGTTTACCAATCAGGGTATTACTTTTATCTGCCGCTGTTTTGCCGTAGTCACGGGTAATATCGACATCAATGCCTTGAGGAATAAGCTGGTTTTCCAATTCAACCAAACGCGATTCAATAGCATTCGCTACATTTACCGCATTTTCGCCCCCTTTCTTGGCAACGGCTAACGTCACCGCGGGATAAATGCCTTGCTTGTCACTGGTCCAAACATTTTGCGTTGGTGTGTTGACACCAAACTTCACGGTCGCGATATCTTCCAGATACACAGGGGTATTGTTGTGTAAACCGACAACCAGTTGTTTGACTTCTTCTACACGAGTAAGGAATTGCCCCACTTGAACCGGAAATTGTTGGTTATCATGAGTAAGGGACAACATGGTGGAACTTGAATTCGCTGAAGGCAGATGCTGATTCAGTTGATCAAGCGTGATACCAAAACTGTTCATCTTCACCGGATCAAGACGCACATCGACGATAGTGTTGTGACCACCTACAGTGTAAATATCGCGAGTACCATCAATTCGCTTCAGTTCGGTTTCCAAACCGTGAGCGACTTGCGTTAACTGTTGCTGATCTAACTCACCACTCTTATCAGCCAAAGTGATAGTCACAATAGGCACGTCTTCAATGCCCTTCGGCTTGATGATAGGTTCACCTACCCCAACACCTTGAGGCATCCAATCCTTGTTGGAATAAAGTTTATTGTAGATGCGAACCACGGCGTCATTGCGCGTTACACCAACATCGAAAATGGCAACAATCATCGCGCCGTCAGGCTGAGAGAAAGAATAGATTTTATCAATGCCCTGAATTTCAGAGATCACTTGCTCCGCAGGCGTAGTCACTAAACTTTCAACCTCAGCAGGAGAAGCGCCGGGGAACGGAATATAAACGTCTGCAAAAGTCACATCTATTTGAGGTTCTTCTTCTTTCGGCGTCACAATCACCGCGAAAAGCCCCATCAAAAGCCCGACTAAAGCGAGCAAAGGTGTCATAGCAGAATTTTGGAAGGCCGCGGCAATGCGACCCGAAATGCCGAGTCGTTTGTCCATAATTACTTACCTTCTGCGTTAAGAGCGGTAGTCGAAATGACGTCGCCTTCTTCAAGGCCAGACAACACTTCGGTGTAATCGCCGTAAGTTTGCCCTAACCGTACGGGGTTAAGCACTCGGCTGTCGCCCTGAATTCGGTAGACTGAACTCAGTTCTGCTCTGCGAACAACGGAACTGTTCGGAATCAGAATCGTGTCTCTGTTGCCGTAATGGAACTCGGTTTTTACCCACATTCCCGGCACAAAAGTTGAGATTTGTTCAGGTAAGTTAAGACGAATTTTAAAGGTGTGGGATTGAGGATCCGCATAGCTGAACAAGCTATATTGAGTAGGCAATATGCGTTCACCTTGAGGTGAGACAACTTCGAATTGAGCAACATCTGCAACTGCGGGTTGATAACGCTGAGGAATCTCAGTCTCTACTCGAAGCTTATCAATCGAAAAACCACTCACGAGTGGGGTTCCAGGCGCAACAGTTTCACCTAATTCAACGTGTCTTTGGGTAACTACACCGTCATAAGGCGCGGTAACACTGGTATAACCTAGGGATTCTTTGGCCTGAGCAACCGCTGCTTGAGCCGATTTCACCGCCGCTGATGCACTGCGAGCTTTTGCTTCAGCAGAATCCATCACATCTTGTGAAATTGCCCCTTTGGGGAAAAGTTGACGGTAGCGTTTAACTTGCGCTTGAGCTTCTCTGTCTTGCGCAATCGCACTGGCTAATTGAGCCCGAGCAGCGTCGAATGAAGCCGATTGCTGAACGGCACTGATTTCCAATAGCACAGTGCCTTTTTTTACATAGTCATTCACATCCACATTCAGGCCAACAATTCGACCTGAGGTTTGTGAAGCAACAGTACCTTGATTAATGGGTTGAACCACGCCATCAAGTTGCACAACTTGCGAGAGTGACTCACTCTTTACGATGTAACGTTCACTTACTTGTTCTGCATTCACATAGCCAGAACTGGCAAGTGCCACAGAAATACTCAAAGTTAACCATCTCATAAGTCACTCTCCTTAGTGCCTAAATACTGCTCACGACTATCTCGTTGTATAAGCTACTCACTTATTTGTATAAGTCGTGCCTATACTCGATTTCTATACCACTAATAGCATAGTGTGGCTAAGCTGTTTGTGATTGAACTTGTTTATTATTCTTAATACAGATCAATAAGTTTGTTGCGCCAAGGCCGACCATCATACTAGCGAAGAAAACCCAAGCACCTGAGTTGCCTAAAGCGAGGCTTGAAACCACAGGACCAGGACAAATACCTGCAATTCCCCATCCCAAGCCGAAGATTGCCGCACCGCTAAGTAAACGGCTATCTACTGTTTTATTTGTAGCTAAACAGAATTTTTCAGCGTTAACTGGTTTCTGCTTTGGCTTAATCAGTAAGAAATAAGCAGGCATAAACACCATTAGTGCTCCACCCATGACGAACATTAAACTCGGGTCCCAATTTCCAGCCACATCAAGGAAACCCAACACTTTTGCCGGATCTGCCATGCCAGAAATGATCATACCAATACCAAACAACACACCCGCCAACAAAGACGTTAATCGAAACAACATATTATTCATTTGAAAACACCTATTAGTTTTAAACCAACCCAGTTTTTAAACTGGCCTAGCTTTTAAGCTTATGTTTTAACTATAAAAGCTAAAATTAAAGAACATGGAAACGGACAAACACCGTTGCTGCTGCTACTGCCATAAATACGCAAGTAGCGACAATCGAACGCTTAGATAAACGCCCAATGCCACAAATACCATGTCCGCTGGTACACCCATTACCTAAACGGGTACCAACGCCAACTAATAGGCCCGCAATTGCGAGCATCGCACTACTTGTTTCGAACTGAACCGGAGCTTCACCACCCAGCATTAACGCTGCCAGAACACCACCTGAAATCATTCCCAGAGCAAACAATAGTCGCCATGCGAAGTCCTTCGTTTTTGGTGTCATCAAGCCCGTTAAAATACCGCTGATACCTGCTACTTTTCCGTTCATTAGCAACATCAATGTCGCTGAAATACCTAATAAAATGCCTCCGGCTAAAGAATCCCATGGAATGGAAAACGCCATAACTACCTCTATACATTAAAGTTTTAAATTAAAAATTATTATCCACAAAATGTCATTTGTAGACTTTGAATCAGTTGAGTTACACGGTTGTCTGCGAGCGAATAAAACACTTGTTGTGACTCTTTACGAGCCTTGATTAAACCATGTTTACGTAGCACGGTTAAGTGTTGGGAAAAAGCAGACTGACTCAATGATGAGCCTTGTTGTAATACACCCACGCCAACTTCACCTTTAGTCAGTTGACATAAAACCATTAGACGCTCAGGATGCGCCATTATTCTTAGAATTTCAGACACTTCCGCTGCATTTTGCTTCATTGTTTTAATGTTGACAGCTTCCATTGTCTTACCCTCATTTAAATCGATGAATTAGATTTTACTAATAAATTAATATTAGTCAACGCTTATTTAGCTTCTTTAAAATTAGCTGAATTAACATTAGACATTTCTAATTAAAGGTTCTATAGTGAGCTCATTAATCCAGCGGAGGGTAATATTATGACTATTGAAAACGGTGTAAGAGTATTAGCGGGCAGTATGATACTGATCTCAGTAATTTTAACTGCATTCGTTCACCCTAACTTTGTTTGGTTGACGGTATTTGTTGGTGCCAACCTGATTCAAAGTGCCTTCACAGGGATATGTCCAGCAGTTTATTTTCTGAAAAAATTAGGCTTACGTTAGTTGCTCGTCACAAGGCTGACAAATTGCTTTGTTAGCCTTTCGAGCCAGAACAAAAACTTGGAGTAAATTATGACTAAGATCGTGATCATTGGTGGTGTTGCAGGTGGCGCTTCTGCCGCGGCTCGTGCTCGTCGCTTAAGCGAAGATGCACAAATTATAATGTTTGAACGTGGGCCGTTCGTTTCTTTCGCCAACTGCGGATTGCCATATCACATCGGTGGAGACATCAAAGAACGCGGTAATCTTCTGCTTCAAACCCCGGAGAGTTTCCTAGCGCGTTTCAACGTAGATGTGCGAGTAATGAATGAAGTGCTCCGCATCAACCGCGACGAGAAAACCATTACGGTTCGTAATCTGTTAGACCAAAGCGAATACACTGAAAGCTACGATTTCCTACTTCTAAGCCCAGGTGCAGGCCCAGTTGTTCCACCGATCCCAGGTTTAGATAACCCATTGACGCATTCACTGCGCAATATTCCAGATATGGATAAAATTATACAAACCATTAATACCAACCAAGTTGATCACGCAACAGTTGTGGGTGGTGGTTTTATCGGTTTGGAAATGATGGAAGCGTTCCACCAACTTGGTATTAAAACGACTTTGCTAGAAATGGCAGACCAAGTGATGACGCCAGTAGACCGTGAAATGGCTGGTTTTGCTCACGCAGAAATTCGTGCAAAAGGCATCGATTTACGCCTATCTACTGCACTGAAATCGGTAGAATTTAAGCCAACAACATCATTAGCAAGCATGGATTCTGGTCAAGCAGAGCACCAACATATCAATGGTGAACTTGAGTTGACGCTAAGCGATGGCGATACACTCACCACTGATATTCTGATCATGGCGATTGGTGTACGTCCTGAAACCAAATTAGCTTCAGAAGCGGGTCTGCAAATTGGTGAGCTTGGTGGTATTTATACTAACGAATACATGCAAACCAGCGATCCATCTATTTACGCGGTCGGTGATGCAATCGAAGAGAAAGACTTCGTCACTGGTCAACAAACCATGGTTCCTCTAGCAGGACCTGCAAACCGTCAAGGCCGTATGGCAGCAGATAACATGCTTGGTCGCAGCGAAACTTACCAAGGTACTCAAGGTACTGCGATTTGTAAGATCTTTGACCTAGCGGTGGCTTCAACCGGTAAAAACGAGAAGCAACTAAAACGTGACGGCGTTGAGTACGAAAAAGTGTACGTACACACTGCAAGCCATGCGAGCTACTACCCTGGTGCTGAAGTGGTTTCGTTCAAAATGTTGTTCGATCCAAAATCAGGTAAAATCTTCGGTGCGCAAGCAGTGGGTAAAGATGGTATCGACAAACGTATCGACGTGATGGCTGTTGCTCAACGTGCTGGTATGACAGTAGAACAGCTACAACACTTAGAGTTGACTTACGCGCCACCATACGGCAGTGCGAAAGACGTGATTAACCAAGCGGCATTCGTAGCGAACAACCTAATCAAAGGCGATTCAACCGCAATTCACTTTGATGAGATTGATAACCTAACCGAAGACCAACTGTTATTAGACGTTCGTAACCCAGGTGAACTACAAAACGGTTACCTACCAGGTGCTGTTAACATTCCTGTTGACCAACTTCGTCAACGTATGGATGAGCTACCAAAAGACAAAGAGATTGTGATCTACTGTCAGGTAGGTCTGCGCGGAAACGTGGCATACCGTCAGCTAGTGAATAACGGCTATAAAGCACGTAACCTACTTGGTGGTTACCGTACTTACCTGTTTGCTAAAGCGTAATAGAACATTAGCTTCTATAAACTAGATATAGGCCAGCACTTCGGTGCTGGCCTTTTTGTATAAAAAGCAAGAGTCAGCGTCGAACACAGGCTCGTTTATGGACAATTCAGTGTTACATGCACTGCTAAATTAGCATTTAACGGAATAATTGACCTATCGCTAATAGAATGCGAAAACGCTCTATAAGTGTTTGCTGTAAACGATGGTTTAACGGCTATGCTACAGACGAAGTAAATGAATTTGTTGTTTTTACAGCCAAATAGTTAACTTCGCCTATTGACAGTAAGAAGGCTCACATGTGTTATGCATTTAAGCTCAGTTCTATTTGACCTGAAGCGATTTCATTTACAGCTCTTCTAATACCCAAGAACTGACCTTTTATTTCGACAGGATTATTAGGCCATTGAAATATAATCATACCTTTTTGGAAAATTGCTGGATTCGTATTTTCATAGTTAAGGTAGAAATAATCATCTCGAAAGAAGCCTCCTTTAAACTTCAATTCAGTATCAGAATACTTTCCTGAACCTAATATATTCCTGCCACTAACGTTAAGATCCATTGTTATTTTTACATCTTCAACACTACCATCAGGCTGAGGCATTAGAAATGAGCCAGTCCATGTTCTGGTTAGGGCGCGCTTCCTAGAGTTAGAAATTGGTAGTAGAGATTTAGCTTTCATTATCACATCATAAAATATACGCCCAGCGGCACCTGTAACCGCCCCTAACGCAACACCCAAAAACACATCAACCGTTAATATATCCATAATAATTCAATTTCCTTTTGATAATTAATAAACGCATAACGCTGCGTTAAGGGCTGAACAACGCCACCACCTAACCTAAATCTTTGTACCGTAAACACTAAAACTCAATCAAACCGAAAATGCCAAGCGTTGAGAATCCCTCTTAAACGCCTTGTTATACGAAACTTGCTACATGTTTAAATATTTCTCTAATTTACTACTTAGAGATTTGACTGCTTCAACTGACCAGTTAACTACCTCTAGAGACTCTTGTGCCGCTTTGCCGAATATTTCAGGGTTGGACTCGATCTCTTCACGATGCCCTTTGAACGCTTTTACCTTAAATGACTTTTCGTGCAGTTCATTGAGCAATTCGTAAATTGATGCGTCTTCTGAAAACAAGAACTTGGCAGCTTCCTTTTTCTCGATGAAGTCCTTGTGAGTTTCAGAGGTAACACCATCGCCTATTAATTCTTGGTAAAACTTTAACGTAGTCGTATATACCTCGAATCTCTTATTGTAGAGATCAAGTTTGAGTTTCTGACGGTTAGTTACCAACTGTTGATAAGCAATGTAAGCTAAAAACAGCGCCATTAAGACTGCAAATATGTAGTCCTTAAAAATTCCTAAGATATCCAATTGTTAACTCTTAACTAAGTAAATGATGATTTCGTATAACAGTGTCTTTTCAGCACACATTGTCTTTATAATAATTCATAAAATACAGACGCCATAGCAGCAACATACTGTTCTATAAGTCTTATTCTTCCCTGCACTCACAAATTGCAGAACATGTCTGTCTAGTCGAGAGTGCTCAACTAGACTCATAATCTGCCATTAAGAAAAGTAGGTCAAGAACTGGCTTAAGAAAGTGGTCAGGAATTATTTACGAAATGATAATGGGGCAGAAGCAAGTCAGCGAGCCACCCTTTAATTTAAGAATGTTCCACTCACCTCATTTTCTAATTGGGTTAAATACATCCGCATGAACGCTGTTCGTCTTTTCGCTTCTTCTCGAGCAGATAGAGTCTTCATCGAATCTTCTAGCTTGAGTAGCTTCTTATAGAAATGATCAATGGTGAATCGTTCATCATCTGGCATTCGATTTGAGCAAAAAGAGTCTTCACTAGAATATAAGGGGCGATTTAATTTAGAGCTCACTTGCAAGCACCGTGATACACCAATCGCACCGAGTGCATCCAATCTATCAGCGTCTTGAACTATTTTAGCTTCAAGAGTTCTTGCTTCAATTTTCGCACTGTAGCTGTGAGCTTCAATAGCATGAGCAATATCATCAATGTACATCGAAGGATACGAAATACTTTTCAGAAAGCTTACAGCTTTTTCCGCCGCTATCACTGAACTTTGGCTCCGTTCAGGATGATTTTTCTCAAATGAAAAGCAATCATGTAAATACGCCGCAGGAATAACGACTTCCTCAATAGCTCGTTCTTTATAGCATAAGGATTTCGCTGTCTTTACTACACGCAATACATGATCAATATCATGAGCGAGATCTTGGTTCATTTCTAAACGAATAAAACTGAATAATCTTTCTTCCATTTGCTTATTCAACATTAATCATTTCGTCCTTGGATATGTTCAAAATTTGGCTTAGGGTATATAACGTTTTAACACAACATCCGTGTTTACCGGAACACAAAGCCAATAGCCACGAAAAGATTTTGAAATCAGCAGCTGATTTATTCTGCCGATACGGTTTCGATACCGTTAGTTTATCGGATGTGATGAAAGCAGCGAACATGAATAGATGAACATATTCTAAGAACAGCTTTCACTCTTTGCCTTTTTCATTAGTTCAAGTAAGGCAAGTTCGAACCGAGATTTAACATAGTTCATTTACTCTAAAGCGTTTCGGGGTATTTCTGTGTTGGACTGCAAATGCTATCCGTAATAATTCCATTCTGATGAAAACATACCTATACGACCTCTATACTGATAGTCAGCCCCACGTAAGCAAACGTTTGCTCAAGTGATACATGTAGCGTATTATCTCCATAATTAATAAGGAGATTTTTTATGTTTCGTATTTTTGCCCTTTTGCTAACACTCTTTTCTTTTAGCTGCTTTGCATCTGTAGAGCGTATTGCAATTGTTGGTGCAATGGATGTAGAAATTGAAGGTATTCTGCCCAAACTAACAAATGTTAAGCACGAAACCATTGGAAACCATATTTTTTATATTGGTGAACTGAATAAGAAACCAGTAATAGTTACAAAATCTGGTGTAGGAAAAGTAAATGCAGCTCTAACTACAACATTACTTGCGACTAAATTTAATATCACTTCAATTATATTTACTGGAATAGCAGGTGCTTGCTCTCCAGGTTTAGAACCTATGGATGTAGTCATTTCAACGGCATTGATTCAACATGATGTAGACTTAACTGCTTTCGGTAACCCTATAGGCTTACTCGATGGTTATAAAAATCGAGAATTTTTACCTTCTGAGTCACTTGTTAATCAAGCATTGGAAGCCGCTCATTCTGTTTTAGGTGAAGATAAAGTAACGACAGGAACGATTGTTTCTGGTGACCAATTTATAGCAGATAAGAAAAAAGTAGCATTTTTGTATCAAGAATTCCAAGCTAAAGCTGTTGAGATGGAAGGGGCTGCTCTGGCACAAGTCGCTGATAAGTTTAATATCCCTTACGTTGTTATTCGTACTATTTCAGATAAAGCTGATGGCTCTGCATCACTTACTTATGATGAGATGAAAAATACAACTGCTCATAACTCAGTATCAATTCTATTGGAAATGTTCAAATAAGCTTTAGATTAACGGGTTGAAACCGATGCCATCATAACAATTTGATGGCATCATCCAGAGTTAGCAGTACGCCACTCCCCTTCGATTGAGAACTTTTCATAATCTTTAATTAGATAGTTACGCCCATCGATCCTTTGTTACCCACAATTAGTAAAAATGCTGAAAATGCAATGACACATTCTGTCTCTGATTAATTACGTTAAACCACAACTGGACAGAACCTTCTTATAGTTTTTTGCTTAAACTAGCAAAGCGCGAATAACTTCAAGTATGGAAAGTATGAGTATTGTAATTGCATGCCAGATCAGGGCAAATAGCATAAACCATGTGATTAGCGAGGCCCAAAAAAACTTATTTAAACCCAATTGTTCATTCTTACTGACTCTTCTTACTGTGTTAGGGGGCTGAAGACCAATGGAACGAAAACGTACGCTAAGAACGATCTGGCAATTTTGCACGGTGAGTGTAGTGAGCTGGCATGGAAGTTTTCAAAATGTGAAACTCTAATTACTGAAACATTTATTTCCACATCAAGAGCCAGAATAAAATGCTCTCACTCCTTTGAGCCCAAGCACTAGAATTCCCAAAAATTAAAAAATTTGAATGTATTAACCACCACATTCACCCCTTCAACTTTCAGCGCCAGACAAAGTTGAAGCAGTTATCCTAACTCACCCTTTGACCAGCTTTTTTATCAAACCACAGCAAATACTCTTCAGGAAGGTCGATAAGAAAACACCCATAAGATTTGCCAAAAGGCATTTTCATTCTGGCAAGTTTAAGTAAGTTCTCGTTTTCTAACATGGGTGATTATGTTCAATTGTGAGTTTGTGCATTACCCACTTTTGGGGAGCACAATGAATAGATATGAAATTGTAGTAACTTAATACTGTTGTTGTTCCACCATCAGGACATCAGGAACTCCTTTTACGACTTCGTAACTGCTTATTCAGAGAGTCTTCCATTAAATTTTTATAGTCTTTATCCCATATGGGATATGACAAATCTTTTTTTTATCGAGAAGATAATTTAATTGGAATAGGAGTGCTAAAGGGAATTAAACCAGCTCCTTTTAAATTAGATAAAAAAGGGATTTATATGAATACTACTCTGACAAAGCAAGCAGACAAGACTAATAACCATATTTCACACAGTAGTGGCACAAACATCGTAAACCGATGTTTTTCCAATATTGGTCCTGAATCTGAAGTTTCTGTTGCGTTACAGAACCTCCGTTGGTCGATGTTGGATAAAAATGTTAACAGCTTAACGCTTCGTAGTATGGAGACACTATTCACAACTCGTCTGGTTGCTCGCAGCGGCGTTGTCTCTGAATTGCCAAAGTCACAAAGTCCCATGGTTGTTTCATACCAATTTAAGGGGGAGACCTATACAACGGAAGACTTTCTGGACAGAACATATACAAATGCTCTGCTCGTGATGAAAAATGGTGTGATTGTTTATGAGAACTACCTTAACAATATGACGCCTGATACCTGTCATATGGGCTGGTCAATGACAAAATCGATTGTCTCTACATTAATTGGTATGGCCTATGAAGAAGGTCGTATTCACTCTTTGGATGATCCAATTGTGAATTATATTCCCGAGTTGAAAAATGGTGCGTATAACGATGTAAGTATTCGCCATATTTTATCTATGACTTCTGGTGTTGCATATGAAGAGCGCTATGATTTTGATAATCCCGGTCTTGCTGCGACGAATCACATTAAAGCAATAATCAAAAATGTTAGCCGTTTTGCTGATGCAGCTGTAGATATTAAGAAAAAATATGAGCCCGGTAAAGTATCTGAATATAAAACCATCGATACTGCGGTACTTGGGTGGTTATTAGAGAAAGTCTTAGATGGTTCAAACGTATCCTCATATATGGCTCAAAAATTATGGGAGCCTCTGGGTGCAGAACAAAATGGCTTTTTTATCATGGATGGAACCCCTGAAGTTGGTCGAGAGTTTACTGGCGCTGGCTTTAATGCCATTCTTCGAGATTGGGCTAGGTTTGGACAAATGATACTAAATAAAGGGGAATTTAACGGCCATAAGTTCATAAGCAGCGACTATCTGGAAAAGGCAACTCAATCTTTTTTACCAGAGCATCCTGAAACCGGTGGATATGGTTATCAGTGGTGGACATTTAGCGGAACCAACAGTTTTGCTGCTGTGGGTATACTGGGACAATTCGTTTTCATCGATCCCGATACTAATACAGTTATTGTGAAACTTAGCTATTGTCCCACTGAAGAAATGGATGATATAGAAAAGGAAACGGAATTATTTCTTAAGGCTGTTTCTAAATGGACAGTCGATGAAGGTTCACTCTGATAGAGTCTGTAGGTACGAATAGGTGCCCCCTTTATTGTTATGTAAGGCAAACTTAGTTCCATTTTATCAATCAGATTGGTAATAGATTTGAGGGGATAGAGGACACAAGCTGGTTAGTTAATTCTGGTTGTCTGTTAATCCCCATTTTTTGAAATATGCTTTTCAGCTGTGTTCGTACAGTACCTACAGTGATGCCTTTATGATGAGCGTAGTCATTAAGAGATTGTCCTTTTGCTATAGCAATTGCCAAATGAGCCTCAGCCTGAGTTAAACCAAAGAGGGTTTGTATCTCAGCATATGATAACTCATGGCACGTCGGAGGGCTGAAAAATACAATGACACAATCTTCGTTTGCCCCAAATTGTCGAATTAAATGGTTATTTAATGTCATTCGCATCACACCTATTTGAATCGGTTTAATACCATACGAATTTAATATCCCTAGCTGACGACTTGCTGACGGTTTCATAGATAATGCATCATTGACACACCGATAGAATACCTGCTGATCAGTTCTGTTTTTAAACTCTAATTTGTCATTATTAAGTGAAATCAGATTCCTTGCTGATAGTTCGAGTTGTAACGTCGAATTCGCCCAGATTAAGCGTTGTTTGGTGCTAAGTATCAATACTCCCATACTCAATTGATTAGCAATGCCACGCAGTTGTTCATTTTTGTATGTCAGATGACAAATATTTTCGAAAAGTTTAATAGATTGAGTAAGATGTGGAGCGAGCATATAAAGAAAGTTTTCGGTATCCTTTGACAACAAATGATCGCTAAATCCTCTGGTGTGAATGATCAATGCTGAGGAGAGATCTTGCGCAAGTTTTACTTCCAGCGTAATGGCATAGCCTAAACCAGCGTGTTTTAGACGCTCTTTAAATTTCAGAAAATGTGGGGAGTCCGCTGAAAAAACCTCTTCATCACGATATACCTGTATGTCTGAGCGAGTATTGATGTCTAGCCGTGGATTATCTGAATTATTCACCCATTTGTCATGGATTGAAGCTCTTTGCTCCGAGAATGTATCTCTCCAACTCCACTTTAGTTCAGTTCTACCGTCTTCAGTATTTTTAAATACTTGTAGAGCAACGCTTTCCGCTTCAAGACGGGTACGAATTTCGTCCAATGATTTTACCCAACCCTGATATGATTCTGTAGAGCGATATAATCTGGAAAATAATTCATTGTCACGTTTGGCTTGCAAAATTTTAATCTCCGTAAAATTAAAAATAAATGGAGTTATGAAATGAAACTATTTTTCAATAGATTCTAATAGGTTTTAATAAAGTTTTGAAAAAATCAAGAGTTAATTATTTTTTATTTTAACATGCAGCTTTATTGCACTAATTTTGGTTGTCAATTTGGTGCGTTTGTTTTTATTTGGTGCATAATGGAATCTGTGACAATTAAAATAAAGTTTTTTGGTATTTTTGTTTGACTCTTGAGTCGCTCCATAGTTTAGAAATAAAACTGAAAATTAATATTGGAGTAGATTATGGATAATAACTCATCATTTAAAAGAGTCCTCTCTTTACGAGATTTGATTCTTTTTGGTCTTTCTTTTATGGCCCCGGCCACTGTCTTTGCCACATATGGAATTGCGGCGATCACGAGTGGAGGGATGGTGGCTGCAGGCTATGTTATTACTAGTATTCTAGTGTTTTTCTCAGCGTACTCGTATGCTCGAATGGCAAAGCAGTTCCCATCTTCTGGTTCAGCATTTATTTACGTTAAAGAAGTTCTGGGAAGTAAAGCTGGTTTTATCGTTGGTTGGTCAATTTTGCTTGATTATTTATTAAGTCCAATGATTAGCTCCTTAATATTTGGCCTCTTTATGAATGCATACTTTCCAGAGGTTTCGAATACTGTGTTTATTATTGGTTTTCTTCTGGTTGTTGCAACTATTAATATTCTGGGTGTAAAGATGGCTGCCAACTATGGAACAGTAATTGTTGCACTTCAAATCGCTTTTATTATTACGTTTGTTGCTTTTGCTACGGATACTATAAGCGCAGAGCAAGGTACACAAGCTCTCTTTTCAGCACTACCGTTCTATGACGAATCTGTATCTATCCCAAACTTAGTTCTTGGCGCGGTACCTATTTTGTTTTTCTCTTTCTTGGGGTTCGATGCGATTACAACGTTAGCAGAGGAAACCCGATCCCCTGAGCAGGCAATACCGAAAGCGATTTATAGCATTGTTAGTTTTGGTACTATGGTGTTCGCTGTATGCGCTTACTTTATGCAATTACTGATTCCCGACTCTACCGTTTTCCAAAACCCAGACACAGCCTCTATGGAAGTCATGGCACGAGCAGGTTCCTCTTTTCTAGTTTCTGCGTTTATGATTTTAACGGTTCTTGGTACAACAGCATCTGCAACGGCATCTTGTAGTAGTGCTGCCCGAATTCTCTACTCAATGGGCAAAGATGGTGTATTACCCCAAAAGGGATTCGGTTATCTGTCTAAGCGTTTTAGAACCCCAGTATTTAATATCGTTTTAATTTGCTTATTAGGTTTGTCTTCCATCTTTATGACGCTGACATTTGCGACTCATTTGATCAGTTTTGGCGTGGTGTTCAGCTTTCTATTTGTTAACTTTTCTGTCTTCGTATTTTTCTTTATTCAGAAAAAACAAGGAGGCTGGTTTAAAAATGTTGTTTTGCCTATTGCCGGCTGCCTGATTAATGCTTTCCTTTTGTTTGCTCTAGGTATGGATGCAACTTTATTAGGAATAGCCTGGTTAACAATAGGAGGAACTTATCTCCTTGTATCTCCGAAGAATAAATCTTTTGACATGGTCGATAATATTTAATTGTAGTAAGGAACGAGAATGTCTAATCACAATAAGATCTTTGTTGAAAGTGAATTTGCACCTTTGAAGCGAGTTATTTTGGCTCGTTCAGAATTTGGTTTCCCATCTCAGGCTTTATCTGCAGAAGAACTGGATTTTTTACCTGAAGATGCCCGTAACTTGTTTAAAAACGTAAAGGGTGGAGACCATAGTGAATTATTTCCAGAGCGTCACGAAAAATGGTTGGCTGAAAGAGAGAATTTTAAATCGCTTCTTATACGATACGGTGTTGAAGTTTTAGAACCGAGGGCACTAACCGCCACAGAGAAAAAAAGCACTGGTGATAAAGGCTATAGCAATTTTTTTGTTCGTGATCCCATCTTTACTGTCGGAGACTTTGTAATCGAAGGCTCTATGCGCTTTATGCATCGCCGTCAGGAAGTTTTGCCTGTTCGCCCGATTGTAAACCAACATGTTATGGCTGCGGATTGCCAGTATTTAGCTGTGCCACAACCGGAACTATTTGACAAGGACGACACGACTTTTGGCAACGGTCCTTATTTAGAAGGCGGTGATGTTATCGTTTTAGGCAAGCATGTTTTAGTAGGATCATCCGGCCTAGCTTCTAATAAAAACGGGATGCGTTGGCTGAAAAAGCTTCTTTCTCCTTACGGCTATACAGTTGAATATGTCCCACTGAAACCGGATATTCTTCACCTTGATTGCGCTCTTAGTCTTGCAAGACCTGGATTGATGATTGTGTGTGAATCGGCATTTTTAAATGGTCTTCCTGACATTTTGAAGGGATGGGATCGTATTTCTTTAGCACAATCTGAATGTGCGTATTTAGCTGCGAATGGCTTACCTATTAATGAAGATGTTTATGTGATCGATCCGGTATTTGAGACTATTGGCAATAGGCTATCTACTTATGGTGTGCATGTAGAAACTGTCGATTTTTCAATTACTCGCTGCTTTGGTGGTTCATTTCGATGTAGTACCCAACCTTTGCTACGCAGTAACAGTTACGAATAAATGAAGGGGATTTAGAAATGGATGTTTTTAAGTTAGAAGAAGCCAGCATTGAATACATAAATCAAGCTTTATCAGATGGAGTTATTACCAGTGTTGAACTGACAACGATGTATCTGAATCGAATCTACTTTTATGATCAAAATACCCTGTGTCTTAATTCGATACCCTTGCTATGTTCTGATGCATTGACAGAAGCGCAGCGTATGGATGATTTACGAGCTAAAGGCATAGTGCTGGGACCGCTGCATGGTATTCCGTTTACTGTTAAAGACAGTTATATGGTGAAAGGAATGACGGTTTCTAATGGCTCACCTGCATTTGCTCACTTAACAGCAGATAGAGACTCCTTTATGGTTGATGTTATTCGTCAATCTGGCGGGATTCTTTTGGGGAAAACGAATATGCCCCCAATGGCGGCTGGTGGGATGCAAAGAGGGCTTTATGGGAGAGCAGAAAGCCCTTACAACGCTGAATATCTTCCGGCCGCCTGGTTTTCTGGCTCCTCCAACGGTTCCGGTACATCTACAGCTGCAAATTTTGCGGTGTTTGGTATGGCAGAAGAAACGGTCTCTTCTGGTCGCTCTCCAGCATCTAATAATGGATTGGTAGCATATACACCTTCTCGAGGATTGTTGTCTATTCGAGGCAACTGGCCTCTATTCCCAACTCGTGATGTCGTGGTACCTCATACGCGCACTGTCAGTGACCTATTGACAGTGCTCGACGTCATTATGAAAGAAGATGAAGACACACAATGTGATTTCTGGCGAGATCAAAAAGTGGTGGAACTACCTAATCCATCAGACTTCAGAGCGGAAGATTTCAACGCTTTAAAAAGTACAGATTCTTTGCAGGGAAAGCGTATTGGAGTACCAAAAATCTATATTGGTCAGGATAAAAGAGAGCAAAGCAAAATTAACATTCGTCCTTCCATTCTGGCGTTATGGGAACGTACACGTCATGCGTTAACCAGTCTGGGAGCCGAGGTTGTGGACTTAGAGTTTCCTTTGATGGATCTTTATGAAACCGACCCTATTTTTCTGAAATCATTTGTTGGAATTGGCTGGTTGCCAGAAGGATGGATGGAACAAGAGTGGGATTACTTTAACCCCTATGCCCTAGAAGCCTTTTTGCAATACGTGAATGACCCGAATTATAAGAGTTGGGAATGCATAGACCCTGATACTGTTTTTCCAAATCCGCTTGGCTCTGTAGATGATAGACGTGGTAACAATAATGCACGTTACAGAGAAAATATTGATGTGATTAAACAAGGGTGCAAGGCTCTGGATTCGCTGCCAAATTATAACCAAGCATTACTAGGTCTGGAGGAAGCTCGTAAAGTTGGGTTTGAAAATTGGTTAAGTGGGCAAAATATCGACTTTTTAGCCTTTCCAGCCAATTGTGACATCGGCCAGTCTAATGCCGATATCAATGATGAAGCTTATGATACTGCTTGGAAAAATGGCAATTTCTTCTCCAATACGAACCATATGTTACGTCATTTGGGGATACCAAGTGTATCAGTATGTATGGGGATGATGGAAGATACTCAAATGCCAGTAAACACAACTTTTATCGGGCCAGCATATACCGATCTTTCGTTAATCTCTTATGCTTATGCTTATGAACAGGCAACTAATTACCGTATACCTGGAACCCGGACGCCGCCGCTTGAAGGTGAACAGGTTGTAAGAAAGGAAAGTTATTTGAAGCCAACAGAGCGTAAGGTCGAGAATATTGTTTTTGAAGCTTCAACGGAAATTCGGGGAGTGAACTTGGAAGTTGAAGTTGTCACAGAGCCAAACTGTGATATTCATGCAACGGTTAACGGTATAAAGATTAATACAGAGTATTTTGACAAATTAAAATGGCATGGACAAATACCATTGGCATGTGTATATCGACACTCTCCAGTAATACCTAGAACGTTAAAGGTTATTATTTTAGTAAAAAATAATGATGGTTCCACAAAAGTAAAACACATTGAAATAGATGTTTGATTAATATCTGCAATAGTTAACTAAAATATTTCAATTACAGACTCAATCCTAAACATTAATTTATAATTTATTCTTGGAGTATGTTTTACATCAAATATATTATATATAAGTAAATATAGAAATTTATTAATATCTACTGCTTCATTTCTTATATTAAGGTATCCCAGTTTATCAAGTGCTGGATATCTATTTGAAAAATATGAATTATCGGGTGAGATTAATCTTGGTATTGGGGCTTCTACTGTTACATCTAAAAATGTTTATTTTGGTTTAGGCATAGATGGCAAAGAAGATATAACGTGGCAGAGCTTTTTGTTAAGCCATCTCTCAACCTTCAATATACATTGACACCTGAAACACAACTTTTAATGGGAAGCTCATTTGGCGATGGTGACGCTGGTGGCTTCACTGGGGGAGATGCTGAGCATACTGATCTTGAGGGAGTTTAATGTTGGGGTAAAATACAACGATTGGACTCTTAAATTCGGTAATATGGACTATTTGATAAGCAGCGGCTTTATTGTTATGGATAGTAACAGTGATGTTGGTTCAGATGCTGAATTCTTCTTAGAACCTCGGACTGCCTTTCAGAAATCAGTAATATTCAGTTGGGAAAAACAAACAATGGCTACCCAGATTTTTTCTCTTAATACAGACGATGATTCAATGAATAATCGTCTTACCGGGGCAAACTATGATTATTACACTGAAAGTAATACCAATATTGGTTTGTCGGCATTTGAGGTGTTCGATATAGAAGGACTTACAGTTAATCAGCTACACGCAAAAGTATGCAGGTATAAAACGACCGTTTTTATAATGCATATTTTGACTTTTTACCAGCACTATCATTTAGCGGTGAATACGCGATTCAAACAGGAAGTGGCTATGGTGTAGAGTATGATGCAAATGCATGGTATACAGAGGGAAAGTATAAGTTTGACTTGCCCTTAAACCGAGTTTTATCATATCGCTACGGTCATTTTTCTGGTGATGATAGTGCTGATTCAACTCAGAGTTCGTGGGGATCACTTACTAAAAGACTTATAAACTGGGGAGTTTGGCTAATTGGTGATGTAACGGGTAACTATTTGATGAACAATAGTAACGAAAATATACATCATATTTCAGCCAAAGTATCCCTGACTCCAAACGTGACTCTTGGCTCACTTTACTACCGTTTTTATCCTGATAAAGCCAATAATCAAGGGCACTCGTTGCAGAGTAAATCATTTGGTGATGAGTTGGATTGGACTCCGAGACCCCAGTGGTACGTTTCACTGTCATACAATCAGTTGAATCCAGATAGCGCAGCAAAAGAGCCTTTGCTAACGAAGACAGCTCTTTTAGCAGCGTTGAACTATATATGCTTTACAAATACTAATATTTAATTACAAGGCATGACCTCCTTAGTTAGAGGAAAACCGGTTAAGGAGGTCGTCATTGATAAAGTACTAGAGTGTACATATGAAAGATAATCAACTTCTGACGATAAGCCAACTATCTAAATTGCGTCATATTTCGATCGATACATTAAGGTATTATGATAAAATTGACTTATTTAAACCCACTTGTGTCAATGATAAAACGGGATATCGATACTACTCCATTACTCAATATGAAGTGTTAGGTACTATCATTGAACTAAGAGATATCGGGCTTTCTGTTGAGAATATTAAAGCGTATATGGATGACAGAAATGCTAAGAAATCGATATCACTGTTAAAAGAACATTCTTTGAAACTGGAAGAAGAAATCGCGAGCTTAAAGAAAAAGCATGACATATTAAATGAGAGAATTTTAAATATTGAACAGTTTCACACTCAGTACAGAGAAAATCATGTTGTTATAAAGTCATTTGATAAGCGGTTGTATTTCCAATCAGAAAAACCTATTAATATGGGTAACGAAGTCGAACTCTCTTACAGTATTCTGTCGTTGGAGCAGCAAGTGAACGAGAAAATCCCTTTAATTGCTAATCAACGAATCGGTCATATGACAACATTTTGCCATGGTGGCAAATTGAATCGTGATGATGTTTTACCGACTGACTTGGCAACAGTATTTCTTCTGGCGGACGAAGCATCAGATGAAACCTGTCAAGAGATACCACAAGGGACTTATGTGTGTACAACTTATGCGGGGCTGAATAGATATGCAAGCTTGAATGCACTGAATAGTCTACTGTCTTTTTGTAAAATCAATAGGTTAGAAACTATTGATAATAGATCTTGGAACATTATTCAAATAGACACTTCCATCACCAATTTGGCAGATGAAGCTATATATGAAATTCAAGTTCAAATTCAAGATTAAAAGATTCCTTTTTTTCTTTTGTCAGACGATTAATTACCTATCAACCTCATACGAGCTAAAATCTGAATTGAACTTGTGCCATCTTTTGATGGCACAGTGGAATGGGGATCAATTTTTATAAAGAAGCGAGTGATGATGGCTTCGCTTTTTGCCTCTTACTTTGCTGCTTTTGAATTTCTGCGGCCAGGCTCTTTAATGCCTTGATATCAATCGGCTTTGGTTAAGATGAGTAAAGTGACTGATTCAGTTAACTCACCGTAAGGTTGATTTGCGCTTATTCTCATCGTTCATTGTTACAGTGGGTAGCCAAGACTTTGAATAACCATCAGTATAGTAGCCACTTCTAGTATGACCAAAAGTACGTCAAATTACTGCTCATTAGAATAATAAACCAGCTATGCGTAACTTCGAATGGAGCAAAAATGTCTTAGAGGCTGTCAACTAACATGAAAGTTTCAGATTAGTTAAACCTCGTGAAAAGTCCCTACCAGAACGTTACCTATTGTTTGTCCGTAGCAGTCAGGGACTACAACCAACCAGCAAAGTGTATGCAATTAAACCGATTATCGCTCAGTTATTGGATACCTTTCTTTCCACGTTAAACCTTCAATCTAGTTAGCTCAATTATGCTAACCCGTCGATTATGACCGGTT
This sequence comes from Vibrio sp. Y2-5, assembly GCF_014596725.1. Lineage (GTDB taxonomy): Bacteria > Pseudomonadota > Gammaproteobacteria > Enterobacterales > Vibrionaceae > Vibrio. The sequence continues at coordinate 132,875 of NZ_JACVEG010000009.1, forward strand.
TATCTGATGATTTTGAATTGTTTATCGGTTCGACACGAATTAATAATACATCGAACATCAGAGCCCAAATTTCTTTCCATAACTTTCAATACTTTAATGATCATTTCACCCAACTCATCTTTAGGGGTAAAAACCAAGTCAACTCCCTGTTCAGTAAGCGCTTTTTTATCTGATTCAGGAATAATACCGCCAAGTAACCAAAGTGTATTTTCAGGAATAAAATTCGCTAGTTCATCGACGAAAGAAAAGTGAGAGTTAGACAATATTGATAAACCGAAAACATCATATTGTCTTGTCATTAGCTTGTCTTTTATCTCCTCCGTCGTCGTGAACACAGGTAAGTAATCAACATCAAACCCGATATCAATAAACAGTGAAGCAACCAATTTGGCGCCACGGTCATGTCCATCCATACCCGCTTTACTTATCAAAATACGCGGCTGCCTTCCTAACTGATGCGTCAAACCAACGACTCGTTCACGAACTTGATCTGTATTGAAAGATGAAAGATATCCCGAACAGATTTCATCCTCTTTTCGATAACGAGGCTCACTATTCAGTATGGCGTCGGTGCATTCCTGAATTGTGGCTCTTGCTCTTACTGCCTCAAGCACGGGTTCCATCAGGTTTTGTTGATGTTGAACAGCAAATTTAATATTCATTAATGCCTGTTCCACACGCACAGAATTTCTTTTTAATTTAATCACTGACAATTTGCGTTGCTGGCTTCGCCACAATTCGTCGCCTGTAGGTGAAGGTTGAGTCAAAGTGGAAACAGAATTTTGCTGTTCGCTTGATACAAGACTCGGGTTGCGCCTGTTCACTTCACTTTGTACAGCATGCTGATGAATCAAATTAGAAATAGTGCCATTGGCACACAGTTCCGTCATCGTGCCTTGGGCTGATAACTCACTCATCAACTTCTGAACATACGTAATCATATCGGTTGTCGCAGTCTCCATCATGTAAGAACCTCCCCATGGGTCGACAACATCAGCGATTCCTGTTTCTTGTTGGAGAATTTTCTGTGTATTCAGTGCGACCTCTGCAGCGGCTTGAGACGGCAACGAAATTGCTTCATCAAAACTGTTAGTATGTAATGACTGTGTACCACCAAAGACACCAGCCATAGCTTCAATAGTTGTACGGACGATATTGTTTAACGGCGACTCTTCTGTGAGTGAAATCCCTGATGTCTGGCAATGAATTTTCATTTTACGAACCGAGCTGTCTTCAATTCCATGAGATAACAGCAGTTCATTCCACAAATATCTTGCCGCTCTTAACTTGGCGATTTCTTTGAAAAAGTCCATTCCAAGACAAAAGAAAAAACTTAACCGCTTGGCCACCAGCTCAACATTAATACCACGCTGGCTGAATTCGTTGAGATATTCTCTGGCGTTCATCAGAGTCAAAGCGAGCTCTAGTTCCGGTGACGCACCGGCTTCCTGAAAATGGTAACCAGATATCGACATACTATTATACTTCGGCATGTTTTGTTGGCAGTATTCAACAATATCCCCCACGATTCGCATTGATTTTTCTGGTGATTCTATGTAGGTATTTCTGACCGCAAATTCTTTAAGAATATCGTTTTGAATCGTGCCGTTTAACGCTTGTGGGCTAACCCCCATTTCCTCAGCAGTCACAATATAGCAGCAGAGAATAGGTAAAACAGCGCCATTCATCGTCATGGACACCGAGACTTCGGAAAGATCAATACCACTAAACAGAACTTTCATATCTTCCACTGTATCTATCGCTACACCGGTTTTTCCGACCTCTCCTTTTGCATTTAGTGATGAAGAGTCAAACCCTAAGTGAGTCGGTAGGTCAAAAGCAACAGACAGACCTGTCTGACCTTTCTGAAGCATATTTTTAAAGTGATGATTCGTTTCTTCGGCGCTGTTAAATCCGGAATACTGACGTATGGTCCACTTCTTTTTCTGATACATAGATTCATGAATACCCCTGACAAAAGGTGGCATACCGGAATTATCCAACCAGGAATACGATTCATCCGTGAGTTCTTGATAAAATCCTTTAAACTTTAGGTTGCTATCATCCATGACATCTATCCTTATAAGCGTATAAAGTTTCTTTCTGACGGGTGATTTACGCGCTGCTTTTCAACTTCCACAATGGCGATATTTTTCATATCTGACTGTCTTTGCATAACCAGTCGATAACGCGCAAACTTCCCGTCACGAACGTCACTCGCCATACTCGTTACCAAAATCCGATCACCCAGATTCACATTGCCAAAATAGGAAATTGTTCTGCTTGTGGTGCTCCACAATCCTTGCTCCAGAACATTTTTTTCACTTCGATCAGCAATTGCCTGAAACGTCGCGAAATACAAAAAGTCAGCCCCATTAAAATCTGTATAAGGGCAAGGTATGTACTTAAACACAAGAGGTTCAGCTGAAGTATTGCTGTAACTTCGAGCCATATGAAAAGCACTGAGAATATGATCGGATTCATTCGTTACAGAAATTTTCAAATCTTTGGCGAGATTGGCTCTGGCAACACTCTGGTTATTGCCCTCTTCTTGACGGCAAACAAACGAGGAAAGCAGTGAAACCTCGCCCATAATTGAATCAGCCATTGATATTCTGGTTCTGGAGTAGGTTCGGGTTTTTGATATTACAAACAGCTCGGTTTCTAGTGTAATAACATCATTTTCTTTGAGCTCATTCAGAGCAAGAGACTCACTCGATACACAAAGAAAAGCGGGGTAAATCTTTGTTCCTGACTCATCCTTAAATTCAGGAAAAGACAATCCCATGACTTCTGCTAATGCCATCCAATGATGATGACCGCATTGTTTAAGTAACCAATGTTCACTCAGCCCTACAAGGGAGAGCTGAGGCATGCTTAGTAAATAAGTGTTCGAATATCTCGCAGCAGCTCTCCCTTGCTTCATAGCTAAGCTACCTCTTTTTGCTTTTGGGCATCCAAAGCTGAAGCCGTATATTCTGATATTTTTTGACTCAGATATTTCGCATCTTGGTCAATACCTGAGAATCGACCCGAGCCCCATGTATAAAGCCAAGGTAAACCGACAAAATAAAGCCCATCAACAGCAGTAACACCACGGGTATGTATAGGGTTACCACGACCATTAAATACAGGTGCATCTAACCACGCAAAATCTGGCGTGAAACCAATACACCAGATAACAGAGGTGATACCTGAAGTTTCTAGCGAATAAATTTCGCGTTCTTCTTCAGGCGCCCATACTGGTTCATAAAGTCCACCAGCCGGAGCCTCAATATTATTTTGCTCAATATAAGCATCTATTCTCTGATTGATGTTGTTATAAACGTCATCAGCATGTTGGAGGTTACGAGCAAGATTAGGAGCAAACTTAAGCTCGCCTTTATCGTAATCGAGTAAATGACCAAACAGCTCCATACCTTCAGTGGCGAATTTACGCAAATCAATATCACGTCCTCCATCACGTCCGGTTACATAGTGGTTGGTGTTATCACGCACACCTTCACGCAGTGGATGTTTGTCGACGGACATTTTGTAGTAGTCCATTTCTTCCAGCCATTCCACAACATCTTTGCCACGATAAAAACGAGCACAACGAGGAGCATCACCTGTTGCAAGGAAGACCTTCTTACCTTCGAGGTGCAAATCTTCTGCAATTTGCGCTCCTGACTGACCACACCCCACAACGAGTACAGCTCCATCCGGCAATTGAGAGGCGTTTTTGTATTGTGCCGAATGAATTTGGACAATAGACTCGGGTAATCGCTCAGCCATACGCGGAATAATGGGTTGATGATAACCGCCAGAGGACACGACAACTTGATCACAAGTAAACTCTTTTTCTGATGTTGTTACGCAATATCCACCTTCAGCGCGACGTGTAATACGTTCGACTTTAATACCCTCAATGACAGGTGCATTTACTTTTGCGGCAAAACGATCAAGATAGTCAATGATCTCCGTGCGCTTCATAAAACCTTTCGGATCATCACCATCATAAGGATGATTAGGCAATAAACACTGCCAGTTTGGTGTAACTAATGTAAAAGAGTCCCAGCGCTCATTTTTCCAGCTGTGCATAACAGTGCGCTTTTCCAATACCAGATGATCGATATTTTCCTGTTGTAAATAGTGGCTGACTGACAACCCTGCCTGACCACCACCCACAATAATGGTGTTGTAATGTGACTTCGTCATTTCGATGTTCATATCTATTTCCTCGCTATCCTTGAGAATATTTATTCCTGTATAAAACGCGTTACGAGAACTTTACCGCTTTCGGTATTCTCTTTGCCTAATGTCTTACATCGTTGCTGAATTTGACTTAATTGATCCATCGCACTGGAACAATAAAATCCATATTTTTCTTTTACTCGTTCACTGGCGAGATTAAGTGCAGCTTCACACTGCTCACGAAACTTCTCTACTGTGTAGGGATGATTGATTTCCAGATATTCGGTAATGGACGTCGATGGTGAATAGCAAATTTCAGTTTCACCATTGGGCCATACCACTTCAAATCGTGTTGCTGGCATTGACTCACTCCTTGTGTGCTAAATTCCAGAATGGCTCTTCAGCTAAATCCCAGTAACAGTCAGACTCTCCGTCTCTGGTTAAGGTGATTTTTGAAGAAGCGTTTACTCGCCCAATCACATCAACGTTGATTTCACGAGCTTCAAATAATGCTTTGATCGACGGTATTGCGGCTTCCTGACAGGTAATTAGATAACCAAAACTAGGAAAACTCAGAACCCATTGCTCTATATCCACACCTTCAGGTAAGGTGACTGCGTTTAAATCAATTTCAACGCCTTTACCTGAGCAATCCATAAACATGGTTGTGGTACCCAATAACCCACCCTGACTAATATCTTTGCATCCGGTAACAAGAGGGATTTGGGCAACTTTTGGTAACAGAGCGATATCCTCTTTAAGTCGCCCATCACTAGCACTTGTTGCTGCATTCCAGTTTAGAAATGGCTTTCGGTATTCCCCACGTTGATCGATAACACATAGAAGATAGTCGCCTTCCTGAGCGTCAAAACTGGTCATCAAATTTTTCGCTTTACCTAATACTGCGACCGAAAGCTGGTTGTAAGGTGAGTTATGACATGTGTGCCCACCAACCACATCCACATCAAAAGCTTTTGCAGCGTCAATAATGCCTCGCTGAAGCTCGGTAAGTGCAAAATCATCCGTAGCCCAAACAGCATTAGTTACGGCAGTTGGTACTCCCCCCATAGATGCAATATCACTCAGATTAACCATGACTGAACACCAGCCAGCAAACCATGGATCATGTTCAACAAATTCCGGAATAAATCCTTCCATTGCAAACAAGTCATAACCATCACCATTGGGAATAACGGCGGTGTCATCCCCGTTAGAAAAACCCCATCGGTTCTGTCGTTCAAAACGATTCAGAACATCGCCAAGCCGTTTTTTAGCTTTGAGCCCTGATGCGCTGCGTACAAACTTAGTGAATGATTGAAGTGCTGAATCCATTTTCATCTCCAACCCAATAGTGGTTACACTGCTCAAACAGACGCATATCCAAGCGGAGTTGTCGTCCTTCTACCCAGAAACCATTTGGAGCATCATCCATAGCCAGGTAATGGTTTAGATCCGCCATCATAGATACGTGAGGTACACCATAAGCCATACAGTCATTGGTTTTATCCCAGTGCAACTTAGCAAAAAAGCGCTCATTCTTTTTCTGTACTGTGGCATGAAACGCATCACAACCCAGTGTTGCTGCGCTTCGTACTGCCAACTCGATCAATGCTGCGCCCAACACACCTTCGCGTCTGAATCTTTTATCTACCGCTAATCGCGAACCATACCAGTGGCGGTTAGATATCTCATGAATTCGCACCGTTCCAGCCACCCTTTCAGGCATCCCTGCTACGTGAGTGACAGCCACCAGCGTTTTTGCAACGCCGTCGATTTCATCGATATCGTGACCATTAAATATCTCCTGCTCTTCACAAAATACGGCATTGCGTATACGCCTTGCCTGCTCATGCTCCCAATCCGTTGTCGCCCATTTAATATGAAAGTGATGACTGATTTTATTGATCATTGGCGGCTTTCTCCTCGTATTTGGATAAAGAGGTACAGGCACCACATTTGACACAACCAGCCTTGGTTTTATCCGACGTCATTTCTGCAGCGACAAGCTTTGATGCCAGTGGTTTTAGCAAGCTATCCATAAAGTCCGAAGAAGGGCTTGGATGGTCTTCTAACGGCGTTCCTCTGATAGGAACAAAAGGAACAACGAACGGATACACCCCTATCTCAATAAGCTCATCACAGAAATCCAATAAAGCTTCTTTGGTATCTCCTAATCCTGCCAATAGATAGGTGCTTACCTGACCTCGACCAAAAACGGTCACCGCAGACTTAAAAGCACTCATGTACTCTTCAAGGCTAATTTCCGCTTTACCCGGAGTGATTTTTTTTCTCACGTCAGACGTTACGACTTCGAGATGCATGCCAAGACTATCTATTCCACTATCTTTCATTTTTTGAAACCAGGAATGATCTTGTGGCGGTTCGCACTGCCCCTGAATTGGGACATCAACAACCTGCTTAATCGCTTCTGCACTTTCACACATTACTCTTGCTCCGCGATCACTATTGTTTGGTGTTCCCGTTGTCATAACGATATGTTTAACGCCATCAAGTTCAACCGCCACTTTCGCGACTTCTGCTAACTGCTCGGGAGTTTTGCGATTAATCGTTCGACCCGCATTCAGCGATTGACCAATGGAGCAGAACTGACAGGCCTTACGTTTATTCTCATAACGAATACAAGTTTGAATGACCGTTGTCGCCAATACATCGTTACTATGCAGTGTCGCTATATGGCTATAAGGAACACCATCACTTGTGCTTCTGTCATAAAAGTTAGGTTTCGGTGTAAACCCCACTTGCGTAATAGGAATGATCTCACCCGTCTCAATATCATTTTTCAGCAAAGTATTGCCTTGCAGCGTGTACTGAGACTCCCATGCTGTTTGGGTATACGTTGGGATCATCAATGTTCGTCCATCGAACTGCATTGCCTGATGATCAGATGGACCTGCTCCACCTTTTCTGCTGACCACATCGTGGTCAGGGGTCATAATTTTCACACCATGAGTCTGTATATCGGTAAGTACATCGGCACTTATATCGTTATGATTAATCGTCATAGAACTCCTCCGGTATGTATGCAGAAGCCTCTTCGCTACCCGTATGCGGTCCCATTTCTCTCGAGTAGGTAGCAGGAGCATTATTGATTGCCAGACTCAGTAACTCAGGACGCGCATAATGACCAACAGAGTCCATCATACGTTTGCGCTTATCGATTAAGTCGAAATCCAAATCGGCAATAACAAGTCCCTCACCTTCTGTCAAAGGAGGAGCCAGATGTTTTCCTTCCGGAGAAATAATGGCGGTGTTGCATCCGTCCCTCAGGGCTTTTTGCATCTGTTCATCACTGGTAATAGATTGAATCTGCTCTTCAGTTAACCACCCTGTTGAGTTCACAACGAAACAACCAGATTCCAAAGCATGATGACGAATGGTGACATCCATCTGCTCACCAAAAATTGGCCCCACTAATGAACCGGGGAACTGTGCACAATGAATCTGTTCGTGCTGCGTCATCAGGCTATAGCGCGCAAGCGGATTGTAGTGTTCCCAACATGCTAAAGCGCCAATGCGACCTTTACCTGTTTCCACCACTTTTAATCCTGATGCATCTCCCTGCCCCCAGATCATACGTTCATGATAAGTTGGTGTAATTTTGCGTCGTTTTAGAACAAGTTCTCCCAACTCATTAAAAATAAGCTGAGTGTTATAAAGTGAGCCGTGGTCACGTTCATTAATACCAAGCACAACGACCATACCGTGTTCTTTGGCTTTGTTTCCTACTGCTACCGTAGTATCACTTGGTACTTCCACCGCATTTTTATACAGTTTTAAATGCGCTTTACCCTGCTTTACCGGTGGCTCAATAAATGAAAAATACGGGTAATAAGGTAAGAAAGTTTCCGGAAAAACGATTAATTCCACGCCTTGTTCAGCGGCTTCATCAATGGTTTTTAGTACTTTTTTCAGCGTACCGTTCAGACTCTCAAGATCAGGTGATATCTGAACGGCAGCAGCTCGTACAATCCGTTTGCTCATAGCTGCTGCTCCCTGTTCTTATAAAGTCCAAGTATCGACGATGACTGCGTTATCTCGCATATGAAGCAGTTTCAAATCCATAACATCCAATGGGTTAATTGGACGAATACCTTCAATTAATGACGGTTCACCGTGACCATATAGAGCCTGAAGAGCAAATCGGCATGCATAGACCTTCCCGCCTTCAGCCATGAATTTTTGTAACTGATTCGCATAGTTCATATGACCAGGGAAAGCTTCGTCACCAATCGTAGGAAAACCACGTTGAAGACCAAGAGTAACGCCCGGGCCATAAAGAAGAATGGATGTTTCAAACCCTTTGCGTTGAAGACGTGTTGCCTGCAACATATTGACTAATCCAATAGAGCCTTCAAATGCAACAGTGTGAAATGTAACTAGCGCTTTCTGACCGGCTTCTGCTTTTACGTCTTCAAATACCTTTTCTTCGTAATCAACAAAAAAATCACCAGCTTTATGCATTGGGGTTTCTACTTTAGGCATGACTTATTCTCCATTATATTTTTATCTAGTTAAGAAACTGATTCCGTCAGCTTCGAATTAGCTATTGCAGAGGAGATGCCAATGATTGCATCATAAAAAGCAATCAATTTGCGATAAAGTAACTACTCGCTCTCTTTAGATTGCATAAAATAATTTTTTGAACGCATTTAGGTTTAAGAAGTGCAGGCTGAAACTAAGAGTGATTCACATTATCGGTGCAAGTTTCACCAATATAGTTCACAAGGAAAGTGCAATGTATAAAGACCGGATTGAATCATGGAAGCAAAAAATTGAGCAGAAAGGCAAATATCCAGTTTATAAACTGATTGCTGATTTAATCGATCAGGATATTGAATCGGGGAAATTGCAACCAAATGATCAGATCCCCCCTATGCGTGATATGGCAAGCCAATTAGGTATTAACTACTCCACGGCTTCCCGTGCATATACAGAAGCCAAAAAACGGGGGTTGATAGAAACGGTTACAGGTGCAGGAACCTTCATCCGCGGTAAAGTCCCCGCCATAAAACAGTCGATGGCTCCTTATGAATTAATGATGAATATGGTAATTGAGCCTGCGACTCCTACATTAATAGACGAAATTAAGGATGTCGCTTTATCCACCCTCGCGATGACAGACTTGTATTCAATCATGCGATATCAAAATTACGGGGGAACTGAAGAATCTAATCGTGCATTATTATCGCTTATTCAACGTCGACTTCCTGAAGCTCAGTTTGAACGCGTTATTACTACACAGGGCGTTCACTCTGCCATAACCGCTTTGCTCACATTATTGTGTGATGATAACCAGGTTCTATGTGTTGATAGCCTGACTTATCCTGGTATCAAACCAATAGCTGCACAATTAGGAAAAACGCTACACGCACTGGAACGTGATAGTAACGGCCCTACTGCGACTTCATTTGAGAACGCATGTAAAACTCACAAAGTTTCAGCACTCTATTTAAACCCTACAATGCAAAACCCAACTTGCACAACAATTAATAAGAATCGCAGGGAAGCTCTGTGTGATGTCGCCATGCGTTATAACGTCGCAATAATCGAAGACGACAGTTATGGCTTACTCTCCGAGATCAATATCCCTCCTCTCGCTCATTTCGCACCAGAGCTAACTTTTTACCTAGGCGGATTTTCTAAATGTCTTGGACCGGGAATTCGTGCCGGCTTTATGCTGTGTCCTAATAAACGTAAAACAGAGCAAGTTATTGGTGCTCTGCGTTCACTTAACGTTATGGGGGTCCCTCTCATTAATAGAATTCTCTCAAATTGGATTAATCAGGGAACGCTCGACCATATGATCATTTCAGTCCGAAGGGAAGCCAACGCTCGACGTCTAATTGTTCTCGATATTCTTGAAAAATATCAGGTCAATATGGAGCCCAATGCGTTTCATTTTTGGCTAACTTTGCCAAAAAACTTCATAAAGGAAAGTTTTCATTTTGCCGAAGAGTTACGTAAAGAAGGCGTAAGTGCCGTAGCCAGTACGGCGTTTTCTACTGACAATAACCCTCCTCAAGCGATTCGGGTATGTGTTGGCGGACCAATAAGTAGAATTGATACGAAAGAGAACCTTCAACTGATTAGAAGCAAACTGCTTCAATATGAAGACCAGCAGAACGTTTTATCGCTATAACACTTGATCTGGGGAATAATCATACAATACAAAATAGCACCGAATAACGGAACTTTAATTAAGGCTTAACAAAGCGTTAAACGCCTAGTTCATCTTAGATCACAGGCGTAAACGTATTCAGTAGCTAGTTAATATATGACAAAGTCGCTTGGTAATTAAGGGACGACAGAATCGTTCGGTGACCACACAAAAACTTCAACCACTTGTAAAAAGCTTTTGGATAATAGTGAGTTGGGAGTCTCTCTCAATCAAACCTTCGGATAACTTCAGATATCCCAGAACAGACCGACCACCACTTTTATCCGATGGTCGAGTCACACAGTAATGGATCACTTAAGTTACATGCTATATAGAGCCTGAATCATCAAAAAACATGTCTACAAAAAATTTGAGTTCGGTTTTGAATGGATGAAGGCGTCAATATTCATTAATGTGGTTACCGCAATATTATTTAGTGCATCGGTGGTTAGAAAAGCTTGATGCCCGGTGAAAATAACATTGTGGCAGGCTGACAACCTACGGAATACATCATCCACGATTACATCATTCGATTTATCTTGGAAGAATAGATCTTTTTCAGCTTCATAGACATCAAGACCAAGTGCCCCGATATGTCCTTCTTTAAGCGATTCAATTGCCGCAGAGGAATCTAATAGCTCTCCACGACTGGTATTGATGATCATCACGCCACGCTTCATGTTAGCAAAGGCTGCTTTATCTAGAAGGTGGTAATTATCTGGTGTCATTGGGCAGTGAAGTGAAATGACATCAGACTGTTTAATTAAATCATTCAAGCTGCAATAACTGGCACCAAGTTCTATAGCAACCTCACTTGGGAAAGGGTCGTAGCACACCACATTCATTCCAAGGCCTTTTAAGATTCTTATCGTGGCTAAGCCAATTTTCCCAGTACCAATGATGCCCGCTGTCCTACCATGAAAATTAAAACCGACGAGACCTTCTAGCGAAAAATTTGCTTCTCTTGTACGTTGATAGGCCTTATGAAAGCGTCGGTTTAAGGTCATCATTAACCCAACAGCATGTTCAGCGATCGCCTCCGGTGAATAGGCTGGTACGCGTGCAACCGCAATATTGAACTCTTTAGCGGCTTCTATATCGACGTTGTTAAAACCCGCACAACGCATGGCAATCATTTTCACGCCATAACTCGCCAATTGCTCGAGAACCTCGCGGGATAAATCGTCATTAACGAAAGCACACACCACTTCACAACCCTGTGCAATTTGTGCGGTTTTTCGGGTGAGTAAAAAATCATGAAAATGATAGGATATATCTTCACTGTTTTTTACTTGCTCAAAACTCACTTGGTCGTAAGATTTCGTACTAAAAAAAGCAATATTAATCATAAGGTTTCCTTCCAGCTCATTCTCATAAGCCATAATGGTGAATGAGGTTAAAGTTTCTGATTTAACGTTTCAGTTAAGCCTAGTCTATACGCATCAATATCATAGCTAAGCCATTAAACGAAACCACTTTTACTCTACTCTGTCCCTTAAAATCGTCAAACATGATTGCCCATCATAGGTTTTTGCCACAATACCATGTCGAGATAGCTCGATTTACCATAAGGAGTTTTTGTCAGTAGGCAACTAAGACCGAAACTCTGGTCAACATTAATATAGAGAAAAAACCTAGGCCGGATGCCTTTCCTCTAAAGTACATTTCATTGGAGAAACGATTTTTCTTTATTTTTTCTCTTTTTTTCTTGTTCCAATATATAGATAGCTTCTTTAAATGAGACTGGTTTGCTAAATAAGTATCCCTGATAAAAATCTATACCACTTTGTCCAATTAATGCTAATTGATCATCAGTCTCTATACCCTCTGCAACAACATTTGTTCCAATTGTGTGAGCCATTTTAGTAACAGCAGAAACAATGCTTTTGTCTTTGTCACAAGAACAAATGTTATCAATATAGGACTTATCAATTTTAATATAATCAATCTTCAGATTTCTAAGTACAGCAATGGATGAAAAGCCCGTACCAAAGTCATCGACAGAAATCATTACTCCAGCTTCTTTGGCCTGAATAATACGGTTAGTGAGCTTGGTTATATTTGAAATCATTGCAGTTTCAGTTATTTCCAAATGAACGTTCGCTGGATTAACCGAGTATTTATTCATAATGAACTGCAAGTAGCTAATAAAATCATCATCTTCCAACTGAATTACAGACACATTAATCGAGATAGAAATCGACGGATGTGTTTTATTCATATCCGCTAATGCCTCAATAGACATTTTCAAGATTAACTGTCCTAGTTCAACAATCAATCCATGTTCTTCTGCTACTGATATAAACTCGGCGGGCGAGATATTTTTGTTCTCTAGCTCCCAACGGACGAGAGCTTCAAACGAATGAACTTCTTGATTGCTACAACGTACTATAGGTTGGAAGTTCATGAAAAAGTTTTCAGCGCCAATGGCTGCTTTTAAGTGATAACGCAAGTATTGATTTCGTTGCTGATCTTCTTGAATTTTTGTGTCGTAACAACAAACTCTTGTGTTGCTTTTCTTTCCCTGTGTAACGGCTAGATAAGCATTTCTCATGGCTTGATTGACCGAAATGCTGTCATTTCCAATGTAGTAACCAAAATAATAATCAGGTTTAACTCGGATGTTATCTAGTTGAAAGTAAACACTTAATTGTTTTCTTATTGTAGCAATGAATTTTAAAATCTCTTCTTCGGTGCTTACTTTTATGTGGACGGTAAACTCATCATTGCCGTATCGGGCTGAGCAAGTGTCATAAAATTTATCGATGTTTTTTAGAACCTCACCGACCTTGGTGATAATGTGGTCACCGTATTGGTGACCATAGTTCTGATTAACATTATGAAGTTTTTCTATATCTATATGTACAAATCCATTGAGCGAGCGGTGCTGGTTGTTTTTGGCTTTTATTAGGGTTATTGCAGATATGAAACTCTTTCGGTTAAGCAACCCCGTCAACATGTCACGCTGCTCAAGCATGGATATTTTTTGATCTTTGTTGTGAGAATCAATTTCTAAATCTGATGCGATTGCTTCTACTTTTGCCTGACTGTCTATAAGAGAGAATATAATCCGAGAGCTTTTTACGGCTGTTATACATAGAGCTACACCATAGAGTAGTCCCATAAGTCCAAGGCTTTCTAGGCTTGGGTCTCCGGACATAATTAGCACAACACTGTATGGGAAAATGGTCAGTGAAACATAAGCGATCGCAGAGCGAAGGTCACAGGACAACAAGGTAACGCTACCGCCAGACATGCCGCAAAATATAATTAATGACAACATAGTCTCTTTAGTCGACATACTCTGGTGAAATAGATATGGGTAAAAAGCCCAAGTAAGGCCAGCAATCACAACACCAACAAAATGCAAATCGAGTTTATGTTTATTGTCATTTGAAAAATAAGAATGAACAAAATATCTAAAAGCGGTAACTGAAATTAATAAGATTAACCAACTTAATTTCTCTTGTCCTATAACGGTTCCATACATATCAGTCATTACTAAAGTAAAAGCAATCACTATGTTTATTGCCAGTAAGACAGGAAGATTTGCAGATAAAATCAACAAACGTTGGTACTTGTACATCGAAGTTATTCTCTGAAGCATCGTTATAAGAATTCGTGAAACATCATCCATGAGGTTTGGGCTTCACAAGTAGAGCCTAATGTCGTTTATGTATGGATAAAAATACTCATACATAAACTGTATCTAATGTAACACTCTATTAAGTAATAACAATATCTTATGCGTTATATTTGTATTAGTTAAGTTGATAGCTAGAGATTATTTGACTGATATTTAACCGCAGTTGTGACTCAAGTACTTTTCGATCGCAGCGACGACTAATTCAGAATCTGTACCTTTTTTCTAGCCATAACTAATCCATACAAAGTCTATTTTTATCAGTTCCATGTTGCCGTTATTTCTCAATAGCTAAAAACTTAAATCAACATTTATTATTAGAGTATTGAGATCGAGCCGAATCCTGACGTGACAAAAACTCTTCTTGAATAACTTCTAGCAAGGAAAACTGACATTTACTTCGGAACAATGAATAGAAGAGCTGACAAACTTTGCGGCATTTCATGCCAGCTAAAATCAAGCTTATACATTGATGGGCAACTCCAAGTTAGAAATATGCCAACTGAAACCATTCTAGCCAACCATTAGTTAGTGGGAGTTTTAGATGATTCGCATCATTTTTTACAGATTAACTGGATATATGTCAGCACTAAATCTCATATTAATTACATAATAACGTGCTTGTCATCACACTATCAGTAAGTTAGTTTACTTGCATAATTCTAACCATCTCAATGAAATCATAATGAAATCAAACACACTCATCTCCGTCAGTTTAATGGCAAGCTTGGGTCTCGCAGCGCCGTCCTTTGCGAAAACCCCAAATAATACACTAGTTGTCGCTCAGTCTTTGGAAGACGTTACTAGCCTTGACCCCGCGCAAGGCTTTGAATTGACTTCTGTACAAAGCTTTAACAACCTTTACCAACGTCTGTTGCAATCTAATCCAAGTGATCCAACCAAGCTTGAACCTACGCTAGCGGAATCATGGACTGCTGAAAAACACAGCCTGACTTTCACTTTAAAAAAAGGTGCAGCTTTTGCCAGCGGTAATCCAGTCCGCCCAGAAGATGTCATCTTCAGTCTGGAACGTGTAGTGAAGTTGAACCTAGCACCTTCTTTTATTCTTACTCAGCTAGGTTGGAACAAAGATAATGTGACTAACCTGATCACTAAAGTTTCAGATAATCAGGTCAAAATTGCATGGGATATGGATGTAGGCCCGCAATTTGTTCTTAGCCTGCTTACTGCTCCTGTGGCATCTATTGTTGATGAGAAGACCGTTTCAGCCCATGAAGAAAATGGCGATTTGGGCCACGCATGGCTGAATATGAATTCGGCAGGTAGTGGCCCATTTAAAATCAAGAAATACCTTCCGCATCAGATATTGATGATGGAAGCGAACACCAGTTCTCCTGCAGGTGCGCCAGGCATGAAATATGTCCTGCTGAAAAACGTACCAGATGCCGCAACACGCCAGCTTCTTCTAGAGCAAGGTGATGCAGATATGGTACGTAACCTAGGCACAGACCAATACTTCTCCCTACAGAGAAAACCGGGCATTAAAACGCTTAATCTGCCGTATGCTTCACTATATTACCTGATGTTCAATGCAGAAAATGCTGACAACCCGGCGATTGGAAAGCCTGAGTTTTGGCAGGCCGCTCGTTATGCTTTTGATTACAAAGGTATCGCGGAAGATCTTATGCATGGGCAATTCGCTGTACAACAAAACTTCCTGCCTGTTGGCTTTAATGGAGCACTGACGGATCAACCTTATTCCTACGATCCTCAGAAAGCGGCTCAAATTCTGAAAGATGCTGGTATTAAAAACCCTCATTTTAAGTTAGCTGTTTCTAATCAGCCACCATATCTGGACATTGCTCAGGCACTGCAGGCAAGCTTTGCCAAAGCGGGAATTGAGGTTGAACTCATCCCTGGTGTAAGCAGCCAAATTGCAACCGATGTGAAAGCTCATAAATATGAGTCAACTCTAACCGCATGGGGCCCGGATTACTTCGACCCTCATACCAATGCGTCTGCTTTTGCATACAATCCGGAAAATGGCAGCAAAACGTTAGCATGGCGTGCAAACTGGCATATTCCAGCGCTGAACAAACAAACATTACAAGCTCGTTCAGAAACAGATGCTGTTAAACGCACTGAGACTTATCAGGCTCTGCAACGCCAAGTCCGTGAATCCTCACCTTTTGTCATTGGTCTTCAGAACAAAAAGCTTGTTGCACTACGTGATGACGTTCAAGGCTACGTGCAAGGTATCACCCCTGAAATGGTCTTCTACAAAAACGTAACTAAATCAGAATAATGACACAATCTATTCCATCATCCGGCGCTCTGCGCCGATTTTGGACAAGCCGCCTTCAACCTTTGATGAGCGGCTTTTTGTCCTTTTTACTTACCCTTTTCGGACTGCTGGTTTTTACCTTCATCCTGTCTCGTGCCGCGCCGATAGATCCGGCATTACAGCTTGTGGGTGATCATGCCAGTGAAGCAACCTATCAACAGGCTCGCCACCAACTCGGACTCGATCAACCATTAGCGATGCAATTTCTAAATTACGTCAGCCAAATGCTGCACGGAGATTTAGGCGTATCCCAAATTACACAGCAACCAGTTGTAAGCGATTTAGCACAAGCATTCCCCGCGACAGTGGAGCTGGCAACTGTTGCTATGATACTGGGTGCATTTTTCGGGATTATTCTTGCTTCATTAGCCGTGTATAAACCTGGCAGCCTTCTCGACCATGTTGCCCGAATGATTTCTTTACTCGGTTATTCTGTTCCGGTGTTCTGGCTCGGCTTACTCGGGTTGCTACTATTCTATGCCACACTGCATTGGTCTGCTGGTCCCGGACGTTTGGATGATATCTACACCTATACGATGGAATACAACAGTGGATTCGTGCTATTTGACGCGATGCGTACTGGTGACCCGGAAATAATGCTCAATGCTATCGGTCACCTGTGGTTACCTGTCTCTGTACTCGCTTTACTCTCTATGGCATCCATTACGCGATTACTACGTGCAGTGATGCTGGAAGAGAGCAACAAAGAATACGTTGTACTTGCACAGGCAAAAGGCGCAACCCGCTTACACATTCTGTTCTCACATATATTTCCAAATGTACTCGGCACCTTAATTACCATTTTGGCACTGTCATATACCAGCTTGCTCGAAGGTGCTGTACTAACAGAAACCGTGTTTGCCTGGCCCGGTCTAGGGCGTTACCTGACCAGTGCCCTATTTGCTTCAGATACTGCAGCAGTATTAGGGGCAACCTTACTGATCGGCACCTGTTTCGTCACACTCAATTCTCTTGCAGATGCACTTACCCGTTGGGTCGATCCGAGGACACGCTAATGACAACAATAAACAAAAAAGTGTGGCCTAAATGGCTTAACACTTTCAACTTAGGCTTCTTTCTCGTTGCTGTATTGGTATTAGTGGCACTTTTTGCCCCGCTACTTACCCATTACGACCCGAACATACAAAATATCGCCCAACGCCTTGCCCCACCAAGTACGGAACATTTGCTTGGTACCGATCGTTTCGGTCGCGACCTATTTGCACGGCTTCTATACGGTGCTCGCCCGACACTTTTACTTGTCTCTCTGGTCATCATCATTACCGTTCCAATTGGTCTGCTTATTGGTATTTGCGCAGGATATTTTGGTGGCTGGACAGAGCGAATACTCATGAGGTTAACCGATATCGTCATGTCGCTTCCTAGTTTGGTCATTGCATTAGCTTTAGTTTCAATTCTTGGTCCAAGCCTGTTGAATGGCGCGTTTGCTCTGGCATTCACCAGTTGGCCATCATTTGCTCGTCAGGCCAGAACTGAAACTTTGGCACTTCGCCGCAGTGACTATCTTGCAGCAGCGAAAATGCAGGGGATTGGTGGCTGGCGTTTAATCATCGGTCATATTTTACCTTTGTGTCTGCCTAGTGCCATTGTTCGTGCCGCTCTAAACCTAGGAGGAATTATCCTTTCAGCCGCCGGTCTTGGCTTTCTGGGAATGGGGATTCAACCACCAGCCGCAGAATGGGGTTCTATGGTTGCCAGCGGAAGCCGAGTGATCTTTGATCAGTGGTGGGTAGCTGCAGTTCCCGGCTTTGCAATCCTGTTCGCGAGCCTGGCATTTAACCTGCTGGGCGATGGTTTACGAGACAAAATGGATCCGCGTCATGCAAAATAATCAAACCTTAATTGACATTGAGAATCTGAATATCTCTCTCGATAACGGTCAGCGTCTGGTGAAAGATCTCAGCTTTCGTATGGGACGTGAACGTGTAGCACTGGTGGGTGAATCCGGTTCGGGGAAATCACTGACAGCACGCACTCTGATGGGGCTGCTGCCCAATGCCTGCATAGCTTCGGCAGATAAGCTTGAGCTGTTAGAGACTCCGATTCTTTCCCTCTCGCAGAGGCAATGGTGCCAATTGCGTGGACAGAAAGTATCCATGGTTCTTCAGGATCCGAAATACGCGCTTAATCCAGCCCGTACCATTGGCATGCAAATAGAAGAGCCTCTCAAACTTCACCAGAAAATGAGTCGTAAAGCTCGTATCGAAAAAGTGGAATACATGCTAAACGCCGTAGGTTTGCCGAACCCGGCAACACTGCGCCAATGGTATCCACACCAATTATCCGGTGGTATGGGACAACGTGTCATGCTGGCAATGGCTTTGATCAACGACCCGGAATTGCTGATTGCTGATGAACCAACGTCCGCGCTGGATCATGCTATGCGTGATCAAGTTCTTGAACTTATTTTTTCACTGGTAGAAGAACGCAATTTGGGGCTTTTACTGATCAGTCACGATTTACAACAGGTTGCTCAGTACAGTGAACGGGTATTAGTTATGTATCAGGGAAAAGTCCTGGATGAACTAAAAGCCAGTGAGCTTTCAAACGCTACCCATCCCTACACTAAAACCTTATGGTCGTGCCAGCCTCACCTTGACAAACGCGGGGTACCTCTTCCTGTTCTTAACCGAGATGCATTGGAGAAACGTTATGACAGCGCTTGAACTCAATAATGTTAGTGTCACACATGTTCAGGGGCATCAGCGTAACACCGTTGTTCATGATGTTAATCTGAAGGTCAATCAGGGTGAATGTTTTGGTTTAGTAGGTCCTTCTGGTTGTGGTAAATCTTCCCTGCTATGGGTACTTGCCGGGCTTAATCCTCACTGGCAAGGTAACATTCATATGCTTAACAGAGATCTCAAACCGGGACAAACCTTTAAAGGTGATTTGCGCCGTGAAGTCCAAATGGTATTTCAGGACCCATACGCTTCATTGCACCCAAAACATCGCCTGCGCCGTACTCTGGCCGAGCCGTTGAAAAGGCTAGGAATCAGGGATATTGATGATCGTATCGAGCAGGGTTTTAAGCAAGTTGGCTTAACCTCCGCCATGATTGATCGTTTCCCTCATCAGCTTTCCGGAGGTCAACGTCAACGAGTTGCCATTGTCCGCGCTTTGTTGCTAGAACCTAAATTGCTGCTGCTGGACGAACCAACATCCGCTCTGGATATGTCAGTTCAGGCAGAAATTCTCAACCTACTGAATGAATTAAAACAACAGCATAAACTGACGATGATTTTGGTGAGTCACGATCCCAACACCATTGATTACATGTGTGATTCTGCTGTTCTGATGAATGCCGGACGTATTGATGAATATCGTCACTATTCATCTGACAGTAACTCGTAAGGACTCAAAATAGAAAATGGCGGATAATTATTACTTACCGCCATTTTTATTAATCTCCAAATAAAATAAATATAGCTTTTCTAAACTTTTCTCCGACATTTTTTCAATTTTGATTACTTTTATAACCAGATATAAAATCACTTTTTTAGACTAGTATTTTCTGGCTTTTTTAACCGGGAAATGAGCACTGAATTTCAATGTAAACTACACCATATTACCAAATCAGTTTGGGGCATTTTCTTGCTAGCCAAGAGCGCGTTGAAACTTTGATGGACAAAACCTTGCTAGAGTTATTACTTAAACTAGCAAATCACAAATTACTACAGGTAATGGAAAAGGCTAACGAGTGTCTACTGACTCGCTAGCTATTCAATCTACTAAGTCCTCAATAACCTTTCCTCTGTTGATAGTTTCGGATAACTTGATTTAGGAAAATGCGCAATAGAATGCTTTTAATAAACTGTTATTCTAAATAGGGATGGGGATGAACGAGCCAGCCCAGAATTGACTGACTCTAAGATGTGCAAAAACCTGCAAGTGATTTTTCAAATTTACATGTATCGAATGACTTGTAGTATGTTAAACCACCTAGTTATGGTCAACATCTCTGATACTGTTCAATTTATACCAAATTATGAGCATGCTTTAGCTTTCAGTTTTGGTTTTCAGAAAGCTTCATGACTGTGTTGGAAACATTTTCAGCACCTTTGTGAATTTCATCCATCACAGTTGAAACTTCAGTTATCTTATTATTACCATATTCAGATATAGTTGAAACTTCAGACATCATGCTCGTTACCTCTGATATTAATCCAAGATTCTCATTTACAATTTTCACTATCTCATCCGCAGATAATGAAGTTCTAGAAGCGAGTTGACGAACTTCGTCTGCTACCACTGCAAAACCTCTTCCGTGCTCACCAGCTCTAGCGGCTTCAATTGCGGCATTTAATGCAAGTAGATTAGTCTGATCAGCAATCCCCTGAATTGTGGTTACCATTTTCTGGATGTTCTGTGAACTGTTGTTGAGTAGGTCAACCTTTTTTACGGTTTGATTGGATTTATCAGATATTTGTCTAGAAACCTCGACTGATTCAGCTAATAATTTAGAGCCTTCTTGAGCTATTTGGGCCGTCTCTACTGATGTCGAATAAGCAACTTCTGAAGCTTCAGCGATTGCTCTGTTACGGTTAACCCTATCTGTGATATCACTTGCGAATTTCACAACTTTTACCACATTGCCAGACTCATCAAATACAGGATTATATGTAGCTTCTAGCCATACACTTGAACCTGTTGAGCTACATCGTTGAAACAGGCCAGATTTTATTTCACCATTCCGTAATTCATTCCAAAAATGTGGATTTTCAGTATAGAAATCATTAAAGCACAGCATATTGTGATGTTGGCTAATGATTTGCTGTTCACTGTAACCCATAACATCTAAGAAATTTCTGTTCGCATGTTGAATGTTGCCTTGAGGATCAAACTCTATGATGGCCAATGACCTATCTAATGCACTGAATAAAGATTCATTTTTTTGGTTTTTGTAGTAAAGGTCTGTTATGTCCGAAGCAATTTTAGTAACCGTATTATACTTGCCTGTGTGATCTTTAACTGGAAAATATGTTGCTTCCAAAATTACCGTTTGGCCTTGCTTAGTAATTCTTTGAAATGTTCCTTCTTTTTTTATACCTTTAGAAAGATCTACCCAAAATGATTTGTATCCGTTTGTTTTGATGTAAGAATCTGGGCATAGCATTCGATGATGTTTTCCTTTGATATCATCAATTGAGTATCCCACTACACTCAAGAAAATCTCATTTGCATCTAAAATAATCCCGTCAATATTGAACTCTATCCACGCCATATTTTTCTTGATCGCATTGAAAACATCATCTGAGTGGTTCAATATCGGTTCTTGAATCTTTTTCTTTCTAAAAAACAACATATACTTCCCCTTAAAACATGCTGAATGCATTCCACATAACAACAATAAAAATAAACATATTATTATACAGCTTGCACATAGTAGAATGCCAAAGTATTTATTTTTGATATAAGTAAAAGTGTAGGCAAGAGGTTCTAACATGGTGTTAATACTTCGAAAAACTGGAGATTAAAAAGCAGAACAGTTCGCTTAAGCCATATGGTATCGTGACAAATCCTTGTATCGCATGCACTATTTGTAGGTCTATTGACTATTCTCAGGCATGTTTCCTTCAGCGAGCTAGGAGGCTTTTCTAATCTGAGACATTAATAAACTCAGTCCTGCTGCGACGATTTCGTGAGTAGTGGTGCCTACTGTTAAATGTGACTTTCTCCAGACTCTACGCTCCACGTCAGTACCTTGTTTCTCGACTTTCCTCTCACCTTCGCCATAAAGTAACATAAATGGATAGGAGCTATGGTGCACCTCTGGATTCAGTCTCAATAGACACCTCAACTTGCTTAGTCCTTCGACTGATACAAGTGTAGTGTGGGCAGATGACAAGCGAAACCGAGAGTCTATAACCCCTCATAATGCTCTAATCAGCATGAGAATTCTTTTTCCTTCAGTTCAGTAGAGATGGCTAACTCGCTGAATCAACGAAATTTAGCCCGCTTGTTCTGCTTACTTTCACTTACTTATGGCTTCTTAATCCATCTACGATATAAGAGAACCACACTTGTTCTGGGCTTTCAGACTATTGACAATTAATTGTTTTTTATGAATTTTTGACATGGAACTACTAGCATTTACTGTAGCCAATTAGACCGATTTTTTTGTTCCAATGAATTACGTAACAAAGGCACGATATTTATAATATGTACCCCTAATTGAACCTTGAATAAGATTACTAGCGATTTCATTTAGATATATGTGCTCTCAAATACCATTAAGATTTTTTAAATTCATATTACAATCTGTTGGTTAAATATAATCACTACGATTCTATAGTATAAAATTCAATTATATAAACTATTCTTTAAAACTATTGCAATACAACCAAATATTTTTTAATCTGTAACTTCACTAATCATTTTTGCAATATATAGTCACTGGCCTTCCTATATTACCATGGCAGTTTTTAGCATACAAAAAGCCATTCGCAGAACAATATTCAAGGTAGCGTCTAGACGTTGTCTTGCTAATCCCTAGGTAAGAGCTTAATGTATCAGCCGTATAACTTACCTTATTGCTTTCATTAAAAACTCTTTTTATTTTTTCTAAAGTTATCTCATTAATACCCTTTGGCAACATTTTATACGACTTATATCTAGAAAATACATTAAAAATTCTATCTATATTGAACTGACTAATATTATCATAAGCATTTATAATACTGTTATATTTTAAATATCGATATAAGGTATCTGTTAACCTTTCAAAAGAGACTGGTTTCAACAGATAATCAAAACAACCAAAATTTATCGCAGTTGTAACCATATCTATTTGACAAGACGAAGTAGTAAAAATAATACTCGGTTTCAATTCACTGTTATCCAGCATTATACCTCGAAGTAAATCCATTCCACTCCCATCAGAAAAATTAAAATCTAAAATTATAAGCTTCGGCTTATATATCCGGATCATCGACCTAGCAATGTTTAAATTAGAAGCAATACCAACTGGTTTGAACCTAGGTGTTTGTCTTAAAAATTGCGCATGAATTTCTGCTGTGCACACATCATTATCTATAATTAGGACATCTATTAACTTCATAATTTATCACCTCTGCAGATTAAATAGTTGAGACATATTTACTTCACCAGAGCTAAGCACTTCTATTTTTTAACCCAATATTGTCATAATTAAAAACATTTAATAGCTATATAACATAACAACCAAATATAATTTTTCATAAATGAATTCGTTGATAAATGTAACGAATAATCTATTCTAAAACGTTTGAAAAGCACACTAACTCGCGGTACGAGTTAACATACAATCCTAATAGCCAGCAACTGGGTTACTGGCTATTAGTTTTATATTAATCAACCAGTCCAGCGGAGCGAAGGGCTGCCGCTATTTCTTCGTGAGC
>NZ_JACVEG010000090.1 GCF_014596725.1 Vibrio sp. Y2-5
TCACCCGCAAAGATAATTTTCACATGACTAGGAACTGCTTGAAGTAATTTTGACAATATCTCACGTGGAATCATTGAAACTTCATCAATAATAAGATAAGCACAATCAATTATGTTATATTCATTTCTGAAGAACTTCGAATTAAAGTTAGAAGCACAAGTTTTATGTATAGTTAATGCTTTATAATCTTGTAAATCATACTCCCTAAATAATTCACGAATCCTACTAGAAGCCTTACCTGTATAAGTACAAACAATTGTCTTATTTGGATCAGGTTTCAAACGATTCAACAAATTAACCAAAGTATATGTTTTTCCTGTTCCTGCTCTGCCTAAAAGTAAAGTAATACGATTATCAATAAATGACTTCATCAATCTTACTTGGTCAAAGGTCAATCCCTCTGTTCTATAATCACCTAATCTTTCTACTAAAAAATCCATAGAAGATATTTGTAACAAACGTTCATTAATCATGTAACTATATTTAATTTCATCAGATAAATCTAAATCCCTAACTAAATGATGTAACCTTATAGCGTGTTCATCACGAAGCATTTTTGAAT
>NZ_JACVEG010000091.1 GCF_014596725.1 Vibrio sp. Y2-5
TTGTATTAAATTTCTTATACAAATGAAAGGGGATTATTATGAAAAAAACATTATTAGCAGGAAGTTCATTGGTTTTATTACTAAGCTCAGGGTTTGCATTTAGTTCAACAACGCAAGCAGCAGAGAACAAGGAAGGAAATTCACCTGCAGTTTCTTACAACCAGGATGTATCAAAAGAAAATAGAGCAATTGATATTAGTTCATTACCTCAACAAGATTTAGACTCTTTATTCCTAAATGGACAAGCTCCCTTTAATCCAATAACACCTAAAGATTCGGATCAAATTCAATATGTTCACCCCACAGCTGGTACATTCAACTGGAAATATGTAACGACAACTTATGGAAACAATGTATTTTATAATGCCTCATATCGTTTTATGGTTAACGCAGCTATAGCAGGTTTAGGTGCTGGGGTTATAGCGAAAATCGGAAATACGTTTGCTTCTGGTGTAGCTGGGTATGTAATAGGTGGACTATCTCTTCCTAAAAGTAAAAACTATTGGTGGACTGTACAAAAATGGCAGGATCAAGATGCATACAATGTTTATATT
>NZ_JACVEG010000092.1 GCF_014596725.1 Vibrio sp. Y2-5
GAATTAATAATTAATTCTTTTAGAGTTGGATAAGTATCAAGTAGTAAGTTGAAAGCACCTGAAAAATTTTTAGAGTCTGCTTTAGTCATTGGAAAATCATTCCGATTGTAATCTTTTAGTCTTTTGTAGGGGACTAGTCCTCTATAACCCATTATTTGCTCAAATTCGTCCTTTTCTAAACATCTTCTAATAAGCCTATATATTTCACTTCTATGTATCCCTACTTGCTGTTCTATCTCATATATTTTTGTATTAGTTGTCATAAACAAATCAATTGCTTTCTTTCTAGCTAAAAATTTATTCAATTCCTCTTCGGTGAGATTTTCAATTAATACTTGGGGCCAATTTGCCATAACTAAATCACTATCTTCAATTTTTAAACCTTCTAAGACCCGTTTAGACATTAACCCATACCTCCGTATTTGTTCCAAAATACTCTTTAGATATGTTTGAGCATATTTCACCTGTTAAAATCATTTGTCCAATGGATATTAATAATCTATTTGAGGGGATTTGAGTTGCTGTAATTATTGAATTAAGTGTG
>NZ_JACVEG010000093.1 GCF_014596725.1 Vibrio sp. Y2-5
AAACAAAGGGAAATTTAATCTTTGCATTATCACCATTAGAAAATTCTAAACGAGACACTACAAAATTAGAACCAGTGTTATTTTTAATAGAAAAATACTTAACACTTTTAATTTCGTCTAATCGATATAAAGTAAGATCATCAAAAATAAAACCTGACAATAAAATACTTTTTATCAACTTCTTATCCCCTGAATAAAAAGAAATAACAGAAGTATCTAAAACACCAGTATTTTTTCTAATATTCATTCTAAATTCACTAACAGTTAAAGGAAAATTCTCATCCACTCTATAATATTTAGTATCACCACTAGCAATAACAGAACTCGAAAAACTCCAAACATAACCATTCCTAGTTGAAGGAATAGCATCATCAAATGTATTTGCACTAGCAAAACTAGGTAAAACAGATAAACACATTATCATCATTAAAGAAAAAAACGCTAAACACTTCTTAAATCGCAATTAACACACCTCTACCTCCATTTAAATCATTTAATTTTTACATTACGGTAAAATAGTATGTTTTAATTTGTAAATTA
>NZ_JACVEG010000094.1 GCF_014596725.1 Vibrio sp. Y2-5
CCTTACACTATTTCCATCACAAACAATGGGAATATACAAGTGGAAAATATTATCGTTACAGATATCATCCCAGCAAATACGAGCTTTATAGAGAATAGTGTTATTGTGAATGGAAGCGCTCGTCCAAATGATAATCCACTTAGCGGGATACAACTTGATAACATTCCGCCTAATACGACAGCAACTATTCTATTCCAAGTACGGGTTACTTCAATTNTGAATACCAATACACGTTACCAAACCAGCCGCCTATTACCGAAACTATTATTTCATCAGCTGCCGTAACAACAATTAATCATGCGACTTTGAATAGTAATAAAACTGTTGACCTTGCATTTGCAACGGTTGGTGATGCGTTAACGTATACGATTACACTAAATCAAACCGGTAATGTTGCAGTAAATGATGTAATCATTCAAGATATTATTCCTCAAGGTACTACGTTTATAGAAAATAGCGTCATTGTAAACGGAGAAACTCTTCCAGGAGTGAATCCAGTAAGCGGCATACCAATTGGTACTATAATTGTAGATGGAGAT
>NZ_JACVEG010000095.1 GCF_014596725.1 Vibrio sp. Y2-5
CTCTTTAGAATTATCTGTTGCTTGAGCAATTTTATTCATACTTATTAATGCAATACTTAAAAATACGCCTAAAATTATAGTTCTCGTTATTTTTTTCATAAACTTATTTCCCTCCTTATTTTCATTTAATATCCTCTACTAATACCTTGAACTGTTTCATTCCACCAAAATCTATCGTTATTTTTAAATGATTCAAAGTTATGTTGATAATGATCGCCATACCAAGGATCCATATAGGTAATATAGTTCATATTATTCATACCTTTAAAATAACCATCTAACACAAGAAAATGACCAATATTCCCGCCGTTTTTCCAATTAATTNATTAATTTGGCTTCTAAACTCATCATAAGAAAGAGTTCCTCTATTAATTGTTGAAGTTAAACCAAAATAAATAAGGCCATTTTGTATTTCTCTAGAAGTAGCTGGATAATTGTATAAGCCTCCCTTTACATATCCTACAAATTGCTGTTGTGTAGTTGGTTGCCCAAAATAGTTTAAAACAGATACTGAAGTACCTGCCCAACACCAA
>NZ_JACVEG010000096.1 GCF_014596725.1 Vibrio sp. Y2-5
CGAAAGTTGGATACACAACTGTTCCTTTTACTTTTTCTTCTTTTAAATCGTAGCCTAGGACTTGAATAATTTGGACATGATCAATAATTCTTTGATTAACACAACCAACTAAAAACAAATTAATACAAAATACTCCCAAAAAATACTTCTTCATTATTCACCTCAATAACTACTCATTCATCAAAATCATTTTTCTTTTTTCTTTCAGGATTAGGATGATACCTCCAAATAGACTTTGGACGTAAATAAGTTTTTCTTTTTTCGGTTTTATTTAATGGTAGCCTAAGAAAGGTATCTGAATAATCTTTAACCCTTAAAGGGTATAACGGAACTGTATAGGGTGCTCCTAATGATTCTAGTCGCGTAATATGTGTAAGTATAAAACAAATACCTATTACAATTCCTAATCCACCCCAAACAGCTGAAAAAAATATTAACGGAAATCTTAAAAATCGAATGTTATTAGACATTTTATAATTTGGTGTTGTAAATGAAGCTAACGCTGCTAATGCTACGATAATAA
>NZ_JACVEG010000097.1 GCF_014596725.1 Vibrio sp. Y2-5
TAATCGTATTCTTAAACCATCGATCAGCTGTTTGTTGATCAAGAATCCCACCAAACAGGCCTCCTGCTGAAGCAATTTTCCCGTCTGCTGGTCCACCCTGTGGGAATCCTTTAGGAGCTTCTAAACTTTGTGGTTCATACATTATATTTCCACAATTTGAATTTAGCGCCCCATAATTTTGACTGCATAAAGCTGCACGGCTACCTGGCTTTTCAACAAACCCATGTGCATAGGCATTTTGAGGAATAAGAGTTGTACTCATAATTCCCACTGCTACTGCAGCAGCACTTAATCCTTTTTTATTTGTAGCCATTTTTCTAAACTGCCCTAAAATTTTTTTATTCATACTACTAGTCCCCTCCTATTGAATTTCTTACTATATTAAGAGCATGAATGTAAGTGAAGGCTAAACACGTATAACTAAAATTAACAATTGAATACAAAACCTTATAATTTCATACTCAATTATTCATTTACCTTTATCACAT
>NZ_JACVEG010000098.1 GCF_014596725.1 Vibrio sp. Y2-5
CTGATGAAATCAAAGCAGCACGTGAGTTCCTAGGTTGGGAATACGCACCATTTGAAATCCCAGCAGATATCTACGCGAACTGGGATGCAAAAGAAGCGGGCGCAGCAAAAGAAGCGGCATGGGAACAAAAATTCGCAGCATACGCAGCGGCCTACCCAGAGCTAGCGGCAGAATTCAAACGTCGTGTGAACGGCGAACTTCCTGCAGAGTGGGAAGAGAAAGCGAACGCAGTGATTGCTGAGCTTCAAGCGAACCCAGCCAACATCGCATCACGTAAAGCATCACAAAACGCGCTAGAAGCGTTCGGTAAAATGCTACCTGAATTCATGGGCGGCTCAGCTGACCTTGCACCTTCAAACCTAACCATGTGGTCTGGCTCTAAGTCAATCACGCCAGAAGATGCAGCAGGTAACTACATCCACTACGGTGTTCGTGAATTCGGTATGACGGCTATCATGAACGGTATCGCGCTACACGGTGGTTTCG
>NZ_JACVEG010000099.1 GCF_014596725.1 Vibrio sp. Y2-5
ATAGATATAAATGATAAAAAACAGGTAATTGTGATTAAACATGATTACCTGTTTTTTGATTTAATGAAAGTAAGTGAATATATGTGAAGGTAGGGGGAATAGTTATGAAAGTGACAAGAGGGAATGTTAAATGAAGTGTGTAATTTTTACATACTTATTTATTCTGTTATTAAAAAAATATAAAGAATATAAGGGGAAGTTATTTGTATTATGAAAAAGAAAAAAGAAGCATATTATGTACATGTATATACGCTTAGAGACAAAAGTACAAAATCGATAAAAATAGAACCATGGCGCTCATTGAAAGAGGAAATGAATGTTTTGGGTCTTAAGGACAGTGATATTTTTCAAATTCAAATGGTATGGTACGATCCAAACAAAGATGATAAAAAGAAATGAAGTAAAATGGAACACGAAAAGTCCAATTTTATTTTTTAGGTGTAAATAAGGCTTGTTTTTTTAAAATCGTATTGCTA